>JAITUC010000008.1 GCA_031286585.1 Delftia acidovorans
CGACTGGGCTGCTTCAACGAAGAGGATGTGCGAGGACCCCAGAAGGACTATGTGAGCTTGAAGTGTTACCCATGTCTGTGAGCTGAGTTGTTACCCATGTCCTTGACACGTACAACCCGGATGTCCGCGACCCCTTCGCTTCGCTGCGGGGCAACCTGCGTCGTGGCGGTTGCGGGGTTCGCCGTGAAACTCACTTCGCGCTACGCGCTACGTTCAAACAATCACGGCGAGTCAGATGACGAAGCAGTCCTGTCCTTCGGCAGGACTGCAACCCCGCAACCGCCACGGCGCAGGCGCGGACATACGGGGAGTTGGTGCGGGCCTTCGCTGCGCTCGGCCCGGGGCTTTGGGGCGTTTGCCATCCTGAAAGTCTCTATCATTGCGGCAGCCCCCTGTTCAGGGGCTGGTGCGTAAGAACACCCAACCATTGAGCGGTGCGGCCTCCCCGTCAAGGAGGCCTTATCACGTCTGATTTCCGGAGCGTGGGCGCAAGCCTGCGTCCCTGCGGTTTCGGGCGGGATGGGGCTACCCGTAAGGGCGTCCGCGCGTCTCAGTGCGTGTTCTTAACATCCCGTCCACCTGTCTGTGCGTAAGAACACAGGCTCGTGGCTTCGTCCTACTGAGGAGTACGAGACCGTGCATCGCATTGCTTTTCCTGCCTTCCCCTCCACCACTCATGCGCCCCATGCTGGCGCGTCTGCCATGAGAGAGGTCGCGCCATGAATACCGCATCCACAACCCCGACCCTGGCCACGCCCCAACAGTTGAGCTATGCCGTAACCGAAATCGGCCGGCTGACGCTGCAAGGCAGCAGCGAGGTGTATTCCCTAGGCCAGCTGGCGCTGGCCTGGCTGGAGCGGCCCGAGGGCCATCGCAATCTGGAGGTGGTGGCCAATGCGCTGCAGGCCATTTGTGGGGCTGCACAGCGGATGGAGGAGATGGTGGAGGACGAGGTCAACCACGTGCATTGCCTGCAGGAAGACCCGGCGTATTTGCGGCGGATGGCAGCCGCTGCGGCGGCGTTTCAGCGCTGATTCAGGCTTTCTTGTGACAGGCCTGCCGGGGCATTGCGCCCCGGGTTTTCGGAAAATTACTTTTAGGCTTTGTGAATCTAGATGTATGTAGTCTGCATGGATGTGTGCACAGACCGTGATTCACTGAGATTTTTGATGACCCAGAAAATCCTATCATGGGATATTGTTCAGCAAACCAGTGGCAGTCCCCCTATTCACCACCGGCCTGTCCATCCTTGTTTAGGAATGTTTGGTGAGTCAGATATGGAACCAACGAAACTACCAGCCACCACCAGCTAGATTGTATGTAGGCCAGAACCCAGCAAGTCCAGGCGAATATTACGGCAAACCAACCGAAGATCATCAAGAAGCGAGGGATTTTCATTGGGGTGTCTTCACGCCACTGAAAATTCATTGAACATAAGCCATATCAAAAATAATGCAGACTATGAGATTCAGTCGCTGATCTTTTTGAATCGACCGGATTTATCCCATCCCCGGCCTTTCTCGCAGGAGACCTGTGCATATCCAAGATCCTTTCTTATGATGATGTCTTCGCTGATAGCACATATTTCTCCTTTTTCCACAACAAAGGCGATTACGAGTGGGTGATCGTTGTTTGAATAAATATTTACCGTGTCTGTAGCCTCCCATCGACCTGTTGGTTCATAGCTGCAAGCAACCAATGTGGCGGCGAAAATAGGGCCCATGAATCGAGTAATTTTTTTCATCAATTTGCCTTTGAATAGTTCACTTTTCTAATTACACGCCCAGATTTGGAAACTGCAAGCAGTAGTTCCTTGGGAGAGGTTAGATGGCCGGATGAAGGATTGTTCTTGAACCGAGGATCGTGGGAGAGAATGCCTATCATCTCAAGAATCTCAGCAACATTGGTGGAGCAGCTGTTGGCTGTGATGCTGTAGGGTTTATTCTCCTTGACTCTTTTGTCAAGCTCCTTCTTGATAATTGCTTTCTCTTCATTGGACAGGCGTATCACTAGGCCGATGATATCTCTTTTAACTCTATGTATATTTTCATAAATATACTCTTCTCGATCCAAAACTGCATATTTTGTCGGCGCACGACTGTATATCTTTCCATCGATATCAATTGCAGCATGCCCCCATTGGGATCCTGAACTGATAAACCTCCCATCAAAGATGAAAATCTCGATCGTAGGCCCCTTAATTACCGGCTCCGGCCCCATGAATTGCGCCATCCGCCGTTCGTAGCCAAAGATTGCCGGAGGCTGGGCCAGCAGCTCGAACATGCGGGTCGCTGGTGCAATCCGGCCCTGGGTCATGACGGGCGAGCCGGACAGTTGCTGAAAGGTGGCGATCGAGCGCTCCAGCGACTTGGACCATCTGCCGTCTTCGCGCAGAAGTTTGCGGCAGGGATCACGTCGCATATGCCCGTTGAGCAATTGCTGGACAGTGAACACGTCTTTGGGATGATTCATTGCCGCCCGCCCCACGGGGCCGGAAATTCTTGCGGTTGTTGCCATGGTCTCCCTCCGGTATGGACGCCGGCCGGCTGAAGCCGGCTCTCACGTTGGGGAAGATGCTATGCAAGGCACGGTGCAATGGACGGGGCGGTCTGCACTTTCGCGCACGAGAATTGACTGTGGGCGCAACGACGAATGAAAAAACGCCATCCGCATCGTTTTGTTGCGGATGGCGTCAGTGATGAAAGCAGCCGCCAGCACCTGGCGGCTGCTTTGGGTCCTGCCTCAGGCCAGCGTATACGCCGTCTTCACCGTCGTGTAGAACTCCTGCGCATAGCGGCCCTGTTCGCGCGGGCCGTAGCTGCTGCCTTTGCGGCCGCCGAAGGGCACGTGGTAGTCCACGCCGGCCGTGGGCAGGTTGACCATGACCATGCCGGCCTGGCTGTGGCGCTTGAAGTGGGTGGCGTGCCTGAGGCTGGTGGTGGCAATGCCTGCGGCCAGGCCGAAGGGGGTGTCGTTGGCCACGGCCAGGGCTTCTTCATAGTCCTTGACGTGGATGACGCTGGCCACGGGGCCGAAGACTTCCTCGCGGTTGATGCGCATGGCGGCCTGGGTGTCCACGAACAGGGTGGGCGCCATGTAGTAGCCCTTGTTGCCGCTGCCGGTGTGGCAGGCGGCCGCTGCGCCGCCCGCAGCCAGCACGGCGCCTTCGGCCTTGGCGATTTCCACGTAGCTCAGGTCCTGCTCCAGCTGGGCCTGGCTGACCACGGGGCCCATGTCGGTGCCTGCGGCGCGGGCGTCGCCCACCTTGATCCTGGCCATGCGGGCCTGCAGGGCCTCGATGAAGGCGGGGTAGATCCTGTCGGTGACGATGAGGCGGCTCGATGCCGTGCAGCGCTGGCCCGTGGAGTAGAAGCCGCTTTGCGCGGACAGCTCCACGGCCTGGGCGAGGTCGGCGTCGTCTAGCACGATCTGCGGGTTCTTGCCGCCCATCTCCAGCTGCACCTTCTTGCCGCTTTCCACGCAGGCGCGGGCAATGCCGCGGCCCACGCCGACGGAGCCGGTGAAACTGATGGCGGCCACGTCGCTGTGGCGCACCAGGGCATCACCGATGACGCGGCCTGGGCCCATGACGAGGTTGAAGACGCCGGCCGGAATGCCCGAGCGGTGGATGATGTCGGCCAGCGCCCAGGCGCTGCCGGGCACGAGGTCGGCGGGTTTCAGGACCACGCAGTTGCCGAAGGCCAGGGCCGGGGCGATCTTCCAGGCGGGAATGGCGATGGGGAAGTTCCACGGCGTGATCAGGCCCACCACGCCGACGGGCTCGCGCGTGATTTCCACGCCGATGCCGGGGCGCACGGAGGGCAGGGTCTCGCCGGCCAGGCGCAGGCATTCACCCGCGAAGAACTTGAAGATCTGGCCTGCGCGGCCGACTTCGCCAATGGCTTCGGGGCGGGTCTTGCCTTCCTCGCGCGCCAGCAGGTCGCCCAGCTCTTCCTTGCGGGCCAGGATTTCGTTGCCGATCCTGTCCAGGGCGTCGTGGCGGGCCTGGATGCCCGAGGTGCTCCAGGCGGCAAAGGCCGCGGCGGCTGCGGCGATGGCGGCTTCCACATCGGCGGCATTGCCCTGGGCGTACTCGCCGATCACATCGGACAGGTCGCTGGGGTTGGTGTTGGCGCTGTAGCTGTCGGCAGCCTTCCATTGGCCGTTGATGAGGTTGTCGTAGCGGGACATGAGGTGCTCCGAAAGAGAAGAGGAAATCCGAGAGAAGTCGCTCAGGGGGTGGACGTTTGAAACCGGCGCAGCCCTGCTCAGGGGCGCCGAGCAAGAGCCGCCTCGCGGCGAGGGCGCCGTCCCCCTATGGGGGAAGCGGCGCAGCCGCTCAGGGGGAGCTTTACCTGACCATGCAGGGGCGCTTGTTGTCGAAGGTCCAGCCGGGAATCAGGTACTGCATGGCCATGGCGTCATTGCGCGCTCCCAGGCCGTGCTCCAGGTACAGGGCGTTGGCGCGCTGCAGCGCGGCGCGGTCCACGGTGACGCCCAGGCCCGGGGTCTTGGGCACCTCGACGAAGCCGCCCTTGATCTGCAGCGGGTTCCGGGTGAGGTACTGGCCGTCCTGCCAGATCCAGTGCGTGTCGATGGCCGTGACCTTGCCGGGCACGGCGGCGGCCACGTGGGTGAACATGGCCAGCGAGATGTCGAAGTGGTTGTTGGAGTGCGAGCCCCAGGTCAGGCCCCAGTCGCGGCAGGTCTGGCCCACGCGCACGGAGCCGGCCATGGTCCAGAAATGCGGGTCGGCCAGCGGGATGTCCACGGACTGCAGCGACAGCGCATGCACCATCTGGCGCCAGTCGGTGGCGATCATGTTGGTGGCCGTGGGCAGGCCGGTGGCGCGGCGGAATTCGGCCATGACTTCGCGGCCCGAGAAGCCGTTCTCGGCGCCGCAGGGGTCTTCGGCATAGGCGAGCACGCCGTGCATGTCGCGCATGAGGCGGATGGCGTCCTTGAGCAGCCAGCCGCCGTTGGGGTCCAGCGTGACGCGCGCCTGCGGGAAGCGCCTGGCCAGCGCGGTGACGGCCTCCACCTCCTGCTCGCCGGCCAGCACGCCGCCCTTGAGCTTGAAGTCGTTGAAGCCGTAGCGCGCGTGCGCCGCCTCGGCCTGGCGCACGATGGCGGCCGGCTCCATGGCGGTCATGTGGCGCACCTGCGTCCAGTCGTCGGTGCCGCTCTTGTCCTCGCCGGGCCGGACGTAGGGCAGGTCGGTCCTGTCGGTGGGGCCGGTGAAGAACAGGTAGCCCAGCATCTCCACGCGGTCGCGCTGCTGTCCTTCGCCCAGCAGGGCCGCCACGGGCACGCCCAGGTGCTGGCCCAGCAGGTCCAGCAGCGCCGATTCCACGGCGGTGACGGCATGCACGGCAATGCGCAGATCGAAGGTCTGCAGGCCGCGCCCGCCCGTGTCGCGGCCGGCCAGGGCCTGCTGCAGGTTCTGCAGCAGCTTGAGGTGGTTGCCCACGGACTGGCCGATGAGCAGGGGCCTGCTGTCCTCCAGCGCCTGGCGTATGCCTTCGCCGCCAGGCACCTCGCCCACACCGGTATGGCCCGCGCTGTCGTGGATGAGCACGATGTTGCGCGTGAAGTAGGGCGCATGCGCGCCGCTGAGGTTCATGAGCATGCCGTCGCGGCCGGCGACGGGAATGACTTCGATCTCGGTGATGGTCGGGGTGGAGGACATTGGCGTGCTCTTGGATCGTTGGGATCGGTCTCTGGGAAAAAGGCTATGCGGCGCAGGCTTGGGCCGTGGCCGCCTGCTGCGCGGCGGACCACGGCACCTCGGCCTCGGGCCGGCCCGTGGCGATGAACTGCGCCAGGTTGCGCAGCACGAGGTCGGCCATGGCGCGGCGGGTTTCATGCGTGCCGCTGGCGATGTGGGGCGCAAGCACCACGTTGTCCAGCGACAGCAGCTCGGCATGGGGGCGGGGCTCGTCCTCGAACACATCCAGGCCCGCGCCCGCGATGCGGCCCTGCTGCAGGGCCCGGACCAGGGCGGCCTCGTCGACCACGCTGCCGCGAGCCACGTTGATCAGAAAGCCCTGCGGGCCCAGCGCGTCCAGCACCTCGGCGTTGACCAGGTGCTGCGTGCCGTCGCCGCCTGCGGCCGTGATGACGAGGAAGTCGGCCCAGCGCGCCAGCTCCAGCAGCGAGGGCTGGTAGAGGTGGGGCGAGCCCTCGACCGGGCGGCGGTTGTGATAGGCCACCTCCATGTCGAAGCCGGCCGCGCGGCGCGCCACGGTGGAGCCGATGCGACCCATGCCGAAGATGCCCAGGCGCTTGCCGCTGGCACGCGTGCGGATGCCGAAGCGGCCACGGCTCCAGTCGCCCCGGCGCACGAAGCGGTCGGATTCGCTCAGGCCACGCGCGGCG
Source organism: Delftia acidovorans (assembly GCA_031286585.1). Lineage (GTDB taxonomy): Bacteria > Pseudomonadota > Gammaproteobacteria > Burkholderiales > Burkholderiaceae_C > Comamonas > Comamonas acidovorans_A. Next base: position 6,379 of record JAITUC010000008.1, read on the forward strand.
TCCAGCAGCAGGGCGAAGGCCATGTCGGCCACGCAGTCGTCCAGCACACCGGGCGTGTAGCCCACGCGCGCGCCCTGGCGCAGCAGGGACTCGCGGTCCAGCGCGTCGAAGCCCACGCCGAAGCTGCTCACGAAGCGCAGCCTGGGCAGGGCCTGCACCACGCTCGCGGGCACGCCCATGGCGGCCGAGGTGACCAGGTATTCGAACTGCGCGCCGTGCTCGGCGAGGAAGCGCTCGCGGTCGGGCTGCTCGGACAGCAGCGTCACTTCATAGGCCTGGGCCAGTTCGGCATCGAGCTGGGGCAGCGGCATCTTGCCGAGCTGGAGAACGCGTGGACGGGAGGTCGCCATGCCTTGGAATCCTTGGAACTTGCAGGGGCTGGAAGCCCCGGTGAAAAGGGCCTGCGTGGTGGCAGGCCTGCGGAGATGACCAGAGGCCAACCCGGATTTATCTCAGCTATCCCCTGTGCTCAATGTAGAAAAATCTGTTCAAAACTGGCGCGACCAAAGATCAGAGACACCGAGGAAGGGCCGCCCCGCACCGAGGGTGTCGTTCCCCTCCCGCGAAGCGAGAGAGGGCGCCGTGCACACGGGGGAAGGCGCGAAGCGACTCAGGGGGTGCCTCATTTCAATCAGCGGTGATCTTTCTTGCCTGGATGAGCTGCTTCCAGCGCTCCGATTCCTGGGCCTGGTAGCGCGTGAATTCCTCGGGCGTGTTGCCCACGATCTCCAGGCCCTGCTCCACGAAGCGCTTGCGGATGTCGGGCTGCTGCACGGAGGCAATGGCGGCCTTGGCCAGCCTGGCCTTCACATCGGCGGGCAGCCCCTTGGGGGCGGCCAGGCCTTGCCAGGAGTAGACCTCGGCACCCTTGACGCCGGCCTCGGCCAGCGTGGGCACATCGGGCAGCACGGGCGAGCGCTGGCTGCCGGTCACGGCGATCGCATGCAGCTTGCCGCTGCGCAGATGGGGCAGCACGGCGTTGACGTTCTGGAACGAGAAGTCCACCTGGCCGCTGATCAGGTCGGTGATGGCCGGGGCGCCGCCCTTGTAGGGCACGTGCATGCCTTCGGTACCGCTTTGCTGCCAGAACAGCTCGGCCGACAGATGGTCCGAGGAGCCGTTGCCCGAACTCGCGAAACTGATCTTGCCGGGGTTGGCCTTGAGCGCGGCGATGACCTCGGCCACGGTGCGGGCCTTCTGCGCGGGGCTGGCCACGAGCACGTTGGGCGCCTGCACGGGGATGGTGATGTAGTCGAAGTCCTTGCCTGCGTCATAGGGCACGTTCTTGACCAGGTGCGGCGTGACCACGAAGGGGCCCAGCGAGGCCACCAGCAGCGTGTAGCCATCGGCGGCCGCGCGCTTGACGGCGCCTGCGCCGATGGTGCCCGTGGCGCCGGGGCGGTTTTCCACGACGAAGGGCTTGCCCAGCTGCTCGCCCATGCTCAGGGCCATGGCGCGCGCCACGGTGTCGGTGGAGCCGCCGGCCGGGAAGGGCACGATGATGTTGACGGCCTTCTCGGGAAAGCTGCCGGCCGCCTGCGCCGCGAGGGCCAGTGCGGCACCCAGCGTGATCAGAATCTTCTTCATGTTCTTGTCTCCTGGGGGGCGCAAGGGCCGGACTGGCCCCTGCGTCCGGTCTTGTGGCTTATTGCGGGCCGAGCTTGTCGATCAGGGCCTTGAGCTCTTCCAGCTCGGAGGGCTTGAGGTCCGTCAGCGGCGCGCGCACGGGGCCTGCGTCGTGGCCGACCAGCTTGGCGCCGGCCTTGATGATGCTCACGCCGTAGCCTTCGACGCGGTTGCGGATCTTCAGGTAGGGCATGAAGAATTCCTTGAGCAGCTTGTGCTGCGTGGCCATGTCGTCGGTGCGCACGGCTTCGTAGAACGCCATCGCCGTCCTGGGGATGAAGTTGAAGACGGCCGAGGAGTACACGGGCGTGCCCAGGGCCTTGTAGGCGGCCGCATAGACCTCGGCCGTGGGCAGGCCGCCCAGGTAGGCGAAGCGGTCGCCCATCTTCATGAAGATGGAGGACATGGTCTCGATGTTGCCCATGCCGTCCTTGAAGCCCACCAGGTTGGGGCAGCGCTCGGCCAGGATGGCCAGCGATTCGGGCGTGAAGCGGGTGCGGTCGCGGTTGTAGACGATGACGCCGAACTTCACGCTCTTGCAGACCTGCTCCACATGGGCGATCAGGCCTTCCTGGCCGGCCTCGGTCAGGTAATGGGGCAGCAGCAGGACGCCGTGGGCGCCCAGGCGCTCGGCCTCCTGGGCGTGGGCGATCGCGGTGCGCGTGGGACCACCGGCGCCCGCGATGATGGGCACCTTGCCGCGGCAGGTGTCCACGGCGGTTTGGATGATCTGGCCGTATTCCTCGCCGTACAGCGAGAAGTACTCGCCCGTGCCGCCGGCCGCGAACAGCGCGCTGGCGCCGTAGGGAGCCAGCCATTCGAGGCGGGCCGCATAGCCCTTGGCATTGAAGTTGCCGTTGCTGTCGAAGTCCGTCACGGGGAAGGACAGCAGGCCGGAACTCATCACGTCTTTGAGGTCTTGGGGGGTCATGGTGCTCTCGGGAATCAGGGTGGGGAAGAAAGGAAAAAGGGTGGAATCAGTCGAGCTTCAAACCGGCTGTTTGAACCACTTTCTGCCAGCGCTGGCGCTCGGTGGTCAGGAAGCGTGCGGTCTCGGCGGGGTTCATGGTCACGACCTCGGCGCCCTGGCCCGTGAGGCGGGCGCGCACCTCGGGCGAGCGGATGGCGGTGATCAGGGCCTCATGCAGGCGCTGGACCACGGCCTCGGGCGTCTTGGCCGGAACGACCACGCCTTGCCAGGTGCCGGTCTCGAAGCCGGGCACGCCCTGCTCGGCGATGGTGGGCACGTTGGCGGCCAGCGGCATGCGCGTGCCCTTGGACAGGCCCAGCAGCTTGAGCTTGCCGCTTTGCACATGGGGGTAGGTGGCCAGCATGCCGTTCATCAGCACCTGGGTCTGGCCGGCCACGGTGTCCTGGATGGACTGCACGCCGCCCTTGTAGGGCACGTATTCCCAGCGAGCACCCGTGGCGCGTGCCAGTTCCACGCCGGCCAGGTGCGGTGCGCTGCCCGTGGCGGTGACGGCAAAGCTCAGGTCTTCCTTCCTGGACAGGGCGATCAGCTCCTGCAGGTTGTTGGCCGGCACCGAGGGGTGGACCACCAGCAGGTGGGGTGAGTAGGCCAGCATGGCCGTGCCGCGCAGGTCCCGGGACAGGTCGAAGGACAGCTTGGTGTAGAGCGAGGGCGAGATGGCCAGCGCGCCCAGGTCGCACAGCATCAGCGTGTGGCCGTCGGGCTGGGCCTTGGCCACCATGTCGGCGCCCAGGTTGCCGTTGGCGCCGGGCTTGTTCTCGATGACCACGGGCTGCTTGAGTTCTGCCGACAGCAGCGGGCCGATGGCGCGCGCAATGATGTCCGAGCTGCCACCGGGCGGGTAGGGCACCACCAGGCGTAGCGGGCGCGTGGGCCAGCTGCTCTGGGCCAGCGCACCGGCGCCGGTGGCCGCGAGGGCGGTGGCGCCAGCGGCGCGCAGGAACTGCTTTCGGCTCAGGGTCATGCTCTTGTCTCCGGGTTTTATGTTGTCAGTTGTCGTACAACTGAGGTCGATTTTTATCCGAGACTGGCAGATGCTGATAAAGGGTTTTCCCTTGGTTGTCTGAATTCCTGAGCCGGGCGCTCCATCGGCCCCTCAGGGCCGATGGCGGGCTCAGGACGCGCTGGTCTTTTGCGCCAGGCGCAGGCGCTCGCGGCTGTTGGTCAGGTGGATGCGCATGGCGGCACGGGCCGAGTCGGCATCCTGGCGCTCGATGGCGGCGAGGATTTCCTCGTGCTCGCGGTTGACGCGGCGCAGGTAGTCGGGATCGCGCTGGGGCTGGTGGATGGAGGCGATGCGCGTGCGCGGAATCAACTGGGCGCCGAAGTGCCGCAGGATGTCGCCGAAGTAGCGGTTGCCCGTGGCCTCGGCGATCTGGGTGTGGAAGGCCAGGTCATGGGCCACCGTGTCCTCGCCGCGCGCGAAGGCGACCTCGAAGGCCTGCAGCGCCCTGCGTATGCCTTCGAGCTGCTCGGGGCTGCGGCGCAGCGCGGCCAGGCCGGCGCTTTCGGTCTCCAGGCTGATGCGCAGTTCCAGCACGGCCATCACGTCCACGGCGGCCGTCAGTTCGTCGGCATTGAGCATCAGCGTGGACGCAGGCTGGGCGGCACGCACGAAGGTGCCTATGCCGTGGCGCGTCTCCACCAGGCCCGAGGCCTGCAGGCGCGACAGCGCCTCGCGCACCACGGTGCGGCTGACTTCGTAGGTCTGCACCAGCGACGACTCCGTGGGCAGCTTCTCGCCTTCGGCCAGCAGGCCGTTGCGGATCTTGCTCGCGAACTCGTCGAACAGCAGGGCGGCCAGATTGCGGCCGCTGCGACCGGACTTTCCTCGCAGGGGAAGCTCGATCGTTGGGGGTGATGCGGGAAATCCCTTTGCCGAACTTTCCATGGTGCTGATCATAATCGCTCCAAGTTGTACGACAACGTATCACAAGACGTCCGCGCCATCGCGTTTTTTCTGATTCTCCTGAACCCGCATTCCTGATGAGCACCACCCACGCGATCCGCCACATACGCATCACGCCCATTGCCTTCCGCGATCCGCCGCTGCTCAATGCGGCCGGCATCCACGAGCCCTGGGCGCTGCGTTCCATCATCGAGATCGAGACGGCCTCGGGCCTGGTCGGCATCAACGAAAGCTATGGCGACCAGCCCATGCTCGATGCGCTGGCCAAGGCCGCGCCCGCTCTGGTGGGGTTGTCGCCCTGGGCGCTCAACGAGATGGAGGTCCGCGTGGCGGCCCTGGTGGCGCCGCCTGCGCTGACGGCTTCCGAGTTCCTGGGCCAGCAGGTGTCGCTGGCACCGGGCACCCATGTCTCCAAGACCGTGGCCAAGGTGGTCAGCGCCTTCGAGGTCGCCATGCTGGACCTGCAGGGCCAGATGGCGCAGGCGCCCATCGTGGACCTGCTGGGCGGCGCGGCGCGCGATCGCGTGCCGTTCTCGGCTTACCTGTTCTACAAGTACGCCGAGCACATCGACAGGCCCTATGGATCTTCCGGGCCCGACGCCTGGGGCGAGGCCCTGGCGCCGCAGCAACTGGTGGAGCAGGCGCGGCGCATGATTGCGCAGTACGGCTTCCAGAGCATCAAGCTCAAGGCCGGCGCGCTGCCGCCCGAGCAGGAGGCGGCCGGCATCCTGGCGCTGGCCGAGGCCTTTCCTGGCACGCCGCTGCGCATCGATCCCAATGGCAACTGGACGGTGGAGACCAGCCTGAAGATCGTGCAGCAGCTGCAGGGCGTGCTCGAGTACTACGAGGACCCTGCTCCCGGCCTGGACGGCATGGCGGCCGTGGCACGCGAGTGCGATGTGCCCCTGGCCACCAACATGGTGGTCACGGACTTTGCCGAGTTCCGCCGCAACGCCGACATGGGCTGCCCCGTGAAGATCGTGCTCAGCGACCACCACTACTGGGGCGGGCTGCGCGCCACGCAGCGCCTGTCCACGCTGTGCCGCACCTTCGACCTGGGCCTGTCCATGCACAGCAACTCGCACCTGGGCGTGAGCCTGGTGGCCATGACGCACCTGTGCGCCAGCGTGCCCCTGCTGACCTATGCCTGCGACACGCACTACCCCTGGCAGGACGAGGAAGTGGTCGAAGGCGGCCGGCTGCAGTTCGAGCAGGGCAGCCTGCGCGTGCCCACGGCGCCCGGCCTGGGCGTGACGCTGGACCGCGAGGCCCTGGCCCGCCTGCACGACAACTACCTGCGCTGCGGCATCCGCAACCGCGACGACCTGGGGCAGATGCGCAAGTACGACCCCGCTTTCACCGGCCACCAGCCGCGCTTCTGAACCCGCTTTCACACCATTGCGACGACAAACTTCCAACGACAAGCCCTTCCCGGAGACAAGCACCATGCAACGCCGCACACTCATCCAGCATTCCCTCGCCAGCGCCCTGCTGCTGGGCACGGCCCTGGCCGCCGTGCCCGCCGCCGCGCAGGGCAACTGGCCCACGGGCAAGCCCATCACCTACCTGGTGCCCTTCCCGCCCGGCGGCAATACCGACACGCTGGCGCGCGTGATCGCCCAGCCGCTGAGCAAGGCCCTGGGCACGCCCGTGGTGATCGAGAACAAGGGCGGCGCGGGCGGCAGCGTGGGCTCGGCCATTGCGGCGCGCGCACCGGCCGATGGCTACACCATCCTGGGCGGCACCATCAGCTCGCACGCCATCAATGTGAGCCTGTACGCCAGGCTGGACTACGACCCGGTCAAGTCCTTCACGCCGGTGGCCATGCTGGGCTCGGGCCCGCTGGTGCTGGTGGTGCCGGCCTCCAGCCCCTACAAGACGCTGGCCGACGTGCTGGCCGCCAGCAAGGCCAAGGCAGCGGCGGGCGGACTGACCTCGGCCTCGCCGGGCAGCGGCACTTCCAACCACATGGCGCTGGAGCTGCTGGGCTACCAGACCGGCGTGAAGTTCACCCACGTGCCCTACAAGGGCAGCGGCCCGGCCGTGCAGGACGTGATCGGCGGGCAGGTGGGCATGATGTTCGACACCGCCCTGGTCGTCGGCCCCCATGTGCAGGCCGGCAAGCTGCGCCCCATTGCCGTGACCAGCTCCAGGCGCCTGGAATCGCTGCCCGATGTGCCCACCATCGCCGAGGCGGGCGAGAAGGGCTTCGACATGGGATCGTGGCAGGCCGTGTTCGCGCCCGCAGGCACGCCCAAGCCCATCGTGGACCGGCTGCATGCGGAGATCATGAAGATCGTCGCCACGCCCGAGGTGCAGGCGCGCCTGAAGAACTTCGGCATGCTGCCCTCGCAGATGTCGCCGGCCGAGCTGGGCGAGTACCAGAAGGCCGAGGTGGTCAAGTGGGGGAAGGTGATCAAGGCTGCTGGAATAAAAGCAGAGTAAATAAAGCACCCCCTGAGCGGCTTGCGCCGCTTCCCCCTCTCTACTCGCTTCGCGGGGGAGGGGGACGACACCCTCGCGGCGGGGCGGCCCTTGCTTGGTGTCCCTCGCCTTGGGCCGCGCCGGTTGCGCAGGCTGTGCCAGCTGCTTTACTGCTGTAGTGCCAGCCCTTTAGAAAATTGAGACATTGCCATGAGTACCCCACTTCCTCTTTCCATCCGCATGCATCCGGCCGACAACGTGGCCATCGTGGCCAATGACGGGGGGTTGCCTGCGGGCACGGTGATGCCCGGGGGACTGGTGCTGGTCGACAGGGTGCCGCAGGCGCACAAGGTGGCGCTGGTGGACATTGCCGAGGGCGGCGAGGTGCGCCGCTACAACGTGGTGATCGGCTATGCGCTGCAGGCGATTGCCGCGGGCAGCTGGGTGCATGAGCGGCTGCTGCGCATGCCGGGGGCGCTGTCTCTTGAGGGGTTGCCGATCGCCACGGTGCAGCCGCCCGAGCTGCCGCCGCTGACGGGCTACACCTTCGAGGGCTACCGCAATGCCGATGGCACGGTGGGCACGCGCAATATCCTGGCCATCACCACCACGGTGCAGTGCGTGGCCGGAGTGCTGGATTTTGCGGTGGGCCGCATCAAGGCCGAGCTGCTGCCGCGCTATCCGAACGTGGACGATGTGGTGGGCCTGGAGCACAGCTACGGCTGCGGCGTGGCCATCGATGCCGTGGGCGCCGAGATTCCGCAGCGCACGCTGCGCAACATCAGCCACAACCCGAATTTTGGCGGCGAGGTGATGGTGGTGAGCCTGGGCTGCGAGAAGCTGCAGCCCGAGCGGCTGCTGCCGCCGGGCTCGTTTCCCATCGTCGATGAGCGCGAGCCCGCGCTGGACGTGGTCTGCCTGCAGGACGAGGCGCATGTGGGCTTCATGTCCATGGTGGACTCCATCATGGGCAGCGCCAGGGTGCATCTGGAGCGGTTGAACGCGCGCCGGCGCGAGACCGTGCCGGCCAGCGCCCTGGTGGTGGGCGTGCAGTGCGGCGGCAGCGATGCGTTCAGCGGCGTCACGGCCAATCCGGCCGTGGGCTTTTGCACCGATTTGCTGGTGCGCGCAGGCGCCACCGTGATGTTCAGCGAGGTGACGGAGGTGCGCGACGGCATCGACCAGCTCACCTCGCGCGCCTCCAGCCCCGAGGTGGCCGAAGCCATGATCGAGGAGATGGCCTGGTACGACGCCTACCTGGACAAGGGCCGCGTGGACCGCAGCGCCAACACCACGCCGGGCAACAAGAAGGGCGGCCTGTCCAACATCGTCGAGAAGGCCATGGGCTCCATCATCAAGAGCGGCACGGCCCCCATCACCGGCGTGCTGTCGCCGGGCCAGCGGCTGGCTGACCGGGGCATCCAGAGCGGCCTGGTCTATGCGGCCACGCCAGCCAGCGACTTCATCTGCGGCACGCTGCAACTGGCCGCCGGCATGAACCTGCATGTGTTCACCACGGGCCGGGGCACGCCCTACGGCCTGGCCCAGGTGCCCGTGATCAAGGTGGCCACGCGCAGCGACCTGGCGCGGCGCTGGCATGACCTGATGGACGTGAACGCGGGCCGCATCGCCGAGGGCCAGGCCAGCATCGAGGACGTGGGCTGGGAGATGTTCCGCCTGATGCTGGACGTGGCCAGCGGCCGCAAGAAGACCTGGGCCGAGCATTGGAAGCTGCACAACGCCCTGGTGCTGTTCAATCCAGCGCCCGTGACCTGAGCCGCGTGCGCAGGCCCCTGTCGGCACAGGCTGACAGGGCGCCGGTGCGCTGCTGCGCACAATGGGGGCCATGCCCTCAGATACCCCGGAAACTCCCCCCGCCTCGTCCTGGTCCGCACGCCTGCACCGGCTGCTGGAGCTGAACCCGCTGCGCGCCATGTGGAATGCCGTGCAGCTGTGGCTGGACGCCGATGGCCTGCGCATGAGCGCCGCCATGTCCTTCTACGGCATCCTGAGCCTGGCGCCGCTGCTGCTGCTGCTGGTCGGCCTGCTGGGCTGGTGGGTGGACCGCAGCTATGTGGAGCACCAGTTGATCGACCAGGTGCAGGACGTGATCGGCGAGCGCGGCGCCCAGGTGGTGCGCGGCGCGCTGGAAAGCGCCCAGCGGCCCGACGAGGGCCGGCTGGCCTCTCTGTTCGGTTTCATCCTGCTGATGTCGGGCGCCACGGGTGTCTTCGTGGAACTGCAGTCCGCGCTGGAAAAGCTCTGGACCTCGAACGGCGAGCCGCCGCCGCCCAAGGCCGTATGGTGGCGCATGGCCGCGCTGCGGCTGCGCGGCCTGACCTATGTGCTGGCGCTGGGCTTCCTGCTGCTGGTGTCCATGGCCCTGTCCACGGCCATCCAGCTGATCACCAATTGGGCGGGCACCAAGCTGCAGATGCAGCCGCTGGGGCCGCTGATCAGCCTGATCAACGAATGCGTGTCCTTCGGCATTGCCGTGCTGCTCTTCGTGGGGCTGATGCGCATCGGCGGCGGCCCCAAGCCCCGCCTTCGCTATCTCATCTTCGGCGCCATCGTCGGCGCCCTGCTGTTCACGCTGGGCAAGCAGGCCCTCGCCTGGTATCTGTCCACGGCGGCCGTGGTCTCGGCCTATGGTGCGGCGGGCTCGCTGGTGGTGCTGTTGATGTGGATCTATTTCTCGTCGGCCATCCTGCTGCTGTCGGCCGCCACGGCCAAGGCCTTCAGCGATGCCAAGGTGCGCTTCACCCACCCCATCCGCTGGGCGGCGCCCGCCAGTCAAGCGCAGACCAGGGACACTGCGGACGGCAAGGGCTGAACGGCTGCATTTCGACGAAGATGAACGCCCTGCGCCGCGGCCCGCAAAGCCGCGGCGCAGGGCGTTTGGGAGTGGACAATGCAGCGAAAGTCCCCGGGCACCGAGGCCCGGGGCCAAGGACAACATGGACCGATTGCAGACCATGCGGGTGTTTCAGACCGTGGCCGACGAGGCCGGGTTTTCGGCGGCGGCGCGGCGCCTGGACATGTCCGTGCCCACGGTCACGCGCCTGGTGGCCGACCTGGAGCAGCACCTGGGCACGCGGCTGCTGCAGCGCACCACGCGCAGCGTGTCGCTGACCGAGGCCGGCGAGGCCTATCTGGAGCGGGTGCGGGGCATCCTGGCCGATGTGGAGGATGCCTTCAGCCTGGCGCAGGCGCACACGCTGGAGCTGTCGGGCGCCGTGCGCGTGCTCACGCCGCCCGTATTTGCCGAGCATGTGCTGGCGCCGCTGGTGGCGGACTTCCACCGCCTGCACCCGCGCATCTGCATCGAGGTCTTCGTGGAGTCGGCCAGCGAGGCCGCCGTGGGCGAGTACGACATCACCTTCGTCAATGCCGAGGAGGGCTACGACGGCAACGTGGTGGCCCGGCCCATCGTCACCACCTGCGGCCTGGCCTGCGCCTCGCCCGAGTACCTGGACGCCCATGGCGTGCCCGCCGTGCCCGAGGATCTGGCGGGCCACCAGTGCCTGCTGCGCCGCCGCGTCCAGGGCCGCTCCGACGTGCTGCGCCTGCGCCGGCTGGACGGCAACGCGGGCGAGGCCGAGGTGGCCGTGCAGCCCGTGCTGGTGGCCAACCACACGGGCACGCTGCTGCGTGCCACGCTGGACGGCGCGGGCATCAGCACCCAGCCGCTGGACCTGATTGCGCGCCACCTGCGCTCGGGCCGGCTGCGCCATGTGCTGCCCGAATGGACCACGGGCCGCTTCACGCTCTACGCCACCCTGCCCACGCGCAAGTTCATGCCGGCGCGCGTGCGCAGCTTCCTGGACTTCGTGGCCGAGCACACGCAGCGCTCCATGCAGGGGCTGCCCGCCAACTTGCCGGCCCTGTCCATCTGAGCGCGGCTGTCATCTAGGTTACTGGCGCGGGCCCGAGGGTCTCGGGGTTTCCCAGGTGAATTCCGCTGTGCGGAATCTTCGGGTTGATCGTGGCGCCGCCCCCCTCCTAAGCTGGCCTTGCCTGTCTGCCGCATGCGTTGTCGCGCCGCGCCGGCCGGCCATGCAAAGGAGACAAGACAATGCAAGCACAGACCCTGGCCGGGCACCGGGCCGCGCCTTTCCGCAGGAGGCGTTGAATGGACGTTTTTCTGCAGCAAGTGCTCAACGGACTGACCCTGGGCGGCATCTACGGCCTGGTGGCCCTGGGCCTGACCCTGGTCTACGGCATCCTGCACGTGCCCAATTTCGCGCACGGCGGCTTCTACATGATCGGCGCCTTCGTGGCCTTCCAGGCCATGGTGGCCTGGAGCTGGGGCTACTGGGCGGCCATGCTGACCGCGGCCATCGCGGTGGCGGTGCTGGGCATCGTCAGCGAGCGGCTGATCTTCCACCCGCTGCGCAAGGCCTCGCCCCTGCATCCCAAGATCGCCTCCATCGGGCTGCTGCTGTTCCTGGAGGCGGGCGCCCAGGCGCTGTGGGGCGCGGACTTCCAGCGCATGCCCACGCCCTACACCTCCATCGTGGAGATGGGCGGCATCACGGCGCCCGCGCAGCGCCTGCTGATCATAGTCGCGGCCTTTGCGCTGATGGTGGCCCTGCACCTGTTCCTGACGCGCACCATCACGGGCGCGACCATCATCGCCATGGCGCAGAACCGCGAAGGCGCGTCCATGGTGGGCATCGACGCCAACCGCGTGTCCATGCTGACCTTTGCCATCTCGGGCGTGCTCGCGGCCGTGGCGGCCACGCTGTACGCGCCCATCAACCTGGTCTATCCGGCCATGGGCCACCTGGTCATCACCAAGGCTTTCGTGATCATCATCCTGGGCGGCATGGGCAGCATTCCGGGCGCCGTACTGGGCGGGCTGATCATCGGCTTCGCCGAGAGCTTCGGCGCCTACTACATCTCCACCGACTACAAGGACATCATCGCCTTCGTGCTGCTGGTGGTCATCCTGTCGCTGCGCCCGCAGGGCCTCTTTGCGAAGAGGAGCCATTGAATGAACGGATTCATCGACTCCCGCATCGCCTGGGGCCTGCTGCTGGCCGCCGGCATCGCCTTCCCCTGGCTGGCGGGCAACGACTACCACCTCACGGTGATGAGCACGGCCTACATCTTCGCCATCGCCACGCTGGGCCTGAACCTGATCACGGGCTACACGGGCCAGCTCAATCTGGCGCATGCGGGCTTCATGGCCGCGGGCGCCTATACCGTGGGCATCCTCACGGTGGACCATGGCTGGCCGTTCTGGGGCGGGCTGGTGATGTCGGGCGTGGTGTGCGCGGTGCTGGGCTACCTGATCGGCATCGTCTCGCTGCGCCTGAAGGGGCACTACTTCTCGATCTTCACGCTGTGCGTGGGCTACATCATGTTCCTGGTGATCGAGAAGTGGGAGGGCCTGACCCACGGCACGGTGGGCATCATGGGCATCCCCGCGCCCGAGGCCCTGGGCTCGCTGAGCTTCGAGTCGCCGCTGGCGCTGTACTACCTGGTGCTGGCCTTCCTCGTGGCCTCGGTCTGGGTGATGCGGCGCATCGTCAAGTCCCTGCTGGGCCGCACCTTCATGGCCATCCGCAACAGCGACGAGCTGGCCGAGGCGCTGGGCATCAACCTCATGCGCAACAAGGTGCTGGCCTTCATGCTGAGCGTGGTCTACGCGGGGGTGGCGGGCGGCCTGTATGCGGGCTTCGTGCGTTTCATCGGGCCCGACATGGCGGGCGTGCACCACACCTTCGACATGATGATCTTCGCCATGGTCGGCGGCATGGGCACGGTGCTGGGGCCGCTGCTGGGCGCCATCGGCATGCCCTGGATCACGCAGTACCTGCAGTTCCTGCAGGAGTACCGCTTCATCGTCTTCGGCCCCATTCTCGTGATGCTGGTGATCTTCATGCCCTACGGCGTAGTGGGCAGCTTCACCGCCTGGCGCGCGCGCCGCAATGCCAAGGAGGGCAAGCCGCATGCTCAAGATTGACCACCTGACCAAGACCTTCGGCGGGCTGGCCGCCGTCAACGATGTCAGCACCGTGATCGAGGAAGGCCGCATCAACGCCATCATCGGCCCCAACGGCGCGGGCAAGACCACGTTCTTCAACCTGATCAGCTGCGTGCACAAGCCCACCTCGGGCACCATCACCTTCAACGGCCAGGACGTGACCTCGCTGCGCACCGACCAGGTGGCGAAACTGGGCGTGGCGCGCACCTTCCAGACCACGGCGCTGTTCGACCGCGCCACGGTGCTGGACAACCTCATCGTGGGCCACCGGCTACGCACGCGCTCAGGGCTATGGGACGTGCTGCGCGGCTCCAGCCGCCTGCGCGAGGAAGAGCGCGTGTGCCGCGAAAAGGCACGCGACGCGCTGGACTTCGTGGGCCTGTCGCATGTGGCCGGCCGCATTGCGGGCGACATCACGCAGGAGGAGCGCAAGCGCGTGGCCTTCGCGCTGGCCCTGGCCACCGACCCCAGGCTCATGCTGCTCGACGAGCCTGCCGGCGGCGTCAACCCCGAGGAGACCGAGGGCCTGGCCGAGCTGATCCGCAAGCTGGTGCGCCACGGCATCACGGTGGCGCTGATCGAGCACAAGATGGGCATGATCATGAGCTTGGCCGACAAGATCCTGGTGCTCAGCTACGGCGAGAAGATCGCCGAGGGCACGCCCGAGGAAATACGCCGCAACCCCGCCGTCATCGATGCCTACCTGGGGAGCGAGCATGCTGAAGTTTGAGAACGTGTCGCTGCGCTACGGCAGCTTCCTGGCGTTGGACGGTGTCAGCCTGCATGCCGACCGGGGCGAGCTGGTGGTGCTGCTGGGCGCCAACGGCGCGGGCAAGAGTTCGCTGTTCCTCACGGCCAGCGGCATCCACAAGGCTGCGGGCGGCTCCATCGTCTGGAACGGGCAGGAACTGGCGGGGCGCAAGCCCTCGGCCATCGTGCAGTCCGGCGTGGTGCAGTGCCCCGAGGGGCGCAAGCTGTTCCCCCAGATGTCGGTGCTGCGCAACCTGCAGCTGGGCGCCTACGTGCACCGCCGCGACCCCGGCCCCAGCCAGAAGACGCTGCAGGAGGTGATGGAGCTGTTTCCCATCCTGCGCGAGAAGCAGCACGACCCGGCCGGCTCGCTGTCGGGCGGCCAGCAGCAGATGGTGGCCATCGGCCGCGCCATGATGGGCCGGCCCCAGGCCCTGCTGCTGGACGAGCCCTCGCTGGGCCTGGCGCCCCTGGTCATCAAGCAGATGTTCGAGGCCATACAGCGCATCAACGCGGCCGGCACCACCGTGCTGCTGGCCGAGCAGAACGCCTATGCGGCGCTGAAGATCGCGCACCGCGCCTATGTGATGGAAAGCGGCCGCATCGTGCGCGAGGGCAGCCCCGCCGAATTGCTGGCCGACGACTCCATCCGGAAAGCCTACATCGGTGCATGACATGAAACTGCACCCCCTGAGCCGCTGCGCGGCTTCCCCCTCTCTCTCGCTTCGCGAGGGAGGGGGGCGTACGGGCAGCCGGCGACGCCCTCGCTGCGGGGCGGCCCTTGCTCGGCGTCCCTGGTCTGGGTTGCGCCGGATTTATGCGTTGCGTCAGCAGCGATTCGTTCTTCACTATCCAAGGAGACAGACATGACAGCATTCGCACCATTGACCCGCCGCAGGGTGGGCACGCTGGCCCTGGCCTGCGCCGCCGTGGCCGCTGCCGGCCCCGCGCTGGCGCAGGAGGTGGTCAAGATCGGCTACTCCGGGCCGCTGTCGGGCGGCGCGGCCCAGTACGGCAAGAACGTGCTGGACGGCATGCAGATGGCCGTCTCCGAGATCAATGCCGCAGCGCCCGAGATCGGCGGCAAGAAGGTCAGGATCGAGATCGTGCCGCTGGACGACAAGTACAACCCGTCCGAGACCGCCATCAACGCCCAGCGCCTGGTGCAGCAGCACAAGACGGCGGCCATCCTGGTGCCGCACTCGGGCGGCATCTTCGCGCTGCAGACCACCAACGAGCGCAGCAACTTCATCGTGCTGGCCTACAGCTCGGTGCCCCAGATCACCAACCGGGGCAACAAGCTGACGCTGCGCATCCCGCCCGAGTTCACCTCGTACATCGACCCGTTCTCCAAGTACGTGATGGGACGCTTCGGCAAGAAGGTGGCCCTGGTCGGCGCCGACCATGACTACGCCAAGGCCTGGGTCGCGGCCTTCAAGCCCGGCTGGGAAAAGCTGGGCGGCACCGTGGTGGCCGAGAACGCCATGAGCTACAACCGCGCCACCGACTTCTACAGCGGCGTGAGCAAGGCCCTGGCCGAAAAGCCCGACGTGCTCTTCGTGGGCGGCGCCTCCGAGCCCACGGCCCTGGTCGTCAAACAGGCGCGCGAGCTGGGCTTCAAGGGCGGCTTCGTGGTCATGGACCAGGCCAAGCTCGACGAAATGGCCCGCGTGGTCGGCGGCTATGCGCCGCTGGAAGGCGCCATCGGCGTCATGCCCGTCTCCGAGGACACCAAGCCCGAGAACAAGGCCTTCGTCGAACGCTTCGGCAAGGTCTACCCGGGCCGCATTCCCGGCTCCGAGGCGCAGTGGAACTACACGGCCGTGCACGCCACCGTCAAGGCCATGCAGCTGGCCGGCTCGGCCTCGGACACCAAGGCCATCCACGCCAAGCTGGACGAGGCCTACAAATCCCTGCGCCCCGACGTGAACCCCGGCGGCGTCAAGGGCGTGGATGAGCGTGGCGGCACGTTGACCACGGAGCGCGGTGCTGCCGTGCGCGACGGCAAGATCGAGGCGGTGATGACGGTGGGGGCGAAGTAGGCTCTCGGTGCGGTTTTCAGAAAAAAGCATCTGAGGCCGGCCCTCTGCGGGTCGGGCTCAGGTGCTTTCAATGGTTTGTGATGGAGGACTGAGCGTTTGACGTTGCTGGAACAACGCGTTAAACAAGCGCAGGAGTGCAGACCATGAACAAACCTCTTTCCTTGTCGACGCCAGGCGAAATCCTGGCCACTGAATTCCTGGAGCCCATGGGCCTGACGCAATACCGCCTGGCCCAGGCCATCCATGTCCCGCAGACACGCATCGCGGCCATCGTCAAGAACGGCCGATCCATCACCGCAGATACGGCGCTGCGCCTTGCGCGCTTTTTTGGCACGTCCGTGGAGTTCTGGATGAATCTGCAAAGCCAGTACGACGCCGATATCGCGCGCGAGGCCATAGGCGACGATCTGGAATCCATCGAGCCATTTGCCTTGCAGGCTTGTTGAATTCCCGCCGTACGGTTTTTCAGCCTCAGAGGCTGCGCTTGAGGCGCCCGGATTCGATGTCCGCGCGCAGCAATTCGTTGACGCGTCTTTGCCAGCCCTGGCCCGTGGCCTTGAGCGCTTGCAGCACGTCGGGGTCGAAGCGAATGTTGGTGGCGATCTTGGCATCTGCCTTGACCGAGCCTTGCGGGCGGCCCCGTTTGCGCGCGGCAATCTGCTCGGGCGTGTGCACGGCGGCAAACTGGCCTGCCTTGGCCTCTTGCAGCGCCTGACGCAGGCCGGGAACCGCCTCGCCCGCGTCGGCCTCGATGGCCTGGGCCAGCTTTTCCGTGTCCATGGCCTGCAGGGCCTTCAGGGACTTCACCATGGTCAACTCCTTCGGATGTCCTTGGGCAGTATGTTTGTTTGCTCGGCCTTGGCAAACATGGTTGCCAACAGCACGATTTCTTCGGCGCTGAAGTTGAAATAAATCACTCTGACGCCTGCTCGTTTGCCCCGGCCTTTCACTGTCCATCGGATCTTGCGGGCGCCGTCTGTGCCGGGTATCACGTCACCTGAGCCAGGGTTGGCAGAGATCCAGGAAATGAAGTCCAGGCGCTCTGTCTCCGTCCACAGGCTGGCGGCCTGCTTCTGGAATGTCGGGGTTTCGATGACGGTGAACATGAATTTATCGTATCCACAGAAAATCATCCAACAAGGGCTTTTATTGAAACAAAAAGGAGCGCCTCGGCGCTCCTCTGTGGTCAGCGCGATGCGCCTTACAGCAAGCTCGCTCCACCATCCAGCACCAATGCCTGCCCCGTCATGTGTCGCGAGGCATCGGACGCCAGGTAGACCACGGCGCCCTTGAGGTCCTCCTCGCCGCCGATGCGGCGCAGCGGTGCGCGGGCGATGAGCTGGTCGCCGAGCTTGTCGATCAGGCCGTTGGCCAGCTTGCTGGGGAAGAAGCCCGGGCAGATGGAGTTGACGCGGATGCCGTAGTGGCCCCATTCCGAGGCCAGGGTGCGCGCCAGGTGCACGGCTGCGGCCTTGGAGGTGTTGTAGGCCACGGTGTTCATGCCGGGCGGCGTGCCCTTGAAGGCCGCGACCGAGGCCGTGATGATCACGTTGCCCCGGCCCTTGGGGATCATCACGCGGCGTGCGACTTCGCGCGTGAGGAAGAAGGGCGCCGAGACGTTGAGGTTCATGACCTTGGTCCAGGCCTCGTCCGGGTATTCCTCGGCCTTGGCGCCCCAGGTGGCGCCGGCGTTGTTGACGAGGATGTCGATGTCGCCGCAGCGCGCCAGCACGTCATCGACCAGGGCGGGGATGGTGTCGAACTTCTGCAGGTCGTTGGTGAAGGTCTCGACCTGGTAGCCCAGGCCCTGCAGGTGGGCCTTGGCCTCGGCCAGTTCATCGGACTTGCGCGCCGTGATGGCGAGCCGGGCGCCCATCTCGCCCAGCGCCTCGGCCATCTGCAGGCCCAGGCCGCGCGAGCCTCCGGTGATGAGGGCGGTCTTGCCGGTGAGGTCGAACAGTGCTTTCACGCTCATGCTGGGTGTCTCCTGCCTTGGTTTCCTGATGGTTGAGCAATGCCCTCCATGCTAGGGCGCCGGGGCGGTGCGCGCTGTCGTCTTGGCTACTGTGCGGGTACGGTGCGGGCGCCTGCGTGACAGCCGGTCAGGCCCGGTCTGCGGTCAGGCGCGGTCTATGTCCTGCTGCAGCCGCCGCACCATGCGCTGCAGCGCGGGCACGCCGTCCTGGCGCAGCGCATCGGCCGTGACGAAGCGCGAAGGCCCGCCCAGGCTGACGGCCATCAGCGGCAGGCCGCGTCCCGGCGAGAAGGCCAGGGCAATGGCGTTGACCTCGGGCTGCCAGTCGCCGAACGAGCACGACAGCCAGGGCTGGGGCTGGTTGCCGGCCTCGGGCCACAGCGGCAGCTGGGCCTGGGCGGCGGCCCATTGCTCGGGGGCGTGCGATTGCAGGTAGTCCAGCGCGCGCTGGCGCTCGGACGCGGGGCTGGCGGCCAGCCAGGCGCGGCCCACGGCCGTGGTGGCCAGGGGGATGCGCGAGCCCATGTCCAGGTCGCGGTGCATGAAGCGCGCGCTGGGGCAGTGCTCGATGTAGACCATGTTGTGCCGGTCGCGTGCGGCCAGGGCCACCTCGGCATCGGTGATGGCGGCCAGCTTTTGCATCAGCGGGCGCGCGATCTGGCGCACGTCCAGGCGCGAGAGCATGGCGCTGCCCAGGGCCAGCGTGGCCGTGCCCAAGCGGTATTTGCCCTCTTCGGGCACATGGATGAGGTAGCCCAGCGTGGTCAGCGTGTGCGTGAGGCGCGAGACCGTGGACCTGGGCAGTCCGCAGCGCCTGGCGATGTCCTGGTTGCCCAGCAGCTTTTCACCGGAGCGAAAGCAGGACAGGACATCCAGGCCGCGCGCCAGGGCGACGATGAAGTTGCGGTCATCGTCGCCGGGCTGGGGCGGCGGGGTGCGGGAGGGCGGCATGCGCCGATTATCGGCAGCCGCCCCGCCACGGGGTGTCGTGGGCTTTACTTCTCGACGAAGGCGCGCTCGACCACGAAGTCGCCGGGCGTGGTGGTGTTGCCTTCCTTGAAGCCGCGGTGCTCCAGCAGCTCCTTGAGCTCGTTGAGCATGGCGGGGCTGCCGCACAGCATGACGCGGTCGGTCTCGGGATTGAGCTCGGGCAGGCCGATGTTCTGCGGGAAGGTGCCGGCCGTGATCTGGTTGGAGATGCGGCCCTGGTTGCGGAAGGGCTCGCGCGTCACCGTGGGGTAGTAGACCAGCTTGTCCTTGACGATCTCGCCGAGGAATTCATGCTCGGGCAGTTCCTTCTCGAACAGCTCCTGGTAGGCCAGTTCGTTGGCATGGCGCACGCCGTGCACCACGACCACCTTCTCGTAGCGTTCGTAGGTCTCGGGGTCGCGGGCCACGGCCAGCCAGGGGGCCAGGCCCGTGCCGGTGCCGATCAGGTACAGGTTCTTGCCGGGCAGCAGGTAGTCGATCAGCAGCGTGCCCGTGGGCTTCTTGCCGACGATGATGGTGTCGCCCACCTGGATGTTCTGCAGGCGCGAGGTCAGGGGGCCGTCGGGCACCTTGATCGACAGGAACTCGAGGTGCTCCTCGTAGTTGGGGCTGGCGATGGAGTAGGCACGCAGCAGGTTCTTGCCATCGACCTTCAGCCCGATCATCGTGAAATGGCCGTTGGAAAAGCGCAGCGCGGTGTCACGGGTGGTGGTGAAGGAGAAAAGGCGGTCGGTCCAGTGGTGGACGGACAGCACGCGTTCTTCAAGAAAAGCACTCATGTTGGCAATACGGTGAAGTCGGGGCAGGCAGTGCCCGCCGGGACGTTGCAATGAGAGGTCCGTGCCATGCAGGCACGCGGTGGCGGGAAGCACAGGGGGCAGGCGCGGCGGGCGCGTTGCTGCTGCTTCTTGGCGGCCGGTGACCGGGGCAAGGTCGCTATTGTCCGGTAAATGGCGCCAAAAGGGGCAGGCGTGAACCTTTGTCTTGATACGGATTAGTGATAAGCAAAATGACGCTGGCTGGATCCCTGCAGCGCTCGCTAGGGCTTTTCGGCCGAGCCAGCGCCAAGCGTCCAGGGCAGGACCGCTTCGGCCAGCCAGTCCATGAGCACGCGCACGCGGCGCGGCAACTGGCGGCGCTGGGCGTAGATCAGGTACAGCGGCATGGGCGGTGGCGGGTGGCGGGGCAGCACCTCGATCAGCGCACCCGTCTCCAGCAGCGGCTGCACGGCCAGGCGCGGAACCTGGATCAGCCCCAGGCCGGCCTGGCAGGCCGCGAGATAGGCCTCGGCATTGTTCACGGTGAGCGCGCCCGCCATCGGCAGATACCGGGGCTGGCCATCCTCCTCGTACTCGAAGCCCTGCGGCCGCGCGCCCAGCGTGCGCTGGTAGTGCACCAGCCGGTGACCGCCCAGGTCCTGCAGCGTGGCCGGCAGTCCATGCGTCTGCACATAGCCGGGGCTGGCGCAGGTGGCCAGCGCCACCAGGCCCAGCGGGCGGGCCACCAGGCCGGGCTCGTCCACGGGGCCCAGGCGCAGCACGCAGTCAAAACCTTCGCGCACCAGGTCCACGCGGCGCTCGGTGCAGCTCAGTTCCAGCTCCAGCGCGGGATGGCTTTGCAGCAGGCGGGGCAGCAGCGGCATGACCACATGGCGCGCCAGGCCCGTGGTCATGTCCAGCCGGACCTTGCCCTGCAGCGGCGCGTCGCCGGCCTGCTGGAACTGGCCCTGGAACTCGTCCACGTCGGCCAGCAGGTCCTGGCAGCGCTCGTAGCAGGCCTGGCCGTCCTGGGTGAGCTGCACGCGCCGCGTGGTCCGGTGCAGCAGCCGTGTGCCCAGCCGCGTCTCCAGTTGCTGCACGGCCTGGGAGACGCTGGCCTTGGGCAGGCCCATGCTGTCGGCCGCACGCGTGAAGCTGGCCATCTCGGCCACGCGGCTGAAGATCTGCATCTGCTCGAGAAGCTTGATTGTTTGCATGGGGCGAACAAATAAATCAGAAGCAGGCAATTTATCCAGAAATCGACCTTCAATACAGTCGCTGTCATTGCAAATCACTGAACGAGGTCCGCCATGACAGCTTCTCCTTCGACCGCTTCTTCCCATGCAGCCCGCCGCATCGTCCTCGTCACGGGCGGCAGCCGCGGCCTCGGCCGCAACACGGCCGAGCACCTGGCGCGCCAGGGCTTCGACGTGGTGCTGACCTACCGCGAGCGTGCCGACGAGGCCCAGGCCGCCGTGGCCGCCATCCAGGCGCTGGGCGGGCGGGCCGCCGCCCTGCAGCTGGACGTGGCGCGCAGCGCGGGCTTCGCGGACTTTGCGGCCCGCGTGCGCCAGGCGCTGGCCGACACCTGGCAGGCCGACCGCCTTGATGCGCTGGTGCACAACGCCGGCATCGGCATCAACGCGCCATTCGCCACCACCACCGAGGCGCAGTTCGACGAATTGGTCGCCATCCACCTGAAGGCGCCGTTCTTCCTGAGCCAGCACCTGCTGCCCCTGCTGCGCGATGGCGGCAGCATCATCCACCTGTCCAGCGGCCTCACGCGCTTCACCCAGCCGGGCTATGCGGCCTATGCGTCCATGAAGGGCGGGGTGGAGGTGCTGACGCGCTATCTGGCGCGCGAGCTGGGGGCGCGCGGCATTCGCGTCAACACGGTGGCGCCGGGGGCGATCGCCACGGATTTCGGCGGCGGCCGCGTGCGCGACGATGCACAGGTCGGCGCCGCCCTGGCCAGCCAGACGGCACTGGGCCGCGTGGGCCAGCCCGATGACATAGGGCCCGTGATGGCCGCCCTGCTGCAGCCGGGCATGGGCTGGGTACAGGGCCAGCGCATCGAGGCCTCGGGCGGCATGTTCCTCTGAAGGCGCCGGGGGGCCGTCAGCGCAGGCGCTCGCGCGCCACCATGGACAGCAGCACGATGGCCGCTGCGGCGGCAATGTGGCCGAACCAGGACACCAGGCCCAGTGACCAGGGGTCCACCTGCAGCGCCGCCCCCAGCGACAGCACCAGCAGCGTCCAGCCGGCCATGCGCAGGCGCCGGGTGCGTGCGGGCGGCAGTTGCCGGCCGAACAGGTCTTCCTGGTGGCGGTCCATGGCCAGGGCCAGGCAGGCGAAGGCGCCCAGGGCCAGCAGCTGGCAGATCAGATGGGCCATGTTCATGCCTGGGGCTCCGGCGTGGTCGATGCGGCAGCGGCCTGCGGCGCTGCCAGGGGTCCCGAGCGGGGCGCACGCACCGGCCGGGTCTTGGGCTGGTGGCGCTGGGTGCGCAGGGCCAGATGCGCGTGCAGTGCGGCCAGGGCCAGCAGCATGAGGTCCATGCCCGCGAACACCCAGTCGCCCGTGCGCAGGCTGGTGAACAGGCCGCGCTCCGTGGTCAGCGCGTTGACCACGGGCAGCAGGGCCAGGACGGCGGCGCCGGCCCACAGCAACTCGATCCAGGCGCGCTTGGCGGGCCGGCCCAGCGCCCAGAACAGGGTGCCCCCCCAGGCGATGAACATGGCGTGCACCTCCCACTCGGCGCGCTGGGCCATGTCCACGGGCAGCAGGCGGTTGGCCCAGAGCATGCCTGCCATGGCGATGGACAGCCCGGCAATGGTGGCAATGTTCAGCCGTTCCACCAGCCGGAAGCCGAAGTGGGGCCGGTCCGGATCGGGCAGCCTGCTGCGGCGCTTGACCGTCCACAGCACCAGGCCCGTGCCCACCATGGCCGTGCCCGCCAGGCTGACGATGAAGTACAGCCAGCGCGTGGGCAGATCGCCAAAGCGGCCCAGGTGCAGCGCATAGAGCACGCCGCGTGTCTCGGCGGCGGCACCCACGCTGTCCTGGGCCTGCAGCAGCTGGCCGCTGACGCCGTCGAACATCATGAACTGCGGGCTGATGGAGACGCGGCCGTTCTCGCCGCGGATGGCGGTCACGCGCGCATTGGCATCGCCGGGCAGGTTGACGTTCAGGCGTTCCACCTGGCCCGCTCCCCAGCGCTGTTCGGCCTGGCGAACCATGTCGGAAAGCGGTGCCAGGGGCGCAGCCCGGCCCGAGGGCTTGCCTGCGGGGATGAAGGCGCTGAGCTGCTGGCCGGCCAGCACGCGCTGCTCCGGCGTCATGGTGGTGGCCAGGCTGGCCCAGGGCATGTACATCAGGGCCAGCGTCACCAGCCCGGTGTACGTGATCATCAGGTGGAAGGGCAGGCCCAGCACCGACAGGGCGTTGTGCGCGTCCAGCCAGGAGCGCTGGCCTTTGCCCCAGCGGAAGGTGAAGAAGTCGGCAAAGAACTTCTTGTGCGTGATCACCCCGCTGACGATGGCCACCAGCATGAACATGGCGCACAGCCCCGCCAGATAGCGGCCCCAGAGCACGGGCATGTAGTGGAACTGGAAGTGGAAGCGGTAGAAAAATTCGCCGCCGCGCGTATCGCGCACGGGTCCGTCGAGGCGCGTGCCCGTGGCCGGATCGAAGCGGGTGTTCTCGAAGCCGCGCTTGCCCTGGCCTTCGGCAGGGCTCCAGAACACCGTGGCCACCGTGCTGCGTTCATCGGGCAGGTTGATCAGCCACCGGGGGCTTTGCGGTGCCACGTGCGCCATGGCATCGCCCACCCGCTGGGCCACGGCTGCGTGCTCGACCGCATGGGTTGCGTGCGGCTGCTCGGGCTGCATCCACTGCGTGATCTCGTTCTTGAAATAGCTCACTGTGCCCGTGAGGAACATGGCGTAGAGGAACCAGCCCAGCAGCAGGCCGACCCAGGTGTGCAGGTCGGACATGGTCTGGCGTATGCCAGGCGCCTTGGCGGCTTTCCCGGGCTTGGCTGACTTGCCGGCCGTGTTCGTGGTGCGCGTGGTGTTCGTGGTATCCGTGCTCATGCGCTCAGCCCCTTGCCCCAGGTCCACCATGCGGCGGGTGCCAGCACCAGGGCGGCGATCAGCAGCCCGGCCCAGGCGCGCCGGGCGCTGCGCACGGCAAACACCCAGATCACCGCGCCCGCATAGACGGCAAAGCTCAGCAAGGTGCCCGAGATCGCGGCCTGCGTGCGGTCGGCCGGCAGGGCCAGCACGGCCACGCTGGCCAGCGCCGCCACGGCGTAGCCGCCAAACAGTGCGGCGAGGATGCGGGAGATCAGCGGCCCGTGGTCACGGAACCAGTCATGGGTGCGGGCAAGAGTGGGAGATGGCATGGCACGGGGCCTGGAAAGGCTCGAAAACGCCGGCGGGAGGGAGCGGCGGTGGCGCGGATGTTATTTGAGAATAAGTCCCATTACAAGCGGTGCAGTCAAGTGCACCGCCATATCCAGCGCTGCTGCACGCCAGGCGCCCCGGCGCTCAGCCCGCTGGCTGGCGCATGCGGGCCTGCAGGTTCTCGAAGATCTGGCGTGTCACGGGGCTGATCACATGGCTGCGTATGTACAGGCGGTAGACCAGGTCCGGCAGCGGCGGCATGCCGTCGCCCGCGCCCAGCACGCGCAGGCCCGGGTCGAGCTGCTCCACGCCGCGTGCCGTCACGCCCAGGCCGGCGCGCAGCGCCGCGCGTATGCCCACCAGGCTGGTGCAGGTGTGGCGCGGCGTCCAGGCGATGCCGGCCGCATCCAGCGCATCGCAGCCCAGGCGCCGGAAGATGCTGGGCCCGTCGGCCATGACCAGGGGCACGGGCTTGCCCGGGTCATGGGCATAGCCTGCGCCGCACAGCCACACGGTGGGCGTGGAGCGCAGGGCAAAGCCCTCGAAGCCTTCGTCCTCCCGGTTGGAGATGGCCAGGTCCAGCTCGCCCTGCCTGAGCGACTCCATCAGGAAAGGACTGCGCCCCACATGGATGTCGATCTGCATGCCGGGAAAGTTCAGCGCGATCTCCTGCAGCACGGGCGGCAGCATGTTGTCGGCCGCATCGTGGGGCGCGCCAATGCGCACCAGGCCCTGCACCTGGCGGTGCTGCAGGTTGCGCAGGGCCTCGTCGTGGATGGCCAGCATGTGGCGCGCATAGCCCAGCAGCCGCTGGCCATGGTCGGTGAGGCGTTTTTGCCGGCCCTGCTTCTCGAACAGCGGGTGGCCGATCTTCTCCTCCAGCCGCTGCATCTGCTGGGTGATGGCCGACTGCGTGCGCCCCATCTGCACGGCAGCGGCGGCAAAGCTGTCGTGGCTGGCAATGGCGGCCAGGGTGCGCAGCAGGTCCAGGTCAAGCGTCTCCATACTTCAATTTTATTGAAGTATTTATTGGGCATGCGTGGATTGTTGCGGGGCGGGCGCCTCACTACAGTGGGCTTCAACGACGACAAGGAGCCCCTTTGAACACCACCACCAACACCATCACCGAACAGCGCAGCGCCGCCGTGACAGCGGCCATCGACAGCATGAAGCAGGCCATAGGCGCGGGCCCGGCCACGCGCGCCAGCCTGGACGCCGTGCTCCATCAACTGCTGGGCCTGGCCGCGCGCCGCGACTTCTGGCAGCAGGCCGACTACGCCGCGCCCGAGCAGGGCGAGCACCAGGCGCGCTACCTGATCGCCGAGGACGCCGACCAGAGCTATGCGCTGTACCTCAACGTCATGCGCCCGGGCAAGCGCATCGTGCCGCACAACCACACGACCTGGGCCTGCATCGCCGCCGTGGAAGGCACGGAGCACAACCGCGTCTACGAGCGCACCGACGACGGCTCCGTCCCCGGCAAGGGCACGCTGCGCGAGACGGACCTCGTGGTGGTCGCGCCGGGCCAGGGCATTGCCCTCATGCCCGAGGACATCCACTCCGTGGAGATCCAGGGCGAGCAGGTGATCCGCCACCTGCACATGTACGGCCGCGCGCTGGAGACGCTCAACGAGCGCACCAGCTACGACCTGGCCACCGGCACCTGCCAGACCATGGCCATCGGCGTGCAGACGCGCCGCTGATCCACCGCTCCACCGCTTTTTCCTTTTCCCCATCCATGCTGCAGCGCGCCTCACCCGGCGCGCGCGGCGGGGCTTTGCCCTTTTTTTCGGACCTCCCTGCAATGACCGCCTCCATTGACGCCCACACCCTCAAATCCTGGCTGCACGACGGCCAGGAGATCGCGCTGCTCGACGTGCGCGAGCACGGCCAGTACGGCGAGTCGCACCTGTTCTACGCCACGCCTGTGCCCTACAGCCGGCTGGAGTTGGACCTGCCCCGCCTGGTGCCGCGCCGGCAGGTGCGCGTCGTCGCCTACGACGGCGGCGAGGGCGATGCCAGCGCGGGCGTGGCCGGGCGCGCCGCGCGCCGCCTCGAAGCCCTGGGCTACACCCAGGTCGCCGTGCTCGAAGGCGGTGCCAAGGCCTGGAGCGCTGCGGGCTACACGCTGTTCGCCGGCGTGAACCTGCCTTCCAAGACCTTTGGCGAGCTGGCCGAACACGCCTACGGCACGCCGCGCATCACGGCCCAGCAGCTGGCAGCGCGCCAGGCTGCAGGCCTGCCCCTGGTGGTGCTGGACGGCCGGCCCGTCTCCGAGTTCCACAAGATGAACATTCCCGGCGCCATCTGCTGCCCCAATGGCGAGCTGGCGCTGCGCGTGAGCCGCCTCGTGCCCGATGCGGCCACGCCCATCGTGGTCAATTGCGCGGGCCGCACGCGCTCCATCATCGGTGCGCAGACCTTGATCAACCTGGGCATTCCCAACCCCGTCTATGCGCTGGAAAACGGCACCCAGGGCTGGTACCTGGCCGACCTGCCGCTGGAGCACGGCGGCACGCAACGCTATGGCGACGACTCGGCCAGCAGCGCGCTGCAAGCCCAGGCCCGCGCCCTGGCCGAGCGCTTCGACGTGCCCGAGGTCGATGCCGACACCGTGCGCGCCTGGAGCCGTGACGCGGCGCGCACGCTGTTCCTGTGCGATGTGCGCACGCCCGAGGAATTCAAGGCCGGTTCGCTGCCCGGCGCCCAGCACACGCCGGGCGGCCAGCTCATGCAGGCCGGCGACCAGTACGTGGGCGTGCGCGGTGCGCGCCTGGTGCTGTTCGACAGCGATGGCGTGCGCGCCCCCGTGGTGGCCAGCTGGCTGCGCCAGCTCGGCCATGACGCCTGCGTGCTGCGGGGCGGCCTGCAAAGCGGCCTGGACCTGGCACCGGCCCAACTGCCCCAGGCCCCCGCGCTGGCAGGCATCACGGCGCAGGCCCTGCACCAGCGCATGCGCCAGGGCGAGGTGGCCGTGGTCGATCTGCGCGCGGGCATGAAGTACCGCGCAGGCCACATCGCCGGGTCCCACTGGTCCATCCGCCCGTGCCTTGCCAGCGATCTGGCGGGCGAGACGCGCCAGATCGTGCTGGTGGCCGACGAGCCCGGCATGGCGCAATGGGCCGCGCTGGAACTGCAGGGCGCCGCGCCGCTGCTGCTGGAAGGCGGCCTGGCCGCATGGCAGCAGGCCGGCCTGCCCGTCGAGGCCACGCCCGACAGCCCCACCGACGCCGAGTGCATCGACTACCTGTTCTTCGTGCACGACCGCCATGACGGCAACAAGGAAGCGGCACGCCGCTACCTGGCCTGGGAGACGGGCCTGGTGCCGCAGCTCGATGCCCAGGAGCTGGCCTCCTTCCGGCTCCCGGAACCGGCCATGTCCTGATCCGCGCAAAGAGCATCCGAACAGCCCAACACCACATAACGACAGGAGACAAGACATGTTCGCAATCCCCACCCTGGCCAGGATGCTGGCTGCCAGCCTCGCGGCCCTGGCCATGCTCTCGCAGGCGACGGCCGAGCCGCTGGCCGCGCGCAACGGCTTTCCGGGCCAGCCGATCCGCTTCATCTCGCCCTTCCCGCCGGGCGGCGGCAACGATGCCAGCACGCGCTGGGTCACCACGCGGCTGACCGAGGCCACGGGCCAGCCCTCCGTGGTGGAGAACCGGGGCGGTGCGGGCGGCAACATCGGCGCCAAGGCCGTGGCCGAGGCCAAGCCCGATGGCTACACCGTGCTCACGGGCCAGGTCTCGCTGATGGCGGTGAACCCCGCGCTCTACAGCGCGCCGGGCTTCGATCCGCTCAAGAACTTCGTGCCCATCACGCAGATCAACGCGGCGCCGCTGGCCATCGTGGTCGCCTCGGCCTCGCCCCTCAAGAGCTTTGCCGACCTGGTGGCGCGCAGCAAGGGCGAGCCGGGCCGCGTCACCTATGCCACGCCCGGCAACGGCACGCTGTCCCATCTGGTGGGCGTGGTGCTGTCCAAGGAAAACGGCGTGCCCATGACCCATGTGCCCTACAAGGGCGCAGGGCCGGCCATCAACGATCTGCTGGGTCAGCAGGTCGATGTGCTGATCACCTCCACCTCGTCCGTGGCCGGCATGATCCAGGCGGGCCAGGTGCGCGCGCTGGCCGTCACCAGCCCGCGCCGCATCGGCGTGTTCGGCAAGGTGCCCACGCTGGAGGAACTGGGCCTGCGCAATGCGCGCTTCGAGGACTGGTACGGCTTCTTCGCCCCCGCCGGCACGCCGCCCGAGCGCGTGGCCTATCTGCACGATGCCATCGTGCGCACCCTGCAACTGCCGGAAGTGACCAAGCTGGTCGTCGATGGCGGCAGCGAAGTCGTGGCCAGCACGCCCGAGGCCTTTGCCGCCCAGCTGCGCCAGGACATGGAGCGCTGGTCGCGCGTGGTCAAGCTCTCGGGCGCGAAGATCGACTGATGGCTGCCGAACACGCCCCCGTACCCGGCGCCTCCCCATCCGGCGTCCCCGCGCTGGACCTGCAGACCCGGCTGCTGCATGCGGGCAAGCGCCCGGCCTATGCGGGCGGGACGGCCGTCAACCCGCCCCTGGTGCGCGCCAGCACCGTGCTGTTCGAGAGCACGGCACAGCAGCGCGAGATGCGCGAGCGCCGTGCCGGCGAGCGCATCTTCAGCTACGGCGCGCGCGGCACGCCCACCGGCTTTGCGCTGGAGGACGCCGTCAGCGAGCTGGAAGGCGCCCACCGCACGCGGCTGCTGCCCACCGGCCTGGCGGCCATCGGCATGGCCCTGCTCAGCTACCTGCGCCCCGGCGACCATGTGCTGCTGACCGACAGCGCCTACCAGCCCGTGCGCCACCTGGCCGGGCAATGGCTGCGGCCCTACGGCATCGAGTACGACTTCTTCGCGGCCGATGGCAGCGACGCCGAGGCGCGCATGCGCCCCAATACCCGCATGCTCTACACCGAGTGCCCTGGCTCCCTGGTCTACGAGATGTGCGACCTGCCCGCGCTGGCGGCCATGGCCCATGCGCGCGGCGCCCTGGTCGTGGCCGACAACACCTGGGGGTCGGGCTGCCAGTACCGGCCGCTGGCGCTGGGGGCCGATGTCTCGGTGATGGCAGCCACCAAGTACCTGTCAGGCCACTCCGACGTGATGATGGGCACCGTGGCCACCACCGAGGCCGCCTGGGAACCGCTGGCCGCGCGCTGCGATGCCTTCGGCATGGCGGTCAGCCCCGACGATGCCTGGCTGGTGCTGCGCGGCATGCGCTCGCTGGCCGCACGGCTGCACATGCACGAGGCGCATGCGCTGGAGGTGGCGCACTGGCTGCAGCGGCACCCGGCCGTGGCCACCGTGTTCTGCCCCGGGCTGCCCACGCATCCCGGCCATGCGCTGTGGCTGCGCGACTGCCAGGGCACGAACGGCCTGGTGTCGCTGGAGCTGCAGCCCGGCACCGCCGATGCCGCCGTGGACCGCTTCATCGACAGCCTGCGGCTGTTCGGCATCGGCGCCTCCTGGGGCGGCTACGAGAGCCTGGCGACGGCCGCGCACATGGCGCAGGCGCGCAGCGTCACCGACTGGAGCGCGCGCGGCCCCGTGGTGCGCCTGCACATCGGCCTGGAGTCGCCGCGCGACCTCATCGCCGACCTGGAGCAGGGGCTGGCGGCGCTTTAGCGGCCAGCCTGGGCTCGCGCCAGTTCGCCGGCCAGCGTCTGCACCAGCGCGGCGGCCGGCATCTCGCGCGCCAGCGGCGCGCCCTGGCCGGCCCAGTGGGCGGCATAGTCGGAGCAGCCCTGGGCGGACGCCGCCTGGTGCAGCGCCTTGCCCGCGTCGTAGACGCGCGGATAGTCGGGCAGGGCCTGGCCATGGCTGGCGCCCAGCGCATGCAGCCGGTTGACCATGCCGCGCGCAGGCCGCCCGGAGATGGCGGCCGTCAATCCCGTGTGGTGGGCGCGTTCGCTGCGCAGCTCGGCCCGGTAGGCCGGGCTGGCGGACGATTCAGGGCAGAGGATGAAGGCCGTGCCCAGCTGCGCCGCGCAGGCGCCCAGGCCCAACGCGGCCGCAATGCCTTCGCCGTCCATGATGCCGCCCGCCGCGATCACCGGCAGGGCCGTGTGGCGCGCCAGCACGCGCACCAGGGCGAAGGTGCCCATCATGCGGTCCTGCGCGGGGTCGAACGTGCCGCGGTGCCCACCGGCCTCCACGCCCTGGGCCACGATGGCATCGACACCGGCCTGCTCCACCTGGCGCGCCTCGTCCAGCGACGTGGCGCTGGCCAGGGTCACGGTGCCGGCCGCGCGCAGCGCATCGATGAAGCCCTGCTCCGGCAGCCCGAAATGAAAGCTCACCACGGCTGGCCGCTCCTGCAGCAGCATGGCCTGCAGCGCGGCGTTGCCGACGGCGGTGGCGTAGATCTCGTTCAGCGTGGCGGGCGGCGTGGCGCCGAAGCGTGCGAACTCGGGCGCCAGATGGGCCAGCCAGGCGGCCTCGCGCTGCGCATCGGCCCGGGCCGGCCGGTGGCAGAACAGGTTGACGT
Organism: Delftia acidovorans; assembly: GCA_031286585.1. Classification (GTDB taxonomy): domain Bacteria; phylum Pseudomonadota; class Gammaproteobacteria; order Burkholderiales; family Burkholderiaceae_C; genus Comamonas; species Comamonas acidovorans_A. The sequence goes on from JAITUC010000008.1 coordinate 36,760, forward strand.
TGAAGGCGCCCGATGTCAGCGCGCGCGTCTGCACGATCTGCTGGCGCGCCTGCTCCGTGCCGCTGGCGCCGATGCCCAGCGAACCCAGGCCGCCCGCATCGGTGACGGCAGCCGCCAGCGCGGGCGTGGATGTGCCGGCCATGGGGGCCTGGATGATGGGATGGCGCATGCCCAGGCGGTCCATCCATGCGGTGTCTGCTGTGTCTGCGGGGCTCATAGGACTCCTTGTTGGCGATATCGGATCGGGCGGCTCATGCCACAGCCTGCCGCCGCGCGCTGGCGCGGCTGGCCGCCACCATGAGCGTGCCCAGCAGCAGCGACACGCTGCCGATGACGAACAGGCGCTGGTACGAGCCCAGGCCCGCATAGCTCCAGGCCATGAAATACCCCGACACGGCCTGCATCAGCGCAAAGGCCGCCGTCGCATAGCCCCACATGCGCTTGTGCTGCGCGGGGCCGATCAACTGCATCAGATAGCCCGAGGTAATGGCCGCCATGCCCGGCGACAGCGCGCCCACCAGGAAGGACGAGACCGCATGCCCCGCAAACCCCACCCAGAACAGCGGCATGGCAATGGCCAGGGCCTTGATCGCATAGGCGCCCGTGGTCGTGCCCCACCAGCCAAAGCGCGTGGCGCACAGCGAGGCCACCAGCGGCCCGGCAATGGCGCCCAGGCCGAACACGGCCCACTGCGTGGAGGCATAGGCATCGCCCAGCTGCAGCTCGCGCGCCAGGTAGTCCACCCAGAACACCGTGTGCGGCACGAAGCCGAAGGCGTCCGTCATATAGGCCAGCATCACCAGCACCACGGGCAGCGTCCACAGGGGGACGGCACGCGCGGGCTGGGCATGGGGCGTGATGGCAATGGGCGCAGACACCGGCAGCCGCTGGGCATGGCGCCAGCCCAGCCATCCGGCCCAGGCGCAGACCGCCGCCAGCGCCCACCAGACGGCACCCAGGCTCTGGCGCGCCAGCAGCGGTATCAGCGTGGCCGACAGCAGGGCGCCGGCACCTACGCCGCAGAACATCAGCGGCCCCAGCGCCGCGCGCCGCTGCACGGGCGTGGCCGCCAGGGCCACGGAGGGGCCCAGCACCATCAGGATGGCGCCGCCAATCCCCGAGATGCAGCGCCAGGCAAAGAACCAGGGCATGGGCAGCGGCCAGGCGCAGGCCGCAAAGCTCAGCGCCAGGGCCACCCAGCACCACAGCAGCACGCGCAGCGCGCCCAGGCGTTCGGCCAGCGGCGCGGCGGCCAGCGCACCGATCAGATAGCCCAGCAGGTTGGCCGCGCCCAGGTAGGCCACCTGCTCGCCGCTGAACCAGCCGGCATGCACCATCTGCGGCATCAGCGCCGTGTAGGCAAAGCGCGCCAGGCCGACGCCGCTGAGCGTGGCCATGAAGCCGGTCAGCAGCAGGGAAGTTTCGTTGCGTTGGATCACGGGAGTGTGCGCCATGCGGGGAGGATGGGCATACATTAGGCGCTGCCGCCCATCATGTCCAATGATTCAAAATGATGGCGTCGATCTCGATTGAAGATGGATATCACTGGAGCCGCGATGCAACTGAAGTCCCTGCGCATGTTCCTGGCCGTCTGCGACAGCGGCAGCTTCGGCGCCGCCGCCCAGCAACTGCACACCGTGCAGTCCAACGTGACGGCCCATGTGAAAAAGCTCGAGGACGAGGCCGGCGTGCAACTGCTGGAACGCAGCGCGCCCGTGCACGCCACGCCCGCAGGCCGCCTGCTGGAGCGCTATGCGCGGCGCATGCTGGCCGACCATGACGAAGCGCTGGCCCTGCTGCAGGGCAGCGCCCGGGCCGCAGGCGCGCTGCGCATAGGCTCCATGGAAACCACGGCCGCGCTGCGCCTGCCGCCGCTGCTGGCACGCCTGCACCAGGCCCAGCCGGGCCTGGACCTGGAGCTGCGCACGGCCACCACGGCCGAGCTGCTGGCCGACCTGCTTGCCGGCCGCCTGGACTGCGCCTTCGTCTCGGGCATGCCGCCCCAGTCCCGCCTGCAGGGCTGGCGCGTCTTCGAGGAAGAGCTGGTCCTGGTCACCGCCTTCGCGCTGCCGCGCTTTCCCGATGCCGCCCAGCTCAGCGCCATGCCCTTCCTGGCCTTCCGCCAGGGCTGCAGCTACCGCCAGCGCATCGAGCTGTTGCTGGCCGCCCGCGGCGTGGCCGCGCGCATCATGGAAATGGGATCGCTGGACGCCATCCTCGGCTGCGTGGCCGCCGGCATGGGCTACGGCCTGCTGCCGCGCAGCGTGGTCCAGGCCCAGCAGCACCGCTTCGGCGTGCACATCACGGCCCTGCCCGGCGCACTCGCCCAGGAAGTCGCCCGCGTGGAAACCTGGTTCGTCGTCCCCGCGCGCCAGGGCTGGTCGCCTGCGCTGCATGCGTGCGTGGAGGTGCTGGGGATCGAGGGTGTGCAGGGCGAAGAGGCCCTGGGCATGGAAGCCGTCCCGGCAGAGTCTGCCTGAGGCTCAGAACAGGTCGGAAGGCAAGGCTGCTGCCTTCTGGGCGATGTCCACCAGTCTTTGGGCCTGGGTGGTCGCATAGGCGGCGATGCGCTGGGCGAAGACGTGTTCTTCTGGCGTGTAAGGCGATTCGCGCAGAACCTTGGCCGCCGCACCAGGGGCTGCCTTGGCCATGCGCTGGGCTTCACGTGCGAGCAGCCTGCGGTCTATCGCACACAGGTGCGCGAAATGCGCAAACTCGAAGGGTGTGAGCTCCTCCAGCGCAAAGCAGTCGCCGTAGGCCATGGCCAGGTCCGGGGACACATCGGGATACTGGGCCACGCTGACGAGGTCGTACCAGGGTGCGGTCGCCAGGCCCTGCGGCAGCACGTGAAAGGAGAAGTTCTTGCCATGTGCGTCGCCATTGCCGATCAGTATCTGGAACAGCGCCCATCGGATCATTGCCAGCTTGTCCGCAGCCTTCGCCATCGAGTGCTCCAGTAGACCGAACAACCGGGGAAAGCTCATTCCGTCGCGGTATAGCCGGGCGTCGCCCACGCTGCCGATGTGGTGCTCGTACTTGTAGCTGACGGGCAGATCGCCCGCCTGGCATGCATCGATGATGTGGGTGCGCAGGACCCGTCTTTGCGATGCCTGCCGAACACGGTCAAAGCGCCTGACTGCCAGCACCGGCTGTGGCACGTGCAGCATCTGCACCTCGGCTGCCGGCAAGCGCATGGCCGCTGCCAGGCGCATGCAGAAATGCTCGTTCACCACCATGTGCGGCATCGCGCTGTCTCGCGGCTGGGGCTTGAGGATGTGGGTGGACGGAACGTTGTCAGGTAGAAAGATGGTGCCTTCCTGCACGCTATCGCCTTCCACGTGCACGGGCAGCTTGTCCTGGTAGCCGGCCACCGACATGCGCACTTTGCCATCCCACTCGATGAAAGGGCGTGTCTCTCGGTCTGCAATGCGTTGGGCGAGTTCGGCTGTCGATATGAGGCGAGCGGCATTGGCGGCCTGGGGATCGGGCTTGCTGCCGTCGGCCTGAAACCGGAAGGCCCCGGTGGTCTCGGCGCCGAGGGCACGTATCAGGCCGAAGATGTTGCTCTTGCCTATGCCCTGGCTTCTGGCCACCACATCCAGCGCCGCGCCTTCGGGCAGCAGGTTCTCGATGAAACGCCGGATGGAGCGCGAGTCATAGCCCCCTTCTGGAGCTGCCAGCGGCAGGCAGGGCGCCAGGTAGAAAGGCCGCTCCTGCTCCAGCCATGCAGGCGCATACCGCAGGCCCCAAAGATCGTTGTGCGGGTCGTGGGACACATCGGCCACGTGCGTGCCTACATCGTTCCACAGCGAAAGCGACAACGGCGTGGCCATGTGCGCTTCAGGCCTGCGGGAGTCGTGCCATCAAGGCGTCCTGCTTGGGCGCGATGACCATGGCCAGGCCCAGCCCGTCGAGCACGGCCAGCAGCTTGTCCGAGCCCACGCCGCCCTTGCCGTTCTCCAGACGGGACAGCAGGTCCAGCGACACGCCGCACAGGGCAGCCGTGTCATCGATGCGCAGGTGCTGGGCCTTGCGCATGGCGCGGATCTGGGCGCCGAGCCCGGGCAGGTCAGCGATGACCACGGCCCCGGGCTGCAGGGGATCCTGCTGCGGGCTGTTCATGGGCGTGGAAGACGGCATGGACGGATTGGCTTTATTACTGATATTCCGAAATTCTAGGATTTCTTCGGGAATTTTCAAAAAAATTTCCAATATTCCGAAATTCAGGAGCATTTAATTTCATTCAAGTGGAAATTTCGGAATTTCAGAAACATCTCCAACAAACCAGGCAGCCGCATCCAACGCAGAACCTCATGACGGCAACCGCAACACCCTCCGGTACTGCATGGCCTCGGCCACATGCCCCGTTTCCACCGCCGCGCTGCCTGCCAAGTCGGCAATGGTGCGCGCCACCTTGAGCGCGCGGTGGGTGCTGCGGGCCGACCAGCCCAGGCGTGCGGCGGCCTTGTGGGCGAAGGTCAGCGCCTCGGGCGACAGGCCCAGGTGGTCGTCCAGGGCCTGGCCCTGGAGCTGGTGGTTGGCGCTGCCCTGGCGCTGCAGGGCCAGCGCGCGGGCCTGGACCACGCGCCCGCGCACGGCCTCGCTGGTTTCGCCCGAGCGCGCGGCCAGCAGCTCCTGGGGAGGCAGGGCGCCGACTTCCACATGCAGGTCGATGCGGTCCAGCAGCGGACCGCTGATGCGCGCCTGGTAGCGCGCCACCTTGTCGGGCGTGCAGCGGCAGCGCTGCACCGTCGACCCCCAGTGGCCGCAGGGGCAGGGATTCATGGCCGCGACGAGCTGGAAGCGCGCGGGAAACTCGCAGCGCTGGGCGGCTCTGGCGATGGTGATCTGGCCGGTCTCCAGCGGCTCGCGCAGCGCCTCCAGCGCGCTGCGTGCGAACTCGGGAAATTCATCGAGGAAGAGCACGCCGTGGTGGGACTGCGAAATCTCGCCGGGGCGCGGTGGCGAGCCTCCTCCGACCAGGGCCACGGCACTGGCCGTGTGGTGCGGGCTGGCCGTGGGGCGCTGGCGCCAGCGCTCGGGCGTGAAGCGGCCGGCCAGGCTGGCGATGGCGGCGGCTTCGAGTGCCTCGTCGTCGCTCATGGGCGGCAGCAGGTCGGCAAAGCGCTGGGCCAGCATGGACTTGCCCGAACCCGGCGGCCCCACCAGCAGCAGGCCATGGCCTCCGGCCGCAGCGATCTCCAGCGCGCGCCGCGCCTGTGCCTGGCCACGCACCTCGGCCAGGTCCAGGCTGCTGCGCACGGCGACGGGGGGCTGCGGCTGCACCGCATGCCAGCCCGGGCCGGGGCAGGGGCTGGCATCGCTGGCTGCCGGCAGATCGCCGGTGCTGTCGGTGGTGTCGATGTCATGGGCGCCATTGCCGCCATCGGCATCCTCGCCGTTGTCACTGTCGTCGGCACCGTCCGTGTCCTGCTCCGTCTGCACCAGGGCATTGGCGGAGCGTGTGATGAAGCGGCGCACCACGTCCAGCAGGTGGTGCGCGCAGAACACCTGGGCCGATGGCACGAAGGCCGCCTCCTGCGCGCTGCCCGGCGGCAGGACCAGGCGGGCGCCGTCCTGCTGGCGGTGCAGGGCCAGGGCCGTGGCCAGCGCGCCGCGCACGGGCCGCAGGGCGCCCGACAGCGACAGCTCGCCCGCGAATTCGTAGTCGGCCAGCGCATCGCCATTGATCTGGCCGCTGGCCGCGAGAATGCCCAGCGCAATCGGCAGGTCGAAGCGCCCCGAATCCTTGGGCAGGTCGGCGGGTGCCAGGTTGACGATGATGCGTTTGTTGCTCGGGAACTCCAGCCCGGAGTTCAGCAGTGCCGAGCGCACGCGTTCACGCGCTTCCTTGACCTCGACATCGGCCAGACCCACCAGCGTGAACGACGGCAGGCCGTTGGCCAGATGCACTTCCACGGTGACACGCGGGGCGGCCAGCCCCAGCAGCGCACGACTTTGAACCAGGGCCAGACCCATGGGCACCTCGCAGAAACGGCAGACACAAGGAAAGAGGCCGCAAGCTGTGCTGCGGCCTCGGTGGGCCAGTATGGCCCTGGCCTTGTGCTTTGGAGGCGGCGGGTGCGCCGTGGCACCCAAATCTCAGAATGTTCTGACCCTTGCGGCGCAAAAATCAGAACAGCTTCACCAGCGCCGGCACGCTCAGCACGGCCGTGTAGTAGCCCATGAACTGCACCCCCGTGTTGAAGCCGAAGCTGCGCGACAGCAGGCCGCCGAGCAGGCCCATGGTCAGGATCACGAGCAGCCCCAGCAACTGGCCTTCCCAGACGCTGATGACGATGATCAGGCCCACGAAGGTGGCGATGATGGCCTCGTGGCTGACCCGGCGCGAGACGAACAGCGCCGCGCGGCGCGCGAAGTTCATGGCGAAGGGGTAGGACACCAGGGCCGCCAGCAGCACGGCCAGCATGCCGTAGCCCAGGAACTCCCAGTGGCTGAGCAGGTTGTGCAGGTTGTTGACCTGGCCCGTGGCGGCATCGACGGTGAAGCGCGGCGGCGCGTTGAACAGCGGCGCGGCGGGGCCGGCGGCCACGGGGCTCAGCGGCAGGCCGAAGGCGATCAGCGGGATCAGCGCCTCGGCGATGTAGGTGGCCTCGGTCACGCCGTTGCGTGCGCTCAGCACCGTGGTCAGGCGGTGGTAGGCATGCCTGATGCGCGAACCCACCAGCTCGCCCAGCACCACGGTCATGGCCACGGGGCTGAAGACGAAGGTGGCGCTGGAGATGGTGGCCGTGGCCAGGGTCCAGCGCGTCTGCACGCGGTCCAGCACCTTGAGCGGGTTGGGGAAGTAGCCCGACCAGCCTTTCACGTCGGGCGCCAGGTTGAACTGGCGCACCTTGTCGCGCAGCATGCGCTGGCGGCCGGCCGGCGAGATCACGGTGAACAGGTCGGCGATCAGCGGCCCGATGGCAATGCCCAGGAAGTAGCTGATGCTGAGCTTGACCTCGTATTTGGCGGTGAGGCTTTGCAGCGCAATGATGACCACCACGAACGGAATCAGCAGCATCACCGAGGCCCAGCGTCCCGCCGAGAAGTAGGCGATGAGGAGGGCGGCGGCCAGGAAGATCCAGGGCGCCGTCTTGGTGATCATGCTGCCGAAGGGCGCCAGCATCACGGCGAACAGCACGGCCAGCGGCACGGCGACAAAGGCCGCGACGATGCCGCCCGAGACCATCTTGCGCAGCGCGATATGGGGCACGCCCAGCTTGCGCAGCATGTTGGCGTCCTGCAGCAGCGGCGTGGCCAGCGTGTCGCCGGGAATGCCCAGCAGCGCCGTGGGCACGGCATGCGTCATGTGCTTGGCCACGGCGCCGGCCAGGAAGAAGGTGAACACGCCGGCGGGCGGCACGCCCAGCAGCACCACCAGCAGGGTGAGCGGGGCCAGCGTGGTGGTCTCGTCCGTGCCGGAGACCAGGCCGATGGCGGCGAACACCACGGCGCCTATCAGTCCCATGGCGGCCGCGACGGCGATGTCATTGGTCAGCAGGGTTTCCATCTCATGCCCTCCCGGCCTTGTCGGCGAACAGCTCGTAGAGCTTGAGCTCCTTGAGTTCCTGCACCACGGCGGGCGGCAGGTCCTGCACCGTGCCCAGGCCGCCGGGCTGGCGCGCCAGTTCCTCCAGCACTTCGCGGCGCCATTCGGGGTCGTTCGAGGTGTCCAGCTCGGTCACTTCGCGCTTGGGTGGAAAGGCGCGTGCGCAGATCACGCCCGCGATCACGCAGCCGGCCAGGCCCGCGAGCATGGCGTAGGCGTGGGCCAGCTGGCGCGACTCGACCACCGTGGCCAGCCAGCGGCTGGCCAGGTAGAAGCCCAGCACGCTGATGCCGGTGCCGATGGCAATCGCCCAGGCCAGGTGGCGCAGGTCCACGGTGTCGCCCCAGACCTCGGCCAGCCGCCAGTCGGCGGGATCCTTGCTTGTCATGTGTGTCTCCTTGGGTTTTTGTCTGTGCGGCCGCGCGCCGGTCAGGCCCTGGCGCGCAGCGCGGCCAGCACTTCCAGTGCGCGGTCGGTGCGGACGTCGTGCTCGGCGGCCAGTTGGCGCGCCACGGCATCGACCTCGTCGCCCGTGGCGCCGGCCACCAGGGCGATGTTGCGGGCGTGCAGGGCCATGTGGCCGCGCTGAATGCCTTCGGTGGCCAGGGCGCGCAGGGCGCCCAGGTTCTGCGCCAGGCCCACGGCGGCGGCGATCTCGCCCAGCTGCTGGGCGGACTGCAGGTCCATGATCTTCAGCGCCAGGCGTGCCAGCGGATGGGTCTTGGTGGCGCCGCCGACCAGGCCGACCGGCATGGGCAGCTCGATGCTGCCGACCAGTGTGCCGCCGGCATCCTTTTCCCAGCGCGTCAGCGAGGTGTAGCTGCCGCTGCGGCTGGCATAGGCATGGGCGCCGGCCTCGACCGCGCGCCAGTCGTTGCCCGTGGCCACGATGACGGGGTCGATGCCGTTCATGATTCCCTTGTTGTGCGTGGCCGCGCGGTAGGGGTCGATGGCCGCGAAGGTATAGGCGTCCAGCACGCCTTCGATGATCTCCTCGCCGCTGCGCTCCTTGGTGGCCAGTGTCTGCGGCGTGAGCCGCACGCGGGCGCGGGCCAGCCGCAGGTCGGCCAGGTTGGACAGGATGCGCAGCCGCACGCTGCCGCCCGTGATCTGCTCGACCAGGGGTGCCACCGACTCGGCCATGGTGTTGACGGTGTTGGCGCCCATGGCGTCGCGCACGTCCACGATCAGGTGGACGACCAGCATGGGGCCGCGCGGCGTGTCGGGGAAGACGTGGACCTCGATGTCCTTGCAGCCGCCGCCCAGGCCGATCAGCACCTTGTCGCGGCTGTTGGCGCGCTCGATGATCTGCGCGCGCGCCTGCAGCACGGCCAGGCGTGCGCCGTGCGGATCGGTCACGCCCAGCACCTGGACCTGGGCGCGCATCAGCGGCAGCGTGCTGGAGGTCTGAAAGCCCCCGTCCTCGCGCGCCAGCCTGGCCATGTACGAGGCGGCGGCCACCACCGAGGGCTCCTCCACCGCCATGGGCACCAGCACGTCGCGGCCGTTGACGCGGAAGTTGCCCGCCACGCCCAGGGGTAGCTCGAAGCTGCCGAACACGTTCTCGATCATGCCGTCTGCCAGCGCCAGGGGCAGGGCGCCGGGGGCGGCGAGCAGGGTGCGCTCGGCATCGGACAGGCCGCAGGCATCGGCCAGGAAATCCCGGCGCTGGGCCGGTGTGAGGGCACGGAAATTGGGCAGGCGCGAATCGGCAACCATGGAAGACATCTCCTCGAATCAAAACTCTGGTCGCCGGACTGTAGGAAAACTGTACCGCTTTCAAAAGGTACAGTTTCGGGGAACAGTACCATCGCACCGCCACATGAACGGAGGGCGCATGGCAGACACCACAGGGCGCTCGGCCCCCATTGCCGAGAAGCTGGCGGACCTGATCGGCCAGCAGATCGCCGACGGCGTGTACCGCCCTGGCGACAAGCTGCCCTCGCTGCGCGAGCTGGCGCAGCTGCACCGCTATGCCAAGAACACCGTGGTCTCGGCCTTCGACCTGCTGGTCTCGCGCGGCATCGTGGAGCCGCGTCGGGGCTCGGGCTTTTACGTGCTGGGCACGGGGCGCGGTGCCCAGCGCACCGACGAGGACGCGGGCCAGCTGGGCCGCGCCATGGACATCGTCTGGCTGATGCGCGAGCAGCTCAAGACCCAGCCCGACTGCGTGGGCGTGGGCGACGGCTTTCCGCCCGTGGAATGGCTGGCCGACATGCGGCTGGACCGCTACCACCAGAAGGTGGTGCGCACGGGGCTGGGATCGCTGTTCCGCTACGGCAGCCGCTACGGCTATGCGCCGCTGCGCGACAGCCTGGTGCGCAAGCTGGGCGACTTCGGCCTGCAGGCCACGCCGGGCCAGCTGGTGCTGACCCACGGCGCCAACGAGGCCATGGACCTGGTCATCCGCTACTTCGTGCCGCCGGGTGCCACCGTGCTCGTTGACGAGCCCGGCTACTACCCGCTGTTCGGCAAGCTCAGGCTGGCCGGCGCCCATGTGGTCGGCGTGCCTCGCCTGGCCGACGGGCCCGACGTGGCCGCGCTCGAATCACTGCTGGCCCAGCACCGGCCGCGCCTGTTCTTCACGCAGTCGCTGGCCCACAACCCCACGGGATCCGATATCTCGGCCGCCAAGGCCTACAAGGTGCTGCAGCTGGCCGAGCGCCACAACCTGCTCATCGTCGAGGACGATCCGCTGGCCGACTTCAAGCCCACCTCGGCCGTGCGCCTGTCCACGCTGGACCAGCTGGAGCGCACCATCTACATCGGCAGCTTCTCCAAGTCCTTCTCGGCCGCGCTGCGCGTGGGCTTCATCGCCTGCAACGACGCGCTGGCCAGCGACCTGGCCGACCTCAAGGCGCTGATCCACGTCAGCGGCTCCGAGTACTGCGAGCGCATGGTGGACGTGATGCTGCGCGAGGGCCACTACGAGCGCCACCTCGTGCGCCTGCGCCACAAGCTGGGCCAGGCCACGGCCCAGGCGCTGGGCTGGCTGGATGCCCACGGCTGCGAGGTCTTTGCGCGCAGCCCGCAAAGCCTGTACCTGTGGGTGGCCTTCCCCGGCGTGCAGGACTCGCTGCGCCTGGCCGAGCAACTGGTGCCGCGCAAGCTCAGCATGGCGCCGGGCCGTGTTTTCCACGTCGATCCCTCGGCCGTCTCGCGCTGGTCGCGGTGCAACGTCAGCGCCATGCTGGATCCGAGGTTCCAGGCCGCGATGGGGCAGGTGCTGGCTCACGCCGCCTGAGCCAGCCCCCGGGCCTGCGCGCGCAGCAGCGCGATGAAGCGCTGCTGCTCCTGCGTGGGCGCGTCGTCGGTGCGGGTGAGGATGCCGAAGGGCGCCATGGGCACGTCGATGCAGACCGGCAGCGCCCTGACCAGGCCCATGCGCAGATAGTCCTTGAGCGCGGATTCGGACAGCAGCATCACGGCGTCGGTCAGTTGCACCAGCTGCTGCATGGAGTACACCGAGCTGCATTCGATGATGTCGGCCGGCGCAGGCAACTCCAGGCGCTGCAGCAGCTGGTCGAGCGCGATGCGTGCGGGGCTGGTGGCGGGCTGCAGTATCCAGGGCCAATCGCCGACAAGCTCTTCCCAGCCCAGCTTGCGCCGGCGTGTCAGCGGATGGCCGCTGCGCACGACGACCAGCAGCCGCTCGTTGCCCAGTTCCTCGAAGCTGTAGCTGCTGCTGTGGGCCGCGGGGCTGCGCCGCGCGATGGCCATGTCGATGCGCCGCTGGTCCAGCAGGCGCAGGATCTGGTCGCTGGTGTCGCCCATGATGCGCAACCGCAGCTGCGGGCTCTGTGCCTTCATGCGCGCCACGGCCGTCATCACCAGGTCGGGTGCGGCGCCCATGATGGTGCCGATGGACAGGTAGCCGTAGCCGCCCTGGCGGCGCGCGGCCAGGTCCTCGGCGCAGCGGTCCAGGCTGTTGAGCGAGGCCTCGGCAAAGCGCACCAGCTGCGCGCCCAGCGCCGTGGGCCGCATGCCGCGCGGCAGGCGCTCGAACAGCTGGCAGCCGAACATGTCCTCGATCTCGCGCAGCATGCGCGTGGCCGCAGGCTGGGACATGGCCAGGCTGATCGATGCGCGGTGCAGGTTCAGGCTGGAGCCCAGCGCCACCAGCATGTGCAGGTGCTTGTAGCGCAGCCGGTTGAGCAGGCTGCGGTGCAGCACGGGCGGGGCGGATTCGGGCGTGTTCGCAGGCATAAGCGCAAGGTATCGGATGTGACCGAAATTCGATTTGTTGAGCATCGATCATGCGCCGTACATTGGCCCTGCGACAAGAAAAAACAGACCCGATCCAGGAGACAAGACATGCACAGCCCATCGCCCGTTTCATGACGCGCTGACGTGGCCGGCGCCAGCGCCGCGGCCACGCTCGCACCTTCATCAACGCACGCCTTCAGCGCTCCGGACGACCGGGCGTGAGGGCCTCTCATTGCCTGCAAGGAACGTCATGAAAAAACTCCCCGCTCCCCTGCTCGCCAGGATCTCCTGGCGCCTGCTGCCCTTTCTTCTGCTCATGTACGTCATGGCCTTCCTGGACCGGGCCAACGTGGGCTTTGCCAAGGTGGCCTTCCAGGCCGATACCGGCATCAGCGATGCGGCCTTCGCCTTTGGCGCGGGCGTTTTCTTCGCGGGCTATGCGCTGCTGGAAGTGCCCAGCAATCTGATCATGCACCGCGTGGGCGCACGCATGTGGATGTGCCGGATCATGGTCACCTGGGGGCTGGTGTCGGCGGCCATGATGTTCGCCCACGACCAGACCACCTTCTACGTGCTGCGCTTTTTGCTGGGCGTGGCCGAGGCGGGGTTCTTTCCTGGCGTCATCCTGTACCTGACCTACTGGTTCCCGGCCGCCCACCGCGCGCAGGCCATGGGCTTTTTCTACTTCGGCGCGCCGCTGGCCTTCATCTTCGGCAGCCCGCTGTCGGGCCTGCTGCTGGAGCTGGACGGCATGGGTGGCTGGCATGGCTGGCAGTGGCTGTTCGCGGTGGAGGGGCTGATGGCCGTGGCCGTGGGCATCTGGGCGTATTTCCACCTGGACAACCGCCCCGCCGACGCGGCCTGGCTCAGCCGCGAGGACAAGGCGCTGCTGCAGGACATCCTCGACAGCGAAGAGCGCGCCAAGGGCGGCCACAGCCACAGCCTGCTGGCCGCGCTGTGCCAGCCGCGCGTGCTCTACCTGGCGCTGATCTATCTGCTGATCCAGGCCAGCGTCTATGGCGTGGTGTTCTACCTGCCCAGCCAGGTGTCGGGCCTGCTGGGCACCAAGGTGGGGCTGCTGGTGGGCGTGGTCTCGGCCATTCCCTGGCTGTGCGCGCTGCTGGCCGCCTGGTGGATTCCCGGCCATGCCGAGCGCACGCAAAGCCCCCGGGGCGTGGCCAGCCTGACGCTGGTGATGGCCGCGGTGGGCATGGCGGCATCGGTGAGCTTTTCCAGCCCGCTGCTGGGTGTGGCCGCGCTGTGCCTGGCGGCGGCCGGTTTCATCGCCGTGCAGCCCGTGTTCTGGACCTTTCCCGCCAACACGCTGGCCGGCGCTGCGGCCGCTGGCGGCATCGCCTTCATCAACTCCCTCGGCGCCGTGGGTGGCTTCATCGCCCCCATCGTCAAGAACTGGGCCGAGGGATTCTTCCAGTCCCCGGCCGCCGGCCTGTACCTGCTGGCCGGCACCACCTTGCTGGCCGCCGTGCTGGTGCTGGGCGTGAGGGCACGCCGGTTGCCTGCACTGCAGCCCCGGGCCGCCACCTGAACCCGAGTCTTTTGCACAAGGAAAGCCATCACTCCATGACACAGATCCCCACCATCAAGCAGGTGCGCGCCTTCACGCTCAAGGGCGGCGGCGCCGACTACCACGACCAGTCCGACGGCCACTGGATCGACGACCACATCGCCACCCCCATGGCCAAGTACCCCGAGTACCGGCAAAGCCGCCGCAGCTTCGGCATCAACGTGCTGGGCACGCTGGTGGTGGAGATCGAGGACAGCGCCGGAAACGTGGGCTTTGCCGTGACCACGGGCGGCGAGCCTGCGGCCTATATCGTCGAAAAGCACCTGGCCCGCTTCCTCGAAGGCGCCCGGGTCACCGACATCGAGCGCATCTGGGACCAGATGTACCTGTCCACGCTGTACTACGGCCGCAAGGGCATCGTCATCAACACCCTCTCGGGCGTGGACCTGGCGCTGTGGGACCTGTTGGGCAAGGTGCGCGGCGAGCCCGTGCACCAGCTGCTGGGCGGCGCCGTGCGCGACGAGCTGCAGTTCTACGCCACGGGCGCGCGGCCCGACCTGGCGCAGAAGATGGGCTTCATCGGCGGCAAGATGCCGCTGCACCACGGCCCGGCCGAAGGGGAGGAGGGCCTGCGCCGCAACCTGCAGGAGCTGGCCACCATGCGCGAGCGCGTGGGCCCGGACTTCTGGCTCATGCTGGACTGCTGGATGAGCCTGGATGTGAACTACGCCACGCGCCTGGCCCAGGGTGCGCAGGCCCATGGCCTCAAGTGGATAGAGGAAGCCCTGCCGCCCGACGACTACTGGGGCTACGCGGCCCTGCGCAAGAACGTGCCCACCGGCATGCTGGTGACCACGGGCGAGCACGAGGCCACGCGCTGGGGCTTTCGCCAGCTGCTGGAGATGGGCTGCTGCGACATCATTCAGCCCGACGTGGGCTGGTGCGGCGGCATCACCGAGCTGCTCAAGATCTCGGCCCTGGCCGATGCCCACCAGGCCCTGGTCATCCCGCATGGCTCCAGCGTCTACAGCTACCACTTCGTGGCCACGCGCCACAACAGTCCCTTCGCCGAGTTCCTGATGATGGCCCCCAAGGCCGACGAGGTCGTGCCCATGTTCCATCCGCAACTGCTGGGCGAGCCCGTGCCCGTCAACGGCCGCATGCGCCTGTCGGCGCTGGACAGGCCCGGCTTCGGCGTGGAGCTGAACCCCGAGTGCGCGCTGCACCGCCCGTACACGCACTGAAGGAGCCCGCCATGCAACTGCCTGCCAACCCCTTCAAGGCCGCGCTGCGGCGCGCCGAGCCGCTGTACGGCATCTGGGCCGGCTTTGCCACGCCCTATGCGGCCGAGATCATCGCCACCACAGGCTACGACTGGATGCTGGTCGATGGCGAGCATGCCCCCAGCACCGTGCCCACGCTGCTGGGCCAGCTGCAGGCCGTGGCGCCCTACGCCACGCACCCGGTGGTGCGCGCCGTGCAGGGCGACACCGTGCTCATCAAGCAGCTGCTGGACGTGGGCGTGCAGACCCTGATGGTGCCCATGGTGGAGACGGCCGAACAGGCGCGCGAACTGGTGCGCGCCATGCGCTACCCGCCCCACGGCGTGCGCGGCGTGGGCGGCGGTCTGACGCGGGCCACGCGCTGGGATGCCGTGCCCGACTACATCCGCACGGCGCATGAACAGCTGTGCCTGATCGTGCAGATCGAGTCGCCCCGGGGCGTGGCCAATGCGGCCGAGATTGCGGCTGTCGAGGGCGTGGATGCCGTCTTCATCGGCCCGGCCGACCTGTCCACGGGCATGGGCCATGCGGGCGATGCCAGCCAGGGCGAGGTGCAGGAGGCCATACGCCGCACCGTCGAGGCCACGCTGGCCGCCGGCAAGGCCTGCGGCATCCTCGCGCCGCGCGAGGAAGATGCGCGCCGCTATGCGGACTGGGGTTGCAGCTTCATCGCCGTGGGCATCGACATCAGCCTGCTGCGCCAGGCCGCGCTGGCCAACCTGGGGCGCTATCGCGCCACGCAAGCCACGGACCAGGCGGCCCCTGCATCCCGCACCTACTGAACCCAAGGAGAACTCCATGGCATCCCTTCCCGTGCTGCGCAACTTCATCGGCGGCAGCTTCACCGACAGCGCCGAACTGCATGAGGTGACCAACCCCGCCACGGGCGCGGTGCTGGCACGCTCGCCCCTGTCCACCCAGGCCGACGTGGACCGCGCCATTGCCGCCGCGCGCGGCGCCCACAAGGCCTGGGCGCGCCGCCCGGCCGTGGAGCGCGCGCAGTACCTGCGCCGCGTGGCGACCCGCATCCGCGACAACGCCGCGCGCATTGCGCGCACCATCACCGAGGAGCAGGGCAAGACCCTGGGCCTGGCCGAGGTGGAGGTGAAATTCACCGCCGACTACCTGGACTACATGGCCGAATGGGCGCGCCGCATCGAGGGCGAGGTCATCACCAGCGACCGCGCCAACGAGCAGATCTTTTTGCTGCGCAAACCGCTGGGCGTGGTCGCGGGCATCCTGCCCTGGAACTTCCCCTTCTTCCTGATCGCCCGCAAGATGGCGCCGGCCCTGCTCACGGGCAACACCATCGTCATCAAGCCCAGCGAGGAAACGCCCATCAACTGCCACGCCTTCACCGAGCTGCTGGCCCAGTGCGAGCTGCCGGCCGGCGTGTTCAACGTGGTCTACGGCCAGGGCGGCACGGGCGCTGCGCTGTCCGGGCATGCGGGCGTGGACATGGTCAGCTTCACGGGCAGCGTGGCCACGGGCGAGCGCATCGCGGCCGCCGCCGCGCCCCACATCACCAAGCTCAACCTGGAGCTGGGCGGCAAGGCCCCGGCCATCGTGCTGGCCGATGCCGACCTGGACCTGGCCGTGCGCGCCATCCGTGACTCGCGCATCATCAACACCGGCCAGGTCTGCAACTGCGCCGAACGCGTCTACGTGCAGCGCCAGGTGGCCGACGAGTTCACGGCCCGCATCGCCCAGGCCATGGCCGCCACGCGCTACGGCGACCCGATGGCGCGGCCCGACGTGGAAATGGGCCCGCTCATCAACCGCAAGGGCCTGGACAGCGTGCAGGCCAAGGTGCGCCAGGCCATCGCCGACGGCGCGCAACTGGTCACGGGCGGGCAGGCCGCAGACCTGGGCGGGGGCTTTCATTTCCAGCCCACGGTGTTGGCCGGCTGCCATGCCGGCATGGAGATCATGCGCAAGGAAATCTTCGGCCCCGTGCTGCCCATCCAGGTGGTGGAGGACCTGGACGAGGCCATCGCCCTGGCCAATGATTGCGAGTACGGGCTGACCTCGTCCCTGTACACGCGCGACCTGTCCAAGGCCATGCAGGCCATGCGCGAGATCGACTTCGGCGAGACCTACATCAACCGCGAGAACTTCGAGGCCATGCAGGGCTTCCACGCGGGCGTGCGCAAGTCTGGCGTGGGCGGGGCTGATGGCAAGCACGGCCTCTACGAGTACACGCACACGCATGTGGTGTACATGCATGGGTGATGGGCCTCCTGGGCCTCGGCGTCAGGGCGCTGCCGGTTTCTTGCGGTTGCGCGGCGCCTTGGGTGGCGGGCTGCTGGCCTCCAGCTCCCGCGCCCGGGCGCGGATGCGCGCAAAGGCGCTGGCCATGGCCTGCAGCTCGGGCTCGGGCACGGCGTCCATGAGCTCGCGGTTGATGGCCTGCACCTGCGGGAACAGCTCGGCATGCAGGGCGCGGCCCGTGTCGCTCAGGCGCAGCAGCGCGCGGCGCGCATCGCCCACCTGGCTTTCTTTCCACAACAGCCCCTTGGCCAGCAGCGCCGTGATCGCGCGCGAGGTGCGTGTGCGGTCCAGCTGCGCCTGCTCGGCCAGTTGCGAGGGCTGCAGCTGGCCGGCTTCGGCCAGCAGGCAGACCATGCGCCACTCGCGCCGCGTAATGCCGTAGCCGCCCTCGCACAGGCGCACCACGCGGCTGCCGGCCGCCGCCTGCAGCCGTGCCAGGTGGTAGAGGAACATGTCGTCGAGCACGGCGGGGTGGCGCCAGCGGTGGAGGTCGGTCATGGGCACGCAGGCCGGTTTCGGGTTTACGCTAGGGATGATGGATTAGATGCATTGTCGGCGGCCTGCGTACATTGGCCGCAAGACAACGAAGGAGACAAGTATGCCCAGCCCCCTCACAGCCCTGGCGCGTGCCGCCGTGGCCCTGGCCGCCGCCGCAGTGTGCGCGGCGCCCGCCCTGGCCCAGGAATGGCCCAAGGCCAGGCCCATCCGCATCGTCGTGCCCAATCCGCCGGCCGGCCCCTCCGACATCTCGCTGCGCCCGGTGGCCGCCGCCATGCAGGCCGCGCTGGGCCAGGCCGTGGTCGTGGACAACAAGCCCGGCGCCAACGGCAACATCGGCGCGGCCGAGGTCGCGCGCTCCGCGCCCGATGGCTATACCTGGCTGTGGGCCATGGACCCCGTGCTCACCGTCAACCCGCATGTCTACAAGAACATGGGCTACAAGGCCGATGCGCTGGAAACCCTGGTCGTGGCCGCGCGCTTTTCGCAGACCCTGGTCTGCGGGCCGGGCACGGGCTTCAAGTCCGTCAAGGACATGGTGGCCGCCAGCAAGACGCGCGAGCTGACCTATGCCTCCGGCGGCGCGGGCTCGCCGGGCCACCTGGTCATGGAATCGCTGCTGGCCACCTCGGGCGCGAAGATGGTCCACGTGCCCTACAAGGGCCCGGCGCCGGCCATGCAGGACCTGCTGGGCGGCCAGGTGGACTGCGGCTTCCTGGCCGGTCCCACGGTCTTTCCCCAAGTCCAGAGCGGCAAGCTGGTCGCGCTGGCCACCTCGGGCAAGACGCGCTCGGCACTGGCCCCCGAGCTGCCGACCATTGCCGAATCGGGCTTCCCCCAGTTCGACGGCACCTTCTGGATCCTGCTGGCCGCGCCCAAGGGCGTGCCGCTCGCCGTGCAAAAGCGCTTTGTCGATGCCATGAACGAGGCCATCCGCGCGCCCGAGCAAAAGGAACGCGCCAAGGCCCTGGACATCGAGATGGTCGGCTCCACCGTGGCCGAGGCCCAGGCGCGCGCCAGGGGCCAGTCCGCGCAGTGGGCCGCCCTGGTCAAGCGCATCCACCTGACCAACGACTGAACAGGCCCTGAGGCACCGCCATTTTGGCGATACTCCCCTTCCCAACGCATTCACTGTCTCCTGGCTCCCATGGCAATCCAGCGCCCCAATCTGATCTTCATCCTGGCCGATGACCTCGGCTATGCCGACCTCGGCTGCACGGGTGCGCGCGATGCGCACAGCCGCGCCACCGATGTCTCGCCCCGCCTGGACGCCATGGCCGCGCAGGGCATGCGCTTCACGCGCGGCTATTCCAACTCGGCCGTGTGCTCGCCCACGCGCTTTGCCCTGGCCACGGGCCGCTGGCAGTACCGCCTGCGCGGCGCGGCCGAGGAGCCGATTGCCAGCGTCCACGGCGACAAGGTGCTGGGCCTGCCGCCCGGCCATCCCACCGTGGCCTCGCTGCTGCGCGACGCCGGCTACGCCACCGCCCTGGTCGGCAAATGGCACCTGGGCTACCCGCCGCATTTCGGCCCGCGCCTGTCGGGCTACGAGGAGTTCTACGGCTTTCACGCAGGCGGTGCCGACTACTTCGCCCACTGCGACCCGCGCGGACGCCCCGACTTCTGGATCAACGAGGAGCCGCACGAGGAAGAGGGCTACCTCACCGACCTGCTGAGCCGCCGCGCCGTGGACTTCGTCGAGCGCCAGACGGCCGACAAGCCCTTCTACCTGTCCCTGCACTACAGCGCCCCGCACTGGCCCTGGCTCACGCGCGACGACCTGGAGGAATCGCGGCGCATCGGCGGCTTCGGCAAGCACACCGACGGCGGCACCATCGAGACCTACCAGCGCATGATCCACCACATGGACGAAGGCATCGGCTGGGTGCTGGACGCGCTGGAGAAAAAGGGCATGGCCGGGAACACGCTCATCGTCTTCACCAGCGACAACGGCGGCGAACGCTTCTCCAACAACTGGCCCTTCATCGGCCAGAAGATGGACCTGCTCGAAGGCGGCATCCGTGTGCCGCTGGTGGCGCGCTGGCCTGACCGCATGCCGGCAGGCGCCGTCAGCGACACCCCCAACCTGACCATGGACTGGTCGGCCACCTTCCTGGCCGCCGCCGGCGTGGACGGCCACGCCGACTACCCGCTCGACGGCATCAGCCTGCTGCCCCTCATGGACGATGGCGCCTGGAACCCCGAGCGCGACCTGTGCTGGCGCATGAAGCACCGCGCCCAGCGCGCCCTGGTGCGCGGCGACTGGAAATACCTGCAGATCGAAGGCGTGGAATACCTCTTCAACGTGGCCCAGGACCCGCGCGAACGCGCCAACCTGCGCGACCGCGAGCCCCAGCGCCTGGCTGAGTTGCGCGCGGCATGGCAGCAATGGGATGCGTCATTGCCGCCCATCCCGGAAGAAGCCAAGGTGTCGCTGGTGTTCAGCCGGCAGGATTTGCCTTCGGCGACGTTTTAAGGGTTTTGTGCCCGCAGCTTGCGGGCGAGAAAACAAGGCAGGCCTTTGCTGCCTTGTTTTGTGATTACTGGTACGTCCTGACCATGCCCGCCCGTGCGGCCTCCGAGTTGTCGCACATGTCCTTGGCCTGTTTGTAGAGGGCCTGGGCCTTGCTCTTGTCCTTCTCGATGACCTCGTAATGGCTGGCCTTGGCAAGCACCAGGTTGTATTGGAGATAGCTGGCGCTGGCCGATGGCAGCGACTTCACGGCCTGTGACACCATTTGGTCCAGGCCCTCCAAGGACCCGCCCCAGCGCGGGCTCAGGTAATTGAGGGCATTGACGCGGGCCGCCAGGTTCTTGGGATCGGCCTGATCGGCCGCCTGCAGCCACTGGGCCGCAGTACGCCCATCCACCTGGTTTTCCATCGCGGCCAATCCCATCAGCATCGTCTGCGGCAAGGCCGAGCGGGCATCCAGCGCCATGGCCTTTTGCAGATACGGCTGGGCCTTCGCGCTGAGCTGCTTGACAGTGTTCCACTGGCTGCCCATCACCCTGGAGGCCGGCGCCTCACCACGGGCGGCAAATGCTTTGTTGCCGTAATAGAGGCCCGCATTGAGCTGGGCAAAGAACGATTTGGGCTGCTGATCCGCCCACATGCGCATCACGTTCTCTTCCTGCAGGCTCAGTTGCTGCAGTCCCAGCAGATCCCGCATGGTCAACAAGTCCCCGCCCGCGGAGGAAAGATTCTTCTTGTGCTTGCGGGCCAGTTCCTTGTCCAGCGCCTCGAACTTGAATTCGCTGAGCAGTTCGGCCCTCTCGGACTCTTCCAGAGTGGCATTGCCATCGGGAATCAGCGGGCACTGTGCGGCGTAGGTGGCGGAGGCTGCGGAGAGAGACAGGGTGGCGAGCAGGATGCGAATCAGGGTTTGGGTGGTCATGTGTCCCTCTTGAAATTGAATGGGTTATTGAATAATTTTCAGTATAAATTAATAAATTTATTGTATTAATGAGAAATTTTATTTTTGAAATGTTTATATGTTAATGCAAAAATGAGATTTATTTAATTAAATATTTATGCTTGGTGGGTATTTGAATATTGTCGCATCCAAATATAATTAAGGAAAGCCTACACGAATCTAAAACGATCTGCGACCGGCCGTCTCTAGTGCAAACCTCAGACCACCCATTGTTTATAAACTGTGCGACATGGAGGTCAGCTGCTTGAAAATCGGACTACTACAGTCACAGTCGTGCGCGATTTATGCAGAATATCTCTAGAGAAGTGCTATTTATTTGTAATATAGTGCATTTTTCTATAAGAAGATAATTTCTTGTTATCAATATCAAATAAATCATGTCTTATAACAAGAAAAATATTATTTTTACAGAAAATAGTATTTATATCTTTAAATCTTTCTGTTAGATCTATCTCACCTGAGATTTTTTCATTTATTTTGAGTTTTTTAATTTGCACTCCGGGGTCATCGGGATAGTAAAATAACTCTATCTTGCTCATATCTCTACTATCAATCAAAGCAGCCAAATCAGTACTGCCCACCACCCCCCAAGGAAGTCTGGATTGATAAAAATCGATATCCCTATTTCCGATATTTTCAATAGTAAATTCTAAGGTCAATTTTTTTGTTATACGTGAACTTATTGAAACTTCCTGGGAATTTTCTTTTCCTTCAGCTATTTTATGAAAAAAAATAGCTAGAAGAATATAAATACAAAATATAAATAATTTCGATATTTTATTTTTCATATATTTTTTTAAAATCAGTTATGAAATTAATTCGTGATTTTACATGATCAATATTTGGCGAATCCATTTTCATGGAATCAAGTTTGCCTTTGAGACAGGAAATTTCATTATTGTATGCCTTTATTTCCGTGGCATTAATTGTTGTCGCATCAAACATAACTTTCTCATTTTTTTTCCCTCCAGAGCAAACGAGACTATTTTCTAATTTTGCATCTTCCATGTGAGTTTTTTCGTGCTCCTCGATACATTCTTTAATCTCTTGAATAGGCTCTGGATTTTGTATTTTTATAGCAATATTTCCTACTCCATCGCAAACTATTGTATTATCAATCGGCTTTGCAAAAACTCCATTGATACCAACAAGGCCGAGTGGGTCAATAAATTTTTTCGGATTTACGGGATATATTTTTTTGTTAACTCCCCCATTTAATCCTATGGGATCCTGATTGATATAACTCCCCACCACCGGATCGTAATACCGATGCCGGTTGTAATACAGCCCCGTTTCCCTGTCATGGTGCTGCCCTGGCAGCCGGATCGCCTGGTGGATGCCTTGCGGGTTGTACTCCT
>JAITUC010000022.1 GCA_031286585.1 Delftia acidovorans
GCTCGATGCTCGATGCTCGATGCTCGATGCTCGATGCTCGATGCTCGATGCTCGATGCTCGATGCTCGATGCTCGATGCTCGATGCTCGATGCTCGATGCTCGATGCTCGATGCTCGACCAATAAAAATTGGCACTGGCGCCGCGAGGCGCCAGTGCCAATTTTTATTTCCGGGTCCTGCAACGGCAATTGCATTTTTCTTGGTTGGTAAAGAATTATTGCGGCGGGAACTTCAGGTGGCAATTATTCTTGTGCATATGCGAATATTTCAAAACGGCCTATTGATATCGTCTTGTCAAAAGGCTGCTAGAAGGACAGGCAATGATTGTAACGTTGTGTTATGAAATCAATCCTTCCTTTCCTGGCGTCTTGACTTTGCATTTTGCGCAAACATTGCCGTAATACGCATAATTTTCACTGGATTCAAGTCCCATACCAATCGATGGGACAGACAAACAAAAGCGGCCCCTAGGGGCCGCTTTTGTTTGGGGTCGATGCCTGCTCAGGCGCCGAGGCTTTTGGCCGCGCCGGCCAGCGCGGTGATCCGCTTCCAGTCCCCCTGCTCCAACGCATCGGCAGGCACCAGCCAGGAGCCACCCACGCAGACCACGTTGGACAGCGCCAGGAATTGCGACGCATTGTCCGGAGACACGCCGCCCGTGGGACAGAACCGCACATCGCCGAACGGACCCTGCCAGGCCTTGAGCATGGCCGTGCCGCCCGCCTGTACGGCGGGGAAGAATTTCAGCTCGTTGAAGCCGTCGTCCTGGGCGGCCATGATTTCGCCGCTGGTGGCCACGCCGGGCAGCAGCGGCAGCTGCAGGGCCTGGCAGGCCTGGCCCAGTGCGCTGGTGTAGCCGGGGCTCACGGCAAAGCGCGCACCGGCGCTGGCGGCGGCGCGGGCATCGGCGGCGCTGCGAACGGTGCCCGCGCCCACGATGGCCTCGGGCACGGCACGCGCAATGGCTTCGATGCTGGCCAAGCCCTCGGGCGTGCGCAGCGTGACTTCCAGTACGCGGATGCCGCCCGCGACCAGGGCCTGGGCCATGGGCACGGCATGCGCGACGTTGTTCAGGACGATGACCGGGATGACCGGCGCGTCCTGCATGATGGCCAGTGCCGTCAGTCGTTGATCCATGTGCAAGCTCCCTCTTCTGCGCTGAGCGCGTGGCGCCGGAATCCGGCAAACAGTTCGCGGCCAAAACCCCGGCCGTTGGCCTGGCGCAGTGCCTGCGGCATGGTGGCCAGGGGCCGTTGCTGCCATTCGGTGTCATCGACCAGCACGGCCAGGGTGCCGGCCACGGCGTCCAGGCGTACCAGGTCGCCGTCTTGCAGGCGCGCCAGCGGTCCGCCCACGCAGGCCTCCGGCGAGACATGGATGGCGGCGGGCACCTTGCCCGAGGCGCCGCTCATGCGTCCGTCCGTGACCAGGGCCACCTTGTAGCCCTTGCCCTGCAGCACGGCCAGCGGTGGGGTGAGCTTGTGCAGCTCGGGCATGCCGTTGGCGCGCGGCCCCTGCCAGCGCACCACGCAGACGACATCTCGGTCCAGCTCGCCAGCCTTGAAGGCCTGCTGCAGCGCTTCCTGCGAGTCGAAGACGCGCGCGGGCGCCTCGACCACATGGCGGTCCTCGGGTACGGCGCTGACCTTGATCACGCTGCGTCCCAGGTTGCCGGACAGCAGCTTGAGCCCGCCTGTCGCGCTGAAAGGCGCATCGGCCGGGCGCAGCACGGACAGGTCGCCGGAGACTTCGGCCTCGTGCCAGACGAGATGGCCATCGTCCACGGCGGGAATGCGCGCAAATTCCTGCGGGCCCTCGGGCCGCACGGTGAGCACATCGCCATGCATGAGGCCGGCCTTCAGCAATTGGCCGATCACGAAGCCCGGGCCGCCTGCGGCCTGGAACTGGTTCACGTCGGCGCTGCCGTTGGGATAGACGCGGGCCAGCAGCGGCACCACGCCCGAGAGTTCCGAAAAATCATTCCAGTCGATGACGATGCCTGCCGCACGCGCCACGGCCACCCAATGGATCAGGTGATTGGTCGATCCGCCCGTGGCCAGCAGGGCCACCATGGCATTGACGATGCAGCGCTCGTCCACCACATGGCCAATGGGCGCGAAGCGGCGGTTCTTGGTGATGGCCAGCGCGCTGCGCATGGCCTCGCGCGTGAGCAGTTCGCGTTCGCCTTCGGCCGGGTTGATGAAGGCCGAGCCCGGCACATGCAGGCCCATGGCCTCCAGCAGCATCTGGTTGCTGTTGGCCGTGCCGTAGAAGGTGCAGGTGCCTTCGCCGTGGTAGGCGGCCGTTTCCGCGGCCAGCAATTCCTTGCGGCCCACCAGGCCCTGCGCGGCCTGCTCGCGCACCTTGGCCTTGTCGCCATTGGACAGGCCCGAGGTCATGGGGCCTGCCGGCACGAAGACCGTGGGCAGGTGGCCGAAATGCAGGGCGCCGATCAGCAGGCCCGGCACGATCTTGTCGCAGATGCCCAGCATCAGCGCGGCGTCGAACACGTCGTGCGACAGCGCGATGGCCGTGCCCATGGCAATGGCGTCCCGGCTGAACAGGCTCAGTTCCATGCCGGGCGCGCCCTGGGTCACGCCGTCGCACATGGCCGGCACGCCGCCGGCGACCTGCGCCGTGGCGCCGAGCTTGCGCGCCTCGTCCTTGAGGATGTCGGGATAGCGTGCCAGCGGCGCATGGGCCGAGAGCACGTCGTTGTACGCGGTGACGATGGCGACGTTGGGCGCCTTCTCTTCCACGATGCGTATGCGGTCGCTGCCGGGAATGCCCGCAAAGGCATGCGCCACATTGGCACAGCCCATGGACTGGGCGCCGGGCGGACGCGCGGCCATGGCGTCCACCTGCTCCAGGTAGGCGGCGCGTGACTCGGCACTGCGCTCGCGGATGCGGCGCGTGACCTGCTCGACGATGGGGTGGATGGTGCTCATGCGGGGTTCCTGCGGATGCGCTGGTGCGCGTTTTCTCTCTGTCGCTTTATTGCTTTTTAGGTTCTCGCCGTATGGCGTCGTCTTTTCGGGAAATGTCGGCCGGGGCATCCCTCCCAGGTGCGTCCGGCCCTGCACCGAAGCTTACTTCACTGCGCGCGCCTGCTTGACTGCGGCCTGCACCTCGTCCCACGTGCCCTGGCCCACGGTCTTGGCAATGCCGGCATTCACCGCCGCGAGCTTGTCGCGCATGCGGCCAGCTTCTGCGGCGGGCAGTTCGTTGACCTGCATGCCCTTGGCCTTGATGTCGGCCAGGGCCTTGGCGGCTTCCTCGCGCGTGTCCTTGCGTTCGAACTCGCGGCTCTTGACGGCGGCGTCCTGCAGCACCTTCTTCTCGGCCGGGCTCAGCGTGTCCCACCACTTCTTGCTGACGGTGACGATCCAGGGGCTGTAGACGTGGTTGGACACCGTGAGGTACTTCTGCACTTCATAGAACTTGCTGGACAGCACGGTGTTGAAGGGGTTTTCCTGGCCATCGACGGCACGGGTCTCCAGCGCCGTGAACAGCTCGGAGAACGGCAGCGGCACGGCATTGGCGCCCAGGGCCTTGAAACTGTCCAGGAAGACGTTGTTCTGCATCACGCGCAGCTTCACGTCGGCCAGGTCTTCCATCTTGGCGATGGGGCGCTTGTTGTTGGTGAGGTTGCGGAAGCCGTTTTCCCAATAGACCAGGCCCACCATGCCCTTGGGCTCCAGCGTGGCCTTGACCTTCTCGCCCACGGGGCCGTCCAGCACGGCATCGGCTTCCTTGACATTGCTGAAGAGGAAGGGTGTGTCCCAGACGGCCATTTCGGGCGACAGGCCCACCAGGGTGGCGGTGGAGCCGACCATCATCTCCTGGGCGCCGCCGATCAGCGCCTGCTGCATCTGCGTGTCCGAGCCCAGCGAGGCATTGCCGATGGCACGCACCTTCATCTTGCCGCCCGTGGCCTTTTCGACCTCCTTGGCAAAGAAGCGCGCCGCGCGGCCCTGGTTGGAGTCATCGACCAGGCCATAGCCGAAGCGCACGATGCGCGGCTTGAAGTCCTGGGCCATGGCCTGGCCCGTGGCGGCCAGCGTGGTGACGGCGGCCATCAGGCCGGCGAGTGCAAAGGGAATACGCATGTTCATCTCCTTGGTTTTGGTGGGCTGACAAATAAAAAGATATTGAAAAAACTTCTTGGCGCTTGGGTGCCGCTGGCATGCTCGAAAGCGAGGGACACCAAGCAAGGGCCGCCCCGCTGCGAGGGTGTCGTCCCCCTTCCAGGGGGAAGGCGCGAAGCGACTCAGGGGGTTCCACATCTCAATGCATCCAGCGCAGAGGGGCGAGGATCATCTGGGGGAAAAGCACGAAGAGCACGGCCAGCAGCACATAGACCATCAGGAACGGGTTCGTGCCCTTGATCACGGTCTCCATGCGCAGCCGGCCCACGCCGGCAACCACGTTCTGCACCGTTCCCACGGGCGGCGTGATCAGGCCGATACAGCCCACGTAGATGAACATGAAGCCGAAGTAGATGGGGTCGATGCCGGCCTTGGCCGCCAGCGGCGCGCACACGGGGCCGAAGATCAGGATGGTCGGCGTCAGGTCCATGGCCGTGCCCACCACCAGCAGGAACAGCATCATGGTGGCCATGAACAGCACGGGACTGCCCAGCAGGCCCGAGAAGCTGTCGGCCAGCATGTTGGGCAGGTCGGCCAGGGTGATCATGTAGGCCGTCACCGTGGCGGCGCCGCACAGGAACATGACCACGGCCGTGGTCTTGGCGGCGGCCAGGAACACGGCATACAGCCGGCTCCAGGTCATCTCGCGGTAGATCACCATGGACACGAACAGCGCATAGACGGCGGCGACCACGGCCGCTTCCGTGGGCGTGAACACGCCGCCCTTGAGGCCGCCCAGGATGATGACCGGCATCATCATGGCCCAGAAGCTCTTGGCCAGGGCCTTGAGGCGCGGGCCCCAGGCCATGCGCTCGCCGCGCGACAGGTCGTACTTGCGGGCGATGGACCACCAGGCAAAGATCAGGAACACGCCCATGATCAGGCCCGGCACCACGCCCGACAGGAACAGCTTGCTGATCGAGGTGTTGGTCGTCACGCCATAGATCACGAAGGGCATGGACGGCGGAATGATGGGCGCGATGATGCCGCCCGAGGCCAGCAGGCCTGCGCTGTAGCTGTCGGGATACTTCTGGTCGCGCATCATGGGCAGCAGGATGGTGGCCAGGGCGGCCGTATCGGCGATGGCCGAGCCGCTCATGGACGCCAGCAGCACCGCCGCGCCAATGGCCACATAGCCCAGGCCGCCACGGATGTGGCCCACATAGGCACGCGCCAGGTCGATGATGCGGCGCGACAGGCCGCCCGCATTCATCAGCTCGCCGGCAAGGATGAAGAAAGGCACGGCCAGCAGCGGGAAGTTGTCGAAGCCGGCCTGCAGGTTCTGCGCAAGCAGCTGCGAGTCGAAGAAGTCCAGGTGCCACATCAGCGCCACGCCGGTCAAAACCAGTGCCTGGGCGATGGGCATGCCAATCACCATGCCGCCAATCAGCACGGACAGAAAGATCAGGGTCACAACCATTGTGCGTACTCCTTACTCGACCGTGGTTTCGGCATGGTTTTCGGCCGGCGCGCCGCGGCGCAGGTCGCGCAGCGTCACGACCAGCAGTCCCACGGCCAGCACCAGGGTGGCCGCGGCGCCCAGGGCCAGCGGATAGCCCAGCACCGTGCTGTAGCTGTTCAGCCCGGCCTCCACCTGGGCCCAGGAGCCC
This sequence comes from Delftia acidovorans, assembly GCA_031286585.1. Lineage (GTDB taxonomy): Bacteria > Pseudomonadota > Gammaproteobacteria > Burkholderiales > Burkholderiaceae_C > Comamonas > Comamonas acidovorans_A. The sequence goes on from JAITUC010000022.1 coordinate 5,759, forward strand.
CACAGCAGCAGGCCCATGCAGACCAGGATCAGCGCCTGCGATACCCAGAACAGCGCCTTGCGCGTGCCAGGCCCCACGCGGGAAGTCACGAGGTCGAAGCCCAGGTGGCTGCCCTCGAAAGCGGCCACGATGGCGCCGATGGCCACCAGCCAGACGAAGAGCAGGCGCGAGACCTCCTCATAGGAAACGATGCTGGTATGGAACACATAGCGCAGTACCACATTGACGAACACGGCAATGACCATGCCGGCCAGGGCCAGCACCATCAGCACCTCGGCAAAGTGCTGCAGGCGCGGCTTGGACCGGGCTGCGGGGGAATCGGATTGCATGGGACTTGTCTCCTGGCGTTATGGGTTTTGGGAGAAGGTGTCGGCCTGCGCCGCGGGCAGGACCTGCCAGCTTCGGGCGCGGTGCACGATGTCGGTCAGCGGCAGCGTGGCGTCCACGGACAGCACGGCGCACTCGCCATCAGGGCGCTCCAGCGTGGCGAACTGGTTGGCCACCAGCTCGGGCGAGAAGAAGTGGCCGGCGCGCTCCTGCACGCGCTGCAGCGCCGTGTCGTAGTTCAGGTCCAGGAACACGAAGCCCACGGCACCGGTCGGGCCGGCGGCACGCAGGCGGTCCCGGTACTTGCGCTTGAGGGCCGAGCAGGTCAGCACCACGCCCTGCCCCGGCATGGCCTGGGCCAGCAGCTGGGCCAGCCGGTCCAGCCAGCCGCTGCGGTCGTCGTCGGTCAGGGGGATGCCGGCCTGCATCTTGCGGATGCTTTCCTCGGCATGGTGGGCATCGCCCTCGTGCAGGGTCCAGCCCAGGGCGTCGGCCAGGGCCTGCCCCACGCTGGACTTGCCGCAGCCGGAAACGCCCATGACGACCAGCGCCTGCGGGCGGGTGTCTGCGGGGGCGGCCGCGATGGTTGTTGGGATAGCGCTATCCATGTTCTTGCAAAAATTGGCAGACCAGGGTCTGCCGTGGATTTCGGTGTGCTTCAGAGCCTTCGTCCGGGTTTACACGCAGGAGCAAGGGCCTTGGAATGGTTGGGATAGCGCTATCATAATCTTCAACGCTCCCGCCCCAGACCTAGGACAATCCCTTGGCCCGTCAGATTCCGCCTGCATCCCCACAGTCGCGCCCCGCCGATGTTCCCGGCCCGGCCCTGCCCGCCACGGGCCGCGCCCGCTCCTCGCGGGCCAGCGGGCGCATCACGCTCAGCGATGTGGCACAGGCGGCCGGCGTCAGTCCCATGACGGTCTCGCGCGCCCTGCGCGGCGAGCGCCGCGTGGACCCGGCCCTGGTCGAGAAAATCCGCACGGCCGCCGCGCAGATGGGCTACGTGCCCGACCCCGCCGCACGCGCCCTGGCCTCGCAGAAAAGCGCCCAGGTGCTGGTGCTGGTGCCCATGCTGTCCAACACCCTGTTCGTGGACCTGATCGAGGCGGTTCACAAGGTGCTGTTCTCCGCGGGCTACCACGCACTGATCGGCGTGACCCACTACGACCGGGCCGAAGAAGAACAGCTGCTGCGCACCTACCTGCCCATGCGCCCGGCCGGCCTGCTGCTCACGGGTTTTGACCGCAGCCCCGCTGCGCGTGAACTGGTCCAGGCCAGCAAGGTTCCCTGCGTACACCTGATGGAACTGGGTGGCGAGCCTGGCGCGCCCAGCGTGGGCTTTTCGCAGGCCGAGGCCGGAGCCGCCATCACACGGCACTTGATGGAGCGCGGGCACAGGCGCATTGCCTTTTGCGCAGGCCAGCTCGATGCCCGCGTGATGCAGCGCGCCGCTGGCTACCGCCATGCCCTGCAGGCGGCGGGCCTGCATGACCCGGCCCTGGAATTGCTCTGGCCCCGCCCCACGTCGATGGCGCTGGGCGCCGAGCTGCTGGACGCCGCCCTGCGCCTGGACCCTGCCGTCGATGCCCTGTTCTTCTGCAATGACGACATCGCCCAGGGTGCGCTGCTGGAGGCCCTGCGCCGGGGGATACGCGTGCCCGAGCAGATCGCCATCGCAGGCTTCAATGACCTGCCCGGCAGCGACCAGATGGTGCCGCCGCTGACCACCATCCGCACGCCGCGCGGCCATATCGGCACGGAAGGTGCGCGCATGCTGCTGCAACTGATGCGTGGCGAGGCCGTGGAGCAGCCCAGCGTGGATCTGGGCTACGAACTGGTGGTGCGGCAGAGCAGTTGAAGCGAAGAGGGCTTTGGGCGCCCTCCTCCTGGCCATCAGATCAGCCCGGCAGCAGGCGGCGCAGGGTCTCGGCCAGATCCTCTGCCGCGAACTTGGCCACGTAGCCGTCCGCGCCAACGCTGCGCACATGGTCTTCGTTGGCCGATCCGGACAGCGAGGAATGGATGAGCACGGGAATGGAATGGAAGCGCGCGTCCTGCTTGATGTGGCGGGTGAGCGTGAAGCCGTCCATCTCGGGCATCTCCAGGTCGGTCAGCACCAGGGCAACCTTGTCGGCCACCGTCAGGCCCTCTGCCTGGGCACTGTCAGCGATGGCGTTGAGGCGGTCCCAGGCCTCCTTGCCGGACTTGAGCATTTCATACGGTGCCTGCAGGACCTTGAGCTCCTTCTCGATCAGCGAGCGCGCCACAAAGGAATCATCGGCGGCCAGCACGATGGCGCCGGGCTTGAGCTTGAGCCTGGCGCCCACTTTTTCCGGCGTGATTTCCTGTGCATCGGTGGGAGACACCAATTGCAGGATGGCCTCCACGTCCAGCACCTGGGCCAGGCGCGAGCTGTCGGTGTCGCCATCCAGGCGGGCGATGCTGGTGACCAGCTTGCCGCCGGTGCCGCTGGCCTCGGCCGACAGCACCTGCTTCCAGTCCAGGCGCACGATGTCCTCGACGGACTCCACCGCGAATGCCTGGGTGGTGCGCGCATATTCGGTGACCAGCATGATGTTCAGGCCGGTCTGGGGCTTGCAGCCCATGATGGCGGGAAGATTCAGCACCGGGATCACCTGCCCGCGCAGGTTTGCCACGCCCAGCGAATGGGCCGTGCCCCCTGCGATGGGCGTGATGTGCGGCATGGCCACGATTTCGCGGACCTTGAACACATTGATCCCGAACAGCTCGGACTGGCCCAGGCCGGAGTCGCTGCCCAGCCGGAACAGCAGCAACTCGAACTTGTTGTTGCTGGTGAGGTTGGTGCGCTCGTCGATCTCTCTTTGAGCTGCCTTGGAATGGAGGTTCATGCTGGTCCTGGAGAGTGACACATCTTTTTACAAATTCTAAAGCGAGCGCCTCGGATTTAGCAAAAATTTATTGCACCGGAGTCGGAACAGCAACGCCGGGGGGTCGGCGACATGCTTCATTCATGCCACCGCCCCGCCCGGGATGCAGGAATCACTCGAATTCCAGGATCACATCGTCCACCGCGAGCGAATCGCCCTTGGCTGCACTGATCTTGCCGACCACGCCGTCCTGCGAGGCGAACAGGATGTTCTCCATCTTCATGGCCTCGATCACCGCCAGCTTCTCGCCCGCCTGCACCTTCTGGCCCGGCTGCACGGCCACGTCCACCAGCAGGCCCGGCATGGGCGACAGCAGGAACCTGGACAGGTCCGGCGGCGCCTTGTAGGGCATGAGGCGGTGCAGTTCGCCGCCGCGCGGCGAGAGCACCAGGGCGTCGATCTGCGTGCCGTTGTGGATGACGCGCAGGGCCAGCGGGTTTCGGGCCGTGCCGCGCTCGACCTGGGCCGTGAAAGGCTTGCCGTTGCAGCTGCCCTGCACGCACATGGCACGCATGGGGGTCTCGCTGCGGAAGGTGTAGGGCTTGCCATCCACCGTGACGGTGCTGGCGCGGCTTTCGGCGTCGAAGTCCGAGACCTGCACGGCGCGGTACTGGTGCTGGCCTTCGGCGCCCAGCACGACCACGCAGTAGTCGGCCGAGACCTTGAGCTCGTGCCCCCGCATCTGGCCGCTGATGGTGGCGGCGCGCGCGCGGTAGCGGCGGTTCATGTGGCCGGCCAGGGCGACCAGGAAGTCGGGATCGCCGTGGGGCACGTCCTCGGCGTGGAAGCCGTGGGAGTAGTGCTCGGCGATGAAGCCGGTGTTGAAGTCACCGCTCTTGAACTTGGGATGGGCCAGCAGCGCGGCCTGGAACGGGATGTTGGAGCTGATGCCGCGGATCACGAAGGCATTGAGCGCCTCGCGCATCTTGGCGATGGCGTCGTTGCGGTCGCTGCCGTGCACGATGAGCTTGGCGATCATCGAGTCGTAGAACATGGGGATCTCGCCGCCTTCATAGACGCCCGTGTCCACGCGCACGCCATGCAGGTGGCCGGTGTCGGCCTGCCACATGGTCTGCTCGGGCGGCGCAAAGCGCACCAGGCGGCCCGTGGAGGGCAGGAAGTTGCGGAACGGGTCCTCGGCGTTGATGCGGCACTCGATGGCCCAGCCATTGCGCTTGACGTCTTCCTGCGCGATGGCCAGCCTCTCGCCAGCGGCCACGCGGATCATCTGCTCGACCAGGTCCAGGCCGGTGATGCACTCGGTCACCGGGTGCTCCACCTGCAGGCGGGTGTTCATCTCCAGGAAGTAGAAATCCTGGTCCTTGCCGACCACGAACTCCACCGTGCCCGCGCTCTGGTAGCCCACGGCCTTGGCCAGGGCCACGGCCTGCTCGCCCATGGCGCGGCGCGTGGCGTCGCTGATGAAGGGGGACGGCGCCTCTTCAATCACCTTCTGGTGCCGGCGCTGGATGGAGCATTCGCGCTCGTTCAGGTAGATCACGTTGCCGTGGCCGTCGCCCAGCACCTGGATCTCGATGTGGCGCGGCTCCTGCACGAATTTCTCGATGAAGATGCGGTCGTCGCCAAAGCTGTTGCGCGCCTCGTTCTGGCAGCTGGCAAAGCCCTCGAAGGCTTCCTTGTCGTTGTAGGCCACGCGCAGGCCCTTGCCGCCGCCGCCGGCGCTGGCCTTGATCATCACGGGGTAGCCGATGCCCTTGGCGATCTCCACGGCGGCCTCGGGGCCGGCAATGGGGTCGTTGTAGCCGGGGATGGTGCTCACGCCGGCCTTGTCGGCCAGCTTCTTGGAGGCGATCTTGTCGCCCATGGCCGCAATGGCCGCGTGCTTGGGGCCGATGAAGGTGATGCCCTCTTCCTCCACGCGCCGGGCAAAGGCCTCGTTCTCGGACAGGAAGCCGTAGCCCGGGTGCACGGCCTGGGCGCCGGTCTGCTTGCAGGCGGCAATGATGCGGTCGGCCTGCAGGTAGGACTCGCGGCTGGGCGCGGCGCCGATGTGCACGGCCTCGTCGGCCAGCTTGACATGGCGTGCCTCGCGGTCCGCATCGGAATACACCGCCACGGTCTGTATGCCCATCTTGCGGGCGGTGGCGATGACGCGGCAGGCAATCTCGCCGCGGTTGGCAATCAGGATCTTCTTGAACATCTTCGCAGCCTGTTTTTTCTGGATTCGATCTTTGATATCAGGGCCGGGTCACAGGGGAATATTGCCGTGCTTGCGCCACGGATTTTCCAGCTGCTTGTTCTTGAGCATCTGCAGCGAGCGGCAGATGCGCTTGCGCGTCTCATGCGGCTGGATCACATCGTCGATGAAGCCGCGCGCGCCTGCCACGAAGGGGTTGGCGAAACGGGCCTTGTACTCGGCCTCGCGCGCCGCCAGCTTGGCGGGGTCGTTCTTGTCCTCGCGGAAGATGATCTCCACGGCGCCCTTGGCGCCCATCACGGCGATCTCGGCATGGGGCCAAGCCAGGTTGACGTCGCCGCGCAGGTGCTTGGAGGCCATCACGTCATAGGCGCCGCCGTAGGCCTTGCGCGTGATAACGGTGATTTTCGGCACCGTGGCCTCGGCATAGGCGTACAGCAGCTTGGCGCCGTGCTTGATGATGCCGCCGTACTCCTGGCTGGTGCCGGGCATGAAGCCGGGCACGTCCACGAAGGTGACCACGGGGATGTTGAAGGCATCGCAGAAACGCACGAAGCGCGCCGCCTTGATGGAGCTCTTGATGTCCAGGCAGCCGGCCAGCACCAGGGGCTGGTTGGCGACGATGCCCACGGTCTGGCCGTCCATGCGCGCAAAGCCGGTGATGATGTTCCTGGCGTAGTCGGGCTGCAGCTCGAAGAAATCGCCATCGTCCACGGTCTTGAGGATCAGCTCCTTCATGTCGTAGGGCTTGTTGGCGTTGTCGGGCACCAGGGTGTCCAGCGACCTGTCGGCGCGGTCCACGGGGTCCGAGGTGTAGCGTACCGGCGCCTTCTCGCGGTTGTTCAGCGGCAGGTAGTTGTACAGGCGCCGCAGCATCATCAGCGCCTCCACATCGTTGTCGAAGGCCATGTCGGCCACGCCGCTGCGCGTGGTGTGGGTGACGGCGCCGCCCAACTCCTCGGCCGTGACTTCCTCGTGCGTCACGGTCTTCACGACCTCGGGGCCGGTGACGAACATGTAGCTGCTGTCCTTGACCATGAAGATGAAGTCCGTCATGGCCGGCGAGTACACGGCGCCGCCCGCGCAGGGGCCCATGATCATGGAGATCTGCGGCACCACTCCGCTGGCCAGCACGTTCTTCTGGAACACGTCGGCATAGCCGCCCAGGGAGGCCACGCCTTCCTGGATGCGGGCGCCGCCCGAGTCGTTGAGGCCGATCACAGGGGCGCCGACCTTCATGGCCTGGTCCATGATCTTGCAGATTTTCTCGGCATGGGTCTCGGACAGCGCGCCGCCGAAGACGGTGAAGTCCTGGCTGAAGACGAAGACCAGGCGGCCGTTGATCATGCCGTAGCCGGTGACCACGCCGTCGCCGGGGATCTTGCTGTCTTCCATGCCGAAGTCGGTGCAGCGGTGCTCGACGAACATGTCCCATTCCTCGAAGGTGCCGTCGTCCAGCAGCAGCTCGATGCGCTCGCGCGCCGTGAGCTTGCCCTTCTTGTGCTGTGCGTCTATGCGCTTTTGGCCGCCCCCCAGGCGGGCCTGTTCGCGCTTTGTCTCCAGTTGATCCAGGATGTCTTGCATGCTGCGATTCCTCTAACGTCTAACGGTACGGGTTGCTGGTGTTGTCTTGTCTGCGGTCACTGCGGCGCTGCCGCGGGTGCTGGAGCCGGCGCCATCGCGGGCCCGGCCTGCGCCTGCAGCAGATTTCTGGCAGCCGTGCTGGCCGCGATGCGCCCTGCTGCCACGTCGGCCTGCAGCTGGGGCAGCAGCGCCCGCACCTGCGGATGCTGCCGGAAGGCCTGCTTGAGGCCGGAGTCGATGCGCTCCCACATCCAGGCCAGGGCCTGGCGTTCGCGGCGCAGCGCAAGGCGGCCATTGGCCTGCTGCAGCCGGCGGAATTCCTCCACCGCGCTCCAGAAGCCGTCAACGCCCTCTTTCCTGAGTGCGCTGATGGTGATGACCCTGGGCTGCCACAGGCGTTCGTCGTGGTGGGCGTGCTCGGGATTGCCGTGCATGCCCAGCAGGCGCAGGCTGGAGGTGATCTGGGCCTGGGCGCGCGTGGCGGCATGGGGATCGATGTCGGCCTTGTTGATGACGACCAGGTCGGCCAGCTCCATCACGCCCTTCTTGATGGCCTGCAGGTCATCGCCTGCATTGGGCAGTTGCAGCAGGCAGAACATGTCGCACATGCCCTGCACGGCGATCTCGCTCTGGCCCACGCCCACGGTCTCGACGATGACCACATCGTAGCCAGCCGCCTCGCAGACCAGCATGGCCTCGCGGGTTTTCTCGGCCACGCCGCCCAGGGTGCCGCTGCTGGGGCTGGGGCGGATGTAGGCGTCCAGGTGGACGGACAGTTGCTCCATGCGCGTCTTGTCGCCCAGGATGGAGCCGCCCGACACGGTGGACGAGGGGTCGATGGCCAGCACTGCCACCCGGAGGCCGCGCGCAATCAGGAACAGGCCCAGCGTCTCGATGAAGGTGCTCTTGCCCACGCCCGGCACGCCGCTGATGCCCAGGCGGAACGCTCCGCCCGTGTGGGGCAGCAGGGCCGTGAGCAGCACATCGGCCGCCGCCCGGTGGTCGGCGCGCGTGGATTCCAGCAGGGTGATGGCCTTGGCCATGGCCCGGCGCTGAACGGCGGGGTTGCCGTTCAGGATGCCGTCTTGCATTTGCTCGGGAGTCACTGCGGCGGGCTCAGAGGCTGTTGGCCTGGCGGATCTGTTCGAGCACATCCTTGGCGCTGGCCGGGATGGGTGTGCCCGGACCATAGACGCCCTTGACACCGGCGTTATAGAGGAAGTCGTAGTCCTGCGCAGGGATCACGCCGCCCACGAAGACGATGATGTCGTCCGCGCCCTGGCGGCGCAGCTCCTCGATGATGGCCGGCACCAGGGTCTTGTGGCCAGCCGCCAGCGTGGACACGCCCACGGCGTGCACGTCGTTCTCGATGGCCTGGCGCGCGCATTCCTCGGGCGTCTGGAACAGCGGCCCCATGTCCACGTCGAAGCCCAGATCGGCAAAGGCCGTGGCCACCACCTTGGCGCCGCGGTCATGGCCGTCCTGGCCCAGCTTGGCGATCATCACGCGCGGGCGGCGGCCCAGCTGCTCGGACGATGTGTCGATCTCTCCCTTGAGCTTTTCCCAGCCCTCGGCCGAGTCGTAGGCTGCTGCATACACGCCGGTCACCTTCTGCGTATCGGCGCGGTGGCGCCCGAAAACCTTCTCCAGTGCGTCGGAGACCTCGCCCACCGTGGCACGCAGGCGCACGGCCTGGATGGACAGGTCCAGCAGGTTGCCCTCGCCGCTTTCGGCGGCCTGGGTCAGCGCGTGCAGCGCGGCCTCGACCTTGGCCGTGTCGCGGCTGGCCTTGATCTGGTTCAGGCGCGCGATCTGGCTGTCGCGCACCTTGACGTTGTCCACCTCGAGGATGTCGATGGGATCTTCCTTGGCCAGCTTGTACTTGTTGACGCCGACGATGACGTCCTTGCCCGAGTCGATGCGCGCCTGCTTCTCGGCGGCGGCCGCCTCGATCTTGAGCTTGGCCCAGCCTGAATCCACGGCGGCCGTCATGCCGCCCATGGCCTCGACCTCCTCGATGATCTTCCAGGCGGCGTCGGCCATGTCCTGGGTCAGCTTTTCCATCATGTAGCTGCCGGCCCAGGGATCGATCACGTTGGTGATGTGGGTCTCTTCCTGGATGATCAGCTGCGTGTTGCGCGCAATGCGGGCCGAGAACTCGGTAGGCAGCGCAATGGCTTCGTCAAAGCTGTTGGTATGCAGGCTCTGCGTGCCGCCGAACACGGCGGCCATGGCCTCGATCGTGGTGCGCACCACGTTGTTGTAGGGGTCCTGCTCGGTCAGCGACCAGCCCGAGGTCTGGCAGTGCGTGCGCAGCATCAGGCTCTTGGCCTTCTTGGCGCCGAAGCCCTTCATGATGCGGCACCACAGCAGGCGGGCGGCGCGCATCTTGGCGATCTCCAGGTAGAAATTCATGCCGATGGCCCAGAAGAAGGACAGCCGGCCCGCGAAATCGTCCACATCCATGCCCTTGGCCGTGGCGGTCTTCACGTACTCCTTGCCGTCGGCCAGCGTGAAGGCCAGTTCCAGCGCCTGGTTGGCGCCCGCCTCCTGCATGTGGTAGCCCGAGATCGAGATCGAGTTGAACTTGGGCATGTTCCTGCTCGTGTACTCGATGATGTCGCCAATGATGCGCATCGACGGCTGAGGCGGGTAGATATAGGTGTTGCGGACCATGAACTCCTTGAGGATGTCGTTCTGTATGGTCCCCGACAGCTGGTCCTGGGCCACGCCCTGCTCCTCGGCCGCCACCACGTAGCCTGCCAGCACGGGCAGCACGGCGCCGTTCATGGTCATGGACACGCTGATCCTGTCCAGCGGAATCTGGTCGAACAGCACCTTCATGTCCTCGACCGAATCGATGGCCACGCCGGCCTTGCCCACGTCGCCCGTCACGCGAGGATGGTCGCTGTCATAGCCGCGGTGCGTGGCCAGGTCGAAGGCCACCGACACGCCCTGCCCGCCGGCGGCCAGCGCCTTGCGGTAGAAGGCGTTGGACTCCTCGGCCGTGGAAAAACCCGCATATTGGCGAATGGTCCAGGGCCGGCCCGCGTACATGGTGGCCTGCGGGCCGCGGATGTAGGGCTCGAAGCCTGGCAGGCTATCCGTATGGGGCAGGTTGGCCGTGTCTGCCGCCGTGTACAGCGGCTTGACATCGATGCCGTCGGGCGTGGTCCAGTGCAGTGCCTGGATGTCGCCCCCGGGAGCGGCCTTGGCGGCCGCCTGGGCCCATTTCTGCAGGTCGGCAGTTGCGAATTCCTGGCCGTTCTGCGCTGTCGGATGGTCTTGTCTCATGTTCTCAGGCTCGTGAATGACAGGTGCCCTTGAGGGCATGCCCCAGAGCTGCCGCAGTTTACATCATTCATAATTATTCATTCAAAATATCTTTGCCGATACAATCCGGGCCACATGTCGACAAACACCCTCACTCCCCGAGCTCTCTACGAACAGGTCGCAGAGAAGCTGCGCCTGCGCATCTTCGAGCACGAGCTGGCGCCCGGTGACTGGATCGACGAACTGAAGATTGCCGAGGAATACGGCATCAGCCGCACCCCGCTGCGCGAGGCCCTGAAGGTGCTGGCCGCCGAGGGCCTGGTCACCATGAAGGTGCGCCGTGGCGCCTATGTGACCGAGGTGTCGTCCAAGGACATTGCCGATGTCTATCACCTGCTGAGCCTGCTGGAATCCGATGCCGTGCAGGTGGTGGCCGAATCGGGCAGCGACGAAGAGCTTGCCGCCCTGCAGCAGACCCACGAGGAGCTCAAGGCGCAGACGCGCGATGCGGACCGCTTCTTCGAACTCAACGAGAGCTTTCACATGCAGCTGCTGCAGATTGCCGACAACCGCTGGCGCAACCAGCTGGTGGCCGATCTGCGCAAGGTGATGAAGCTCAACCGCCACAAATCGCTCTTCAAGCAAGGCCGCATCGAGGATTCGCTGGCCGAGCACGAGACCGTCATGCAGGCCCTGCTGCGCCGCGATGGCGCTGCAGCGGCCCAGGCCATGCGTCAGCATTTCCGCAACGGCCTGGCCGCGGCGTCCTGAAGCCTGCCGTTGGGCGCGCCTGCACAACTGGCACCGTCTGGCGCGGCGATCAAGCGCAATCGTCCGCCCGGCCTGGAATCGGGCCCGGTGTGCAACAGTGGCGACGCAGGCAGACATGCGGCTCCTGGTTGGTTTCAGAGTGGACACACGAAAAAAGCTGCAGTGCAGCATAAACGCGGGCACCGGACCCTCTCATGTCCGAAGCTGACGCCAGGGCCTGCGGAATGCCCCGGCTATCATCGGCGGCTATATCCACTTCGGCCTGCACCCTCCTCGCATGAGCATCCAAGATCCAGCCCGCGCCCCTTCCCTGGCCATGAGCCTGCCTGCCGATGCCAGCATGGCCACGGTCTCCACCCTGGTGGAAATGCTGGCCCTGCGCGTGCAGCAAACGCCTGCAGGCGAGGCCTACCGGGCCTACGACGAGGATGTGCGCAGCTGGAAGACGCTGAGCTGGGCACAGGCCGGCGAGCGTGTGGCGCTCTGGGCGCAGGCGCTGGCCGCGCAGGAGCTGCCGGCAGGATCGCGCATCGCCATCCTGCTGCCCAACGGGCTGGACGCCATGTCCATCGACCTGGCCAGCCTGCGCTGCGGCCATGTGCCCGTGCCGTTGCACGCCATAGACAACGCGGGCAGCATTGCCTACATCCTGGCCAACGCCCAGGTGTCCATGCTGTTCGTGGCGCAGCAAACTACATGGGACAGGATCTGCGCCACGGGCCAGGCCCTGCCCGCGCTGCGCAAGGTGGTCGTGGCGTCGGCCAAGCCGGCTTCCCGCGCCGCAGAGCCTGAAACCGAAGGCGATGCCGCCGCCCTGCAGGCCCTGCGCCAGATCCCCGTGCAGCCGCTGGCCCAATGGCTGGCTGAAGGCGGCGCAGTGCCCCTGCCTCAGCCCCCCTCTGCCGAGGACCTGGCCGCCGTGGTCTACACCTCGGGCACCACGGGCAAGCCCAAGGGCGTGATGCTCACGCACCGCAACGTGGTCTCCAACGTGCAGGCCGTGATGCAGCGGCTGCAGCCGCGCAGCGATGATGTTTTCCTGTCCTTTCTGCCGCTGTCGCACACCTTCGAGCGCACGGCCGGCTACTACCTGGCGCTGGCCGTGGGCGCCTGCGTGGCCTATGCGCGCTCGGTGGCCCAGCTGGCCGAGGATCTCAAGACCCAGCGCCCCACGGTGCTGGTGTCCGTGCCGCGCATCTACGAGCGCGTGCACGCCAAGGTCATGGAGACGCTGGCCCGTGCACCGCTCAAGGCCCAGTTGTTCGAGCTGGCCCAGGCCAGGGGCTGGCAGCGCTTTTGTGAAACACAAGGCATTGCCGATGCGCAAGCACCCCAGCCCGAAGTACCGGGCTGGATGCAATGGCTGCCCTGGCCGGTGCTCGACCACCTGGTGGCCAAGCCGCTGCTGGCCCAGTTCGGTGGCCGCGTGCGCGTGGCCGTCAGTGGCGGCGCGCCGCTGTCGCCGACGATTGCGCGCTGTTTTCTGGGCCTGGGCCTGCCGCTGATCCAGGGCTATGGAATGACGGAAACATCGCCCGTGGTCTGCGCCAACACGCTGGAGGACAACCACCCCGCCACCGTGGGCCGCGCCCTGCCTGGCGTGGAGGTGCGCATTGGCGAGAACCGGGAGCTGCAAGTGCGCGGCCCCTGCGTGATGCGCGGCTATTGGGAGCGTCCCGAAGACACCGCCAAGACCTTCACCGAAGACGGCTGGCTGCGCACGGGCGATCAGGCCGTGATCGAGGACGGGCGCGTGCGCATCCAGGGCCGCATCAAGGAAATCATCGTCACTTCCACCGGCGAAAAGATTCCGCCGGCTGACCTGGAGCTGGCCATTGCCGGCGATCCGTTCTTCACCCAGGTCTTTGTCGTGGGGGAAGACCGCCCTTTCATCGCCGCCGTGGCCGTGATCGAACGCGGCGAATGGCAGGCCATGGCCCAGCGCCTGGGCCTGGATCCCGAGGACCCCAAGAGCCTGAACCACTCCGCCGCCGAACGCGAGGCGCTGGCCCGCATCGAAAAGCAGGTGGCCAGCTTTGCCCGCTATGCCGTGCCACGCGCCGTGCATCTGGAGCTGGAGCCCTGGACCATAGAAAACGGGCTGATGACGCCTACGCTCAAGCTCAAGCGGAACAATCTGATGGCGCGGTTCGAGTCGCAGATCGCCGCCATGTACAGCAAGCCCGCAGAGCGCTGGCAAGGCCGCAACAGCGCGGGTTGACCCCCTGCTCCTGACAAGCAGCCGTCGCTCGAAACGGCGGCTTTTTCATTTTTGACTGGAATTAAGTTTATGTAAGTTACATTGAATTGATCAAAAAGGAAGAGCGCGCTGCGCACGCTCTTCACAGGTCTGCTTCAGGCAGCCGCCAATGCCAGGCCGGGGCTTGCCATGCCGATCTCGTTCGCCGCGCTGATCCGGAACGTGGCCACCGCCTGTGCCAGCACCCGCGCCTGGCGCTCCAGGCTGGCAGCAGCAGCGGCCGACTCTTCCACCAAGGCGGCATTTTGCTGCGTGACCTGGTCCATCTGGGAGACGGCCTGGCTGATCTGCCCCAGGCCGCCGCTCTGCTCCACGCTGGAGGCAGAGATGGCCTCGATCAGCGACGCCACCTCGCGCACCTGGGCTTCGATGGCGTCCATGGCCTTGCCGGCTTCCCGGACCTGGTTGCCGCCTGTTCTCACCTTTTCGGTGGACTCCGTGATCAGCGCCTTGATCTCCCGTGCCGCTGCGGCGCTGCGCTGGGCCAGGGAACGCACTTCTCCGGCCACCACAGCAAAGCCCCTGCCCTGCTCGCCTGCGCGCGCGGCCTCCACCGCTGCATTGAGCGCCAGGATATTGGTCTGGAAGGCAATGGAGTCGATCACCCCCGTGATCTCGGCAATCTTTCCGCTGCTGGCCGAGATTTCGTCCATGGTGCCGATGACCCTGGCGACCGCGCCGCCGCCCACGCCGGCCACGTCCTTGGCACGCATGGCCAGGGCACTGGCCTGCCGTGCGTTCTCGGAACTCTGGCCCACATTGCCGGCCAGCTGCTCCATGGACGCCGCCGTTTCCTGCAGGCTGGAGGCCTGGTGCTCGGTGCGGCTGCTCAAATCCTGGTTGCCGGCAGCAATCTGGCTGGACGCCGTGGTCACCGACTCCACCCCACGCCGCACATCGCCAACGATGTTCGCCAGCGATTCCCGCATGGCACTCATGGATCGCAGGAGGTCGCCGACCTCATCACGCCCTGCGGCCTGGATTTCAGACGACAGATCGCCCTGCTCTATGTGCCGGGCCACTTCCACCGCAGACTTCAAGGGAAGGGTGATGGAGCGCGTGACCACATAACCCAGCGCCACGGCCAGGACGACGGCAGCCGCCACAAAGCCGTAGATCAGCATCTGCGACTGGCCAAGGACCTGCCGGGAGTCTGCAAATACATCCTCCGAGGCCTTGAGCTGCAGCTCGACCAGTTCGCCGATCTTGGCGCTGATGGGGTCGACGCTGGCATACAGCGCGCCATCGAACTCATCCAGGCTGCCGGCCTTCTTGCCGTCCAGCTGCTTGAGGCGCTGCAGCAGTTTGTCGATGCTCTGGTTGGCTGGCGCGAACAGTGCCTGGGCCTGCTTGGCCAGCACGGCTTCCTGCGCGGTGAGCTGTGTGGACGAGTAGCTGCGCCAGGCAGCCTCGATCACGGGCAGCGTGCCCGAGATGCTGGCCGACGCCTCCTGTGCCGTGATCAGCCCCGCATTCGCCTTGTTGACCGTGTCTATGACGTTGACGGCATAGGCATCCGCAATCTGCTTGAGCTGCTTGAGTGGAACCACACGGTCCTGGTACAGGGTCTCCGTGCCCGAGAACACATGGCCCAGCGCCCTCGCGCCAACGCCCCCTACGGCCATCAGGCAGACCAGCAGGACAAGAAAGACGGCTGTAAGCCGGGTACCGATACGCACATCGCTGAGTTTTTTCATCGCAGAACCTCTGGCCCAGTGCTGCCGTCGGTATAGGCCATCGCTATCGCATCCGGGCAGTCACATTAGTTGCCTTATCGGTAGCGGTGGCCGATTTCTTGAGAGACAAAACTCAATAAGTTCCGCGAGATGTGTAAAGACACCGGCCACAGTGCAGATGCCCAGCCTCTGTCCTCCACCCCGTTGCCAAGCCAACCTATCCAAGGCACGGCAAATCAATTCATGTAAGTTACATCAGAATCATTAAAAAAATGGCCCGTGAAAGCACGGGCCATTTCCCATTCAGACGTAGACGTCGACCACACCACCCAGTCCGGGAGCCTTGTTGTTCTTTGGCTGGGACTGCGACTTGGCTTCGGCTGCCTGCTGCTGCTCGCGCTGCTTGTCGATTTGGGCCTGCTGCCTGGCGCGCATCAGCGCCTCGATCTGGCTTTGCACCATCATGATCTGCGACTGCAGCAGCTTGGCCTTCGTCTGCTTGGCCTTGGCATCGATGTTCTCGGAAGACACTTCCTTGAGCGCCTGCTGCAGCTCCTTGAGCTTGCGCTGCAACGCAACGAGGTCGTTGCCACCGGAAGATGAAGCGGTTCCCGAGGCGGAAGCCGATGTGGAGGATGAGACTTGCATGCCTCGTACATCGACCACCGCCGCGCGAACTGAAGGCCAGAAAAGCCCCAGCCCCGCCCGCAATCACCCCAGCCAATGCCGCAGCGCTGCCGCCGATGCAATGCCGATCAGCACCGTAGGCAGGATGGGCAGCCGGCTCGCGGCCACCATCGTCACCACCAGGGCCAGCAGATCCGCAGGCCGCTCGGACACAAACGCCGGGGCAATCACCGAGATCAGCACGCAGCCCGGCAGGCTTTCCATCACGTACTGCATGCGCGGGCTCAGCGTGCGCCCGCGCAGCAGCAGGTAGCCGATCACCCGCGTGAAATACGTGCTGCATGCCATGAGCACCAGCGTCAGCAAGGTGGAAGCTTCCATGGCTCAGCTCCTGGGAGCCAGCACGGCCGCGCAGACCAGGCCCGAGACGGCGCCCGCCGCCACATACCAGGCGCCAGGCACCAGCTTGTAGACCAGGGCCGCCGTCAACAGGCTCACCAGCCAGGGCCGGCAGGCCCGCATGCCCTTCCACATGCCACGCAGCAGCACCAGGAACACGGCCGTGAACGCCATGTCGAAGCCGTACTGCTCCAGGTCGCCGATGCGCGGCCCCAGAAAGGCGCCGGCCGCCGTGCACGACACCCAGGCCATGTACAGGCCCGCCGACACGCCCATGTAGTAAGGCAGGCTCACGCGCCGGGCGGCACTGCGCCGGGCGTCGGCCAGGGCCAGCGCCCAGCTTTCATCGCACATGAAGAACAGGGCCGGCAGCGCACGGCGCCGGGGCAAATGGCGCAGATAGGGCGCCAGCGCCGCCCCCATCAGGATGTGGCGGCAATTGACAAGAAAGGACATGGCAACGATCAGCAGCACATGGGGCGGCGACGTCCACAGCCGTATGGCCGTGAACTCCGAGCCGCCGCCGAAGTTCATCCCGGTCATCAGGGGAACCTCCAGCGGTGCCAGGCCCTTTTGCACGGCCTGGGCGCCCAGCACCAGGGCAAAGGGCACGAAGCCCAGCATCACGGGAATCGCATCCCTGAAGCCGCGAAAGGCCTCGGAACTGCGGGAAACGGAATCTGCCGAAACGGCACCGGAGGAAAGTGGGATGGATGAGTTCATGGAGAGCGGCGATTGTCGGCCTGCGCCGCTGGAATTTGCTGCTGATTCATGTGTCGTCCGGCCACTTTGCAGCCATTCATGCCGATTCAAGCAGACGACTCAGAACAATCTGCCGCCCACATGCTGCTCAACCCATTTCCATGACTGGCGGCGCTCCTCGGATGGCCGCGCCTGCCCTCCAGACATTTCACGAAACCCAACAGCCATTGGCTCCCGCCATGCTGCAGTGCGTCGCAAACGGCTGTGCCAGCCAGGGCGGCGGCGGGACCATGAAGCCCTCATCACTTCGCTTCACCTGAAAGGTTCCCCATGCGCACTTCCGACTTCACCCGCTTCATCACCCTGGCCGCCCTCGGCCTGGGACTGGCCGGCACCGCCCTCGCCCAGGACGCCACGCCCTCCTCCACTGCGGCCCCCACCGACCTCAGCCGCGCCCAGGTGCTGGCTGACCTGGAAATGTGGCACCGCGCCGGCCTCACCTATCTTTCCGACCGAGAGATCGATGTCCGCTCCACCGAATACCAGCGCGGCCTGGATCGCTACCAGCAACTGCGCGCCAGTCCCGCCTACCGTGAGGCCGTGACCAGACTGGAGAAAGGACATTCCGTGGTACAGGACAAGTGAGCTTGAAGGTCGCCGGTGGCGAATCTGGGGCTGAAAGCCACCGGCCGGCCTGGATAACCCTGATCCCATCCCCGGCTCCCTCGGGTCGCACGGCCGTTCAGTGTTTCTGCAATAATTGCCGCAACAATCATTGCGTAGTCAATCATTTCACCCGCAGACACCATGACCCAGCCCCCCCTCCCCAACGGCCTGCAGCCCTCGGACTTCTACAGCCCAGGCAGCTACACGCCCTTCGAGAGCGTGGGCTTTCTCACGCGCAAGGTGCTCAGTTCCATCCTCCAGCAGGCCGATGCGCAGTTGGCCGAGCATGAGCTGACCTATGTGCAGTGGCTGCCGCTGTACAAGCTGCTGCTGTGCAGCGACGCCACGAATGCCGGCATGGCGCGTGACCTGGGGCTGGACCCGGCCTCCATCACGCGGGCGCTGGACCGGCTGGAGTCCAAGGGCATGCTGCGTCGCGAGCGCTCCACGGTGGACCGGCGCGTGGTCAAGCTGGTGCTGACCGATGAAGGCCGTGCCATGGCGGCCAAGGTGCCGCAGGTGCTGTCCAGCGTGATGAATGCCCATATGGCCGGCTTCAGCCATGACGAGTCGCGCCAGCTGGTGGACATGCTGCGCCGCCTGCTGGCCAACGGCGACGCCATGCGTGCGCCGGAAGCTGCGCCGCCGGGCACGGCGCCCGCGGCCTGACAGCGCCAGCGTGCCCCCAACAGATTTCCTGATTCTTGACCCCCCAACAGGCAGACCACCATGCCCATTTCTCTTGTTTCCCTGTCCGCCGCGCCCCGCCGCGTGACCACGGCGGCCGCCGCAGCAGCCGCCGTGTGCGCCGCGCTGGCCCTGGCCGGCTGCGCCTCGCAAGGCCCGGCCCATGCGCCGCTGGCCCGGCTGGGCGCAGCCGAGCTGGGGCTGACAGCCCAGGCCGATGCCGCGTCCAATGCCGCCCTGCCTGCCGCCGATTGGTGGAAGTCGCTGGGTGATGCCCAGCTCGACACGCTGATCGCCCAGGCGCTGCAGGGCAGCCCCAGCCTGGCCATGAGCCGCGCCCGCTTCGACAAGGCTGCCGCCCTGGCCACGGCCACCAGCACGGCCACCGATGTGCGCGGCACGCTCGGCGCCGACGCCACGCGCCAGCACTACAGCGCCAACGGCCTGGTGCCCGCGCCCATTGCCGGCCATACCTACAACACCGGCAACCTGCAGGCCGGCCTGAGCTGGACACCGGATTTCTTTGGCCGCCATGCCGCCGACCTGCAGGCCGCCCTGGGCCAGGCACGTGCCGCCCAGGCCGACAGTGCTGCTGCCGCCAACCAGCTCGCGGCCCAGGTGGCGCGCAGCTATGTGGCGCTGGCGCGCCTGATTGCCCAAAAGGATGTGGCCAGCCGCACGCTGACCCAGCGCCAGTCGCTGCTGGACCTGAGCCAGCAGCGCACGCGCGCCGGGCTGGACAGCCAGGTGGAGCTGACCCAGGCCCAGGCAGGCCTGCCCGATGCGGGCACCCAGATCGAAATGCTGGACGAGCAGATCACGCTGGCGCGCCGCACCATCGCCGTGCTCTGCGGACAGGCGCCCGAGGCGCAGCTGCAGCTGTCGCCGCGCCTGGCTGCACTGCAGATCCAGGCCATGCCCGGACAGTTGGGTGCCGACCTGCTGGGCCGCCGCCCCGATGTGGTGGCCGCGCGCTGGCGCGTGGAGTCCGCGACGCAGGGCATAGAGAGCGCACGGGCGGATTTCTACCCCGATATCAATCTCACGGCCTTCATCGGCCTCAATGCCATCGGCCTGGACAACCTGTTCAAGGGCAGCTCGCGCCAGATGGGCATCACGCCCGCGCTGCGCCTGCCCCTGTTCGACGGCAAGCGCCTGCGCGCCCAGTTGCGCGGCACGCAGGCCGATCTGGACACCGCCATTGCCCAGTACAACGGCGTGGTGCTCGATGCGGTCAAGGAAGCGGGCGACGCCATCACTTCCGTGCAATCGCTGGTGCGCCAGCAGCAGCTGCAGGCCGAGTCGCTGGAGAAGGCAGAGCGCGCCTACGACTTTGCCGTGCAGCGCTACAAGGCAGGCCTGGCCAGCCAGGTGACGGTGCTGAACACCGAAACCCAGGTGATCACCCAGCGCCGCCTGGACGTGGACCTGCGCGCCCGCGCGCTGGACACGCGCGTGTCGCTGATGAAGGCGCTGGGCGGCGGCTGGACCGATGGCACGGCTGCCTTGCAGGTCAGCCAGCACTGAGATCGCAACCCGCACAGGAATCCACCGCACTCTTGACCCTCCACCGGGCAGACCGCCAGCCAGCGTGACAGACCGCCAGCTCCCTGCCCCGGCCGCACAACCACATTCACAGATAACAAAGCGCCGAACACCATGACCGACACCAACAAGCAAGCACCCAGCCCTGCCGCCGCACCGGCCGCAGCCTCGCCCGTGGCCAATCCGCAGGGCCGCCGCAAGGGCCTGACCCTCATCGCCGCCGCCGTTGCGGTGGCCGCCGTCGCCTGGGGCGGCTGGCACTGGATGGTGGCCCGCAACTACCAGACCACGGACAACGCCTATGTGGCGGGCAACGTGGTGCAGATCACGCCGCAGATCGGCGGCACGGTGATCAGCATCGGCGCCGACGACACCGACTACGTCAAGCCCGGCCAGCTGCTCGTGCAACTGGACTCGGCCGATGCCCTGGTCGCCCTGTCCCAGGCCGAGTCGCAGCTGGCCCAGACCGTGCGCCAGGTGCGCACCCTGTATGCCAACAACGCACCCCTGGTCGCCCAGGTGGCCCAGCGCGAGGCCGACCTGGCCCGTCTGCAGGCCGACGCCGCCCGCGCCCGCGAGGACGTGGACCGCCGCCGCCCGCTGCTGGCCACGGGCGCCGTGGGCAAGGAGGAGTTCGACCACGCCCAATCGCTGGCCCGCACGGCAGGCAATGCCGCCGTGGCTGCCGAAGCCGCCGTGCGCGCCGCCAAGGCACAGCTGACCGCTGCCGAAGCCCAGACCAAGGGCAGCAGCGCCGAAGAGCACCCCAGCGTGATCGCCGCATCGGCCAAGGTGCGGGAGGCCTATCTGGCGCTGCAGCGCACACGCCTGGTCTCTCCCGTGGAAGGCTATGTGGCCAAGCGCGGCGTGCAACTGGGCCAGCGCGTGGCCTCGGGTGCGCCGCTGATGACGGTGGTGGGCCTGCACAACCTGTGGGTGGATGCCAATTTCAAGGAAAGCCAGCTGGCCCAGCTGCGCATCGGCCAGAAGACCGAGCTGACGGCCGATGTCTACGGCGACAAGATCAGCTACCACGGCACCGTGGTGGGCATGGGCGCAGGCACGGGCGCGGCCTTCTCGCTGCTGCCCGCGCAAAACGCCACAGGCAACTGGATCAAGGTGGTGCAGCGCGTGCCCGTGCGCATTGCCCTGTCGCAGGAAGACCTGGCCCGGCACCCGCTGCGCGTGGGCCTGTCGATGGAGGTCAAGGTGGATGTGCGCGACCAGCAGGGCGAAGTGCTGGCAACCGCCACGCGCAATGCGCCCGTCGCCCAGACCTCCATCTACGACATGGCATTGCCCCAGGCGGAGGAACGCATCGCCCACATCGTGGCAGGCCAGAACGTGGCGCCGCTCAAGCAGTTGCCCGAGCTGCCGCCCGTCGCCATGGCCGAGGTGCAGGACAAGGCACCGGGCAAGGCGCCTGCCGCCGTGGCCGCCGCGCCCGCCGACAACCTGACCACGCAGTCCAAGTAAGCACGGATCGCGCCCCCCGCCTTTCCAGAACCTACGCGGACTGCCTATGACTTCCTCAACCACCGCCGTGCCGGAGCCGGCGCAGCCGGGTGGGCCGACCGTGCCGCCAGCCGCGCCACCCTCGGCGCCGCCGGCCATGCCCGCACGGCCCGCCCCGCTCAAGGGCGCCCAGCTGGCCCTGGGCACGCTGGCCCTGTCGCTGGCCACCTTCATGAACGTGCTGGACTCGTCCATCGCCAACGTCGCCATTCCGGCGATCTCGGGCGATGTGGGCGTCAGCCCCAGCCAGGGCACCTGGGTGATCACCAGCTTTGGCGTGGCCAACGCCATCTCGGTGCCGCTCACGGGCTGGCTCACGCAGCGCTTCGGCGCCGTGCGCCTGTTCACCATGAGCGTGCTGCTGTTCGTGCTGACCTCCTGGCTGTGCGGCTTTGCCTCGTCGCTGGAGATGCTTGTGCTGTTCCGCGTGCTGCAAGGCCTGGTCGCAGGCCCCATGATCCCGCTGTCGCAGACGCTGCTGCTGTCCAGCTATCCGCCGGCCAAGGCCGGGGTGGCCCTGGCGCTGTGGGGGATGACCACCCTGGTGGCGCCCGTGGTCGGCCCGCTGCTGGGGGGCTGGATCACGGACAACATTTCCTGGCCCTGGATCTTCTACATCAACGTGCCCGTGGGCCTGCTGTCGGCGCTGATGACCTGGAGCATCTACCGCAGCCGCGAGACCCCCACGCGCAAGCTGCCCATCGACTCCGTGGGCCTGGCCCTGCTGGTGCTGTGGGTGGGCGCGTTGCAGCTGATGCTGGACAAGGGCAAGGAGCTGGACTGGTTCGCCTCGGGCGAGATCGTCACGCTGTGCATTCTGGCCATCGTGAGCTTCGTGGTCTTCCTGGTCTGGGAGCTGACGGATGCGCATCCGGTCGTGGACCTGCGCCTGTTCATGCGCCGCAATTTCGCGGCGGGCTCGGTGGCGCTGTCGATTGCCTACGGCCTGTTCTTCGGCAACGTGGTGCTGCTGCCGCTGTGGCTGCAGCAGTGGATGGGCTACACCTCCACCACAGCGGGCATGGCGCTGGCGCCGGTGGGCATCTTCGCCATCATCCTGACGCCGCTGGTGGGCCGCAAGGTCAATCAGTGGGACCCGCGCAAGATGGCCACGGGCGCCTTCGTCGTGTTCGCCCTGGTGCTGTGGATGCGCTCGCGCTTCACGGTGGAGACGGACTTCATGCACATCCTGGTGCCCACGCTGATCCAGGGCGGGGCCATGGCGTTCTTCTTCATCCCGCTGACGACGATCACGCTGTCGGGCATCTCGCCGGACCGTATCCCGGCCGCCGCCGGCCTGAGCAACTTCGTGCGCATCACGGCGGGCGCCATGGGCACCTCCATCGCCACCACGCTGTGGGAAAACCGCGCCGCGCTGCACCACGCCCATCTGACCGAAGGGCTGATCCAGGGCCAGGGCGTGTTCGGCGTCACCCTGCAGGGGCTGCAGGCCGCAGGCCTGAGCCAGGCGCAGGCGCTGGCCCAGATCAACCGGCTCATCGACCAGCAGGCCTACACGCGGGCGGCAGACGACATCTTCCTGGCGTCGTCCGTGCTGTTCCTGGTGCTGATTGTGCTGATCTGGATGACCAGGCGCCCTGCGGGCCATGCCGGTGGCGCCGAGGCGGCCGGTGCCCATTGAGGCCCGGCTTGCGGCCATCACGACAAGGAGCTGCCTGCAGGGCAGCTCCTTTTTTGTTTACATGACGACACGCAAGGCGCCTTGAATCGGGCTTCCAAGACCACCATCTCGACAGGGCTGCGCCACCGGTTCCATGATGGCTGCGGCCTGAACACCGACGGAGCACCGTGAAAACACCCAGCCTCTTCCGCGCCCCGATTGCCGACTACGCCCAATCGCCCCAGTCGGCGGGCGGGCGCTTTCGCAACGTCCATCCCCGCCCCGCCAACGCGCCCCAGCCCGACGCCAAGGTGATGTGGGACTTCTTCTTCAACAAACCCAAGGACACCGAGCCTGCGGCGCCCCTGCCCGTGCAGCGGCTCACCCCCGCCGACCTGGCCGCCGCACCCGAGCGCAGCCTGTACCGCCTGGGCCACTCCACGCTGCTGATGAAGCTGCGCGGCGGCTGGTGGATCACCGACCCGGTGTTTGCCGAGCGCGCCTCGCCCTTCTCCTTCATCGGCCCCAAGCGCTTTCATGCGCCGCCCATTGCCCTGCACGAGCTGCCCGCGCTGCGCGGCGTGGTGCTCTCGCACGACCACTACGACCACCTGGACCGCGCCACCATCCGCACGCTGGCGCCCCGCGTGGACCTGTTCCTGTGCACGCTGGGCGTGGGCGACCGGCTGATGGACTGGGGTGTTGCACCGGAAAAAGTGCGCCAGTTCGATTGGTGGCAGGACGTGCAGGTGGACGGCCTGCGCTTCACGGCCACGCCGGCCCAGCATTTCTCGGGCCGGGGCCTGCGCGACGGCAACCGCACGCTGTGGGCGTCCTGGGTGATAGAGGACCTGGAGAGCAGCGACACGCCGCTGCGCGTCTTCTTTAGCGGCGATGGCGGCTACTTCGACGGGTTCACCGAGATCGGCCGGCGCTTCGGCCCCTTCGACCTCACGCTGATGGAGACCGGCGCCTACGACCCGCACTGGCCCTATGTGCACATGCACCCGGCCCAGACCGTGCAGGCCCACCGCGACCTGGGAGGGCGCTGGCTGCTGCCCATACACAACGGCACCTTCAGCCTGGCCATGCATGCCTGGTGGGACCCCTTCGAGCGCGTGCTGGCCCTGGGCGCCGAGCACGGCGTTGCCGTGGCAACCCCCATGATGGGCGAACGCCTGGACCTGGACGCTCCCCACGCAGGCGAACGCTGGTGGCGCGCCCTGGTGCCCCATGCCGTGCAGGACGCAGCCGCGCCAGCGCCACAGGCCCAGCCGCGATAAATCCGTTTTTGCTGCATTGCGTCATCGGCCTACGCAGGCCGGCATCCATCTGGATAAAGTGGACCCAGCTTCAGGAGCGCACATGGCACATCGCAAAAACCCCCAGGCCGCATCGGTGGCCCGCCAGGCAACCGACCTCGCCGTCGCCGCACCACAGGTCGTGGCCCATCGCCTTACCCGCATGGCCTTGGCAGGCGCCAATCCTTCCGCGCGGGACCGGCGTGAATTCACACGCATGGTGTCCGAGAAACAGACAGCCTTCCAGCAATCCTGGGCGGCGATGGGCATGCAGTCCATGGTCGCCAGCCAGGCCCTGATGCAGGCCTGGATGCGCATGTGGTGGACCCCCTGGAGTACCTCCACCTGGAACGGCGGCGCCCTGGCATCGCAGGCCTCGCAATGGCAGAACGCCATGTGGGGCGTGGTAGGCAAGGGCCTGGCCCCCGTGCACCGCACGGCAGTGGCCAATGCCAAGCGCCTGGCGCGCGGCTGAGTGCGACTGATCTCTGCTCAACGCGGCTGATCCACCCATATCAAGCCCGCTCCATTCACCCGAGCGCGGCCGCGCGGCAGGGCCGATGCGGGGGCGAGGTTCGGGTATCCTCGCGGCCTTCGCTCCGTTTTGCTGCGCTGCCGCATTTCCTGGCATGGACTCCATGCAGAGACTGAAAACACGGCCGTGGCAGGCGGATTCCCCCTTTCTGCCATCGCTTTGCCAGTCTTCCCCGGAGTTCTCTGATGACACACAAGGCCCCGCCAACCGGCCAGGGCCTGCACGGTCAAGACGACCTGCAGCGCAATCTCACCAACCGCCATATCCAGCTCATCGCCATCGGTGGGGCCATAGGCACGGGCCTGTTCATGGGCTCGGGCAAGACCATCAGCCTGGCCGGTCCGTCCATCATCTTCGTCTACACCATCATCGGCGTGATGCTGTTTTTCGTGATGCGGGCCATGGGCGAGCTGCTGCTGTCCAACCTGCAGTACCGCTCCTTCATCGACTTCTCGTCCGACCTGCTCGGCCCCTGGGCCGGGTTCTTCACGGGCTGGACCTACTGGTTCTGCTGGATCGTGACCGGCATTGCCGATGTGATCGCCATATCGGCCTACTCGCAGTTCTGGTTTCCTGAACTGCCACAGTGGGCACCGGCCATCGCCTGCGTGGGCCTGCTGCTGGGCCTGAACCTGCTGACGGTGAAGCTGTTCGGCGAGATCGAGTTCTGGTTCGCCATGATCAAGATCGTGGCCATCGTCGCCCTGGTGGGCACGGGGCTGTACATGGTGGGCTCGGCCTTCGTCTCGCCTGCGGGCCGCACGGCCAGCCTGTCCAACCTCTGGAATGACGGCGGCATGTTCCCCAACGGGATGATGGGCTTTTTCGCGGGCTTCCAGATCGCGGTGTTCGCCTTCGTGGGCATCGAGCTGGTGGGCACCACGGCGGCCGAGGCCAAGGACCCCGAGCGCACGCTGCCGCGTGCCATCAACTCCATTCCCGTGCGCATCATCGTGTTCTATGTGCTGGCCCTGATCGCCATCATGGCCGTCACGCCCTGGCGCGATGTGGTGCCGAGCAAGAGCCCGTTCGTGGAACTGTTCGTGCTGGCGGGCCTGCCTGCAGCGGCGGGCGTGATCAATTTCGTGGTGCTGACCTCGGCCGCGTCGTCGGCCAACAGCGGCGTGTTCTCCACCAGCCGCATGCTCTACGGCCTGGCGCTCAAGGGCGATGCGCCCAAGGCCTTCCACCGGCTGTCGCGCAGCAGCGTGCCCTCGCGCGGGCTATTGTTTTCCTGCACCTGCCTGCTGGCCGGCGCGTTTCTGATGTGGGTGGTGCCCGATCTGGTGGAGGCCTTCACGCTGGTGACCACGGTATCGGCCATCCTGTTCATGTTCGTGTGGTCGCTGATCCTGCTGTCCTATATCGCCTACCGGCGCCAGCGCGCGGCCCTGCATGAGGCTTCGCGCTACAAGATGCCTGGCGGCGTGGCCATGTGCTGGGCCTGCCTGGTGTTCTTTGCCGCGATCCTGGGCCTGCTCTCCCTGCAGACCGACACGCGCCAGGCGCTGGTGGTGACGCCGGCCTGGTTTGCCCTGCTGGCCATCGCCTACCAGTTCGTGCGCCGCCGGGCATCGCGCCAGCTGGCAGAGCGATCCGCCACCCTGGCGGGCACCGCGGCCGAACCGCGCTGACCGTCTCCTGGCCGCCCTCCTGCGCATGGGGGCGGCCATTTCAGGTCGCAGGGTGCCTCTGGCGCCCGCGCTCCTGTGCGCCCCCTTCAGCGCCTCCTCCGACGCCTCTCTTGCCGCGCACCAAGCTTGTGCATGGCATCTTTGGCCTGTCCAGCAGCTAGATAACGAGTGAACAAAAAAACAACTGTCTTTACGCCAAGTCAAATATGTAGATACAAATCGTTATCATTCGCACCTTGATTTTTAACCGAACCGGAACTTTACAAAGATGGTCAGAATCTCGGTGCTCCGCCCGCTTCCTCTTTGCGCCGCCCTGGCATGCACAGCCATGGCCCATGCCCAGTCAGACGACAACAAGGCCGACACGTCCCTGTCCACCGTGGTGGTGACCGCCTCGGGCACGGCCGTGGACATCAAGGAAGCGCCGGCCAGCATCAGCGTGATCACCCGCGAGGACATCGAGCGCAAGCCCGTGACCAGCATCGGCGAACTGCTGTCCACCATTCCCGGCGTGACCGGAGGCCTGTCGGGCACGGGCGCCCAGTCCAAGATCAAGCTGCGCGGCCTGCCCGAGAAGTACACGCTGATCCTGGTGGACGGCAAGCGCCAGGGCAGCTCGGCCGGCATCAACTACCGCGACGACCTGGGCTCGCAGGACCTGGACTGGATCTCGCCCGAGATGATCGAGCGCATCGAGGTGGTGCGCGGCCCCATGTCCTCGCTCTACGGCTCGGATGCCATGGGCGGCGTGATCAACATCATCACGCGCAAGATCGGCAAGCGCTGGAGCGGCTCGACGACGCTGAACTACAGCAAGCCCTCCGACGGCGACCGCGGCGACACGCGCCAGCTGGGCTTCAACATCAGCGGCCCGCTGTCCGACAAGTTCGGCCTGCGCCTGGGCGGCAACTACACGGACCGCGCTGCCGACGAGAGCACGGGCGGCTTCCCGGGCACCTACCAATCGACGGCCGGCTCGCGCAAGCAAAACCTCAACGCCCTGCTCAACTGGCAGCTCACGCCCGACCAGGTGATCGGCATCGAGGCCGCGCAAGGCATCCAGCGCGCCACGGGCTCCGACGCGCGCACGGCGTCGGGCGACCAGGTGGTCTATCCCTGGGGCCTGAGCAAGCTGGAGCAGACCAAGTTCGGCCTCAGCCATGACGGCCGCTGGGGCGACATGACCTCCAAGCTCAGCCTGGTGCACAACAAGTACGAGGACAAGGGCGACACCATAGGCAACAACTCCAAGGAAACCACGCTGGACGGCCGCATCGACAAGCCCCTGAAGCTGTGGGGCATGGAGCAGGCCCTGACGCTGGGCACGCAGTGGAAGCGCGAGTCGCTGGACAACCGCGACACCATCGGCCTGGCCCCCATCGACTATGCGGGCCGCCCGGTCTCGGGATCGGGCCTGAGCGCCACCACCTGGGCGCTGTTCGGTGAAGACCAGATCTTCCTGCGCGAGAACCTGGCGCTGACGCTGGGCCTGCGCATGGACCACCACCAGAAATACGGCAACAACTGGAGCCCGCGCGCCTACCTGGTCTACCACCCTGCCTCGGAGTGGACGGTGCGCGGCGGCGTCTCGCGCGGCTTCCGTGCGCCCAACCTGAAGGAAAACTCGGCCAGCGCCGCCACGCAATCGGGCGGCAACGGCTGCCGCAGCCTGGCCGGCATGGGCTGGACCAGCACCAGCGTCAATGCGGACGGCACGCGCGGCTGCTACATGGCCGGCAACCCCGACCTGCAGCCCGAGACCAGCACCAACTTCGAGCTGGGCACCAGCTGGGACCGCAACGGCTGGGCGCTGGGCGCCACCTACTTCCACACCAACTTCAAGAACAAGATCGACTACCAGCCGCTGGGCTTCTACAACGGCTTCTGGTGGACCCGCATGGCCAACGCCCAGCGCGCCCGCACGCGCGGCCTGGAAGGCTTCGTAAACATTCCCCTGGCCAGGGGCCTGGCCTGGAACACCAACATCACCAAGATGTTCGAGTCCAAGAACCTCAGCACGGGCGCCTCGCTGCTGGCCGTGCCGGAGCTGTCCGTCTACTCGTCGCTGCAGTGGCAGATCCGCCAGGGCTGGTCCGCCATGTTCAGCGCCCGCCACGTGGGCAAGGAAGTCGTGACCACGGGCACGGCCACCACCTTCGCCAAGGCCTATACGACCTTTGACGTGTCCATGAACTACAACGTGACCGACACGCTGACCCTGCGCGCCGGCATCATCAACCTGGCCGACAAGGAGACCCGCACCATCGGCGCCAACTATGACAACGGCGGCCGCACCTACTTCGTGGGGATGACTGCCCGCTTCTGACGGCACGCTGCCACCCCTTGCCGGCTCGGACAAAGCGCCCGTTGTGACGGGCGCTTTTTTCATGGCGGGGAACAAAGGCTCACTCCCAGACGCCGCCCTGCGCAGGGGGCCTGCGTGCCAGCAGTTCCTCGTCGGTCAAGGGGCGGCCCGTCCAGACATTCACCTTGGAGGCCCCGGCTGCGCTGGCCAGTTCGCGCAAGGCCCTGAGCTCCACCTGGGTGAATCCGCCCTCAGGGTCGCCCAGCGGATGGATGACGATGTGCGGGGAGGCCGCCAGCCAGCCCCCGGCGTGCATGCGCTTGAGCTGGCACTTGAGCAGCTGCTCGGCCAGGACGAAGTCCGAGATCAGCGAACGCGGGTGCGCGAACGGATTGACGATTTCGGCAGGCTCCGATGCCGCGGCAAGCCGGGCCTGCGGGCCTGCCGCCAGAATCCGGCGCCCGGGCGGCGGACTCAGGGCCAGCTCGGGAACCTCCGACAGGGTCTGCCCGGTCTTCGGATCCTTCAGCGTCAGGCGCTCGGAAGAAATCTGTACGTAGATGAGTGATATGAAGGCAGAGAGCATGGACATCCGTCAATCGATTTTCTGTACCTGGGTCTGGCCCGGCAGCAAGGCATGGCCATCACCGCCGCGCGGCAGCATGGGGGCGACAGGCTGGCCGGTCTGGCGGTCCAGGAGCAGGGAATGCGCCTCGCCCGGCGCGAACAGATGGCCTTCGCCCCATTGCCGCAGCGCCACGATCACCGGGAACAGGTCCAGCCCCTGGGCCGTCAGCACGTATTCCTGGTAGGCCGAGCCTTCGGCAGCCGGGCGGGTTTCGAGGATTCCGGCCTCCACCAGCCGGCGCAGGCGGTCGGCCAGGATATTGCGGGCAGCGCCCAGGCTGCGCTGGAAATCGCCGAAGCGGCTGATGCCATCGAAGGCATCGCGCACGATCAGCAGCGACCAGCGGTCGCCGATCACATCCAGCGAGCGGGCCACCGGACAGGGCTGCGGGGTGTCAGGACGGGTGACTTCTTTCATGGCGCCATTTTGGTTGCATTTCAAAACTAGTTCAACTAGCATCCAACCAGTTTTGTTTTGCAACTGGATTCATTCTATGAACGCCTTTCCTGCCTCGCACACAGGCCGCATGCCGCGCAGCCTGGTGTGGCTATTCGCCGCTGCCAGCGGCCTGAGCGTGGCCAATGTCTATTACGCCCAGCCGCTGCTGGAGGCGCTGGCCGCCGACTTCGGCATCAGCCACGCCGCCGTGGGCGGGGTGGTCACGGCCACGCAGGCCGGGTGCGCGCTGGCGCTGGTGCTGCTGGTGCCGCTGGGCGACCGGCTGGAGCGGCGGCGGCTCATGCTTATGCAGTTGCTGGGCCTGGTGCTGGCCCTGTCGGCCGTCAGCACCGCGCGTTCGGCCGTTCTGCTGCTGGCGGGCATGCTGGCCGTGGGCCTGCTGGGCACGGCCATGACGCAGGGGCTGATCGCCTATGCGGCCAGCGCCAGCCAGGCGCATGAGCGCGGGCGCGTGGTGGGCGCGGCCCAGGGCGGGGTTTTCATCGGCCTGCTTTTGGCGCGCGTGTTTGCCGGCGTCGTGGGCGACCTGGCCGGCTGGCGCGGCGTCTATGCCTGCTCGGCCCTGCTGATGCTGGCCCTGGCCTGGCCCCTGTGGCGGCAGCTGCCCCGGCTGGCGGTGGCCTTGCATGCCACCGGCTACACGCAATTGCTCGCCTCCATGCTCCAGCTGCTGCGCCAGGACCGTGTGCTGCGCACACGCGGCATGCTGGCCCTGCTGATGTTCGCCACCTTCAACATCTTCTGGAGCGCCCTGGTCCTGCCCCTGAGTGCGCCGCCCTACAGCCTGTCGCTCACGGCCATCGGCGCCTTTGGCCTGGTCGGCGTGGTGGGCGCACTGGCCGCAGCCCGTGCCGGGCACTGGGCCGACCAGGGTTTCGCGCAGCGCACCAGCCTGGGCGCGCTGGTGATCCTGCTGCTGGCCTGGGCGCCGATTGCGCTGCTGGAGCAGTCGCTGTGGGCGCTGGTTGCCGGCATCGTGCTGCTGGACCTGGGCGGCCAGGCCCTGCATGTGACCAACCAGAGCCTGATCTTTCGCAGCAACCCGCAGGCCCACAGCCGGCTGGTGGGCCTGTACATGCTGTTCTATGCCATGGGCAGCGGGCTGGGGGCGCTGATTGCCACCAATGCCTACGCGCAGTTTGGCTGGCACGGGGTCTGCGTTGCGGGTGCGGGATTCAGCCTGGCGGCCCTGGTGTTCTGGGCCGTGACGCGGGAAACGGCTGCCCAGGCCAGCGGCCCCGCCTAGACCCGGCTCACCAACTCCGAGGGCACGCGGCCCAATGCCTTGCGGAACATGGTGGAAAACGCGCTGGGACTGTCATAGCCCAGGTCCAGCGCCACCTGGGTGACCGATGCGCCCGCAGACAGCCGCGACACCGCCGCCAGCAGGCAGGCCTGCTGGCGCCAGGCGCCAAAGGCCATGCCCGTGTGCTGCTGGAAAAACCGGCTGAAGGTGCGCAGGCTCTTGTTCAGCGCCTGTGCCCAATCCTGGGGCGTGGCGCGGATGCTGGGCTGGGCCAGGAACTGCTTGCACAGGGCGGCCAGCTTTTCGTCGCGGGGAATGGGTGCGAACAGCGGCAGGCTGCGGGCCGAGGCCAGCTCGTGCAGCACCAGCGTGACCAGGGCGCCGTCGCGGCCCGCTTCTTCATACAGCGCCGGCAGGTCGGCGCAGGACAGCAGCAGCTGGTGCAGCAGCGGGGTGACGACCAGGGCCTCGCAGTGCACACCCGGGCGGGGCGCGGCAGCCGGTTCGATGTACAGGCTGCGCGTGCTCACGCCCTGCATGCGCACGCTGTGCGGCTTGCCGGCCGGAATCCACACGCCGCTGTAGGGCGGAATGGTCCAGGCGCCATCGTCGGTGGCCACCTCCATCAGCCCGCTCATGCCATAGAGAAACTGCGCGCGCCGGTGGCTGTGCGTGGGCAGCAGCGTGCCGGGCGTGTAGTCGGTGCCGATGGCCAGCACATCGCGCGCGACGGCGTCCACGGAATGCAGCGGGATGTTGAGCATGGGAATGTACGGATAGCAGCCCGCAGGCTTTGGCAGCAATTCGAGGATTATTGACCTATCCGCGAAAGCAGGCCAAAACGCAGCGTCCTAAGGTTCAGTCCTTGCTCGTTTTTTCCAAAGGACTGTCTGTGTTCCCTCTCCTGCTGCTGGCTTTCGGTGTGCTTGCCGGCGTGACCACCGTGCTCTTCGGCTTTGGCGGCGGCTTCGTGGCCGTTCCGCTGCTTTATGCGCTGCTGACCTCCATCCACGGCGCGGACTCCGCCGTTGGCCAGGCGGCCATGCACATTGCCGTGGCCACCTCTACCTGCGTGATGATTTTTGGCGCCTCCATGGCCACGCTGCGCCAGCACCGCGCGGGCGCCCTGCCCTGGGATCAGGTACGGCCACTGGCCGGCTTCATCGCGGCCGGCGCCGTGGCGGGCGCGGCGGCCGCCACCTGGCTCAATGGCGACTGGGTGCGCTGGGCTTTCATTGCCTACCTGGCGCTGACCATTGCCGACGCGCTGCTGCGCCCGGGCTTCGTGCACGGCACCACGGCCCGCTTGCAGCCCATGGGCCGCAGGCCCGCCGCCATTGCAGGCCTGGCGATTGGCGCGATTGCGGCCTTCCTGGGCGTGGGCGGCAGCGTGATGACCGTGCCGTTGATGCGCCGGCGCGGCGCCAGCATGGCGGCCGCCACGGCCATGGCCAGCCCGCTTTCCCTGCCCATGGCCGTGGCGGGCACCGCGGCCTACATGCTGGCATCGCACGGCGCGGGGCTGGGGGCCTGGCATGTGGGCTACGTGGACCTGCAGGCCTTTGCCCTGCTGACGGCCGGTTCATGGACGGGCATCAGGCTGGCCGCCCCGCTGATCGGCCGCATTCCCGATGCCCTGCATGCCAAGGCCTACCTGGCCCTGCTGAGCCTGGTGCTGCTGGTCATGATCGTGGCCTGAGCGCTGCGCTCATCCTTCCTGGAAGATCACCTCGATCCGGGTCTCGAACACCCGGGCGATGGCAAAGGCCAGCGGCAGGCTGGGGTCGTAGCGGCCCGTCTCTATGGCATTGACGGTCTGGCGCGACACGCCCAGCAGGTCCGCCAGCGCAGCCTGGCTCCAGCCGCGCTCGGCGCGCAGTTCGCGGATGGTGTTTTTCATCGCCGGGCCGCCCCAAGATGAAAAGGCACCCCCTCGGGGGGCAGCGGACCTTGCACAGCAAGGGGAGCGCGGGGGGCATTTTTCATGGGAGGGGCACTTTGGCGGAACAGCTCATCGGCTGCGCAGCCAGTGAGCCACCGAGGCAGCCACCCAGAGCGCACCCATCAAGGGCCACACCATGAACATGCTGAGCTTGGGAAAACCTGCCACTTCCAGGAATCCATAGGTGAAGGTGATGCCCGCCGTACCCGCCGCAGCAATCGCCAGTTGCTCCAGCATGGACTTGCGCAGGAACTCGTCGGTATCGCGCACCAGCCGCACGATGGCCCGCACAGCCAGCGCAAACGCCAGCATGGGGCTGAGCAGCAGCGCCGTGCGCAGGGCACCCGCCTCCATGTCGGCACTCAGCACAAGCGCCCCGACAAGCAGCGCCGCGTACAGCAGCAGCGCAAATCCCAGTTCCTTCTGATAACGGCGGCTGGTGGCAAGGGTTCGATTCATGGATGGATCTCGTCATGTGTAAAGGATGCTTGACATTGTGCGATGCCCGTCAAAGACATGTCAAGCAAGCTTTACATGCCTGCCGGACGCCCCGCCGTACAATCGCCGCCGTTGGTGCCAGCAGCCCCAGGGGCTGCGGTTAAACGGGAAACATGGGGCGGCCAGATCAAGCCGCCCGCATGTACTGCCCCCGCAACAGTGAGTGAAACGCCGCGTGCATGGCACCGGCCCCCGCCAAACCCGTGCCACTGGGCGTACAGCCCGGGAAGGCCTTGGCGAGTGCGTCACCAGTCTGGATACCGGCCAACAGGCGGCCGGCCGCGCATGCAGCGCAGCCGGTCTTTGTGGTTTCCGTGCCGGCGGGGTCGCTGGCGCGCAACTGGTCCGCATCCATGCACACCCTCGCCTTCGCGCGCGCCTACGGCGCCGCCCTTCGCTCGCCGCCGGCTTTCTCCGCACCTCGGATGTCCGCCCTGGCCCTGGCCTCGCTGCTGGCCTGCCAGGCCCAGGCGCAAACCCAGTCCTCGCAGCTGGACACCGTGGTCGTCACCGCCTCGCGCAGCGAGCAGCCGCTGCGCACCGTCACGG
Organism: Delftia acidovorans; assembly: GCA_031286585.1. Taxonomy (GTDB): domain Bacteria; phylum Pseudomonadota; class Gammaproteobacteria; order Burkholderiales; family Burkholderiaceae_C; genus Comamonas; species Comamonas acidovorans_A. Next base: position 39,576 of record JAITUC010000022.1, read on the forward strand.
CCGACATGACCGTGATCGACGCCGAGACCATTGCCCGCAGTGGCGCCACCGGCGTGGCCGACCTGCTGGTGCAGGTGCCGGGCGTACAGATCAACCGCAATGGCGGGCCGGGCCAGGTCACCTCGGTCTACCTGCGCGGCACCAGCAACCAGCACACGGCCGTGTTCGTCGACGGCGTGCGCTACAGCTCGCAGGAGCTGCAGGGCGGCGCGGTCTGGTCCACGCTGCCGCTGGCGCAGATCGACCGCATCGAGGTGCTGCGCGGCCCGGCCGCCGCCATCTACGGCTCCGACGCCATGGGCGGCGTGATCCAGATCTTCACCAAGCGGCCCACCGACGGCCAGACCCGCGCCTATGCCGAGGCCGGCATCGGCAACCAGGGCACCAGCAAGCTGGCCACGGGCTTTCAGGGCGGGGCCAAAGGCTTCACCTACGGGCTGAACCTGGCGGACGAGCGCAGCGACGGCTTCGACGTCAACCCCGGCAACACCTTCTCGCCCAACCGCGACAAGGATGGCTACAGCAACACCTCGCTGGGCCTGAACGCGGGCTACAAAACGGGCATCCACCAGATTGACGCCAGCCTGCTGTACAGCCGCCTGCGCACGCACTACGACCAGAGCCCGCCGCCGTTCGACGACTACGACGTGGTCAAGAACACCACCGGCAGCCTGCGCTGGCAGGCCGGCTGGAATGCCCTCTACAAGAGCGTGATCCAGATCTCGCACACCGACAGCCAAAGCGACCGCCACACCCAGTCGCCGGAAAGCGCCAAGGGCCGCTCCACCAACTACCTGCTGCAGAACCTGTTCACGCTGGGCAATCAGCGTTTCAACGTGGACCTGGAACGCCGCGAGGACAGGCTCGACACCGACTACACCGGGACCCAGAACACCGACAGCAAGCGCGTGCAGAACTCCCTGTCGGCCGGCTGGCGTATGACGGAGGGGCGCCACCAGTTCGACGCCAACCTGCGCCACGACCAGGTGCGCGACCAGCAGAGCAAGACCACGGGCGGCCTGGGCTACGGCCTGCAGATCGACGAGCGCTGGCGCTGGGTGGCATCGGCCGGCACGGCCTTCAGAACCCCCACGCTGTACGAACGCTTCACCGGCCAGGCGGCAGCCGACCTCAAGCCTGAAAGCAGCACCAACGTGGAAACCGGCCTGCACTATGCGGCCAGCGCCAACCGCCTCTCGGCCGTGGTCTACCGCAACAGGTTCAAGAACCTGATCACCTATGACTGGAACAGCGCCGTTCCCTGCAACTGCTACCGCAACTGGCAAAGCGTGGAGATCACCGGCCTGACGCTGTCGGGCGGCACGCGCCTGGGCAGCACCAACCTGGGCGCCTCGCTGGACCTCATGAACCCCGAGAACCTGGAGACCGGCAAGCTGCTGCCCTACCGCTCCAAGCGCATGCTCAAGCTCAATGCCGACACCCAGGCGGCCGGCTGGACGCTGGGCGGCGAAGCGCAGCTGTACAGCGGCCGCTACACCGACGAGGCGAACACCTTCAAGCTGGGCGGCTACGGCGTGGTCAACCTCTACGCCCAGCGCCAGCTGACCAGGCAATGGACGCTGCTGGCCCGTGTCAACAACATCGCCGACCGCGACTACGCCCCCACGCGCGGCTATGCGAACGCAGGCCGAACGGTCTTCGTCAGCGTGCGCTGGACACCTCTGCCCTGACCCCATGCACCTGCTTCTGCGCCCGCCTCGCCTTCTGCTGCTGATCGCCGCCCTGGCCTGCGCGGGCGGCGCCAGCAACGCCGTCGCACAAAAGGCGGTGGAAGTGCCCCAGGGGAGCACACCCGCGCCCTACACCGTCACCGACATGCGCGGCCGTGAGGTGCGGCTGGCGCGCGTGCCGCAGCGCATCGTCTCGCTGCTGCCCTCGCTGACCGAATCGCTGTGTGCGCTGGACGCCTGCGAGCGCATCGTGGGCGTGGACGAGTTCTCCAACCACCCGGCGCGCGTGGCCGCACTGCCCAAGCTGGGCCACACCTTTGCCCCGCTGGTCGAAGCCACCGTGCGGCTCAGGCCCGACGTGGTGCTGATGGCGTATTCCGCACCCGTCATCGCGCAGCTGGAGCGCTTCGGCATTCCCGCGCTGGCGCTGGACGCCAAGGACATGGCGCAGCTGGAGCAGGTGCTGCACAAGCTCGACCAGCTGCTGCAGGTGCAGCGCGCCAACGCCCTGCTGGCGCGCATGCAGGCCGAGGTGGACCAGCAGGCCAAGGCGCTGGCTGCGCACGCGCCCGCCGGCCAGAAGGTGTATTTCGAGGTGGACGCCACGCCTTACGCGGCGGGGCCGGACTCCTTCATAGGCCAGCTGCTGCAGCGCCTGGGCGCGCGCAACGTGCTGCCGCCCAACCTGGGGCCCTTTCCGCGCATCACGCCTGAATACGTGCTGCGCCAGCAGCCCGAACTCATCATCCACACGCCGCAGACGCCATCGGCCAGCTTTGCCACCCGCCCCGGCTGGAGCCGCATGCCCGCCGTGCGCTCCGGCCGCATCTGCGCGCTGGACCTGGTCGAGACGGACGTGGTCTCCCGCCCCGGCCCGCGCCTGGGCGAGGCCGCGCGGGCGCTGGGCCGCTGCCTGGAGATGCCAGGCGCAGCGCCGCGTTGACTTCCTTGGCCAAAAAAATGGCCAACGGCCCTGCCTACTCCAGCACCACGGCCGTGCCGCTGGCAGACACCATCAACATGCCGTTGCCCTGGCCCAGCACCTCGTAATCCAGGTCCACCCCCACCACGGCATTCGCGCTCAGTTCCTGGGCGCGTTCCTCCAGCTCCTTGAGCGCAATCTCGCGCGCCCGCTGCAGCTCGCGCTCATACGTGGCCGAGCGCCCGCCCACGATGTCGCGCAGCCCTGCGAACAAATCCTTGAACACATTGGCGCCCAGAATCGCCTCGCCCGCGACCACGCCGCAGTAGCGGGTGATGCGGCGGCCTTCGATCTGGGGGGTGGTGGTGATGATCATGAGAAATCCTCGGTGGTGAGTGACGGAGATGGGCCTTGATCGCCGAACCGGCCGGCGATCGGCTCAATCCAGGCCAAAGAGCTGTGGCAGCATAGCCCCCTTTCCCGCATCCCCAATAGACCACGAATGCCCGACCTCGACCGACAGTTCGCCCACATGCGCACCGGCCAGATGTACAACGATTTGACGCCCGAGCTGGTGGCGGCGCGGGAGCAGGCAGTGCTGCTGGCGAATGCCTACAACGGCTCGTTCGCCGGACCTGCGGATGAGAGGCAGGCGCTGCTGGGGCGTCTGCTGGGCAGCATGGGTTCGCGCGTGCATTTCGAGCCGGGCTTTCGGTGCGAGTTCGGCCGCAACATCCATATCGGCGACAACTTCTACGCCAATTTCGACTGCATCATGCTCGACGGCGGCGGCATCCATATCGGCAACGATGTGCTGCTGGCCCCGCGCGTTGGCATCTATACGGCCAACCATGCGATCGATGCCGCCGAGCGCGCGGCGGGCGGCTGCTTTGCCAGGCCGGTGAACATTGGCAATCGGGTCTGGATCGGCGCGGGCTGCCACCTGAATCCGGGCGTGACGATTGGTGACGATTCCATCATCGGCTCGGGCAGCGTGGTCACGCGGGACATTCCGCCGGGCGTGATCGCCGCAGGGGTGCCGTGCCGCGTGGTGCGAGCGATCACGGATGAGGACAAGACCGGCTTTCTTGCCTAGGACCGGCCCACCTGGCGCGGCAGCGGGCTGTGGCGGGCCACCTGCTTTTTCGGCCGGCATGATGCGGGCGCCGGGCATGTCCTGCCCGATCGGCTCCATAATCTGGCTTCAAAATTTTCGCCTCCCTATGACACAGTCCCTCAAAGAACTCCTTGCGGCCAAGGCCGCGCTGGACATGGAAATTGCCAAGGCCCGCACCTCGGCGGCCGAAGCTGCCCTGTCCAAGGTCCAGAAGCTGGTGACCGATTTCGGATTCACCCAGCAGCAAGTGTTCCCCTACATCCCTGAAAAAACCAGTGCGCCAGCGAAGTATCGCGATCCGGCTACAGGAGCAACGTGGACAGGTCGTGGCAAGCCTCCGAACTGGATCAAGGACCAGGATCGCGAAGACTTCCTCATCGAACGCAAACCCGAAGCGGCCCAAGGCCCGTTTCTCGCCGAAATGGCGGCAGCGGCGGCTCGCAACTGAAGGCGTGCCCGGACAGTCACGTCCCTGCCGGGCGTTGAACACAGCGGCACGCACAATTCGGTGCGATGCCGATGGGAAACAATCGGTGCCATCAAGACAAGCCCTCTGATCATTCAGCGGGCTTTTTTCATTGAAAGCACAAGGCAGGCGCCTTCTCCGCGCCTGCCTTTTTTGCCTGACCGGCCCCTCAGGCGTGGCTGACCGGGCAGCTGCCTGCCTTGCCCATGATGCTGTCCGCAGGCGCCTGCACGCGGTCGTGCAGGCCATAGTCGCGCAGCACCTGGGTGACGCGCACGCGGTAGTCCTTGAAGATCTTGTCGCGGCCGGCGCGCTGGGCGCTGAGGTGGGCTTCCACGTTGCGCCACTGGACAACGGCTTCCTCGTCGCGCCAGGTGGTGACGGACATGACTTTTTCGGGGTTCAGCGTGCTCTGGAAGCACTCCACGGAGATGAACCCCTCCATGGGCTTGAGCATGGGGGTGAGCTTGTTGACCAGGTCCACATAGGTCTGGTTCTGGCCGGGCAAGGCCTGCAGTTCGAACAACACGACAACCATCTTCGACTCTCCTTTTTTCAGGGAACAGAGATTCCGGCGCCGCACAGCGGCGGCTCCGGCGTGGGGGAAACGGGTGAATGGGTGGCGCCGCAGATTCAGCGGCTGCGCGCCAGGTTGGCCAGCCAGGCGGCGAGCACATCGCGCGCGGCCAGGGCCAGCAGGCCGCCGTATTTCTGGGCATCGGCCCGCAGGGTGCGCGGGTCCACCCTGGCCATGCCCAGTTCACAGGCATGGCCGACCAGCCAGCGCTCCAGCCGGGCCGCGTCGGCCTCCAGGTGAAATTGCAGGCCCAGCACCTGCGGGCCCACGGCAAAGGCCTGGTTGGCGCCGATGGCGGTGCCGGCCAAGTGCGCGGCGCCTTCGGGGATATCGAACTGGTCGCCATGCCAATGGAGCACGGGTACGCCATCCAGTTTGGCCAGGGGCGAGGCCAGGCCGGCGTCGGTAAGCGTGAGCGGCGAAAAGCCGATTTCCTTGACACCCAGCGGATAGACCCTGGCGCCCAGCGCACGCGCAATGAGCTGGGCGCCCAGGCAGATGCCCAGCAGCGGCTTGCCGCTGTCCAGCCAGCGGCGCACGGCCGCCAGTTCCTGCGCGACGAAGGGATAGAGCGCCTCGTCATGGGCGCCTATGGGGCCGCCCAGCACGACGAGCAGGTCGGCACGGCCCAGGTCCAGGGTATCAAGCTCGCCGATGCTGGGATCGACGTACTGCACTTCGTAGCCTCGGCTGGCGAACTCGGCATGCAGGGTGCCCAGGTCTTCGAAGTGGATGTGGCGCAGCGCGATGGCTTTTTTCATGGGAGGAACTCAGGTGGATGCAGGAGGGTGGCTTGGAATGTGCGGTGCCGGTCAGGCGCCGGGCTTGAGATCGACGTGGATATGGCCCGCCGAGGGGAAGGTGCAGCAGGCCAAGGCATAGCCGGCCTCCTTTTCCCTGTCGCTGAGGCAGAAGTCCGCCTCCAGCCGTGAACTGCCTCCCGTGATGCGGATGCGGCAGCTGCCGCAGATGCCGGCGCGGCACTGGCTGCGGATGGCAATGCCCGCGCCTTCCAGGATTTCCAGCAGGCTTTTGCCGGACGCGGCTTCGACAATCTGCCCGCTGTGCGCGATCTGCAGCTGGCATGCCTGCGCGGTCTCGCCTGGCTGGGCGGTGGATGCGGCAGGCGGCGTGAAGGCCTCGATGTGCTGTATGGCACCTGGAAAGCAGGCCCGCGCATGCTCCCGAAAGGTCTGCGCAAAGGCGTGGCCGCCGCAGATGACCACCGCCTGGGGCTGGCCCAGCGCCAGCAGGGACTGCGGCGAGGGGCGGCCCGGCACGAAGGGGCCGTGGGCGGCGATGTCTTCGCGCGTGATGTGTATGCACAGGTCGAACCAGGGCGCATGGGCGGCAAGGTGCTGCAGCTCCTGCAGGAACGGAATGTCGGCCACGCGCGCAAAGCACAGCAGCAGCGTGGTGCGGGGCACGCGCCGGCCCTGCTGCTGCAGCCGCGCCAGTTCGCGCAGCAGCGCCAGCGGCAGGGTCAGGCCGATGCCGCCGGCCAGCATGACCAGGGAGTCCAGGCCCAGCACCAGGTCGGCCGTGATGTCGCCGGCCACATGGCCGAGCGGCAGCGTGGAGCCTGCGCGCAGCACTGCATGCATGTGGTCGGAGACGCTGCCCCGGCCCGAGCTTTTGACGGCAATGTCGAACTGGCCGGCGCCGTCGTGCTCGCTGCAGGGCTCGTAGCGGGTGATGGAGTACAGCCGCTGCTGCATGGTGCCACTGGCGTCGGCATGCTCGACGGCCACATGCCGGCCGGGCCGCAGGCCGCCGAGGAATTGCGCCGAGGCGCCCTGCACGCGCAGGGTGTAGACCATGACGCCGCCCGCCTCTGCCCGTGCAGCGGCGCAGCGCGCGAGCATGCTGCCTGCCTGGAGGGCGGCGCTCATGCCTGCATCTCCTCGAGGACCGAGGACACCAGCGCCACGCTGCCGCCCAGGTTGCGGCCCACCAGGCCGATGCGGTCGATCAGGCTTTGCACCGAGTCGGTGTAGACGCCGATCTCGTTGCTGTCGCCCACGTCGTGCAGGATGTCGCGCGCATGCGGCATGCCGACCATGGAGAAGACGGTGGACCAGGCGCCCAGTTCGTTGTTGGCGAACATCTGCACGGTCTTGAGGATGATGGAGCGCAGGTAGCTGCGCTCACGGTTGCTCAGGCCCTGGACGATGTCGGTGGCCACCGAGCTGAAGACGCTGGAGTGGCTCCATTCGTCCACGGCGTGGGTGCGCGTGACCTCGTGGCAGATGGGCTGGATGCTGCGGTCCTCGGCCATGGTCTTGAGGTAGTCGGTGATCAGGGTCTCGCTGGCGCAGGCAATGGCGAAGCGGGCCAGGCGGCGCTCCCATTCCGCGCCGCACTGCGCCAGCACGCCGTTGCGCCAGCCGACGAGGTTGAAGTCCGCGTAGTCCAGCGGCGCCAGGCCGCGCATCTCGTAGATGTAGTTGCAGGCCATGATGGACATGCGGGTGTGCAGGGCCTCGTCCAGCAGGGCCTGGGACATGACGTCCTGCAGCAGCGCGCGGTTGGCGCTGGGCGGCGGGGTCTTGATGATGTCCTCGCAGGCCGGCGTGACCACGTTGCACTCGATGTAGATGGTCTTGAGGTTGTAGATGCCCCAGGCATAGGACAGGCATTGGTCCCTGAGGTGCTGCGGCGCCTCGGTCCATGCCTGGTGCTCGCGAAAGGGCAGCAGCGAGGCGGTGAAGTCCTGCCGGGCGGGATCGAACGCCAGGCCGCAGTAGTCCGGCAGGTCCTGGTTCACGGCCGCTCTTGACTTCCAGAGCAGGGACAGCTTTTTGAGCGCATCGCGCACGGCGTCATCCGTCCGAGAGATATCGAGATTCATTTTTCAACTCCGTGTGATTGAACTTGATTGACTTGATTGATATGAGTCAAATCGCCCATTGCCTCCCTCCGCCTTCTCCATCTGCCGCAATCACCAATGTCCAACTGCCTATTGGCAATCTCACCGAAAACGGCAGACACGTTGTCATGGATTTTCTTGATCCGTCATTATTTCGCCTTGAATGAATCATCCCGGCTGCAGATTCCGGATGATTTCCTGCGATATTGAACCTCATGACTTTCAACGTCTGGCGGCGAATTCTATGGAGGCACGATGGATTCAAACAGACCTATTTCCAGGAATGAACCAGACCGCTTTTTTCCATGAATTACATTGGCATGCCACCTTGATTGGTCTGCCCGACTCTCCAAACATGGTCGGAATCAAGCCCGCCTCGCTCTATAGACTGCCGATAGCCGTTGCGCTGCCGTTTTTCCAAATCCCGCGAGAACCCGGGCGGCGCCAATTTCCCTGCCTTCAGTCCTCAAGACAGCCAATGCGACATGGACGATTTATCGCTCCCCAAAATCAATTCACTGGATCTTCAACAGGCAGACAGCGAGGCCTGGGATGCCATCGCGGCAGAGCGGATTCGCCAGTCGCGCTCGATTGAATTGATTGCCTCGGAAAACTTCGTGAGCCGCGCGGTGATGGAGGCCCAAGGCTCGGTGCTGACCAACAAATACGCCGAGGGCTATCCGGGCGTGCGCTACTACGGAGGCTGCGCCAATGCCGATGCCCTGGAAAACCTGGCCATTGCACGCGCCAGGGCCTTGTTCGGCTGTGCGCATGCCAATGTGCAGCCGCACTCGGGCAGCCAGGCCAACCAGGGCGTGTACCTGGCGTTCCTGGAGCCCGGCGACAAGATCATGGGGCTGGACCTGCGCTCGGGCGGGCACCTGACGCATGGCTCCCGCGTGAGCGTGTCGGGCCGGTGGTTCCAGTCCGTCAGCTACGAGGTGGACCCGGCAACCCATCGCATCGACATGGACCAGGTCCGGCGCATGGCGCTGAAGGAACGGCCCAAGCTCCTCATTGCAGGCGGCTCGGCCTATTCACGGGTGATGGATTGGGCGGAGTTCCGGCGCATTGCCGACAGGGTGGGCGCCATCTTCATGGCCGACATCGCCCACGTGGCGGGCCTGGTGGCGGGGGGCGTGTTCCCCTCGCCAGTGGCCCATGCCCACGTCACCACGACCACCACGCACAAGACGCTGCGCGGGCCGCGCGGCGGCATGATCCTCTCGACCGACAGCGAGATCGCCAGGCGCATAGACGCCGCCGTGTTCCCGGGCCTGCAGTCCGGGCCGCTGATGCATGTGGTGGCGGCCAAGGCCGTGGCGCTGGGGGAGGCGCTCAAGCCGGCCTTTCGCACCTATGCGCAGGCCGTGGTGGACAACGCCCGCGTGCTGTGCGACCGGCTGTCGCAGGGCGGGCTGTCCGTGGTGTCGAGCGGCACGGACAGCCACCTGGGCGTGATCGACCTGCGGCCCTGGGAGCTGACGGGCAAGGCGGCAGAAACGGCGCTGGAGCAGATCGCCATGACGGTCAACAAGAACACCGTGCCGGGCGACGGCGCGCGGCCGCTGGTGGCCTCGGGCATCCGCGTGGGCAGCGCCGCCTGCACCACGCGCGGCATGGGCGCCGACGAGTTCCGGGAAATCGGCGACATGATTCTTGCCGCGCTGGGCGGCCTGCGCAGCGGCACCATGAATGCGCGCACGCTCCGGTCCATCCACGAAGGCGTGTCCGACCTGACTCGCCGCTTTCCCCTGCCCTATTGAGGCATGCAGCGTCCCAAGCTTTCCACCTTTTCATCGCCGAGCCGCCCCAAGATGAAAAGCGCCCCCTCGGGGGGCAGCGGACCACGCGGAGCGGGGGAGCGTGGGGGTCCCATTTCAGGGTTTGCGCAGCACGTTGGCCAGGCGCAGCACGGCGGCCTCGATCTCGTAGGCCGTCAGCGAGGCGTAGCCCAGCAGCCAGCCCGGCTGCCGGTGCTCGCCCGCATACAGGCGGCTGAGCCCCTGCAGCAGCACGCCGGCCGTGGCCGCGCGGCGGATGGTGTCTTCCTCCGACCAGCCGGGCTCCAGCAGGCAGGGCACCTGCATGCCGCCCTGGGGCCGGGGCGCGGTGACGATGCCGGCCAGGTGCTTGCCGATGGATTCCAGGATGACCTCGCGCCGGCCCGCATACAGCTTGCGCATGGCGCGCACGTGGGAGTTGTAGTGGCCGTCTTCCATGAAGCGCGCCAGCGTGAGCTGCTGGATTTGCGGCGTATGGCCATCCATGATGCTGCGCGCCTGGACAAAGGGGCGCACCAGTGGCTG
>JAITUC010000013.1 GCA_031286585.1 Delftia acidovorans
CCGGGATCGCCACGCCCACCGGGCTGCGTCCGCCGTCCAAGTCCGCCTTGGTGATCTCCCGGTACGTCACATGCACCGTGGTCTCGGTGATGCCGTACATGTTGATGAGTTGGGGGCTCTGGTCACCGAAGCGGTCGAACCAGGGCCGCAGGCTCTCGGGCTCCAGCGCCTCGCCGCCGAAGACCACGTGGCGCAGCGACAGGCCCGCCCCGCTCTCCTCGTCCCGCTCCACCGCATGCACCAGCTGCCCAAAGGCCGAAGGCGTTTGATTGAGAACCGTTACGCGCTCCGCACGCAGCAAAGCCAGGAAGTCCTGGGGCGAGCGGCTGACCCAGTACGGCACCACCACCAGCCTACCCCCCGTGCACAGCGCGCCAAAGATCTCCCAGACCGAGAAGTCGAAGGCATAGGAATGGAACAGGGTCCAGACATCGTCGGGCCCGAAGCCGAACCAGGCATCGGTGGCGTCCAGCAGCCGTGCCACGTTGCGGTGGCTCAGTTGCGCGCCTTTGGGGCGGCCCGTGGAGCCCGAGGTGTAGATCACATAGGCCAGGCTGTCAGGGTTCACCTGAACCTGCGGATCGGTATCGGGTTCGCCAGACAGGTCCAGCGTGTCCATCTCCAGCACCTGCATCGCAGCAGCGCCCGGGATGCGCTCGCGCAGCGTCGCTTGCGTCAGCACCAGGGAGATGCCGCTGTCGGCCACCATGTGCGCCAGCCGGTCGGCCGGGTAGTCCGGGTCCAGCGGCACGTAGGCGCCGCCGGCCTTGAGGATGGCCAGCAGGCCCACCACCATCTGCACCGAACGCTGCATGGCAATGCCCACGCGTGTCTCCGGGCGCACGCCCAGGGCGATGAGGCGGCGGGCCAGGCGGTTGGTCTGGGCATCGAGTTCGGCATAGCCGAGACTGTGGTGCTCGAAGGACAGCGCCTGCGCCCCGGGGCGCGCCAATGCCTGGCTGGCGAAGCGGCCATGCAGCGTCTGCGCTGCGGCGGGCCGGCCGGCAGGCAGGCCGGCGGCGCGGCCCCATGCCTGCTGCCGGTGCAGCTCGGCCGCGTCCAGCAAGGCGACCTCGCCCACCTTGCGGGCCGGATCGTCGGCCAACGCCTGCAGCATGGCCAGATAGTGGCCGGCCAGTGCGCCGATGGTGGAGGCCTCGAACAATTCGCGGGCATAGGTCAGGCGCAGATGCAGCCGGCCCTGCGCATCCTCGGCCGTGTCCACGGTCAGCTCGAACTGCGCGCCCTGCCCCTGCAGCGCATATTCCTGCAGCTCCAGCCCAGGCAGTTGCTGCAGCGCGCTGCGGTCCTGGCGCTGGTGGTTGAACAGCACCTGGAACAGCGGCTGGGTGCCGGCGTTGCGTTCGGGCTGCAGCGCCTCGACCAGTTGCTCGAAGGGCAGGTCCTGGTGGGCCTGCGCGCCCTGGGCGGCCTGCCGGGCCTGGTCCAGCAGTTGCGCCAGGCCCATGCGCCCGTCCAGCGTGGCGCGCAGAACCTGGGTGTTCACGAAAAAGCCCACCGTGCCCTGTGTTTCCACCCGGTGGCGGTTGGCAATGGGCACGCCCACGCGAATGTCTTCCTGGCCCGTGTAGCGGTGCAGCACGGCCTGCAGGCCGGCCAGCAGCAGCACGAACAGCGTGGCGTCCTGCGCCTGGGCGCGGCGGCGCAGGCTGCCGACCAGGTCGGCCGGCAGCTGCAGGCCATGGCTGGCGGCCACATGGTCCGCGCCGGGCCGGCGCGGGTGGTCGGTGGGCAGTTGCAGCACGGGGTGCGTGTCGCCCAGCTGGGCGCGCCAGTAGGCCAGTTGCCGCTGCCGCTCGCCGGCCTCCAGCCACTGGCGCTGCCAGGCCGCGTAGTCGGCGTACTGCAGCGGCAGGGGTGCGGCCTGCGGCACCTGTCCCTGGCACCGTGCGCGGTACTGCTGCACGAATTCATCCACGATGATCTGCATGGACCAGCCGTCGGAGACGATGTGGTGCATGGCAACGACCAGCAGATGCGCCTCGGCCGACTCCCGGATCAGGCCCACGCGCAGCAGCGGCCCCGCCTGCAGGTCGAAGGGCTGGCGGTGCACGGCGGCCGCCGCCTGGTGCAGTTGCTCCTGGCGCTGCGCAGCGGGGAGTTCGGACAGATCCGTTTGCTCGACCCGCACACTGCCCTGTGCGGCGATCACCTGCACCACCTGCCCGTCATCGCCCATGCGGAAGACCGTGCGCAGCGACTCGTGGCGCGCCACCAGCGCGTCGAAGCTTTGCTGAAGCGCCAGCACATCCAGCGCACCCAGCAGACGCAGCGCGCCGCTGATGTGATAGGCCGTGCCGGCCGGGTCCAGCTGCCACAGGAACCACTGGCGCAATTGCGCAAAGGACAGCGGCAGCGGGGCACTGCGGTCGGCCCTGGGCAGGGGAGCCGTGCCCTCGGGCTGCACGGCTGCGGCGGCCGGGGCCTCCACCAGCCGCGCCACGCCCGCCGGCGTCTTGCCCGTAAACAGCTGCTTGGGCGTGAGCTTGAGGCCGCGCTTGCGGGCGCGCGCCACCAGCTTGAGCGCGAGGATGGAGTCCCCGCCCAGCGCGAAGAAGTCGTCATGCCGGCCCGCACGCTCCAGGCCGAAGAGGTCGGCCCAGACGGCGGCCAGCGCCTGCTCGGCCTCGCCCTGCGGCGCCTCGAACAGATCGGCGGCCGCCTGCTCCGGCACGGGCAGGGCCTTGCGGTCGATCTTGCCGTTGGCCGTCAGGGGCATGCCCTCCAGCACGGTGATGCTGGCGGGAACCATGTACTCGGGCAGCGCCTGCGCCAGCGCGGCGGCCCACCCCTGCCTGTCGGCGGGCACGCCGGCCTGGGGCACGGCATAGGCATGCAGCTGCATGCGCCCGTCCCCGCCCGCATCCCCGTCCTGCCGCGCCACGACTTCGGCCTGGGCCACGCCGGGCACGGCCTGCAGCGCCAGCGCCACCTCGCGCAGTTCCACGCGGTAGCCGCGCACCTTCACCTGGTCGTCCATGCGGCCCAGGAACTGCAGGCTGCCATCGGCCAGCAGGACCACGCGGTCGCCCGTGCGGTACAGGCGCTCGCCCGGCTGGAACGGGCTGGCCACGAAGCGCTCCGCCGTCTGCCCGGGCCGGGCCTGGTAGCCGCGCGCCAGGCCGGCCCCGCCCAGGTACAGCTCGCCGCTGGCGCCCAGGGGCACGGGCTGCAGGTCGGCATCCAGCACCAGGGCGCGGCTGTTGGCCAGCGGCCTGCCCACGGGCAGGTTTTCGCCGCCGCGCAGCGCCTCGCCCGCCTCCTGGGTGAGGATGCCCACTGTGGTTTCGGTGGGGCCGTAATGGTTGAGCACGCGGCAGCCGGGCCTGAGCGCGGCGATGCGGTCGATCAGCGGCCAGCGCGTGGCCTCGCCGCCCAGCACCAGGCGGCTGGTGGGCAGCACGTCGGCCGGCATGCCCGCATGCAGCAGGCCCTGCAGGTGGCTGGGCACGATCTTGAGCACATCCACGCGGTGCTCCGCCATGTAGCGCGCGAAGCCGTCGGGGTCGAAGGCCAGCTCGGCCGCCATCAGGTGCAGCGCACGCCCGGAGCACAGCGCGCCGAACAGCACGGTGTGCCCCAGGTCCGCCGCCACGGTCGAGGCCATGGCCATGCTGCGCGCCGTCTCGGGCAGGTCCAGCCGCTGCATCACGGCCTGCACATAGTGGGCCAGCGCGCCATGGCTGACGACCACGCCCTTGGGCTGCCCGGTCGAGCCCGAGGTGTAGATCACGTAGGCGCCCTGTGCGGAATGCGGCGGCGCGGCCGGCGGCGCCTGCCCCGCAATGCACGGCTCCTGGCAGGCATTCAGGTCCAGGCTCAGCAGGGGAACACCCGCGTCCCAGGCAGGCGCCTCCTGGCAGAGCATCAGGACAGCGCCGCTGTCGCGCAGCTGCCAGGCCAGCCGCTGCGCCGGCAGGCCGGGGTCCAGGGGCACATAGGTGCCACCGGCCTTGAGCACGGCGAGCAGGCCCAGCACAAAGGCGCAGCTGCGCTCGGCATGCAGGGCCACGCGCACATCGGCACCCACGCCGCGCGCCACCAGGGCCCGGGCCAGCTGGTCGGACTGCCGGTCCAGCTGCGCGTAGTCCAGGGCAGAGCGTGCGTCCCTGACCGCCGTGCCACCGGGATGGGCCCGCACGGCGCGCGACCAGAGCTCCAGCACGCTGCTGGCGCCAAAGGCCTGCGCCGGGCCTGCGGATTCAGACACGCGGCCTGGCAGCGACAGCTCGCCCAGCCTGGGCGGTTTCTCGCCCATAGCGCCCATAGCGCCGATAGCGCCGGTGACCTGCCGCGCAAGGTCCTGGAATGCGGCGGCCATGTCGCACACCACGGCCTCGTCGAACAGGGCATCGGCATAGATCAGGACGCAGTCGATGCCGTCCTGCCGGTCGGTGAAATCCAGGCTCAGGTCGAAATGCGCCTGGCCGCTGGAGACGGCCTGCATGGCGATCTCCAGTCCGGCGATGTGGCGCGCGGCCGAGGCGTCCTCCTGCTGGGTGCACTTGACCTGGAACAGCGGGTGCACGCCCGGCTGGCGGGCTGGCTGCAGCGCCTCGACCAGCAGGTGGAACGGCAGGTCCTGGTGGGCCTGCGCGCCCAGCACCGCCTCGCGCACCTGCGCCAGCAGAGCGCCGAAGTCCTGCGCGGGATCGATGTGCGTGCGCAGCACCAGCAGGTTCAGGAAGTAGCCGATCAGCCCATGCGTCTCGGCCTTCTGGCGGTTGGCCACGGGCGTGCCCACGCGCAGCTCGCGCGTGCCGCTGAAGCGGTACAGCACCAGCTTGAGCAGGGCCAGCATCACCATGAACAGCGAGGCGCCATGCGCGCGGCCCAGGGCGCGCACGCGGCTGGCCAGCGCGGCGGGCAGCGTGAACTCCAGGCGCTGCTCCTGTGCTTCCTGCACGGCCGCCCTGGCCTGCTTCATCGGCAGGGCAAGGGCCTCGTGCCCGGTGCCCAGGCGGGCGCGCCAGTAGTCCAGCTGCCGCTCGCGCTCACCGGCATCGAACCAGCGGCGCTGCCAGACGGCATAGTCGGCAAACTGCAGGGCCATGGCCGGCAGGCGCGAGGGCCGTTGCGTGCGCAGGGCCTCGTACAGGTGGAAAAGCTCCTCGATCACGATGCCGTTGGACCAGCCATCGCCCGCAATGTGGTGCAGCGACAGGCCCAGCACATGCTCCTGCGCGCCCAGCCGGCACAGGACGGCGCGCAATGGCGTTTCCACATCCAGCGCTAAGGGCTGGCGGGCCAGCAGCCGGACCTGGCGCTGCGCTTCGGCCTGCGGATCGCCGTCCGTCCATGCGCCCAGATCGACATGGCGCAGGGGCACGGGCGCAGCGGGCTGGATGGACTGCCGGGGCTCGCCGTCCTCGCCGGCCGGATAGCAGGTGCGCAGGATCTCGTGGCGCTCGGCCAGGGCCTGCAGCGCCTGCTCCAGCGCCGTTGCATCCAGCGGCCCCTTGAGCGCCAGCATGCCCACCATGTTGTAGGCGGGGCTGGCGGGCTCCAGCCGCCAGGTGAGCCAGAGGCTGCGCTGCGCGGGGGACAGGGGAATGGGCAGCGAGCGGTCGCAGCGGGTGATGGCGTGGGCAAGGTTGCGGGCCTCGCCGTTCGGCAGGCTACCCGCGCCGGATGCAGCGGATGCGCCCCGGAGCCTCAGCGCCAGCGCGGCACGCTGCGCATCGGAGAGCCGGGACTTGCGGGATTCGAGATCGTTCAGGGACATGGTGGTCTTCTCACGCAGATGCGAAGGCGGCAAGGGCATCGCCTTCATCGGTAACGGTGGCCTCGATCTCCTCGATCAGCCGTGTCTCCACCAGCACGGCCAGCTCGCCGACGGTGGGGGCCTTGAAGAAGGCCGCAGGGTGCAGTTCGACACCAAAGCTCTTTTTCACGCGGGCCAGGATCTGTATGGCCAGCAGCGAATCGCCGCCCAGCTCGAACAGGTTGTCGTCCACACCCACCGGGGCAATGCCCAGCATGTCGGTCCACAGGGCAGCCAGGGCCTGCTGCAGCTCGCCTTCGGCGGCGACATAGGCGTTCTGCAGCGCCGGGCGTGGATGAGCACGGCGGGCCTGCGATCCGTCGGCAGGTTCGGCGAAAGCTTCGGCTGCAGACTCGGCCAGCGCATCCACCAGCCCGGCATCGATCTCGCCCAGGCGCTGCTGCAGGTCGGTGGTGGAGATGACCACCTGGTGCGGCACATCGCCGTTGACGATGCGCTCGAACACCGCCGCCGCTTCGGGGCCGCTCCAGCCGATGCCCTCGGGGATGTGCATGCCGGCGGCCATGCCCAGGTCACGCCAGGCATCCCAGTCCACGGAGATGACGGGCCAGGCGCGCTGGCGGCTGGCCAGTGCCGCCAATGCATCCATGCAGGCATTGGCGGCGGCGTAGTCGCTCTTGCCCAGGCCGGCGGTGAGGCTGGAGATGGACGAGCACAGCAGCACGAAGTCCAGAACTTGCGTGCCCAGCAGGTCCAGCAGCAGCCGTGTGCCGCGCAGCTTGGGGGCGAATACGCGCTCCACGCTGTCCCGCGTGCGGGTGGCCAGCATGCCGCTGTCGGCATGGCCTGCGGCATGGACCACGCCATGCAGCGCGCCAAAGCGCTGGCGCGCCTGCGCCAGCGCCGCCTGCATCTGCGCGGCGTCGGCCACATCGGCGGCCAGGGTCAGCACCTGGGCGCCCTCGGCCTCCAGGGCCAGCAACTGCAGCAGCTGCTGGCGCAGGGTGCGCGGCTGCGCTTCATCGGCGGCCAGCGCCTCCCATTGGCTGCGCGCAGGCAGCGCCGTGCGGCCCACCAGCACCAGGCTGGCCTGCCAGTGCGCGGCCAGATGCCGGGCCAGCGCCAGGCCCACGCCGCCCAGGCCGCCCGTGATCAGGTACACGCCCTGCCTGCGCAGGCGAGGTGCCCCAGCGTCCTGCCACTGCAGGGGCTCGTAGGTCTTGCGCCAGCGGTGCGGGCCGCGCAGGGCGATGGCCGTGTCGGCCACCCGCAGCCCATGCGGCGCGCGGGCTTCGTCCAGCAGCTGGCGCGCCAGCCGGGCCTGCATTGCGGGCGAACCCGCCTGCACCACATCGACGAAACGGCAGTCGATGGACGGGCATTCCTGCCCGATCGCCTTGCACAGCGGAAAGACGGCGGCCATCTCGGGGTTCAGCGCTTCCAGCCCGGTCACATCTTCCGATCCGCCAGCGGCCACCAGCAGCAGCCGCCTTTCGCGCGGGGCTCCATCACCGTGCGCGCGGGCCTCCAGCGCCTGCGCCAGGGCCAGCACGCTGTGAAAGCCGCGCTCCAGCGATGCGGGGGCGGCCGCGTCCATGGCCCACAGGTGGTAGATGGCGTCCACGGGGCCGAGCTGCGCCTGCACCGCATCCAGCAAGGCCTCGCAATCGCTGCGCTCGCCGGGGCGCACGGCATGCCGGCCCGGGGCCAGGCAGGCCGGCGCGGCGCCCGCTTCCACGCAGACCACATCGGTGCCCTGCGCGCGCAATGCGTGCACCAGGGCCTCGGCCGTGGCACTGCCGTCACCAAACACCAGGGCCACCTGGGCTGCGGCTGCGGCGGTGCCTGCCGCCAACTGCAAGGGACTGCGCTGCCAGGCGGCTGCGTAGAACGGCCCTGCGGTCGCCGAGGGACCTGCCGTGCCTGCCGCTTTCAGCGCATCGCCACCCTGCCCCGCAGCCTGCACCCAGAAGGAGCGGCGCTGGAAGGCATAGGTCGGCAGCGGCACGCGCCGGCCTGGCCGCCCGCCACGGCAGGCGGTCCAGTCGATGTCCACGCCCGCGCACCACAGTCCTGCGGTGGCCTGCGCCATCTGCTGGGCGCTGCGTGCGGTCTGCTGGGGATGGGCCTGGCTGGGCCAGATGCCGGCCGCCGTGGCGGCGCGCGGGTGCTGGCGCACCAAGGCGGTGAGGGCTTCGCCGGGGCCGACCTCCAGCACGCCGCGGCCCGGCACGCGCAGCAGCCCGTCCAGCCCGTCGGCAAAGCGCACGGTATGGCGCAGGTGGCGGGCCCAGTAGGCGGGGCTCATGGCCTGCCCGGGCGTGACGGGCTGGCCGGTCACGCTGGAGATGAAGGCCAGGCGCGGCGCGTGCCGGGGGGCGCTGGCCACCACCTGCTCCAGCTGCGCCAGCAGGGGCTCGGTCATGGCCGAGTGCGAGGCCACGGCAATGTGCAGGCGGCGCGCCGTGATGTCACGCGCGCGCAGCGCCTCTTCGGCCGCCTCGATGGCGGCCAGCGGGCCGGACAGCACGCACAGGCGCTCGCCGTTGACGGCGCCCAGGTCGCAGCCCGCATCCAGCAGCGATTGCAGTTCGGCCTCGGCCAGGGGCACCGAGGTCATGGCGCCCTGCGGCAGCGACTGCAGCAGGCGGCCGCGCGCCGCGACGATGCGCAGGGCATGCGGCAGCTCGAACACGCCGGCCAGGCAGGCCGCCACATACTCGCCCAGGCTGTGGCCCAGCATGGACACGGGCTGCACGCCGCGCGCCATCCACAGCCGGGCCAGCGCGTAGCCGATCACGAACAGGGCCGGCTGGGCCTTGTCCATGGCGGACAGCGCCGCATCGGCCTCCACCTCGTCACCCGGGGCGGGGAACAGCCACCGGCGCAGGTCCCAGCCTGTTTCGGCCTGCAGCAGATCGCAGCAGCGGTCCACCTCCTGCCGGAATACGCCGCCTTCGCGGTACAGGTCCAGGCCCATGTTGGCGTGCTGCACGCCGCCGCCCGGGAACAGAAAGACCACGCCGGGCATCTGCGCCGGCACCTCGGTGGCCTGGACTGCCGGCCCGGCAACAAGCTGCAGGCCCTCCACCGCCATGCCCATGCCATGGGCCACCACGGCGCGGCGATGGCCGAAGGCGCGGCGGCCCTGCTGCAGGGTGTGGGCCACATCGTCCAGCGACAGGCCGCCGCCGGCCTGCTGCAGATGAGCGGCCAGGCGGCGCGCCGCTTCGTCCAGCGCACGGGGGCTGCGCGCCGAAAGCGGCAGCACCTGCCAGCCCCGGGCTGCATCCGCCTGTGTGCCAGCAGAGGTGGCAGGGGCGGCAGCAGCCTCCTGCAGCACCACATGGACATTGGTGCCGCCAATGCCGAAGGCGCTCACGCCCGCTCGGCGCGGCGTGGCCGCCCGGGGCCAGGGCCTGGCCACGGTGTTGACATGGAAGGGACTGCGCTCGAAGTCGATCTGCGGATGCGGCCGCTCGAAATGCAGGCTGGGCGGCAAGGTGGCATGCCGCAGCGAGAGCACCGTCTTGATCAGGCCCGTGACACCGGCTGCCGCATCGAGATGGCCGATATTGGTCTTCACCGAGCCGATGGCGCAGTAGCCCCTGCGCTGCGTGCTGGCGCGAAAGGCCTGGGTCAGCGCAGCGATCTCGATGGGGTCGCCCAGCGCCGTGGCCGTGCCATGGGCTTCCACATAGCCGATGGTGTCGGCCGGCACGCCCGCCAGGGCCTGCGCCGCGCGCACCACGGCGGCCTGGCCGTTGACGCCGGGCGCCGTGAAGCCCACCTTGTCGGCGCCATCGTTGTTGGCGGCGCTGGCCAGGATGACGGCGTGGATGGTGTCGCCGTCCTGCAGCGCATCGTCCAGGCGCTTGAGCACGACAATGCCCGCGCCGCTGCCCTGCAGCGTGCCTGCGGCCTGGGCATCGAAGGCGCGGCAATGCCCGTCAGGCGAGAAGATGGCGCCCGCCTGGTAGCGGTAGCCGCCGTTTTGCAGCAGGTTGAGCGAGACGCCGCCGGCCAGCGCCATGGCGCATTCGTGGCCCAGCAGCGCCTGGCAGGCGGTGTGCACCGCCATCAGCGAGGTCGAGCAGGCCGTCTGCACGGTGACGGCCGGGCCGCGCAGGTCCAGCTTGTAGGCCACGCGCGTGGCCAGGGCGTCGGCCATGTTGCCGCTCATCAGGCCCAGCAGGTCGGCGACCTGGGTGCCATGGTCCGGCGCATGGCGGGGCAGCAGATGGCGCATCAGGTAGACGCTGGCGCCCGTGCCCGCATACACGCCGATGGCGCCGGGGTAGCGCCCGCCCTCGTAGCCCGCGTGTTCCAGGGCCTGCCACGCGCATTCCAGAAAAAGGCGGTGCTGCGGGTCCAGTTGCTCGGCATCGCGCGGGGTGTAGCCGAAGAAGTCGGCATCGAAGAGGTCCATGCCGGCCAGCGGCACACCGGCCTTCACGTAGCCGGCATCGTCCAGCAGGGACTGGGGCACGCCCAGGGCGCGCAGCTCTTCGTCGCTGTAGCGCTTCACGGACTCGACACCGTCACGGATGTTGGCCCAGAACCTGTCGATGTCGTCGGCGCCCGGAAAGCGCCCGGCCATGCCGATGACAGCGATCTCCAGGCCGGTGGTTTCGGAGGAAGAAGGCATCACAGAGTCCTTTCGATGTGGCGCTTGCGCTGCAGCAGCGCCTCGCGGCGGCGCTGGGCCGCGTCCATGCCGTCCCGGGCGGCTGCGGCCTGTGCGGCGCCCTCGCCCTCTGCGCCCTGCTCGATGCGCCGGGCCAGGGCCGCCACGCTGGGGTGCTTGAAGAGATCGACCAGGGACAGCTCCCGGCCCAGCCGCGACTCCAGCAGGCCATGCACGCGGATGAGCTGCAGCGAATGCCCGCCCAGGTCGAAGAAGTTGTCGCTGGCGCCTACGCGCTCCACGCCCAGCACCTGGGACCAGAGGGCGGCAATCGTCTCGGCCACGCCGCCTTCGGGCGGCTCGTAGGCCTCGCGCTCCAGGACCGGCAAGGTGGGCGCCTCGGGCAGCGCCTTGCGGTCCACCTTGCCGTTGGCGTTCAACGGCAAGGCATCCAGCACGGTGATGGCCGCGGGCAGCATGTAGTCGGGCAGGGCCGCAGCCAGCGCGCTGCGCAGCGCGGCCATGTCCAGGCACTGCCCCTGCTGCACCGAGACAAAGGCGGCCAGCCGCGCGCCGTCGGCCGCCTGGCGGGCGACGACCACGGCCTCGCGCACGGCGGGGTGGGCCAGCAGTTGCGCCTCCACCTCGGCCAGCTCGATGCGAAAGCCGCGGATCTTCACCTGGTGGTCCACGCGGCCCAGGTAGTCGATCTGGCCGTCGCCGCGCCAGCGCACCAGGTCGCCCGTGCGGTACAGGCGCTCGCCCGTGCGGCTGGCGGGGTCGGCCACGAAGCGCTCGGCGCTCAGGCCCGGGCGCCGCCAGTAGCCGCGCGCCAGGCCCACACCGCCCAGATACAGCTCGCCGGCCACGCCGCGCGGCACCTCGTTGAGGGCGGCATCCAGCACATGGGTGCGCAGCCCGGCCACAGGGCGGCCTATGGGTACGGACAGCGCGCCCTCATCCCGGCAGTCCCACCAGGTGACCTCGATGGCCGCCTCCGTGGGACCGTAGAGATTGAGCAGGCGGGCGCCGGGGAAGGCCTGCAGCACGGCCGCCTGCAATTCGGCGGACAGGGCCTCGCCGCTGCAGACGATGCGCTGCAGCCCCTGGCAGGTGGCGGCCGCCGGGTGCGCCAGGAAGGCCTGCAGCATGGACGGCACGAAGTGGATGGTGCTGACCTGGTGGCGCGCGATCAGCTCGGCCAGGCGCCGGGGATCGCGGTGGTCGCCGGGGGCGGCCAGCGCCAGGCGTGCGCCGGTGGTCAGAGGCCAGAAGAATTCCCAGAAGGAGATGTCGAAGCCGAAGGGCGTTTTCTGCAGCACCGTATCGCCTGCGCCCAGCGGCTGGTGCGCCTGCCCCCAGGCCAGGCGGTTGCACAGCGACCGATGGCGGTTGGCCGCGCCCTTGGGCCGGCCCGTGGAGCCCGAGGTGTAGATGACATAGACCAGGCTGTCGCCATGCAGGGCAACAGCCGGATTGTGGGACGGCTGGTCCTGCAGCCGGGACGCCAGGCCCGGCACATCGACCAGCCGGGCGCCGCTGCCGGCCGGAAGGCGGTCACGCAGATGCGGCTGCACCAGCACCAGGGACACGCCGCTGTCCTCCAGCATGTAGGCGATGCGGTCGGCCGGATGCTCGGGGTCGATGGGCACATAGGCCGCGCCGGCCTTCATGATGGCCAGCAGCCCCACGACCATCTCGATGGAGCGCTCCATGGCGATGCCCACCGGCACGCCGGGCTGCACGCCCGCTGCGATCAGGTGATGCGCCAGCCGATTGGCGCGCGCATTGAGCTGGGCGTAGCTCAGCGTGGCCTCGCCCAGGCACAGGGCCGGGGCATCGGGGCTGCGTGCCACCTGCTGCTCGAAGCGGTGGTGCACGATGTCGCCGCCGTGCACGGCCGTATCGTTGCAGCTCCAGGCCGCCAGCTGCCGGCGTTCGTCGGGACCCAGCAGCGGCACCTCGTCCACGGCACATCGGGGCTGCCGGGCCAGGGCCTCCAGCATGGCCTCGTAGTGGGCGGCCAGGCGCTGCATGCTGTCCGGCTCGAACAGCTCGCGGGCATAGACCAGGCCGATATGCAGGCCGCCATCGGAGCGCTCGCGCACTTCCACGGTCAGCTCGAACTGCGCATCCCCGGCCGCCAGCGGCTGGGCGGCCACCGTCCAGCCCGGCACCTGCTGCAGCGCCTGCCAGTCCTCCACCAGATGGTTGAACAGCACCTGGAACAAGGGGCTGTGGGCCAGACTGCGCTGGGGCTGCAGCGCCTCCACCAGCTGCTCGAACGGCAGCGCATGGTGGGCCTGCGCGCCCTGCGCCGCCTCGCGGGCCTGCTGCAGCACCTCGGACAGGCGCATGCGCCCGTCGATGCGGCTACGCAGCACCAGGGTGTTGACGAAAAAGCCGACCACGCCCTGCAGGTCGGCATGCGCGCGGTTGGCCACGGGCACGCCGACGCGGATGTCTTCCTGCCCCGTGTAGCGGTACAGCAGCGCCTGCCAGCCGGCCAGCAGGCAGGTGAAGAGCGTGTCCCCCTGCGCGCGGGCCTGCGCACGCAGGGTCGCCAGGACAGGGGCGGACAGCTCGAAGCCGTGGTGAGCCGCGCGATACCGCGCCAGCGCCTGGCGCGGGTGGTCGGTGGGCAGGGCGAGCACGGGCTGTGCCTCGCCCGGAGGCACCTGCAGCCGTTCCAGCCAATAGGCAAGCGAGGCCTGCTGGCCCTGGTGGTCCTGCTGGCCCTGCACCTGCTGCCAGACGGCGTAGTCCACGTACTGCAGCGCCGGGCCGCCGTCCGGTGCGCCGGAATACAGCGCCGCCAGATCGTCCAGCAGGATCTGCATGGAAGCGCCATCGGAGACGATGTGGTGCATCACCAGCGCCAGGATGTGCTCATTCGCCTGCAGCCGCACCAGGGCGGCCCGGGCCAGCGGCCCCTGCTGCAGATCAAAGGGCTGGGCGCACAGCGCCTGCAGCCATTGGGCGGCGTGCGCCTCGCGCTGCGCGGGGTCGCCCTGCGCGGCATCCAGCCACTGCAGCTCCAGCCTGCCCTGGGGGTCCAGGCGCTGCTCGACCTCCCCATCGGGCCGGGCGTTGAACACCGTGCGCAGCGCACCGTGCCGTTCGGCCAGGCCCTGCACGGCCGCACGCAGGGCGCCTGCATCCAGCGGCCCGGTGATGCGCAGCGCGCCCTGCACGTGGTAGGCCGTGCTGCGCGTGTCCATCTTCCAGAGGAACCATTGGCGCTGCTGGGCCGGCGTCAGCGGCAGGGGCATGGCGCGACGGACATCGGCCAGCGGAGCAATGCGCTGCAGCGCCGTGCCCGGCTGGCGCTGCTGGCACAGCCGGTCGATGTCCTGCGCCTGGTCGCGCAGCCGCGGGTGCTCGAAGACCCGCCCGGCCGGATACGCCAGCGACCATTGCCGGGAAATGCGCGCAGCCAGCCGCACGGCAGCCAGGGAGTTGCCGCCTTGCGTGAAGAAGTGGGCCTCGCCGGCCGGCCCTTGCAGGGCATCGCCGCCGAGCACATCGCGCCACAGGCCGGCCAGCGTGCGCGCGGTGGGATCTGCTGCGCCCTCTTCCTGCGGTGCCTGGCTGCCGCCGCCCGCGAAGCGGCCCGACTCGAACACCGCCCAGGCATCCAGCGTGCGCGCAGACCAGCCCTGGCGGCAGGCCGCGCGCTGCAGCTTGCCGCTGGAGGTGCGGGGCAAGGCGCCGGGATTGAGCAGCACGATCACCCGGGGCGCCTCGCCGCACTGCGCGCCCACTGCGGTGCTCAGGGCATCGACCAGGGCCTGGGGCGGCACCCGCTTTTGCATGCCGAACGAGACCTCGGCGGCAAGGCCTATGCCCTCCTGCCCATCAACGTCCACCGAAAACGCGGCGACGCGCCCCTTGCGCACGGCTTCGACCTCGGCCTCGACCACGCGCTCGATGTCCTGCGGATACAGGTTGTGGCCGCGCACGATGATCAGGTCCTTGATGCGCCCGGCCACATGGACCTGGCCGCCATGCACGAAGCCCAGGTCGCCCGTGCGCAGCCAGCGCCGGCCTGCATGCTCGACAAAGGCCTGCTGCGTTTCCCGCGGCTTGCCCCAGTAGCCCTGGCTGATGCTGGGACCGCAGGCCCAGATCTCGCCCACGCGGCCGGGCTCCAGCATCTGCAGGCTGTGCGGATCGACGATGGCCACGGCATGGCCGGGAACGGCGGGGCCGCAGCCCACCAGCGGGGTCTGCGCGGCACCGGAGCTTTCTTCGGCCCGGCCCTGGCCCAGGGCGTCGGTATCGAAGGCCGTGACCGCAGCGCCCGCGCCGGGCGTGCCGCCGGTGATGAACAGGGTGGCTTCGGCCAGGCCGTAGCAGGCATAGGCCGTGTCGGGCCGCAGGCCGCAGGCCGCAAAGCGCTGCGCGAAGGCCGCGACGGTGTCGGCGCGCACGGGCTCGGCGCCGGTATAGGCCAGCCGCCAGCTCGACAGGTCCAGCTGCGCCAGCTGCGATGGCTTGATGCGCTCCAGGCACATGCGGTAGGCGAAGTCGGGGCCGCCGCTGATGGTGGCGCGGTGGCGCGAGATCAGCTCCAGCCAGCGCACGGGGCTTTCTAGGAACAGGCGCGGCGAAGTCAGCACCAGCGGCAGGCCGCTGTACAGGGGCTGCAGCAGGCCGCCGATCAGGCCCATGTCGTGGTAGAGCGGCGCCCAGGACATGAAGCGGTCGCCCGCGCCTATCTCCATGCGCTGCTGGATGGCGGCCTCGTTGGCGATCAGGTTGCCGTGGCTGACCATCACGCCCTTGGGCGCCGAGGTGGAGCCCGAGGTGTATTGCAGGAAGGCGATGTCGTCGGCAGCCGGCGCATGGGGCCGCCAGGCGCCGGCATCGGCCAGGTCCACCTGGTCGGCGGCGACGGTGGCGATGCCGGCAAAGCGCGTGTCGGCGCCGGGCAGGGCCTCGATGACGTCGGCCGTGCCGATCACGCAGGCCGCGCCCGCGTCGCCCACGATGCCCAGCAGCCGCTCCAGATGCTGCACGCGCAGCGATTCCAGCGGCGGCACCGGCACGGCGATCACGCCTGCGTAGAAACAGGCCAGCATGCTGGCGGCATAGTGCTCGTCGTTGTCCATCATCACCAGGGCGCGCGCGCCCAGGGGGCACAGCGGCTGCAACCGGGCGGCCAGCGCGCGCACGCGGCGGTCGAACTCGCCATAGCTGTGGCTGCGCTCGACCACGCGGCCGTCCTGCACGGCGGCCACGGTGAGCCAGATGTCGTCGGGCCGCTGCTGCGCCAGGCCCCTCAGATGCTCGACCAGGCTGGCCGGCGCCTGGCCTGCTGCCGCGATTGCACTTTGTCCACTCAGCATGTCAGCTGCCTCCCGGGTTCTCAGAAACGGTCCAGATTGCTGCGCGGCTCGGCCATGGCGACGATGACCTTGCGCGGCCCCTTGAAGGGCGAGCGCGCATGGGCCACGAGCATGTTGTCCAGCATCAGCACGTCGCCCTGCTCCCAGGGGAAGCTGACGGTCTCGGCGTCCAGCGCGGCGCGCACTTCGGCAAAGATGTCGTCGCCGATCGTGGAGCCGTCGGCAAAGAAGGTGTTGCGCGGCAGGTTCTCGATGCCGTAGACCTCTTCGAGCACCTCGCGCTCCTCGGGCTCGCGCGCCGAGATGTGGAACAGGTGGGCCTGGTTGAACCAGACCATCTCGCCCGTGACGGGATGGCTCTCCATGGCCTGGCACAGCTGGCGCGTGCGCAGGCCGTCGTCCTCCTTCCACTCCCAGTCCATGCGCGCATGGCGGCAGAAGGCCTCGACCTCGGCACGGCTTTCGGTGTTGAACACCTTCTGCCAGGGCACGTCCATCTCGCCGAAGTTGCGCACGTAGAGAATTCCGGGCTCGAACATTTCGCGGATGCGCGCCGGAATGCGGCGGTAGACGGCACGGCTGTCGGCAATCGGCGTCTCGCCGCCTTCGGGCGAGGCGGTGACGCAGTGGAACCAGATCTTCATGGGCCATTCGCGCGTGTAGGCCTGCTCGTTGTGCAGCGGAATGCTCTGGTGGGCCGGGTATTCGGTGGAGGTGTAGACGCCCGCGCCGCTGGAGGCCTCGACCGCGCTGCGCGGCGTGGAGGCGAATTCGTACTTGAGCAGCGGGTGGCCGAAGGCCGAGGCAAAGCGCTGGAAGGTCTCCACATCGGGCACGCCAAAGCCGCGCAGCAGCACGCCGCCCGTGGTCAGCAGGGCCTCGTCGATGTCGCGGCGCAGCGGCGGCAGCGCGGCCAGCAGGTCCTGGCCCGGCTGGGCGGGCGTGATGAGCCGGGGAAGCAGGGATCCGGCGGGTGCCTTGCGCTCGAAGCGCTGGAGGGTTTCGTTCATGTCGATTCCTTGGTGCGCCACGCAAGAGCTGCCGCGTAGCCCGGCGGCGCTGGCAGCGCCATCGCTTGAAAACGGTTCCATTCGGGAACGGCGCAGGCAATGCCCAGCCGCCCATCCCCTGCAGGGCTGATGCCTATGGAGCGCAGGTGGTCGGCCACGCCGATGCCGATGGCCTTGAGCACGGCCTCCTTGCCCACCCAGCGCTGGTAGAAGGCCGCCAGCCGATCAGGCGCACGGCGCACGCTGGCGCGTTCCTGGTCGGTGCAGACGGCGTCGAGCATGACCTCGGCATCGAGGTCGGGCTTGTGCTGCTCGATGTCCACGCCCAGGTGCAGCACGCCACCGGGGTCGGCCAGCGCGATCAGCGCATGGCCGCCCGAGTGCGAGACATTGAAGACAGGCGCCCTGTGCGGCTCCTCATCCACGAAGGGCTTGCCGTGCGTGCCGATGGCCAGGGGCACGTCGGCCGGACAGCAGTCCAGCCTGCGCCCCAGCAGCCGCCGCGTGGCAGCGCGCGTCTGCGCGAAGCGCAGCCGGTCGGCGGCCCGCACGAAGCGCGCGGCGCGACCGCGCTCCTCGGGGGTCAGGTGCGGCAGGCTGTCGCTCAGTTCGGCCGACAGGTCCAGGTCCAGCCTGAAGACCTCGATGCCCTGGTTCATGGCCTCACGCACAGACACGAGCTGCATGGATTTCCCCCTGGAGTGACCGGGACCCGGCCAGGCGCTGCGCCAGGACGGCCAGCACATCGCCTTCGCGCTGCCTGATGAAGAAATGCCCGCCCTCGAACCAGTCCAGCGTGAAGGCCTCGGCGGCCTCCTGCGACCAGGCCTGGACGCGGGGCGCCTCGATGTCGTCCTGCCGCCCCGCAAAGACGTGCACCGGCAGCGGCAGGCCCGCAGCGGGCACATGGCCGAAGCTCTCGCAGACGCGGTAGTCGGAGCCCAGCACATCCAGCGTGATGCGCATGAGCTCGGGGCTGTTGAACACCTCTTCGGGCGTGCCGCCCTGCCTGCGCAGATCGGCGATCAGCGCGGCGTCGTCGCCCTTGCCGGCAAAGCGCTCGGGATCACGGCAGGCCGGTGCCGGGCTGCCCGAGGCAATCAGGGCCAGCGGCAGCGCCCTGCCCTCCTCGCGCAACTGCCGCGCCATGCCGAAGGCCAGCAGCGCGCCCATGCTGTGGCCCAGCAAGGCAAAGCGGCCCTGCATGGCCTGGCGCTGCTCGGCGCACAGCAGCGCGACCAGCTGCCCGAAGTCCTCGACCGCAGGCTCGCCCAGCCGGCTGCCCCGCCCCGGCAGCTCCACCGGCGCAATGCGGATCCAGTGGGGCAGCAGCCTGCGCCAGCGCAGGTACATGGTGGCGCTGGCGCCTGCGCACGGCAGGCACAGCAGGGTCAGCGGCGCGTGCATGCGCGTCAGCCCGCTGCAGCTTCGACAACGTTATCGGTATCGGTCTGCAGCGCGGCGCCGGCGCCCGCCTGCTCCTGCTGCTGCATCCACACGCGCAGCGACTTGGGCCGCATGTCGGTCCAGGTGGCGTCCACGTACTCGAGCACGGTTTTCTTGTCGCCCTTCACGCCCTCCACGGCGGTCCAGCCGCCGGGCACGGCCTTCCAGTGCGGCCAGATGGAATACTGTTCCTCGTGGTTGACCAGAACGATGAAGGTTTCGTCTTCGCGGTCGAAGCAGCTTGTAGACATGCAGGCGTCCTTAATGCGGTTGAACATCGGCGAGGCCGGCACCGGATCGCGGCGATCCGGCACTGCGCCTCTGTTCAACATGACGTTCGGGGCCTGAAACTGTTCACGCCATGGCCAGACATGAGATTGCGGCGGCACGCAATTGCCCGCAATTTTCAGAGTATTCCTAGTCTCGATTGGGTTGCCCTATCACCACTCATCTGTCTATGATTTTCATTTATCAAACGACGGGAGGGTGTCCCCAACGGGGCGCAAGCAGCAATGACACGCAGAGTCACCATCCACACGCCATTGGGCGAGCAGCTGCATTTCCGTGAATTGCGCGGCCAGGAAAACATCAGCCAGCTCTTCAGCCTCGATGTGGAAATGCTCAGCGAAAGCGAAAGCATCGACCCCAAGGCCCTATTGGGCAAGAACGCCACCATAGAAATAGAAACCCAGGGCGGCGGCAGGCGCTTCATCGACGGCATCGTCACCCGCTTTGGCATGCAGGGCCAGGACCACCGCCACTATGCCTACAAGGCCCGCCTGAGCCCCTGGCTGTGGCTGGCCACGCGCCAAAGCGACTTTCGCATCTTCCAGAACCAGACCGTGCCCGACATCATCGAGCAGGTATTGGGCGTCTATGGCCATCCCCTGCAAAAGAAACTCACGCGCGCCTATCGCAGCTGGGACTATTGCGTGCAATACAACGAAAGCGATTGCGACTTTGTCTCGCGATTGATGGAGCACGAAGGCATCTACTACTTCTTCGAGCATGCCTCGGGCCAACATACCCTGGTGCTGTGCGACGACATCATTGCCTCGCACAGCGTATTGCCCGGGGGCGCCTCCATTCCCTTTTATCCCCCGGAAAAAGCCGCCGCAGGCGATCAGGAAAACATCCACGCCTGGCAGCTGGAGCAGGAAATCAAGCCGGGCCGCCATTACAGCGACGACTACGACTTCAAGAAACCCCGGGCCGACCTCAGCCACCTGCGGCGCGACCCGCCGGGCCACGCCCATGACGCCCACGAAATCTACGAATGGCCGGGCGGCTACACGGAATACGGCGATGGAGAGGACTACATCCGCGTGCGCCTGAAGGAAAGCCTCACGGGCCAGAGCCGGGTGCGGGGCCAGTCCTGCCACCGGGCGCTGGCCACGGGCTACACCTTCAGCCTCTACAACTACCCGCGCGGCGACCAGAACCGGCAGTACCTGATCACGGGCCTGAGCTACCACTTGAAGGAGAACCCCCGCGTCAGCGCCATCAGTCCCATCAGTGCCGTGGCCCCGGGCGCCAAGGGCAGCGCCGCGGAAGACGGATCGTTCCAGCGCTACGAGTTGCAGGCCCAGCCCACGAGTCTTGCCTACACCCCTGCGCGCACCACGCCCAAGCCGCGTACCACCGGCCCGCAGACCGCCGTCGTCGTGGGCCCGGCCGGGGAAGAAATCTGGACCGACGAATACGGCCGCATCAAGGTGCAGTTCCACTGGGACCGTCTGGGCAAGCAGGACCAGAACTCCAGTTGCTGGATCCGCGTGGCCACGAACTGGGCAGGCCCGGGGTTCGGGGCCATCTCCATTCCGCGCATAGGGCATGAAGTCGTCGTCGACTTCCTCAACGGCGACCCGGACTACCCGCTGGTCACGGGCTGCGTCTACAACGCGGCCAACATGCCGCCCTGGGCGCTGCCGGCCAATGCCACGCAATCGGGCATCAAGACGCGGTCGAGCAAGGGCGGCGCACCGGGCGCCGGCATGAAGAACGGCCAGGGAGACGCCAATGCCATCCGCTTCGAGGACAAGGCCGGGCAAGAACAGTTGTGGCTGCATGCCCAGAAGGACCAGCTCACCGAGGTCGAGAACGACGAGGACAAATGGGTGGGCAACGACCGGCGCAAGACCATCGACCGGGACGA
>JAITUC010000010.1 GCA_031286585.1 Delftia acidovorans
GACCGCCGTACCAGTCCATGTGCGCGGACGGCTCCACGACGTTGTCGCCGACGAGCGCCGAGATCGGGATGGCGGTGACTTCCGGAACGCCCAGATCGGTCGCGTACGCCGTGAACTCCTCGGCGATCGCGGCGAACACGGACTCCCGGTAGCCGACCAGGTCCATCTTGTTCACGGCGAGGACCACGTGCGGCACCCGCAGCAGGGCGGCGATCGCCGCGTGCCGGCGGGTCTGCTCCACCACGCCGTTGCGGGCGTCCACCAGGATCACCGTCAGCTCGGCGGTGGACGCGCCGGTGACCATGTTCCGCGTGTACTGCACATGGCCCGGCGTGTCCGCCAGGATGAACCGGCGGCGCGGGGTGGCGAAGTAGCGGTAGGCCACGTCGATGGTGATGCCCTGCTCGCGCTCGGCCGAGAGGCCGTCGGTCAGCAGCGCCAGATCGGTCTCGCCGCTCTTGGTGACGCCTGCCAGCTGGTCCTGCAGCACGGCGCGCGTGTCTACCAGCAGGCGGCCGATCAGCGTGCTCTTGCCGTCATCGACGGAGCCGCAGGTGATGAAGCGCAGGGCCGAGGCGTTGGCGGTGGTCTGTTGTGTGGCCTGGCTGGCCTGGGTGGCCGTGGAATCCGCGACGGCTGCGTCGGCGGCAATGCTTGCGGTGGTCATCAGAAATATCCGTCCTTCTTGCGCTTTTCCATGGAGGCTTCGCTGGTCTTGTCGTCCATGCGCGTGGCGCCGCGCTCGCTGACTTCGGCGGCCAGGGTTTCGAGCACGATGTCGGCCGCCGTGGCCGCATCGCTTTCCACGGGGCAGGTGCAGGTGATGTCGCCCACGGTGCGAAAGCGCACGTCGCGCACCACGACCTCCTCGCCGTCGCGCGGCGGGGTGAGTTCGGTCACGGGCACCAGCAGGCCGCGGCGCTCCACCACCTCACGCTTGTGCGTGTAGTAGATGCTGGGCAGGGCGATCTGCTCGCGCTCGATGTACTGCCAGACGTCGAGTTCGGTCCAGTTGCTGATGGGGAACACGCGGAAGTGCTCGCCCGGGGCCAGGCGGGTGTTGAACAGCGTCCACAGCTCGGGGCGCTGTGCCTTGGGCTGCCATTGGCCGAAGCTGTCGCGGTGGCTGAAGATGCGTTCCTTGGCGCGGGCCTTTTCCTCGTCGCGGCGGGCGCCTCCGATCAGGGCGTCGAAACGGAATTCATCGATGGCCTCCAGCAGCGTCACCGACTGGTGCACGTTGCGGCTTTCGCCCGGATGGGCCAGGCGCACGGTGCCGCGCGCCATGGAGTCCTCGACGCTGCGCACGATGAGTTCGGCGCCGAGCTCCTTGGCCCGCAGGTCGCGGAATTCAGTCACTTCCGGGAAGTTGTGGCCGGTGTCGATCATCAGCAGCGGGTAGGGGATGCGGCCCTTGCCGAAGGCCTTTTCGGCGCAGCGCAGCATGACCAGCGAGTCCTTGCCGCCCGAAAACAGCAGGGTGGGGCGCTCGAAGGCGGCGGCCACTTCGCGCAGCACGAAGATGGTTTCCTCTTCGAGGGCGTCGAGGTGGCGGTTGCTGAGATGGCTCAGCACGGAGGTGTCCACACGGGCATTCATTTCTTGGTTTCCAATCAAATCGGTGTCAAACCCTGCAGGCTTCACTTCTTGGCGTGCAGGCCGCATTCCTTGGCTGCCTCGTCTTCCCACCACCAGCGGCCGGCGCGGAAGTCCTCGCCCAGGCTGACGGCGCGCGTGCAGGGTGCGCAGCCGATGCTGGGATAGAACTGGTCGTGCAGCGGGTTGTAGTCCACGCCGTGGCTGGCGATGTAGTGCCAGACATCGCCCTGGGTCCAGTCGGTCAGCGGGTTGAACTTGGTCAGGCCCTTGGTCTCGACCTCGCTGCGGTCCACGGCGGGCACGTCGGCGCGGGCATTGGACTGCTCGCGGCGCAGGCCTGTGATCCAGGCGCTCTTGCCGGCCAGCGCGCGCGCCAGCGGCTCCATCTTGCGCACGCCGCAGCAGGCCTTGCGCAGCTCGATGCTGCGGTACATGGCGTCCTGGCCGTTGTCGCGGATGAAGTGGATCACCGATTCCAGCTGCGGCCGGTAGACCTTGACGCTCAGGCCGGGCAGCGACTGGGTGCGCTCCAGCAGGGCCAGGGTTTCGGTGTGCAGGGCGCCGGTGTCCAGCACGAAGACGGGGATGTCCAGGCCCAGGCGGTGGATGATGTCGGTGATCACCACATCCTCGGCGCCCAGGCTGGAAGCCTGCGTCACGGCCTCGGCGCCCAGGGCTGCAGCCTCGCGCAGCAAGGCTTCGGTGGCGGCCAGCTTGTCGGCGTAGTTGCTGCTGGCGCGGCCATTGACCTCGGTGGCCTTGGCCGATGCCTGCCGCGACAGAAAGCTTTGCGCACCCATCTCAGGCTGCCTTGACGAAGTGGGGCTCGGGATGGACGGCATCACCCTGGTAGAAGCCGTGGAAGCGGTCGAGCTGGCGCTGGGCATCGGAGATGTCCACGCCTTCGCGCAGCACGGCCACGTCGAAGCCGCAGCGCTGCATCTGCACCAGCTGGTCGATCAGCACGTCGCCGGTGGCGCGGATCTCGCCCAGAAAGCCCAGGCGCTTGCGCAGCAGGCGGGCCTGGCTGAAGGCGCGGCCATCGGTGAACTTGGGAAAGTGCAGGTCGATGCGCTGCACGCCAGCAAGATCCAGTGTGAAGGGGTCGGCGTCATTGGCCGGGGCGATGATGGTCTGCTGGCCTTCGGCCGGGCTTTGGTGCTCGTGGGCGGCGATGATTTTCATAAGGATCTCCTGCGGCTCTCACCCGGGTCAGGCGGCCGCTTCCTCGGTGTGCTTGGCGGGGTGGCGGGCGGCATTGCCGGCGGCCTTGAACGGTTCGATGCCCACGCGGCGCACGGTGGCGATGAAGGTCTCGAAACGGCCGCCTTCGCTTTGGCGCTGCTCGCGGTAGGTGGCCAGCAGGGCCTCGATCACGCCGGGCACTTCGGCGGCGCTGAACGAGGGGCCGATGATCTTGCCGGGCGTGGCCGGGCCGGACAGGTGGGAGCCGTCGGCGCCGCCCAGCGTGATCTGGTACCACTCCTTGCCGTCCTTGTCCACGCCCAGGATGCCGATGTGGCCGCTGTGGTGGTGGCCGCAGCTGTTGATGCAGCCACTGATGTGCAGGTCGATCTCGCCCAGGTCCCACAGCTCGTCCAGGTCCTGGTAGCGCTCGGTGATGGCCTCGGCAATGGGCAGGGAGCGTGCATTGGCCAGCGAGCAGAAGTCGCCGCCCGGGCAGGCGATCATGTCGGTCAGCAGGCCGATGTTGGGCTTGGCCAGGCCCAGGGCCTTGGCCGCCTTGTACAGCTGGGGCAACTGGTCGCGGCGCACCCAGGGCAGCAACAGGTTCTGCTCGTGGGTGACGCGCATCTCGCCGGCCGAGAACTGGTCGGCCAGCTCGGCGGCTGCATCCATCTGGTCGGCCGTGGCATCGCCGGGCGCGTAGCCCAGGCGCTTGAACGACAGCAGCACGGCGCGCAGTTGCGGGTGGCGGTGCGGGCGCACGTTGCTGATCAGCCAGCGGCCGAAGTCCTTGTCCTCCTCGGCTGCCGTGCGCAGCAGGGCCAGGGTCTCGGCTTCGGCATTGGCGGGCGACAGGTCCAGCTCGGGCTCGCGGAAATTGGCGGCCACGCGGTCGTACTCGGCTTGGGTGATGGTGTGGGGGCCACCCTCGACCTCGACGATCTGGCGGAATTCCTCATCGACCTGGTCGATGAAGTTCTGGCCCTCGGACTTCACGAGGATCTTGATGCGCGCCTTCCAGGCGTTGTCGCGGCGGCCGTAGCGGTTGTAGACGCGGATCACGGCTTCCAGGTAGTTCATCAGCTGGTTCCAGGGCAGGAACTCGCGCAGCACCGGGCTGATGGTGGGCGTGCGGCCCATGCCGCCGCCCACGCGCACCTTGAAGCCCAGCTCGCCAGCCTCGTTCTTGAGCAGTTGCAGGCCCACGTCGTACCAGCCCAGCGCGGCGCGGTCTTCCTCGGCGCCGCTGATGGAGACCTTGAACTTGCGCGGCAGGAAGCTGAACTCGGGGTGCAGCGTGCTCCATTGGCGCAGGATTTCGGTGAAGGGGCGCGGGTCGGCGATCTCGTCGATGGCAATGCCCGCCAGCGCGTCGCTGTTGATGTTGCGGATGCAGTTGCCGCTGGTCTGGATGCCGTGCAGGCTGACGCTGGCCAGCAGGTCCATCACGTCGGCGGCCTTGGACAGCGGAATCCAGTTGTACTGGACGTTGGTGCGCGTGGTGAAGTGGCCGTAGCCGAACTTCAGGTCGGAGCCGATGCGGCGGCCGTCGTGCAGCGGGATATCGCCCAGCCGGTCCTGGGTGGCGCGGGCCTCGGCCAGCAGGGCGGCGTCGGGCTGGTCGTACTCGCGGGCCACGCGGGCCAGCACGCGCAACTGGGCGCTGGACAGTTCGCCGTAGGGCACGGCCACGCGCAGCATGGGCGCGTAGCGCTGCACATACCAGCCGTTTTGCAGGCGCAGGGGCTTGAACTCATCCTCCGAGAGCTTGCCGGCCTGCCAGCGTTCGAGCTGGTCACGGAACTGCTCGGCGCGCAGGCGGATGAACTGTTTGTCGAATTCGGTGTATTGGTACATGGCGCTTCGGATGTGGGGTCTTCGACTGCCGCCAGCGGCGGCGGTGCAGGGGTTCATTGCGTGGCACCGAGGCACTTGCGGGACACGCGCACAGAACCCTGCATGGACGGGAATGTAAGCAATGGCCTTATAGAAGCAAACGATTGTTTTGTCCTGCAAGTATGTGGATATGGATATAAGTGAAAAGCAGCAGGCTGTGTGGGGGCGGGAATGCCAAAACCACGAGCGGCCGATATGCTTGCCGGTCAGAGGGAGGATTTCAGAATGTGAAAACGTTTTGCCGCCCTCGGCTTGACCCTGGCATTGAAAACGGCAGTCCATGCGCAGGTCCAGGCTGCGCCTCGGCCGCCGCCACCGTTGTCAGAGACTGACACGCCTGAACCCGGCGAAGCCGCGCGCCGCCGGCTGGCCCTGGCGCTCAGCAATTTCTCCGCGTTGATGGAATAGGCGCTGGGGCCGCGGGAGTTGCTGGCTGCCGCGCGCGAAAACCGCTATGCGGACCTGCCCATCCACAGCGAACCACAACTGCTGGAGTGCATGCGTCAAGGACGCAGGCCGCCCGCTGCAGCCCCCGCCTGGCTGAAAGCTGCCCGTTCCCAAGCGCTAGATACCAACGCCGCGCCTGGCCAGGCCTGCCGGCATCCGCGCCGCCACCGCCGCCTCGCTCACCCCATAGAGCGCAGCCAGCGCGGCAGGCGTGGCCACCTGCGCCGCCGCACCACAGGCCTGGAGGCCGCCGCGGCCCAGCAGGGCGATGCGGTCGGCCACCTGCAGCGCATGCTCGGGCTGGTGGGTGGACAGCAGTACGGCCATGCCGCGTGCACGCAGCGCGGCAATCTGGTCCAGCACGCGGATCTGGTTGCCGAAGTCCAGGCTGGCCGTGGGCTCGTCCATGACCAGCAGCGCGGGCTCCTGGGCCAGGGCGCGTGCGATCAGCACCAGTTGGCGCTCGCCGCCGCTCAGCTCGGTATAGGGGCGCGGAGCCAGGTGGCCTATGCCCAGTTGCTCCATGCAGTCCAGCGCCTTGGCCCGGTCTGCTCCCGAGGGCCGGGCCAGCGCAGCCAGGCGCGCGGCACGGCCCATGAGCACCATGTCCAGCGCTTCGAAGCCGAAGACGCCGGCCTGAGCCTGGGGCACATAGCCCACGCGCCGCGCAAACTCGGCACGCGGCCAACTCTGCACGGGCTGGCCCTGCACGCGCACCTCTCCGGCCAGCGGCGCCAGCAGGCCCAGCACGGTACGGAACAACGTGGTCTTGCCGCAGCCGTTGGGGCCCAGCAGGCACAGCACCTCGCCTGCGGCAATGGCCAGGTCCAGCCCCTGGCTGACGCGCCGCCGCCCATGGCCCGTGGCCAAGACCAGCGTCTGCAGTACGGGCGCCGTCGGCATTTCAGTCATTGCGGCCCGTGCATGACAGCAGGTAGAGAAAGAAGGGCGCGCCGACCAGGGCCGTGAGAATGCCCAGCGGCAGCTCGATGCGTGCCGCGCTGCGCGCCAGAGTGTCGGCCGCCACCACGAAGCCCGCGCCCAGCAGCGCCGAGGCCGGCAGCAGGCGCACGAAATTGGGGCCGACCAGCAAGCGCGCCACATGCGGCACCACCAGCCCCACCCAGCCGACGATGCCGGCCAGCGATACGGCGGCCGCCGTGCCCAGCGTGGCGCAGGCCACCAGCAGCAGGCGCAGGCGTGCCACGGGCACGCCCAGGGCCAGCGCCTCTTCGTCAGGCAGGCCCAGCAGGTTGATTCGCCAGCGCAGCAGCAACAGGGGCAGCAGGGCGCACAGCATCACGGGCGCCGTGGCAGCCAGCTCGGGCAGGGTCACGGCGCTCAGGCCGCCCATGAGCCAGAAGGTGATGGATGGCAGCTGCGTATTGGGGTCGGCCAGCGTCTTGACCAGGGCAATGCCCGCGCCCAGCAGCGCGCCCAGCGCAATGCCGGCCAGCACCAGAACCAGCACCGGGTCATGCCGGCGCACGCTGGCGCTGAGGGCCACCACCACGGCCACGGCGGCCAGGCCGCCGCCAAAGGCCAGGGCCTGGACGGCCGCCATGGACCAGCCCAGGAAGATGCCCAGCACCGCGCCCAGGCCGGCACCAGCCGAGACGCCCAGGATGTCGGGCGAGACCAGCGGGTTGCGGAACATGCCCTGGTAGGCCGCGCCCGCCGCCGCCAGCGTGGCGCCCACGGCCAGGCCCGCCGCGATACGCGGCAGGCGGATGTTCCAGAGCACGGTCTCGGCGCTGGCGGACAAGGGGGACGCCGTGCCCGTGGCGCGCGCCAGCAGCGACTGCCACAGCTGCTGCGGCGCGATGGAGAACTGGCCCGCAGCCAGCGCCCACAGCAGCACGGCCGCCAGCAAACCCAGCGCCAGCAGCCAGCCCAGGCGGCGGCCCGTGCCAGAAATCAACGCGCAGTCTCCATCAGCTTGTTCAGCGCTGCGGGTGACAGGTCGACGCCGTAGAACAGGCGGTAGAAGTCGCGCACCTCGCGTTCCAACGGCGGCAGTCCCTGCAGTGCCGGCGCCTGCGGGTGGAGCTTTTCCAGCAGCCAGCGCACGCCGATGAGCCGGTTGACGCCGGGCGGGCCGTCCAGCCAGCCGAAGGGCCAGACCGGCGCGCAGTGCACGCGGCCTGAGCGCACGGCGGCCACGCCGCGCCACAGCGGGTCCTGGCGCATGCGCTCGGCAAGGCCGGGTTCCTGCGTGACGATGACCTGCGGGTCCCAGGTCAGGATCTGCTCCATGGACACGCGTGTCAGTCCGCCGCGCCCTGCGTCGGCGGCCACATTGCGCCCGCCCGCATATTCGATGGCTTCCACATTGATGGAGCCCGCCAGCCCCGTTTCCAGGCCATTGGCGCTGCGCGCGAAGTACACGCGCGGGCGCTCGGCCGGTGCCAGGGCCTGGGTGGCGCGCTGCGCCAGCGCCGCCACGGCATCGGCATGGCGGGCCAGGGCTTCGCCACGCGCAGCCTCGCCCAGCAGGGCGCCGACCTCGCGCAACTGGCGTGCGTGGTCGGCCAGCGAACCCTGCACCAGCACGCAGGGCAGGCCGGTCTGGCGCGCCAGCCGCTCGGTGGCCGAGACATGGGTGGCATCGGCCGTGCCGGCGTCCAGCACCAGATCGGGCTGCAGCTTCAGCAGCGACTCCAGCGGCATGGTGCTGCCGCGCCCGGACAGGCGGCCCAGATGGGGCAGCGCCCGCAGCGTGGGGCCCAGGTAGGAGCGCGAGACATCGTCCAGCTGCTGGGGCCAGCCCAGCAGCTTGTGCGGTGCCAGCGTGGCCGCCAGTACGCCTGCGGGCGGTCCTGCCGCGAATACGCGGCGCAGCCTGGCAGGGTCCGGCATCTGTCCCATGCGGGCGGCAATCGTGGTTGCCTGGGCATGGCCGAGAACAAGGGCCGATGAGGCCAGTGCCGCCATGGCCTGGCCCAGCCAGCGGCGGCGGGTGAACAGAAGATCGGTCATGGAATCAGGGGATGGGGGAGGCGCAGCCACGGCGCTCAAGCTGTGCCTGGCACCATTGTTCGATCTGTACCTCATCGGCTGCCAGCTCGGCATGCAGGCTGCCGGTGTACCTGCGCCAGTCTTCAAGATGGCGGGCCGCGACGGCCGTGAGCACAGGCGTGCCGGCCTGGACAAAGGCCGCGAATTCGGCGGCAAAGCCCTGGCCCGAGGCCTCGACGATGCCGAAGCGGTTGATCACCACCAGATCCACGCCATCGTCCAGCGCCTGGCGCAGCACGGCGCTGGCCTGGGCCAGGGCCTGGGGGTTGAGACTGCAGGCGCGCGAGGCGCAGCCCAGGTCCTGGGACAGCTCGAATTGGCGGTCACTGCGCAGGTCGAACAGCTGCATGCGCTTGTTGCCGTTGGCATAGCGGTCCTGGCGATGCACCAGCCCGCCCACGCGCCAGCCTGCGGCTTGCAGGCGGCGCGCCACGCGTTCGAGCAGCAGCTCCATTGCATGCTCGTCGTCGGGATGGATCAGGGCGGCCAGGGGCAGGGCGGTGAAGGATGGGGTCATGGCAGGCAGGTTGATGCGGATCAATGTGTGACGCTTGAGGGCT
Organism: Delftia acidovorans; assembly: GCA_031286585.1. GTDB lineage: Bacteria > Pseudomonadota > Gammaproteobacteria > Burkholderiales > Burkholderiaceae_C > Comamonas > Comamonas acidovorans_A. Next base: position 8,709 of record JAITUC010000010.1, read on the forward strand.
GTTGTACTCCTGCCCGGCTCCGGTGTCGTTGACCAGAGGCAGCCTGGCTGCAAGCCGCGCCCCCGGTCCATGGCCTCAGAAACGATAGCCCAGGTTGACATACCAGCTGCGGCCCGGCATGGGCAGGCCGTCGTCGAACTGGTACCACTTGTCGCCGATATTGGCCACGCCGAAGTCCACGGTGATGTCGCTGCGCGGCTTGTAGCGTGCACGCAGGTTGGCAATGCCGTAGCCGGGCAGCTTGAGCGTCTGCAGCTGGCCGCTGCCCGACAGCGGCACATGGCGGCCCTTCTCGGTCTCGACCTCGGCGTTGAATTCCCACTGCGCCAGCGGTCGCCACTGGACACCGGCCAGCAGGCGGTGGCGCGGGGTGTTGGTCAGGGTGATGCTGGAGTCGCTGGTGTTGCGGCGGTTCAGGTAGGTGTAGCCGGCGTTCACGCCCCATTGCGCGGACAGTTGCTGGGCCAGGGACAGCTCCACGCCGATGTTGCGCGTGCGGCCCACGTTCTGCGCCTGGTTGCAGGTGGTGCCCCCGCATTCGGCCGAGGCCACGACCACGGTCTGGATCTGGTTGCGCACACGGCTGTAGAACAGCGCCGCCTGGCCCTTGCCGCCCTGCCAGGGCGAGCCGCTGACGCCCAGCTCCAGGTGGTTGGCCGTCTCGGGCTGCAGGTCGGGGTTGGCCAGGGCCGTGCCCATGCGTGCCGAGTAGCGGTCCTTGATGGTGGGAAAGCGGGTCTTGTGCGAGGCGATGAAGTACGCCTCGCTGCCGCCGCCCAGCGCATAGCCCAGCTTGGCCACGCCATTGGTGGCGCTGGTGGAGCCCGTGGGCCACTGGTAGACCTCGCGCGCATCGCGCAGGTCTCGGCTGAGCGCCAGGTTCAGGCTCCAGTGCCCGGCCAGGGAGATCGTGTCCTCGACCGCCAGCGAGCGCGTCACGTCGCGGTAGTGCTTGCTGGGGTCCTTGGCCGAGGCGGCATCGGTGTGCTCGTCGATCTTGTAGTGCGCGCCCAGGCGCAGCGCATGGCCCTTGAGGCTGTAGTTGGCCCATTCGACGCTGGCGCCCTGGCTCACGTCCTTGTAGCTGCTGGTGGGGTCATGGCGCGTGTAGCTCGCGTCCGTGTACATGTCCAGGCCGTTTTGGTAGGTGTCGTGGTAGATGCGCGTCTTGAGCAGGTTGTCGGCATTGAGGCGCGTGGTGCTCAGGAAGTACACGCTGTCCTTGTCCCAGTAGGGCCAGCGCCAGTAGCGGATCACATTCTTGCCCGTGGCGCTGCCTGTGTAGACGGGGTTGCCCTTCTCGCCTTCCTGGCGGACATAGCCCAGCGCGTATTCGTCCGTGGCATTGGGCGTGAGGCCCAGCTTGACAGACAGCCGCTTGTCCGTGCGATAGGCGTTGTCGCGGTAGTTGCCGGTGTCGGTGGGCTGCTTCTTGAAGTCCTTGAAGCCCTTGGGCAGCGGAAAACTGTCCGCATCCAGGTAGGACGCTCCAAGCTGGTAGTACCAGGTGCCGAGGTTGCCGCCCAGGTTGACGGCGGCCTTGCGTTCGCCGCCTGCGCCGGCGCCGATGCGTGCATCGCCCTCGAAGGGTTTGACGGGCTTGCGCGTGACCAGGTTGATGGCGCCGCCCAGCGTATTGGGGCCATACATCAGCGATGCGCCGGCCTTGGCCACGCGGATCTCGGACAGGTCGAACGTGGTGAAGCGGGCGAAGTCCACATAGCCGTCATAGGGCACGTACAGCGGCACGCCGTCCACGAAGACCGGCACCTGGCGCGGATCGAAGCCGCGCAGGTAGATCATTTCCTCGTTGCGGCTGTTGCGCGACAGCGTGGCGCCCGGCAGCAGGCGGACGGCGTCGGACACGGTGTCTGCATTGCTCCGGCCCATCTCGGCGGCACCCAGTCGTTGTTCATCGCTGGATATGGCATCACGATCATCGCTTACATCGACCGTGCCCAGCTGGAAGGTTTGCGAAGCCTCTGCCGAGGAAGTGCCCGATTGGGCTTGCGCCGGGGTGCTGGCGGCCAGTCCTGCAAGCAGCAGGGCGTGGGCCAGCGTGGATTGCAGGCGGAAGACAGGGGAGGAGGCTGGGGCGCTGGAGCGAGGCTGGAGGGGCACGGTTTACGGTTGTTGTGTGGGTGGATGCGGGGCGGCTGGTTGTTTCCTTCCGAAAACAGGTTCCGGATTCTAGCGATATGTATGAAAAAACATAACGAGTGACGAAAACCGTCTGCGGGAAGGCGCGGGTTTTCTTTCAGGCGGTTGTGTGAACGTGCTGCGCGAATGGCCGCGTGTTTTGCGGCCGCGTGGGTTCAGCGCCTGCTGCGGTCCAGGCGTTCGCTGGCCAGGGCTGCCGCCAGCCTGGCGTCCACGGGCAGAGGTTCGTCATGCAGGCGTGCCGCCAGCAGTTCGCCGCACAGCAGCGACAGGGTGAGCCCGCGCGAGCCCATGGCCGTCAGGGCCCACAGGCCTGGCGCCTGCGCGGACACGGGGCCGACCACGGGCAGGCGGTCCGGCGATGCCACGCGCACCGCGCCCCAGGTTGGGCGCGGCGGGGCATCGAAGAAGCCCTGCAGGCCCTGGTAGGTGCGCGGCAGCAGTTGCGCCAGCTTGGCGCCATTGGCTGCATGGGCGGCGGCCTGGTCTTCGGGGCTGGGTGGCAGAGCGGTCTGGTCGCGCTCGAAGGTCGAGCCCATGATCCAGCCTTGCCCGGCTGCGTCGCCTTGCAGCGGCATGGCCGGCACCAGGTTGCCATGGCCGTTGACGGGAAAGGGCGGCATGGCCTGCGCGCTGGCAGGCGTGTGCGTATCCCAGCTGACCTGGCCGCGAATGGGCTGCAGCGGCCAGCCGGCCTGCGTGCCCAGGCTGTGCTCCAGCAGCGCGTTGGTTGCGGGGCCGAGTGCGAGCACGACGAGTTCGGCCTCGGCCAGCAGCGCGCCCTGTGCATCCAGGGCCTGCCAGGCGGGCACGCCATGGCTGGTGCCGGTCCGTGCAATGCGCGCCACGCAGGCGCGGCCCTGCCAGCGCACGCCGGGCAGCGTCAGCTGCGCCTGCACCAGCCGCGCCGGGCGAACCCAGCCGGCCTGCACATGCCAGCAGGCCGGAGCGTCGCCGGGCAGGCCGGCGGCCAGGAGTTGGTCGGCACTGGCGGGCCGGCTCCAGTGGTCGCCCGGGCCGGGGGATTGCCAGTCGCGCGGCAGCCGCGGGGCGGCTTCCACGCCGTGCTCCAGCACGCCGGTATCGCACCAGTCCGTGCCCGGTTGCAGCAGGCCCTGGCCGGAGAGCATTTGCAGCTGCGCCAGGGTCAGGCGTGCGCCGTCGCGGCTCAGGCGGGACAGCAGGCTGTCATCGGGCGAGACATGGGGGCAGAACAGGCCTGCGGGCAGGGCCGAGGCGCCCGCAGCAGGCGCATCGGCGGCATCCAGTACGGTGACCTGCCAGCCACGGCGCGACAGGCTGGCTGCGGCAGCCGCACCGGCAATGCCTGCACCCAGCACCATGCAGCGCCGTGGGATGATGGCTTCCTGCGGCTGCGCACGCGGCCCGCGCGGTTGCCAGGCCGGGTCGTAGACGGCATGCAGGTTGTGGCGCTTGGGCGGCACGCCATCCACCTTGCGGACCTGAAAGCCGTGCTGGGCCAGGCCATCGCGCACCGTGCGCGCCACGCACCAGGTGGACAGTTGAGTGCCTCGCCGGCAGTGGCGCGCCAGCGTGCGCAGTGTGTCGGCGCTCCAGAGATCAGGGTTGAGTTCCGGCGTGAATCCGTCCAGGTAGATGCTGTCGGCCGTGATCTGCTGGCGCCGCAGCATGGCCTGGGCATCGCCGATGTACAGCGTCAGCAGCACACGGCCCTGCTCGAAGCTCAGGCGGTGCACGCCGGGCAGCAGGCCCTGGAAGCGGCTGGCCAGCTCCTCGGCCAGCAGGCGCAATCCTGGCTCGCGCGGCATGGCCTGGCGCAGAGTGTCGGCGCTGACGGGAAAGGCTTCCGCAGAGACGAAATGCAGCAGACGCGGGCGGCGTGGATCGGCCTTCCATGCCGCCCAGGCCACGAGAAAATTCAGCCCGAACCCGAAGCCGGTCTCCAGGATGCGCCATTGCTGCGCATCGGCCCAGGCCCCTGGCAGGCCGCAGCCGCCCAGAAAGACGTGACGGGCCTGGTCCAGGCCGCCGTGTTCGCTGTGGTAGCGGTCGCCAAAGCGCGGGCTGTAGGGCGTGCCGTCGGGCAGCCAGTCAATGGGTTCGGACATGGGCAAAGGGCAGAACTACTCCTCCCAGCGCTGCTGGTAGGAGAACACGGGCAGGCGCCACTTGAAGCGTATGGCGGCCAGGCGCAGCGTGAGGCCGCCGGCAAAGCAGACGACGGTGCTGAGGTTGGAGCCCACTTCCAGCGTGCGCAGCCCCAGGAACAGCAGGCACACGGCCAGCGACACGCTGGCATACAGCTCGCGCCGGAAGACGACCGGCACCTGGTTGCAAAGCACGTCGCGCAGAATGCCGCCGCTGATACCGGTCAGCATGCCCGACATCACCACCACCACGGGCGGGTAGCCCAGCTCCAGCGCCACGTTGCAGCCGATCAGCGAGAAGGCGATCAGCCCCATGGCGTCCAGCAGCAGAAAGACCTGCTTGAGATGGTGCATGTGGCGCGCCACGACGATGGTCAGCAGCCCGGCCGAGATGACCAGGTACACATATTCGGGGTGCTGGGTCCAGCCTATGGGGTAGTGGCCCAGCACCATGTCGCGAATGGTGCCGCCGCCCAGCGCGGTGACGAAGGCGATCACGGCCACGCCGAAGATGTCCATGTTGCGCCGGCCCGCCGCCAGCGCGCCCGACATGGCTTCGGCCGTGATGGCCACGAGGTAGATCACCAGCATGACGGTGAACTGCGATGCCTGGAACGATTCCAGCAGGGAGACGGATGGAAGCACGGAAAACCTCGGGTGAAGACCGGCCCGCGCCGCAGGGTGTGCGGCCACTGCGCCGTCCAGCGCAAGAAGGCGGGCATTGTAGGCGGTCTCTGGGCGGCTGCCGTTTGCGGCACCGCAAATGAAACCGCCCCCGGCGCAGTGCGACGGGGGCGGTGAAAGGGCACGAAACGGCTCAGGCCGAAGGAGGCACGTAGCCGGCCGCCGCATCGGCGCCGCCGCCGAAGAAGTGGTTTTCCATCTGGCGGGCCAGGTACTGGCGGGCGCGTGCGTCGGCCAGGTTCAGGCGGTTTTCGTTGACCAGCATCGTCTGGTGCTTGAGCCAGTCGGCCCAGGCCTGCTTGCTCACGCCTTCAAAAATGCGCTTGCCCAGTTCGCCGGGGTAGGGCGGGAAGTCCAGGCCTTCAGCGTCAACGCCAAGCTTGATGCAGTGAACGGTACGTGCCATGGGGAATTGAGTCCTTGTCTTGTGGAGATTCAGATGTTTTGGGAATAACAAACTGAAATCTTATTGGTTTGAGTTTTAAGAGTTGGCTTTGAGAATGCTTTCCACGGCACCAGACCGTTGTCTCCACTCTCTACCGACACTCCAATGAAAATTCGCCGCCACTTTATCAAGTTTCCTGTTGCCGCCGGCCTGATCGCGGGCTTGACCCTGTCGGCTCTGCCGGCGTTGGCCCAGTCGGTGCAGCTGCTCAACGTCTCCTACGATCCGACGCGCGAGCTGTACGTGGAGTACAACCAGGCCTTCGCCAAGCACTGGAAGGCCAAGAGCGGCCAGGACGTGAGCATCAAGCAGTCGCACGGCGGCTCCGGCAAGCAGGCGCGTTCCATCATCGACGGCATCGACGCGGACGTGGCCACGCTGGCACTGGCCGGCGACATCGACGCCCTGGTCAAGAACGGCAACCTGCTCAAGGCCGACTGGCAAAAGCGCCTGCCGCACAACTCGGCGCCCTACAGCTCCACCATCGTCTTCCTGGTGAAGAAGGGCAATCCCAAGAACCTCAAGGACTGGGACGACCTGGTCAAGCCCGGCGTGCAGGTGATCACGCCCAACCCCAAGACCAGCGGCGGTGCGCGCTGGAACTACCTGGCCGCCTGGGAATTCGCCAAGCGCAAGTACGGCGGCGACGCACAGGCCAAGGACTTCATCGGCAAGCTGTTCAAGAACGTGCCCGTGCTGGACACGGGCGCTCGCGGCGCCACCATCACCTTCGTGCAGCGCGGCGTGGGCGATGTGCTGCTGGCCTGGGAGAACGAGGCCTTCCTGGCGCTCAAGGAATTCGGTCCCGATAAATTCCAGATCGTCGTGCCTTCGCTGTCCATCCTGGCCGAGCCTTCGGTGGCCGTGGTCGACAAGGTCGTGGACAAGAAGGGCACGCGCGCCGTGGCCGAGGAGTACCTGAAGTACCTGTACTCCGAGGAAGGCCAGCGCATCGCCGGCCGCAACTACTACCGTCCCACCGACGCCAAGGTCAAGGCCGAGTTCGCGGACAAGTTCCCCAAGCTGGAGCTGGTAACCATCGACCAGGCCTTCGGCGGCTGGGCCAAGGCCGACAAGGACCACTTTGCCGATGGCGGCAGCTTCGACCAGATCTACACCAAGAAGTGAGTGCGACGCGCCGGCCCGGCCGGCGCCCGCCGCCTGACCTCCCTCAACCACCACGAGCCGCCATGTCCATCTTCCTGATCTCCAGCCACTCTTTGCAGGCCTCGCGCCGCACGGCGCAGGCAGGCGTGCGGATGCACAAGGCAGGAGTGGCAGGCAAGGCGGGCGTGGTGGCATCCCCCTCTTTTCTTCGCTTCGAGACCATGGCCTTCGCCAGCCGGCGATGTAGCGCCTGACGACTCTGCGCGGTGTGTCTGCAGGCCCGGCCCTGCAGGCGGCCGCCCCTGGCTCCGCCTTCCCCTTTTTGTTTTCTGGCTGCATGCCGCGCGCGTGCATGGGCAGCGCTTTGCCTGTGCGCCGCGCACCACGCACCACTCTTCCAAGGATGTCCGTCATGGTCTCGTTCGATTCTTTCCCCCGACACACAGCCAACTGGCGCCGACGCCAGCTGCTGGGCGCGGGCCTTGCCGCAGCAGTCGCCACGGCGGGCGGCCCGGCCCTGGCCCAGGACAAGGCGGGTGACCGCGTGCTGCGCGTGGGCCACCAGAAGGGCTGGCTGTCCATTCTGAAGAACCGGGGCACGCTGGAAAAGCGGCTGGCGCCGCTGGGCGTGTCGGTGCGCTGGGTCGAGTTCAACGCCGGCCCCGTGCAGCTGGAGGCGCTGAACGTGGGCTCCATCGACTTTGGCGATGTGGGCGAGGCCCCGCCCATCTTTGCGCAGGCCGCAGGCGCACCCCTGGTCTATGCGGGCGCCACCGTGCCGCGCCCCGGGCTGGAGGCGGTGATTGTGCCCAAGGACTCGCCCATCCGCAGCGTGCAGGATCTCAAGGGCAAGCGCGTGGCCTACAACAAGGGCTCGAACGTGCAGTACTTCCTGGTCAAGCTGCTGGAAAAGCATGGCCTGAAGTACGGCGATGTGCAGTCCGTCTTCCTGGCGCCGGCCGATGCGCGTGCCGCCTTCGAGCGCGGCTCCGTCGATGCCTGGCTGATCTGGGACCCCTTCCTGGCCGCCGCGCAAAAGACGCTGGACGCCCGCCTGCTGGCCGACGCCACGGGCGTGGTCAACAACCGCGCCTACTACTTCACCTCGCGCGATTTCGCCACCCGCAATACCGATGTGCTGCGCATCGCCATCGAAGAGGTCGATGGGATTGACCGCTGGGCCTCGAAGAACCAGACGGCGGCGGCCGCCGAGCTGTCCACCATCCTGGGCCTGGACAAGTCCATCACCGAGCTGTACCTGAGCCGCGCACGCTTCGGCACCTCGTCCGTGACGCGCGAGATCCTGGCCGAGCAGCAGCAGATCGCCGACACCTTCTTCGAGCTCAAGCTCATCCCCCGCAAGCTCAACCTGCTGCATGCCGCGCCCGTGGACCTGATCGCATCGCGTCCCTGAGCCCACTGCAAGGAGTCCGCACCATGAACGCCATTACCAAGAAGCCCCGCCTGGACCGCGTGCGCCGCCAGGCCCTGCAACTGCTGGGCACCACCGCCTTCAGCTGGAGTCTGGCTGGCCAGTACGCACGCGCCGAGACGGCGGCCGCCGTGGCCGGGCCGGAGCAACTGCGCATCGGCTACCAGAAGTCGGCCGTCAACCTGGTCATCCTCAAGCAGCAGGGGGTGCTGGAAAAGCGCTTTGCAGGCACCAAGGTCAGCTGGCTGGAGTTTCCGGCCGGCCCCCAGCTGCTGGAGGCCCTGGCCGCAGGCAGCCTGGACTTCGGCCTGACCGGCGATTCACCCCCGGTCTTTGCCCAGGCCGCGGGCCGGGACCTGCTGTACGTGGGCGCCGAGCCGCCCAAGCCTGAAAGCTCGGCCATCCTCGTGCCGACGGACTCGCCGCTGCGCACCCTGGCCGACCTCAAGGGCCGGCGCGTGGCGCTGCAAAAAGGCTCCAGTGCCCATTACCTGCTGGTGCGTGCGCTGGACAAGGCGGGCCTTGCCTGGAACGAGATCCAGCCCGTGTACCTGGCCCCGGCCGATGCGCGCGCCGCCTTCGAACGCAAGAGCGTGGACGCCTGGGCCATCTGGGACCCGTTCTACGCGGCCACCGAGCTGGCGATCCGCCCGCGCGTGCTGGCCAATGGCGAAGGCCTGTCGGGCAACGCATCGTTCTACCTGGCCGCGCGCGGACTGGTGGAGCGCCATCCGCAGGTGCTGCGCGCACTGTTCGACGAGCTCACGCGCGCCGATCGCCTGGCCCAGAGCGCACGCCAGGAGGCTGTGGCCCTGGTGGCCGGTTTCAGCGGCCTGGATGCGGCGGTGGTCAGCCGCTTCATTGCGCGCCGGCCCAGCTCTCCGGTGGGCCTCCTGGCTGCGCAGACCGTGGTGGAGCAGCAGCGCGTGGCCGATGCATTTTTTCGGCTGGGCCTGATTCCACGCCAGGTGCAGGTGGCCGACATCGTCTGGCGGCCCTCGGCGGCCGAGTACGCGCGGCTGGCCGAGCCTGCGGCGGCAGGCCCTTCTTCCGCCCTTTGATTCCCTTCCTCGATTCCGTCCCCTGACTGGAGCAGCGCATGCAGGTTTTCTGGTTCATTCCCACCCACGGCGACAGCCGCTACCTCGGCACGGCCGAGGGTGCCCGCCCGCTCAGCCACGACTATGTCAAGCAGGTCGCCATCGCGGCCGACAGCCTGGGCTACGAGGGCGTGCTGATTCCCACGGGACGCTCCTGCGAGGACCCCTGGGTCGTCGCCTCCAGCCTGATTCCGGTCACGCAGCGCCTGAAGTTCCTGGTCGCCGTGCGCCCGGGCCTGCACCAGCCCAGCCTGGCGGCGCGCATGGCCGCATCGTTCGACCGCCTGTCGGGCGGGCGGCTGCTGATCAACCTGGTCACGGGCGGCGACCGCGCCGAGCTGGAGGGCGACGGCGTCTTCCTGGACCATGCGCAGCGCTATGAGCAGTCGGCCGAGTTCATCCGCATCTGGCGCGAGATCCTTGAGCGCAGCCATGAGGGCGGCACGCTCGACTACGAAGGTGAACACCTCTCGGTCAAGGGCGCCAAGCTGTTGTTCCCGCCGCTGCAAAAGCCGTATCCGCCCGTGTACTTCGGCGGTTCGTCCGAGGCCGCGCACGACCTGGCCGCCGAGCAGGTCGATGCCTACCTGACCTGGGGCGAGCCCCCGGCCGAGGTGGCCAAGAAGGTGGCCGATGTGCGCGAGAAGGCGGCGCGCCATGGGCGTACCGTGAAGTTCGGCATCCGCCTGCACGTCATCGTGCGCGAGACCGAGGAAGAGGCCTGGGCCGATGCCGATCGCCTGATCAGCCGCCTCAAGGACGAGACCGTGGTCCAGGCCCAGGCCGCCTTCGCGCGCATGGATTCGGAAGGCCAGCGCCGCATGGCGGCCCTGCATGCCGGCGGCAGCCGCCGCACGCGGGCGGAACTGGAGATCAGCCCCAACCTCTGGGCCGGCGTGGGCCTGGTGCGCGGGGGCGCGGGAACGGCCCTGGTGGGGGATGCGCAGACCGTGGCCGACCGCATCAAGGAGTACGCGGATCTGGGCATAGACACCTTTGTGCTGTCCGGCTATCCGCACCTGGAAGAGGCCTACCGCTTTGCCGAACTGGTCTTTCCGCTGCTGCCGCTGTCCGTGCGCGACAGGCTGGCTGGCGGCGTGGGCGGGCCCCTGGGCGAGACCGTTGCCAACCTGTACTCGCCGCGCGCGTCGCAAAGCTGAAGGAGTGCGCATGTCCGATGCACGTACCGTTACTGCGCTGCCGGCCGCCTCGGCCCCCCCGGCTGGCGATTCCTGGTCGCCGCTGCTGCGCTTTGCGGCCGGCGTGGGCCGCCGACTGGTGCCCTGGCTGGTGCCGCTGGCGCTGATCGCCGTCTGGCAGGCCGCCTCGGCCTTCGGCTGGCTGTCCACGCGGGTGCTGCCCGCTCCGCTGGATGTGCTGCGCGCCGCGCAGGCGCTGGCCGAGTCGGGGGAACTGCTCAAGCATGTGCAGGTCAGCGCGGGCCGCGCCCTGGGCGGGCTGGCCATCGGCGGAGGCCTGGGGCTGGCGCTGGGCCTGCTCACGGGATCGCTGCGCTGGGCCGAAACGCTGCTGGACTCCACCATCCAGATGGTGCGCAACATCCCCGCGTTGGCGCTGATTCCGCTGGTCATCCTGTGGTTCGGCATCGACGAGAGCGCCAAGCTGTTCCTGATCAGCGTGTCGGTGTTCTTTCCCATCTACCTGAACACCTTCCACGGCATACGCAATGTGGACCCGGCGCTGATCGAGATGGGGCGCAGCTACGGCCTCACGCGCTGGCAGCTGTACCGCGAGGTCATCCTGCCGGGCGCGCTGTCCTCCATCCTGGTCGGCCTGCGTTTCTCGCTGGGCCTGATGTGGGTGATCCTGATCGTGGCCGAGACCATCTCGGCGCAGTCGGGCATTGGCTACCTGACCATGAACGCCCGCGAGTTCCTGCAGACCGACGTGGTGCTGGTCGGCATCCTGCTATATGCCCTGCTGGGCAAGCTGGCCGACTGGTTTGCGCGTGCGCTGGAGCACTGGTGGCTGCGCTGGCATCCGGGCTACCAGCCCAAGTGACACAAGGAGCACGACATGAGCCGATGGAACCGTATGAAGACCACGCTGGTACAGGCCGTGGAGCTGAACACCACCGCGCCGGCGATGGCCTGGGAGGCATCGTTCGATGCCGATGGCCTGGACGTCAGCGACCGCCTGGCCCAGAACGACGATGCGCCGCAGTCCGCATCCCCCCAATCCGCACCGCGCCGTGGCGTGCGCCTGCAGGCCGGCGGGCTGACCAAGCGCTACGGCCAGCGCGAGGTGCTGCATGAAGTGCAGCTGCAGGTGGAGCCCGGCGAGTTTGTCGCCATCGTGGGCCGCAGCGGCTGCGGCAAGAGCACCTTGCTGCGCCTGGTGGCGGGGCTGGAGCAGGCCACGGCCGGCACCTTGCTGCTGGACGGTGAGCCCGCAAGGGCCGTGCAGGGTGCCCAGGGCGGCACGCGCATCATGTTCCAGGATGCGCGCCTGCTGCCCTGGCGGCGTGTGCTGGCCAATGTGACGCTGGGCCTGCCCGCCTCGGCCCAGGAGCGGGGCCGCGAAGTGCTGGCCCAGGTCGGCCTGGCCGACCGCGAGGGCGAATGGCCGGCGCGCCTGTCCGGCGGCCAGCGCCAGCGCGTGGCCCTGGCGCGTGCCCTGGTGCACCGCCCGCAACTGCTGCTGCTGGACGAGCCGCTGGGCGCGCTCGATGCGCTCACCCGCATAGAGATGCACCGCCTGATCGAAGGCCTGTGGCAGCGCCACGGCTTCACGGCGCTGCTGGTCACCCATGACGTTCAGGAGGCCGTGGCCCTGGCCGACCGCGTGGTGCTGATCGAGGACGGCCGCATCGCGCTTGATGAACGCATCGCCCTGCCACGGCCGCGCGTGCACGGCAGCGTGGCGCTGGCTTCCATCGAGCAACGCATCCTCGACCGCGTGCTGCAAAAGCCCGCTGCCGAGCCCCCATCCAATCCGCTGACCGACACCACGGCCTGGCCCGGCGTGCCGGCCCATGGCCTGCGCTGGGCGGTCTGACTTTTCGTTTTCCCCCCAACCTTCCCTTTGATCCCTTTTGATTTCCAGGAGAAAAACATGTCCATTCAAGCCATCAACGTGCGCAACCAGTTCAAGGGCCAGGTGCGCGAAATCATCCGTGGCGACGTTGTCTCCGAAGTCGACGTGCAGACGCCCTGGGGCGTGGTCACCTCGGTCATCACCACGCGCTCGGTGGACGAGCTGGGCCTGGTCGTAGGCTCCGACGTGGTGGCCCTGGTCAAGTCCACCGAAGTGTCCATTGCCAAGCTCTGAGGCCAGGCAATGAAGGCACTGCCGATGCTCAACCGCCCCAGAGCATCGGCTTGTTGACCATGAGGTAGTAGGTCACGGCCATGGCGATGAAGGCCGGGTAGCCCAGCGCTTCCCAGCGCCGGGCATAGACGGCATACAGCGCTGGAAGGGCGGCCTGCGCTGCGTCCGCACCGCGCGCCATGGCGGCCATGCGCATCTGCAACCAGACCACGGGCAGCCAGCAGGCGCCGGCCAGCAGGTACAGGCCCAGCGACAATGCCAGCCACGGCGTGGTCAGTGGCCAGCCCGCCATGTGGGCCATGGCGATGCCGCTCAACGGCTGTATGACCACGCAGGGCGTGGTGAACCACCAATCGGCACGCACCACCAGACGGCTGACCACGGCCTGGGCCGCAACGCTGCCGCTGCGGTTGGCGAAGAACATGTAGAAGGCCGAGCCCAGGCCGGTGCCGACCAGCAGCACGCTGGATGCGATATGCAGCGTCTTGAGCAACAGATACAGATTCATGGGGACTCCTGGGGCATGTCCTTTGATGCGATGGGGGCCGGCAACAGATGCAGCAGGTGCATCAGCATGGCGGCGATCGGCAGGTTCTTGAGCAGTGGCCCCAGCGGGTGCAGCCACAGCGTGGGCTGCAGCACCGTGGCCAGCACGGTCATGGCGGCCATCAGCAGCAAGGCCGCCAGATAGCTCTCCCGGCCGGGCCGCAGCCATAGCGCCAGGCCCACGGCCAGATCGGCCAGCAGGCCGCTCCAGACCAGAAAGGCCTGCCAGCGTGCGTCGTGGATGCCGGCATCGGCCAGCACCTGCACGCTCAGGCCGCGGTGCTCGATGGCGCTGACCAGGGCCGTGCCCAGCCAGACGGCGATCAGGCTCAAATGCATGGTGCGCAGCGCCGCGGGAACCTGGTCCAAGCGCTGCTCAGCCATGGCGCAAGGTGCTCAGCAACTGGGCGGGCGCAATGCCGGGCCGGCCCAGCAGGTCCTGCAGGCCAGCCGGGTCCGTGACGTTGTCGCTGGCCAGCAGCGCCAAGGTCTCGCTGCACCAGGGCGAGGCGCTGACCCAGTCGCCGGCGCGTGCGCTGGCCCGGCTGAGCCAGCCGGGCAGGGCGCCCACGCGTGCAGGGGCGCGGCCCATCTGCGCGCGCAGGCTGGCAATCAGTGCCGCCAGCGGCAAGGGCAGGGGGCCGCCGATCTCGATCAGGCCCACGGGCTCGGGGCGCGTCACCAGGCCGGCCACGGCCTCGGCCAGGTCGCGCACGGCCACGGGCTGCACGCGGGCCTCCAGCACGGGGCGCGGCAGCAGCAGCGCCGGCAGGCGCGCCATGGACAGGAACATCTCGCTGCTGGCCCCGCCGGCGCCGAACACCACGCTGGGCCGCACCACGCAGCCCTGCAGGTGGCCTGCCGCCGTGAGCGCCAGCAGGTGCTCGTCAGCGGCACGCTTGGTGGTGGCATAGCGCGTGGCACTGTCTTCTATGCCCAGGGCCGATATCTGCACCACCCGCCGCACGCCGGTAGCGGCGCAGGCATCGAACAGAGCGATGGGGGCCCGGGCGTGCATGGCATCAATGGGCCGGGAGGCGCTGTCGCGCAGCACGCCCACGGCATTGACCACGGCGTCCACGCCCGCCAGGTGCGGCAGCCAGACGTCGGGCGTGGTGGCCTTGGCGTAGTCGAGCGCAGGCAGGGAGCGGCGGCTGCGCGCCACCGGGTCATGGCCGGCCAGGGCCAGCAGGTTGACGATATGGCGGCCGATGAAGCCCGTGCCGCCGCAGACCAGGATGCGCATGGTGATCTCCAGTTTCTCTTGTGACGGAAATTTCAGGCTGGGCGCCGGCGCTTGGCCGCGGTGGCCGTGGAGGCCCCCGCCTCGGAGCGCACGAAGCGCTGCACGCTGGCGCCCAGGCGCAGCAGCTTGTCCAGCGTGGAGGGCGACAGGCGCAGCATTTCATCGGTCCAGATGCCCAGTGACTCCATGAGGCGCAGCGTCTCGTGCACGCGGTCCTGGGTGTCGGGGGATTCGGCATCGAAGCCAGGCTCGGCGATCAGCTCGCGCAGCATCTCCGAGGTGGGATCGAATTCGCGCAGCTTGCGCTCGCGCACGATGGTGCGCAGCAGCTCCCAGACATCGGACGAGGTCTCGAAATAGTCGCGGCGGTCGCCAGGCCTGCGGCTGGTGCGGATCAGCTCCCAGCCTTGCAGTTCCTTGAGGCTGTTGCTCACATTGGAGCGAGCGGCGCCCAGCGTGTCGGCAATCTCTTCCGCGTTGAGCGGGCGGCCATGGAAGAACAGCAGGGCGTGGATCTGGGCGACCGTGCGGTTCACTCCCCAGGAACTGCCCATGTCGCCCCAGTGGTGGATGAAACGGTGTGCGATGGGACTCAGTTGCATGGCCTCAGTGTCTGCAGGCCTGAAATTTCTGTCAAGAGAGAAATTTCAAAAATCGAAGAATCGAGACCGGCTGCAGCGCGGAGGAGGCTGCAGGGGCGGGACATGGGCTGCTCCATAATGCTGGGCAGCCTGGCCTGCCACCCAGTACATACACAGGCGGGCCGCCGTTTTGAGGGAAACACCATGACTGCTGTGCAAAACCTGCGTGCCATCACCGTGCTGGCCGCCTGCGCGCTGGCGCAGGCCGCGTCTGCCGCCTGCTATTCCATCTACACGCCCGAGCAGGAGCTGATCTACCGCTCCAACCGCCCGCCGGTGGACCTGACCTTGCCGCTGCACCAGACCGTGGACAAGATCGAGCGCGGCGCCACCATGGTGTTCACGCTGGACGAGTTCAACTGCATCACTGAAATCAATCTGCTGGCCGAGCGCGAGCAACTGGCCCGGGCGCGCCAGGAGCGGCAGCGGGACCTGGGTCGCAGCAGCACTCCGCGATCCTGAGAGGTCAAAGCAAGTTGGGGGCTTTTTTGGGGAGCCGCCACCAGCGCAAGGGGAGAGCCTGAGACAATCGTGCCCCATGAGTGAACCCCGCGACAACAAGATCCCCGACAACCTGCCCGAAGCCGACACTGACGCCCCTGCACTGCCCGAAGGCTGGCTGCAGGTGCTGTCCATGGATATGGACGCCCAGGGCGTGGCCCGCAAGAGCGATGGCAAGGTGGTATTCATCGACGGCGCCCTGCCTACCGAACTGGTCAGCGCCAACACCCATCGCAAGAAGAACAACTGGGAAGCCGCCAGCCTGACGGCCATCCACCGCGAATCCTCCCAGCGCGTGCGCCCTGGCTGCCCGAATTTCGGTCTGCACGCCGGTGCCTGCGGCGGCTGCAAGATGCAGCAT
This sequence comes from Delftia acidovorans, assembly GCA_031286585.1. GTDB lineage: Bacteria > Pseudomonadota > Gammaproteobacteria > Burkholderiales > Burkholderiaceae_C > Comamonas > Comamonas acidovorans_A. Next base: position 24,352 of record JAITUC010000010.1, read on the forward strand.
CTGCATGTGAGCGCCCAGGTGGCCATCAAGCAGCGCGTGCTGGAAGACAATCTCTGGCATCTGGCCAAGGTCAAGCCCGAGACGCTGCTGCGCCCCATTGAGGGTCCGTCGTGGGCCTACCGTTTCCGCTCGCGCCTGTCGGTGCGCTATGTGGCCAAGAAGGGCAAGGTGCTGGTGGGCTTTCACGAGCGCAAGAGCCGCTACATCGCCGACATGGAGACCTGCAAGATCCTGCCGCCCCATGTGGACGCCATGCTGTTGCCCATGCGCGCGCTGATCGCCTCCATGGATGCGCGCGAAACCTGCCCGCAGATCGAGGTTGCCTGCGGCGACTCCGTCACGGCCCTGGTGCTGCGCCATCTGGAGCCGCTGTCCGAGGACGACCAGGCCCGGCTGCGGGCCTTCGCAGTCGAGCACAACGTGCAGTGGTGGCTGCAGCCCAAGGGCCCTGACACCGTGCACCTCATGGAGCAGGGCGGCGCCCAGCTCGACTATGGCCTGCCCGATTTCGGCATCACCATGCCGTTCAAGCCCACGGACTTCACCCAGGTCAATCCGCACATCAACCGCGTGCTGGTCACGCGCGCGCTGCGCCTGCTGGATGTCAAGAAGGACGAGCGGGTGATCGACTGGTTCTGCGGTCTGGGCAACTTCACCCTTCCCCTGGCCACGCAGGCGCGCGAGGTGCTGGGCATCGAGGGCAGCGACACCCTGGTCAAGCGCTCCCATGAAAACTACGCGGCCAACAACGCACAGCGCGCGGAGGGCGACAAGCTCGCGCCCACGGGCTTTGTGGCGCGCAACCTGTTCGAGATGACGCCCGAGATGCTGTTCGCCGACGGCGTGGCCGGCAAGTGGCTGGTCGATCCGCCGCGCGAAGGCGCGTTTGCTCTGTCCAAGGCCCTGGCAGACATCCACCAGGCGCGCATCGGTGCCGAAGGCGCCGAGCCCCTGCCGGCAGGTCACGAGTCTTGGCGCTTTCCCGAGCGCATCGTCTATGTCAGCTGCAATCCCGCAACGCTGGCGCGCGATGCCGGCCTTCTGGTGCATCTGGCGGGCTATCGCTGTGTGTCGGCAGGCGTGGTCAACATGTTCCCGCACACGGCCCATGTGGAGAGCATGGCGGTGTTCGAGCGCTGCGCAGACTGACGGCCTTGCTGCCTGCGCCATGAAAAAAGCCGTGGAGCCCTCGGGCGGCCACGGCTTTTCAACGGGTGAATCCAGATCTCGAATCCCAAATCCCGAATCCGGATCTCAAAAGGGGTCAGCTGCGATTGCGGCCTGAGGACGGTTCGGCGGGCGCCTCGTCCTTGTCATTGCGGCGGCGGTCGCTCTGGCCCAGGACCGAAGGCGTGCCCTCCATCTTGTTGGCGCGCATGTACTCGTCCATATCCTTCCAGCCTGCAAACACCAGGGCCTTGGACGATTTGGGGTTGAGCGTGTAGCAATCCTCCAGCCCGCGCAGGGCATGGCGGCACGCTCCGCCGATGGCCTTGGCCTCGGCCTCCTTGGCCACGGTGCGGGGGTCCGGTCCCAGGCCCGGAATATCATCCAGCTTGCAGCCGGCGAGCAGCGTGGGCAGCAGCAGGATGGCGAAGGTGCGGGGAAGATTAGGCATGGTCATCTTGAGGAGATTATCGGCAGGCCCCGGGAGAAGTTGAGTCCGCTTTGCACAAATGATGATCCCGACATGCAAAAGGCCTCCCGGAGGAGGCCTTTGGTGTGCAGCAGGGAAGGCAAAGCCTTCCGCATGCGGCATCAGTCGCGTTCGCCGCCCATGATGCCCAGCAGGGCCAGCAGGCTCTGGAACACGTTGAACAGGTCCAGGTACAGAGCCAGCGTGGCGCTGATGTAGTTGGTCTCGCCGCCGTCCATGATCTGCTTGAGGTCATAGAGCATGTAGGCGCTGAAGATGCCGATGGCCGCCACCGAGATCGCCATCATGCCGGCCGTGGAGCCGATGAAGACGTTGATGATGGACCCGACGAACAGCACCAGCACGCCGACGAACAGGAACTTGCCCATGCCCGACAGGTCGCGCTTGATAACCGTGGCCAGCGAGGCCATGACCAGGAACACGCCGGCCGTGCCTGCAAAGGCGGTCATGATCAGCTCGGAGCCGTTCTTGAAGCCCAGGATCATGCCGATCATGCGCGACAGCATCAGGCCCATGAAGAACGTGAAGCCCAGAAGCACGGGAATGCCGGCTGCCGAGTGCTTTGTCTTCTCGATGGCGAACATGAAGCCGAAGGCGCCGCCCAGGAAGACGATCAACCCCAGCCCGCCGCTCAGCGAGCGCGTGATGCCCGTGGCCACGCCCAGCCAAGCGCCCAGCACGGTGGGGAGAAGACTCAGGGCCAGCAGCCAGTAGGTGTTGCGCAATACGCGATTGCGCTCTTGCTGCGAGACACCGTAGCCCGCAGAGCCCAGTGTGGTGACTTGATCATTCATGTGGCCAGTCCTCCTAAGGAGTGTTGTTGCGACTTGCCCATTCTAGGTGGCGGCTTGCGCGCGACTTGCAATACCCTGAGCCGCCGCCATGGTTTGGTTTCGAATGTTTTGTTCTGCGCATGCATTGTCAGTCCTCATACGATTGCTATGCTTATAGGACATTTGTGATGGAATGGATAATTGGAATCCTATGAAGACCAAGCATGAACTCGAACTGGCCGACGTGAAGGCCATTGCCGCCGCCGCAGAAGCCGAGGCGCTGAAGAACAAGTGGGCCGTGACCATTGCCATTGTCGATGACGGCGGCCACCTGCTGTGGCTGCAGCGCCTGGATGGCGCCGCAGCCGTGTCGGCCCACATCGCTCCGTCCAAGGCCCGCTCGGCGGCCCTGGGCCGCCGCGATACCAAGGGCTATGAAGAGATGATCAACAACGGCCGCACGGCCTTCCTGAGCGCACCCACGCTGGATGGCCTGCTCGAAGGTGGCGTTGCCATCATGAAGGACGGCCAATGCCTGGGCGCCGTGGGCGTCAGCGGCGTCAAGGCCAGCGAGGATGCGCAGGTCGCCAGCGCCGGCATTGCTGCCCTGGGCCTGTAATAGCCCCTGGCGCACCATGCTGCATGAGTCGGTCCCCGGGGACTGATCCATGCACCAAAGAAAAAGCCCCTGCGCCGATGGACAGGGGCTTTTTCTTTGGTGCAATTTGCGCTGCAGCGCGGGAAAAAATGCTTGGCTACGCAAAATCCGGAGATTTTGTTGGCTGGCTAATCGACCTCCGAGACTGGAAGTCCCAAAGGTCGCCCCACGATGAAACGAAGAGGCCGCTGGTCGGGCATTGGCAGACGGCGGCGGGAATCTGGCTTATTTGGTCAGGATGAGCTTGCCCAGCTTGGTGGCCTGCAGGCGGTAAGGCGTGCCGTTGTGCACGATGGTCACAGCCTTTTGTCCATTGAGCAGCAAGGTGCTGTCGAGTCCGCTGGCGGCCCCCGTCAGGGCTGCAGATGCTGCGGCCTGCAGCGCTGCAAAGGCCTGGGCGTTGGAGTTGCCGGACAGATGCGAGGTGGCGGCGGAAGTGGCAGACATGCAGGGAATTCCTCAAAAATTGGAAAGTTTTGCGAATGATAACAATTCTCAATTGAAAATCAAGTGAGACTTACTCTCGTTGTGGTTTCTGGGACCAGTCCTATCCCTGCGATTCGATGCATTGCCAGCGCTGAGAGAATGAAAAACGGCCCCGAAGGGCCGTTGTCGTTGATCGCCAGGCAAGGAATGCCTGCGGCGGCTTATTTGGCCGGGTCCGTCACGAAGCCGATCTTGCGCACGCCTGCACGCTGTGCGGCTGCCATGGCCTGGGCCACGCGCTCGTAGCGCACTTCCTTGTCGCCCTGGATGTGCAGGTCAGGTTGTGGCTCCTTGGCCGCCTCGGCCTTGAGGTTCTCCTCGAACTGCGTATCGCTGACGGCAACGCCATTCCAGTGGTACTGGCCATCGGCCGAGACGGCCAGGCGCACGGTGGCGGGCTTGACGTCCTCGGGCTGGTTGGTGGCGCGGGGCAGGTCCACGTTCACCGAATGCTTCATCACCGGCACGGTGATGATGAAGATGATCAGGAGCACCAGCATCACGTCGACCAGCGGCGTCATGTTGATCTCGTTCATCACCTCTTCGCCGTCATCGTCCATTGTTCCGAATGCCATGGCTTACGCGCCTTTCTTCAGCGGCAGCACGTTGCCGGCTTCCTTGCCGTCGATGGACACGCGGGCGCCGGTCACGAAGTAGGCGTGCATGTCGTGGGCAAAGCTGTTGAGGGCGTTGAGGATGGACTTGTTGCCGCGCACCACGGCGTTGTAGCCCAGCACGGCGGGAATCGCCACGGCCAGGCCCAGGGCGGTCATGATCAGCGCCTCGCCGATGGGGCCCGCCACCTTGTCGATCGATGACTGGCCAGACAGGCCGATGGCGACCAGCGCGTGGTAGATGCCCCAGACGGTGCCGAACAGGCCGATGAAGGGAGCGGTCGAGCCCACGGAAGCCAGAATGGCCAGGCCCGATTGCAGGCGGGCGGTGAACTCGCTGATGCCGTTGCGCATGCAGCGGGTCACCCAGTCGCTGATGTCCAGCGTGTCATGCAGGTGGGCGCTGGTCTTGCGGTGGTGGGCAGTGGCTTCTCGGCCTTCGAGCACCAGGTAGCGGAAGGGGTTGGAGCGGTCATTGCCCAGCTTTTCCAGGCCGCTGGCCAGGTCGGGGCTGTGCCAGAAGTCCTGGGCATTGCGGGCGTACTTCTTGAACTTCACGATGTCCAGTGCCTTGATGATCATCACGAGCCAAGAGGCCACCGACATGGCCAGCAGGATGATGGCGACGGCGCGGGTGACGAAGTCACCCTGCGTCCAGACGTGGGCAATGCCGAATTGGGAATCCATGGATACTCCTGAGAATCAATTGAGGGTGAATTTGACCGGGACGGTGACCCACATGGGGGTTGGCGTGCCGTTGCTCTTGCCGGGGACGAATTTCCAGTTCTTGACGCCGTCCACGGCCTGCTGGTCCAGACGGTCGTAGCCGCTGGATTTGCTGACCTCGATCTTTTGAGGCAGGCCCTGCGCGTCCACGAAGATGCGCAGCGTGACCGTTCCCTGTTCCCCCATGCGCCTGCTGATGGCGGGGTAGTTGGGGGCCGGGTTGTTGAGGTAGGCCGCGTTGTTGGACGGCAATTCGATCTTGGGCGGAGCCGGTGGCGCCGGGGGAGCGGGAGGTGCTGGCGGCGCAGGAGGGGCTGGCGGTGCCGGCGGGGCTTCCACCACGGGCTTTGGCTCGTCGTCCAGCGTGCCGCGCGGCGCCGCAGGCGCGGGCTTGGGGTCGGCAATGGCCTTGGGCAGCGGAGGCGCCTTCTTCACGACCGGCTGCGGTTTGGGCGGTGGTGGCGGAGGAGGGGGCTTGGGTGCCTCGGGCTCGGGTGCCGGTGGCGAAATGAATTCCGCAATCACCTGGGCTGGCACGATGACCTCTTCGGGCGCGCGCTGGAGCAGGCCATGCTGCATCGCCCAGAGGGTTGCTGCATGCAGGACCACGACCGAACCCGCGATGGCCACGTTACGGCCAAGGCCCCCGGAGGGGCCGAAACGATCAGACTGGGACATAGAGACAGAAGGAGCGGTCAGCGCATGGGAGCCGGGTGCTGTCGCTCGGAAGACGGAGTATCAGCTGCGCAGAATCCACCAGGTGCATGTAACGACGAGGATCAGGCTGCCGACAAGTGCTGAGAGGAGGACCATGCTTTGCTCTCCAGAATGTTGTTGGCAAGCTGGACGGTCTGGGCCGCGACCTCGTTGTGGATGGCCGCCACGGGCTGGCTGGCGCAGCATTGCGCAACCACATCCCGGGCGCAACTCTCGCAGCGGCCGCACTGCATGGCGATACCCAATTCGAATTGGATCTCGTCAAAGCTCATGCCCGCATGAGCGTGGCGTGCGATCTCACGGTCGGAAACCCGGCGGCATACACAGACGATCATGGCTACAGGCAGTAGTGGCTGGCTATTGATAGGATGAAAAATTATAAATGAGAATTCATCGCATTTGCAATTCTTGGTTGTCTGTAGGGATGTATGGCGCTGGGCTTTACTCGGTATCCAGTAGTTCCCCAGTGGCCTGGGCGAGGGTGGCGCACCCTGTCAGCGCCATGGCGATCTCCAGTTCATCGCGCAGCAACCTGAGCACATGGGCCACGCCGGCGGCGCCTGCATTGGCCAGTCCCCAAAGTACGGGGCGGCCTATCAGAACCGCCGTCGCACCGAGGGCGACCGCCTTGAGCACGTCCGTGCCGCGCCGTATGCCCCCGTCGGCCAGCAAGGGGAGCTCATGGCCCGCGCCGCGCACGGCCCTGGCCACGCGGGCAAGGGCTGTTGCCGTTGCCGGTGCGGTGTCCAGCGTGCGCCCTCCATGGTTGGAGACGATGATGCCCGCTACACCCAATCTCGCGGCCTGCAGCGCGTCGGCCGGGTGGAGCACGCCCTTGAGCAGCAGCGGCAGCCGTGTCTGCTGCTGCAGCCAGGCGACGTCATCCCAGGTAGGGGCATGGTGCAGGAGGCCGTCGAACAGGGCGCTCTGGCCTGGTGCAAGTTGCGTGGCTGCAAGCGGCGCCATCCCCTGCAGATTGACGGCAGACACTCCCGGCGGAAGACGAAAGCGCGCGCGGCGTTCACGGTCCCGCACACCGCTGGTGGGCGCGTCCACCGTCAGCACCAGCGCTTCGTAGCCTGCGGCCTCTGCGCGCTGGATCAGCTGCGCGGTGAAGCCACGGTCGTGCTGCAGATAGAGCTGGAACCACAAAGGGCCATGGCCAGGCGTGAGCCGTGCTGCCTGTGCCACGGTCTCCAGCGGCAGGCTGGCCTGTGTGCTGAGCACCATACCCGCGCCCAGCGCTGCTGCGGCATAGGCCGTTGCAAGCTCTGCATCCTCATGGGCCATGCGCTGGAAGGCCATGGGAGCCACCAGCAGCGGGCAGGCCAGCTCCCTGCCCAGCAACTGCAGCCGGGTATGACCGCCTGCAAGGGGGCGGAGCACGCGCGGCCACAGTGTGAGCGCATCCCAGGCGCTGCGGTTGGCCGCAAGACTGCGCTCATCGGCCGCGCCTCCCGAGAAGTAGGCCCAGGCGTTGTCGTCCATCCGCTGCCGCGCATGCTCCTCGTGGTCGGCCAGATTGATGATGCCGTCGGGAACGGCTTGCAGCGCGGGCACTTGACTCATGGCATTGGAATGTTGTCGGTGTGCAGCATCTCCGGCAAGGGCAAGAGATCGCATCGCGGAAAAAGAAAAGCCGGCCCAGGGGCCGGCTTTCATCCGTCGTGGCACAGGCCCGAGGATTACTTGACGTGCTTGCCGATCAGGCCAGCCATCTCGAACATCGAGACTTGGGGCTTGCCGAACACTTCCTTGAGCTTCGCGTCGGCGTTGATCATGCGCTTGTTGGCAGCGTCTTGCAGCTTGTTGGCCTTGATGTAGACCCACAGCTTGCTGATGATCTCGGTGCGGGGCAGGGGAGTGGAACCCACCACGGCAGCCAGAGCGGGGCTGGGGGTGAGGGGTTTCATGAAGGCGGCGTTGGGAGTGCGCTTCTTTGCGGGAGCTGCCGGAGCAGCCGTTGCCTTCTTTGCAGTTGCCATGTTGCTTGTTCCTAATAGGGAGTGGATTCTTTACCAGCGAAAAACCGTCGCTATCCACTGGCAGGCTGATGCTAATGGGAAAAAAACGCTCTTCCAAGCTTACCCGTCAAATTTTTGCCTCGATTTGTTGCTGCGGCGCTGTTTTTTGAGGAGTTTTTGCATTCTGGCTCGCTTTCGAGGGCCGCTCTGGCAGGCCGGCCGTCGGCGGCAGTGTTTTCAGAGGGGGCTGGCTTCTCTCGCGGAAGGGCGTTGTGCAGGGCGATTTCTACCGGGCCAGGTGGCCACGAGAATGCCCAGCAGGGCGATCGCAAAGGCCAGCGCCTGCATGGATGTCACCCGTTCGCCCAGCACGCACATGCCGACCACGGCGGCGCTGATCGGCAGCAGTACCGTAAAGGTGCCTGCCTGGGAGGCCGGCACGTTGCGCAAGCCTGTCATCCACAGCCACACGGTCCACACGCAGGCAGCAAGGGCATAGAACAGCAGCAGACCCCAGATGCTCCATGCCACGCTGCCGAAGTCGAAGCGCCACGCCAGATACAGCCCGAAGGGGGTCGACAGCGCGAACCCCCAGAGATTGACGATGGAGGTGATGCGCTTGGGTCCCAGGGATGTGGTCAGGCGCTTGCCGATGACGGCGTAGAACGCCTCGCAAAGCACGGCGCCGACCAGCAGCATCTGCCCCAGCCAAACCTGCGGTGCAGCCGATGCTGCCGAGGCGGCGCCAGCGTCTGTGCGGGACAGTGCATACAGGCCGATGCCCGCCACGGCCAGCGCAATGGCCAGCCAGGTGCGCGCAGCCACGCGCTCGCGCAGGAACAGCCAGCTCATCAAGGCCACGGCAGCAGGGATGGCCGCCATGGTCACGCCAGCGGTGACGGCGCTTGTCAGGCTCACGCCAGTCACCATGCAGAGGGTGAAGAGAAAGTTGCCGAACAGCGATTCAAGAAACAGCAGGCCCTGCGTGCGCCGAGACAGGGGTGCCTCGTCCGCCGGCTTGCGCAGCCAGCGCAGCATGGCGATGGCCCCGATGCCAAAGCGCAGCCAGGCCAGCAGCAGCACGGGAAAAATGGCCGCCAGAGGCTTGGAGAGCGCGACATAGCTGCCGACCAGGGACATGCTCAGCGCCAGGCAGGCATAGGCGGATCTGCGATGAGAGGTGTTCACGGCAAGTGCAGGTTGAAGAGGCGGGAGCGCCACCTGAACGCGCGATGGTACCTGCGAGCGCGTTAGGTGCGCGTGACATGTGCCTGTCGCGGACGCTTGCCATGCTGTGGTGACTTTTCATTACATGGAATTCGTTTTTTGCATTGTGGAATATTGAAATGCTGCATTGCGCCAATTTTTCTCAATACGAGAAATGTAATTTCATATTGAAAAATATGAAAATAACTTGTTGATTTATATAAAGAAAAATTTAGTCTTGTATAAGACACAAGATGTTGATGAAGTCTTCTATAAGACTTAAATTTGATCCCAAGGCCGACGCAAGAAAGCCGCTTGTTTCAACCACCTCCCAGGAGAGCAACATGCCCCAATCCCTGACCCAGCAACTGAGCCGTGAACAGCAGATTTCCGCCCTTGAGAAAGACTGGGCGCAGAACCCCCGTTGGAAGGGTGTCAAGCGCGGCTACAGCGCCGCAGACGTGGTGCGTCTGCGCGGCAGCCTGCAGCCCGAGTACACGCTGGCCCAGCGGGGCGCTGAACTGCTCTGGGACAAGATCAACGGCGGCGCCAAGAAAGGCTATGTGAATGCCTTTGGCGCCATCTCCGCAGGCCAGGCCATGCAACAGGCCAAGGCCGGCCTGGAAGCGGTGTACCTGTCGGGCTGGCAGGTGGCTGCCGATGGCAACACCAGCGAAACCATGTATCCCGACCAGTCGCTGTACGCCTATGACTCGGTGCCCACCATGGTGCGTCGCATCAACAACACCTTCAAGCGTGCCGACGAAATCCAGTGGGGTCGCGGTATCAACCCGGGCGACAAGGAATTCATCGACTACTTCCTGCCTATCGTCGCCGATGCGGAAGCCGGTTTTGGCGGCGTGCTCAACGCCTTCGAGCTGATGAAGAACATGATTGCCGCTGGCGCAGCCGGCGTGCACTTCGAGGACCAGCTGGCTGCCGTGAAGAAGTGCGGCCACATGGGCGGCAAGGTTCTGGTGCCTACCCAGGAAGCCGTCGAGAAGCTGATCTCCGCCCGCTTTGCCGCAGACGTGATGGGCGTGCCCACCATCGTGCTGGCCCGCACCGATGCTGAGGCCGCCAACCTGATCACCTCCGATCACGACGCCAACGACAAGCCGTTCCTGACCGGCGAGCGTACGCAGGAAGGCTTCTATCGTGTCAAGAACGGCCTGGAGCAGTCCATCAGCCGCGGCGTGGCCTACGCCCCCTATGCGGACCTGGTGTGGTGCGAAACCGGCGTGCCCGACATCGGCTTTGCCCGCGAGTTCGCCCAGGCCGTGCATGCCGCCTGCCCCGGCAAGCTGCTGAGCTACAACTGCTCGCCTTCGTTCAACTGGAAGAAGAACCTCAACGACAGCCAGATCGCCTCCTTCCAGGAAGACCTGTCTGCGCTTGGCTACAAGTTCCAGTTCATCACGCTGGCCGGCATCCACGTCAACTGGTTCAACACCTTCAAGTTTGCCCACGCCTACGCCAACGGCGAAGGCATGAAGCACTACGTGAACATGGTGCAGGAGCCCGAATTCGCAGCCCGCGAACAAGGCTACACCTTCGTGTCGCACCAGCAGGAAGTGGGTGCAGGCTACTTCGACGATGTGACCACGGTGATCCAGGGTGGCTCGTCCAGCGTCAAGGCGCTGACCGGCTCCACGGAAGAGGAGCAATTCCACTGAAGCGCAGCTTCGGTGAGTGCAACTTCAGGTAGATAGGGGTGAGAAAGCGTCCGGGGCCTTGTGCTTCGGGCGCTTTTTCTTTGCTGGGGTTAAAATGGCGGAAGTTTTTCAATCGACAACAACTGACAAGGGCGAGAAAGGCATCATGGTTATGACACCGCGAACTACATCGGAGATGTACACCGGCCGCTAGCGGCTGGCGGTTCGCGCCTGCACGAGATTCACTCGACCCCAAGAAAGCGCGGACCTGGCTCCGCGCTTTTTGCTTTTGGGGGATGCGCGCCCCCTGAGAAATATTTTAGGAATCCCATGATCCACATTACGCTTCCCGATGGTTCGCAACGTGAGTACCCCGGCCCGGTCACCGTGGCCGAAGTGGCCGCATCCATAGGCACGGGCCTTGCCAAAGCGGCACTGGCCGGCAAGGTGGGTGCTGGCGATGACGCCAAGGTGGTGGACACCAGCTTCGTCATCGACAAGGACATGCCCCTGTCCATCGTGACGGCCAAGGACGCCGATGGCCTGGAAGTGATCCGCCATTCCACGGCCCACTTGCTGGCCTATGCGGTCAAGGAGCTGTTCCCCGATGCACAGGTCACCATCGGTCCCGTGATCGAGAACGGCTTCTACTACGACTTCTCGTACAAGCGTCCCTTCACCCCCGAGGACCTGATCGCCATCGAAAAGCGCATGGCCGAACTGGCCGCCAAGGACGAGCCCGTGGTGCGCCGCGTGCTGCCTCGCGACGAGGCCGTTGCGTACTTCAAGGGCATCGGCGAGAACTACAAGGCCGAGATCATCGCCAGCATCCCCTCCAACGAGGATGTGAGCCTGTATCGCGAAGGCAGCTTCGAGGATCTGTGCCGCGGCCCGCACGTGCCCAGCACCGGCAAGCTCAAGTTCTTCAAGCTGATGAAGGTGGCTGGCGCCTACTGGCGTGGCGACCATCGCAACGAGATGCTGCAGCGCGTGTATGGCACTGCCTGGGCATCGAAGGACGACCTGCAGCAGTACCTGCACATGCTGGAGGAGGCTGAAAAGCGCGACCACCGCAAGCTGGGCCGCGAACTGGACCTGTTCCACATCGACGAGCATTCGCCGGGCACCGTGTTCTGGCACCCGAAGGGCTGGTCCCTGTGGCAGGAGGTCGAGCAGTACATGCGCCGCGTGTACCGCGACAACGGCTACCAGGAAGTCAAGGGTCCGCAGATCCTGGACAAGACCCTGTGGGAGAAGACCGGCCATTGGGACAAGTACCGCGAGAACATGTTCACGACCGAGTCGGAAAAGCGCGACTACGCGCTCAAGCCGATGAACTGCCCCGGCCACATCCTGATCTTCAAGCAGGGCATCAAGAGCTACCGCGACCTGCCGCTGCGCTACGGCGAATTCGGCCAGTGCCACCGCAACGAGCCCACGGGCGGCCTGCACGGCATCATGCGCGTGCGCGGCTTCACGCAGGATGACGGCCACGTCTTTTGCACCGAAGACCAGATCCAGCCCGAAGTGCTGGCCTTCACCACGCTGCTGCAAAAGGTCTACAAGGACTTCGGTTTCAGCGACATCATCTACAAGGTCGCCACGCGACCCGAGGCGCGCATCGGCTCCGATGAAAGCTGGGACAAGGCAGAAGCTGCGCTGATCAACAGCCTGGAGGCTTCGGGCTGCGAGTACGTGATCTCGCCCGGCGATGGCGCGTTCTACGGCCCCAAGATCGAGTACACGCTCAAGGACGCCATCGGCCGCCAGTGGCAGTGCGGAACCATCCAGGTGGATTTCTCCATGCCCGAGCGCCTGGATGCGGAGTACGTGGGCGAGGATGGCGACCGCCATCGCCCCGTGATGCTGCACCGTGCCATCGTCGGCAGCCTGGAGCGTTTCATCGGCATTCTCATCGAGCAGCACGCCGGCGCCATGCCGACCTGGCTGGCTCCCGTGCAGGCTGCCGTGCTCAATATCACCGACGCGCAGGCGGACTATGTGCGGGAAGTCGCGCAAAAGCTGCAAAAAGCATTTCCGAATCAAGGCCTTAGGGTGGCGACAGATCTGCGCAACGAAAAGATTACGTATAAAATACGGGAGCATTCGTTGCAAAAGCTGCCTTACATCCTTGTTGCTGGCGACAAGGAGAAGGCCGCTGGTGCAGTGGCAGTGCGCGCACGGGGCAACAAGGACCTCGGAGTGATGTCGGTCGATGCGTTCATTGAACTCGTGGCCAAGGACATCGCGGCGAAGGCCTGATGGAGCATCTCCAAAGGCGGTAGCCGCTTGCGTGTACTGCACACAAGCGGCTACGCTGTTGTAGCAACTTAAATCCAAGGGTGAGAACCATAGCTACTGAATTTCGTGATCGGCGCCACCGTGAAGAGCGCAAGCATCGTCTCAACCGTGAAATCATGGCGCCTGAAGTGCGTCTGTCCGGCCCGGAGAACGAGCCGCTGGGCATCGTGCCTCTGCAGGAAGCGCTGCGCATGGCGGGCGAGCTGGACGTGGATCTGGTGGAAATCGCCGCCACTGCCACTCCCCCTGTCTGCCGGTTGATGGACTATGGCAAGTTCAAGTACCTTGAACAGAAGAAGGCTGCCGAAGCCAAGGCCAAGCAGACCGTCATCGAAATCAAGGAAGTGAAATTCCGCCCTGGCACCGACGACGGCGACTACAACATCAAGCTGCGCAACATCCGCCGTTTCCTGGCCGATGGTGACAAGTGCAAGATCACGCTGCGGTTCCGCGGCCGTGAAATCACGCACCAGCAGATCGGCCTGGACCTGCTGAACCGTCTGCGTGACGATCTGGCGGATTCCATCCAGGTGGAGCAGTTCCCCAAGCTGGAAGGCCGCCAGATGGTGATGATGATCGCCCCTGCGCGCAAGAAGCCCACCGCTGGCGGCAAGCCGGCTGAAGTTTCTGCTGCACCTGCGGTGGCTGATAAGGCATAATCGCGGTTTCGCCCTTCGTTGAGGGGCGACAGAATTTGCAGGCCGTGCGCGAGTTGATTGCGCAGGGTCTGCGATGCAAGGGACATGGTTTCCATGTCCCTTGTTCTTGCCGGCCTCCGGGCTGGCACAGAAGTGTCTCGGGGCCAGCAAGTGCGCGCAGTGTTGCGAGCCGCCTCACGAGCACAAACAACAGGAGCATTCAAATGCCCAAAATGAAGACCAAGAGCAGCGCGAAGAAGCGTTTTCGCGTTCGTCCCGGTGGCACCGTCAAGCGCGGTCAAGCCTTCAAGCGTCACATCTTGACCAAGAAGACCACCAAGAACAAGCGTCACCTGCGTGGTGCAGTGGCTGTGCATGAGACCAACATGGGCTCTATCGCACAAATGCTGCCGATGGCTGGCCTGTAATTCACTGACGAACAAGGAGAAAACACATGCCTCGCGTCAAACGTGGTGTAACGGCCCGCGCCCGTCACAAAAAAGTTCTGGCCCTTTCCAAGGGTTTCCGCGGCCGCCGCGGCAATGTCTTCCGCATCGCCAAGCAGGCGGTGATGAAGGCTGGGCAATATGCCTACCGTGACCGCCGTGCCAAGAAGCGCGTGTTCCGCCGTCTGTGGATCGCCCGTATCAACGCCGCTGCACGTGAACTGGGCCTGACCTACAGCCAGTTCGCCAACGGCCTGAAGAAGGCAGCCATCGAGATCGACCGCAAGATGCTGGCCGATATCGCGGTGCACGACAAGGCTGCCTTCAGCAGCATCGTTGATCAAGTCAAGGCCAAGCTGGCTGCTTGAGATAACGGTCTGCGGCCATCCTCGTGATGGTCTGCAGCGCAAACAGCAAGGGCTAGGGCTTGAAAAGGCTGCTAGCCCTTGTTTCTTTTCACAGTCGATAAAGAGTCGATATGAACGAGTTGGATTCTCTGGTCGAGAGCGCGCAGCAGCTGTTCGCGCAGGCACAAACCCCCGCTGATCTGGAAAACGCCAAGGCGCAGTTTCTGGGCAAGTCGGGCAAGGTGACCGAGCTCATGAAGGGCATGGCGCAGCTTTCCGTCGAAGAGAAGAAGTCGCGCGGAGCCGCCATCAACGTGGCCAAGCAAGGCATCGAGGCCGCGCTGACCGCGCGCCGCAAGGCCCTGGCCGATGCAGAACTGCAGGCCCACCTCAAGGCCGAGGTGCTGGATGTGACGCTGCCGGGCCGCCGCCGCGGGCAGGGTGGCTTGCACCCCGTGTCGCTGACGCTGGAGCGCATCGAGGGCATCTTCGGCTCCATGGGTTTCGATGTGGCCGAGGGCCCCGAGATCGAGTCCGACTGGTTCAACTTCACCGCACTGAACACGCCGGAAGACCATCCCGCCCGTTCCATGCACGACACCTTCTACGTGGAAGGCGGCACGGAGCAGGCTCCCAATCTGCTGCGCACGCACACCAGCCCCATGCAGGTGCGCCACGCTGTGCAGCACGTCAAGAAATACCGTGAGCGGCTGGACGCGGGCCAGGGCATGCCCGAGATCCGCGTGATCGCGCCGGGCCGCACCTACCGCGTGGACAGCGATGCCACGCATTCGCCCATGTTCCACCAGTGCGAAGGCCTGTGGATTGGCGAGAACGTCAGCTTCAAGGACCTGAAGGTGGTCTTCACCGACTTCTGCAAGACCTTCTTCGAGAGCGACGACCTGGTGCTGCGCTTCCGCCCCAGCTTCTTCCCCTTCACCGAGCCCAGCGCCGAGATCGACATCCAGTTCCAGAGCGGCCCGCTGGCCGGCCGCTGGCTGGAAGTGGCCGGCTCCGGCCAGGTGCACCCCAACGTGGTGCGCAACATGGGGTTGGACCCCGAAAAGTACATCGGCTTTGCCTTTGGCATGGGGCCTGACCGCCTGACCATGCTGCGCTATGGCGTCAACGATCTGCGACTGTTTTTTGACGGCGATATCCGCTTCCTGTCGCAATTCCGCTGATCCGGCTGCAAGCCTTCGCCAAAGAGTCCGCCAGCGCCACGGCGCGCGGACCGAACCAACGCCAAAGAGTCTGATATGCAATTTCCCGAATCCTGGCTGCGCGAGTTCTGCAATCCGCCGCTGACCACCCAAGAACTGGCCGACACCCTGACCATGGCCGGCCTGGAGGTGGAGGAGCTGGAGCCCGTGGCGCCGCCGTTCACCAAGATCGTCGTCGGCGAGATCAAGGCCGCCGAGCAGCATCCCAATGCCGACCGCCTGCGCGTGTGCCAGGTCGATGTGGGCGGACCCGAGCTGCTGACCATCGTCTGCGGCGCGCCCAACGCGCGCGTGGGCATCCGCGTGCCCTGCGCCACGGTGGGCGCCGAGCTGCCGCCCGGTGAAGATGGCAAGCCTTTCCTGATCAAGATCGGCAAGCTGCGCGGTGTGGAGAGTTTCGGCATGCTGTGCTCGGCACGCGAGCTCAAGCTGTCCGAGGACCATGGCGGCCTGATGGAGCTGCCGCTGGACGCGCCCCTGGGCCAGAACATCCGCGAATACCTGAACCTGGATGACACGCTGTTCACGCTCAAGCTCACGCCCAACCTGGCGCATTGCCTGAGCGTCTATGGCGTGGCGCGCGAAGTGGCTGCGCTGACCGGCGCGCCGCTCAAGCCCCAGTCGTTCACGCCTGCCGCCGTGGGCGTGCAGGACAAGCTGGCCGTGAAGATCGAGGCGCCCGACCTGTGCGGCCGCTTCTCGGGCCGCGTGGTGCGCAATGTCAACACCCAGGCCAAGACACCGCAGTGGATGGTCGATCGCCTGGCGCGCTGCGGCCAGCGCAGCGTGGCGCCGCTGGTGGACATCTCCAACTATGTGATGTTCGAACTGGGCCGCCCTTCGCACATCTTCGACCTGGACAAGATCCACGGCGGCCTGCAGGTGCGCTGGGGCAAGGAAGGCGAGCAGCTCAAGCTGCTCAACGGCAACACCGTCACCGTGGATGGCCAGGTGGGCGTGATCGCCGATGACCGCGAGGTCGAGTCGCTGGCCGGCATCATGGGCGGCGACGCCACGGCCGTATCCGACGACACGCGCCACATCTACATCGAGGCCGCATTCTGGTGGCCCAAGTCGATTGCCGGCCGTTCGCGCCGCTACAACTTCTCCACCGATGCGGGCCACCGCTTCGAGCGGGGTGTCGATCCCGAACTGACGGTCGAGCACATCGAGCGCATCACCGGGCTGGTGCTGCAGATCTGCGGCACGCCCGAGACCGTCTGCGGCCCCATCGACGACCAGAAGGCCAGCATGCCCCAGCCCAAGCCCGTCACGCTGCGCGTGGCGCGTGCGGCCAAGGTCATCGGCATGCCGCTCACGCAGCAGCAGTGCCACGATGCGCTGGCCGGCCTGGGCCTGCCGGTGGAGCAGGGCGATGGCGTGCTCACCGTCACGCCGCCCAGCTTCCGCTTCGACATCAACATCGAGGAAGACCTGATCGAGGAAGTGGCGCGCATGGTGGGTTACGAGAACCTGCCCACGACCAAGCCGCTGGCACCCATTGCGCCCAAGCTGCGCGCCGAGAACCGCCGCAGCCAGTTCGCCGTGCGCCGCGCGCTGGCCGATCTGGGCTACCAGGAAACCATCAACTTCAGCTTTGTGGAAGCCGCATGGGAGAAGGATCTGGCCGGCAACGCCAATCCCGTCCAGCTGCTCAACCCCATCGCAAGCCAGCTCAGCGTGATGCGCTCCAGCCTCATCGGCTCGCTGATGCAGGTGCTCAAGTTCAATGCCGACCGCAAGGCCGAGCGCGTGCGCGTGTTCGAGCTGGGTCGTGTCTTCCTCAAGGATGACAGCGTTGTTGACAGCGACACCACGGTCAAGGGCTTCCATCAGCCCATGCGCGTGGCGGGCCTGGCTTGGGGCGCTGGAGAGCAGCTGCAATGGGGCCGCGCCGAAGCCAAGGTGGACTTCTATGACGTCAAGGGCGACGTCGAGGCGCTGCTGGCGCCGCGCAAGCCCGTGTTCGAGCCGGCCGAGCATCCGGCCATGCACCCGGGCCGCTGCGCGCGCGTGCTGCTCGATGGGCAGTCCATCGGCTTCATCGGCGAGCTGCATCCCCAGTGGCGCCAGCAGTGGGATCTGGCCCAGGCGCCCGTGCTGTTCGAGCTGGAGCTCGATGCCGTGCTGGCGCGCGAGGTGCCGGTGTTCAAGCCCGTGGCCAAGCACCAGGCCGTGGAGCGCGACATTGCCGTGGTCGTGAACGAAAAGGCCACGCATGCCCAGCTCATGCAGGCAGTGGAAGCTGCCCAGACCGGCGGCCTGCTGCGCTCCGCCGTGCTGTTCGACGTGTTCCGCCCCAAGGCGCTCAAGGCCGGCGAGACAGCGGCACCGGGCGCGCTGGCGCAGGACGAAAAGAGCCTGGCCGTGCGCCTGACGCTGGGCAACGACGACAGCTCGCTGACCGACGTGCAGATCGAACAGGCCGTGCAGGCCGTGCTCGAGCAGCTGCAGCAACGCCTGGGCGCGCGCCTGCGCGCCTGATGGAAGGCCCATGCCGTGAAAGGAGATCCCGTGATGGAACTGACGGTGGAAAGTCTTGATTCGCCCGCGCTGACCAAGGCGCAGCTGGCGGACCTGCTGTTCGACGAGATCGGCCTGAACAAGCGCGAATCCAAGGAAATGGTGGATGCGTTCTTCGAGCTGATCTCGCAAAGCCTGGTGACGGGCGAGGATGTGAAGCTGTCGGGCTTCGGCAACTTCCAGATCCGCACCAAGGCGCCGCGCCCGGGGCGCAACCCGCGCACGGGCGAAGCCATTCCGATCGAGGCGCGCCGCGTCGTGACCTTCCATGCGAGCAGCAAGCTCAAGGAGCAGATCCAGGAAGGCACGGCGGGCTCCGCATCCTGAAGGGTCGATCCCGGGGCCCGGCTCGCCGTGGCCCAGCTGTCGTCAGCCTGTCTGCCTCGCGGTGGATGGGCTGTTTTTACGACAGGGTGCTGGCCTGCAAGCGAGCTGTGCAGTAGGCTCGGCCTTCTTCCCGGATCGGCGTGCGCGCACCAGCGGCATTGCACATCCTGACCTCATCCACATTTGCCATGGCTTCACTTCTGCCCCAGATTCCCGCCAAGCGCTACTTCACCATCGGTGAGGTTGCGGATCTGTGCGACGTCAAGCCGCATGTGCTGCGCTATTGGGAGCAGGAGTTCACCCAACTGCGTCCCATGAAGCGGCGCGGCAACCGCCGCTACTACCAGCACCACGAAGTGCTGATGATCCGGCGCATCCGTGAGCTGCTCTACGAGCAGGGCTTCACCATCAACGGCGCGCGCAACCGCCTGCGCGAAGCCTCGGGGTCTGCCGTGGTTCCCGTGCTGCAGGCCGGTGTCGTGGCGTCGGCGCCGGCGGCCGCGCCGCTGCTCGGCGGTGATGCCGCGGCCAGCGTTCCGCTGGAGCCGGAGGCCGTGCGCGAAGAGCTTTTGCAGATTCGTGCGCTGCTTTCTATTTGAGAGCAAAAAGCTGTATATAATTGAATTCTTCGGCGTGTAGCGCAGCCTGGTAGCGCACTTGCATGGGGTGCAAGGGGTCGCGAGTTCGAATCCCGCCACGCCGACCATCAATGAATACGGACCACAGCTTCTGGCTGTGGTCCGTTTTTCTTTGTGCCGCCAGTTGCCGCCAACCGCTGAAGGGCGGTGGCCGTTGCGCAAGGGTCAACCCTGGGCGCAGGTGGCAAGCAGCCATTGCCTGAAGGCTGCCAGCGGAGGCAGTGTCGTGTTCCTTTCGGGATAGACCAGGTAGTAGCTGCGCTGGCTGGGGATGGCGTCTCCCACCACGTGCAGCTCGCCGCGCGATATCTCCTCTTCCACCAGCACCCGTGGCACCAGGCCCACGCCCATGCCTGCCAGCACGGCCTGTATCAGGTGCGAGGTCAGCTCGAAGCTCGGCCCTATCCGCATCTGCCGGTGATCGAGCCGGTAGTGCGTGAACCACTCGCTCCAGGCCTGCCGGTTGCTGGCCACCGTGAGCAGCACCTGTTGGCTCGCCCAGTCCGGCGTGGCTGCTGCCTGCCCGGCCTGCTCCAGCGCCTGCGGGCTGGCCACCGCCACCAGAAACTCGTGGTACAGGCGATGGGCGGTCAGCCCGGGCCAGTCTCCCGTGCCCACGGTGATGGCGGCGTCTATCTCTGCGCTGTCGAAATCGATATCGCCGATGCGCGAGTGGATGTGCATCGTCACCCCGGGCTGCGCCTGGTAGAAACCGTGCAGGTGCGGCAGCAGCCATTTGGAGCCGAAGGTGGGCAGGGTGGCCAGGTTGAGCGTGCCGCCGCCGGACTGGCGTGACATGGCCTGCAGGGTGGCGCTGCGTATGCGGCCCAGGGCGGCGCCCAGGTCGATGAAGTAGCGGCGTCCCACGTCGGTCAGGCGCACCGTGCGGCCCTCGCGGCGGAACAGGCGGATGCCCAGCTGCGCCTCCAGTGTCTGCACCTGCCGGCTGATGGCGCTCTGGCTGAGCGACAGCTCCTCGGCCGCACGCGCATAGCTTTCGTGGCGGGCGGCCGCCTCAAAGACCAGCAGCAGGGACATGGAGGGCGTCAGGCGTCGGTAATTCATGAGTTTTATGCAGTGTTTGCGGCAGCAATTTTCGTTTGTTCCAGAGAAGGAGTGTAGAGATACTTGCGGCCATGGTTGGCCTGAAATCGTGTATTGCATGCATGGGTTTCCTGGGCTGACCGCCTGCAACAGAACTCTCCACCGTGCCCTCCATGTCGATTGCCCCACTGCCCCACGCCAGCGCCCCCGTGCCTGCCGAATACCTTGAGTTTCTTGAAGCGCTGAAGGCCGCCGGCTTCGAGGGCGACGTGGACACGGACCATGCCAGCCGCACCGTGCTGGCCACGGACAACTCCATCTACCAGCGCATGCCGCAGGCGGCCATCTACCCGCGTCACGCCGAGGATGTGGCCAGGGCGGCGCAGGTGCTGGCGCGGCCCGAATTCCGCGATGTGGTGCTGACGCCGCGCGGCGGCGGCACTGGCACGAACGGGCAGTCGCTCACGCATGGCGTGACCATGGACTTGTCGCGGCACATGAACGGCATCCTCGAAATCAATGCCGAGCAGCGCTGGGTGCGCGTGCAGGCTGGCGTGGTCAAGGACCAGCTCAACGCCGCGCTCAGGCCGCATGGACTGTTCTTTGCCCCCGAGCTGTCCACCTCCAACCGCGCCACCATCGGCGGGATGATCAACACCGATGCCAGCGGGCAGGGCAGCTGCACCTATGGCAAGACGCGCGACCACGTGCTGGCGCTGGACTTCGTGCTGCTCGGCGGCGAGCGCCTGCACAGCGCGCCGCTGGATGCCGAGGCGCTGGAGCGCATGTGCGCGGACTCCGGGCGCATCGGCAAGGTGTATCGCACCGCGCGGCGCATCAGCGAGGACCAGGCCGGGCTGATCGAGGCGCGGTTTCCCAAGCTCAACCGCTGCCTCACCGGCTATGACCTGGCCCATCTGCGCGAAGGCGACGGGCGCTTCAACCTCAACAGCGTGCTGTGCGGCGCCGAAGGCTCGCTGGGCTTCGTGGTGGAGGCGCGGCTCAATGTGCTGCCCATTCCCCGGTACTCGGTCCTGGTCAACGTGCGCTATGCGGGCTTCATGGATGCGCTGCGCGATGCGCGCGCGCTGATGGCGCACCGGCCGCTGTCCATCGAGACGGTGGACTCCAAGGTGCTGCTGCTGGCCATGAAGGACTTCGTCTGGAGCAGCGTGGCCGAGTACTTCCCGCAGGACGGGCAGCGCCCCACGCTGGGCATCAACCTGGTGGAGTTCAGCGGCGACGATCCGCACGAGGTCGATGGCCGCGTGCAGGCCTTCCTCGCGCACCTGGGCGCCGACGCCTCGGTGGAGCGGCTGGGCCACACGCTGGCGGCGGGCAATGCAGCGGTGCACCGCGTCTATGCCATGCGCAAGCGCGCCGTGGGCCTGCTGGGCAACGTGGCGGGCGAGGCGCGGCCCCAGCCCTTTGTCGAAGACACGGCCGTGCCGCCCGAGAACCTGCCCGAGTTCATTGCCGAGTTCCGCGCGCTGCTGGACAGCCACGGCCTGCAGTACGGCATGTTCGGTCACGTCGATGCCGGCGTGCTGCATGTGCGCCCCATTCTGGACATGAAGAACCCCGTGGACGCCGCCCTGGTGCGCCCCATCTCCGACGCGGTGGCCGAACTCACGCAGCGTCATGGCGGCCTGCTGTGGGGCGAGCACGGCAAGGGCCTGCGCTCGGAATATGTGCCAGCCTTCTTCGGGGAGCTGTATCCCTCGCTGCAGCAGCTCAAGGCCGCCTTCGACCCGCACAACCAGCTCAACCCCGGCAAGATCGCCACGCCGCCGGCCAGCAAGACCTTGCTGCTCAAGGTGGACGGCGTCACCACGCGCGGCGAGCTGGACCGTCAGATCGACGAGCGCGTATGGCAAAGCTATGGCGCGGCCATGCACTGCAACGGCAATGGCGCCTGCTACAACTTCGACCCGGACGACGCCATGTGCCCGTCCTGGAAGGCCACGCGCCAGCGCGTGCATTCGCCCAAGGGCCGGGCCTCGCTGATGCGCGAATGGCTGCGCCTGCAGGGGCAGGCCGGCGTGAACGTGCTGGAGGTCGCGCAGCGGCCCCAGCCCTTCCTGTCCAGCCTGGCCGCGCGCTGGCGCAACAGCCGCGCGGCGCGCCGCGGCGAGGCCGATTTCTCGCACGAGGTCTATGACGCCATGGCCGGCTGCCTGGCCTGCAAGTCCTGCGCCGGGCAGTGTCCCGTCAAGGTCAACGTGCCCGAATTCCGCTCGCGCTTCCTGGAGCTCTACCACCGCCGCTATCTGAGGCCCGTACGTGACTACCTGATCGGCTCGCTGGAATTCACCATGCCGTGGCTGGCCCGCATGCCCGCGCTCTACAACGGGGTGATGGGCTCGCCATGGATGCGCGATGTGCTCAGCCGTCGCATCGGCATGGTCGATGGCCCGCTGCTGAGCCGGCTGGACCTGGCAGCCACCTTGCGGCAGTGGAAGGTGCGCGCGGCCGATGCCCAGGCGCTGGCCGCGCTCACGCCCGAGCAGCGTGCACGCAGCGTGGTCATCGTGCAGGACAGCTTTACCCGCTACTTCGAGACCGGCCAGCTGCAGGTGCTGATCGAGCTGGCGGCGCGCCTGGGATTCCAGGTCTGGCTGGCGCCGCTGCTGCCCAATGGCAAGCCGCTGCATGTGCAGGGATTCATGGGCGCCTTTGCCAAGGCGGCCATCCGCAATGCCGCACAGCTGGCGCAACTGGCGCAGTCCGGCGTTGCGCTGGTGGGGCTGGATCCGGCCATGACGCTGGCCTATCGGCAGGAATACCTCAAGGTGCCGGGCATGGGCGAGGTGCCGAAGGTCGCGCTGCCCCAGGAATGGCTACTGCAGGTGCTGCCCGAGGCAGTGACCAGCGTTGCCAGCGTGGCCTACCGGCTGCTGCCGCACTGCACTGAAAAGACCAACGCGCCCGACAGCGGCAAGCAGTGGACGCAGCTTTTCGAGCGACGGGGGCTGCGCCTGAGCGTGGAGGCCACGGGCTGCTGCGGCATGTCGGGCACCTACGGGCATGAGGCGCGCAACCTCGAAACCTCCAAGGTCATCTATGCCCAGTCGTGGGAGAAGCAGATCGAGAGCAAGCAGAACCTGGGCGAGCCGCTGGCCACCGGCTACTCCTGCCGCAGCCAGGTCAAGCGGCTGTCTGCGCGCCAGCTGCGCCATCCGTTGGAGGCTTTGCTGGACCACGTGCGCGCGACGCATCAGGGGTGAGAAGACGGGGGGCTGATCGTCGCCATTTCAGGAATTTGCAGACATTTTTGAAAAATCTCTGCGTTTTCCCTGAAGGCCTGTTTTTAGTCCCTATAATTCAATGCTTCGGCGTGTAGCGCAGCCTGGTAGCGCACTTGCATGGGGTGCAAGGGGTCGCGAGTTCGAATCCCGCCACGCCGACCACAACGCAAAGCTCCTGACGGAAACGTCAGGAGCTTTTTGCTTTTCTGCGCCTGATTCTGCGTGCGATTTTGCCCCACGGCCAAACAGGCGATGCAGGGCACATCCATCACGGATGGCGAGGGCCGTCAGCGGAAAAAGTCCATGCACCGTGAAGATGCGCGTCCCGGTCTGGACACGTAAAACCTGCACCTACAATGGCGTCTTTTGTAACTGACGATTTCTTCCTGGTCTCGCACATGATGGATGGACTGATTACCGGCAGACTCACCGGTACGCCCGAACACCGCAGCGACCGCAATCGGCGCCCCTTCATGGTGGCCCGCGTGCGTTCCGAGGCATCCGATGGCACCTCCATCCCGGTCAACGTGGTTGCATTCGATGCCCAGGCCTGCGAGGTGCTGCGCAATCTGATCGAAGGCGATGCCGTGGCGCTGCGCGGCAGCTTCACGCCCAAGGTCTGGATAGACCGCCAGGAACAACCCCACCCTGTGCTGGACGTCGTGGCCCACCAGGTGATGGCAACGCCCGAGTTCCAGGACCGCTGACGCCCGCGCTGCGGCGCCGGTTGTGAGCTACTGAGAAAACTGTCTAGCCGCAGTGCGCCGGTATGGCCGCCGCGCTCCGTGTTGGCGCTACAGTGTGCGCCTGTGTTTTTGACAGGTTACAAGGAACCGCATCCATGCCCACCAAGCGCCATTTCCTCCGCCGCACGCTCACGGCCGCCGCGATTGCCGGCACCGCAGCCATGACCCTGCTGGCCATGCCCGCGCAGGCGCAGGACAAGCCCATCAAGGTCGGCGTCACGGCCGGCCCGCACGCCCAGATCATGGAACAGGTCAAGAAGGTCGCCGAAAAGAACGGCCTGAAGATCCAGATCGTGGAATTCGGCGACTACGTGCAGCCCAATGCCGCGCTGTCTGCCGGTGACCTGGACGCCAACAGCTACCAGCACCGCCCCTACCTCGACGCCCAGGTGCGCGACCGCGGCTACAAGATCGGCTGGGTGGCCGACACGGTGAATTTCCCCATCGGCATCTATTCCAAGAAGATCAAGCAGCTGGCCGACCTGTCCCAGGGCGCCAAGTTCGGCATCCCCAACGACCCCACCAACGGCGGCCGCGTGCTGCTGCTGCTGCAGGCGCAGGGCCTGATCAAGCTCAAGGAAAGCGCGGGCCTGAAGGCCACGCCGCTGGACGTGGTCTCCAACCCCAAGAAGCTGCGCTTCGTGGAACTGGACGCAGCCCAGCTGCCACGCTCGCTGGATGACCTGGACGCCTCGGCCATCAATACCAACTTCGCGATCTCTGCCGGCCTGAACCCCAAGACCGACGCCATCGCGCAGGAAAACGCCAAGAACCCCTATGTGAACATCTTGGTCACGCGCGATGCCGACAAGGCCAAGCCCTGGGTGGCGCAGCTGATCAAGGCCTACCACTCCGATGAAGTGCGCCAGTTCATCGATGTGCAGTTCAAGGGATCGGTGATCCCTGCATTCTGAAGAACGCACCCCCTGAGGCGCTGACGCGCCTTTCCCCTGTGGCACGGCGCCTCTCTACCTGCTTCGCAGGGGAGGGGGACGACGCCCTCGGCTAGGCGCCCCCGCCGCGAGGCGGCTCTTGCTCGGCGTCCCTGAGTTGGGCTGCGCCGGTTTCGGTCGCTGTATTCAGTGCGAGCGAGCGCTGAATTGCAAAAGCTGCCATTGGCAGCTTTTTTTCATTCCCCCAGCACTCTGAAGTATTCGGTCAGCGGTGCGCGGGTGGTCTGGGTGCGGTTGATGGGGGCGGTTTCGTCGGGCCAGCCCAGGGCCAGGCCGCAGACGATGTGCTCGCTGGGCGCAAGGTCGAGCACGCGGCGCACGGTGTCGGGGTAGGAGGCCAGGGCGCCGATGGCGCAGCTGCCAAGGCCCTGGGCGGCTGCGGCCATTTGCAGGCCGTACAGGGTCATGCCCAGGTCCATGTAGCCGCCTGCGCCGAAGCGGGCGTCGATGCTCACGACCAGGGCCACGGGCGCATCGAAGAAGCGGTAGTTGCGCCCGAACTGCGCGTCGCGCCCTGCGCGGTCCTCGCGGGCCACGCCCAGGGCGCTGTACAGGGCCTGGGCCGATGCCACCTGCCGCTTGCGCAGCGCCATGGGCATGGGGCGGGGGAAGTAGCCGTAGTCCTCGCGCTCAGGTGCTCCGCCTTGCCAGTCGGCCAGCAGCGCCTGCGTGAGTACGCCGCGCAGGCTGCCGCGAACCTGGATGAACTGGCCGGGCTGCAGGTTGCCGCCGCTGGGCGCCCGGCGGGCCGATTGCAGCAACTGGTGCAGCAGCGCGTCCGGTACGGGATCGGGCCGGAAGGCGCGTACGGAGCGGCGCGCGTGCACCAGGGCCTCATGCGCATCGCCAAAGGGAAGGGTGTCGGACGGTGGGTGGGCGGACATGGGAAATGCGGAGTCCATGGGTTCAAAGCGCCTGCACCAGGCAGGCCGCGCCTATGCCGCCGGCACCGGCAATGGCGGCCAGGCCCAGGGCCGGTCTGTGGGCTGCTGGCGCCCGGTGCAGGTCGGTGAGCATGCGCACCAGCGCAACCGCGCCCGATGCGCCTATGGGATGGCCGCGCGCCAGGCCACCGCCGCCGGTGTTGAGCTGCTGCAGCGGCAGGCCCAGGGTTTCGGCAAACGCCAGGGCCTGCACGGCGAAGGCATCGTGCAGCTCCACGGCCTGGAGTTCTGCCGCAGTCAGGCAAGGCTGCTGCAGCGCAGCGGCGCCACGTTCCAGCGCCTGCCGGGCGGCCAGCGCGGCGGCGACCAGCGGCGTCTCGGGCGCATGGCCCAGCGAGGCGCTGGCCACCCAGCGGGCGCGTGGCTGCAGGCCCAGGCGCGCACAGGCCTGCGGCGTGGCCAGCAGCACCAGGGCGGCGCCGTCGGCCTTGGGCGAGATGGTGGGCGTGCTCAGCGCATGGCGCTGGCGTGCATGGGCGTCAACGGCGCCACCTGCTTCGGCGACCACGGGCATGCGCGCAACGCGGGCCGGATCCAAGGCGCGCGGATAGGCGTCGTGGTCCAGCCCGGCCATGGGCACGATCTCTTGGGCCAGCCGGTCGCGGTGCGCGAGTGCCTGCGCGTGGCTGTGGATGGCATGGGCCTCCTGCCGGGCGCGGGTGATGCCATGGGCCAGCGCATGGTCGGCGGCGGACTGCAGCAGGTCCGGGTCGCGTGCGGGATCGGGAGCGAAGGCGGGGCGGTCATAGGTGACGGGCAGCTCGTCCGCATGGCGCGGGCGTGTCTGGCGGATGGGGGCGCGGCTCCAGGCCTCGGCGCCGCCGGCCACCACCATGCTGGCCTGGCCCGACATCAGCAGGCCTGCGGCCAGGGCCACGCTGTCCAGGCCTGAGCAGCACTGGGTATCCACGCTGTGGGCCGCGCAGCGCTCGGGCAGGCCCGCAGCCAGGGCCAGCATGCGGGCCGGGTTGCCGCCTGCGCCCAGGGCGTTGCCTAAGACCACGGCATCCACGGCATCCACGGCCCGGGCAGGCAGGCCGGCCTGTGCCAGCAGCGCCTGGAGCACGGGCGCGCCCAGTTCGTGCGCCGCAAGTTCGCGCAGCGCACCGCCCACGGGGGCGACGGGGCTGCGCGCCCAGGCCAGGATGACGGGGGCGTCTTGCGGGTTCATGGCAGGGGCAGCAGCGCGGGTTCGCCGGGCAGTGCCTGGCCAGTGTCCGTGGCAGTGGCCGCCAGCGCGCGCGCCAGACGGCCGTGGTCGGTCTTGCCGCTGGCGGTCTGCGGCCAGTCGGCGCAGTTCCACCATTGGCGCGGCAGCTTGTAGCTTTCCAGCCGGTCGCGCAGCCAGGCCGCCAGCGCCTGCGCGGAGCCTGCGGGCGCGGCGCCGTGCCATTGCACGACGGCGTGCACCTGCATGCCGCGCAGGGCGTCGGGCAGGCCTTGGATGGAGACCTGGGCCACGCCCGGATGCGCGGCCAGCAGGGTCTCGACTTCCTCGGGGAACAGGTTCTTGCCCTGGGTGACGAGCATGCGGCTCTGGCGCCCGGCCAGGCACAACTGGCCGCCGGCATCGATATGGCCCATGTCGCGCACGGACAGCCATTCGCCGTCGCGCAGCGCGGCCGTGCCGTCGCGGGCCTCGCCCACATAGTCCATGAACAGCATGGGGCTGCGCATGTAGATCAGGCCGTCCTCGCCCGGCTGCAGGGGCTGGTCGCCTGGCTGCTGCGTGGCGGGGCGGATCTGCAGCTGCACATTGCTGAAGGGCCGGCCCACGGCCTGGGGCGGGGCCTGTTCGTCGGCCTCCATCCAGGCGATGAAGCTGGCCTCCGAGGCGCCGTAGAACTCGATGATGCGTGCGCGCGGAAACAGCGCGCGCAGGGCCGGGGTCTGGGCGCGCATCCAGCGCGCGCCGCTGATCATGATCAGCTCCACCTCGGGGATGGGCGCCAGCGCGCGGTGCGCGGCCCATTGCAGCATCAGCAGCAACTGGCTGGGCACGGCGACCAGGCAGGGCGCCTCGCCGCGCGCCAGCGAGGCCAGGCAGCGCGCCGCCGAGAACCGCTCCTGCACCACGGCGCCTTCGCCGCACCACAGGCCCTGCATCACGCCGAACAGGAACAGCGAATGCGAGATGCGCCCGGGCGCCATGGTGCGCTGCGCGGCCACGGCGCCGAAGTCCTGCAGGCAGACGCGAAAGCTCTCTGTCCACGAACGATGGTGGCGCATGAAGCCCTTGGGCAGTCCGGTGCTGCCCGAGGTGAAGCCGGTGTAGAAGGCGCAGGTGGCCGTGGCCTCGGCCAGCGGGCTGGGCGCGGTGGGCAGCCAGCCTTCGATGCGCTGGCGTACGGCCGCTGGCCAATCGGGGTCTGCCACGGCGGCGCAGCGTCCGCTGTTCAGGATGGCGAGGAAATCGACGATGGCATCCACGGTGCTGGCGCTGCCGCCCGTGTCCAGCAGCAGCATCTCTGGCGCCTGGCCGGCCACCAGCGCGGCCGAGCGCTGCAGCACGGCGGCATGCAGCGCGGCAAAGCTCCATTGGCCCGCCTCGCTTTGCAGAGCCATCGCATCGGGGCGCTGCCGGGCCCAATGCTCCAGCGGGCCATGGACCAGGGTCCATGGATGCTGCAGCGGCGCGGCCAGCGGATGGGGCGCGGACCGCTCAACCATGCTGGCGGCCTCCGAAGGGCCAGTCCGGCATGCCGCGCGCCACCGTGTGCGCCACCAGGGCGCACAGCACGCACTTGACCAGATCGCCGGGCACGAACAGCAAGGTGGCCATGAAGGCCTGCGACAGACTGAGCTTGGCCATGACCATGAGGCCCAGCACGCCAAAGGCATGCAGGGCCGCCAGCCCGCCCAGCGCCGAGGCCGCAAAGGCGCTGAACGCCGCGCGCCGGGGTGATCCCTGGGGCAGCGCACGCATGACCAGGCCGGCAATGCAGGCCGCCAGCGGGTAGCCCAGCAGGTAGCCGGCCGAGGGTGCCATGAAGACGGCAATGCCGCCGCGCCCGCCCGACAGCAGCGGCAGGCCCACGGCCACGGCCGCGAGGAACAGCAGCATGGACTGCATGCCGCGCCAGGGGCCGAGCATCACGCCGGCCAGCATCACGCCCAGCGACTGGATGGTGATGGGCACGCCCAGCGGCAGGTCGATCTTGGGAATCAGGCCCATGACGGCCATCAGCGCCGCAAACAGCGAGACCTGGGCCATGGAGCGCGCGGAGGCGCGTGAGACGGTGGAGGGGGCGGTCATGGACGGTTCTCGGAAGGTTCTCGCAAGGCTCTTGCGCATGGATCGGTCGGGAAATGGGGCAGGGCCGGGCAGGCCTCAGCGGCCCAGGCGCGCCCACAGCGCGTCGGACACGCGGCGCGTGGCCTGCAGCATGTGGATGGTCAGCGGCGCAATCAGGCGCAGGCCGCCCGCGCGGCCCGTGCGCAGCCGGTGTGCATCGTCCATGCGCTTCCACTGCACAAAGAAATGCTCGGTGAAACGCAGCATCAATGCCAGCTGCAGGGCCACCTGCTCGGGGGAGATGCCGATGCGCTCCAGCGGCGCCAGCAGCCGCTCCAGCACATCGACCAGATCGCTGGGGCGCGTGCTCACGGTCAGCGCCATGCCCAGCGTGGAGGCGCAGACCAGGCGCAGCGCGCTGGCGGCGGCCAGGGCGTAGTGCTGCATCCACACATGGAAGCCGGCGACCAGCAGCGCCGCCACGGTGACCGACAGCATGAGCCGCCGTGCGCCCTCGGTGGCACGGCCCAGCGACAGCCACAGCAGGCCGCAGGCGGCGCCGGCCAGGGCCAGCAGCCACGGTGAATCGATGAGGAACAGGCCCGTGCCCAGCAGCGCCATGAGCAGCAGCTTGCGGCCCGCGCTCCAGGCATGGAGCCAGCTGGTGTATTCGCTGTAGAGGCTTCCCATGGCGGCCGGCTCCTGCGTCAGTCCTGCGCTTGCAGCCGGCGTGCCACGTCGGCTTCATAGGCCGCGCAGACCGCGTGGCCCGGGCCGTCTGCGCGCACCTTGCCGCGCTCCAGCCAGAGCACGCGGCCGAAGCTGCGCACGTGATCCAGCACATGGGTGGAGACCAGCACCTGCTGGTCGGCCGCCGCGATGTCCCTGGCCAGCCGCGCCTGGCCCGGCAGGTCCAGGCTGGCGAAGGGCTCGTCCAGCAGCAGCACGCGCGGCGCGGCAATGAGCAGGGCCAGCCAGCACACCTGCTGGCGCTGGCCCTGGCTGAGTCCGGCCACGGCGCGCGGTGCCCAGTCGGCCAGGCCGCGGCTGGCCAGCAGGGCGCGCGCGCGCTCCGTGGCCTCGCGCCGCGAGATGCCCGAGGGGCGCAGGCCCAGGGCCAGCTCTTCCTCCACGGTGGGGAAGATGATCTGGTCGTCGGGGTTCTGGAACATCAGCCCGACCTGGCCCGGGCGCTGCGCACGTGCCTCGTGCAGTTCGGTGCCGTCCAGCAGCACGCGCCCGGCCTCGGGCGCATCCAGTCCGCACAGCAGGCGGAACAGGCTGGTCTTGCCGGCGCCGTTGTCACCGATGAGGCCCACGCGCGGCTCGTCCAGCCGCAGGTCGAGGCCGTCAAAGACTGTTGTGATGCCGCGCCGCAGGCGCACGGCTTCCACGCGCAGGCGGGCGGCGCTGGCAGGACGGTCGGCAGTTTTGGAGGTTTCGGGCATGGCGGAGGAAAGCGGGCACTTACCTGTAATGCACGCAACCGCAAGGGATCTTGCCGTTGTACAGGCCTGTCGGGGGCGGATTCTAGCAATGCCGTCCAGGCCGTACATCAAGGCCTGAAAGACGGCAATCGATATAAGCACCGTATTTTTTATTCTTTTGTTTGAACAACGTTTTGCAACACACTCGTTAGAACACTAATGACGGCAGATCCCGGGGATTCGCCTGTGCTTGGCGACGACGCAAGACAACGCATGTCCATCGGCATGCAACTGCGTCCAACTGCGCAGCACGGGGCCCGGAAATTGCGCGTCATTGCCTGGAGATGGCGGTGCAAAGGCTGCCGTTGCCGATCCCAGGACCGTTTTCATTGCCGAACCGAGACTCCATGACCGTCCAGACCGCCCATTTGGCCCCGGAAAACGCGCTGATCCGCCTGCGTGACCTGCAAAAGAAATTTGTAACAGCCGATGGCAAGCACTTCGACGCCGTGCGCTCGGTATCGCTGGACATCGGCCAGGGCACGGTCTTCGGCCTCATCGGCAAGAGCGGGGCCGGCAAGTCCACGCTGCTGCGCCTGATCAACCTGCTGGAGCGTCCCGACAGTGGCGAGGTGGTGGTGGCGGGCCAGCGCCTGACCGACCTGGGCCGCCGCGCGCTGCGCGAGGCGCGCCAGAACATCGGCATGATCTTTCAGCAGTTCAACCTGCTGCAGAACGCCACCGTGTTCGAGAACGTGGCCTTCCCGCTGCGCATCCACGGAGGCCATTCGCGTGCCCAGATCGAGCAGCGCGTGCGCGAGTGCCTGGACATCGTCGGCCTGACCGACAAGGCGGCCAGCCATCCTGCCCAGCTGTCGGGCGGCCAGAAGCAGCGCGTGGCGATTGCGCGCGCCCTGGCGCCGCGCCCGCAGGTGCTGCTGTGCGACGAGCCCACTTCGGCGCTGGACAGCGAGACCACGCGCTCCATCCTGGCCACGCTGGCCGACATCAACAGCCGCCTGGGCGTGACCATCGTCATCGTCACGCACGAACTGGCCGTGGTCGATGCGCTGTGCAGCGAGGTGGCCATCATCGAACAGGGCCAGGTGGCCGAACGTTTCACGCTGCCCGCGTTGCCGCAGGGTCGCGCCTACGAGGCGCCGCAGCGCGCCACGCTGCTGGGCAGCGAGCTCGAGGCCCTGCGCGTGGAGCGCGCCGACAAGGCCCTGCGCGAACGCGGCGCCACCCGTCCCGTGGTGCTGCGCGCCGTGGGCGGCTCCGAGCACTGATGGGGCTTTCTCCCCGTCCCGTTTTCCCCTTCTTTTCGATTCCGCCTTCCCATGTCTGAAAACATCGTCGAAATCCTGCCCGAGCTGTGGCTGGCCATGGGCCAGACCCTTTTGATGCTGGGCATCGGCCTGTCGGCCGCCGTGCTGATCGGCGGTCCGCTGGGCGTGCTGCTGTTCCTGCTGGGCCCCGGCCAGTCGCTGGACAACCGCCCGGCCTTCGCCGTGCTGAACTGGACGGTCAACACCGTGCGGTCCTTCCCCTTCATCATCTTGCTGGTCGCCCTGGTGCCCTTCACGCGCTGGCTGGCCGGCACCTCCATCGGCCCGCTGGCCGCGGCCGTGCCGCTGTCCGTGGCGGCCATTCCCTACCTGGCGCGCCTGGTGGACCAGTGCCTGCGCGATGTGCCGCGCGGCGTGATCGAGGCCGCGCACGCCATGGGCGCCTCGGAACTGCAGATCGTCTGGCGCGTGCTCATCGTCGAGGCGCGCTCTGGCCTGGTGCTGGCGCTGACCGTGCTGGCCGTGAGCTTTCTGTCGTACTCGGCCATTGCCGGCGTGGTGGGCGGCGGCGGCATCGGCGACCTGGCCATCCGCTACGGCTACTACCGTTTCCAGACCGATGTGATGGTGCTCACCGTGACCATCCTCGTGGCCATGGTCCAGGTCATCCAGTTCGTGGGCAACACGGCGGCCCGCCGCCTGGACAAGCGCGGCTGAGCGCGCTGTCCAGACCCGCTTTCTTCCCGCTTTCTCCCAAAAAAAGGATTCCGACATGACTGCATCCCTTTCCTTCGTGCGCCGCCATCTGCTGGCCTCGGCCGCCATCCTTGCCGCTGCCAGCGTGCTGGCGCTGCCCGCCCACGCGCAGGCCGACAAGAAGCAGCTGGTGATCGGCGGCACGGCCGGCTCCAACATCGACCAGCTCAAGCAGGGCATCGTGCCGCTGCTGCAAAAGAAGGGCTACCAGGTCAAGCTGGTGGAGTTCAACGACTACGTCCAGCCCAACCTGGCGCTGGCCCAGGGCTCGCTGGACGCCAACTTCTTCCAGCACCGCGTCTACCTGCAGAAGTTCGCGGCCGACCAGAAGCTGGACCTGGTGGAACTGGTGCAAGGCCCGATCGCACCGCTGGGCGTGTATTCCAAGACCCGCAAGACCCTGGCCGAGGCCAAGGAAGGCGACCGCGTGACCCTGCCCAACGACCCCAGCAACCTGGCACGCGCGCTGGTGCTGCTGGAGCAGGCCGGGCTGATCAAGGCCAAGCCTGGCATCGATCCGCTGCGCGTGTCCGAAAAGGACCTGGCCGAGAATCCGCGCAAGCTCAAGTTCATCCCGCTGGAAGCAGCGCAGCTGCCGCGTTCGCTGGGCGACACCGAGTACGCCATCATCAACGGCAACTTCGCCATCTCCTCGGGCCTGAAGCTGACCGAGGCCGTCTCGCTGGAAAAGACCCCCGACCACTACCTGAACGTGGTGGCCATCAAGAAGAAGGACCAGGGCACGGCATGGGCCAAGGACCTGGCCGAGGTCTACCGCTCGGCGGAATTCAAGGCCGTGGTGGACAGCAAGTTCCAGGGCTACGCCAAGCCCTCTTTCCTACAGTAAGCCTGCTGAAGGCGGCCACATAATGGCTGCTTGCGGGAGGTGGGCCTCCCGCCCGTTTCCCGCCCGCTTTCCCCCCACTTCCCCCAGGAGCAATACATGAGCCAGATCAAGGTCGCTGTCATCGTGGGCAGCCTGCGCAAGGATTCCTTCAACCGCAAATTCGCCGACGCCATTGCGCGCCTGGCGCCCGAAGGCCTGGTCTTCGAGCAGGTCGCCATCGGCAACCTGCCGCTGTACAACCAGGACCATGACGGCAACGAAGCCGAGCCGGTCAAGGCCTTCCGCGCACAGATCCAGTCGGCGCAGGCCGTGCTGTTCCTGACGCCCGAGTACAACCGCTCGATTCCCGGCGTGCTCAAGAATGCGCTGGACCAGGGATCGCGCCCCTACGGCAAGAGCGTCTGGGCCGGCAAGCCTGCTGCCGTAGCCGGTGTCTCCGTGGGCGCCATCGGCACGGCACTTGCGCAGCAGCACCTGCGCAATGTGCTGGCCTACCTGGACATGCCCACGCTGGCCCAGCCCGAGATCTTCATCCAGGCCAAGGATGGCCTGTTTGCCGAAGACGGCTCCATCGGTGCCGGCAGCCGTGACTTCGTGAACGGCTTCTTGCAGAAGTTCGCTGCCTGGGCGCGCAAGCACCAGTGAACGGCGCGGCAAGGCCGCTCAAGCCACAAAAAAAGCCCGGCAATGCCGGGCTTTTGCGTTGTGGGGCCTGTGGGTGCAGAGCTCAGGAAGCGGGAGATGGATTTGCAATCGCTGCAGCGGGGCGCGCAGTGGACGATGCCTTCTCGCGCGCCTGGGCCTGGTCGATGGCGTCGATGATCACCACGCCCGTCGATTTGACGCCGGGCGCAGAGAAGCCGGCGCCGGGCGTCACACCGGGATGGGCCAGCAGCTTGCGCGTCATCTCCTGGTTCAGCTGCTGCTGGCTGGGCCTGGCGGGTGCAGGCGCCACTGCGGCCTGCGCAGGCTCCTCGGGCGCAGGCGCTTCGTCGGTGTTGCGCACATAGCTGCGGTAAACGCGGGAATTGAGCTGCTCCTGGTCCTGCTCGCGCTGGTATTGCATGAACTGGTAGACGCCGATGCCCACCACCGTAATCGCCAGCAAGGAGACGGCGATCACCGTGATGACCAGGTTTTCATCGGACGGCGGGCGTGCATGGACATGGACAGGGCCGCGTGGCCGTGCGTGGGGGCGGGGACTTGTGGCTGGCATGGATGGAAGGCAATGAATGCAATAAGGCTGCCTGGATATCGGCAGGCCCGCCGTCTTTCTGAAACGCAGACGGTTCGTGTCGGACAAAGCCGCGAATAGGCGGTAATGGTTCAGCCTAACAGCTTCGTGTGTCTGCGAAAGCCCATTGCGCATTGCATTTTTCAAAGGAGGCGCAGGGGCGGATACCTCTTTTGTTCGCCTCAGTCCATTGGGAGCATTCCGGACGGCCCGGCACGGCCGCTGTCGTGCCTCTCCAAAAGCAAAAGCGCCTGGGCCGGAACCCAGGCGCTTGTCCATTCATTGAGCAGGCAGCCCCTGCGGGCTGCAATTGGGCATCAGGCAGCCAATGCGGCTTCCTGATTGGCGGCCGCAGCCGCTGCACGCACGATGTCGCTGCGGGCCGACTCCAGGGCCTTGGCCTTGGATTCATCGCCCATGGCCACGCCTTCGGCGCGCACGATGCTCACATCGGTGATGCCCAGGAAGCCGAACACCGTCTTCAGGTAGCTTTCCTGGTGCTCCAGGGCCTGGCCCATTTCGCTGGTGGAGTACACACCGCCACGCGTGGAGGCCACGATGACCTTCTTGCCCTTGGCCAGGCCTTCGGGGCCGGCTGCGGTGTAGCGGAAGGTGCGGCCGCCCTGGGCGATGCGGTCGATCCAGGCCTTGAGCTGGCTGGAGATGGTGAAGTTGTAGAAGGGGGCGCCGACCACGACCACATCGGCTGCCAGGAACTGGCTCACCAGGGCCTCGGAGATGGCGTTCTGTGCGCGCTCGGCTTCCGTGGTGGCGGCCTGGCCGGTGCGAAAGCCCATGGACACCGCGTTCAGGTGGTCGGGGGCGTTCACGGCCAGATCCAGGTATTCGACCTTGGCGCCGGGATTGGCGGCCACCAGGGCTGCCACGGTCTGGGCGGTCAGCTGGCGGGACACCGAAGCGGCGCCGGTGATGGAAGAGTCGATGTGCAGCACTTGCATGAAAAAGCTCCTGGGAGGTATCGGTTGGGATCGGCCGTTCGGGAAAGCTTGCAGGGCCGACGATGGGATCAATTGTGAATTTGGACAGAGTCTTTGATAAGCCGCCGAAATTGCGATAGATTGTCCTGAATTTGCATCCAATGAGCACAGGGGAGGGACGCGCGACATGATGGATCTCAACGACATGCTGTACTTCGCCGAGGTGGTGGAGCGCGGCGGCTTTGCCTCTGCCGGGCGGGCTCTGGGCATACCCAAGTCGCGGCTGTCGCGGCGCGTGGCCGAGCTCGAGGCGCGGCTGGGCGTGCGCCTGCTGCAGCGCACCACGCGCAAGCTTTCGCTGACCCAGGTGGGCGAGGCCTATCTGCGGCACTGCCAGGCCATGCGCGATGCGGCCCTGGCCGCCGCCGACACCGTGGCCGAGGTGCAGACCGAGCCGCGCGGCACCATCCGCGTGAGCTGCCCCGTGACCCTGGCCCAGACCGTGCTGGGCGAGCTCATGCCCCAGTTCCTGCAGCGCTGCCCGCTGGTGCATGTGGAGATGCAGGTGACCAACCGGCCGGTGAACCTGGTGGAGGAGGGCATCGACGTGGCGCTGCGCGTGCGCCCCAGCCTGGAGGACAGCGGCTCCATGGTCGTCAAGCGGTTGGACGTGGCGCGCCAGATCCTCGTGGCCAGCCCGGAACTGCTGGAGCGCCAGGGCACGCCACGCGCTCTGGCCGACCTGCAGCACCTGGACAGCATGGCCATGTCGGCGGTGGACGGCCAGTCCAGCCTGCTGCTGGTCGGCCCCGAAGGCCGCGAGCAGCGCCTGCAACTGCAGCCGCGCTATGTGGTGGATGACCTGCTCACGCTGAAATTCGCAGCGCTGGCCGGCAGCGGCATGTGCTGGCTGCCCGACTACATGTGCCACGAGGAACTGGCCGAAGGCCGGCTCGTGCACCTGCTGCCGGGCTGGGAGCCGCCCCAGGGCATCGTGCACGCGGTCTTTCCCTCGCGGCGCGGCCTGGCGCCGGCCGTGCGGCATTTCCTGGACTTCCTGGGAGAGACCGTGCCGGGGCGCAACAGCCACGCCACGCGCGAGCCGGCGGCACGCTAGGGTTGGGTTGCACCTCGCCCCGCCATAAGGAAACAACAAAACGTTCGTTGGGATAGTTGGCGGTGTTCTCCACAATCGGGGCCCATGTCCAGCAATGGGCAGTCCAGGAGAACCCATGAATCCCCACCGCATCATCATCGTGCCCGGCTGGCGCAACTCCGGTCCTGACCACTGGCAAAGCCTGTGGGCGCAGCAGCTGCCGCATGCCGAGCGCGTGGAGCAGGACGACTGGCTGGTGCCCCACCGCGATCCGTGGGTGGCCGCGCTGGAGCAACTGGTGCTGTCCCGGCCCGAGCCCGTGGTGCTGGCTGCCCACAGCCTGGGCTGCATCACGGCCGCGCACCTGGGCCCCGAGGCCAGCGCCCGCGTGCGGGGCGCGCTGCTGGTGGCGCCGGCCGATCCCGAGCGCCGGGCCCAGCTGGCCGACTTTGCACCCGTGCCCTATGCGCCGCTGCCCTACCGCAGCGTGCTGGTGGCCAGCAGCAACGACCCCTACTGTCCGATCCGCCGGGCCGGCGCCTATGCGCGGGCCTGGGGAAGCGAGTTCGTGCGGCTGCAGAACGCGGGGCACATCAATGTCGAATCAGGCTTTGGCGACTGGCCCCTGGGCCTGGCGCTGCTGCAGTCGCTGATGCAGGGCGACAGCTGGCAGCCGGCCCAGCCCCGGCCCGTCGTGCGCCCGCCGCGTTCGCCGCGCCCGCCGCGTTCTCCACGTGCGGCGGCTGCGCATGCATCCGTCTCGGCAGGCGCTGGCGCGCCATGGGCTGCCGGACTGTGAGGGGCGGGCGGTGGCAGCAGGCAGGGCAGGTTCTTTATATGGAAGCAGGCCATTAACAAACAAAAATATATTCTTTTGAGTTTTAAGCCAGTGTTCGCACAATGTGACTGTCTGTGAATACATCGCAGAGATGTCCACCAATAAAAGGCAGCGAACCATGCATTCTTTGAAGCTCAAGACTTTGTTGGCCACCCTGGCACTGGCCGCCGCGGGAACGGTATCGGCGCAGAACCAGCTGCTCAACGTTTCGTACGACGTGGCACGCGAGTTCTACAAGGACTACAACGCCGCCTTCGTCGCCCACTACAAGAAGACCAAGGGCGTGGACATCAAGGTGGACCAATCGCACGGTGGCTCCAGCGCCCAGGCGCGCGCCGTCAATGACGGCCTGGCCGCCGATGTGGTGACCTTCAACACCACGACCGACGTGCAGTTCCTGGCCGACAGCGGCGTGGTCGCCAAGGACTGGGCCAAGAAATTCCCCAATGACGCATCGCCCACCACCTCGACCATGCTGTTCCTGGTGCGCAACGGCAATCCCAAGAACATCAAGGACTGGAGCGACCTGATCCGTCCCGACGTGAAGGTCGTGGTGGTCAATCCCAAGACCGGCGGCAATGGCCGCTACGCCTATCTGGCAGCCTGGGGCTCGGTGCGCGAGAAGGGCGGCACCGACGCGCAGGCCGCCGAGTTCGTGCAGCAGCTCTACAAGAACGTGCCCGTGCTGGGCAAGGGCGGACGTGACGCGACCAGCATCTTCCTGCAGCGCAACATCGGCGACGTGCTGATCACGTTCGAATCCGAAGTGGTCTCCGTGGACCGCGAATTCGGCAAGGGCAAGGTCGATGCCGTCCATCCCTCGGTGTCCATCGTGGCCGAGAACCCCGTGGCCGTGGTCGAGCGCACCGTGGCCAAGAAGGGCACGGGCCAGTTGGCCCATGACTACCTGGCCTGGCTGTACTCCGACGAGGCCCAGGAAATCGCGGCACAGCATGCGCTGCGCCCCCGCTCCGAGGCCGTGCTCAAGAAGCATGCCGATGTATTCAAGCCCATCAAGCAGTTCACCGTGGCCAAGTACTTCGGCTCGCTGTCCGAGGCCCAGAAGGTGCACTTCAACGACGGCGGACAGTTCGACAAGATCTACGTCCCCGGCAAGTAAGCACGCAAGCAGGCATGCAGGCGGCGCAGTCCGCCTGAGGCCCTCTCCCCACACTGGCTGATTTGGAATCCAACATGGTGTCTGCCGTTCCGACCAGCCCAAGGCCTGGCGCCGACGCTCCCGTGCCCGCACCGTCCGGTGCGGCGCGCAAGGGGCGCGGCGCCAAGCGCGTTTTGCCCGGCTTCGGGCTGACCTTGGGCTATACGCTGTTTTATCTGAGCCTGATCGTGCTGATCCCGTTGTCGGCACTGCTGCTCAAGACCTTCTCCCTCACCTGGCCCCAGTTCTGGGATGCCGTGGCCTCGCCCCGCGTGCTGGCCTCGTACCGGCTGACCTTTGGTGCCTCGTTCGCGGCGGCCTGCGTGAACCTGGTGTTCGGCCTGCTGATCGCCTGGGTGCTGGTGCGCTACAAGTTCCCGGGCAAGAAGATCGTCGATGCCCTGGTGGACCTGCCCTTTGCCCTGCCCACGGCCGTGGCCGGCATCTCGCTGACCGCCTTGCTGGCCGGCAACGGCTGGGTGGGCCAGTACCTGGAGCCCTACGGCATCCAGCTGGCCTTCAACCCCAACGGCGTGGTCATCGCGCTGATCTTCATCGGCCTGCCCTTTGTCGTGCGCACGGTGCAGCCGGTGCTGGAAGACTCCGAGAAGGAGCTGGAAGAGGCGGCCACCAGCCTGGGCGCGTCGCGCTGGCAGATCTTCTACAAGGTGATCCTGCCGGCCATCACGCCCGCGCTGCTCACGGGCTTTGCCATGGCCTTTGCACGCGCCATCGGCGAGTACGGATCGGTCATCTTCATCGCGGGCAACATGCCCATGATTTCTGAAATCACACCGCTGATCATCATTGGCAAGCTGGAACAGTATGACTACGCAGGCGCCACGGCCGTGGCCGTGGTGATGCTGCTGTTCTCCTTCGTGATGCTGCTGGTCATCAACGCGCTGCAGGCATGGCAGCGCAAGCATTCGGGAGGGGCATGATGGCGTTGTCTCCACAGGAAGCCCTGCTTCTCAAGATCGTTGGCGCGGTACTGGTGGCCGTGGTGGTGCTGTACAGGCTCACCGCGCCCAGGAAGGGCCGGCGCGAAAAGCACACCACCACCGAGCCGCGCGCCGTGCGCTGGCTTCTCACCGGCATTGCGCTGACCTTCATCGGCCTGTTCCTCGTGCTGCCGCTGGCCGCCGTGTTCACCGAGGCGCTGCGCAAGGGCTGGGACGCCTATGTCGCCGGCCTGCAGGAGCCCGATGCCTGGTCGGCCATCAAGCTGACCCTGATCACGGCGCTGATCGCCGTGCCGGTGAACCTGGTGTTCGGCGTGGCGGCGGCTTGGTGCATCGCCAAGTTCGAGTTCCGTGGCAAGGCCTTTCTGATCACCCTGATCGACCTGCCGTTCTCGATCTCGCCCGTGGTGGCGGGCCTGATGTACGTGCTGGTGTTCGGCGCCAATGGCTGGCTCGGGCCCTGGCTGGCCGAGCATGACATCAAGATCATCTTCGCCGTGCCCGGCATCGTGCTGGCGACCATCTTCGTGACCTTCCCCTTCATCGCCCGCGAGCTGATCCCGCTGATGCAGGCGCAGGGCAGCGACGAGGAGCAGGCCGCCATCGTGCTGGGTGCCACGGGCTGGCAGACCTTCTGGAAGGTCACCGTGCCCAACATCAAGTGGGGCCTGCTGTACGGCGTGATCCTGTGCAATGCGCGTGCCATGGGCGAGTTCGGCGCGGTGTCGGTGGTCTCGGGCCACATCCGCGGCCAGACCAACACCATTCCGCTGCATGTGGAGATCCTCTACAACGAGTACCAGTCCGTCGCCGCCTTCGCTGCCGCCTCGCTGCTGGCCCTGCTGGCGCTGGTGACCCTGGTCATCAAGTCGGTGGCCGAGTGGCGTGCCGAGCAGCAGGCCAAGGCCGCTGCCGACCTGCCTCCCGAGCGTCCCACGGCGCCTTCCCAGGCTCCCCAGGCATCCCAAGTGCCGCAGGTGTCCTGAACCCCGGCCCCGACCAGAAAAAAGCAAGAGCAAGACCATGAGCATTGAAATACGCAACGTCAGCAAGCAGTTCGGCGATTTCCAGGCCCTGCGCGATGTGAGCCTGGACATCCAGTCCGGCGAACTCATCGCACTGCTCGGCCCCTCGGGCTGCGGCAAGACCACGCTGCTGCGCATCATCGCCGGCCTGGAGACGCCGGACGTGGGCAGCATCCACTTCAGCGGCGAAGACACCACCGACGTCCATGTGCGCGAGCGCAACGTGGGCTTCGTGTTCCAGCACTACGCGCTGTTCCGCCACATGACCGTGTTCGAGAACGTGGCCTTCGGCCTGCGCGTGAAGCCGCGCAGCCAGCGCCCCAGCGAGGCC
Organism: Delftia acidovorans; assembly: GCA_031286585.1. GTDB lineage: Bacteria > Pseudomonadota > Gammaproteobacteria > Burkholderiales > Burkholderiaceae_C > Comamonas > Comamonas acidovorans_A. The sequence goes on from JAITUC010000010.1 coordinate 65,323, forward strand.
CAGATCCGCGACAAGGTGATGAGCCTGCTCAAGCTGGTGCAGCTGGACTGGATTGCCGACCGCTTCCCGTCCCAGCTGTCGGGCGGCCAGCGCCAGCGCATTGCACTGGCCCGCGCCCTGGCGGTGGAGCCCAAGGTGCTGCTGCTCGACGAGCCCTTCGGCGCGCTGGATGCCAAGGTGCGCAAGGAGCTGCGCCGCTGGCTGCGCCGCCTGCATGACGAGCTGCACGTGACCTCCATCTTCGTGACCCACGACCAGGAAGAGGCGCTGGAGGTGGCCGACCGCGTGGTCGTCATCAACCAGGGCCGCATCGAGCAGGAAGGCACGCCCCAGCAGGTCTGGGACAACCCGGCCACGCCCTTCGTCTATGGCTTCCTGGGCGACGTCAACCTGTTCAAGGGCCGTGCCAGCGATGGCCGCGTCTACCTGGACGACGGCACCCAGCTGGACAGCCACGACGCCAAGGGCGCCAGCGACAGCAAGGCCTTCGCCTATGTGCGCCCGCACGATCTGGAGGTGGAGCGCTACTCGCCCGGCCAGAACCTGGACGTCCAGGGACGGCCCACGGGCATCGTCGTGCAGCTGGCCCGCGCCATCGTCGTGGGGCCCATTGCGCGCCTGGAACTTATTCCATCGGAGAGCACCGAAAGCACGGACAATGCCGAAGAGGGTGGCCTGATCGAGGCGCAGATTCCTGCGCAGCAGTTCAGGGACATGGCCCTGCGCGAGGGGGAAACCCTGGTGGTGACACCGCGCCGTGCCAAGGTGTTTCTGGACGAGGCGGCTGGCATCTGACGGCGCGGCAACGGTTTCTTGCACCCGCTGAACAGGGCTGCAGCGCCGGGCCGGCGCCGCAGCCCTGATTTCATTCAACCGGGTGACGAAAGACAAGAATGCTTCAATGGTTTGACAACGCTCCGCGCCGCATCCTGGCGCTCATCAGCCTGGCCTGCGTGGCCATGCTGGCCTTCGGCATGTATCTGCAGCATGTGGTCGGGCTGGAGCCCTGCCCGATGTGCATCGTGCAGCGCTATGCATTGATCGGCGTGGCCCTCTTCACGGGCCTGGGCAGTGTGCGCGGCGGTCGCGGCTGGCTGATCGGCTGGGGCGTGCTGGCGCTGGTGGCCGCAGGCTTTGGCGCCTTCGTCGCCGCGCGCCAGAGCTGGCTGCAGTGGTATCCGCCCGAGTTCGCCACCTGCGGCCGCGATTTCTACGGAATGATCGAGAACTACTCCATCAGCCGTGCCGTGCCCATGATCTTCCGTGGCTCGGGTGACTGCGCCGCCGTGGACTGGAGCTTCCTGGGCGGCTCCATCGCCAACTGGTCCTTCATCTGCTTTGCCATCATGAGCGTGGCCTTGCTGGTGCTGCTGGTGCGCGGCGCTGCCCGCAGGCGCTGAGGCCTAGGCCGAGGCTTGGGCCAGCCGCCGCTGCAGCGACTGCGCCAGGGTGCCCAGAATCAGCCAGCAGGACGTGGCGCCCGCGTCCAGCACGCCGATGGAGCGCGGCCCCAGCCGGGCCGATCGCCCGATGCGGGCCTGCAGGTGGCGCGTGGATTCCTTGCCTGCTTCGGCGGCAGCGTCCATGGCCTGCAGCGCCTCGCGGAAACCGGCGCCGGCCTGCAGCGATTGCCGGTAGGCCTGCAGGGCAGGGGCCAGCGTGTCGATGAGGGTCTTGTCGCCCACCCGGGCCTTGCCCATCTCCTGCACATCGGCAACGGCCCGCGCCAGCGCCTGGCCGAACAGGGCGGCATCCATCTCCTGCTCCGGCTCAAGAACCTCGGCCAAGCCTTGGAAGAATCTGCCGTACAGCGGGCCCATGGAGCCGCCGATATCGTCCATCAACGCCTGGGACAGCTGCCGCAGCGCCGCAGGCAGTTGCGCTGCCTGCCTGGCGTCCATGGCATCGAGCCGTACGCCGCAGCCGGAAAAGCCCTTGGCCATGTTGATGCCGTGATCGCCATCGCCGATCAGGCCGTCGATCTCGCTCAGGAACTCCCGGTGGCTGACGATGGCCGTGATCAGTTCACGCACGATGCCGCCCGCGCCATCGAGCGCGATGGCCGGCCCTTCGCTGGTGCGCCTTGCGGCTGGGGGGCGGGCGGCCTGTTCCTGCGCCGGCGCCTGCGTCCGTGCCGGGGCAGAAGGCGGCGAGGGAATGGCGTCCTGCGGCTGTGGCGCGGGCCCGCCGGCCAGGGTGAGGGCGACTGACTGGCAGGGCGCCTGTAGGCAGGCTTCCAGCGCATCGTCCAGCTGCATCAGCGTGAGCGTGATGCCCATCATCTCCAGCGAGGTGAAGAGATTGCCCACCAGCCGGAAGGCCACCTGCATGCCGCGTTCGCGCAGGCGCCGGGCCACCTCGCCATAGAGGATGTACTGCTCCATCAGCGGCGTGGCGCCCAGGCCGGACAGCAGCACGGCCACGCGGTCGCCCGGGGCGAAGGGCAGGTCGGGCAGCAGGGTGTCCAGCATGCGCTCGGCCATATCGGCCGCCGTGGCCGTGCGGTGCACGGACATGCCGGGCTCGCCATGATGGCCTATGCCCACCTCCATGCTGCCGCGCTCGATATGGAAATTGGCCTTGCCCACGGCGGGAATGGTGCATGCCGACAGGCCGATGCCGATGCTGCGCGTACGGGCCATGGCGTGCCGGGCGATGGCGATGACTTCGTCGAGGCTGGCGCCCCTGGCTGCCCGCGCGCCCGCCACCTTCCACATCAGGATCTCGCCGGCCACGCCGCGGCGGCTGGCCTCGTCGCCCCGCGCGGCGGAAGGCACGTCGTCGTTGGCCACCACGGTCCTGACCGCAAGGCCTTCGGCTGCCGCCATCCGCACGGCCATGGCCACGTTCATGTTGTCGCCCGCGTAGTTGCCATACAGGCAGGCCACGCCGGCGCCGCCATCGGCTGCGCGCATGGCGTCGTAGAAGCTTCTGGCCGTGGGGGACGAGAAGACCTCGCCCACGGCGGCGGCATCGCACAGTCCTGCGCCCACATAGCCCAGGAAGGCCGGCTCATGACCCGACCCGCCGCCCGTCACGATGCCCACCTTGCCCCTGCGCGGAGCGTCATGCCGGCGCACGACCCGGGCATTGCCGGCGTCGATGCGCAGGGTGTCGCCATGGGCGGCGATCCATCCCTGGAGCATGTCCTCCACCACCCGGTCGGGGTCGTTGATCACGCGGTTTGTCGTCATGCCTTTGTCTCCTCCAGATGCGCTGCCGGCGGGCGTGCTGAAGAATGTTCATATGATCACTGGATGGTCATTTTTGATTCGGCGAAATTGGAATGTCAATGCCTTTTTGCTATCCGATAGCCAAGGGAAAACGATAGTGCCTGGTAAATTTCTGAAAAAATTCAACAGGTTATGTCTTCATCTTGCCGGGATGCATAGATTCCGTAGTTTGACAACCGCTCTCTGATTGAGAAGACTCTCAAAAAATATTGATCAGATGATCATGTGATGGTCTTTTGTAATGAAAGGGACGCCATGAAGCTGGCCATCGGCTGCGACGAAGCCGCCTGCGATCTCAAGAACGCCGTGAGGCAGCATCTGCTGGCCCAGGGCCACGAAGTGGCCGACTTCGGCACGCACGACGGCGAGCCGGTGCTCTACCCCGACATCGGCATCGCGGTGGCGCAGGCCATCGTCCAGGGCCGCCATGAGCGCGGCGTTCTCCTGTGCGGCACGGGCATCGGCATGGCCATTGCCGCCAACAAGGTGGCAGGCATCCGCGCCGCGCAGGCGCATGACACCTATTCGGCCGAGCGCGCCAGCCGCAGCAACGACGCGCAGATCATCACGCTGGGCTCGCGCGTGATCGGGGTGGAGCTGGCCAAGGCCATCGTGGACCGCTTCCTCGCATCGCGCTTCGATGGCGGCAGCTCGGCACTGAAGGTGGACGCCATCACCGGCTTCGAACGCTCGCAGGCAGCCGCTGCCGTGCGCGGGCAGGGCGTGTGACCATGGGCGCCGCACTGCTGCAGGCGCGCGGGGTGGCCAAGAGCTTCGGCGGCGTGCCTGCGCTGCGCAACGGCTGCCTTGAGCTGCAGGCCGGCAGCGTGCACGCGCTGTGCGGCGGCAATGGCGCAGGCAAATCCACCTTCCTGAACATCGTGATGGGCCTGTTGCGGCGCGATGCCGGCGAGATACTGCTCAAGGGCCGGCCGGTGGATTTCGCCACGCCGCACGAGGCACTGGCGCAGCGCATCTCCATCATCACGCAGGAACTGTCGCCGATTCCCGGCATGAGCGTGGCGGAGAACATCCTCCTGGGCCGCGAGCCGCGCAGGTTCGGCCCGGTGGTCGACCATGGCGCGCTGCTGCGGCAGGCGGACGCTCTGCTGCGGCAACTGGGGTTCGATATCGACGCCGGTGCGCCCATGGGGCGGCTGAGCCTGGCCCAGACCCAGCTGGTGGAGATCGCCAAGGCCCTGAGCCGGCAAAGCGAGCTGATCATCATGGACGAGCCCACCTCGGCCATTGGCGAAAGCGAGACCGCCATCCTCTTCGACGCGATACGCCGCGTGACCGCGCAGGGCGCCGGCATCCTCTACGTGTCGCACCGCCTGACGGAGATCTTCACCATTGCCGACAGCTACACGGTGTTCCGCGACGGCGGCTTCGTGCAGACCGGCGCGCTGGCCGACATCGACCGGCGGCAGCTGGTGAAGCTCATCGTCGGCCGGGAGGTCCGCGCTGCCGCCAGCGAGCGCAGGGCCGCGGCGCCGGGCGAGCCGCTGCTGTCGGTGCAGGGACTCACGCGCCGGGGCGAGTTCGAGGACATCAGCCTGGACGTCGCCCCCGGCGAGGTGCTGGGCATCTACGGACTGATGGGATCGGGCCGCAGCGAATTCCTCAACTGCCTGTACGGCCTCACGCGCGCCGAACAGGGGCAGGCGAGCCTGGGCGGAAAACCCTTGCCGCGCGGCCATCCGGCGGCCTCGATCAAGGCGGGCCTGGCCCTGGTGACCGAGGACCGCAAGGCGACGGGGCTGGTGCCGTGCTCTTCGGTGGGCTTCAACACCAGCCTGTCGGCCTTGCCGGGCCTGCACCGCGCCGGCGTGGTGGATGGCGTGGCCGAGCGCTTGCTGGTCGGCGGCCTGCTGCAGCGCCTGCGCGTGAAGCTGGCCAGCCCGGCCATGCCCGTCTCGGGCCTGAGCGGCGGCAACCAGCAGAAGGTGGTGCTGGCGCGCTGCATGGCCACCCACCCGGTCTGCCTGCTGTGCGACGAGCCCACGCGCGGCATCGACGAGGGCGCCAAGCGCGAGGTGTATGCCTTCCTGGCCTCGTTTGCCGCGCAGGGCCATGCCGTGGTGGTGGTGTCCTCCGAGGCGCCGGAACTGCTGGAGCTGAGCGACCGCATCGCCATCTTCCGCAAGGGCCGGCTCGCCCGGGTGCTGGCCGGCCATGGCGCGACGCAGGAGGAGCTCATGCACCTCGCATCCTGAGGCCGGGCGCCGTCCCGGGCCGCTTTTTTCTTGCCCTTCCCAACAGACAGGAGACATGACCATGCATTTGATCCGCTTCACCGCCGCGCTCGCGAGCGCGCTGTTCCTGGCGGCGCCGCTGGCGCAGGCCCAGGCACCGGCACCGGCACCGGCACCGGCCAAGCCCTACCGCATAGGCGCGGCCGTCTACGGGCTCAAGGGCGAGTTCATGCAGATGTGGACCAAGGAGCTGAAGGCGCATCCGGCCGTGAAGGACGGCACGGTGCAGATCACCGTGTTCGACGGCAACTACGACGCTCTGACGCAGAGCAACCAGTTCGACACCATGATCACGCAGAAGTACGACGGCATCCTGTTCGTGCCCATCGACCTGAAGGCAGGCGCGGCGCCCGTGCAGAAGGCGGTGAAGGCCGGCATTCCTGTGGTGGGCTCCAACACGCGCGTGCAGGGCGATGTGCTGACTTCCTACGTGGGCAACGACGATGTGGTGGCCGGCCGCATGCAGGCCGAGGCACTGATGAAGGCCATCGGCGGCAAGGGCAATATCGTCGTCATCGAGGGGCCCATAGGCCAGTCGGCACAGATCGAGCGGGCGCGCGGCAATGACGAGGTGCTGGCCCGCCACAAGGACGTGAAGGTGCTGGCGCGCAAGACCGCCAACTGGTCGCGCGCCGAATCCATGGGCCTGATGGAGAACTGGCTGACCGCATTCCCGGGCCAGATCCAGGGCGTGATCGCCCAGAACGACGACGAGGCCCTGGGCGCGGTGCAGGCCATCAAGACCAAGGGCATCGACATCAAGACCATCCCGGTGGTGGGCGTGGACGGCGTGGCCGCCGCCATCAATGCCGTCAAGCGCGGCGAGATGACCACCAACTTCCAGGATGCCCAGGCCCAGGCGCAGGGCGCGCTGGACGTGTTGCTGCGCCACCTTGTCGGCCCGTCCTACCAGCCGCGCTCGGCGGTGTGGGGCGAGTATGCCCAGGCCATGCCCTGGGGCGATGGCACGGCCAAATCCTACGAGGTGCCCTGGACCGCCATCGTGCCGGCCAATGCCGATGCCTTTCTCCAGAAGGTGCGCAAATGAGCACCGCCAGCCTGGAGAAGGGCTTTGACGGCCGCACGGCCCTGGTCACGGGCGGCGCCGGCGGCATCGGGCTGGCGATTGCCCGGCAATTCGCCGAAGGCGGTGCGCGCGTCGCCCTGATGGACCTGGAACGGCAGGCCGTGGACAGGGCGGCCGCCAGCCTGGCGGAACCCGGCCGCCATCTGGCGCTGGCCGTGGATGTGACGCAGCTGGCGGGCGTGGAGCAGGCGGTGGCGGCCGTGCTGGAGGCCACGGGCCGCATCGACATCCTGGTCAACAGTGCCGGCGTGGCCCTGCTGGAGCCCGCTGGCGAGGTCAGCGAAGCGGCCTGGGAGCACACGCTGGCGGTCAACCTCACGGCGCCGCTGCTGCTGGCCCAGGCCGTGGCACCGGCCATGCGCCGCCAGCGCCACGGCCGCATCATCAACCTGGCCTCGCAGGCCAGCGTGGTCGCGCTCAGGCGCCATGCCGCCTATTGCGCGAGCAAGGCGGGCCTGGTGGGGCTGACGCGCGTGCTGGCGCTGGAGTGGGCATCGGACGGCATCACCGTCAACGCCATTTCGCCGACCGTGGTGGACACGCCGCTGGGCCGCAAGGCCTGGGCCGGCCAGGTGGGCGAGGCCATGCGCGCACTCATCCCAGCAGGGCGCTTTGCGCAGCCCGAGGAGATCGCGCGGCTGGCCGTCTTCCTGGCCGGTACGCACGCCGGCATGCTGACGGGCGAGAACATCGTCATCGACGGCGGCTACTCCATCCAGTGAGCGGACTGCCGGCAGCACGCATCCGCTCCCCCTACGCAGGAATCGACCATGACGAATCTTCAGGCAGCCTCTTCACCGCAGCCCCTGGGCCGGCGCACCCTGGACTTGCGCAGCCTGCGCGAGCGCTACGGCGTGGTGCTCGCGCTGATCGCGCTGTGCGCCGCGCTGGCGCTGGCCAACCCCCATTTCATGACCTGGGGCAACTGGGCCGACATCCTGCGCCAGACCTCCATCAACGGCATCCTGGCCATCGGCATGACCTGCGTGGTGCTGACGGCGGGCATCGACCTGTCGGTGGGCGCCATCCTGGCGCTGGCCGGCATGGTCGGCGCCTGGCTGGCGGCCGATGGCCAGGGGCTGGCGGTGAGCGTGGGCGCCGGGCTGGGCGTGGGCATGCTGCTGGGCGGCGTCAACGGCCTGCTGGTGGCCTGGTTCGCGGTGCCGCCCTTCGTGGCCACGCTGGGCATGCTCAGTGCGGCGCGCGGCCTGACCTACATCTACAACGACGGCATGCCGGTGTCCGAGCTGCCCGACGGCTTTCTTGCCATCGGCGCCGGCCAGCTGGGCCCCGTGCCCATGCCCATCGTGATCTTTGCCGTTGCCGTCGCGGTGTTCGCCTTTGTGCTGCGCTACACCGTGCATGGCCGCTATATCTATGCCGTGGGCGGCAACCTGCGCAGCGCCAAGACCAGCGGCATCCACACCCGCGCCATCGTGCTGCTGGTCTATGTGGTCAGCGGCCTGCTCGCGGGGCTGGCCGGCATTTTGCTGGCGTCGCGCACCACGGCGGCGCTGCCGCAGGCCGGCGTGTCCTACGAGCTGGACGCCATCGCGGCCGTGGTGATCGGCGGCACCAGCCTGTCGGGCGGCACGGGCAGCCTGGGCGGCACGGTCGTCGGCGCCCTGCTCATCGGCGTGATCAACAACGGGCTGAACCTGCTGGGCGTGTCCTCGTACTACCAGCAGCTGATCAAGGGCGTGATCATCGTCGGCGCCGTGCTGCTCGACAGTTCGCGCCGCAGGGCATGAAGCGCTGCGTCCACGTCCTGTCCACCATCTGCAACCCGGGAGAGTTCCATGCAAAACACCCTGCCTGACGCCGCCGATACGAACATGCTGGCCGTGGTCTGCCACGGCCCCCGGGACTACCGGCTCGAACGCGTCGCGCGTCCGCAGGCCGGGCCGCGCGAACTGGTCATCCGCGTGGCCTCCTGCGGCATTTGCGCGGGCGACTGCAAATGCTGGGCCGGCGCGCCGCGCTTCTGGGGAGACCCGGAAAAAGGCCGCCCCGCCTATGTGCGTCCGCCCGTGATCGCGGGCCACGAGTTCTGGGGCCATGTGGTGGAGGTGGGCGAGGGCGCGCAGGAGCACCACGGCGTGCAGCTGGGTGACCGCGTGATCGCCGAGCAGATCGTGCCCTGCCACGCCTGCCGCTATTGCAGGACCGGCTTTCGCTGGATGTGCGAGGTGCACGATGTCTACGGCTTCCAGGGCCAGGTGGCCGATGGCGGCATGGCCGAGTACATGCGCCTGTCCGCCCGCGCCGTGGTGCACCGGATTCCCGAGAGCGTGGACTTCGAGGACGCGGCCATCACCGAGCCGCTGTCCTGCGCCATCCATGCCGTCAACCGCGGCGACATCCAGCTCGACGATGTGGTGGTCATCGCCGGCGCGGGCACGCTGGGCCTGCTCATGGCCCAGGTGGCGCGCCTGAAGACGCCGCGCAGGCTGGTGGTCATGGACCTGTCGGACCAGCGCCTGGCGCTGGCACACCGCTGCGGCGCCGACGTGACCATCAACCCCGCGCGCGAGGATGCCCGCGCCATCGTGCACGCGCTGACCGACGGCTATGGCTGCGATGTGTACATAGAGACCACGGGCGCGCCCGCGGGCGTGACCCAGGGGCTGGACCTGGTGCGCAAGCTCGGCCGCTTCGTGGAGTTCAGCGTCTTCGGGCGCGAGACCACGGTGGACTGGTCCATCATCGGCGAGGAAAAGGAGCTGGACCTGCGCGGCGCCCACCTGAGCGCCCATTGCTACCCCATTGCCATCGACCTGCTGGCGCGCGGCCTGGTCACGTCCGAGGGCATCGTCACCCACCGCTATGCGCTGTCGGACTGGGAGAGCGCCATCCGGGTGGCCGATTCCATGGACTCGGTCAAGGTCCTGCTGCTGCCCCACGCTGGCGAGGCCCGGTGAGCGGCGCTACACTGCGCGCCTTTCCCGGCACCCTTGGAGGCACCCTTGACTGAAAGCGACCTGACGCGACTGGCGACCCTGTACTACGTCGATGGATGCACGCAGGACCAACTGTCCAAGGAGTTCGGCATCTCGCGCGCCACCGTCGGGCGGCTGCTGCGCCGGGCGCAGGAAGAGGGCATCGTCGAGATCCGCGTGCGGCCGCATTCGCTGGTGTCCGCCGACCTGGAGCGGCAGCTGACGGAGCGCTTTCACATCAAGCGCGCGCTGATCGCGGTGGACCACAAGGATGCCGACCGGCAGCGCGAACTGCTGGCAGGGCTGGTGGCCAGCGAGCTGGAGCGCATCCTGGTCGATGGCGCCATCGTGGCCGTGGGCATGGGGCGCAACGTGTCCTCGGTCTCCGAGCACGCCCTGTCCGCCACACGGCGGGAATGCCACTTCGTCAGCGCCATCGGCGGCTCCTACCGTGGCGGCGAGGCGATGAATGCCGATCACATCGCGCGCCGCCTGGCTGCGCGCTTTGGCGGCAAGTCCGAATCGCTCTATGCGCCGGCCCTGGTGGGCGATCCGCAACTGCGCAAGGCGCTGCTGGACAACGACACCGTCAGGCACACCCTGGACAAGGCGCGCCGCGCCGACATCGCCCTCATCGGCGTGGGCGATGTCAGCGTGGACAGCAACATGGCCCGCATGGGCTGGTTCTCCGCGCAGGAGATCTCGGAGGCCCGGCGCGCGGGCACGGTGGGCGACATGATGGGCTACGACTTCATCGACATCCACGGCCAGCCGGCCGCCACGCCCATGCAGGACCGCGTCATCGGCCTGAGCCGCGAGGACCTGCTGCGCATACCCAACGTCATCGCCGTGGCGGCCGAATCCAGCAAGGTCACGGCCATCCTGGGCGCCCTGCGCACGGGCGCCATCGACACCCTGGCCACCACCACGGCCAACGCCGCCGCCGTGCTGCAGCTGGACGATGCCATGGGCGCGCCGCGCTGACGCAGTGGCGGGGCGCGGCTCTTCGGCGGCGCCTAGTTCGACGCGCGGCGGTAGAAGGCCAGTGAGCCTGCCAGGGCCAGCAGCATGCCGCCGCACAGGCGGTCCAGCCACATCACGGCCCGGCCGCGCAGCAGCCGCGCGGCGCGTGATCCGGCGAAGGCATAGGCCAGCATCACCAGGAAGTCGATGAGCGCGAACACCAGCGCAATGGCGATGTACTGCGGTGCCTGGGCTGCCGCCGGGTCGATGAACTGGGGCAGCAGGGCCGAGCAGAACAGGTAGCCCTTGGGATTGGTCACGGCGACCAGGAACGATTTGAACAGCACGGTGCGGGCGCTGTAGCCGTCGGTGCCGGAGTCTGCCTTGCCGTCGCCCTGGGGTGCGGACAGCGATCCGCCCTGGCTGCGCAGCATGCGCAGGCCCAGCCAGGCCAAGTAGGCCGCTCCCGCCCACTTGACCACCGAGAACCAGAACTCCGAGGCCGCCAGCAGGGCGCCCAGGCCCAGCGCGACCGCGCCGACCAGCACGAAGTCCGACAGCACGGCGCCCAGCATGCCGGGCAGGGCGCGGCGCACGCCGTGGCGCGAGCCATTGGCCAGGGCCAGCAGTACGGTGGGACCGGGGGTGATGATCGCGATCAGCGCGACCAGGGAGAAGACGAGCAGGGTGGCGAGGGTCATGGCTGCAAAGGCTCAGGCGGTTGGCAACAGCCTGTCACTGTGCCAGCTTTCCCCGCGCGATGCAGCCCCTGAAAACGGCAGGAAGCGGCAGCTCAGTCGCTGCCCACGATGCCTGCGGCAAAGACCGGGCCGCGCGTGCCGGGCACCCAGCCCGGGTAAGTCTCCATCACTTCGGCGAACAGCGCCGAATCGATCCAGCGCTGCAGCCAGGCCTGCAGGTGGGGCCAGGGCTGCTCGTTCCATTGCGACTCGTCGATGCGCGCGTACTGGCGCACGAAAGGGCGCAGGGCCATGTCGGCCAGGCTGGGGTTCTGGCCGAACAGGTAGCCGGTGGCCTCCAGCTGGTCGTCCAGCTCGGCCAGCCAGGTCAGGGCATCGGCCTGGGCGTGGTTGACTTCTTCGGCCGTGTAGCGCTCGGGGTACTTGCAGCGGTCCAGCGCGTGCTTGAAAAAGCCGTCGTTGCGCTCGATCAGCGCGAGCATGTCCTGCAGCGAACCGCTGGTCGGTGCCAGCCAGCCGTCCGGGTCATTGGCGCGCAGCGCGTGCAGCATGACATCCAGGCTCTGCTCGATCACGCGGCCGTCTTCCAGCACCAGCACGGGCACCGTGCCCTTGGGCGATGCATCGAGCAGCGCCTGCGGCTTGTTGCGCAGGTTGATTTCGCGCAGCTCGCAGGCCAGGCCGGCATGGGCCAGCGCCAGACGGGCGCGGATGGCGTAGGGGCAGCGGCGAAACGAGTAGAGAACCGGCAGGGTCTGAGTCATGGATGAGCGAGGGATGGGCGGGAGCCGTGTGGGCAAAGGCGGCAGATGATAGCGCCGGCGCCAAAGTCGAGGGGGGTGGGGGTCTTGCCCGGTCTGTGCCAATTGCGCCGCTTTGTGGCTATTGCAGTTGCGCCAGCAGCCATTGCCGGAAGGTCTTGAGCGCCGCGCTGGGCACGCGCGAGCGCAGGTGGGTGAGCCAGTAGGCGCCCGTGTCCACCTCCTGCTCGAAGGGGCGCACCAGCCGGCCCTGCTGCAGCAGGTGCTGGAACATGCGCGCCGGCAGCAGGGCGACGCCCGCGCCCTGGGCGGCCGCCTCGGCCAGCGTCAGCGAGGAGTCGAACATGGCGCCGCGTGCCAGCGGCGCGCTCTGGTCCAGCGTGGCGAACCAGCTCTCCCATTCCTGCAGGCGGTACGAGCGCAGCAGCGTCTGCCCGGCCAGATCGGCAGGCTGGCGCAGGCGCTGGGCCAGGGCCGGCGTGCACATGGGCGTCAAGGGCGCGCGCAGCAGCATTTCGGCGTGCGTGCCCGGCCAGGCACCGTCGCCGAAGCGCACGGCCGCATCCAGCCCTTCGCCCGCCAGGTCCACCCGGTTGTTGTGCGTGAGCAGTCGCAGGTCGATGTAGGGGTGCTGCTGCTGGAACTGCTCCAGCCGAGGAATCAGCCAGCCGATGGCGAAGGTGCCGACCACGCCCACGGTGAGGATCTCGCGCGGGCGTGGCTCGGCCACCTGCTGCAGCGATTGCTCTATGCGCGCAAAGCTCTCGGCCACGGCGGGCCACAGCGCATGGCCCTCGTCGGTCAGCGCCAGGCCGCGCGGCAGGCGCCGGAATAGCGGCTTGCCCAGGCGCTCCTCCAGGTTGCGGATGTGCTGACTGACGGCGGCCTGGGTGACGTGCAGCTCGTCGGCCGCCCGCGTGAGGTTGAGATGGCGCGCGGCCGCGTCGAACATGCGCAGGGCATTGAGGGGCAGTTGCATGGTGAGCCAAAAGTTTTTCTAAGGGGTTCTGCCAATTATTCACGCTGGTCGCCGCGCGGTGGCGGCGCTATCGTTGCGTTTGTCGATCTGCAACTGAAAAGGAAAAACAATGCAAAGACGCCATTTTCTGATGACGGGCGGCGCGGCCGCCTGGATGGTGGCCGGGCTGTCGGGCTGCGCCTTGCCATCAAAAAAACAGGGGGCTGCCGACCAGGCCTTCAGGACCGAGCTGGCGCGCATCGAGAAAAGCGTGGGCGGCCGGCTCGGCGTGGCCGTGCTGGAGGTGGAGTCGGGCGCCAGCGTGGACCACCGCGGCGATGAGCGCTTTGTCATGTGCAGCACCTTCAAGATGCTGCTGGCTGCCCAGGTGCTGCACCGCGTGCAGCAGGGCGATGAGCGCCTGTCGCGCCGCGTGCACTACGCCAGCTCCCGGCTGGTTCCCTACTCGCCGGCCAGCGGCCCGCGTGCGGGTGATGGCGGCGGCATGACCATCTCCGAACTGTGCGAGGCCGCCGTGGTGCTCAGCGACAACACGGCCGCCAACCTGCTGCTGGACGCCAGCGGCGGCCCGCAGGCGCTGACGCAGTGGCTGCGCGCCAGCGGCGACGAGACCACGCGCCTGGACCGCATGGAGCCCGAGCTCAACGAAGGCCTGCCCGGCGACGAGCGCGACACCACCACGCCGCTGGCCATGGTGCAAAGCATGCAGCGCCTGCTGCTGGGATCGGTGCTGGACGGCCCTGGCCGCGCCCTGCTGCAGCAGTGGCTGGTGGCCAGCCGCACGGGCGACAAGCGCCTGCGCGCGGGCATGCCCGGCACCTGGCGCGTGGGTGGGAAGACGGGTACCGGCGATCGCGGCACGGCCAACGATGCCGTCATCGCCTGGCCCACGCCCCAAAGCGCACCGCTGCTGGTGACAGGCTACCTCACCGAATGCCCGGCCGACGCGCCGCAGCGCGATGCGGCGCTGGCGGCGGCCGGCAAGGCAGCCGCACGCTGGCAGGCAGCGGTGCAAGGCTAAGTTGCGCCACCATGTCGCTTGATTTGGGCGATTTCAGAAAATTGGCGCGGCCTGAAGACGAGAGACACCGAGGAAGGGCCTGGGCCGGCCGCGCCGCCCCCGCACCGAGGGTGTCGCCGGCTGCCCGTATGCCCCCCTCGTGAGGGGGAAGGCGCACAGCGCCTCAGGGGGTTACAACTTCTTGACCAGGACCTGACTTTTGCGGTCCCAGTTGTACTTGGCCTTGCGCGCCTCGGGCAGCCAGTCGGGGTCCACGGGCTGGAAGCCGCGCTTGATGAACCAGTGCATGGTGCGCGTGGTCAGCACGAACAGGCTGTCCAGGCCCTGGGCCTTGGCGCGCTGCTCTATGCGCTTGAGCAGCTTTTCGCCATCGCCCGTGCCCTGGCTCTTGGGCGAGACGGTGACGGCCGCCATCTCGGCCGTCCGGGCGCTGGGGTAGGGGTAGAGCGCGGCGCAGCCGAAGATCACGCCATCGTGTTCGATGATGGTGTAGTGGGCGATGTCACGCTCGATCTCGGTGCGGCTGCGCTTGACCAGGGTGCCGTCCTTCTCGAAAGGCTCGATCAGCTGGATGATGCCGGCCACGTCGTCGGGCGTGGCCTCGCGCAGTTCTTCCAGCTTCTCGTCGATCACCATGGTGCCGATGCCGTCGTGCACATAGATCTCCAGCAGCAGCGCGCCGTCGATGGCAAAGGGCAGGATGTGGCTGCGCTCCACGCCGTGCTCGCAGGCATGCACGCAATGCTGCAGGTAAAAGCCCGTGTCCGTGGGCTGCTCGGGCGTGGGCAGTTCGGCCAGCATGCGGCGGGCCGTGGCCAGCGGCAGCTCGGTGTCGATGGGATTGGTCTCGTCGGCCGGGCCCGTGGGGTCCATGCGGATGCCGGGCACCTCGGTCATGAAGATCAGCTTGTCGGCCTTCAGCTCGATGGCCACGCGCGTGGCCACCTCTTCCATGCTCAGGTTGAAGGCCTCGCCGGTGGGCGAGAAGCCGAAGGGCGACATCAGCACCATGGCATCCATGTCCAGGGCGCTGCGAATGCCGCTCACATCGACCTTGCGCACCAGGCCCGAATGCTTGAAGTCCACGCCGTCCACGATGCCCACAGGCCGCGCCGTGAGGAAGTTGCCCGAGATCACCCGCACCCGCGCGCCGGCCATGGGCGTGTTGGGCAGGCCCTGGCTGAAGGCGGCCTCGATCTCGTAGCGCAACTGGCCGGCCGCTTCCTGGGCGCAGTCCAGCGCCACCGAATCGGTGATGCGCACGCCGCGCGAGTACTGGGCCTCGTGGCCCTTGGCGGCCAGCTGTTCGTTGACCTGGGGACGGAAGCCATGCACGAGCACGATCTTCACGCCCATGGCCTGGATCATGGCCAGGTCCTGGACGATGGAGCTGAGCTTGCCCGATGCGATGGCCTCGCCCGTCAGTCCCACCACAAAGGTCTGGTGTCGGAACTTGTGGATATAGGGAGCCACGGACCGGAACCAGGGGACGAAGGTGAAGTTGAAGACGGTGGACATGGTGGTCAGTCGGGGCATCGGGCCGATGCCGGGCAGAAAAAAAGGCCTGCGGACAGGTCCGCCAGGACCTGCTCGCGCAGGCAGGCGCCAGTGTAGCGGCATGGCGCGGCACCTGCGCACGGAAATGGGATGGAACGCCACGCAAATCGGCCCTGCTGTACAGTCCGGGGCACAAGGCACAGGACCTTGTCCGACGGGAGCCCGCCTGCAAGCCCGTGTAAGCTTCGCCACCATTGGTGAACCACGCAAGGCGCCCCCATTCATGCCATTGAGCGCTTCCACGTTTTTTCCGTTCCTTGCGCGGCCCGCGCGCGTTGTGTCATGGCTGCCGTGGCTGGCGGCGCTGGGCATGGTCGCAGGGGCAGCCCAGGCTGCAGGGGAGGCTCCGGCCTCCCAGGCCGCCGCCGGGATGAGCTTCGTGCAGGCCCGCCAGGCGCTGCTGGAGGGCTCCGACCAGCTGGCCGCTTCGGCCAAGGCCGTGGAAAGCGCGCGGCTCAGACGCCAGGGTACGCAGGGGCTGGGCGGGCCCTCCGTGGCCATCACGGGCCTGGGCTACCGCTACTCGGCCAATGCCGACATCGATCTCGATCCTGCGCGGCGCACCCTGGACGGCGTCCTCGGCCAGTTGCCGCCCTCGGTAGGGCCGGCCATTCCCTCGCTGCCGCAACTGCCCACCTCCTATGCCTTGCAGCGCAAGAGCACGAATGCCTCGGCCAGCCTGTCCCTGGTCTGGCCGCTGTATCTGGGCGGCCTGTCCGATGCGGTGCGCAGCGGTCTGGACGCTGCCACCGACGAAGCCCTGGCCGATGCCGCCAGCAGCAGCCACGCCCTGCATTCGCTGCTGGTGCAGCGCTACTTCGGCGCCCAGCTGGCCGAGCGTGCGGCCCGGCTGCGCGAGCGTGCGCTTGAAGGCGTGCGCGTGCATGACGCGGCGGCGCAAAGCATGCTCAAGGCGGGCGTGATCTCCCGGCTGGAGCGCCTGCAGGCCCGTGCCGCACTGGCCGACGCCGAACAGCAGGCGCGCAAGTCGCGCGACGACGCAGACCTCGCCGCAGCGGCGCTGGCGCGCACGGTCAAGGCGCATCGGCAGGTGCTGCCCAGCACGCCGCTGTTCGTCAGCAGCCGGCCTTTGCCGCCGCTGGACGGCTTCGTCGCCGCAGCCCAGGCGCACCATCCGGGTCTGGACAAGGTGCAGGCCAAGAAGCGCCAGGCCGAGTCGCTGCACGACGCCCAGGAGGCGCTTCGCCGGCCGCAGCTGCTGGCCTTCGGTTCGCGCGAGGTCAACACCAGCGGCAAGCCCAACTGGGTGGCTGGCGTGGCCGTGCGCTGGACGCTGTGGGACAGCATCGACCGCGATGCGCTGGCCGCCTCCTCGCAGCGCAAGATCGAGCAGGCCGAGCTGACCGAAGCCCAGGCGCTCAGCGACATCGCGCTGCTGGTCGAGAAGAACTGGCTGGGCGTGGAGCAGGCACGCCGCCAGTACCAGGCCCAGCAGGCCCAGGAGGATCTTGCGCGCGAGCTGTTGCGGCTGCGCGAGGCCGGCCTGCGGGAAGGCACCAGCACCACGCTGGACCTGATCGATGCCAGCCTCAATCTCGCCAAGGTCCAGACCCAGCGTGCCGAACTGGCCAACCAGTATGTGCAGGCCCTGGCCGCACTGCTGGAGAGCACGGGCCAGAGCGAGGAATTCGACCGATTCATGGCCCAGGCCGACATACAGATCCCACCCGACGCACCATGAGCACAGCCACGCCCGACCATCCCCGCACCGCCCCCGAAGCACCCGGCTCCGCGCCCGTGCCGCCGGGGCGCAGGCGCCCCTGGCTGGCCCTGGCCATCGTGCTGGCCGTGCTGCTGCTCGTGGCCTGGGGCTTTTGGCGGGCGGCGCAGCCCGCCCCCCTGTATTTCCAGGGCCAGATGGAGGCACGCGAGACCGACATCGCGCCCAAGGTCACGGCGCGCATCGCCAAGGTGCTGGTCACCGAAGGCCAGAAGATCCAGCCCGGCGATCTGCTGGTGGAGATGGACAGCCCCGAGGTCCGCGCCAAGCTGGCCCAGGCCGAGGCCGCGCGCGATGCCGCCCAGGCCCAGGCCGACAAGGCCCAGGCCGGCGCACGCCCCCAGGAAGTGCAGATGGCACGCCTGAACTGGCAACGCGCCCAGACGGCCGCCGACCTGGCCCAGACCTCGCTGCGCCGCGTGCAAAGCCTCTTCGACCAGGGGCTGGTTGCGGCCCAGAAGCGCGATGAAGCCGATGCCAACTGGCGCGCCTCGCGCGACCAGGCCCTGGCCGCGCGTGCGCAGTATGAAATGGCGGCTTCGGGCGCGCGCCAGGAGGATCGCAGCGCCGCCCAGGCCCAGGCACGCCAGGTGCAGGGCGTGGTGGCCGAGGTCGAGGCCGCGCGTGCCGAGACCGAGCTGCGCAGCCCCGTGGGCGGCGAGGTGGTCCAGGTGCTGGCCCGCCAGGGCGAGCTGTCCCCGCAGGGCGTGGCCGTGGTCACCGTGGTGGATCTGGCCGACCAGTGGGTGGTGCTCAATGTGCGCGAGGACCAGCTTGCACGCTTTGCCCAGGGCAGCCGCTTCACGGGCCGCCTGCCGGGCCTGGACAACCGCGAGGCCGGCTTCGAGGTCTACTACCTGGGCGTGCTGCCCGATTTCGCCACCTGGCGCGCCACGCGTGCGGGCCAGGGCTTCGATGCGCGCACCTTCGAGGTCCGCGCGCGGCCGCAGCAGCCCATTGCAGGCGCGCGGCCCGGCATGAGCGTGGTCGTGGAAGGTGGCCGTTGAGCGGCCTGCGGCAGTGAGCGCGAACCCGCCCACGGCCTTTGCCGCCAGCCTGCGGCGCGAATGGCGGCTGCTGCGCGGGCGGCCCTGGGACCTGGCCATGGTCAGCTGGGTGCCGCTGCTGGCGCTGCTGCTCATGGTCTGGATCTTCTCGGCGGGACTGGTCCAGCGCCTGCCCGTCGCCGTCTGGGACCAGGACCACAGCGCCCTGTCGCGCCAGCTGGTGCGCATGCTGGGCGCCACGCCGGGCCTGGCCGTGCAGTCGCAGGCCCTCAATGCCTCCGAGGCGCAGTGGGCGCTGCAGTCCATGAGCGCCTACGCCGTGGTGCAGATCCCGCCCGGCTTTGCGCGCGACATCAAGCGGGGCGAGGGGGCCGACGTGGTGCTCATGCACAACGCCCAGCTGGCCACGCATTCCAGCCTGATCCAGCGCGACCTGCGCCAGGTGGTGGGAACGCTGTCGGCCGGCGTGGAAATGCAGGCCCGCGCCAAGCGCGGCGATCCGGTGCAGGCGCTGCGCGTTCGCATGGAGCCCATACGCACCAACCTGGTGTCGCTGTTCAACATCTCCACCAACTACGAGCAGTTCCTCGCAGCGGCGCTGATTCCCGCGCTGCTGCACATCCTGGGCATGACGGCCGGCGCCTGGTCTGTGGGGCGCGAGCTGCGCGACCGCACGCTGGGCCAGTGGATGGCCGAGGCTGCGGGGGCGGGAAAGCCCGGCTGGAGCGCGATTGCGGGGGCGCTGGCGGGCAAGCTGGCACTGTCGTGGGCCAGCCTGGGGCTGGGCGGTACGCTGGCCATGCTGTGGCTGACCGCCGGACGGGGCTGGCATCCGGGGCAGGGCGCTGCCAGCCTCGCCTGGGTGGCGCTGGCCCTGCTGCTGCTGATCGCCGTGAGCCTGGCTGCCGGGGCGCTGCTGGCCGCGCTCACGCTGTCGCTGCGCACGGCGCTGTCGGGCGCGGGCCTGCTGTCGGCGCCGGCCTTTGCGTTCAGCGGCGTGGGCTTTCCGCTGCTGGCCATGCCCGATTCGGCGCGCGCCTGGGCCCTGTCCATGCCCTATACCCACTATGCGCGGCTGCAGATAGAGCAGCTGCAGATGGGCGCGCCCATCGTACAGAGCCTGCCTGTGGCGGCCGGGCTGCTGCTGGCCGCGCTGGTGTTGCTGCTGCTGGCCACGGCAGGCCTGGCGCGCGGCCTTTCCCGCCCCGACAAATGGGGAGGGCGTTGAGATGGCCAGGGGTTTTGCGCATGACTTCATCAGCGCCCTGCGTGCCGTGTTCGGCGACGTGGGCGTGCTCATGCTGCTGGTGGGCGCGCCCGTGCTCTACGGCTTCTTCTATCCCTGGTTCTACGGGCAGGAGGTCGTGCAGCGCGTGCCCGTGGCCGTGGTGCAGCACGACGGCAGCGGCCTGGCGCGCCAGATGCTGCGCTTTGCCCAGGCCAGCCCGCGCATCGAGGTGGCCCTGGTCACGGGTGACGAAGCCCAGGCGCAGCAGGCCCTGCTGGATGGCCGCGTCATGGGCTACGCGCTGCTGCCGCGCGACCTCAAGCGCCGCGTGGTGCGCAGCGAAGAGGCCGTGGTCCCCGTCTATGCCAACGGTGCCTATCCGCTGGCCGCCAAGCAGGTGCAGTACGGCTTTGCCGAAGCCTTCGGCACGGTCTCGGCAGGCGTGGAACTGCGTCGCCTGACGGCCGGTGGACAGAGCGCACTGCAGGCCCAGGCCAGCCGCTCGCCCGTCAACCTGCAGATGCAGGCCCTGTTCAACCCGACGGAAGGCTACGGCAGCTTCGTCGTCGCCGCCGTGGCCATCATCATCCTGCAGCAGACGCTGCTCATGGGTGGCGCGCTGCTGGTGGGAACCTGGCGCGAGCAGGGATTGGACAGGGCGCCGGCACGCACCTGGCTGGCGCGGCTGCTGGCGCTGTGCACGCTGGGCTGGCTCTCGGGCCTGTACTACTTCGGCTGGATCTTTGTCTGGCACGACTATCCGCGCGGCGGCAATCCCTGGGGCGCGCTGGCGCTGCTTGCGGTTTTCGTCCCGGCCGTGGCGGGAGTGGCGGCGCTGCTGGGCTGGTGGCTGGCCAACCGTGAGCGCGCCATGCAGGTGGTGCTGTTCACCTCCATCCCCCTGGCCTTCGTCGGCGGCTTCAGCTGGCCAGCCGAGGCCCTGCCGCAACTGCTGCAGGCGCTGCGCTGGCTGTCGCCCAGCACGGCCGCCATACAAGCCTCCCTGCGACTGAACCAGGCAGGCGCGCCGCTGGAGGCGGCGCTATGGCACCTGTCCGTGCTGCTGGCCCTGGCGCTGCTGGGCTGGGTGGCCGTGCTCTGGCTGGGCAGCCGCCGTACGGCGCATCCTGACGCGCGTCAAATCAAGTAGGGAAAGCGATTCCCGCGTCCTGTGCCACGCCAGCGATAGCATGGACTCACCACAACAGGAGGCCTCTCCATGAAAATCGCATTCCTCGCTATCGCCCTGGCTGCAGCCACTTCGGCGCAGGCCGGTGATCTGGTGCCCGGCAAGGGCTCCGGTTCCGTATTCGCTTCGGGCAAATCCTCTGCCTCATCGCTGCCGTTCGAGGCTGCGGGACGCACGGGCAGCAAGCGTGTCGGTGGATCCGGCAAGAGCGGCAAGGGCGGGCACTACGTGGGGGGGCGCAAGTAGGTCTGGTGCTGCGTTCAATGAAAGGCCCGCTTCGGCGGGCCTTTCATTGAAGAGTCCCCGCCGCTCAGTCGCAGCGAATCGTGTCGCCTTCCAGCAGGCAGATCAGCCCGTTGTAGGCAGTCAAGGTGTCGCGATACCGGAGATAGAGGTTGCCTTTGATGTCGAAGCAGCTGTCTGCCTTGCACCGGTCGAGCTTTACGGTGCGGGTGCCGGCGGGAGGGGTCAGGACAATCTTGGGTGGCTCCTGGAGCAAGGGCATATTCGTGCCGCAGGATGCGTTCACGTTGGAGATCTGCGCATTCATGCGCATGCGCTTTTCGCCTTCGGAGAGACTGCGGATGCTGGATACGAATTCCAGCT
This sequence comes from Delftia acidovorans, assembly GCA_031286585.1. Classification (GTDB taxonomy): domain Bacteria; phylum Pseudomonadota; class Gammaproteobacteria; order Burkholderiales; family Burkholderiaceae_C; genus Comamonas; species Comamonas acidovorans_A. The sequence continues at coordinate 86,590 of JAITUC010000010.1, forward strand.
CCTTGCGAGCCTGGCCGCAGCCCGGGGAGGCTGATGCAGGCGTGGGCTGCTGCGCCTGCTGGTCGATCATGCGCTGCTGGCTATCGATCTGGCGCCGCTGTGCGTCGACGGCCTGCTGGCGGTATTTGCGCTCGTTGGCCCGCGCGGCCTCGGCGCGCTCCTGGAGAATCTCCGCATCCGTCTTTCGGCGCTCGATCATGCCGCCGACTTGCGCGCTGCTGCATGGACGGTCGGAGAAATTCATTTCTCCAGATGGATCCTTGCATTGATAGATCTGCGCCATGGCTGGAACTGCGAATGCCAAGCCACACAACACCGCAATGGCTTCACGCATGGATTCTCTCCACAAGAGTTCTGGACCACGATTTTCGATGGCCTGGCATGGCGTCCGTTCCCATATGCACTTCACACTTCAGGCCGACGCACCCGCGCTGCGACTCCGTCCCTGCATGGCCAGCATCAGCAGCACCACGCCCACGATGGGCAGCAACCAGGTGTTGATGCCGTCCCAGCCGGCCGTGTGAAGCAGCTGGCCCGAGCCGAACGAGGCCACGGCCACGGTGCCGAAGACCAGGAAGTCGTTGAGGGCCTGCACCTTGGCGCGCTCGGCAGGGCGGTAGCACTCGGTCACCATGGCCGTGGCGCCGATGAAGCCGAAGTTCCAGCCCACGCCCAGCAGCACCAGGGAGCCCCAGAAGTGCAGCAGCTCCAGCCCCATCAACGCCATCAGGGCCGAGGCGGCGATCATCACCAGCCCCAGTGCCGTGATGCGGCGCTTGCCGAAGCGCGCGATCAGCCGGCCCGTGAAGAAACTGGGCGCGAACATGGCCAGCACATGCCACTGGATGCCCAGCGCCGCCTCGCCCACCGTGTGGCCGCAGCCCACCATGGCCATGGGCGCGGCCGTCATCAGAAAGGCCATCAGCCCGTAGCTGACCACGCCTGCCGAGGCGGCCACGATGAAACGGGGCGTGCGCGCAATCTCGGCCAGCGGCCGGGCCTCTCCGACCACGGCGCGGGCCTGGGGCGGCGGTAGCTTCAGGCCCAGCAGCAGCGGCAGGGCCAGCAGGGCGAGCACGGCCTGGCTGTAGAAGCTGCCGGCGAACGGTGTCATGGGCAGGGCGTCGCGCGTCCAGATCACCACCTGCGGGCCGATGATGGCCGCGATCAGCCCGCCGATCATCACGCGCGAGATGGCGCGCGCCTGCGCGGCCGGGTCGGTCATGGAGTCGGTGGCCGCGAAGCGGTAGCTCTGCACGCAGGCCGCGTAAAAGCCTGCCAGCGCCGTGCCTATGCAAAAGGTCACGAAGTCCGAGCGCGCAATGCCCTGGGCGGCGATCACGCCCGAGACCACGCCCAGGATGGCCCCCAGCACATAGGCCGTGCGCCGCCCCATGCGCTGCATCAGCCAGGCCGCGGGCAGCGTGGACAGCGCCAGGCCCAGCTGGTAGATGCTGACCGGCAGCGTGGTGGCCGTGGGGTTGGTGGACAGCTGCTGGCCGACCAGGCCGCCCAGCGAAATGATGATGGGCGGCGACGCGCCCCCCAGAGATTGCGCGGCCACGAGCAGGCCGAGGTTGCGGCGCTGCACCGCTGGAGTGTGTTGTTCTGGTGTCATGTCTTGTGCGGCGGAAAGACCGCATCTTCACCGAAAAGCATGAGGGCCGGGTTAAGCGTTGTTCCGTGTGCCTGCCCTGTCCAGGCGCTGCTGGAGCAGGGATTTGCTGTACGCCTCCTGGAAGATCTGGTGGATCAGCTCCCTGAACCATTTGTGCCCCGCGTCATGGTCGTTGCGCGGATGCCAGACGGCGTCGATGGACAGGGCCAGCTCGGGCAGGGGCATGGGGCGCGCCACGCAATGGGAGCCGGACAGCACGCTGTGCATCCAGTGCGCGGGCATGGCGGCGACCAGGTCGGTGGATTCGATGACGGGCACCATGCCCAGCCAGGTGGGCACCTGGAACATCACGCGCCGCGCCAGCCCGCGCTCGGCCAGGAGCTCGTCCACGATGCTGCTGCCCACGCCCGTGACCTTCAGGTGGCCTTGCTCCAGGTATTTTTCCAGGGTGAGCGGGGAGGCGGCGGCCGGATGGTCCTTGCGCATCAGCACCATCCACTGGTCGTCCAGCAGGCGCCGTGACGCCGACAGCACCGAGCGCCCGCGCGAGACGGACAGCCGTATCTCCACGCCTTCGTACTCGACGCGGTCCGAGGGCTGGCGGCCGTCGAAGGACTGCACCGACAGGCTGATGCCCGGCGCCACGGTGCGCAGGTGGATGCACAGCTGCGGGAGCAGCAGCACGCCCACGTAGTCGGACAGGCGCAGGTGGAAGTTGCGCCGCGCCGTGGCCGGATCGAAGCCCTTGCTGACCTCGATGGCGCTTTCGATCTCGCTGAAGGCTTTGCGGAAGCTGCGCGCCAGGCGTACGGCCTCGGGCGTGGGCGACATGCCTTCGGCCGTGCGCAGCAGCAGCGGATCGTTGAACTGGGTGCGCAGCCGGCGCAGCGCATGGCTGACGGCCGAGGAGGTGATGCCCAGCCGCGCGGCGGCCTTGCCCACGCTGCGTTCTTCCACCAGGGCCTCGAAGATCACCAGCAGGTTGAGGTCGATGCTGCGCAGGTTGACCGGAGCACGCGGCGCGCCGTCTGCATGTTGAATGCTGTTCATTTTGATGATGACAAAGATGAGCTTGACTGAATTTTACGTGCCTCACGACAATGCACCAGCTTTGAAATGAATGCCCATGAATTCACCCATTTTCAACCGCTGTGCCGGTGATTGCCATGCAGTCGAAAATCCAGCGGAACCATATCTGTTTCCAGAAAATTCCTGCGATACCCATTTCCATGTATTTGGTCATTGCGATGATTTTCCGTTGATTGCGGAACGTGCCTATACACCGGCCGTCGCGTCCATGGACGATTATTGGAAAGCCTTTCGCCCATTGGGTGTGGACCGCTGCGTTCTGGTCCAGCCCAGCGTGTATGGCCGCGATCACGGCCTGCTCAAGCAGACGCTGCGCCATGCCGAGGCGGGCCGCATGCGTGGCGTGGCCGTGATCCATGAGGACACGCCGGATGCGGAGATCGAAGCGCTGCACGCCCTGGGCGTGCGCGGCGCACGGTGCAATGCGCTGTTTTCGGGCGGAGTCTCCGTCTCCAGCCTGCGAACCGTGGCCGACCGCATCCGGGGCCTGGGCTGGCATGTGCAATTGCTGGTGAACGTGGATGAAGACCCTGGCCTGGTGCAGCGCGTGGCCGATAGGGGCGTGGCCGTGGTGGTGGATCACTTCGGCCATCCGTCGCGCCAGCTGGGCGCCGGCGGCCCGGGCAGCCGCAACCTGCAGGCGCTGATGAAAGAGGGTCGGGCCTGGGTGAAGTTCTCGGGCGCCTACCGGATATCGGAAACGGCATCGGCCGTGGACCCGGCCGTGGTTCCCATTGCACATGCCTTGGTGCAGGCCAATCCGCACCGGATCGTATGGGGGTCGGACTGGCCGCATCCCGGAATAAAGGCCCGCTCGCATTCCAGCGGCGAATTGGCGCAGGCATTGAGGGATTGGGTTCCAGAGGAATACAGGCGCATGGTATTGGTCGATAACCCCGGGCGCCTGTATTGGGGTCATTGATTTTCAAATGGCAGGAGACAGAGAAAATGAATCGAATCACATCGGGCCGCAGAGGCTTTATCCGCACGGCGGTATCTTTCGCGGCGCTGGCTGCGGCATCGGCTGCATCGGCCGTGCAGGCGCGCGCATTTCCGGCCAAGCCGCTCACGCTGGTCGTGCCCTTTGCGCCGGGCGGCAATGTGGACATCGTGGCCCGCACGCTGGGCATTCCGCTGGCCCGGCATGCGGGGCAGTCCGTGATCGTGGACAACCGTGCGGGCGGCGGTGGTGCCGTGGGCTCGGGCTGGGTGGCGCGCGCCGAGCCGGACGGGCATACGCTGCTGGTGGCCACGCCGGGCCAGTTGGGCACCTTGCCCGAGATGATCAAGCTGCCCTACCGCGCCGACAGCTTTGCGCCCATTGCCGTGGTCAGCCGCACGCCCGTGGTCGTGGTGGTGCGCGCCAACGACGCGCGCTTCAAGACCGCTGCCGATTTCATCAAGGCGATGAAGGCCAGGGATGGCAGCGTGACCGTGGGCCATGCCGGCCCGGGCTCGCCCAATCACCTGGCCGTGCTGCAGCTGGAAGATGCCGTGAAGGTGCGCGTCAATCCCGTGCCCTACAAGGGATCGGGGCCGGCCCTGCTCGATTTGATCGGCGGGCAGATCGACGCCGTGGTGGACCAGATCACCAGCTCCACCCCGCATATCAAGAGCGGGGCCCTGCGCGCGCTGTTCGTGCTGGGGCCGCGCGCCGGGGGCGGGCTGGCCGATGTGCCCGACCTGGCCCAGCTGGGCCTGCCGGTGTTCGATGCCACCACCTTCGTGGGCGTGTTCGCGCCCAAGGGCGCGCCCACGGCCAGCGTGGACAGCCTGTATGGCTGGATCTCGAAGTCCGTGGCCGAGCCCGAGTTCAGCAGCCTGATCCGCGAACTGGGCAGCGAGCCCTTCCCGGCCAGCGCCGCCGTGCTGCAGCGCCTGGTCAGCGAGGAGGCCGCGCTGGCGGCGCGACTGACCCGGCAGGGGCGTCTGCGCGCGGAGTAGCCGCCGCGCGCACTTCTAGTACCCGGCCGCCAGCCCGTCGCGGCGCGGGTCGCTGGCGATCTGGTAGCCCTCCACGGCGGGATCGCCCATGCGCCAGATGAACTGGCCGGCGCCGAAGTCCTGGTAGGGGTCGTGGATGACCTCCACCTGGTGGCCCAGCGCCTGCAGGCCGGCGATGGTGGCCGGGTCCATGCCGCCTTCCACGTTGATGGCCAGGCCTTCGTTGACGCGCCAGCGCGGCGCATCGCAGGCCGCCTGGGGCGACTGGCGGTAGTCCAGCATGCGCACCAGGGTCTGCATGTGGCCCTGGGGCTGCATGTTGCCGCCCATGACGCCGAAGCTCATCACGGGCTGGCCGTCACGGGTCAGGAAGGCCGGAATGATGGTGTGGAAGGGGCGCTTGCCCGGGCCCACCAGGTTGGCGCGGTTGGGGTGCTGGGGATCGGTGCCGAAGCCGTGGCCGCGGTTTTGCAGGCTGATGCCGAAGCTCGGCTCCACCACGCCCGAGCCAAAGCCCGAGAAATTGCTCTGGATGAAGCTCACCATCATGCCGTGCTCGTCGGCCGTCGTCAGGTAGATGGTGCCGCCGCGCACGGGGTTGCCGGCCTTGAAGTCCTGGGCGCGGCGCGGATCGATCAGCCGGGCGCGCGAGGCCAGGTAGGCGTCGTCCAGCATCTGCGCGGGCGTGACTTCCATGCCGGCATCGGCCACGTAGCGGTAGATATCGGCAAAGGCCAGCTTCATGGCTTCGATCTGCAGATGCTGCGAGGCCACGCCATCCACGGGCAGGCTGGCCAGGTCGAAGTTCGAGAGGATGCCCAGCGCGATCTGCGCGGCAATGCCTTGCCCGCCCGGCGGGATCTCGTGCAGCGTGTGGCCACGGTAGCCCTTGGCCAGCGGCTGCACCCACTGCACCTCGTGCGCGGCCATGTCGTCCATGCCCAGGCAGCCGCCGTGCTGCTGCACGAACGAGGTCACGGCCCGGGCAATCTCGCCCTCATAGAAGGCCTTGCCATGGGTGGCGCCAATGGCGCGCAGGGCGCGCGCTGCGGCGGGGAAGCGGAACAGCTCGCCCACTTCCGGCGCGCGGCCCCGGGGCAGGAAGCTGTCCCTGAACCCCGGCTGCGATTGCAGCTCAGGTGCGCCTGCCGCCCATTTCTGCTGCACCACGGGCGGCACCAGGTAGCCGCGCTCGGCGATCTCGGCGGCCGGCTCCATCAGCGCGTCAAAGGGCAGCTTGCCGAAGCGCGCATGCAGGGCCACCCAGGCGCTGACGGCGCCCGGCACGGTGATGGAGTCCACGCCCCGGCGCGGCGGCTTGTCCTGCCGTCCGTAGCGCTGGTGGAAGTACTCGGGCGACCAGCCCTGCGGTGCGCGGCCCGAGGCGTTGAGGCCGTGCAGTTCCTTGCCATCCCAGAGGATGCAGAAGGCGTCCGAGCCCAGGCCGTTGCTCACCGGCTCGACGATGGTCATGGCCGCCGCCGCCGCGATGGCTGCATCGACGGCGTTGCCGCCTGCCCACAGCATGCGCAGGCCGGCCTGCGCGGCCAGCGGGTGGGAGGTGGACACGGCATTGCGCGCGAACACTGGCACCCGCTTCGAGTCGTAGGGATTGCCGGGAGCGAAGGGAGAGGAAGAGGAGTGCATGAAAGAGCCTGACTCAGTCGGCGGTGATGCCCATGGTCTTCACGTCGCGGCTCCAGCGCGTCAGCTCGCGGTCGATCTGCTGCTTGAAGGACTTGGGGTCGCTGGTCTCGGGGTCCAGGCCCTGGGCCTCGAACTGGGCCTGCACTTCGGGGCGCTCCATGATCTTGCGCACTTCCTGGGCCAGCCGCTCGACGATGGCCGGGTCCGTGCCGCCCGTGGTGAACAGGCCGTACCAGGACGTGAAGGCATAGCCGGGCAGGCCGGCCTCGGCGACGGTGGGCACGTCGGGCAGGTTCTTGACGCGCTGCTTCGTGGTCACGGCCAGGATGCGGGTCTGGCCGGTCTTGGCCGAGGTGATGGCGGGCGGAATGCCCGAGAAGATGGCCTGCACCTGGCCGCCCGACACATCGGTGATGGCCGGGCCGTTGCCGCGGTAGGGCACGTGCACCAGGTTCACGCCGGCCTGCTGGGCGAACAGCGCGCCTGCCAGGTGCAGCGTGGAGCCGCTGCCCGACGACGCGTAGTTGATGCTGCCCGGCGCCTTGCGCGCGGCGTCGATCATTTCCTGCACCGTCCTGTAGGGCAGGGCGGCGTTCACCAGCAGCGCGTTGCCGGACTCGGCCACCAGGGTGATGGGCTCCAGGTCCTTGCGCGGGTCGAACGACAGCTTCTTGGCCAGCACGGGCGCCACGGTGTTGCTGCCGATGGAGCCCAGCAGCAGCGTGTAGCCATTCTTGGGCGCCTTGGCCACCACTTCGCTGGCGATCAGGCCGCCCGCGCCGCCGCGGTTCTCCACCACCACGCTCTGGCCCAGGCGCTGCTGCAGCTCCTTGGCCAGGATGCGGGCCACGATGTCGTTGGCGCCGCCGGCGGCAAAGCCCACCATGATCTTCAGCGGCTGCGAGGGCCAGGCATCGGCGGCGGGCGCGGCCCAGCCGGGTGCGGCCCAGCCGGGCGTGGCGCAGGTCAACAGGGCGGCGCAGCAGACGAGCAGGCGGCGGGACACGGGTGCAGGCATGGAGATCTCCAGAAATCCGGGAAGTGGGAGGGTGCGATCAGGACGATCGGCTATCGGTTGCCAGCGATTTTGATGATAGAAACTGTTTGGTGAAAGCTGGAATTTCTTACGAATCTTGAAAGCAAAACTTTTATGCCAAGCCTGCGCATTCTTCGCACTTTTCTGGCCGTGGCGGCCGAGGGCTCCTTCACCGCCGCCGGCCAGCGCGTGGCGCTGACCCAGGTGGCCGTGGGGCTGCAGATGCGCACGCTGGAAAACGACCTCAAGCGCAAGCTGTTCGCGCGCCAGGGCAAGCTGGTCACGCTCAATGAGCAGGGCCGGGCGCTGGTGCCCATTGCCACCCAGCTGGTGGCGCTGTACGAGCAGGCCAAGCACGGCACGCGCGCCGACGCACCGCTGGCCGGCACCGTGCAGTTCGGCTCCATCGTCTCGGCGCTGAGCCAGCTGGTGCGCGCCACGCTGGAGCTCAAGCGCCACCATCCGGCGGTGGACCTGCATGTGGTCTCGGGCAAGTCCAACCGGCTGATCGCCCAGGTGGAGAACCATGAGCTGGATGCGGCCGTGGTGGTCTACAACCCGGCCATCAAGCGCCCCTCGCTGGTCTGGACGCCGCTGTATGCCGAGCCCATGGTGCTGCTGGCGCCGCGCGCCGCCCGGCCCGCGGCGCCCGCCGACATGGTGGAGCGCTATCCCTTCATCCGCTTCGACCGCACCGAGCACACGGGCGAGCTCGTGGAGCGCACGCTGCGCCGCCTGCGCGCCAAGCCCCAGGAGTTCCTGGAGCTCAACTCCATCGAGACCATCGTGGAGCTGGTGCGCGACGGCATGGGCGTGGCCATGCTGCCCAATCTGGCGCGGCATGGCTGGGAGGGCGACCCACGCCTGCGCGTGCTGCCCATTGCCCAGACCGCCGAGAGCCGGCAGATCGCCCTGGTGCAGCTGCGCACGGCGGCGCGCGCCGAGATCATCACCGCCGTGGGCCAGCAATTCGTGGCGGCGCTGGCGGTGCCGGCCTCGGCCTGAGCGCGCCGCTGGCGGTGTCCTGCCGATACGCGTGTCTCAGGTTGCGTATTGCGCCAGCCCGTGGCCCATGGACCAGTTCTCCTTGTCCACTTCGACCAGGTTGACGAACACGTCCTCGGGCCGCAGGCCGGGGCTCTGGACCAGCAGCTCGGCGATGCGGCGGAACAGCGCCTTCTTCTGCTCCAGGCTGCGGGTGTTGCTGACCGTGAGCTGCACCAGCACCAGATCGTCGCTGCGCGCCACGCCCAGGTAGGAGGCGCCGTAGCGGAAGTTGTCGCCGTCATGCTCGGTGATGGTCATGAACTGGTCGTCCTCCGGCACGTTGAAGGTCTCGCGCATGGCGCGGTACAGGCTGTCGCAGATGGCCTGGCGGTAGGCGGGGGACTTGCCGGCGCGCATGTTGATCCGGGTCATGGGCATGGTGTGGCTCCTGTGTGTGGCGTTGAGTTGCGTGGTGTGAGCCTCGAAGATAGGCGGCGCCAGATATTTTGAAAATCCATGATTGCTGATATCAGTAATAATGAACTGAAATGACTCAACGCCCCCTCGACCTGGATGCCGTGCAGAGCTTCGTGCACATCGCGGAGCTGGGCAGCTTCACGCGCGCGGCCGAAGCCATGCAGACCACGCAGGCCGCCGTCAGCCTCAAGCTCAAGCGGCTGGAGCAGCGGCTGGGCTGCCGGCTGGTCGAGCGCACGCCGCGCCACGTGCAGCTGTCGGCGCTGGGCGCCGACTTCCTGCCCCATGCGCGCGAACTGCTGCAGGCCCATGAGCGCGCGCTGGCGCTGGCCGTCAGCACGCGCCAGCGGCTGACCATCGGCATCAGCGACCACGTGGCCGGGCCTGAGCTGCCGGCACTGATCGCCCGCATGAATGCACAGGACCCGCAGTTGCTGATCGACATCCGCATCGCATCGTCCGGCCCGCTGTTGCAGGGGTTCGACCGGCGCGAGTACGACACGGTGATCGTTCGCACGCATGCCGGGCGTGACGACGGCGAGCTGCTGGCCGAGGAGCCCTTCGGCTGGTTTGCCGCGCCCGGCTGGCAGCACCGCGCGGGCGAGCCCCTGCCGCTGGCCACGCTGGCCGAGCCCTGCGGCGTGCGCGCCATGGCCGGGCAACTGCTGGATACGGCGCGCATGCCGTGGACCGAAGTGTTCGTGGGCGGCGGCGTGGCCGCTGTCTCGGCCGCAGTCATGGCGGGGCTGGGCGTGGCCGCGCTGGCGCCGCGCATGCTGGCCCTGGGCGCCGTGGACGTGGGTCCGCGCCTGGGCCTGCCCACGCTGCCGCGCCTGCCCGTGCTGCTGCACACCCGCGTGCGCGAAGGCCGGCCGCGCGCGGCGCTGGATGCGCTGGGCGCCGCCTTCAAGTCCGCCGTGCGTGGCTAGCAGCCAACAGTCGGCCCGGCATGGCGCGCAGCCGCTTGTGCCTGCGGGGCAACGGGCGATAGACTCGCACCCCTCCCATCCACCCTCACCCTTTCGAGGTGCACCATGCCCCGCCGCACAGCTTCCTGCTGAACGACTTCGTCACACGCTGATCCTGGCCTTGCCACGGATGTCTCTTGCGTGTGCGCTGCGGTGCGTGGCCTTTTGAGGGCTTGCGGCTGACCGTCCGGTTTGCGGACGGCCCCGCCAGTCCTGCCATCTTCCCCTTCGACAGCCTGCCGGCCCGGCCCCCACGGGCCAGGCCGCGCTGTCGCTGCATCCCCTGCATTGCGGCGCCTGGCGTCGTCGTCGGCTTTTCCCGCCCCATGGCATGGCGCCGTGGGGACTGCATCGTTTTCGGAAAGCACGACATGACCCCATCCATTGCCCCAGGCGCTCACTTTCTTGCGAGCGTCGAGATCCTCAAATACCCCCGCACGCCGCACCTGCGCGGCTCGCGCCTGCAGTGCGGCGACCAGGACGACGCCGTGCCCTATGAACGGCTTGCCGGCCGGCACATCGTCGTGGAGGAAAAGCTCGACGGTGCCAACGCCGCGCTGAGCTTTGCCGGCGACGGCCAGTTGCTGCTGCAGTCGCGCGGCCACTACCTGGACAGCGAGCGGCCCGGCGGGCGCGAGCGCCAGTTCAACCTCTTCAAGCAATGGGCCCAGGCCCATGAGGGCGCGCTGCTGTCCCTGCTGGACGACCGCTACCAGGTGTTCGGCGAGTGGATGTACGCCAAGCACTCGCTGTTCTACGACGCGCTGCCGCACTGGTTCTGCGAGTTCGACATCTGGGACCGCTCGGCGCTGTGCTTCCTGGATACGCCGCGCCGCCATGCCCTGCTGGCCGGCGTGCCCGTGGTCTCGGTGCCCGTGCTCTACAGCGGTGCGGCACCCCGGCGCATGCAGGACCTGCTGGCGCTGCTGGCGCCTTCTCTGGGCCGCAGCGCGCGCTGGCGCCAGGCCTTCGAGCAGGTGGTGGCCCGCCAGAAGCTGGACCTGCCGCTGTGCTGGCGGCAGACCGACGGCTCCGAGCTGGCGGAAGGCCTCTACCTCAAGGTGGAGGAGGACGGCCAGACCGTGGCGCGCTACAAGTTCGTGCGGCCGGACTTCGTGCAGGTCATCCTCGACTCGGGCTCTCACCACAGCGAGCGGCCCATCGTCCCCAACGGGCTGCGCGAAGGCGCAGACATCTTTGCGGCCGATATTTCAAAAAGCTGGTGAGGTCTGCAGCGCAGACCCATCGCAAGGAGATTTCCATGATGAACTGGAAACAGATCCAGTCCCTGGTGCCGCCGCCCGGCGCCGACCCCGACTTCGCGGCCTGCCTGGCCGCCTTTCCCCAGCTGGAGCAGGCCAAAACCACGCCGCAGGACCCCGTCTACCACGCCGAAGGCGATGTCTGGACGCACACGCAGATGGTGGTGCGCGAGCTGCTGGCCGATCCCGGCCATGCGGCGCTCACCGCCACCGAGCGCGAGACGGTCTTCCTGGCCGCGCTGCTGCACGACGTGGCCAAGTGCTCGACCACCGTGGTGGGCGAGGACGGCCGCATCGGCCAGCCCGGCCACTCGCGCCGGGGTGCGCTGGATGCGCGGCTCATGCTTTGGGAAGCCGGTGCGCCCGTGGACCAGCGCGAGGCCATCTGCCGGCTGATCGCCGTGCACCAGGTGCCGTTCTTCGCCTTTGCCGACTCGCGCCGCGGCCTCTCGCCCGAGTTCATCGTGCGCGAGCTGTCCTGGCAGACGGACCTGCACCTGCTCACCCTGCTGGCGCGGGCCGACATGCGCGGGCGCATCTGCCCGGACATCGCGTCCGTGCTGGTCAACATCGAACTGGTGCGCGAGTTCGCGCTGGAGGAGGGCTGCCTGCGCACGCCACGCCGCTTTGCCTCGGCAGAGACGGCGGTGCGCTACTTCCGGGGGGCGCAGCTGCATCCCGACTATGCGCTGCACGCGCAGGAAGGCTCGCGCGTCATCGTCATGTGCGGCCTGCCGGCCAGCGGCAAGAACACCTGGGTGGCGGCGCATCATGGCGCGCTGCCCGTGGTCTCCTTCGACGATGCGCGTACCGAACTGGGCCTGCGCCACGGCCAGAACGAGGGCGCGGCCGCCCACCACGCCGTGGACAAGGCCAAGGCCCTGCTGCGCGCGGGCCAGCCCTTTGTCTGGAATGCCACCCACCTGTCGCGCCAGATGCGCGGCAAGACCGTGGACCTGTGCCTGGCCTACGGCGCCCGCGTGGAACTCGTGCACCTGGAAGCCAGCCGCCCGACCCTGCTGGCCCGCAACCGCGCGCGCGACACCACGCTGACCAACGCGGCCCTGCTCAGCCTGCTGCAGCGCTGGGACGTGCCTTTGCCTACCGAGGCGCATGCGCTGTCGTTGCTGGTCAATGAGGGGTAGGGGAGGGGGAGGGGTGCTGTACCGCTGTCAAGCGGCATGCTCGCCGCGTGCCCGCTTCATCTCCAGATAGGACTGGGCTGCTTTCTGGTCGTCGGCCCGGTATGCCACGTTCATGTCCGGGCGATGCACGTCATCGCCCGGACCCTTCAGCCCTGGCAGCGCCAGCAGATGATCAAGCAAGGTGGCCTGCGTGTTGGCAGAGGTGAGCAAGGGGCGCAGATAGGCATCGAGGTGTCTGCCTTGCGGGTTCTGGATCTCCTGGGTCAGTGCCTGCAGATAAGCATCCTTGTTCGAGGCCCGCCAGTCGATGGCAAAGCCTGCGCGGTGGCATAGCTCAGCATGGATCAGCAGCATGCTGCGTCCATTGCCGTCGAGAAAGGGGTGGCCCCAGGCAAACGCGCCCATGACTGCACCAGGTTTGTCGCGCAGGGTGCCTGCATCGTTGCCCATGTCCAGGCCCCATTCGACGGCGCGCTGGCACAGCTCTGACACCTCGAATTGCAGGCCTGCACCCCTGCCGACGAGCCGGCCCACGCCCAGCGCATGCCTGTCCTGGCCGGCCCAGGGGTAGAAGTCGGAAAACAGGATGGCGTGAACGCGCAAAAAATCGCGGTAGCCAATCCGGCCCCGGATGCTTGCCAGAAAGGCAAGTGCTTCTTCCAGGTTGGCCTCGAAAAAGAGGTGTTCCTGGATCTTGACCTCACGGGCGTCTTTCAGTCCTTCAATGTTGCGCAGGTAGCCCGCGCTTTCGAAGTCCCCCGAACGGATCGAACATCCTGTACCTCCCTCATGTGATTGGTCATCAGCCTGGCAAGCTGCCGGCCATTGATGACATGTTTTTTCTTCAAGGCCACGAGCAGCTTGCCCGTGCTGTCGAGCTCCACTTCATCTCCTGCAGCGCGTGTGACTGCCTGTGCATAGTCGTCCAGTCCGGTACGCTGATGCTGGATGTGGTGCGTGCGGGCCAGCCGCTCGACAAACTGGCGTACACCTTTGGTGGGCAGGGCGTTCACGTCTGCGGGCAAGGTTTCGCCGGGTTCATCAGGTGCCGAGGGGTTGCGGACATAGCGCACGGCGACATCGCCCAGATTCAGCCTGCGTGAGATGCGCTGGCTGCCTGCATCGATCAGCAGCGTGGACTGGCCCGCCTCGTTGACCAGATCCACGCTGCGAAACCTGATTCCCAGTCTGTCCAGAACCTCCCTGACCAGCTCATCGCTGGGGGCGAGCAACTGCGGAACGCCGCTGACATCTGGTCTTGCCTTGGCATAGATGCCGGCACCCAGGCGGACCAGGCGGCCGTCCGAGACCAAGTCTTGCAACGCCTCGCTGAGGTGGGAAGCGCTTGCCAATCTGCTCAGATCACGCCGGAGCACGATGTTGCCGGAGCGCTTGCTCAGCGATATCTGAAGTTTGCTGTCCAGGTTCATTCGCTGCCTTAGACGATTTCTACATGGTCTGATTTTAAGGTGTAGTTTTTTCCTTTTATAACAATGGGTTGTGCGTGGATTTCATGCCGCTTGACCAGCAGGGATTGCGATGAAGTTCAACCCCAATTCCAGTGTGGGACGCAATGGCAATCCAAGACCCAATACCGGCAAGCCATGCTCGCTGGTGAGATGACACCCGGACCTTGCACCGGCCGTGTGCGCAGACAATGAAGGTTTGAAGACCGCCGCCCCCGTCTGTCTGCCACTTCGAAAGCCATCCATGAACCTGTCTCCCTCGCTGCTGTCCACGCTTGCGCCGCTTGGCCGCATCCGCGCCTCCATCAACACCGGCAACCCCATCCTTGCGCGGCTGCAGGCCGATGGCCAGCCCGCAGGCGTGTCCATCGACCTGGCCCGGCGCCTTGCGCAGCAACTGGGGCTGGAGCTGGAACTGGTGGTCTTCGATACGGCCGCCAAGTCGGTGGATGCCGTCACGCGCGAGGAGGCCGACTTCGGCTTCTTTGCCGTGGACCCCGTGCGCGGCGCGGGCATCGGCTTCACGGCGCCCTATGTGCTGATCGAGGGCAGCTACCTGGTGCGCCAGGATTCGCCGCTGACCGACAACGCCCAGGTGGACCGGGCCGGGCACACCGTGGTGGTCGGCAAGGGCAGCGCCTATGACCTGTACCTGAGCCGCGAGCTGCAGCACGCGCAGATAGAGCGCGCCGTGTCCTCGCCCGCCGTGGTGCAGACCTTTGTGGAATCGACGGCCGACGTGGCCGCCGGCGTCAAGCAGCAATTGGAGGCCGATGCCGCCCGCCTGCCCGGCCTGCGCCTGCTGCCGGGCCGCTTCATGGTGATCCAGCAGGCCATGGGCCTGCCCAAGGGGCGGGGCGAGGAGGCCCTGCGCGTGCTGGCGGCCTTTGTGGAAGAGGCCAAGGCTTCGGGCTTTGTGGCCGAGGCGCTGCAGCGCCACGGGATTCAGGGCGCGGCCGTGGCCCCGGCCGCCTGAAAGTCAGGCCCCGCGCAGCACCAGCAGGTCGATGCTGGCCGGCACGCCCAGGCGCACGGCAAAGCCGGCCCACAGGCCTGCGCCGGCGCTGACGAAGAGCTTCATGGCTCCGACCTCGTACTCGCCGCGCACAAAGCCGTCATTGGCGGGCGCCACCAGCCATTGGTCCATGCCCAGGATCAGGCCGCCGTGCGTATGGCCCGACAGCTGCAGGCCCACGCCGTGCGCCGCGTTGTCGCGAGCGGTCTTGGGCTGGTGGGCCAGCAGCAGGTGGTATTGCGCACCGGCCTCCTTGGCCTGGCGGGCCACGGTGTCGATGTCGGGCGGCACGCCTTCGGCCACGGACGGGTCGGTGTTCTGGCGCGAGAGCCGTCCGTAGGCCGGATCGCCGATGCCCGACAGCGCCAGGCGCGCGCCCTGCACATCGATCAGCTGCATGCGGTTTTCCAGCAGGTTCAGGCCCAGGCGGCGGAATTCGGCCATCCAGGCGTCGTAGCCGCTGTAGTACTCATGGTTGCCGGGCGCGGCCCACACGCCGTAGCGGGCCTTGAGCTGCGCCAGCGGCGCGACGTTGGCGCGGCCGCTGTCCACGTCGCCGTCCACCATGTCGCCGGGCAGCACGATGAGGTCGGGCCGCGCGTCCAGCGTGCGGTCCACGATGGTCTGCACATGGCGCGCGTCATTGATGGGGCTGGCGTGGATGTCGGCCAGCACGGCCACGCGCAGGCCTTCCAGGCCGGTGGGCAGGCCGGGCAGGCGCAGCGTGCGTTCGTGCACCTCGGGCGGGCGCAGCGCATTGGCCACGCCCCAGGCCGACAGCAGGCCCGCCAGGGCCAGGGCGCCGGCCGTGAGCAGCGGCGCGTGCAGGCGCCGCTTCCAGTCCTCGCGCCGGGCCACGGCGGCCAGCGCCCAGAGGCCGTCGCGCAGCACGATGAAGACGGCCAGCATCAGCAGCAGCGCCAGCACCCAGCCGCCCGGCACCTGCAGATAGGCCAGCGTGCGGTACTCGACCGTGCCCTCGCGCAGCAGCACCAGCAGCAGGGCGGGCGTGCAGCCCAGGGCCGCCGTGGCGACGGCCGCCATCAGGCGTGCGCGGCGCGGCATCCGGCGGACGGGCCACCACAGCCACAGGGCCAATAGCGGGATGACGAGGGCGGCAAGAGAAACCATGGGGAGCAGATCGAGGAAGGCGGGTGAGGTGGCCAGCGCCGGGCGCGGGCGGCAAGGCGAGCGCCGATTGTGCGCAATGCCTTGCATGCGGCCGGCCCGCACTGGCGAAGGCCCTGGCCTTCGGGGGTTTTCATGCGGGCGGCACAGGGCAGGCGTATGGAAATCTTGCAGCCGCGTGGCGCCGCCGGCATGGCGCGGGGATAATCCAGCCCCTTATGCCTTTGAAGATCAGCTTCCCTGAATCCCTGCCCGTATCCGCCCGCCGTGAGGAAATCATGGAGGCCATGGACCGGCACCAGGTCATCATCGTGTGCGGCGAGACGGGCTCGGGCAAGACCACGCAGCTGCCCAAGATCGCGCTGGCGCTGGGCCGGGGCAAGGTCAACGCCACGCCCGACGACAAGGGCCAGGTGCGCGGCCACCTGATCGGCCACACGCAGCCGCGCCGCATTGCCGCCAGTTCGGTGGCCAAGCGCATTGCCGAGGAGCTGAACACGCCGCTAGGCGATGTGGTGGGCTACAAGGTGCGCTTCCAGGACCGCCTGTCCAAGGATGCCTCGGTCAAGCTGATGACGGACGGCATCCTGCTGGCCGAGACGCAGACCGACCCGCTGCTCAAGGCCTACGACACCCTCATCATCGACGAGGCCCACGAGCGCAGCCTCAACATCGACTTCCTGCTGGGCTACATCAAGCAGATCCTGCCCCGGCGCCCCGACCTCAAGGTGGTGGTGACATCGGCCACCATCGATGCCGAGCGGTTCGCCAGGCACTTCGAAGGCCCCAAGGGGCCTGCGCCCGTGATCATGGTCTCGGGCCGCACCTACCCCGTGGAAATGCGCTGGCGCCCCTTCGAGGAAAAGCGCGACCATGACCTCAATGACGCCATTGCCGAAGGCGTGGACGAGCTGTGGGCCGGCGGCGCGGGCGGCGACATCCTGGTGTTCCTGCCCGGCGAGCGCGAGATCCGCGAGGCGGCCGACCACCTGCGCAAGCACCTGGCCCAGCAGCCCGTGCTGCGCCATGCCGAGGTGCTGCCGCTGTTCTCGCGCCTGTCGCAGGCCGAGCAGGACCGCATCTTCGACAGCCACACGGGCCGGCGCATCGTGCTGGCCACCAACGTGGCCGAGACCTCGCTGACCGTGCCCGGCATCCGCTACGTGATCGATGCAGGCACGGCGCGCGTCAAGCGCTATTCCTTCCGCAGCAAGGTCGAGCAGCTGCTGGTCGAGCCCATCAGCCAGGCGGCCGCCAACCAGCGCGCGGGCCGTTGCGGCCGCGTGGCCAACGGCATCTGCATCCGCCTGTACGACGAGGCCGACTTCGGCACGCGCGCGCGCTTCACCGACCCCGAGATCCTGCGCTCCTCGCTGGCCGGCGTCATCCTGCGCATGAAGTCGCTCGGCCTGGGCGACGTGGTGAATTTCCCCTTCCTCGAAGCGCCCTCGGGCCGCGCCATCGCCGACGGCTACCAGTTGCTGGGCGAGCTGGGCGCGGTGGACGAGCGCGGCGAGCTGCTGCCCATGGGCCGCGAGCTGTCGCGCCTGCCGCTGGACCCGCGCGTGGGCCGCATGATCCTGGAGGCGCGCACGCGCGGCGCCGTGGCCGAGGTGCTGGTCATTGCCTCGGCCCTGTCCGTGCAGGACGTGCGCGACCGGCCGCTGGAGGCCCAGCAGCAGGCCGACCAGCAGCACGCCAAGTTCGACGACGAGAAAAGCGAATTCAGCGGCTACCTGCGCCTGTGGAAATGGCTGCAGGATGCGCGCGGCGGCAAGGTGGTGGCCAAGAGCCGCAAGGAAATGGCCGGCGCCCAGGCGCCGGCCGCCAAGCCCTCGGCGCGCAATGCCGCCTTCCTGCCCGTGGCCCAGCGCAGCGGCGGGCAGAGCGTGGCCGCCCCGGCGGCCGAGGCGCTGGCGGCCTTCCATCCGCAGGACACCGGCCCCGGCACGGATGACGAGCCCTCGCACAAGCTCAGCAACCGCCAGTGGGAGCAGCTGCTTCGCCAGAACTTCATCAACATCCGCCGCGTGCGCGAATGGCGCGACATCCACTCGCAGCTGCTGACCGTGGTCAACGAGCACAAGTGGAAGATCAATACCGAGGCCGCAGGCTACGACGCCGTGCACCTGTCCATGCTGTCCGGCCTGCTGGGCAACCTGGGCTACAAGGGCGATGAAAGCGACGCCTACCTGGGCGCGCGCGGCATCCGCTTCCATCCGCACCCGGGCGCCCACCTGTCCAAGAAGCCGGGTCGCTGGATCGTTGCGGCCGAGCTGGTGGAAACCTCGCGCCTGTACGGCCGGGGCATCGCGGCCATCGATCCGCAGTGGCTGGAAGAGGTCGGCGCGCACCTGCTCAAGAAGCAGCTGCTCGATCCGCACTGGTCCAAGACCCAGGCCGACGTGGTGGCGCTGGAGCGCGCCACGCTCTATGGCCTGGTGGTCTACAACGGCCGGCGCATGAGCTATGGCCGCATCGATCCGCAGTCCGCGCGCGAGATCTTCATCCGCCAGGCCCTGGTGGAGGGGCAGTGGGATACGCGCTGGCACTTCCTGCCCGCCAACCTCAAGCTGGTGCGCAAGGTCGAGGAGCTGGAGCACAAGAGCCGCCGCCAGGACGTGCTGGTCGATGACGAGCTGATCTACGCCTTCTACGACCAGCAGATCCCCAAGGACGTGTTCAGCGGCGCCACCTTCGACCATTGGTTCCGCGAGGCGGCCAAGGAAAACGCCGACCTGCTGCGCCTGTCGCGCGACGAGCTGATGCGCCACGAGGCGGCCGGCATCACCACCCAGGCCTTTCCCAAGGTGGTCAAGCTCGGCGGCGTGGACTGCACGGCCAGCTACCTGCACAGCCCCGGCGACGCGCGCGACGGCATCACCGTCACCGTGCCGCTGTTCGTGCTCAACCAGGTCAGCGACGAGCGCGTGGAATGGCTGGTGCCCGGCATGCTCAAGGACAAGCTCCAGGCCCTGCTCAAGAGCTTGCCACAGCGCCCGCGCAGCCGCTTCGTGCCCCTGCCGGAAAGCGCCCAGCGCCTGGCCGAACTCTTCACCACGCCCGAGCGCTGGGGCCAGGGATCGCTGATCGATGCCCTGCTCAAGCAGGTGCGCGACGAGACCTCGCTGGACGTCAAGCGTGCCGACTTCAAGCTGGACATGCTCAGTCCGCACCTGTTCATGAACTTCCGCATCACGGACGAGCATGGACGCCAGCTGGGCCAGGGCCGCAACCTGGGCGCGCTCAAGGCCGAACTGGGCGCCAAGGCGCGCGGCGCCTTTCAGGCGCTGGCCGCGCTGAAGGTGTCGTCGGTCACGGAGGCCCCCGCACCCGATGCCACTGCTGCCACCGCGCCCGAAACCGGCAGGAAGCCCGCGCCCGCAGCCAAGGCGGAAAAGCCCGGCCAGGCCACGCCAGCCAGGAATGCCAAGCCCAGCCAGCCCGCCGACAGCCGCTACAAGGAATGGAGCTTTGGCGAACTGCCCGAGCTGATGGAGATCGGCCGGGGCGGGCAGACGCTGATCGGCTTTCCGGCGCTGATCGACCACGGCGATGCCGTCGGCATCGAGGTCTTCGACGAGCCCGAGGTCGCGGCCGCACGCCACCGCGTGGGCCTGCGCCGCCTGTTCGCGCTGCAGATCCGCGACGCGCTCAAGTACCTGGAAAAGAACATTCCAGACCTGCAGAAAATGGCCGTCGCCTACATGCCGCTGGGCACGCAGGAGGAGCTGCGCGAGCAGATCATCGACGTGGCCATAGACCGCGCCTTCCTGCAGGAGCCGCTGCCCACCAACGACGCTCAGTTCAAGCAGCGCGTGCAGGACGGCCGCGGACGGCTGACGCTGATCGCCAACGAGGTGGCGCGCATGGCCTCCACCATCCTGGTCGAGTACGCGGCGGCGCAGCGCAAGATCAAGGACACCAAGAACGCGCCTGACGCCACGGCCGACGCCGCCCAGCAACTGCAGCGCCTGGTGCCCAGGAACTTCATCGCGGCCGCGCCCTGGACCCAGCTGCAGCACTATGCGCGCTACCTCAAGGCCATCACCAGCCGCCTGGACAAGTACCGCGCCGACCCCGCGCGCGACGCCAGCCGCCTGGCCGAACTGCGCCCGCTGGAGCAGCGCTACTGGCGCCTGGTGGCCGAGCGCAAGGGCCACATCGATGCGCGCATGCAGGAGTACCGCTGGATGCTGGAGGAGCTGCGCGTGAGCTTCTTCGCCCAGGAGCTGCGCACGCCGTACCCGGTCAGCATCAAGCGGCTGGACAAGGTCTGGCAGCAGCTGCAGAACTAGCGTGAGGCCGGTAGGCCTGCAGCTTCCTGAAGATGCGATTTTGATGGCGCTGCGGCTCGGCATCTGTGCATTTCCTGCACAGATGCTGGGCGCGCCGACCCGTTGTGGCAACTGGCAGGGCTTCCTAGACTGCAGGCATCGCAATGCTTGAAACCAGGAGTCCCTCATGAGCAGCACCGCCACCACAGCCCATCCCACCCTCCGCGCCCTGGCCGGCGCCTTGCCGCGCAGCGAATTGCCCAAGGGCCGCACCGCGCTGCTGGTCATCGACTTCCAGAACGAGTACTTCATCGGCCGCCTGCCCATCCCGCGCGGCCCGCAGGCCCTGGAGCAGGCCCGGCGCCTGCTGCAATGGGCCGATGCCGGGCAGGTTGCCGTGTTCCACATCCAGCACATTGCCCCCGAAGGGGCACCCGTGTTCGCCGTCAATGGCGGCACCGTCGAGTTCCACCCCGGCCTGCAGCCGCGCGCGGGCGACACCGTGGTGCAAAAGCGCAGCGTCAGCGCCTTCGTCGGCACCGACCTGGCCGACCAGCTGCGTGCGCGTGGCATCACCACCGTGGTCATCTGCGGCCTCATGACCCACGCCTGCGTGGCCGGCGCCGCACGCGATGCCGCGCCGCTGGGCTTCGAGGTCGTCGTGGCCAGCGATGCCGTGGCCACACGCACCATCACGCGCAGCAACGGCGAATCTGTGGACGCCGACAGCCTGCACCGTGCCGCGCTGGCCGAGATCGAGGATGTGTTCGGCGATGTCATGCCCACGGACGGTATCCTGGAGCTGGCGCTGCGCTGAGCGGGCCGGGCGGCATCGGCGGTCCATGCCCCACAATTTCGCCAAAGGAGTGCATGAGCAATGGACAGATGGCAAGCCATGCGGGTGTTCTGCGGCGTGGTGGACGCGCAGGGGTTCACGGCGGCCCAGGACCGGCTGGGCATGACGCATTCGACGGCGTCGCGCCATGTCAAATGGCTGGAGTCGGAACTGGGCACGCAGCTGCTGCAGCGCAATTCGCGCGGGCTGAGCCTGACCGACGCGGGGCGCAGCTACTACCTCAGTTGTGTGCAGTTGCTGGAGCAGCTCGATGCGGCCGAGGCCGCACTGGCGCAGCGCCGTGCGCGCGTGGCTGGCGTGCTGCGCGTCACGCTGCCGCTGGCCGTGGGCGCCATCGAGCTGGGCGACTGGCTGCCCGAGTTCGAGCAGCAATTCCCCGAGCTGGAGCTGCAGCTGCTGTGCACCGACCGGCTGGTGGACCTGGTGGCCGAGGGGGTGGATGCGGCCGTGCGCATCAGCCGCCAATTGCCGGACAGCGGGCTGCAGGCGCGCTTGCTCACGCATTCGCCGCTGGTGCTGGTGGCCTCGCCCGCCTACCTGATGCGCCAGGGCGTGGTGCAGGCGCCCGAGCAATTGGCCGCGCACCGCGCCCTGGCCTTTGCGGCGGGCCCGGCCCCGTTGCGCTGGAGCGTGGTGTCCGGGCAGGGCGCCGTCACCGAGGTGCAGCCGCACACGGCGATGCGCACCGACTCGGTGGCCACCATCTTCGAGGCCGCACGCGCAGGCCGGGGCATTGCGGCGCTGACCTGGCATACCGTGCGCTCGGCCGTGGAGCGGGGCCAGCTGGTGCGGGTGCTGCCCTGTTTTCATCTGGGGCAGTACAGCTACCACGCGCTGTATCCGCGCACGCGGCATCTGCGTCCGGCCGTGCGCGCGTTTGTGGATTTCATGGCGCGGCGCTATCGGCAGGGGCCGGGCGGCTGAGCATGGTCTTCTGGAGCCGGCCACTGGATGCGCAGGAGCAGGCCTTTGTGCGCACGCACTTCGGCGCCTCGCTCGATGCGCTGCTGCCGCGCCTGCGCCTGTACCAGCGGCGGCTGGGTGATACGCGCAGGGCGCTGTCCATGAATGGCGGGCGCATCTTCATGCCGCGCGCCTTCTTCACGCAGTCCGATCCGCGCCAGCCGCTGCGCCTGGCGCATCCGCAGATCGCAGGCATCTTTGCCCATGAGCTGCTGCACCAGTGGCAGCGCCTGCAGGGCATGCCGGTCACGCGGCAGGCCGCCTGGCTGCAGTTCAAGGCGCTGTGCACGCGCGGCGATCCGTATGCCTATGAGCGCTGCGACGATCCCCGGCGCATGCTGCAGCGCTTTGTCCATGCCCAGGTGGAGCAGCAGGGCCAGATGTGGGAAGACCATGTGCGCGCCTGCGTGGCGGGGCAGGGCGATGCGGCGGGGGCCCTGATCGCGGCCCACGTGCGGGGCGCGTGAGTCAGCTGGGCTGGGTGTCCAGTGCCTCGATCAGGTCATGGGCCGACACATCGCGGGCCGCGCCAAAGCCCGCCACGTGCCGGGCGATGGATGGCGTGATGCAGACAAAGCGGAAGTCGCCCAGATCGGTCATGAACGCGGCTTCGGGAAAGCGCAGCACATAGCTGTCGCGCGCACCATCGGCCAGCACGCTGCCGGGCGGCGGCGTGCTGGCCACGCCTTCTATGGCCACGCGCTCCAGGGCATGCACGCCTTCGCCGTCCGCTTCGGCCGCGCATACCAGCAGGCTGACGGCCGGGTGCAGCTCCATGGCCCGCGTGTGCGCTGCCAGTGCGCTGACGTGCAGCACGAAGCAGCCAAACTGCGCATTCCAGGCCCAGGGCACCATGGACAGCCGGGGCGCGGGCAGCGCGTCGCCAGCACCGGGGGCAGGGGAGTCGGCGGGCTGGGTGGCCAGGGCCGCGCTGCGGCGGCGGGCCAGCAGATCGCGCAGCGACAGCTGCAGGCGGGACAGGTGGGGCGGGTGTGGCGTGGCGGGCATGGCTCCATCGTACCTGTGGCGTACCTGTAGCGTGCCCGTGGCCGGCTTGCGAAGGCGGAGGGCGAGTTGGTGTGGCATCGGTATGCCATGGGCGCCCAAGCGTCACTTTGGCGACGATCTCCTGGGGCCTTCCCCAATGCCGGGAACCGGGTGTGGGCCTAGCCTCGCTGGCAAGGCGGATTGCCGCCGTCCCTTCCACTCACCGACACTTCAAAGCCCATCCACCCATGCCCTCCCAGCCCGCGCACCACGCTTTCTGGCCCAACCGCCTGCCCCATTCCATCACCGTGCCCGCCACCAGCGTCTGGGAGAACCTGGCCGTCAATGCGCGACGCTACCCGGACAAGCCGGCCATCCGCTACTTCGGCAGCTCCATCAGCTACCGCGAGCTGTGCGAGGGCACGGAGCGCATGGCGGCCTACCTGCACGGCCTGGGCGTGCGGCGCGGCGACCGCGTCATTTTGCTGATGCAGAACACGCCGCAACTCATCCTTGCGCACTACGCCATCTTCCGTGCCAACGCGGTGGTGGTGCCGGTCAACCCCATGAACATGGCCGAGGAGCTCAGGCACTACATCACCGACGCCGACGCCAAGGTCGCCATCACCACGGCCGACCTGGCCCCCGAACTGGCCAAGGCCAGCAATGCGCTGGTGCCCGGCCAGCGGCTGGAGCACCTGGTCGTCACCCAGTTCACGGACGCCTTCGATGCCGGGGTGCAGGGCGACGATGCCCCGCCCGCGCAGTGGCACGACTGGCTGTTCACCCGGCGTGAGCCCGCCGTGCTCGATGGCGGCAGCGTCCACACCTGGCAGCAGGCCCTGGCCTGTACCGATGCCGCGCCGCCCCATGTGGTGGGCCGCGACGACATGGCCGTGCTGCCCTACACCAGCGGCACCACGGGCCACCCCAAGGGCTGCATGCACCCGCACCGCTCCATCAACCACAACGCCGTGGCGGGCAGCTACTGGGGCAGCGGCACCAGCGAGACCGTGGTCCTGGCCGTCGTGCCCATGTTCCATATCACGGGCATGGTCTCGGTGCTGCACACGTCCATCTTCGTGGGCGCCACCCTGGTCGTCATGCCGCGCTGGGACCGCGAGCTGGCCGGGCGGCTGATCTCGCGCTACCAGGTCACCAGCTGGACCAACATCCCCACCATGGTCATCGACCTGCTGGGCAGCCCCAACTTTGCACAGTTCGACCTCACCAGTCTCAAATACATCGGCGGCGGTGGTGCCGCCATGCCCCAGGCCGTGGCCCAGCGCCTGCTGGAGCAGTACGGCCTGCGCTTTTGCGAAGGCTACGGCCTGACCGAGACCGCTGCGCCCACGCACAGCAACCCTTCCGAGCACCCCAAGCAGCAGTGCCTGGGCATCCCCTTCATGAGCACCGAGGCGCGTGTCATCGACCCCGAAACCGGCGCCGATGTCCCTCAGGGAGAGCAGGGCGAAATCGTGGTCCACGGCCCCGAGGTCTTCGACGGCTACTGGAAACGCCCGGACGCCACGGCCCAGGTCTTCATGGAGATCGACGGCAAGCGGTTCTTTCGCACCGGCGACCTGGGCCACGTGGATGAGGACGGCTACTACTTCATCACCGACCGCCTCAAGCGCATGATCAACGCCAGCGGCTTCAAGGTCTGGCCGGCCGAGGTCGAGTCGCTGATGTTCCGCCACCCCGCCATCCAGGAAGCCTGCGTGATCTCCACGCGCGACGCCTACCGGGGCGAATCGGTCAAGGCCGTCGTCGTGCTGCGTGCCGGCAAGGAAGACACCACGGCCGAGGACATCATCCAGTGGTGCCGTGAGAACATGGCCGTCTACAAGGCGCCCAGGATCGTGCAGTTCGTCAAGGTCCTGCCCAAGAGCGGCAGCGGCAAGGTGATGTGGCGGCAGTTGCAGGAGGCGGAGGCGGGCTGACTGGCCATCAGGGCTTCAAAGCCCTCAAGCCTTTGCCCTCGGCGCGCTTGTGACGCGGCCGCCGAGGACGCCGTGGGGATGTTTGCTGCATGGGCGTTGCGGAGGCGGCGCGCGCATCTATGATCGCGCGCCAGACACCAACACTGCAGCACACAGTACACAGCACATGCATGGATTTCTCGGGTCCGCTGCCACGGCCTTGGCGGCTTTGTTCTGCCTTACCGCTTCCGCGCACGAACTGTGCACCATCGTCGCCGATGCCGACACGGGCGAGTCCCTGGTGCACAGCGGCCCGGCCTGCGCCGAGCGCGTCACGCCGGCCTCCAGCTTCAAGATCGCCATCAGCCTGATGGGCTATGACGCCGGCATCCTGCAGGACGAGTCCCGGCCCGCATGGCCTTACCAACCGGAGTATCCGGACTGGGGCGGCGATGCCTGGCGGCGCGAGATCACGCCCCAGGCGTGGATGAAAGACTCGGTGTTCTGGTACTCGCAGCAGGTGGCGCGGGAGCTGGGCCAGGAGCGGTTTGGCGCCTACGTCAAGGCCTTTCACTACGGCAACGAGGATGTCTCCGCCGTTGCCGTGGACCATCCCGGCCACAACGGCGTGTGGGTGGTGTCCTCGCTGCGCATCTCGGCGGCCGAGCAGGTGGCCTTCATGCGCAAGATCGTGCGCCGCGAATTGCCCGTGAGCAGTCAGGCCATCGACATGACTGCGCGCATCACCCGGCACCCCGTGCCTGTGCAGGGCTGGACCGTGCATGGCAAGACCGGCACCGGATCGCCCGGCAGCGACAACCGCTACGATGCCAGCCGGGCCTACGGCTGGTATGTGGGCTGGGCCACCAAAGGCGAGCGCAGGCTGGCGTTCGCCACGCTGATCCAGGATGAACAGGCTCAAAAGCCCAATGCCGGCCTGCGCGCGCGCGATGCCCTGCTGCAGCGATTGCCTGCCGCGGACCGCTGACAATGCACGGGCGTTTTCCTTTCCGCACCTCTCCCACGCCTCTCCCACACCTCTTTCACATATCTCCCGCACAAGAGCGACAGACCGACACCCGATGAAGACCATTGACGAAATGCTGAACCTGGACCTGCTCACCCCCGAGCAGCACGTTGAGATCAGCGACTGGATTGCCCGCGCGAACTCCCCCGAGGAAATTCTGCAGATGCCCGCCCCTCTTTGGCAGGCCGTGGAGCGGGCCAGCGAGGCCATGGGCGTCAATGCCGATCTTCTGCGGCCGCCCTCGCTGGATGCGGGCGGCGCGGTCCTCGGATAGAGCGCCGCAGCTCACCATCCCATCATCGACCGGTGCGCGCCAATGCCGGCCATGGCGCCATCGCTGACGGCCATGGCCACGTTGCCGGCCGCGCGGGCCGCGTCGCCGCAGGCGAACACATGGGGGACACTGGTGGCCTGGCCTTCCCCCACCTTGATGAAGGATCCCATGGGGCCTTCTTCCAGGGCACAGCCCAGTTGCTCGGCCACGGGGCTGGCGATGCGGGTGCGCGGCTGGGTGAACAGGCCGTCCATCACCAGGCGGCGGCCATCCTGCAGCACCACGTCGGCCCGGCCCTCCAGGCGGGCGATGGGCGTGGCCTCCACCTGGGTGCCCCGGCGCGCAAGGGTGGAAAGTTCTTCGGCGCCGGGCGTGTAGGCGCCGTTGAGCAGCAGCGTGGTCTGGCCCCAGTCCGGCAGCATGACGGCGTGGTGGTGGGCCAGGGCCGAGCTGGCGATGATGCCGATGCGGCCCGCATCCATCTCGTAGCCGTGGCAGTACGGGCAGTGAAAGACGCTGCGGCCCCAGCGCTCGGCCAGTCCCGGCACGGGCGGCAGGCTGTCATGCACGCCCGGCGCCAGGACGAGGCGGGCGGCGCTGATGGCCGTGCCCGCTGCGCGGAACTCCAGCCGGCCATCAGGCGCCACGCGGGCGCCCTCGGCCGTGCCGTCCAGCCACTGCACGGTGGGATAGGCCATCAGCTGCTGCCGGGCCTGGGCGGCGATCTGGGCGGGGGCCACGCCATCCTGGGTGAGAAAGCCGTGCGAGGTCTCGCCAGCCTGGTCCACGAAGCGGTTGCGCCGCAGTCCGGCATCGACCACCAGCACCTGGCGGCGCGCACGCGCCAGTTGCAGCGCGGCGGACAGGCCGGCATAGCTGCCGCCGATGACGGCGAAATCAACGTGTTTCATGCGAATGCTCCTGCAGTTGGTGCCAACCCTGGCCGCCTGCTGCACGATGGCGAGCCAGGCGGGTGTGGAAGTCCTGGGACAGGCTGGCCAGCGTCACCGTGCCCAGGCGTGCGAGCAGGGCGGCCTCGGCCTGTTGCACGGCGTCGCTCAGGGCTTCGTTCACGGCCTGGGCGACCAGGCATTCGGGCCGGTCTTGCCTGAAGCCCAGCGCCACCAGGCCGGGCGCGCCCAGGGCCTCATGCACGTCGCGCAGCGTGGTGCGGTCCAGTTCGCAAGAAAGCACCCAGCCGCCGCCGTGGCCCTTGGCGGAGGTGACAAGGCCTGCATCGCGCAGGCCCGCCATCAGCCGGCGCAGCACGACCGGGTTGGTTTGCAGCGCGGCGGAAAGCATGTCGGAGGTGGCAGGTCCATCGCCCTCGGCCATGTGCAGCAGCACATGGAGGACGTCCGAGAATTGGCTGTTCTGTTTCATGCAACATTATTTGTTGCATGAGTGTGGCCCTGTCCCGTGAAGGGGAATGGACCTGCCGCCGACCGATCAGGACTCGCCCGTGAACCCGATCTGCTTGACCAGCGAGCTCCAGCGCTCGAACTCGGCCTGCTGGTCGGCCACCATTTCCTGCTGCGTGCTGCCGCGCGCCAGCAGGCCCAGGGCGGCCAGCCCGTCGATCACGGCCTTGTCCTTGAGCGCGGCCGTGATGGCCGCGTTGGCGTTGGCGATGGTGGTGGCCGGGGTCTTGGCGGGGGCGTAGAAGCCGAACCATTCCTCCACCGTGACGTCGGGGAATCCCAGTTCGGTGAAGGTGGGCACGTCGGGCAGGAAGGGCGAGCGCTGCTTGCCCGAGGTGGCCAGCACGCGCAGGCGGCCGGCCTTCAGGTACTGCAGGTAGTCACCGCTGGGGTTCATGGTGGCCGCGACCTGGCCGCCCACCAGGTCGGTGATGCTGGGCACGGTGCCGCGATAGGGCGCGTGCTTGAGTTCCACCCCCGAGCGCAGGCCCAGCAGCGCGCCCAGCAGGTGCGGCATGGAGCCGGCGCCCGGCGAGCCGAAGTTGGCCCGGTCAGGGTTGGCCTTGGCCCAGGCCAGGAAGTCCTTGAGGGTCTTGACCTCGGCCGGCACGGCAGGCCCCACGGCCAGGCCGTGGTAGATGACGGCGCCGATGGAGACGGGGATCGCATCCTCGGGCCTGTAGGTCAGCTTGGGGTAGATGTGCGGGTAGACCGAGAAGGCCGACACGGGCGCCAGCGCCAGCACCGAGCCGTTGGGCGAGGCGTTCTTCAGGGCCTCCACCGCAATGCGGCCGCCGGCGCCGGGCTTGTTTTCCACAAAGCCCGGTCCTTTGCTGTAGGGCGTGCCGCCCAGCCGCTCGGCCACGCGGCGGGCCACGCTGTCGCCCGAGCTGCCTGCCGGAAAGCCGTACATGATCTTGACCTGGTCCAGAGCCTGGGCCAGGGCCTGCAGTGGCGACAGCGACCCCAGGGCGGCGGCGCTGCCCAGGGCCTGGACGAAATGACGGCGATGCATCTGCATGGATGTCTCCTGGTGAAATCGAAAAAAGAGGAAGGCTGGAAAGTTCAGGCTCAGAACATGTGGCGGATGCCGACGTTGATGCCGGTCTGCGAGCGGCCGGGCGCGGTGTTGCTGCCCGGGGCGCCGCCGCTGACCGAGACGGTGGCCAGGCGGTCGTTGCGGATGTGGCCGAGTTGGGTGTAGACCGCCGTGCGCTTGGACAGGTTGTAGATGGCGCGTGCCACCAGCAGGTCGGAGTCGTAGCCCGAGACACCGCGGTAGCGCAGCGTCAGCCATTGGGTTTCGAGCACCAGGGCCTCGGTGACCGGGTAGGAGGCGCCCACGTACCAGAGGTTGCTGCGCGGCTTGACGGCGTCGCCATCGTTGTCGCGGCGCAGCAGGCCGCCGCCGAACTTCACGCCGGCCAGCTTGAAGTAGCCGCCCAGGTGCAGGCGCTCGTCATGCTTGGCGCTGGAGGTCATGCCGCCGAACACCGGGTCGGTGGACGAGGCCGGCGTGCGGCCGTTTTGCTGCTCGTAGCCCAGCGCCAGGCCCCAGACGGGCGTGTCGTACTTGGCGTACAGCGACCACTGGCGGCAGGCCTGCGTGTCCGATCCGCTCTCGCCCGGGCAGTTGGTGCCCGCGGGGCTGGGGCCTGCGTTGACGGCATCGCGCCCGAAGCTGTAGCCCGCGCCCAGTGCCAGGCCGCCGAAGTTGCCGCGCCAGGCCAGCATGTTGTCGGCACGCGAGTTGGGGATGTAGGCATCGAGCGAGCCCATGGCGAAGACGGCCGGGCCGATGATGTCCGAATCGAGCAGCGACCAGAACAGCATGGAGTTCTGGCGGCCCATGGTCAGGCTGCCCCAGTTGCCGCCCAGTCCCACCCAGCTTTGGCGCCCGAAGCCGCGCCCGCCCTGGTTGAAGGTGCCCTGGTCGGGCGCAAAGCCCGACTCCAGCGTGTAGATGGCCTTGAGGCCGCCGCCCAGGTCCTCGCTGCCGCGCAGGCCCCAGCGCGAGGGCACCATGCTGGTGGTCGATGGCATGCGGCTGAGACCGCCGCCCGCCGCCACATTGTTCAGGTGCTCCACGCCCACATCGACGATGCCGTAGAGCGTGACGCTGGAGGTGGCTTGCGCGAAGGCGCCGAAGCTGGTGCTGGAGCCGGCCAGGGCCAGCACGGCGGCGGCCGCCAGGGTCAGCGGGGAAGGGGCTTTTTTCATGGTGATGTCTCCTCTGGTTTGAAAAATCGTTGCCGTCTTGGCGTGGGTGTCCGTGCGCCTTTTCTCGTGCGCAGCGGGCCCCGGCCCCGCCGGGGGCGGGACTGCGGACAAGGGGGTGGATGAGCGCGGAAGGGGGCGGAGGGGGCAGGCCGTTCAGGAGACCGTCCAGGCGCTGCCCGCCGTCAAGGCGCGGTCAGCGGCAGCTGAAGCTGGCAGCGCTTTCCATGTCGCCGCTGCCGTTGTAGTGGGCGGCCAGCGGATGGGGGCACAGCGGCCGGGTGCGCGTGGGCGACCAGGTGGCGGGCAGGTCGGCGTTGACGCCGCCCGCATTGCCTGGGCCGCGCGCACTGGCGATCACGCGGTCCGGCGCCTGGCCTTTCTCCACCCAGGCCACGAGGGAGCTGAGCATGTCGAACTGCTCGGTGGCCGGGCCGCCGCTGCAGTGGTTCATGCCGGGCACCAGGTACAGGCGGGCGAAGTCGGCTGCGTCGCCATGGTTGCGGCGCAGCGTGTCGTACCACTGCACGGTATCGTCGCTGGAGAAGATGGGGTCGGCCGTGCCGTGGTAGACCATGAGCTTGGCGCCCCGGTTGCGCAGCACGGGCAGCTTGCCGTAGTCGGGCGGCATCATCAGCGACAGGCCGCTTTCCGTGAAGGTGCCATTGGTTGTCTGCACCTTGGCCAGCATGCTGTCCACGCTGCCGTTGAGGGCGAACTGCGCATCGTTGAAGCTGGCGGCGCTTTCGGGCGGCGTCTGCCAGATGAAGGCCACGGCACCGGAGTCGCGGGTGACAGGGTTGGAGAATTTCCAGCCGGCCCAGCCGGCCGTATCCAGCCCCGCGTCATACGGGAAGCTGCTGTAGATGCGGCTGCCGCCGCTGGTGGCCGCGCCCTTGAACAGGCCGGCGATGGTGCTTTTTTGCTCGGCGCTGAGGCAGCTGCCGTCGCGCGCACCGCCGCAGGTGGGCACGTCGCGCGCCAGGTCGAAGCGGGCCTGGCAGGCTGCGCCGGCCTGGACCATGCCGTCGGTGGCGCCGTCCAGCGCATCGCACCGGGCCAGCACGGCCTGGCTGACCAGGCGGCGCTCCGCCTGGGTGAAGCCCGTGCCCAGGTCCTGTGTCGTGGTAGCCAGCTTCGCATAGCCCTGGGCTCCGGCGATGTTGGCAATGGCCGCCAGCGGCAGGCGCGTGCCGGGGTTGCCGGCAATGATGCCGTCGTACTGGTCGGCATAGCGCGAGGCCGCCACCATGGCGTGGCGCCCGCCGTTGGAGCAGCCGCCCAGGTAGGAGCGGTCAGGCACCTTGCCATAGGCCGTCTGCAGCGCGCTGCGCGCCATGGGCGTGAGCTTGCCCACGGCCTGGTAGCCGTAGTCCAGCCGCGCCTGCGGGTCCAGGCCGAACAAGGGGCCCATGCTGCCTGCATGGCCCGCATCGGAGCTGAGCACGGCAAAGCCCATCTGCAGCGCATTGCCCAGCGGGCCGCCGCCCAGGGCGCCCACGGCCGTGCTCACGACGCCGTCCAGCCCGCCGTTGGCCTGGTAGAAAAAGCGCCCGTTCCAGTCGCGCGGCAGGCGCATCTCGAAGCCCACGGCGTAGTTCTGGCCATCGACGGTGCTGACGCGCTCGTGCATGCGGCCTGTCACGCGGCAGTGCTCGGCAATGGGCTTGCCTGCCACCGTCAGCGTGCCGGCGGCCACGGTCTCGGCGGCGGTGATGCGGGTGTTGGCGAAGGATATTTTCGCGGCCAGGTCCGTGCACGACAGCAGCGTGGCGGGGCGGGCCTCGGCCAGCTGCGCGATGCCGTCGCTCGAGCCGCCGCAGGCCGACAGCAGCAGGGCGGGAAGGGCGGCGGCCAGCGTGGCCGGCAAGGCGCGGGAACGGGTCTTGTGGATCTTTCTGTCCATGCGTGTCTCCTCGGAAGGTGGTGTGAAGCCTCAGCGCGAAACCGTTGCGTGGCAGCCGTTGCCCGCATCCGCATCGCTTTCTGATGGCCGCGATTTTGGTTATATTTAATAATCAATTCAAGCGGCCTTTGCCAAATTCTTATTGGGACTTCCCCTTGATGCCGGGGCAGGCAGCAGGCCGCACAGGAGACAGACATGGACCACGAGAAACTGATTGCCATCGACATCCACACGCACGCCGAGGTGAGCTGCTGGAACCCGTTCGACAACTACGGCGAGGAATACGACCGTGCCGCCGACCGGTACTTCGGCAACGGCCGGCGCCCCACCATCGCCGAGACCGTGGCCTACTACCGCGAGCGCAACCTGGGCCTGGTGATGTTCACGGTGGACAGCGAGTCGCAGCTGGGCCGGCGCCGCATTCCCAACGAGGAGATCGCCGAGGCGGCGCGGGCCCACAGCGACATGATGGTGGCCTTCGCCAGCATCGACCCGCACAAGGGCCGCATGGGCGCGCGCGAGGCGCGGCGGCTGATCGAGGAAGAGGGCGTCAGGGGCTTCAAGTTCCACCCCACGGTGCAGGGCTTCCATCCCTACGACAGGATGGCCTGGCCGATCTACGAGGTGGTGGCCGAGTACCAGCTGCCGGCCATCTTCCACACGGGCCACAGCGGCATCGGCAGCGGCATGCGCTGCGGCGGCGGGCTGCGCCTGGCCTACAGCAATCCCATGCACCTGGACGATGTGGCCATCGACTTTCCCGACATGCAGATCGTGATGGCCCACCCCAGCTTTCCCTGGCAGGACGAGGCCTTGTCCGTGGCCCTGCACAAGCCCAATGTCTGGATCGATCTGTCGGGCTGGAGCCCCAAGTACTTTCCCCGGCAGCTGGTGCAGTACGCCAACACCCTGCTCAAGGACCGCGTGCTCTTCGGCAGCGACTATCCCCTGATCACGCCCGAGCGCTGGATGAAGGATTTCCAGGAAGCCGGCTTCAAGCCCGAGGTGATGCCCGGCATCCTCAAGGGCAATGCGGTGCGGCTGCTGGGCTTGGACCGGCCCGCCGCGCAGAAGGCGGACTGAGCGCGCTCAGTTGTAGATCTTCTGCAGCAGCTGGATCAGCGTTTTGCGCTCGGCATCGGTCAGGCGGTAGGTGGCATCCATTTCCAATTCCGCGGCCGTTCGTTCCGCCCGGGCCGTGAGCTCGGCGCCGGCCGGCGTCAGGTGCACGCCCACGGCGCGGCGGTCGGTGGGGTGGGTGCGCCGCTCGATCAGCTTGCGGCGCTCGAGCGCTGCGATGAGGCCCACCAGGTTGGGCGGCATCACGTCCAGCGCCGCGCACAGCTGGCGCGACGTGATGCCGGGGTTGTGGGACACCAGGGACAGCACGGAGAACTCGACCATCTTGAGGTCGTGGGTGGCCATGCGCTCCACGAAGACTTCGATGATGGACAGCGAGGCACGCCGGGCGTTGTAGCCCACCAGGGTGTGCAGGAAGGAGGCGTCGATGGACGGCCCCGGCGCTGCGGTGCTGGACGGGGCCGTGTTCTCTTCGGCAGGGGCGGGCTTGGGTGTGCGGGCGCGGGGCATGGGGACAAGGAGCTGAAAGCCGAATCATAGTGGGGTGCGGCTGCCATGTCCCGATGCCGGCGCAGCGGACCTGCTCTGGCGCTGGAAGCCGAAAAGATCGGAGAGAAAGCCTTCGCGCCTCTTGCGGCGGTAGCCATCGCGGCTGTGGAGTGCCCGCGCCGGGATAGTTCCGCCGCCCCAAGCTCCATCACCCTCTCGTGCCGGTCCGCGCCGCCGTGGTCCGGGGCCGGGGGCCGTGGCGACTGGCCGCGTTTGCCTTCAGCCTGTCTTCAGGCGCGCTTCAGCGCACCTTCAGCCTGTGCGTGCGCCATGCGCCCGGACGGTCCTACATTGCGGCCTGCCCCTTGCGGGCATGACTGCATCAGCAACCAGGAGGACCATCCATGATGACTTTTCGCCATTCCCGCGCATGGCTCTGCGCGGCCGGCATCGCCACCCTTGCCCTGGGCCTTGCGGCCTGCGGCGGGGGCTCGTCGGGCAGCGCCAACCCGGGGCCGCGCATCTGGGGCTACATCCAACTGCCTGACGGCAACAAGATGCGCTATTCGGTGGTCTTCCCCAAGGGGCCGGGGCCGTTTCCCGTGCTGATGGAGTACGACGGCTACGGATCGGGCTCGGTCACCGACCAGACCACCCAGGAATGGACCCAGGAAGGCTATGCCGTGATGGGCCTGAACGTGCCCGGCACGGGCTGCTCCACGGGAGAGGACCAGTGGGCCGACGCCTCCGTGGGCGCGGCCGGGGCGCATGCGGTGGAGTGGGCGGCGCGCCAGGCGTGGTCCACGGGCAAGGTGGGCATGGTGGGCTATTCGTACTCGGGCTACGACCAGCTTTGGGTGGCAGCCCAGCGCCCGCCCAGCCTCAAGGCGATCGCGCCGGGCAAGAACGTGGCCGATCCCTACCGCGACGTGGCCTATCCGGGCGGCATCCAGAACATCGGCTTTCCAGCCAACTGGTGGCGGCAGTTCCCCGCGATATGGCGCAAGGCCGCCGAGGATGCCAAAGCGCTGGATGGCGATACCGGATGCGCCCAGATCGTGGAAGACAACATCCGCAAGATCCAGCGCCCCGACCTGGACATGGCGCGCTGGCTGGGCGAGGACCGCTTCTTCGGCGCCCGCTATGAGCGCAAGAGTGCCATGTACTCCACGCACCGCATCGATGTTCCCACGCTGGGCACCCAGGCCTGGCAGGACGAGCAGGTGGGCACGCGCATGGGCTACTACGAGGACAGCATCGCCCCGGACAAGATGTGGCTGATCAGCTCCAACGGCGACCACCACACCGACAACGCCCCCTTTGTTCGCGAGACCATGAAGCGTTTTTACGCGCGCTTTCTCAAGGGCGAGAGCAACGGCTTCGAGCACACGCCCCGCGTGCTGCTGGCGCAGGAAATGCAATGGATGAACGGCGGGGGCGACTATGGGCAGCTGCGCCCCTCGGCCGTGGCCAGCTTTGACCGGCTGCCCGTGCGCGTCACGCCCATGACGCTGTGGCTGCAGCCGGGCGGCGGGCTGGGCGATGCGCCGCCGCAGGCCGAGCACCAATCGGCCAGCTACCGCTATCCCCTGCCGGGCGCCGAGGCCAACAAGCCTGATGCGGACATCGATTCCGGCGCGGGCCACTGGACGGCCAGCCCTGCCAGGCAGGGCCTGCTGCGCTTCACCACGGCCCCGCTGCCGCGTGCGCTGAGCTTTTATGGCGAGGCCTCGCTGGACCTGTGGCTCAGCGCCACGGCCGGCGACACCGATGTGCAGGTCACCGTCTCGGAAGTGCGTCCCGACGGCCAGGAGATGTTCGTGCAGCGCGGCTGGCTGCGTGCCTCCATGCGTGCGCTGGACGGTCAGCGCTCCACCGCCTTGCGGCCCTGGGGCGATTTCACCGAGGCCGCCGTGCGCCCGCTGCGCCCCGGCGAGCCCACGCCGATGCGCGTGGAAATCCAGAAATTCGCCCATGTGTTCCGCGCGGGCTCCAGCCTGCGCGTGACCCTGGACACGCCTTCGCAGACCGGGTACTGGGCCTTCGACCATCTGTCCACGCCTTCCACCAACACCGTCTGGCTGGACCGCAGCCGGCCGTCGAAGATCGTGCTGGGCCACATCGCCTATGCCCATAAGCGGCAGTTGCCGGACTGCCGGCGCATGTTGCGCCAGCCTTGCAGGCCCAACGAGGAGGCCGTTCCTTCTGGCGTGGGGCCCATGCCGCCGCTGTGATGGCAGGCCCGGGTGTTGACTGCGAATGAACGTTCGTTCATCATTCGGGGCATGAAAAAGAAGGAAGACATCAGCGAGCGCCGGGCTGTCATCGTGGAAGCTGCCCTGCACTGCTTCGTGGAGCGTGGTTTTCACTGCACCAGCATGCGCGACATTGCGCAGGCCGCCTCGGTGAGCCTGGGCAATCTGTACAACCACTTCGACAGCAAGCAGGCCCTGATTGCCGAGGTCGCCACGCAGGAGCAGACCGAGCTGCTGCCCTTGCTGCAGGCGCTGGAGCAGGCCGCAGCCCCTGCGCTGCCCGCCGTGGCGCAGTTCCTGGCCGCCTACCAGGCGCTGTGCCGCCAGCGGGAGTGGGCCGTGCTCAGCGCCGAATGCCTGTCCGAGATCGCGCGTTCGCCCGGGCTGGCGCCGGCCTTCGAGGCCAACCGCAGGCGCATGCTCGACGGCCTGGCAGGCTTCATGGAGCGCGGGGCGCAGCAGGGCCTCTTGCGGCCTGCCGTGCCCGTGCGCCTGGCCGCGCAACTGCTGCTGGATGCCGTGGAAAGCGATGCGCTGCGCTTTGCGCTGGCGGTGACGCCGCAAGAAGACGCGGGGGCGGATGAAGGGGGCGATGTGCTGCATCCCGCCTTGCTGGCCTGCCTTCTTGGAGGCGCTGCATGAGGCACGCCACCGGCAGGGGCTCCCGCCTGGCGGGGCTGGATCTGGCGCGCTACCTTGCGCTGGCGGGCATGGTGTTCGTCAACTTCAAGCAGGCCATGCATCCTGCGCTGCAGGAGCCTGGCTGGCTGCTGTCGTTCTTCCATTTCCTGGAGGGCAAGGCCTCGGCCACCTTCGTGGTGCTGGCGGGACTGGGCCTGGTGCTGG
Organism: Delftia acidovorans; assembly: GCA_031286585.1. GTDB lineage: Bacteria > Pseudomonadota > Gammaproteobacteria > Burkholderiales > Burkholderiaceae_C > Comamonas > Comamonas acidovorans_A. Next base: position 122,892 of record JAITUC010000010.1, read on the forward strand.
CCACGCGCTCGCTGGAGCCGGCCACGGCGCGCCTCTGGACGCTGCGCCGCGCGCTGTTCCTGCTGGTGGCCGGCGGCATGAACCTGCTGATCTTTCCGGCCGACATCATTCACTACTACGCGGTCTACTTCGTGCTGGCCATCGGCTGGCTGCAGGCCGGCACCCGGGCGCTGATGGCTGGCATGGCGGCCGTGGCCGCGCTGTCCGCCTGGGCCTTGCTGCAGCTGGACTACAGCCAGGGCTGGGACTGGGCCAGCCTGTCCTACCAGGGCCTGTGGGAGCCAGCCGGTTTTGCGCGCAACCTGATGTTCAACGGCTTCCATCCGGTGCTGCCCTGGTTTGCGTTCTTCCTCTGCGGCATGCTGCTGGCGCGCCTGCCGCTGGCCGAGCCGCGCGTTCAATGGGGCCTGGTGACTGCGGGCGGCATGATGGTGGGCGCCGCCTGCGCCATCTCGAGGCTGGCAGCCCGCAGTGAATGGGCGCCCTGGCTGGCCACCGGCCCCATGCCGCCCGGCCCTGCCTACCTGCTGATGGGCCTGGGCTGCGCCAGCATCGCCATCGGCGCCTGCCTGCGGCTGGCCGACCGCTGGCCCGGTGGACCGTGGCGCGGCCTGCTGCCGGCCGGGCGCATGACGCTGACCCTGTACCTGGCACACATCCTCATCGGCATGGGCCTGCTGGAGGCCCTGGGCGCGTTGGACGGCTCGCGCAGCCTGCGCGAAGTGGCCGTGGCCGCCGCGCTGTACGTGATCATCGCCAGCCTGGCTGCCTGGGCCTGGAGCAAGAAGGTGGCGCAGGGGCCCGTGGAGTGGGTGATGCGGCGGCTGACGGCGCTGGGCTGATGCAGCCCGCAGCGGGATTGTCCCGGTCCTGCACCCTTGGCGACCCTGCTGTAAGATAGCTCTCCGCTCCGGGGTGCACGCCAGTGCTGAGATCCACACCCGAGAACTTGAACCGGGTCATTCCGGCGGAAGAAGAGCTTGCACCCCTGCGTGGCCGCCCATGCGCCACGGGCGGGGGAGCCTTCGGAGCATCACGTCCCAGCTCTCGAAGGAATTCCATGGACAAGGCCCGGCCCCAGGCGGCTTCTCTGGTCGCAGACCTGCTTGCATTCATCGCCATGGACGGCTGCACCGACGAGCAGTTCGACGCACTGGCCCTGCGGCTGTTCGCCTACCAATACGAATCGAATGCGCCGTTTCGCAGCTTCTGCCAGCGGCGCGGCGCCACGCTGCGCAATGTGAAGACCTGGAGCGACATTCCCGCCGTGCCCATTGACGCGTTCAAGGCCATGGAGCTGCGCAGCGAGCCGGCCTCGCCTGCGGAGCGCGTGTTCATGACCAGCGGCACCACGGGCCAGGCCAAGGGAATGTCTTCGCGCGGGCGCCATTTCCATCCCGCGCTCGATGTCTACGATGCGTCGATGACGCGCAACTTCGCGCAGCGCTTCATGGCCGGGCAGGAGCGCCTGCCCATGGGCATCCTCTTTCCCGACGAGCAGGCCATGCCCAACTCTTCGCTGGCCCACTACCTGGCGCTGGCCAGGACGGAATTCGGCACCCCCGACAGCCGCTATTTCCTGACCCCCGAGGGACTGGACATGCCCGGCCTGTGCGCCGCGCTGGAGCAATCCGAGCGCAGCGGCCGCCCCTATGCGCTGCTGGGCGCCAGCTTCAGCCTGGTGCATGTGATGGATGCGCTGCGCGAGCAGGGCCGCAGCTTTTGCCTGCCGCCGGGCAGCCGCATCCTGGACACGGGCGGCTACAAGGGCCAGTCGCGAGAGCTGCCGCTGGAGGATTTCTACGCCGACCTGTCCCGGCTGCTGGGCGTGCCCCGCAGCCACTGCATCAACATGTACGGCATGACCGAGCTGAGCACGCAGTTCTATGACCACGGCAATGCCACGCTGCCCTCGGTCAAGTCGGGGCCGCACTGGATACGCTCGCGCCTGGTCGAGCCCGTCACCGGGCGCAGCGTGGCGCCCGGCGAGCGCGGCATTCTCGTGCACTGCGACCTGGCCAACTACAACGCGGTCACCACCATCCTCACCGAGGATGTTGGCCTGTGGGGGGACGGCGGTTTCCTGCTGTTGGGACGTGCCGAGGGCGCGGCGGCCAAGGGCTGCTCGCTGGCGGTCGATGAATTCGTGAAGGCTGCGGCGGCATGACGATCGAGCGGATCACGGCCGGCTACCTGCCCGGGCTGCGCGAGGACGAGGTGCAGTGGCATGTGCTGCCCTTCGAACGCGGCGGCGTGCGGCTGGAAGTCTCCGTGCCCCTGCTGACCGGCCCGCAGATGCATGCGCTGGCAGCCCATGTGCGCCGGGCCGCAGACCGCCACCTGAGGGCCATGCCCGTGGCCGAGATCATCGACGCCATCGACCGCGCCATGGCCCGCCTGCTGGACCGCAGCGATCCCTATCGCCGCCAGGCCGAGGCCTGGCTGCCCGTGGTCAGCGGCTATGACGCCGACATGGTGCGCCTGGGGCTGACGGGCTTCTTCAAGACCTTCCGCGCCCCGCAGCTGCGGCGCTTCGTGGCCGAGGACTTTGCCAACCCGGCCGTGCTCGACGGCTTCCAGCCCGCGCCCAAGGGCGGCGCGGTGCGTGCCTTCGGCCCCGACCTGCTGATGCACAGCTGGGCGGGCAATGTTCCTGCGCTGTCCCTGTGGAGCCTGGTCTGCGGGCTGCTGGTCAAGGCGCCCGCCATTGGCAAGCTGGCCAGTGCCGAGCCGCTGTTCGCGGGCTGGTTCGCGCGGCTGCTGGCCGAGGTGCACCCGCCGCTGGCCGATTGCCTGGCCGTGGTGTGGTGGAGCGGTGCGGGGGGGGGGGATGGGGCGGATGGAGGTGCAGCCGCCGCGCTCCATGCCGAGGCCGACACCGTGCTCGCCTATGGCGGCAACCAGACGCTGCAGGCACTGCGCCAGCGCCTGCCCGTGACCACGCGCTTTCTGCCGCACGGCCACAAGCTGGGCTTCGGCATGGTGGGTGCCGCTGCGCTGGACACGCTCAAGGCGCCTGCCGTGGCGCGGCTGGCGGCCTGGGACGTGATGCGCTACGACCAGCAGGGCTGCTACTCGCCCCATGTCTTCTACGTGGAGCGCGGCGCTCCCGTCTCTCCGCGTGCGTTTGCCGACTACCTGGCGGCCGAGCTGGCCAACCTGCAGCGGCGCTTTGCGCGCCGGCCGTTGGAGCTGGAGGAGGGCGCCGCCGTGGCCCGCTGGCAGCAGTCCGTGGAATGGTCGGGCGATGCGCAGCAACTGCTGGGCCCCGTTGACGCGCCCTGGAGCGTGGCCTGCAGCGACAGCCTGCAGCCGCTGGCGCCCACGGCCCTGTACCGCACGATTGCCGTGGTGGGCGTGGACCGCCTGGACGACGCCGTACCCGTGGTGGCCGCGCAGCGCGAGTACCTGCAGACGGCCGGCATCGCCGCCTCGCCCGAACAGCTGTACCGGCTGGCCGGCCTGCTGGGTGCGGCCGGCGTCACGCGCATCAGCGCCATCGGCTCCATGAGCATGCCCGAGGCCGGCTGGCACCATGACGGCCGCTTCAACCTGCTGGACCTGGTGCGCATGGCCGATATCGAGCAATCCGCCGAGGCGGCGGCGCAGCCGTTCGCCCCGTATGCGGATTGACATCCATGCAAACGGGCACGACGGGCAGGACAGACCGGGCTGACGGCATGGCGTTTCTCGATATCGAACAGGTGGTGTTCACCTACCCCGGCCGCCCGCCCGTGGTGGACGGCGTGGACTGGCGCGTGCAGGCCGGTGAGATCCACTGCCTGCTGGGCCGCAGCGGCTGCGGCAAGACCACCTTGCTCAAGCTGGCGGCGGGGCTGCTCAGGCCGCAGTCGGGCCGCATTCTGCTGCGCGGCGCCGAGCTGGCCGAGCCCGGCCCGCAGCTGGGCTTCATGTTCCAGGCGCCCACGCTGCTGGAGTGGCATACGGCGCTGGGCAATGTGCTGCTGCCCGTGTCGCTGCAAAGGCGCCCCGCGCCGCAGGACGAGCAGCGCGCCCTGGCGCTGCTGGAGCAACTGGGCCTGGCCAGCCACGCGCAACGCCATCCGCGCCATCTCTCGGGCGGGCAGCAAAGCCGCGTGGCGCTGGCACGGGCGCTGGTGCTGGACCCGCCGCTGCTGCTGCTGGACGAGCCCTTTGCCGCGCTGGATGCCATCACGCGGGCCGAGCTGCAGGACGACCTGCTGCGCACCTGCCGCGAGCGCGGCACCACGGTGCTCTTCGTGACGCACGACATCAACGAGGCCGTCTACCTGGGCGACCGCATCGCCCTCATGCACGGCGGGCGCATCGTGGCCGATATGGCGATCGATCTGCCCGCGCCGCGCACCCAGGCCATGCGCCACGGGCCGGCGTTCAACGAGCACTGCGCCCGCGTGCGCGCAGCCATGGACAGGACGGCGGCATGACGGTGTCCTCGTTCCATGCCCGCCTGCTGGCCGCCGCGCTGGCGCTGGCCCTGCTGGGCCTGTGGGAGCTGCTGGTGCGGCAATGGGGCCTGTCCGCCCTGGTGCTGCCGGCGCCCTCGGCCATTGCGGCATCGCTGTGGACGGGGCTGGCCACGGGCTATTTCTGGCCGCATATCCTGGCGACGCTCCAGGCCCTGCTGCTGGGGCTGGCGGCCGGCAGCGCGGTCGGCCTGCTGGCGGGCATGGCCCTGGCGGAATCCGAGCTGCTGGAGCGTGTGCTCAAGCCCTATGTGGTGGTCAGCCAGGTCGTGCCCAAGCTGGCGCTGGCGCCACTGTTCGTGCTGTGGTTCGGCTTCGGCATGCTGCCCACGGTGCTGATCACGGCGCTGATCTGCTTTTTCCCTCTGATGGAAAACACCCTGACCGGCCTGCGCCAGGTCGATGCCCAGCGGCTGCAACTGTTTCGCATGCTGGGCGCCACGCGGCTGCAGACGCTGCTGCGCCTGAAGCTGCCCACGGGCCTGCCCGCCATTCTTGCGGGCCTGCGCGTGGCCGTGGTGCTGGCCCTGGTCGGCGCCGTGGTGGCCGAGTTCATGGGCGCCAGCCGCGGCCTGGGCGCCGTGGTCATTGCCGCCCAGGGAATGATGGACACCGCCCTCATGTTCGCGGCCCTGGTGCTGATCGCCGCCATGGGCCTGCTGCTGTACCAGGCCTGCCTGGTGCTGGAGCGCCGGCTGCTGCGCTCGCGCGCCGCCTGACCACCCTGAACACTCCCGAAACCTTTTCTCCAAGCGCCATGCACACACCGCAACCCCCCTTCCTCTCCCGCCGCAGCCTGCTGGGCGCCACCGCCGGTCTTGCCGGCCTGGCGCTGGCCGGCAATGGCCTGGCCGCTCCTGTGCAGGGCAAGATCCGCCTGGCCGGCTGGAGCAAGCCCATCAGCGAGATCACCAACATCCTGGCCGAGCCCGACAAAGGCTTCTTCAAGGCCCAGGGCGTGGAGCTGGCCTACCTGCCCGGCGCAGGCGGCGGCGACGCCATCCGTAACATGCTCAGCGGCCAGGCCGATGTGGCCTTCACCGATCCCGGCTCCTTCTTCATGGCGCTGGACAAGGGCGAGAAGCTGGTCGCCATCTACGACATCTACCCGCAGAACGTGTTCAACGTGGTCTCGCTCAAGTCGGCCGGCATCCGCAAGCCGGCGGACCTCAAGGGCAAGAAGATCGGCGTCTACAGCCTGTCCAGCGGCACGCGCCAGAACCTGCTGGTGATGCTGCACCAGGCCGGCCTCAAGGAGTCGGACGTGACCATCGTCGTCACCGGCCTGCTCAACTTCGCGCCGCTGATGCAGGGCCAGGTCGATGCCACGGCCGCCACCGACACCGGCCTGGCCGTGGGCCTGCGCAAGGGGCTGGCCGAGGTCGATGTGATGCAGGTGCGCGATCACCTCAACATCTCCAGCGACATGTTCGTGGTGCGCGAGGACACGCTGCGCGACAAGAAGGATCTGCTGCGCGCCTTCCTCAAGGGCTACCGCGACAGCGCCGCCTGGATGATGGCGAACCCCGAGGAAGCCGCCACGCTGGCCGGCAGGCACGCCATCGACGGCACGCAGCGCGACATCAACCTGGATGTGATCCGCCTGCGCAATGCGTCTTCCCAGCCGCTGCAGGCCGGCAAGCCGCTGGGCAGCTTCGACCTGGCCGCCCTGCAAAAGGGCGCCGATGCCTACCGCGCGCTGGGCATGGTGCAAAGGCAGATCAAGGTGTCCGACGTGGTCGATACCAGCCTGCTGCCCGGGGCCTGACATGGCACAGCCGTCTTCCCTGGGCCTGCAAGGCAAGGTGGTGCTGGTCACCGGCGCCAGCCGCGGCATAGGCGCGGCCATTGCCGTCGCCTTTGCGCGCGAGGGTGCCACCGTGGTGGTCAACCACCTGTCCAACGACGAAGCCGCCGCCCGCACCGTGGCGGCCTGCCAGGCGGCGGGCCAGGAGTCAGGCGGCGACGCCTGGGCCGTGAAGGCCGACGTGGGCTCGCAGCCCGCGGTGCAGGCCATGGCCGATGCCGTGGCGCGCGAGGCGGGCGCCATCGACATCGTGGTCAACAACGCCTTCAGGCCCTACGCCTTCGACCCCGAGCGCCGCCGCCGCTTCGACGACCTGCAATGGAGCGACTACCAGGCCCAGTACGACGGCGCCGTGGGCGCGGCCTTCAATGTCTGCCGCGCGGTGCTGCCGCAGATGCGCCAGCGCGCGCGGGGCAGCATCGTCAACATCGCCAGCAACCTGGTGGAGCACCCCGTCGTGCCCTACCACGACTACACCACGGCCAAGGCCTCGCTGGTGGCCTTCAGCCGCAACCTGGCCAGCGAGCTGGGGCCCGTGGGCATACGCGTCAACTGCGTGGCGCCGGGCCTGGTCTACCCCACGCAGGGCACACAGGACACGCGCGAGTCCTTTCGCGAATCGCTGATGGCGGCCACGCCGCTGCGCCGCCTGGCGCAGCCCGAAGACGTGGCCGGGCCGGTGCTGTTCCTGGCCTCCGACCTGAGCGCCTTCATGACGGGGCAACTGCTCTTTGTCGATGGCGGCCTGGTGATGCGCTGAGCCTGCTCTAGAACTGCTCCCATTCCTCAGTTTCGGCCGCCTCGGCGCGGCGGGGTGCCGCGGTCCTGGCAGGCAGCGCCACAGGTGTGCTGGAGGCAGCCGCCGCTGCCGCACGCAGGGGCTTGGTACGGGGTGCGGCGGGGGCCAGCGCTGGAGACGGCCTGGCGGTCTGTGCGCGCGCCGGCATGGCCGCTGCCACCGGCGTGGGCGTGGGCATGGACATGGCGGCCTGGGGGCGGGTCGCACTCTCATCCAGCCGGAACACGCTGACCAGTTGCACCAGCTGCGCGGCCTGCCGGTTCAGGCTGTCGGCAGCGGCGGCGGATTCTTCCACCAGGGAGGCGTTTTGCTGCGTCACCTGGTCGAGCTGCTGCACGGCATCGCTGACCTGGGTCACGCCCTGGGACTGCTCCTGCGTGGCGGCGCCGATGTCGGAGATCAGCTCGGCCACGCGGTGGGTCTGGGTGACGATGTCGTTCATGGTGCTGCCGGCCTCGGCCACCTGGCGGGAACCGGCGGCGACCTTGCCCACGCTTTCGCTGATCAGGCCCTTGATCTCCTTGGCCGCATTGGCGCAGCGCTGGGCCAGGGAGCGCACCTCGGAGGCGACCACCGCAAAGCCCTTGCCCTGTTCCCCGGCACGCGCGGCCTCCACGGCGGCGTTGAGCGCGAGGATGTTGGTCTGGAACGCAATGGCGTCGATCACGCCGATGATTTCCTCGATCTTGCGCGAGCTGTGCGTGATGTCCTCCATGGTGCTGACCACGCCATGCACCACCTCGCCGCCGTGCACGGCCGTGGCGCTGGCCGACTGGGCCAGGCCCGAGGCGCTGCGCACCGTGTCCACGTTCTGCTGGATGGTGGCGGTCATCTGCTCCATGGAGGCGGCCGTTTCCTCCAGGTTGGCGGCCTGTTCTTCCGTGCGTGCGCTCAGGTCGGCATTGCCCGAGGCGATCTGGCTGGCGCCCGTGGCAATCGATTCGCTGCTGTGGCGCACCTGGCTGACGATGTCTGCCAGGCTCGCACGCATGGAGTTCAGCGCAGCCAGCAGGCTGGTCGTGTCACCGGGCCGCAGTGCCACGGCCACCGCCAGGTTGCCCTTGGCGACTTCCTGCGTGATCTGCGCCGCGTAGGCGGGCTCCCCGCCCAGCAGGCCCGTGATGCGCCGCGTGATGGCCCAGCCCACCAGCGCACCCATGGCCAGGGCGGCCAGCGCCAGGGACAGCATCAGCCGCCCGGCCGCCAGGGATTTGTCCTCGGAGGCCTGCGCCGTTTCCGTGGCACGCACCTGCTGGTGGGCCAGGAGGTCATTGATGGAGGCGAAGAACGCGTCCTGGCGTTTGCGGAACTCCCCGCCTTCCCCGAGCATGGCCGAGACGGCCTGCAGGTCGTGGCGCATCGCAGCCTCCATGAACTGGTCGAGCAGCGGCAGATAGGCCATGCGCGCGTTCCTCATGTTGTCGTACAGGGCAATGCCCTGCGGCGTGCTCAGGCCTTCGCGGAATTTCTCCATCAGCTGGCCGATCTTCTGGCGCTGTGCATCCAGCGCGGCCTTGGCCAGCTTCTTTTCCCCGGCGTCCTCCATCAGCGCCATGCTGCGCACGCCGCGAAAGATGAACTCCACCGAGCCCTTGATCTCCACCAGCCTGAGCAGGCTGGTGATCCGTTTGTCGGCCAGGTAGGACACATCATCGGAGGCCTGTACCAGCTGGGCGCGTCCATACAGCGCGATCGACATTGCAATGGCAATGAGAATCGAAAATCCCAGACCCAACATGGAGCCCGTCTTCATGTTCTTCAGGTATTTCATTCATATTCCTTTCAGTATTCAATATGGCTGCGGGCCACACGATAGGGCTGCATCGCATAAAAATTCGGATCATGCCAATCGATGATGGCGTACCCAGAGAGACGGCGGTATTCCATAATGTCCGGAGAAATCTCTGGAAAATGATGAGAGCGAGGAATAACCAAGCTGCGAGGAAATCTGTCCTATGCTCTGGTCGGTGGTCAGCAGCGATTCGGCCGCGAGATGGATGCGGCTTTGCCTTATATATTCGCCAATGCTGCATGAACGGCTGTTGCGAAAGGAAACCTCCAATGTGCGCCGGCTGACGCGGCAATGGTCTGCAATGGCCTGGATCGGCAGTTTCTTGTCCAGGTTTTCTTGTATGTATTGGAGGGCGCGCTTGACGTAGGCGGGTTCCAGATCGCGCAGCCGCGCCTCGTCCATGGCCGTGAATCTGGATTTCTCCAGATAGGGGCTGATGGCCATGCTCTTGAGCCGCATGATGTTCAGCGCCTTCAGCGTGGACAGGGCGCCTGCAAAATCGCCCTGCGTTTCCTGTATGTGGTATTCGTAGACCAGGGCATTGCGGTGGAGGCCTTCGAGCTGGTAGGTCTTGGCCGTGGACTTTGCCAGCACCGCAGCCTGCAGGGCCTGGGCATACTGGCGCTTGCTGCAATGCACCAGCGCGCTGCTGAGCCAGGCCCAGCCGGCAATCGGCGGGTTCTTGATCTGGTGGCGGACGCCGATGCGTTCAATGGCCCGGATCACGGAAGCAGCCTCGCGGCGGCCCGCATCCAGCCCTTGGACCGAGAGCTGCAGCAAATCGCTGTAGGGCCAGGCCAGCCCCGTTGGCAACTGCCGGCCGACCCGCTCCAGCAGCGCCTGCAGGTCGGCGCTGTCGGGTGCCGCGGCACCGAGCTGGACCAGACCTGAATCCGGGGGCGGACCGCACCACAGATTCTGGTGATTCTTGTAGAGATAGATCTTCCACAGAATCTGCGCCCTGGCCCAATTGATCAGGGCGGACAGCCAGGGCGTGACGCCCGGCGCCATCAACGCGAAATCATGGTCCTTGCCTTCGACCAATTGCAGGGCGGTATCGAGCTCGCCCAGCCGGCTGTGCGCCAGCGCCCTCACATAGGTGGCGCAGGCCATGGATTCCGGCTGCAGCAGCGCGGGATTGGCCATTGCCGCAGTGGCCAGTGCAATCGCATTGCGCTCTTCGCCCAGCTGGCAATGGATGAAGGCGGCTGCAATCCGGCATGAGACCACACGGTCAGGCATGCGGTGCAGCTCGAAAATGGCCTGTGCCTCCTGCACATATCTGAGCACCAGCAGGGGATATATGGAAGGCTCTGGCCATTTGCAGGCCTGTAGCAATTCCTCGGCCCGGCTGATTTTGTTATATCCAGTATCGGCTTGCTGGTGATGGTCGGATATTATTCTCCATAATCTGGATGCGCTCTCATCTTGGTGGCCGTGGATGTGGTGCGTCAAAAGATTGAATGAGTAAGAATTCTTATATGAAAAAATCAATGACCAAGCGGGTGTGATGCATTTTCCCGATGAATGCATCGGCAAGTTGCTTCAGAACGCCCTACTGGGAAACACTGATTGACTGGAAGAATCTTACAGGCCAGATAAACAATTGTTTACATTTGGATTTTATTTTTCTTGCCGGATTGCGCAGGCACTTGTCTTTTTGCGAAACTTTCTCTCTTGAAAATCGCCTAATTCGCTGATAGGACAGGTTTTTTCTGATTGGAAAAATCCATTCAAATAGGCGAAATATTCCCTGGATCTCATGGGGTTGTTACAGCGGGCAGGCTTCGCCATGCCCCCGGCCGTGAGCGGGCCCCAGCTCGACCCGGCGGTCACGCCGCTTTCGCTGCAGGCTGCCGTTGCCCGTGCGCGCCGACTCCAGCACGTGCTTGAACTTCATTCGCCGGGCTTGAGGGTGCTTGCTCGGCCTTCAGGCGAGCTGTTTCCCTTGCTGCCTACATGAAATTGCGCGTATGCAACGAAGCCAGCCGCTCGGCATGTTCCCGCTCGAACCCCAGCCGCAGCAGCTTGGAAAACCGCCCGTCGGCCATGTCGCGCATGAGCTGCTGCACGCGGGCGGTGCCCCTGGCCAGGGCTTCGGGGGTGAGGGCGCCGGCGGCGATGAGGATCAGGGCGTCGAAGACTTCCTCGTTCAGGCCCGAGGTGCCGGCCAGGTTGTCGAAGCGCTGCTCCACGGCCTGGGCCAGCTGGTGCTGGAAGCCCGGCTCGTGCTGCAGGCGGTACAGCAGGTGGGACATGCCCAAGGCCACGTGGCGCGCCTCGTCGCGCGCGGCCAGGCGGCAGATCTGGCGGGTGAGGGGGTCGGGCGCCTCGGTCTGAAGGAACTGCAGCAGGTGCACGAAGGTGCCCTCGCCCAGTACCGACAGCAGGAAGCCCGCCACGGAAAAATCCGTCTCGTCCAGCAGGCTCTTGAGCGAGGCCTGGCCGCCCGCCGTGGACAGCGCGGGCTCGCGGCCGTGGCGGCGGATGCGGCGCGTGAAGACATCGATATGCCGCGCCTCGTCGGCCACCTGGATGGCCAGCGCCGCCTGCAGCTCGCGGTAGTGCGGGTGCAACTGGCCCAGGAAGCGCGCAGGCACCAGCAGGGCCGCGTTCTCGTTCTCCACCATGTAGGTCATGAGCTGGACGATGGCGTCCTCCACCGGCGCGGGCAGCTCGGGTGCGTCGTTCCAGTCGATATCGGTGTCGGCATTCCACTGCGCGGCCACGGCCTGGGCGTAGAGGTCGGCGGCGCTGTCGGTCCAGACCTGCAGCTTGTCGCTGAGCCGGAAGTGGAAGGCTGGCGCCCCGGCTTCCACCTGCGCGCCACGCGCGGCCAGGCCCCAGAACGGCTGGGCCTGTGCGGCCACGGCATCGCCGCCTGCGCGTGCATCGCTGCGGCCCGTCTGCGCCGCGCCACGCCAGCGCCCGGACTGCGCGCTGCCGCGCGCCACGATGGCCATGGCCTGTGCAGCACCCGCGCCGTCCTCCCAGCGCAGGCCGTGGCCCTGGTCGCGGCACCAGCCCGACAGCTGGGCCTGCCAGCCCGGCGCGCTGCCGGTCACGCGCAGCTGCTCGCCCACGGGCAGGGCGGCCAGCGCGTGCTTGACCAGAAGATGGGCGCCGGCATCGAAGCCCAGGCCCTGCAGGTCGATGACAGGCTGGGTGGAGGCGGGCAGGGCGCCGCTGTCGGAATCAGGCATGGCCATGGCGCGTATCAGTAACGGTAGTCCTGCACGGTGATGCGGCCTTCGGCGTCGTAGAAGGCTTCGTCCGTCACCGCGCGCTCCAGCAGGCCGTAGCCCGTGCCGCGGCCCGGGTGCCAGACCTTCAGGCCTTCCAGTTCCAGCAGCGGGCGCACGGCCGCGTCGTCCCAGGACATGGCCAGCAGGATGTCGCGGAAGGCCGCGGCACGTTCGGCATCGATGTGCGGGCCGGCCGTCATGTTGCAGTGGTCGAAAGCGCCCGAGGTGGCCAGCACGCGCGTGCCACTGGCCGGCAGCGTGCCTTCGCGCGCAAAGGCCTGGTAGTTCTTGCCCACCATCCACGATGCCTGGATCTCGCCGGCCACCATGGCGGCCGCGGCCAGGCGCTCGCCGCCGATGTGGTCGCCGTGCTTGCCGCCCAGCACGTCGAAGCGGCGCGCCGTGTAGTCGCGCCCGGCCACCAGGCCCTCCTGGCGCAGGTGGTCCAGCGGGATCAGCGTGGCCTGGGGCGAGTCCACCGCACCGAATCCCACGGTCTTGCCGCGCAGGTCCTGCACGCTCTGTATGGGGCTGTTGGCGGGCACGACCAGCAGCGAATGCAGGTCCAGGTCGGTATCGCGCATGGCGATGGACTCCACGCGCAGGCCGCGCGCGCGGGCCATGCGGTCGGCGCGCACAAAGGCCAACGGCGAGTTCCAGGCCAGGTGCACATCGCCTGCGATCAGCGCCTCGGTCAGCGACTCGTAGTTGGAATAGAGCACATAGTCGAAGTAGTAGCCGCGCTCGATGAAATACGCCTTGAAGCCTTCCCAGATGGTGATCACCTTGGGGGCGTAGGCCACGGCGCCGAGCTTGATCACGGGGGCGGTTGTCGTCATGCGGAAGTCCTTTGCTGGATGAAAGAGGGGGTTGAGGCTATCGGCAGGATCTGCGGCGCAGGTTCAGGCAGCGGCTTCGCACATGGCCTTGCCGAGCATGTCGTAGATCACGTCGGTGGTGGGCGCCATGACCGATGCGGCACGCGCATCGCGGAACAGGCGCTCTATGCCCAGCTCCTTGCGGAAGGCTGCGCCGCCGCACACGCGCATGGCGATGTCGGTCACTTCCAGCGCGGCTTCGGCGGCAGCGGCCTTGGTCTGCAGCAGGCGAGTGCGCGCGTCGGGGCGGGCGGCCTGCACGGCGGCCACGGTGTCGTCGCGCAGCAGGCGCGCCTGTTCCAGCCGCAGCTGGGCGCGGGCCAGGTAGGCGCGGATGGTGGGCAGGTCGGCCAGCGAGCTGCCGCTTTCCGCAAAGCGCGTGCCCGCCACATGGGCCACGGCGCGGCGCAATGCGCCCTGCATCAGGCCGATGGAGGTGGTGGCGATCAGCGTGGGGAAAAACGGCATGAGGTGGCGGCCCTTCACGGCCTCGCCCTCGCCATCGGCGCCCAGCATGCGGGCGCGCGGCACGCCCACATCGCGCGCCTCGATGGGCGACGAGGCATTGCCGCGCAGCCCCATGCCGTTGAAGCGGCCGGGAATCGTCAGGCCCGGCAGGCGGCTGTCCACCAGCCACAGCGTATTGCCCTCGCCCTGCGTGGCGCGCGAGATCCAGACATAGGAATCGGCCTCGCCGGCCGACGTGATCATGCTCTTGAGCGCGTTCAGGTGGATGACATCTTCGGCAGCGGTCGCCGTGCCCGTGGGTGCCCAGATATGGCTGCGCGAGCCGGCCTCGGACACGGCCAGCGTGGTGATGTGGCGGCCGGCGGCGATCTCGCGGCGTACCTGCTCGTCCGCAAAGGGCTCGATCAGCGCCACGCCGCAGTAGTGCATGGTCAGCACCATGGCCGTGCAGGGGCAGTCCTGGGCAATGCGCTCGATGACCTGCACCGCCTCGGCCAGGCCCTTGCCCCGCCCGCCTACCTCGCTGGCGCTGATCAGGCCCAGCAGGCCTGCTGCGGCCAGCGCATCCAGTGCAGCGCGCGGGTAGCGCGCCTGCTCGTCAATCTGCGCGGCCTGGGGCGCGATGATCTCGCGCATGAGGGGTTCGAGTTGCTTCAAGACTTCCATCTGGGTTCACCGTAGGCATGCCCATGGCCGCCTGCCGAGAGGCACTTGCCGGAAGTCTGGGGAAATGCTGGAGCGCCGCGATGGCCGCTGGACGCGCCTGCCGCATGCAGACCTGCAATGGCGGATGGGCTGGGGAAAGGGATGCGGGGGATTATGCGCCGGGTGGACGATGGCCGGGCGCAATTGCCAGCGACGCTTGATTCCGGTCAATTGCGGGCTGGGCAACGCCTTCGGTGGTTTCGGCCAACGGGCAGCCAGGCGCGGCGGCCTGAAGGAAGATCGGGGGCTATATTGCAGCGCCCATGGCCAGCGCCTCTTCTGGCCCTATCGGCCTGGCAAAAAAGTAGCCCTGGGCCAAATCCACGCCCAGGCTCGCCAGAGCGTTGAATTCCTCGGCAGTCTCCACACCCTCGGCAACCACCACGCTCCCTATCTCGTGCGCGAAGCTCGTGAGGCCCTTGGCCAGCGCACGGCGGCTGCGGTCGGTATCGACGTCGTGCGTGATGCTCATGTCCAGCTTGATCATGTCTGGTTGCAGATGCAGGATGTGCCGCATGCTGGAGTAGCCGGCACCCGCATCATCGACAGCCAAAGTCGCGCCCCGGCGCCGCAGCGGCGCCAGTGCATCGGCCAAAGCCCTGTAGTCATCCACGGCGGCATGCTCCGTGATTTCCAGCGTCACACGTGAGAGATCCCGGTCTGAACCCAGAAGCCTGGGCAACTGCCCCGACTGGATCAGCTGCGGCGAGCAGTTGACGGCGAGCAGCCAGTCGGTGGGCAGGCTGCCAAGCGCGCCAAGCGCCGTGTCGATGGCATGGCGCTCCAGCTCCAGTCCCAGCCCCACCTCGTGCGCGGCCTTGAACCACTGGTCGGGCGAGCGACGTGGCTCCAGGTCAAAGCGGGACAGACATTCGAAACCGTGCAGCTTGCCGGTCGCGATGGTGTATACGGGCTGAAATACGGGGCGCAGCGCATTGCCTTGCATTGCAAGTCGAATTTCGTGGGTCACTTTGTCTCTGGCATGCCGTACTGCAGAAGTTGCACTGAAATGGAGTCCCAATAAATCCGAGAATGCCCGCAGCAGCGACATATCGTGCACACTCAGCGCAGGATTGGGCTGGTGGCTGAAGCAGCACAAGGTGCCGAACAGTTGGTTGTCATCCAGGCGGATCGGGACGCTCAGGTGCGAACCGATAGGAATGGTGTGCGTTTCCGGTATCTCCTGGGCAGCGGGTAACAGGGATGTGTCGGGAATCAATTCCGGCAGTTCGCCATTGACCACTTTCTGGCAATAGCCCTCGCTCAATGGAATCTTCTGATGCCGAAAAATCACGCCGGCAGTGCTTTCGTCCACATGCTCCAGCACCCGATCCGCTTCCCGAAAGCGTGCCACAAAGGCTACATCCATGCCGAGATGACGACGAACGACAGACAGAACACGATCGACTCCATCCAGTTCAATGGCAAAAGCGAAAATTCTGCTCAAGGGTGCGAATGTGGGTTTCCGAAGCGTCATTTCGTTGATCTGCTTTGTCAGATGGGTACGCACATTAAATTCACACTCTGCTTGCTGGTTGGCTATCCTCGGCTCCGAGCGCGATGACCAAGCGGTGCGAAATGGTTTGATAAGGGGAATGAATTATCATTAACCCCCCCTCCATTGTCCGTCGCACGGCAAAGCGGGGTTGCCGTGCGATAGAGAATCCCAATCGCAATCCCGGTGGCAACCCAGAGCAGTAGTGAGAGGAACGGACATAAGTATGCGCGGTTGAAGTGCGCAGGTCGAGTCCCTCTGTTCGGATTGACAATAGTCATGAAAATCCAACAGGGTCGGCTGTTGTGATTATCGATAGGGGCACCAGCATGCAGATCGTCGTGCGAGATTTTGTGGAGGCGGATCGCGAGGCGCTGCGCGCGTTGTTCGTGGCGGCCCGCGATGCCGCTTTCTCTTGGGCTGCCGCTGGCGCGCACAGGCTGGAAGACTTTGATGCGAGCACCGCAGGCGAGAGGATCCTGGTGGCAGAGCATGCATGCCATCCCATCGGTTTTGCGTCGGTATGGCAGGAAGACAGCTTCCTGCACAATCTGTTTGTCCATCCCCTGCACCAGGGACGCGGGGCAGGAACGATGTTGCTGGCGGCCTGCGACAGGCATTTTTCCAGCGTACCCACACTGAAATGCCTCAAGGCCAACGAGCGTGCCTGGCTGTTCTATCAGTCCCAGGGGTGGCGCGTGCGCAATGAAGCCGATGGGCCGGAAGGCCCGTACGTTCTCATGGAGAAGGCCCACCCCTGTCCCGTGGCCTGCTAGACCACGGCAGCGCTGAACGACTCGGGCAGGCGCGCAAGCAGATGGGACAGCCGTTGAAGGCCCGCCTGCAGGCGTCCACGGTCCTTGATGCTGCCCAGGGAGATGCGGATGGCATTCACGGATTCGCTGCCGGTGGCGAAGGCCTGCGCCGGCGTGACGGCGATGCCCTCGCTGTCGGCGGCACGCGCGAGCTGCCAGGGACTCCAGTAGCTCGGCAGCTCCAGCCATACATGCAGGCCGTCTCCCGCGCCGCTGTACCGGCCCGCCAGCACATCCCTGGCCATCCGGTGGCGCAGGCGCGCCTCCTTGCGCACGCCGTCCATCAATTTCTCGGCCGAGCCGTCGAGGATCCACTGCGTGGCCAGGGCGGCCGTCAGCGGCGTGGCCATCAGCGCAAAGGATCTCAGCGCGACCAGGAAGCGCTGGCGCTCGTGCGGGTCAGGCAGGAGCACGAAGGCCACGCGCAAACCGGGCGTCAGGCATTTCGAGAGGGTGGAGATGTAGACCACCTGCTCCGGGGCAAACCTGGCGATCGGCGGCGGCGGGGCATCGGCCAGCAGCCAGTAGGGGTCGTCCTCGACGATGCGCACATGGCAGCGCCTTGCGATGCTGGCGATCTCTTGGCGCCGGTCCTCGGCAAGCGTGATGGCGGTCGGGTTCTGCAGCGTCGGGTTCAGGTAGAGCAGCCCCGGCCTATGCTGGCGGCATGCCTGCTCAAGCCGCTCGGGCATGATCCCCTGGCTGTCCGCTTCCACCGCAATGATGCGACGGCCGAACTGGGCCGCTGCGGCACGCAGGCCGGGATAGCTGGCGGGCTCGGCCAGGATCACATCGCCAGGCTCCGTCAGCGCAAGCACCAGGGCGGCAATCGCTGCCTGCGCGCCCGGGCAGACCACCAGCTGCCGGGCATCCACATCTCCGAACATGGGCTGCAGCCACCTGGCGCCCGCCTTGCGGTCGGAGTCGCTTCCCCCGCCCAGGTGGTAGGTCATCAGCAACTGGGCATCCGCACCCATCAGCACTTGCGACAGGCCCTGCTTCAACATGTCGTCCAGGTCCACGCCAGCCGGCGGTGGCGGGGTGTTCATGCTCAGGTCCAGCACGGCGTTCAGCTCCACCTTGGGCGCCGCGACATAGGTGCCTCTGGCGCCCCGTCCCTCCAGCAACTGGCGGCGCCTGGCTTCGTCGTAGGCGCGCGTGACCGTCGTCAGGTCCACATCCAGCTGGGCCGCCAGCCGGCGTTGTGGCGGCAGGCGGTCACCGGGCTTCAGCGATCCGTCCGCCAACGCTGCCTGCAAGGCATCGGCGATCTGAAGGAATCTGGGGCCGCCCTGCGCGGCCAGTTGCGGCAACCAGGGGGGAAAAGGCTCATCTTGCATGGATTCAAGCGGCGACGTATGGGCTCATGTATGGAAATTGCTTTTGGGTAGTATGCGCCACAAGGTGTGGCAGCACCGTGCTTGCATGGCCGTCGCTGACGCTCTCGCCTCCCATGTCCGGGAGGGAGGCTCCTCACCATGGACAGTGCCAAGTCATTGGCTGGAAGCTCTCAAAATGATCGATTGGGTCCCCATAGTCTTCGTCACCTTCAAGGTGCTCGTGTTCGGCACGGCCATGTTCTTCGCCATCAAGTGGCACTACGACCAGGGCAAGAAGAAGGGGGCGAGCAGGCGTGAGCTGCTCGTTGCCAGCGGCAAGATCGTCGCCGTGTTCACGCTGCTGCTGCTGTGCGTGCTGCTCTTCACCTTCGGCCTGGCCACCATGCTGGGCATGGACCTGAGCCTTTGACGGCAGGTGGCGCTGCCGGCGCCGGGCCTGCGCCCGCACAGGCCCGGCGCGCGGCAACCAGTCCCCCAGCGGCCTACTTCGGTGTGAGCCGATACAGACCGCCCTTGCGGTCGTCCTCGATCAGCCACAGCGCACCATCCGGCGCCTGCGCCACGTCGCGGACGCGAAAGCCAACCGTCCAGTGCTCGGCAGGCGTGGCGCTCGCGCCGTTCACCTCGATCCGGTGCAGGGCACGGGTCACGAGGCCGGACGCAAACGCCGAACCCTTCCACTGCGGGAACATCTCGCCGCTGTAGAACATCAGGCTGCCCGGCGCGATGACGGGCGTCCAGTAGATCACGGGCTTGGCGAGGTCCGATCGCGTATCCGGGCTGGCAATGGGCACGCCGTTGTAGTTCACCGCATAGGAAACCAGGGGCCAGCCATAGTTCTTGCCCGGCTCGATCAGGTTGAGCTCATCGCCGCCGCGCGGCCCATGCTCAAGCTCCCAAAGACGCCCATCCGGCGCGAACGCAAGTCCGTAGGGCGTGCGATGCCCCGTGGACCAGGTCTCGGACGGCGTCAGATTCGGACCGTCAAAGACAAACGTGCGCAACACCGGCGCGGTCTTGGCGGCCTCGGTGTCCTTGGGCGGATCGATCACCGGCACCGACGTGGCGCCGGTCTGCCCCTGCATCGGATTGCCGGGCGCGGGCTTGCCGTCCAAGGTCAGCCGCAGGATCTTGCCGGCCGGCTGATTCGGGTCCTGGGCGGGCGTGAAGCGCTGCCGGTCCCCGGCCGTGAGAAACAGAAACTTCTGGTCCGGCGAAAAAGCCACGGCGGCACCCACCTGCCCGCCCTTGCCCTTGACCGGGTCGCGCCAGATGACCTTGAGGTCTTCCAGCGCAGCGGTGCCGGCACCGATCCTGAGCGTGGCGCGGGCGAGTGCCAGGCTCGACGTGCCGCGGATTTCTCCGGGCTCCGAATAGGTCAGGTAGATGGCCCCGTCGCTCGCATACGAAGGGGCCAGGTAGACGCCCAGCAGGCCGTTCTGGTTTTCATGCAGCACGGGCGGCACGCCGGTGACTTCGAGCTTTTGCCCGTCCTGGGTCGCGAGGAACAGCTTGCCGACCTTCTCGGTGACCAGCAGGCGCCCGTCCGGCAGGAAGGCCATGCGCCAGGGCAGTTCGAATTGCGCGACCTTGGTGACCTTGAACGGAGGTGATGGAGTGGCAGGCAGGGTTCCCGCATTGATCTGCGCCAACACAGGGGTTGTAGCCATGAGCAACCAGGGGATGAGTCCAGACTTCGGCAATCGCATGCTTTGCTCCGCAGTGGGTGACGGGACAGTATCCGCGCATCACCGCTGCACCGTCGAATGCACTGCCGAATTCCGGGCTATTTGCGCTGCAAGCCTGACCGCGCCGACCGGTGCTGTGGCTCGCACGCAGGTGCTGCTGCCGCCCTGGAGTACAGGCCGTGTTCAGCCGGCAGCACCGGCAGGAATGGTGGCATCCATTCTCTTTATGCCCCTCAATTGGAAGAGCCATTGAGTTGCTGAAGCTCGAGTTGCCTGGCCGCACTGGCCTCGAGGTTTGCGCGCTCCGCATCCAAATACCGATAAATGCTTTTGAGGTCAGTGATCTTCTTTCTGATTTCCGCCATCTTCTTTTCAATCAGCCTGGCACCGCCGGCACAGTCGATGGACTTGTTTCTCTGCGCATCCAGAATTTCGCCTATCTCTCCTAGAGAGAACCCCATGCTTTGTGCGCGCTGGATAAAGTCCAGGTCCTGCAGGGTTTGCAGTGTGTAAACGCGATAATTGTTGGTTCGCCGCAAGGGCGAAATAAGGCCGATCTTCTCGTAATAGCGCAAGGTGTGGCGCGTGGCACCGCTGCGTACCTCAAGTTCGCCGATATTCATGAAAAAAACGCTTGACTATAGAGTTAGCTCTACAGTCTACACTTGGTTTTTCATCGTGCCAAGGAGCAGAAAAATGAGCGTGGAGTGCTTTGTTACGGGAGGTACGGGCTTCATCGGCCAGCATTTGCTGTCGTACCTGAGCGCAGAAGGTCACACCATCCGGGTGCTGATGCGTCGCCCGGAGCGCCTCGCTGAACTGCGCCAGCAGGTCGAGAGTCTGGGTGGTGTCGCGGCCCGCGTCTTTGCCGTAGCCGGCGATCTGGAGCAGGAAAACCTGGGTCTGAGCCTCGCGGATAGAGAGGTCCTGCGGCAGGCCCAGGTCGTACTCCATCTGGGAGCCCATTTCGCCTGGGGCCTTTCGATGGAGCATGCACGCGCGGTGAATGTGGAAGGGGCAAGGCGCGTGGCGCTGCTGGCGGCCGAGCAGGGTAGCCGCCTGGTGATGATCGGGGGCTACATGCTGAAGAACAATGAACATCTGCAACGCATAGGGATTGATCCCGGCCATCCGGAACTGACGGATTGGCCTGCCGTCTATCGCCAAGTCGGTGCTTACGAGGCGAGCAAACTGGAGGCGCATTTCGCGACCCTCGGTTGCATGAATGCCAAGGGTGGAGAGATGACCGTTGTGCACCCCGCCACGGTTTGCGGTCATAGCCGCACTGGGCATATAGCGGATGGCCAGCCGCTGGTGGATCTGATACGCAATCTGGTGCAGGGAAAGCTGACTGCAGTACCCGGCAGCGCCGCGCACTGGTTGCCACTGGTCACTGTGGATTATCTGGTCGAGTTGATGGCGGCTTGCGCCTTTGATCCTTCCATGGTGGGCCAGGAACTGCTGGCCCTCGATGCCCAGAGCCCCGGTTTGCAGGAACTCCTCGCGCAGGTGGCACAACCTCTTGGGCTGAAGGCGCCCAGGCATCATATTCCGCTGCGATGGCTGAAATGGCTTCTGGGTATTCGGCCCATTGCGATTTTCTTGAAAACAAGTGCCGAGGCCCTGGATTTCATCCAGACAACCCGTTTTGACACGACGGAAGTGGAGCAATTTGCCCAAAGGCACGGAATCAAAAAGCCGGACATACGCCAGTCGTTGAGGAATACCGCAATATACGTCAATTCATATTGCATTCTGAAAGGCAAGGCCCGCTGACTTGCCCCTCCACCGCGCGGAACATCATAATCACCGCTTTCAATGGTGCCCGAGTTGGTGCTGCGCACCAAAGTCAAGGAGCTCGTTTCAGTGAATCCACCCACCCATCCACGCATCGCGGTGCTGGGGCCCGGGGCGATCGGGACAACGGTTGCTGCTGCGCTGCATGAAGTCGGTCGCACGCCGTTGCTGTGCGGCCGTACGCCGCGCGACAGCCTGACGCTGCACGGCAGCGGTCTTCGCATCGTGGTTCCCGGTCCGGTGAGAACGGACCCGGCGCAGGTCGAAGGTCCGGCGGACCTTGTCTTTCTCGCGGTCAAGGCGACTCAAACTGCTGCGGTTGCGCATTGGCTGGCGGCGTTGAGTGGCCCGCAAACCGTGGTGTGTGTCCTGCAAAACGGGGTTGAGCAGGTGGAGAGTGTCGCGCCGCTGTGCCCGCAGGGGCGAATCGTTCCCGCAGTCGTGTGGTTCCCTGCACAGGCGCAACCCGACGGGTCGGTGCTCTTGCGCAGTGACGCCCGGATCACCCTGCCTGACGAGGCAGCCGCCCTCGTGGCCGCGCAGGCACTGCAAGGCACCCGATGCTCGGTGGATCTGGTTTCGAATTTCAAGTCGCTGGCCTGGCAAAAGCTGCTGCAGAACGCAGCGGCCGGGCTCATGGCGCTCACGCATCGCCGCTCGGGCATGTTCGGCCGGCACGACATTGCGAAGCTCACCCTGGACTATTTGAGCGAATGCCTGGCCGTGGCGCGCGCCGAAGGTGCTGAACTGGGCGATGAGATCCCGCAGGCGATCCTCGACAAGTTCCAGGCATTTCCGGCCGACCTGGGCACCTCCATACTGGCGGATCGCGAAGCAGGCCGGCCACTCGAATGGGATATCCGCAACGGTGTCATCGCGCGCCGCGGCCGGGCGCGCGGAGTTCCGACACCGATTGGCGATGTCCTGGTGCCGCTGCTCGCCGCGGCGAGCGACGGCCCTGGCTGATCATTCGCGCCTTGACCATAAAGCCTGCCACAAAGTCCGCGATCGCAAGCAAGGCTTCAGCCCATGAACCCCAGATCGATGGGATACGCCGAGCCGCCGAAGTTGCCGATGTGCGGCAGCACGCCCGCCAGCTCGGTATTGGCCACGCCGAACCAGCGCGCCAGGGTGGCGGCGTACTGGTCCACGGCGGTGCTGGGCAAGAGGCGTCCCTGGCCGACATGCCACTGGTCTTCGCTGCCGCTGCCGTTGCCCACGCTGATGGGCGGCGGCGCGCCATAGAAGGCTGCGCCGCGCACCGCGCCGCCCACGACGAAGTGGTGGCTGCCCCAGCCATGGTCCGAGCCGTCGCCGTTGGAAGTCAGCGTGCGGCCGAAGTCCGACGCTGTGAAGGCAGTGACCTTGTCGGCCACGCCGAGCTCGGCCGTGGCGTTGTAGAAGGCTGTCATGGCGCTGCTCACCTTGCTGAGCAGCTGCGGCTGGTTGGCGATCAGGTTGTCGTGCAGGTCGAACCCGCCCAGCGAGACGAAGAACACCTGCCGGCGCGTGCCCAGCGCGTTGCGTCCGGCGATGAGCCGGGCCACCACCTTGAGCTGGTCGGCCAGCGAGTTGTTGGCAGGGAAGGCGGTGGACAGGCTGGCGCTGGAAAGGGCCGAAGAGATCTGCCCCTCGGCACTGATGGAGCGCTGCGTGACGCGGGCGTACTCGGCCTCCATCGCGTGGGGGCCGACCGTCTGCACCAGCTCGCTCAGCAGGCCGCGCACGGCGGTCGAGCCATAGACGCTGGCGCCCTTGACCGCGTTGATGGGCACGGCGCCGCTCGGGCTGATCTGGTACTGCAGTGCCTGGTCGCCTGAAAGAAACACGGCGTTGCCGGTGGCGGAGATGCAGGTGAAGAGCGACGTGGCGTTGGACGACAGTGCCAGATCGCCCAGGTTGCCGCCCCAGCCCACGGTGGAGCCTTCAGCGCCCTGCGATTGCCAGACCGACTGCTGGTCGTTGTGCGAGAAGAGCTTGGGCGGCAGAGGGTAGCTGCGCCGGTCTCCGCTGGTGTATTGGGCCCGCGTGAGAGGCACCAGCAGCGGGCCCACGTTCAGTTGCACGGCCGCGCGGCCCGCGTTGAAGAGGTCGGCCATGCCCGTCATGGACGGGTGCAGCGCGTACTGCATGCCACCGGCCAGTGCCGTGCGGGGCTGCAGCAGCGTGCTGCCCAGCGCGGCGCGTGCCAGGGCAATGCCACCGGCCGTGCCGTCGCTGTTGCCGCCGCGGATGGTGGAGTACTGCCCGTAGCGTGCGCTGTCGTACGGCACGACGGTGTTGGCGTAGTCGCAGCCGCCGTAGAGGAAGACGCAGACCAGCGCCTTGTAGTCGTTCGCCTCGAAGGCGGCGGCCTCGCCCAGCGCGGCAAGGTTCAGGGCGAAGGGCAGGGCGGTACCGGCGGCGGCGAGCTGCGTGCTGCGGCGCAGGAATGCGCGGCGCGTGTGGCGGGCGGGGTCGATGAAGTTCATGGCGATGTCGCTTTGCTTTCCGGGCGGTCGGTCACTTCTGCACGAGGTATTCGGGACTGGCCATCACCAGCAGCACGGCGGCGGCCACGCGGTTGAGCTGGGTGGCGGCGTTGCTGGTGGCCGTCACCGGCGTGGCATTGAGCGCGGCGACGATGCGCGCCTGTGTGGCGGCCGATACCTGCCCTGCCGACAGCAGCAGCGCCACCTTGCGCACCAGCGCGGCGGCGTCGGCCACCAGGGGCAGCAGGTTGGCGTAGCTGCAGGTGATGTCGAAGCCGTTGGCCGCGCTGCTGCCGCCCTGGGGCAGGTCAGGCGCGTTCACGTAGTAGCCGTTGCGGATGACGTTCTGCATGAAGTTCAGGTAGCCGCTCACGCTGGTCTCGGTGACGATCTGGAACTCCGGCGCCACACTGCCCGTCGTGGCCAGGGAGGTGGAGGGCGGCACGTAGCCCGGGCGGAAGAAGTTGAACACCGAGCCGGAGCGCAGCGGGCTCTGGCCCAGCCGGGTGCCCGGGTCGCTCAGGTTGTCGATCTTCCAGGTGCCGCGGGCCGACCGCAGCCCGAAGGTGCGGCCCCATTGCACGAAGCGCACCATGGGCTCGCGCAGGCGGCCGTACAGGGGGCTGGTGAGCCCTGCCGCGCCGCGCGCCTCCGGGTCCAGCAGCACGGTGGCGATCACGGCGCGCAGGTCGCCCCGCGTGCCGCTGCCGTTGTCGGCGAAGGCGGCTGCCACGCGCCCCACATAGGCGGGGCTGGGGTTGCTGGTGACCAGACGCTGGATCAGCTGGCGCCCGATGAAGGGCCCGACGTTGGGGTGGTTGAACAGCGTGTCCAGCGCGGCCTTCAGCGCCGCTTCCCCCGACGTGCCTGCGGCCACGGTGGTGCCCAGGAAGGTGGCGGCCAGCGTGGAATGGCGCGCGGCGTTGAAGGCCATGGGCAGCAGCGCCTGCTGCAGCCCCGTCACCGTGCT
This sequence comes from Delftia acidovorans, assembly GCA_031286585.1. Classification (GTDB taxonomy): domain Bacteria; phylum Pseudomonadota; class Gammaproteobacteria; order Burkholderiales; family Burkholderiaceae_C; genus Comamonas; species Comamonas acidovorans_A. Next base: position 147,628 of record JAITUC010000010.1, read on the forward strand.
GCCGCCCAGGTTGGTCGGCTGGTTCTTGCTGGTGTCGTAGTCGTAGCCGGTGAAGATGCGCGCTAGGTTGCTCACGTCGGCTGCCGAATACGTATCGATGCGGTTGCCGCTGCCGTCGCGCTGCTCGGTGCCGTCTGGATTGAGGCGGTAGAGGCCGATGGTGAACAGCTGCATCACCTCGCGGGCGTAGTTCTCGTCGGGCTGGCGGCCGCTGCGGGCGTCTTCCTTCTGGTTGCCGCGCGTGCTGAGGTAGATGCCCATGGCGGGGCTGAGTGTCACGGCCTCCAGCAGCGTGCGGAAGTTGCCGAAGGCGTGCTGGTTCAGCAGATCCCAGTAGCCCGAAGCCAGGAAGATGGCCCAGGGCTGCTCCAGCCCGCTGGTGGAAACGACCATGATCTCCGACAGCGCCAACGCCACGCGCTTGCGCACAGCGTCGCGCTCCGTGAACAGTTGGTTCCAGAGCATGAAGTCGGAGGGGTACGAGACATTGTCGTAGCGCGTATCCGCCGCCGCCACCCCATAGCCGCGCTGCATCAGCCAGGCCGTTCCCGTGGTGCCGACGGGCAGCGCGAACTGCTCGGCCAGCCAGGGGCCGTAGCCCTTGGCGCGCAGCGCTGCGATCTCCTCGTCGGTGGCAGAGAACTGCGCCTGCAGCAGGAAACGCGCGGCCTCTTCGTCGCTGGCAGGGGTGGCCGTGGGGCCCGTACCGCTTCCACCACCAGTGTCCGTGCCGCCGTTGCCGGCGCCGGGAACCGTATCGCCCCCGCCACCCCCGCATGCCACCAGCAGCGCGGCCGCCAGGGAGGCGGCCATGGCGGGCGGCATCAAGGAACTCTTGGCTTCGTGGCCGAGGGGGTCCGGCTCTGTGCAGGCCGGGGTGGAGACTGCGGGTGTTTGGTCGGGGGGCTGCTGCGTGGAGACAGCAGCCTGTCGGGTGGGGTGCATGGAGTGCTTTCAGGCGGCGGCCTGGGCGGGGGCACGGACTGCCTCGCTCCTCGGCACGTGGCGCAGAGTGTTCCAAGGTTTTCGGATGTGAGCGGACACTTTTCAGTCCTAAAGCGTGACAATATGTTACGCAGCGCGGTGCGGCATGGCGAAACACGGCGGCGGGCCGAGATGCCGTCTTTTCGCCCATGCTGGCAATTGCCCCGCAGGCTCCCGTGCTTTCTCGATGACCAAGGTGTGCGCTCCGGCCTTGAAATCGCCAACTCTAAAATGCCGCCATGACTCCTCCCTCGGCTTCCCCCCATTCCTTCGACAAACTTGCGCTTTCGCCTGCAACGCTCGCCAATCTTGAGCGGCTCGGCTATCTTGAAATGACGGCGATCCAGCTCGCCAGCCTGCCCCCTGCGCTTGAAGGCAAGGATGTGATCGCGCAGGCGAAAACCGGCAGCGGCAAGACCGCAGCCTTTGCCCTGGCGCTGCTGGCCAAGCTGGATACGCGGAATTTCTCGGTACAAGGCCTGGTGCTGTGCCCCACTCGCGAGCTGGCCGATCAGGTGACGACCGAGATTCGCCGCCTGGCGCGTGCGGAAGACAACGTCAAGGTGGTGACCCTGTCCGGCGGCGTTCCGCTGCGCGGCCAGAACGCGAGCCTTGAAAACGGCGCGCACGTGATCGTCGGCACGCCCGGCCGTGTGATCGATCACCTGGATCGGGGCAATTTGAACCTTGATTCGCTGAACACCTTGGTGCTCGACGAAGCGGATCGCATGCTCGACATGGGTTTCGTCGATGACATCGCAAAGGTCGCCAAGCAGTGCCCCCCGCAGCGCCAGACCTTGCTGTTCTCCGCCACCTACCCTGAAGGCATCGCCAAGCTGGCCGCGCGATTCATGCGTGACCCGGTCACGGTCAAGGTCGCCGCCCAGCACAGCGGTGAGCAGATCGAGCAGCGCTGGTATGAGGTGACCAAGGAAGAGCGGCTGCCTGCGGTGGCCCGCCTGCTGGAGCACTTCCGTCCCGAGAGCACGCTGGCCTTCTGCAATACCAAGGCGCGCTGCCGGGCCCTGGCCGAGCTGCTGCAGGCCCAGGGCTACAGCGCGCTGGAGCTGCACGGCGATCTGGAGCAGCGTGACCGTGACCAGGTGCTGGTGCGCTTCGTGAACGGCAGTTGCTCCGTGCTGGTCGCCACCGATGTGGCGGCTCGCGGGCTGGATGTGACCAACCTGGGCGCCGTCATCAACGTGGACATCACGCCCGACCCCGAAGTGCACGTGCACCGCATCGGCCGCACAGGCCGCGCCGGTCAGAAAGGTTTGGCTCTGAGTCTTGCGACGATGGACGAAATGGGCTCGGTCGGGAACATCGAACAAATGCAGGGCAGCCCCTCCGTCTGGTACCCGCTGGACGAGTTGACGCCGGCTCCCGGCGGCCGGCTCCTGCCATCGAAGGCGACCATTCACATCAATGCCAGCCGCAAGGACAAGATCCGCCCGGGCGACGTGCTGGGCGCTCTCACCGCAGACCTCGGCTACACCCGCGAGCAAGTGGGCAAGATCGACATCAACGAGTTCGCCACCTATGTGGCCGTGGATCGCAAGATTGCGCATGACGTCGTTGCCCGGCTCAACAGCGGGAAGATCAAGGGCCGGACGGTGAAGGCGCGGTTGCTCAAGGATTGAGGGGTTTCAGGCGCTTCAGTCGGTGTCACCCCTTTGTGTGGCTTGGGCGAATGTCTGCACTTGGCTGAACGCGGTCCGGTCCTTCATCCGGTCCTTCAGGCAGCTGCCTAACCGCCAGGCCCCCTCATGACCTCCCGAGACTGCACCGCCTCGACAGCCCCCTGCAGCGCCTCCCGCTGCGCAATCAGGAAGCTCAGCAAGGCTTCAGTCCCGACCGTGGTCTGCACGGCAGAAATCCCGCAGGCCAGGTCCACAAGCAGCGATATCTGCTGCATGCAGTCCTGAACCACTTGCAGCTCTTCCTCGGCAATCGGGTAGTACATGCCAATCCCTTTCAGCAATGGGCCAGCATGGCGTGCTGGTGCTTTGGGCCGGGATGGGGGCCGGGCGCGGCAGCGTGCGCGGCTCGGTGAAGGGTGGTGCGGGTCAACGGCGGCTCCTTTGCATGATGTGTCGCATGGCCGCGTTGAAACGAAGCCATGTCCAGCGCAGCGCTGGGAAAACTGAAAGCTGCCCACCGTCAAGAGGTGCGCTGCTGCTGCGCCTGTGTACGGGCCGCCAAACCCGTGTCCCCGGGGGAACCACGAAATAGTACCCCCAACCTGGGCGCCGACCCAGCCAGCATTCCCAATTCCTGCCCCTCCGGCCGATTTTTCCGAAGCCGGGGACAATACCGGGTTCGCGGGTTTTTCCGGCTTGACTTGGGTCAAGGTTGGAAACACCCGTGCAAAGACGCTGCCCAGGTGCTGAGCCCGGACGCAGAAAACCCCAAGATCGGACGGCGGCGGTACTGCCGAGATGGCGCAGGTGCATGTGATGGAGAGGGATTGGTGGACAAGGGCCTGGTGCCGGGGCAGCAGCCGGCCCGTGAAGCGTGATGCCCGCCTGGTGGCCTGGTTGCTGGCGGTGGTGTTCGTGTCGGTTTCTGCGGCCACGGTCTGGCAATTGGTGGCGGCGCGCCAGCGCACGCTGGCCGAGGTCTATACCAGCAACCGCAACCTGGCCCAGACACTGAACACCTATGCCGAGGGCGTGATCACCCAAAGCTCCATGCTGCTGCTGGGCATTGCCGAGCGGCTGGAGGTGGATGGCACCAGCCCCGCGCAGATGGAGCGGGTGCTGTATCTGGTCAACCGTCAGGAGCAGCTGCTGAACCAGCTCAACGAGTTGCTGATCGTGGATGCGCAGGGCTATTGGCTGATGTCGTCCAAGGGGGCGTTCCCCGCAGGATCGGAAAGCTCCGGCCGGGACTATTTCACGCACCACCGCGACGACGCATCGTCAGGCATCTACATCGGGCCGCCGATCCGCAGCCGCTCCACCGGCGAATGGGTCATCACCATCAGCCGGCGCTATACGGACGCCGAGGGACAGTTTGCGGGCGCGGTGGTGGTGGCGCTGGGGGTGGAGAATTTCCTGCGGCTGTTCGGCAAGATCGATATCGGCGAGAAGGGGGCCATTGCACTGAGCACGCCGGGCGGGCAGTTGCTGGTGCGCCACCCGTTCCGCGAGCAGGACCTGGGGCGTGACTTTTCGCAGTCGCCCAATTTCCTGCGCCACTACGTGGGGGCGATGTCGGGCACGGCGTCATTCCGCTCCCTGCTGGACGGTACGGAAAGAATCTACGCCTTTCTGCGCAGCGAGCGCTATCCGCTGGTGACCACGGTGGCCCTGGGCCGCGATGAGGCGTTGAGCTCCTGGCGGCGCCAGGCGCTGCTGACGCTGGCCGTGGTGCTGGGGCTGTTTCTGGCGATTGCGTTGATCGGCTGGCGCCTGACGGCCGCGATGCGGCTGCGTTCGCGCGCCGAGTGCTCCCTGGTCAGCGCGCGCGAGGAATTGCTGGACGCCAATCGCCGGCTGGAGGTGCTGGCCGCCCAGGACCAGTTGACGGGCCTGGCCAACCGCCGCCGCTTTGACGAGGTGCTGGAGCGCGAGGCCCGTCGCGCTGCGCGCGAGGGAACGCCGCTGTCGCTGCTGCTGATCGACCTGGACTACTTCAAGGGCTACAACGATGCCTACGGCCATGTGGCGGGCGATGCCTGCCTGCAGGCCGTGTGCAGCGCGCTGGCCAAGGCGGTGCAGCGGCCCGGCGACATGGTGGCGCGCTATGGCGGGGAAGAGCTGGCCGTGGTGCTGCCCAATACCGACAAGGCCGGCGCGCGGCAAGTGGCCGAGCGGCTGCGCGCGCGCATCGAGGACCTGGCCCTGGAGCACCGCATCAGCCGCTTTGGCCATGTGACGGCCAGCATTGGCGTGGCCACGGCGCAGTGCGATGAGGCTGGCGCCCCCCAAGGCTCCACCCAGGGTGCCGCCGTGGCGCTGGTGGAAGCGGCCGACCGTGCGCTGTACCGCGCCAAGGCCGCAGGGCGCAACTGCGTGCAGGGCTGAACGGGGTAGGGTCTGGGCGCGCTCAGTCCGTGGGCGAGCGGTTGGCCACCACCTGCTGCTTGAGGTCGCCCAGCGCGTGGTACAGGGCGTTGCGGCTGGCTTCGGGCATATCGCCGAACATGCCCATCACCCAGGACTCATGCGCCTTGGCCATGCGCGCAAAGGTCTTGCGGCCCAGCGGGGTCAGGTGCAGCACGGAGCTGCGCCGGTCGGACTCCACCTTGGTGCGCACCACCAGGCCCTCTTTCTCCAGCTGGTCGGTGATGCCGGTGATGTTGCCGTTGGTCACCATCATGTGGCGCGACAGCTCGCCCATCTTCATGCCCTCGGGCGCGCGCTGCAGCTGGGCCATGAGGTCGAAGCGGGGCAGGGTGGTGTCGAATTCGCCGCGCAGGCGGTTGCGGATCTCGCCTTCGATGAGGTTGCAGCAGGTGAGCATGCGCAGCCACAGGCGCAGCGCATGGTGGTCGTCGGGCGCGGCGCGCGACTCCAGGTCGGGGGCGTGGGTCATGGCTGGCTCTGTGGTGTGGGGGCGCTCAGGCCCATCTGCGCGAGGATGGCGCGCGTCAGCGGGCTGGCCGGATCGTTCAGGGTGAGCACGATGTCGAAATGGTTGGTGCCCGGCATGGCCACGTACCGGCCTGCCGAGGGTCCGGTGCCGCAGCGCTGGTTCCAGGCGGCCAGGTAGTCGTCGCTCTGGCGCTTGAATTCATCGGTCTCGCTCTCGCCGTAGCTGACGATGAGCGGGCAGGGCGTGCCGGATGTGCCCGCAGTGCCGGGCAGCAGGGCGGGGCTGTTGCGGATGGCGTCCTGCTCGCTCAGGCGCATCCATTCGTTGATGTGGGTGTGCACCAGCGGGCGCAGGTCGAACAGGCCCGACAGCGGTGCGGCGCCGCGCACCACGTCCTCGGGCACGCCGTAGTCCGCATGCCAGCCGCCGACCAGCAGCATGCCCGCCAGGTGGCCGCCGGCCGAGCTGCCGCAGACATGGATGCGGCCCGGGTCGCCGCCGTAGCGGGCGATGTGGGCATGCACCCAGGCCAGGGCGCGGCGTGTCTGGTCCACGATGCGGTCCAGCGTGACGGCGGGCGCCAGCGAGTAGTTCAGGGCCACCACCACGGCGCCGGCGCGCGTGAAGGTGGGCGCCATGCTGCTGGAGTCGTCCTTGGACAGCAGCCGCCAGTAGCCGCCGTGGATGAAGAAGAGAACAGGGGCGCCTGCCGCCTCGGCGGCTGCCGGGAAAATGTCCAGCAGCTCGTCGGCATGCTCGCCATAGGCCACGTTCAGCGCGCAGGGCAGGCTCTGGCGCGCGGCCCGGCTGTCGTCGGCGTAGGCCTTGATGATGGGGGTGATGTCGGGTACCGTCGCGCGGGCGTTGTACTGCACATCGAGTCCGGTGCGGTCGTAGTGACGGTAGAGTGCGGGCATTGGAACGGAAATGGCTCGAATTGGTGGGTATGGCAGGTATTGGTACAAGTCCCAGACTTGTTCTGCAAAATACTTTAAACCTAAACTAAGACCCGCGCCAACCGTTCCAGCCCTTACAGAGTTTCCCGTCGAGCGTGACGGAAGACTGCCTCACCACCGATTGCCATCCGCGCGGCCCGCGCAAGGAGCACAGCAGCATGCGTTTCCTCACCCCCTTCCTGGCCGCAGCGGCCCTGGCCCCTGCCTTTGTTCCCGCGCTCGCGCAGGCGGACACCATCAAGGTCGGTATCGCCAACGATATTTCCGGGCCGTTTGCCGCGCTGGGCGCCGAGGCGCGTGACGGCTTCAACCTCGCCATCAAGCAGCTGGGCAGCAAGCTGGGCGGCCAGCCGGCCGAGTTCCTGCAGACCGACATGGGCGGCAACCCCGACCAGGCGCGCCAGCTGGTCACGCGCTACATACAGCGCGACAAGGTGGATTTCTTCACCGGCCCCATCGGCTCCAATGTGGCCTTGGCCGTGGGTCCGGCGCTGTTCGGCGCCAAGGTGCCCTACCTGTCCAACAACCCCGGCCCCAGCCAGTTCGCGGGCGCGCAGTGCAATGCGTTCTGGTTCGGCACCTCCTACCAGAACGATGCCTTCCACGAGGCGGCCGGCAAGCTGGCCGCCGACCGTGGCTTCAAGAAGATGTTCATCATGGCGCCCGACTATCCGGCCGGCAAGGATGCGCTGGTCGGCTTCAAGCGCGGCTACAAGACCGCGCCCGGCGAGGAGGTCTATACCAAGCTGGGCCAGATCGACTACGCGGCCGAGCTGGCCCAGATCCGCGCGGCCAAGCCCGATGCGGTCTACATCTTCCTGCCGGGCGGCATGGGCATCAACTTCGTCAAGCAGTTCGTGTCCACGGGGCTGTCGCAAAGCGTCAAGCTGATCGGCCCGGGCTTCTCGGCCGACGAGGACGTGATCCAGGCCGTGGGCGAGCCCATGCTGGGCATGGTCAACACCGCGCAGTGGGCGCATGACCTGGACGTGCCGCAGAACAAGGCCTTCGTCGAGGCCTTCCGCAAGGAGTACAAGGGCCGCAACCCCTCGGTCTACGCGGCCCAGGCCTATGACGTGATCATGGCCATGGATGCGGCGGTCAAGCAATCCGGCGGCAAGGCCTCGGACCGCCAAGCCATCGTCAAGGCGCTGGAGAAGGCCGACTACGCCTCGGTGCGCGGGCCCTTCACCTACGGCAAGAACCACTATCCCATCCAGGCCTACTACCAGCGCGTGATCGAGAAGGACGGCAGCGGCCGCATCACCAACAAGCTGGTGGGCAAGGTGTTCGACAAGTACCAGGACGTCTACGTCAACGACTGCAGGATGTGACCCCGCCGCCGCGCCCCCGTCGGGCGCGGCGTGCCTTGATCCTGATTTTCAAAGCCGGATGATTTGTTGACCGCGCGCGGGCCACTGCGCCTGCGGCAGGGGGCGTGTGGATGACGTGGACGCTGCTCTTGGAGCAATTGCTGAATGGCCTGCAGTTCGGGCTGATGCTGTTTCTGATCGCGGCCGGGCTGACCCTGGTGTTCGGCATCATGGACATCATGAACCTGGCCCATGGCTCGCTGTACATGGCGGGCGCCTATGTGGCGGCCGAGACCATGCAGCGCACGGGTTCGTTCACCGCGGCCGTGCTGGTGGCTGCCGTGGCCACGGGTGTGGCGGGTGTGGTGCTGGAGCTGGTGCTGATACGGCGTCTTGCCGTGCGTGACCATCTGGCCCAGGTGCTGGGCAGCTATGCCGTCATCCTCATTGCCAATGACCTGGTCAAGATGGTCTGGGGCCCGGCGCCGGTGATGCTCAACATGCCGGCCGCGCTGTCCGGCCCGGTGCAGTTGCTGCCCGATCTCATGTACCCGGCCTACCGGCTGATGATCATCGTCTTCGGCCTGGCCGCCGCGCTGGGCCTGTACTGGTTCGTGACGCGCACGCGCGCCGGCGTGCTGGTGCGGGCAGGCGCCTCCAACCGCCAGATGGCCACGCTGATGGGCGTGCGCGTGCCGCTGCTGTTCCTGGGCGTGTTCACGCTGGGCGCCATGCTGGCGGCGGTGGCGGGGGCGCTGCTGGGGCCCATCACGTCGGTGCAGGTCGGCATGGGGGAGGACATCCTCATCCTGGTGCTCGTGTGCATCGTCATCGGCGGCATAGGCTCCATACGCGGCGCCCTGGTCGGCGCGCTGCTGGTGGGCATGGTGGATACGGCGGGGCGGGCCTTCCTGCCCATGCTGCTGCGCCAGGTGTTCTCCCCGGCCGTGGCGTCCAGCGTGGGGCCCACGCTGGCGGCGATTTCCATCTATGTGCTGATGGCGGCGGTGCTGGTGTACCGGCCTTCCGGCCTTTTCCCGGCACGAGGCTGAGCATGGCCCACAACACATTCAACGGCAGATTCCTCTGGACCGTGCTCGCGCTGCTGGCGCTGGCGGTGTTCCCGCTGGCGGCTCCGGCGCTGGGGCTGGACTTCTACATCTCCTTCGTGCGCCGCGTGCTGATCTACGCGCTGGCCGCCACCAGCCTGAACCTCATCCTGGGCTATGGCGGCATGGTGGCGCTGGGGCATGCGGCCTTCTTCGGTGCGGGGGCCTATGCGGTGGGCATCCTGGCCATGAACGGCGTCACCTCGGCCCTGGTGGCCTGGCCTGCCGCCGCGCTGCTGGCCGGGCTGCTGGCCGCCGCCACGGGCGCCGTGTCGCTGCGCACGCGCGGCGTGTACTTCATCATGATCACGCTGGCCTTTGCGCAGATGCTGTTCTACATCTTCATCTCGCTGCGCCAGTACGGCGGCGAGGACGGGCTCAACCTGCCCGGCCATTCCGTGCTGCCCGGGCTGGACCTGGGCCACGATGTGTCCTTCTATTACGTGGTGCTGGCGCTGTTCGCGGTGCTGATGGCCGTGTTCGGGCGGCTGGTGGATTCGCGCTTCGGCATGGCGCTGCAGGGCGTGCGCGAGAACGAGTCGCGCATGGAGTCGCTGGGCTACCCGGTCTATCGCATCAAGCTGGCGGCCTTTGTGCTCAGCGGCGCCGTGGCCGGGCTGGCGGGCGCGCTGCTGGCCAACCACAACCTGTTCATCTCCCCCAGCCTCATGCACTGGACCCAGTCGGCCAACCTGCTGATCATGGTGCTGGTGGGGGGCGTGGGCCTGCGCTGGGGCGGCGTGGCCGGCGCCGTCGTCATGCTGACGCTGGAGGAAGTGCTGCGCATGTGGACCGAGTACTGGCACCTGCCGCTGGGCCTGCTGCTGCTGTGCGTGGTGTTCGGTGCCCCGCGCGGCCTGACGGGCCTGTGGCCCGCACGCGGGAGGCAGGCATGAGCGGCGCGGCCACACCTGTCTCCATCCCCACCCCGGCCCTGGAGGCCAAGGGCCTGGTGCGCCGCTTTGGCGCGCTGCTGGCCACCGACCATGTCTCGTTGTCGCTGGCGCCTGGCGAGATCCATGCGCTGATCGGCCCCAATGGCGCGGGCAAGTCCACGCTCATCCATCTGCTGTCCGGCACGCTGGCGGCCGATGCGGGCACGCTGGTGCTGGCAGGGCGCGATGTGAGCGCGCTCAACGCCCACCAGCGCGTGGCGGCGGGGCTGTCGCGGTCTTTCCAGATCACCAACATCTTCAAGCAGTCCAGCGTGCTGGATAACCTGGTGCTGGCCGTGCAGGCGCATGCGGGCAGCAGCTTCAGCTTCTGGCGCCCGCGCGCGGCCGAGACCGCGCTCTACGAGCAGGCCCGCGAGCTGGCGCGCGAATGCGCCATTGACGCCAGCCTGCTGCAACGCCCCGCAGGCACGCTGCCCCATGGCGAGCAGCGCAAGCTGGAGTTTGCGCTGGCCCTGGCCGCGCGCCCCGCCGTGCTGCTGCTGGACGAGCCCATGGCCGGCATGGGGCCTGATGAAACACTGCGCCTGACCGAGCTGATCGAATCCCTGCGCGGCCGTGCCGCCATGCTGCTGGTGGAGCACGACATGCAGGCCGTGTTCCGCCTGGCCGACCGCATCTCCGTGCTGGTCTACGGCCGCATCATCGCCACCGGCACGCCCGACGAGATACGTGGCAACGCCGACGTGCGCCAGGCCTACCTGGGCGACGAAGAAGTGAAGGAGGGCGCGTGATGCTCGAAATGCAGGCCGTGCAAAGCGGCTACGGACCCAGCCAGGTGCTGTTCGGCGTGGACCTGCGCATCGAGGCAGGCCAGGTCGTCACCCTTCTGGGCCGCAACGGCATGGGAAAGACCACGCTGCTGCGCACGCTGCTTGGCCAACTGCCCCTGCGCGCCGGCCGCATGGTGTTTGCCGGGCAGGACATCGCCGGCTGGGCCACCGACCGCATCGCCCGCGCCGGCGTGGCCATCGTGCCCGAAGGCCGCCAGTGCTTTCCCAATCTCACGGTGCGCGAGCACCTGACGGCCTTTGTGGCCCAGCGCAATTCTGGCAGCCCCGGCGCGGCCGAGCCCTGGACGCCCGAGCGCGTGTTCGTGCTGTTTCCCCGCCTGGGCGAGCGCGCTTCCAACATGGGCAACCAGCTGTCAGGCGGCGAGCAGCAAATGCTGGCCATAGGCCGCGCCCTGGTCACCAACCCGCGCCTGCTCATCCTGGACGAGGCCACCGAGGGCCTGGCTCCCCGCATCCGCGAAGAGATCTGGTCCTGCCTGGCCCAGCTGCGCGCCGCCGGCCAGACCATCCTGGTCATCGACAAATACGTGGAGCGCCTGCTGGGCCTGGCCGACCACCACCTCATCCTGGAGCGCGGCAAGGTCGTGTGGAGCGGAGATTCGGCTGCGCTGGATGGTGACCGAGCGTTGTGGGAACGGTATCTGGGGGTGTGACCACGCGCAATGCAGGCGCAGTTCAAGGCGAAATTCAAGGTGCGGTGGAGGATTGAATGGCATTGGATAACAATGGGTGGCATGCCATTCAAATACAGTCCTGTATCCAAGATGGGCAATTGCTTACATTTACAGGATGTATCTGACCCTGCATTTGATTGCCCTATGGCCATCGGCTTGTCTATGATCCCCGCTCACCAAGAGCAGGGAGGCCGCCTACAGGGCGGTGCGCACTATGACACGCCGAGTCACCATACACACGCCATTGGGCGAGCAGCTGCATTTCCGTGAATTGCGCGGCCAGGAAAACATCAGCCAGCTCTTCAGCCTCGATGTGGAAATGCTCA
>JAITUC010000003.1 GCA_031286585.1 Delftia acidovorans
GTGATGCCTGGCGATAACGTGTCGATCACCGTCAAGCTGATCGCCCCCATCGCCATGGAAGAAGGTCTGCGCTTCGCTATCCGCGAAGGTGGCCGTACCGTGGGCGCTGGCGTGGTTGCCAAGATCATTGCCTAATTGATTCGTAGGGGTATAGCTCAATTGGCAGAGCGTCGGTCTCCAAAACCGAAGGTTGTAGGTTCGATTCCTACTGCCCCTGCCACCTGATGGTGGAATCGCAACGAGCCCGCCCCGAAGCGGGCTTCGGTGTCTTGGCGTTGCGCAAAAGATGCGCATTAGAAATGGATTATGGCCACTACTCAGGTTGAAACGGTCAGCTCCGGAGCTGACAAAGCCAAGCTTGCCGCAGTCGCGGCTTTAGTCGTTGCTGCGATCGCAGGTTTCTATCTGCTGAGCAAGCAAGGACCCATCGTCCAGTGGCTTGTGCTGCTGGTCGGCCTGGCTGCAGCTGCTGGCACGTTCCTTGTTTCCGAGCCCGGAAAGCGTTTTGTGAGCTTCGCGCAGGATGCCTGGCGGGAAGTCAAGAAGGTCGTCTGGCCGACGCGCAAGGAAACCATGCAGATGACCTTGTATGTCTTCGGCTTTGTCGTCATCATGGCCTTGTTCCTGTGGTTCACGGACAAGACACTTGAGTGGGTCTTGTACGACCTGATTTTGGGCTGGAGGAAGTAATGGATGCTGTCGAAACAGGTGTGAACGACGGAGGGGCAGCACCTGCCAATCCGGATCTGCGCTGGTACATCGTCCATGCCTACTCCGGCATGGAAAAGGCGGTTGAGCGCAACATCATCGAGCGCATCGCGCGCTCTGACATGCAGTCCAAGTTCGGTCGCATTCTTGTCCCCACTGAAGAAGTGGTGGAAATGAAGAATGGCCAGCGCCGCACTACCGAGCGCCGTCTGTTCCCCGGCTACGTGTTCGTCGAGATGGTCATGGACGACGACACCTGGCACTTGGTCAAGCACACCAGCAAGGTGACGGGTTTCGTGGGCGGCGCCAAGAACCGTCCTGCGCCCATTTCCGAAGAGGAAGTGCGCAAGATCGTCAGCCAGATGCAGGAAGGCACGGAAAAGCCGCGCCACAAGATCGAGTTCATGCCCGGCGAGCTGGTGCGTGTCAAGGAAGGTCCGTTCACGGACTTCAACGGTTCCGTCGAAGAGGTCAACTACGAGAAGAGCCGCCTGCGCGTCTCGGTGATGATCTTCGGTCGTTCCACGCCGGTCGAGCTTGAATTTGCCCAGGTTGAAAAAACCTGAGTTACCGCTTACAATCTCTGGCTCTGCATTTTTAGGCTTGGTGCAGGGCGTTCTCACAAGAGTCTTTTAACCCCCGGGGAGCTGCCGGCTGCAACTGTTGTTGGTTGGGCCGGCGGCGCTATACCCGCAAGGAGCATTCAATGGCGAAGAAAATCGTCGGCTTCATCAAGCTGCAAGTGCCAGCTGGTAAGGCCAATCCCTCTCCTCCGATCGGTCCTGCGCTGGGTCAGCGCGGCCTCAACATCATGGAATTCTGCAAGGCGTTCAACGCCCAGACCCAAGGTGTCGAGCCCGGCCTGCCCCTGCCCGTGGTCATCACGGCCTTCGCGGACAAGAGCTTCACCTTCATCATCAAGACGCCTCCGGCGACTGTGCTGATCAAGAAGGCCATCAAGCTGGACAAGGGTTCTTCCAACCCCCTGAAGAACAAGGTCGGCAAGATCACCCGCGCTCAGCTGGAAGAGATCGCCAATACCAAGCTGAAGGACATGAACGCTGCTGACGTTGACGCCGCCGTGCGCACGCTGGCTGGTTCGGCTCGCTCGATGGGCGTGATTGTGGAGGGCGTGTAAATGGCCAAGTTGACCAAGAAGCAAAAGGCTCTCCAGGGCAAGGTGGAGTCCACCAAGCTGTACGCTTTCGCTGACGCAGTCGCGCTGGTGAAGGATGCTGCCACCGCCAAGTTCGATGAATCCATCGACGTGGCCGTGCAACTGGGCGTGGACGCCAAGAAGTCTGACCAAGTGGTTCGTGGCGCCGTCGTGCTGCCCCACGGCACTGGCAAGACCGCCCGCGTGGCCGTGTTCGCCCAAGGCGCCAAGGCTGAAGAAGCCAAGGCTGCCGGCGCCGACGTGGTCGGCATGGACGACCTGGCTGCCCGCGTGAAGGCTGGCGACATGCCCTTCGACGTGGTCATCGCTGCCCCCGACGCCATGCGCGTCGTCGGTACGCTGGGCCAGATCCTGGGCCCGCGCGGCCTGATGCCCAACCCCAAGGTGGGTACGGTGACTCCCGATGTGGCCACGGCCGTGAAGAACGCCAAGGCTGGTCAGGTGCAATACCGCGTCGACAAGGCCGGCATCATCCACGCCACCATCGGCCGCCGCTCGTTCGACAACGAGAAGCTGCAAGGCAACCTAGCTGCACTGATCGACGCCCTGAACAAGTCCAAGCCCGCTTCGAGCAAGGGCCTGTACCTGCGCAAGGTCGCTGTTTCGTCGACCATGGGTGTGGGCGTTCGCGTCGACACGCAAACCATCTCGGCCTGATAGCCAAGAAATCTTGAGACACCTTTCGGGGTGTCTCAGTGGTGGGCCGGTGCAGCGATGCGCCGGGTCATCCAAGACCGTTGGTGTGCTTTGCAGCACTTAAACCCCCGGGGCCAACGCAGATGGCGATCCCGCTGCAGATGGATGCATTTCCAAAACAGTTGGTCGCTGCAACAAGAGCGCGCATGAGGGGCTCGCCCCGAGTGCGCATTTGAAGGAGTAGACCTTGAGTCTTAATCGCAGTGAGAAAGAAGCGGTCATCAATGAAGTGACCAGCCTCGCCGCAAAAGCTCAAACGCTTGTGATCGCGGAATACCGCGGCATCACGGTCGCCGACATGACCAAACTGCGTTCTGATGCTCGCAGCAAGGGTGTGAGCCTGAGCGTGTTGAAGAACACGCTGGCCCGCCGTGCTGTGGCTGGCAGCCAGTTTGACGTTGTCGCCGACCAGATGACCGGCCCTCTGATCTATGGCTTCTCTGAAGACGCAGTGGCCGCCGCAAAGGTGGTGGCCGACTTCGCGAAAACCAACGACAAGCTGGTGATCCGCGGTGGTGCGTTTGCAGGCAAGGCCCTGGACGTGAACGGTGTGAAGCAACTGGCGAACATCCCCTCGAAGGAAGTTCTGCTGGCACAACTGTGTGGCTTGCTGATGTCGCCTATCTCGCGTACGGCCGTTGTGCTGGGCGCCCTGGCGGCAAAGAAGAGCGAAGGCTCTGCCGAAGAACCGGCAGCCGAAGCAGTCGCAGCCTGAGCGCGCGGCAGTTAACCAATATTGTTAGGAAATCAAAATGGCATTCGATAAAGACGCATTTCTGACCGCGCTCGACGGCATGACGGTCCTGGAACTCAATGACCTGGTGAAGGCCATTGAAGAGAAGTTTGGCGTGAGCGCTGCCGCTATGGCTGCTCCCGCTGCTGGCGGCGCTGCTGGCGGCGCTGCTGCTGCAGAAGAAAAGACCGAGTTCAACGTTGTGCTGACCGAAGCCGGCGCGAACAAGGTTTCCGTCATCAAGGCCGTGCGTGAAATCACCGGCCTGGGTCTGAAGGAAGCCAAGGACCTGGTCGACGGCGCTCCCAAGAACGTCAAGGAAGGCGTTGCCAAGGCTGACGCTGAAGCCGCTGTGAAGAAGCTGGTGGAAGCCGGTGCCAAGGCTGAACTGAAGTAATTCAGTCCCCTCAAGGGCTGGAGGCTCCGAAAAAGGGCCTCCAGCCTTTGGCGCTTGTGGAGCGCTGATCCATAGAGCACACTAAAAAGCAGTCAGCACAGTCTGTTTTTTAGTGTCTTCTGACAACCCGACAGCAGAAGATGCCTTGGTTCGGGCGATGTGCAACGCATCGCCGTCAGCCATGGTTGGTAGTGGCCAACCGCCAAGCCCGCAGGGAGCTTTCCATGTGGGGCAGTCGTCGCAGACCCAGGACTCATGTCTTTGCCCGGAGATCTCATGGCCTATTCTTACACCGAACGCAAGCGAATCCGCAAAAGCTTCGGGAGCCGCGACAGCGTGCTCGAAGTGCCTTACCTGCTGCAGATGCAAAAAGATGCATATACCGCATTCTTGCAGGCAGATGTAGCCCCCAAAAAACGCACCATCGAAGGTCTGCAAGCGGCCTTCAACTCCGCCTTCCCCATCGTCTCCCACAACGGTTTTGTGGAGATGAAGTTCGTCGAGTACAACCTCGCCAAGCCTGCTTTCGATGTGCGCGAGTGCCAGACCCGTGGTCTGACGTTCGCCTCCGCCGTGCGCGCCAAGGTTCAGCTGATCATCTATGACCGTGAGTCTTCGACCTCGCAGTCCAAGGTGGTCAAGGAAGTCAAGGAGCAAGAGGTCTACATGGGCGAAGTGCCCCTGATGACCGAAAAGGGCTCGTTCATCATCAACGGCACCGAGCGCGTCATCGTCTCGCAGCTGCACCGCTCGCCTGGCGTGTTCTTCGAGCACGACAAGGGCAAGACCCACAGCTCGGGCAAGCTGCTGTTCTCGGCACGCATCATTCCTTATCGCGGCTCGTGGCTGGACTTCGAGTTCGACCCCAAGGACCTGCTGTTCTTCCGTGTCGACCGTCGCCGCAAGATGCCGGTGTCCATTCTGCTGAAGGCCATCGGCCTGACGCCGGAATCGATCCTGGCCAACTTCTTCGTCAACGACAACTTCCGCCTCATGGACTCGGGCGCGCAGATGGAGTTCGTCCCCGAGCGCCTGCGCGGCGAAGTCGCGCGCTTCGACATCACCGACAAGTCGGGCAAAGTCGTGGTCGCCAAGGACAAGCGCGTCACCGCTCGCCACACGCGTGAGCTGGAGCAGTCGGGCACCAAGTTCATCAGCGTCCCCGAAGATTTCCTGATCGGCCGCGTGGTCGCCAAGAACATCGTCGATCCGGACACGGGTGAGATCATCGCCAAGGCCAACGAAGAGCTGACCGAGTCCCTGCTCAAGAAGCTGCGCAGCGCCGGCATCCAGGATCTGCAGTGCATCTACACGAATGAGCTGGACCAGGGCGCCTACATCTCGCAGACCCTGCGGACCGACGAAACCGTGGATGAGTTCGCTGCACGCGTGGCCATCTACCGCATGATGCGCCCCGGCGAGCCGCCGACCGAAGACGCCGTCCAGGCCCTGTTCCAGCGCCTGTTCTACAACCCCGACACGTATGACCTGTCGCGCGTGGGCCGCATGAAGTTCAATGCCAAGGTCGGCCGCGATGGCGCCACCGGCCCCATGGTGTTGTCCAACGAGGACATCCTGGCCGTGGTCAAGATCCTGGTGGATCTGCGCAATGGCAAGGGCGAAGTCGACGACATCGACCACCTGGGCAACCGCCGCGTGCGTTGCGTGGGCGAACTGGCCGAAAACCAGTACCGCACCGGCCTGGCACGTATCGAGAAGGCTGTGAAGGAGCGTCTGGGCCAGGCCGAGCAAGAGCCTCTGATGCCCCATGACCTGATCAACAGCAAGCCGATTTCGGCCGCCCTGAAGGAATTCTTCGGTGCGTCGCAGCTGTCGCAGTTCATGGACCAGACCAACCCTCTGGCCGAAATCACGCACAAGCGTCGCGTCTCGGCCCTGGGCCCGGGCGGTCTGACCCGCGAGCGTGCAGGCTTCGAAGTGCGCGACGTGCACGTGACCCACTACGGCCGCGTCTGCCCCATCGAAACGCCTGAAGGCCCGAACATCGGCCTGATCAACTCGCTGGCCCTGTACGCCCGCCTGAACGAGTACGGCTTCATCGAGACGCCGTACCGTCGCGTGGTGGATGGCAAGGTCACGATGGAAATCGACTACCTGTCGGCCATCGAGGAAGGCAAGTACATCATCGCCCAGGCCAATGCCGACCTGGATGCCGAAGGCCGCCTGACCGGCGACCTGGTGTCGGCCCGCGAAAAGGGTGATTCGACCCTGGTGTCCGCCGAGCGCGTTCAGTACATGGACGTGTCGCCCGCACAGATCGTGTCGGTGGCTGCATCGCTGATTCCCTTCCTGGAACACGATGACGCGAACCGCGCATTGATGGGCGCCAACATGTCGCGTCAGGCCGTGCCTGTGCTGCGTCCCGAAAAGCCCATGGTGGGCACGGGCATCGAGCGCGTGGCGGCAGTGGACTCCGGCACCGTGGTGACGGCAACCCGCGGCGGTATCGTGGACTATGTCGATGCGACCCGCATCGTGGTCCGCGTGAACGATGCGGAAGCCGTGGCCGGCGAAGTCGGCGTGGACATCTACAACCTCATCAAGTACCAGCGTTCCAACCAGAACACCAACATCCACCAGCGTCCCATCGTCAAGCGTGGAGACAAGCTGGCCAAGGGTGACGTGGTGGCCGACGGCGCATCGACCGACCTGGGCGAAATCGCCATCGGCCAGAACATGCTGATCGCCTTCATGCCCTGGAACGGCTACAACTTCGAGGATTCGATCCTGATCAACGAGCGCGTGGTGGCCGAAGACCGCTACACCTCGATCCACATCGAAGAACTCGTGGTGATGGCCCGCGACACCAAGCTCGGTGCCGAGGAAATCACGCGCGACATCCCGAACCTGTCCGAGCAGCAGCTCAACCGCCTGGACGAGTCCGGCATCATCTACGTGGGTGCGGAAGTGCAGCCCGGCGATGTGCTGGTCGGCAAGGTCACGCCCAAGGGCGAGACCACGCTGACGCCCGAAGAGAAGCTGCTGCGCGCCATCTTTGGCGAGAAGGCGTCCGACGTGAAGGACACCTCGCTGCGTGTGGACCAGGGCTCGCAAGGCACCGTGATCGACGTGCAGGTCTTCACCCGCGAAGGCATCCAGCGTGACAAGCGCGCCCAGCAGATCATCGACGATGAACTCAAGCGCTACCGCCTGGACCTGAACGACCAGCTGCGCATCGTCGAGGCCGACGCCTTCGACCGTATCGAAAAGCTGCTCAATGGCCGTGTGGCCAACGGCGGCCCGCAGAAGCTGGCCAAGGGTGCCAAGATCGACAAGGCCTACCTGGACGGCGTGGAGAAGTTCCACTGGTTCGACATCCGTCCTGCAGAGGACGAGGTCGCCACCCAGCTCGAGTCCATCAAGAACTCGCTGGAGCAGACGCGCCACAGCTTCGACCTGGCTTTTGAAGAAAAGCGCAAGAAGCTCACCCAGGGCGACGAGCTGCCTGCTGGCGTGCTCAAGATGGTCAAGGTCTACCTGGCCGTCAAGCGCCGCCTGCAACCCGGCGACAAGATGGCCGGCCGCCACGGCAACAAGGGTGTGGTCTCCAAGATCGTTCCGGTCGAGGACATGCCCTACATGGCCGACGGCTCCACCGCCGACATCGTGCTGAACCCGCTGGGCGTGCCTTCGCGCATGAACATCGGCCAGGTGCTGGAAGTGCATCTGGGCTGGGCCGGCAAGGGCCTGGGCCAGCGCATCGGCGACATGCTGCAGCAGGAAGCCCGCGCCGCCGAGATCCGTGCCTTCATGGAGGAGATCTACAACTCGCGCGGCCGCAAGGAAGACCTGGCGCAGCTCGAGGACAAGGAGATCGTGTCCATGGCGCAGGCGCTGACCACGGGCGTGCCGTTTGCCACGCCGGTGTTCGATGGCGCTTCCGAGCAGGAAATCCAGGACATGCTGCATCTGGCATATCCGGAGGAACTGGCCCAGCGCAAGGGACTGACCGAGTCGCGCACGCAGGCCTACCTGTATGACGGCCGCACCGGCGACCGCTTCGAGCGTCCGACCACCATCGGCTACATGCACTACCTGAAGCTGCACCACTTGGTCGACGACAAGATGCACGCCCGCTCCACGGGTCCGTACTCTCTGGTGACGCAGCAGCCTCTGGGCGGCAAGGCCCAGTTCGGTGGCCAGCGTTTCGGGGAAATGGAAGTGTGGGCGCTGGAAGCTTACGGCGCCGCCTATGTGCTGCAGGAAATGCTGACCGTGAAGTCCGACGACGTGGTGGGCCGTACCAAGGTGTACGAATCCATCGTCAAGGGCGAGCACGCCATCGAGGCAGGCATGCCCGAGTCGTTCAACGTGCTGGTCAAGGAAATCCGCTCCCTGGGCCTCGACATCGAGCTTGAGCGTTCTTAAATATTGAAAAGGGAAAGAGTCTTATGAAATCTCTACTCGACCTGTTCAAGCAATTCACGCCTGATGAGCATTTCGATGCCATCAAGATCGGCCTGGCTTCTCCCGAGAAGATCCGTTCCTGGTCCTTCGGCGAGGTGAAGAAGCCCGAGACCATCAACTACCGCACGTTCAAGCCCGAGCGCGATGGTCTGTTCTGCGCCAAGATCTTTGGTCCCATCAAGGACTACGAGTGCCTGTGCGGCAAGTACAAGCGCCTCAAGCACCGCGGCGTGATCTGCGAGAAGTGCGGCGTCGAAGTGACCCAGACCAAGGTGCGCCGCGAGCGCATGGGCCACATCGACCTGGCTGCGCCCTGCGCCCACATCTGGTTCCTGAAGTCGCTGCCGTCGCGTCTGGGCCTGGTGCTCGACATGACGCTGCGCGACATCGAACGCGTGCTGTACTTCGAAGCCTACGTGGTGACCGACCCCGGCATGACCCCGCTGAAGAAGTTCAGCATCATGACCGAGGACGACTACGAGGCCAAGCGCACCGAATACGGTGACGAGTTCGAAGCCAAGATGGGCGCCGAAGGCATCAAGGACCTGCTCGAAGGCATCGACATCGATGTCGAGACCGAGCGCCTGCGCGGTGATCTGACCGGCTCCGAAGTCAAGGTCAAGAAGAATGCCAAGCGCCTGAAGCTGCTGGAAGCGTTCAAGAAGTCCGGCATCAAGCCGGGCTGGATGGTCATGGAAGTGCTGCCCGTGCTGCCCCCGGACCTGCGTCCGCTGGTGCCGCTGGACGGCGGCCGCTTCGCAACGTCCGACCTGAACGACCTGTACCGCCGCGTCATCAATCGCAACTCGCGTCTGCGCCGCCTGCTGGAGCTGAAGGCTCCGGAAATCATCGCGCGCAACGAAAAGCGCATGCTGCAGGAAGCCGTGGACTCGCTGCTGGACAACGGCCGCCGTGGCAAGGCCATGACGGGCGCCAACAAGCGTGCCCTGAAGTCGCTGGCCGACATGATCAAGGGCAAGAGCGGTCGTTTCCGCCAGAACTTGCTGGGCAAGCGCGTGGACTACTCGGGCCGTTCCGTGATCACGGTGGGTCCGTACCTCAAGCTGCACCAGTGCGGTCTGCCCAAGCTGATGGCGCTGGAGCTGTTCAAGCCCTTCATCTTCGCGCAGCTCGAGCAGCGCGGCATCGCCACCACCATCAAGGCGGCGAAGAAGGAAGTCGAATCCGGCACGCCCGTGGTGTGGGACATCCTCGAAGAGGTCATCAAGGAGCACCCGGTCATGCTGAACCGTGCTCCCACGCTGCACCGACTGGGCATCCAGGCCTTCGAGCCCATCCTGATCGAAGGCAAGGCCATCCAGTTGCACCCGCTCGTCTGCGCGGCCTTCAACGCCGACTTCGACGGTGACCAGATGGCTGTCCACGTTCCGCTGTCGGTGGAAGCACAGATGGAAGCCCGCACGCTGATGCTGGCCTCCAACAACGTGCTGTTCCCCGCATCGGGCGAGCCCTCCATCGTTCCTTCGCAGGACGTGGTGCTGGGTCTCTACCACGCGACGCGCGAGCGCATCAACGGCAAGGGCGAAGGCATGATCTTCGCCGACATCGGTGAAGTGCAGCGCGCGCTGGACTCCGACCAGGTCGAACTGGCCGCCAAGATCAGCGTGCGTCTGACCGAGTGGACGAAGAACAAGGACTCCGGCGAGTTCGAGCCTTCGACCAGCCTGGTGGAAACCACCGTGGGCCGGGCACTGATGTCCGAGATCCTTCCCAAGGGCCTGCCGTTCAGCCACATGAACAAGGCGCTCAAGAAGAAGGAAATCTCCAAGCTCATCAACGCCTCGTTCCGCAAGTGCGGTCTGAAGGCCACGGTGGTGTTTGCCGACAAGCTGCTGCAAAACGGCTTCCGCCTGTCCACGCACGCCGGCATCTCGATTGCCATCGGCGACATGCTGGTGCCGCCGCAAAAGGCCGAGATCATCGGCCGCGCCGAAGCCGAGGTGAAGGAGATCGAACAGCAGTACGTCTCCGGTCTCGTGACCTCTGGCGAGCGCTACAACAAGGTGGTGGACATCTGGGGCAAGGCCGGCGACGAAGTCTCCAAGGTCATGATGGCCCAGCTGGCCAAGGAAAAGGTCATCGACCGCCACGGCAACGAAGTCGAGCAGGAATCGTTCAACGCCATTTACATGATGGCCGACTCGGGCGCCCGCGGCTCGGCCGCGCAGATCCGCCAGCTGGCCGGCATGCGTGGCCTGATGGCCAAGCCTGACGGCTCCATCATCGAGACGCCGATTACGGCGAACTTCCGTGAAGGCCTGAACGTTCTGCAGTACTTCATCTCCACCCACGGCGCCCGTAAGGGTCTGGCCGACACGGCGTTGAAGACGGCCAACTCCGGCTACCTGACGCGTCGTCTGGTGGACGTGACGCAGGATCTGGTGGTCAACGAGGACGACTGCGGCACGAGCAATGGCGCACTGATGCGCGCCATCGTCGAAGGCGGTGAAGTGATCGAGTCGCTGCGCGACCGCGTGCTGGGCCGCACCACGGCCGAGGACGTCGTGCATCCCGAGACGCTGGCTGTCCTGCTGCCCGCAGGCACGCTGCTCAACGAAGATGTGATCGACGAGCTGGAATCGCAAGGCGTGGACGAGATCAAGGTCCGTACGGCGCTGACCTGCGAAACCCGCTACGGCCTGTGCGCCAAGTGCTATGGCCGCGACCTGGGCCGCGGTGGCCTGATCAACCTCGGCGAAGCCGTGGGTGTGATCGCCGCCCAGTCCATCGGCGAGCCCGGCACGCAGCTGACCATGCGTACCTTCCACATCGGTGGCGCCGCTTCGCGCGCTGCCATCGCCTCGAGCGTGGAAGCCAAGTCCAACGGCTCCATCAGCTTCAACAGCACGATGCGCTACGTCAGCAACACCAAGGGTGAGCTGGTCGTGATTTCGCGTTCGGGCGAAATCGTCATCAGCGACAACGGCCGCGAGCGTGAGCGCCACAAGGTGCCCTACGGTGCCGTGCTGACCGTCAGGCCCGACCAGCAGGTCAAGGCCGGTCTGATCCTGGCCAACTGGGATCCGCTGACCCGACCCATCATTACCGAGTACGCCGGTCAGGTGCGCTTCGAGAATGTGGAAGAGGGCCTGACCGTGGCCAAGCAGGTCGATGAAGTGACCGGCCTGTCCACGCTGGTGGTGATCGATCCCAAGCGCCGTGGCTCTGCCAAGGTCGTGCGTCCCCAGGTCAAGCTGATCGACGCCAACAACCAGGAAGTCAAGATCCCCGGCACCGACCACTCGGTGACGATCGGCTTCCAGGTCGGCGCTCTGATCCAGGTGCGTGACGGCCAGGACGTGGGCCCCGGCGAAGTGCTGGCCCGTATCCCTGTCGAAGGCCAGAAGACCCGCGACATTACCGGCGGTCTGCCCCGCGTGGCCGAGCTGTTCGAAGCCCGTACGCCCAAGGACAAGGGCACGCTGGCCGAGATGACCGGCACCATCTCCTTCGGCAAGGAAACCAAGGGCAAGGTGCGCATGCAGATCACCGATCTGGATGGCAAGGTCTGGGAAGAACTCGTGCCCAAGGAAAAGAACATCCTGGTGCACGAAGGCCAGGTGGTCAACAAGGGCGAGTCCATCGTCGACGGCCCCGCCGATCCGCAGGACATCCTGCGCCTGCTGGGCATCGAGGAGCTGTCGCGCTACATCGTTGATGAAGTGCAGGACGTCTACCGTCTGCAGGGTGTGAAGATCAATGACAAGCACATCGAGGTGATCGTTCGCCAGATGCTGCGCCGCGTCGTGGTCGAGAACACCGGCGACTCGACCTACATCGCCGGCGAGCAGGTCGAGCGTTCGGAGATCCTCAATACCAACGAGGCCCTGCAGCGCGAAGGCAAGATCCCCGCCACGTACTCCAACGTGCTGCTGGGTATTACCAAGGCTTCGCTGTCGACCGACTCCTTCATCTCCGCCGCGTCGTTCCAGGAAACGACCCGCGTGCTCACCGAGGCTGCCATCATGGGCAAGCGCGACGAGCTGCGTGGCCTGAAGGAAAACGTCATCGTGGGTCGCCTGATCCCTGCGGGCACGGGTCTGGCCTACCACCAGGCACGCAAGGCCAAGGACGCCATGGACGACGCAGAGCGCCGCGCCATCGCCGACGCCGAAGCGGCCGAACTGGCCGGTGTGATGGCCGATGACGACACTGCTGCAGTGTCTGTCGCCGGTGACGCTTCCGCCGACTGATGCACTCGGGCGAGCGTTCAGCGAGCCCTTGAAGTGACGTGACGCTCCCGGCCTGCCCAGCGCAGGCGGGAGCGTTTTTCTTTGGGAATAACCAGGGCCCGGCCGGAGCAGCCTCCGACCGGGCCATTGCAGACGATGTGGTCCTTGTCTCTTGAATGGATGCTGCTGGCCCTGCTCGTGTTCTGGGCCGTTGGCGCATACAACCGGCTGGCCCGGCTGCGCAGCGGCTGCGTGCAGCAGTTCGGGGCGCTCGATGCCCACCTGGGGCAGTGGCATGCCATGCTGCAGGCCTTCGAGGCCCAGCCCAAGGCCGAAGGCCAAAGCCCCGCCCTTGTGCATGCACAGGCCGCCCTGCACCAGACCGCCGCACAGCTGCAGGCGGCTCTGGTCGATGCCCGTGGCCGGCCGCTGCGCGAGACCGCGCTGGCCTCGCTGGAGCACGCATGTTCGGCGCTGGACGTGGCCTGGCAGGCCATGACCAAGGTCGCCGTTGACGCCGGTGCTGCAGGCTCCGGCCCCGCGCCATCGGACGCCCCATCGCCGGACCCCGATCCGCTGCAGCCCTGGCAGCAGCGCTGGACCGAGCACCAGGTGCGCAACCGCCTGGGACTGCAGCAATTCAACGCCGCGGCCGAGCGCTACAACGCCGCCATTGCGCAATATCCGGCCAGGCTGCTGGCCTGGCTGCTGGGCTTTCGCCCGGTGCGCAGCCTGCTGGTCGAACCTGTGGCCAGCAAGGCACAGGAAAGTGGAACATGAACCAACGCACGCATTCTTCCCCGCGCCGCGCCGCGGCGCCCTCGCAGGCACCTGCCGCCACCCCTCTTTGGCAGCAGCTCGACGCCGTCGCCCAGTGCCTGCAGTCCGTGCTTGAAGGCCAGTCCAGCCGCAGCGTGCTGGCGCGCGTGGCGCAGCCGCTGCGCCCCGGCGTCCAGGCGCTGCTGTTCCAGGTGCTGCGCCAGCTGGGCCGTGCCCAGGCGCTGCAAAAGCAGTTGGCCTCGCGCAATCCGCCACCGCGCGTCAGCGCCTTGCTGAATACCGCGCTGGCCCTGGCCTGGGATGAGAACCTGGCACCGTACCCGCCCTTCACCCTGGTCAACCAGGCGGTGGAAGCCGCCAAGCAGGGGCCCGCGCGCGCCCAGTCCGGCTTCGTCAACGCCTGCCTGCGACGCTTTCTGCGTGAGCGCGATGCCCTGGTCGCCGCCACCGAATCCCAGCCGCAGGCCGTCTGGAACCACCCGGCCTGGTGGATCGCCCGTCTGCGCAAGGACCATCCCGATCACTGGCAGGCCATCCTGCAGGCCAACAACGAGCAGCCTCCGATGACGCTGCGCGTCAATCGCCAAAGGGCAGACCGCGCGCAGTACCAGGCGGCGCTGCAGGCCATGGACGTGCCATCGCTTGCCGTGGCCGACAGCGGCCTGCAGCTGCAGCAGGCCCTGCCCGTGCAATCCCTGCCGGGCTTCGATGAGGGTCTGGCCTCGGTGCAGGATGCGGCCGCGCAACTGGCCGCGCCACTGCTGCTGCAGGGGCTGGAGCAGCCCGCCGGCCGCGCGCTGCGTGTGCTCGATGCCTGCGCCGCACCGGGCGGCAAGACGGCCCACCTGCTGGAGTACGCAGCACCGCAGACCCTGGAGGTCACGGCACTGGAGATAGATGCGGAGCGCGCCGCGCGCATCGCGGACACGCTGGGGCGGCTGCGCTTGCAGGCCCGCGTGGTGGTGGCCGACGCATCCCGGCCCGACCAGTGGTTCGATGCACACTGCGGCGGCCAGCGGTTCGACGCCATCTTGCTGGACGCTCCCTGCACGGCCTCGGGCATCGTGCGGCGCCAGCCCGACGTGCGCTGGCTGCGCCGCGAAAGCGATGTGCGCCAGCTGGCCGAGATCCAGGCGCGCCTGCTCGACACCCTGTGGCCCCTGCTGCAGCCCGGCGGGCGCCTGCTCTACTGCACCTGCTCGGTCTTCAGGGAAGAGGGCGAGGCCCAGGTTCAAGCGTTTGTTGCACGCAACAGTGAGGCGCGAACCCTGGCGGCGCCGGGGCATTTAATCCCGGGCAAAGCCGACAAAGCCGGCATGCTGGCTGACAATGCTTTGGGTGACCACGACGGTTTCTTCTACGCCTTGCTGCAAAAGACGCGCTGACCCCCCCCATCGGGCCTGGTCGCCAGCCTGGCTGCGCCTGCTGGCGCGGCTGGCCGGGGCGCTTTTGCTGGCCGGCGTGCTGGCGGGCCTGGGCCTGCAGGCCAGGGCCGATGCCCTGACGGCCGAGATCGGCCCCCTGCAGCTCGATCGCTCCGACGACGGCTTGCTGCTGTCGGCCAACCTCCATTTCGAGCTGCCCTACCAGATCGATGACGCGCTGCGCCAGGGCATCCCCATGTACTTCGTGGCCGATGCCCAGATCCAGCGCGAGCGCTGGTACTGGTCCGATCAGCAACTGGCCACCGCCAGCCGCCACTACCGCCTCAGCCACCAGCCGCTGACACGCCGCTGGCGGCTGCACATCTCCAGCACCCCGTTCTCCAGCAGCGGCCTGGGGCTGGCGCTGGGCCAGACCTTCGAAAGCCTGGACGATGCGCTGGCCTCCATGCAGCGCATCTCGCGCTGGAAGATCATGGACACGGCGCCCACGCAATCGGGCGTATCGGTGCAACTGCGCTTTCGCATCGACCTGTCCCAGCTGCCCAGGCCGTTGCAGATCGGCGCGCTGGGCCGCTCGGGCTGGAACCTGCAGCTGTCGCGCACCCAGATGCTGGAAGACGCCCCATGAGCAGGGCCCCGGCCGACGACGAACGCGTGGCCCTGCCGGCCTCGGCCGGCCTGTCGCGCGGCACGCGCTGGGCCGTGGGCGTGGGCGCCGGCCTCATGGGCCTGGTCGGCGTGCTGCTGCTGTTCCTGCTCACCCTGGCCACCAACAACCGCCTGGACTACGAGCGCAACTACAACTGGCTGTTCGCAGCCAATGTGGTCGTGGCCGGCCTGCTGCTGGCCATCCTGGTCTGGGGCGGCATCCGCCTGGCCATCCGGCTGCAGCGCGGGCGCTTCGGCAGCCGCCTGCTGCTCAAGCTGGCCGGCATCTTCACGCTGGTGGGCCTGGTGCCGGGGCTGCTGATCTACATCGTCTCCTACCAGTTCGTCTCGCGCTCCATCGAAAGCTGGTTCGATGTGCAGGTCGAGGGCGCGCTGTCGGCAGGCGTCAGCCTGGCCAGTGCCACGCTGGAGACCGTGGCCAATGACATGGCCAACAATACGCGCACCGCAGGCGCCCAGCTGTCCCAGGTCTCCGATGCCGGCGCCGCGCTGATCCTGGAACGCGTGCGCGACCAGCTGGGTGCCACCGATGTCGTGCTGTGGAGTGCCTCGGAGCTTGCCGTCATGGGCCCGACGCAGACCACCCGCAGCGGCGACCTCGCGGGCCTGCGCGCCATCGCCAGCGTGGGCCAGTCACGCTTCAACCTGCAGCCCGAACGCCCCAGCGCGCAAATGCTGCGCTCGCTGCGCGACCAGCGCGCCGTGGCCAGCATCGAAGGCCTGGACGACGACGGCACGGCCCAGCCCGGCGCCACCGCGCCCGGCGCCCAGGTCCGCACCCTGGCCCTGGTGCCCAACCCCAGCGTGGGCCTGCTGGCCGAGCCGCGCTACCTGCAGGCCACCATTGCGCTGCCGCAGGCCCTGGTGACCAATGCACTGGCCGTGCAGGCGGCCAACCGCGAATACCAGGAACGTGCGCTGGCACGCGGTGGCCTGCAGCGCATGTACATAGGCACGCTCACGCTCAGCCTGTTCCTGGCCGTGTTCGGCGCCGTGGTGCTGGCCATCGTGCTGGGCAACCAGCTGGCCAGGCCGCTGCTGCTGCTGGCCCAGGGCATGCGCGACGTGGCGCGTGGCGACCTGCGTCCCAAGCCCGCGCTGCAGACGCGCGACGAGATCGGCGGGCTCACCCGCTCCTTTGCGCTGATGACGCAGCAACTGGCCGATGCCCGCGCCGAAGCCAACCGCAGCATGGGCCAGCTCGATGCCGCGCGCGGCAACCTGCAGACCATCCTCGACAACCTCACCTCGGGCGTCATCGTGCTGGACGCGCAGGGCGCCATCGTGCTGAGCAATCCCGGCGCCACGCGCATACTGCGAGCGCCCATGGCCGTCCATGAAGGCCGGCAGCTGTCCCAGGTGCCGGGGCTGGAGCAGTTCGGCGAAGTCGTGCAGGAGCAGTTCGCGCTCTTCCTGGGCGAGCAGGGGCGCGATCGCTGGCAGCTGGTGCATGAGCTGCATGCCTCCACCGACGGCGGCGTCATCCAGCACACCACCACCCTGGTCATGCGCGGTGCGGAACTGCCCGATGCGCAGCGGCTGCTGGTCTTCGACGACATCTCGGAAATCGTCTCGGCCCAGCGTGCCCAGGCCTGGGGCGAGGTGGCGCGCCGCGTGGCCCACGAGATCAAGAACCCGCTCACGCCCATCCAGCTGTCGGCCGAGCGCATGGCCATGCGGCTGACCGACAAGCTGCAGCCCGCCGAACAGGCGCTGCTGGCCAAGTCCGTCAAGACCATCGTCGATCAGGTCGGCGCCATGAAGCGCCTGGTCGATGAATTCCGCGACTATGCGCGCCTTCCCGCCGCCAACCTGCAGTCGCTGGACCTCAATGCGCTGGTCGCCGATGTGCTCCAGCTGTATGGGGAAGAGAACGCCGAAGTGCGCGTGGACTGCGCGCTGGACCCGCAATGCCCGCCGATTTCCGGCGATGGCCAGCAGCTGCGCCAGGTCATTCACAATCTTTTGCAGAATGCCCAGGACGCCACGGCCCAGCGCGCGCAGGAAAGCGGCCAGCCCCCCGGCCCCGTGACCATAGAGACGCGCTGGAACGAGTCCGCGCGCCGCGTGCGCCTGAGCATCAGCGACAGCGGCACGGGCTTCGCCGCCAACATCCTTCAACGGGCCTTCGAGCCCTACGTCACGACCAAGGTGCGGGGCACCGGCCTGGGCCTGGCCGTGGTCAAGAAAATCGCAGACGAGCATGGCGCCCGCATCGACCTGGGCAACAGGGTGGATGACGGGGTGATTCAAGGCGCACAAGTGTCGCTATCATTTGCGCCTGAGCGCACAGGATAGGCCTGACGCCCCGCGCCTCAGCACATAGGCTTAAGACACATGGCAAACATACTGGTGGTCGACGACGAACTGGGGATCCGGGATTTGTTGTCGGAAATCCTCAACGACGAAGGTCATAGTGTGGACGTGGCCGAGAACGCCGGCCAGGCACGCTCGGCGCGCGCCTCCAACACCTACGACCTCGTGCTTCTCGACATCTGGATGCCCGACACCGATGGCGTATCGTTGCTCAAGGAATGGGCCTCGGCAGGTCTGCTGACCATGCCCGTGATCATGATGAGCGGTCACGCCACCATCGAGACGGCCGTGGAGGCCACGCGCATCGGCGCGCTGTCCTTCCTCGAAAAACCCATCACCATGCAAAAGCTGCTCAAGGCCGTGGAGCAGGGCCTGGCGCGCAACGCCGCCAGCCAGGCACCGGCTGCAGCGCCCGTGGCGGTGGTCGAGCCGGACACTGCAGCCGTGGTCACGCCCGCGGCCAGCCGCGTGCCGGTGGACAACAACGTGCCGCATGCACACCAGGGTTTCGATCTGGACCGCCCGCTGCGCGAGGCGCGCGACGGCTTCGAGAAGGCCTACTTCGAATTCCACCTGGCACGCGAAGGCGGCTCCATGACACGCGTGGCCGAGAAGACCGGCCTGGAGCGTACCCACCTGTACCGCAAGCTGCGCCAGCTGGGCGTGGACCTGGGCCGCAACAAGCGCGGATAGACTTTTTGAAGGAATTTTGGCTTTTTCGTTTTTGGGTCAAAAAATCCTGCATATAATCTAGTTCTCGGCCCGGTAGCTCAGTCGGTAGAGCAGAGGATTGAAAATCCTTGTGTCGGCGGTTCGATTCCGTCCCAGGCCACCAAATTCAGTAAAAAATTACGGACTGCTTCGCAAGAAGCGGTCCGTTTTTCTTTGTGCTGCTGAAAAGCCTGCCGCCGCCCAGGATGCCCAGGCCACGTGTCGCAGGCCCTCATGCGGGGGGCGGCTGCATTGTCACGGTCACCAGCAGCACGCAGCCCTGTTCGCCCCGGGCATGCACGTCATGGGGCTCGCCCGCGGGCACCAGCACCACCGAGCCGGCCACCAGCCGCAGGCTGGCCACGCGCGTGGCGATGCCGGCTTCGCCCGCCAGGCAGTGGATGGTGGCCTCGCCCGGCACCTGGTGGCGGGGCAGGGCATGGCCGGGCGGAAGCACCAGACGCAGCAACTGCAGCTGTGGCGTCCTGATCAGGCTGGTGCTGATGGGCATGCCGTCGCGGGCGTGCAGGGCGATGACGTCCAGTGGCTTTGCGTGTTCGAGTGCCATGCTTGGCTCCTGCGTGATGTGGGTCAGAAGGCGGTGCCACGGCTGCCCGCCCGCGCGCCTGAAGATGGACGCTGAATACATCTTATGCAGGCGCACGGCGGGCCGGAAGGAGTGGACATCATGGCGCAATGGCTGGAACTGGAGGAACCCCTTCGAACCCGGGAGCCGGCACCGCAATGGAAGGCCTTCCTGGCGCTGGGATTCCGGCCGCTGTAGCTGTGGCGTTTCGTCCCGCTGCTGGCCAAGGCCATGTTCTACCTGCATTGGTAGACAGCCTGCAGGCAGGCCCTGCCCGCGTTAAGCTCGCTGCTCGCATGGCTTGGAGCACGGGGGCGCAGAGGTGGCATCGCATTGGCAGCCGGGCTTGATCGCCCTGCACGGGAATCAGACGGAGGTGCTGGCCGATACGGTGCTGGCATGGCTGGCTGCGCACCCGCTGGATGTGCTGGAGCCCGAGGTGGTGCTGGTGCAGAGCAACGGCATGGCCGAGTGGTTCAAGATGCGCATGGCCGAGCAGCTGGGCGTGTGCGCCGCCGCGCGCGTGGAACTGCCCGCGCGCTTCGTGTGGCGCAGCTACCGCCAGGTGCTGGGCCGCCAGGCCGTGCCGCGCGAATCGCCGCTGGACAAGACGCCCATGACCTGGCGGCTCATGCGCCTGCTGCCGCAGTGTCTTCATGACCCGGCCTTCGCCCCCATTGCCGGCTTTCTGCGTCCCGGCGAGCCCGAGCGGCTGCTGCAGTTGGCCCAGCGCCTGGCCGATCTTTTCGACCAATACCAGATCTACCGCGCGGACTGGCTGGACGCCTGGGAGGCCGGACGTGACGTGCTGCCCATGCCCTTGCGCCCCGGCGTGGCGGACACCTCGGTGCCCGAAGGCCAGCAGTGGCAGCCGCGCCTGTGGCGCGCCGTGCTGGCCGAGCTGGACGAGGACCAGCGCGGCGCCACGCGCGCGCGCCTGCAGGGCCGCGTGCTGGCCGCGCTGCAGTCCGGCGAGGCGCCGGCCGCGCCGCTGGCGCGCCGCGTGGTGGTGTTCGGCATCAGCCAGCTGCCGCTGAGCCTGCTGGAATTCCTGGCCGCCATGGCCCGCCACAGCCAGGTGCTGCTGGCCGTGCCCAATCCCTGCCGCTTCCATTGGGCCGACGCCATCGACGGGCGCGAGCTGCTGCGCATGGCGCGGCGCCGCCAGCCGCTGCGCGGCGGCCGCGATCTGGCGCAGCTGCCGCTGGAGGCCATGCACGCCCACGCCCATCCGCTGCTGGCCGCCTGGGGCCGGCAATGCCGCGACTATGTGCGCCAGCTCGACGCCTTCGACACCACGGGCGCCGCCGCGCAGCTGCAGATGCCGCGCGTGGACCTGTTCGACGAAACCGATGCCGAGGACCTGCGCACCGCGCCGCTGCTGGTCCAGGTACAGCAGCGCATCCGCGACCTGGTGCCGCTGGCCGAGCATCCGCCGCTGGAGGTGGCGCGGGCCGACCGTTCCATCGTCTTTCACAGCGCCCACAGCGTGGTGCGCGAACTGGAAGTGCTGCACGATCAGCTGCTGCAGATGCTGGCCCGGCCACCGGATCCTGCCCAGCCAGGCCAGGCGCCGCTGGCCCCGCGTGACGTGGTGGTCATGCTGCCGTCCATAGAGACGGCCGCGCCCTCGATACGCGCGGTCTTCGGCCAGTACGGCCGCCATGACCCGCGCCACATTCCCTTCGACATTGCCGACCTGGGTGCGCGCGCCAGCAGCCCGCTGGCCGTGGCCCTGCAATGGCTGCTGCGCCTGCCCCAGCAGCGCTGCCGGCTCAGCGAGCTGTGCGACCTGCTGGACGTGCCCGCGATCGCCGCGCGCATGGGGCTGGCGGCCGACGACCTGCCCCAGCTCACGCGCTGGATGGCCGGGGCCGGCATCCGCTGGGGACTCAATGCGCCGCAGCGCGGCGCCCTGGGCCTGCAGGCCTGCGGCGAGCACAACAGCGCCTGGTTCGGCCTGCAGCGCATGCTGCTGGGCTATGCCGGCGGCGTGGCGCAGGACGGCCAGGCCTTTGGCGGCATCGAGCCCTATGACGAAGTGGGCGGCCTGTCGGCCGAGCTGGCCGGCGTGCTGGCGGCGCTGCTGGAACGCATGCTGGCCTGGTGGCGCGAGGCCGGGCGGCCCGCCGTGCCCGAGGTCTGGGCGCAGCGCTTTCGCGCACTGCTGCAGGACTTCTTCAAGGCGCAGGACGACGAGGACGAGGCCATGCTGGCCGCGCTGGACGCCGCCCTCACGGACTGGCAGCGCGCCTGCGAGCAGGCCGGCTATGCGGACGCCGTGGAACTGGGCGTGGCCCAGGAGGCCTGGATGCAGGCGCTGGAGCAGCCCTCGCTGTCGCAGCGCTTTCGCGCCGGTGGCGTGACCTTTTGCACGCTGATGCCCATGCGGGCCATTCCCTTCGAGGTGGTCTGCCTGCTGGGCATGAACGATGGCGACTATCCGCGCCGCGCCACGCGCAGCGACTTTGACCTCATGGGCCTGCCGGGCCAGCAGCGCCCCGGCGACCGCGCGCGCCGCGACGATGACCGCCAGCTCATGCTCGAAGCCCTGCTGTCCGCGCGCCGTGCGCTCTACATCAGCTGGACCGGCCACCATGTGCGCGACAACAGCGAGCAGCCGCCCTCGGTCCTGGTCTCCCAGCTGCGCGACTACCTGGAGGCGGGCTGGCGCGGCGAAGGCGGCCAGCCGCTGCTGGCGCAGCGCACGCAGCAGCACCCGCTGCAGCCGTTCAGCCGCCGCTACTTCGAAGAAGGCTCGCCGTGGACCACCTACGCGCGCGAATGGCGGGCCGCGCATGCGCAGGCCGATGGCACGGACGTGTTGCCTTCGCTGCCCGGTCAGCCGCGTCCGCCCTTTGTCCCCGACGCCTCGGCGCCGCTGACGCTGGCCCGGCTCACCGATTTCCTGCGCCACCCGGCGCGCGCCTACCTGCGCCAGCGCCTGCAGGTGCGCTTCGAGCAGGAGGACAACCCCGTGGTGGACGAGGAACTGTTCCAGCTCGACGGCCTGACCGAATACCTGCTGGTGCAGCAGTTGCAGCAGCAGGTGGCGGCCGGCCTGGACGAGCCCGGGCAGGCACCCCAGGCCATGGAAGACAGCGTGCGCGCGGCCGTCGCGCGCCTCACGCGCTCGGGGCGGCTGCCGCTGGCGGGGCTGGGCGAGCGCGGCGCGCGGGCGCTGCAGTCCTCGGTCACGCCTTCGCTGCGGGCCTGGCGCCAGCAACTGGAGCGGTATGCCCATCCCGCGCCGCGCAGGCGGCTGCTGATCGAGGACGATGGCCTGGTGTTCGACGACTGGATCGACGGGCTGCGCCAGTCCTGCGAAGTCGAAGAGTCCCCCAATGCGGACGACGCGCGGTGCTGGCTGCTGCTGGACCCGCGCAACCTGCTCGATGCCAAGGGCAGGCCCCATGCCGACAAGCTCATGCCGGTCTACCTGCGCAGCCTGGCGCTGGCCGCCAGCGGCTCGCAGGCCGGGTTGCGCGTGGTGGCGCGCGACGGCCTGGTGCAGGTCCTGCCCATGGACCCCTCCGAAGCGCTGGCACGGCTGCGTGAATTGATGGCCCTGTGGCGCGAGGGCCAGAACGGCCCGCTGCCCCTGCCGCTGCGCAGCGGCCTGGCCATGGCCGAAGGCTTTCCCGCTGCGGCACAGCAGGCCTATGAGGGAGGCCATCTGGTCGGCGGCGAAGGCGAGGACCCGTCCTGGGCCCGCTGCTACCCGGACTTCGACCTTCTGAGCGCCGATGGCCGTTTCGAGGCCCTGGCTCATGCCGCCCACGCGCCGCTGCTCGACTGGGTGGCCACGCAGGTGCAGGTCCTGCCGTACCAGGGGGATGCGCAATGAGCGCGAGCGAAATGATCGGCGCTGTGACCGGCGATGTGACTGGCGATGTGGACGGCGACGTGGCCAGCCATGTGCTCGACGCGCAGCGCTTCCCGCTGTGGGGCAGCCGCCTGATCGAGGCCAGCGCCGGCACCGGCAAGACCTGGACCATCGCCGCGCTCTACCTGCGCCTGGTGCTGGGGCATGGCGAGGGCAGCACGGCCTTCGAGCGCCCGCTGATGCCGCCCGACATCCTCGTCATGACCTTCACCCGCGCCGCCACGCGCGAGCTGTCCGACCGCATACGCAAGCGCCTGATCGAGGCCGTGCAGTGCTTTCGCGGCGAGGCCGAGCCCGCGCCCCGCGACGGCTTCCTGCACGCGCTGCGCGAGGCCTATCCCGAAGGCGCGGCCCGTGAACGCGCGGCCTGGCGCCTGGCCATGGCGGCCGAATGCATGGACGACGCGGCCATCCACACCATCGACGCCTGGTGCCAGCGCATGCTGCGCGAGCATGCCTTCGACAGCGGCAACCTCTTCGACGAAACGCTGGAGCCCGACGAAAGCCAGCGCCAGACCGAGGCCGCGCAGGACTACTGGCGCCAGCAGTGCTACCCGCTGTCCGACGAGCTGCTGGACGAGGTCCTGAAGATCTGGCCCCACGTGGGGGCCCTGGTCGATGACATGCGCGCCCTGCTGCGCGAGCCCCCCGTGCCCGGCGCGGGCGAGGGCAGCCTGGCCGAATGCCTGCAGCGCGCCATGGAGCAGCGCCGCATCCGCCTGCTGGCCCTGGCCGCCGGCTGGGATGACAAGGCACAGCGCCTGCAGCGGTGGCTGGATGGACAGCTCGACGGCCCTGGTGCGCTGTGGGACAAGCGCAAGCTGCAGCCCGCGCGCTACACCGGCTGGCTGGCCGCCCTGGCCGACTGGTCGCGCGCCCCGCTGGACGGTCCGCTGGCGCTGACCGAGGCCGCGCGCCACCGCCTCAGCCCCGAGGGCCTGGCCGAGGCCTTCAAGGGCGCGGCCGGCGACGTGCTGATGCCGCTGGAGCTGGCCGAGCTGCAGGCGCTGCTGGTGCAACTGGAGCAGTTGCCGCCCGTCAGCGTGGCCGTGCGCCTGCATGCGGCCGCGCGCGTGGCGCAGCGGCTGGCCCACCTCAAGCGCCAGGCCGGCAGCTTCGGCTTTGCCGACATGCTGCAGCGCCTGGACACGGCCCTGGCCGGCGACAACGGCGCCGTGCTGCGCGAGCGCATCCTGGCCCAGTATCCGGTGGCGCTGATCGATGAATTCCAGGACACCTCGCCGCTGCAGTACCGCCTGTTCGACCAGATCTACCGCACGGCGGCCAACGACCCGCACAGCGCCCTGCTGCTGATCGGCGACCCCAAGCAGTCCATCTACGGCTTTCGCGGCGCCGACATACACAGCTACCTGCAGGCGCGCCGCGCCACCGAGGGCCGCCACTACGTGCTGGGCACCAACTACCGCTCCACCCAGGCGCTGGTGGGCGCCGTCAACCATTGGTTCG
Source organism: Delftia acidovorans (assembly GCA_031286585.1). GTDB lineage: Bacteria > Pseudomonadota > Gammaproteobacteria > Burkholderiales > Burkholderiaceae_C > Comamonas > Comamonas acidovorans_A. The sequence continues at coordinate 24,133 of JAITUC010000003.1, forward strand.
CGCAGGCCGAGCAGCGGCCGGGCGAAGGCGCCTTCATGTTCCGGCGCGGCACCCACAACCCCCTGCCGTTCGAGCCCGTGGCCGCCCAGGGGCGCAGCGAACGGCTGCACACGCGCGACGGCGCCATGCCCGCCCTCACCGTGGCCTGGAGCGCGGGCCGCGACGAGGACACCGGCATTCCCCTGCCCCTGTCGGCCGATGAGGTACGGCGCCGCTTTGCGGCCCATTGCGCCGAGCAGATCGTGCAGTGGCTGGCCGACCCGCAGGCCGGCTTTGTGCAGCCCGATGGCCGCCTTGTGCGCCTGCGGCCTGCCGACATCGCCGTGCTCGTTCGCACGGGCCGCGAGGCCGCCGCCGTGCGCCGCGAGCTGCAGGCGCGCGCCGTGGCCTCGGTCTACCTGTCGGACCAGGATTCGGTGTTCGCCAGCGACGAGGCGCATGACCTGCTGTACTGGCTGCGCGCCGTCGCCGCGCCGCTGGATGCCCAGGCCGTGCGCGCGGGCCTGGCCACGCGGCTCATCGGCCTGTCGCTGGACGAGCTGGCCTGGCTGGCCGCCGACGAGGAAGCCTTCGACGCGCGCAGCGAACAGCTGCGCGAACTGCACAGCATCTGGCTGCGCCTGGGCGTGCTGGCCATGCTGCGACAGACCCTGTACCGGCTGGACCTGCCCGTGCGCTGGCTGCAGGACCCGGCCATGGGCGGCGAGCGGCGCCTGACCAACTACCTGCACCTGGCCGAGCTGCTGCAGACCGCCAGCGCCCAGCTGGAGGGCGAGCAGGCCCTGATCCGCTGGCTGGCCACGCAGATCGAGACGCCGGGCAGCGGCAGCGAAGAGCAGGTGGTGCGCCTGGAAAGCGATGCCGATCTGGTCAAGCTCGTCACCGTGCACAAGAGCAAGGGCCTGGAGTACCCGCTGGTCTGCCTGCCGTTTGCGGGCAGCTTCCGCCCCATGGAGCGGGCCAGAACGCCGTTCCTGACGCTGTCCGCGCAGGACGCGTCGCAAGACGATGCGGCCCCGGCCCGCCGATTGCTGCTGGACTTCAGCGACGAGGAGCTGGCCCAGGCCGACCGCGAGCGGCTGCGCGAGGACCTGCGCCTGTTCTACGTGGCGCTCACCCGCCCGCGCCATGCGCTGTGGCTGGGCCTGGCCCCGCTCAAGCGCGGCAACGGCAAGGCCTGCGTGAACGAGCAGGGCGCGGCCGGCTACCTGCTGGGCGGCACCGAGCCGCGCTCGGCCCAGGGCTGGCGCGACGGCCTGCAGCAGCTGTGCGGCGAAGACCCGCACATGGCCTGGCGCGACCTGGATGCCGGGCCACTGCAGCGCACGCGCTGGCAGCCCCCGGCCGGCACCACCCCGCTGCACGATGCCCCGCCCTACGACGCGCGCTTCGACACCCGCTGGGGCATCGGCAGCTTCTCGGCCCTGGTGCGCGCCATGGCCGCGCCCAGCCTGCCTGTGCTGCCTGTCGCCGTGCAGCGCCCGGCCGAGGATGAGCAGGCGCTGGAGCCGCCGCCATTGCCGCAACTGGCGGACATCGCCGGCCTGCAGCTCTTGCCGGGCGGACCAGCCGGTGGGCCTGCGGTCTGGCACCGCTTTCTGCGCGGTCCCGTGGTCGGCAACTTCGTGCACGACCAGCTTGAATGGCTGGGCGGCGAAGACTTTGCCCTGCCCGTGGACGGCCAGGGCGCGCTCGCCGATCGCCTGCTGCGCCGCTGCGAGCGCGCGGGCCGTGGCGAGCAGGCGCGCGACCTGCTGGCCTGGCTCACGGCCGTGGTCCACCAGCCGCTGGCGCCGCTGGATGTGACGCTGGCCACGCTGGGCCCGCAGTTGTCCGAAATGGAATTCTGGCTGCCCGCGCGCCAGCTGCCGGCCGAGCGCATCGACCAGCTGTGCCGGCGCTTCATCCTGCCGGGGCAGGAGCGGCCCGCGCTGCCCCAGCGCTCGCTGCACGGCATGCTCATGGGCTTTGCCGACCTGGTGTTCTGCCACGAGGGCCGCTACTGGGTGCTCGACTACAAGAGCAACCACCTGGGGCCGGATGGCGCCGCCTACGGCCAGGAGGCCCTGGCCCGCGCCATGCTCCACCACCGCTACGACGTGCAGGCCGCGCTCTACCTGCTGGCCCTGCACCGGCTGCTGCGCAGCCGCCTGGGCACGGCCTACGAGCCGCAGCGCCAGCTGGGCGGCGCGCTGTACTACTTTCTGCGCGGCATCGATGGCCCGGCCGGCGGCATGCATGCCATGGCGCCCGAGCTGCCCCTGCTCGATGCGCTCGATGAACTGCTCGGCCCCGGCCGCGCCGATGTGGAGGAGCCGTCATGAGCCCGCGCCCCCGTTCGCGCACCGTCGATACGGCCACGCTGGACCTGTTCGACGAACTGCCGGGCGACGACTCGCCGGGCGGCGAACCGCCGGGCGACGCTTCGCCGGGCGCCGTGCCGCCAGACACCAATGAACTGCTGGCCCTGCTGCGCCGCTGGGCCGATGCCGGCCTGCTGCGCCGCCTGGATGCGGCGCTGGCCTCCTTCGTCGCCGGGCAGGATGCGCAGGCCGGGCCCGCCTTGCTGGTGGCCGCCGCGCTGCTGGCGCAGATGGAGGGGCGCGGCCACAGCTGCCTGCCCCTGGCGCCGCTGGCCGGCAACCCCAACGATGTGCTGGCCTGGCCCGCCGAGGCGCTGCCTGCGCAGCAGGCCCTGTGGCAGATGCTGCCCGCGCGCCTGTCCGGCTGGGTGGCGGCACTGGCTGCCAGCCCCGTGGTGCGGGTGGTCGGCGACCCGGGCCCTGACGGCGGCGAGGACCTTGGCCAGCCCCTGGTGCTGGCCGGTGCCGACGGCCCCGCGCCGCTGCTGTACCTGCGCCGCTACTGGGACTACGAGCGCGCCGTGGCCACCCATGTCATCCAGCGCACGGCGGCGCAGGCCGTGGCCGGCCAGCCGCCGGACGAAGCCCTGGCCCGCCACTGGCTGGACCGCCTGTTCCCGCCTGCGGCGGATGGCGGCCCCGTGGACTGGCAGAAGCTGGCCTGCGCGCTGGCGCTGCGCGGCCGGCTGTCGGTGATCACGGGCGGCCCCGGCACCGGCAAGACCTATACCGCCGCGCGGCTGCTGGCCCTGCTGTTTGCCACGGCGCCCGACGCCGGCCAGCTGCGCGTGGCCCTGGCCGCGCCCACGGGCAAGGCGGCCGCGCGCCTGAAGCAATCGATTGACGGGGCCCTGTTGCAGTTGCAGGGCAGCATGGGCGGCGAGATCGACCTGGCGGGCCTGGTGCAGCGCATGGGCGCGGCGCGCACCCTGCACTCCATGCTGGGCGCACGGCCCGATACGCGGCACTGGGGGTTCCATGCGGGCCGGCAGCTGGACGTGGACGTGCTCATCGTCGATGAGGCCTCCATGGTCCACCTGGAGATGATGGCGGCGCTGCTGGAGGCGCTGCCGGCCGGCGCCCGCCTGGTGCTGCTGGGCGACAAGGACCAGCTGGCCTCGGTGGAGGCCGGCGCCGTGCTGGGCGACCTGTGCCGCGATGCCCAGGCCGGGCGCTACCTGCCGGACACGCTGGACTACGCGCTGCGCGTGGCCGGCCAGGCGGTGCCGCCGCAGTTCGCGGCGCCGGCAGGCGACCGGCCTCCGGCTCTTGCGCAGCACACCGTCATGCTGCGCGAAAGCCGGCGCTTCGGTGGTCCCATCGGCCAGTTGGCGCGCGCCGTGAATGCCGGCCACGCCGCGCAGGCCCAGGCCTTGCTCGATGCCGGCACGCAAGGCGGTGCGCACGCTGAACTCTGGGAACGCCAGGGCGGCGGCGTGCAGGCCGTGACCGAGCTGGCCGTGCGCGGGCGCGGCGGCCTGGCCAGCTATGCGCTGTATGCCAGTGCGCTGCAAAACAGGCCGGCTGCGGACGGCGACCACGAGGCCGCGCACCGGGCCTGGGTGGTCGAGGTGCTGCAGGCCTTCGAGCGCTTCCGGCTGCTGTGCGCCGTGCGCGAGGGGGACTGGGGCGTGTCCGGCCTCAACCGGGCGGTGGAGCAGGCCCTGGAAGCCCAGGGCGTACTGCGCTGCGGCGGCGAATGGTATGCGGGCCGGCCCGTCATGGTCACGCGCAACGATGCGCAGCTGGGCGTGTTCAACGGCGACATCGGCATTGCGCTGCCGGGCGGGTGGCATGGCGGGTCACAGGGTGGCCCGCAGGGTGCGTCCGGGCAGCCGCTGCGCGTGTACTTCCTGCAGGGCGACGAGCTGCGCTCCGTCGGTGTCAGCCGCCTGGCCCATGTGGAGACCGCCTTCGCCATGACGGTGCACAAGAGCCAGGGCTCGGAGTTCGAGCACACGGCCCTGGTGCTGCCCTCGCGCGGCGGCAGCGTGCTGGGGCGCGAACTGGTCTACACCGGCATCACGCGCGCTCGACAGGCCTTCTCGCTGTTTTCCGAGGTTCCGGGCCTGCTGGCCTCGGCCGTTGGCAGCCCCACGCAGCGCGCCAGCGGGCTGCTGCGCTGGCTGCAGGAATGAGGCGGGCGGGGCGGCGGCTCAGGCCGGGGTCTTGTCGCTGGCGTAGCGGGACATCATCAGCGCCGTATTGGTCTTGCGGTCGGCATTGACCTGCTGCACCGTGGGCCGCTCGGCCATGCGCGCCAGGTACTCGCGCACGGGCAGGTCGGCCAGCACGTCGCGCCCGCCAACGATCTTGCTGGCCGCGCTGACCAGGGGCAGGTGGACGATGGCGCAGCAGTCGGCCAGCGTGAAGCTGTCGCCCGCCACAAAGGGTGAGAAACGCGCGAGTTTGGCGAAGGCCGCCACGTTCTTGTCGAGCTGGGCCAGCGTGCGCTCCCGCGTGGAGTCGCTGACCTGGCCGCCGAAGAAGGCCTGCGGGTAGAGGATGCGCGCCACCAGCTCAAGATGCAGGTCCAGGTACACGCACAGCTCGCGCACCTTGGCGGCCTCGAAGGCGTCGGCCGGCAGCAGGGAAGGCGAGGGCGACAGCGTCTCCACGTACTCGACCATGGCGGCCGACTCGCACAGGCCCCGGCCGTCGTCGATGCGCAGATAGGGCACCTTGCCCAGCGGCGACAGTGCCATGTCGGTCTCGCCCAGCCAGTCCAGTTCCTCGTTGAAGGGCAGCTGCTTTTCCAGCAGCGCCAGCTTGACCTTGTTGTAGTAGTTGCTGGCCGCGAATCCGCACAGGGTGAGCATGGGTGTCTCCTTGGGTTGTTTGTGGTGAAGGCGAGGGTGCACGCCTGTGATGGTAGGGGCGGGCAGGGCATGGCGCGGTCCCGGAGATGACGGCTGGGGCAGACCCCTAGAATGGCGCCATGCCGCGTCGCCTTTCCTCCACCTTGGCTGCCTGCGCCCGCTGGGTGCTGGGACTGTGGCTGTGCGTGGCGCTGGCATCGGCGTTTGCGCCGCTGGCGCGTGCCTCGGGCTGGGAGCGCCTGTGCTCGGCCGCTGGCGAATCGGTCTGGGTGCCATCGCCGGCCGGCCAGGACAGTGGCCTTGCCGGCAGCCACGGCATCGACTGTCCGCTGTGCCTGCCCCCGCTGGCTCCGCCGCCCGCCCGGTGCAGTGCGGCCCCGGCACCGCTGATGGCCGATGCGCAGCCACGGGCGCACCCGGCCTCCGTCCACGGCGTGGCCATGCCGGCCTTGCCCCAGGCCCGCGCCCCGCCCCGGTGACTCCCCGTTTCAATCCCTGCCTCTTTCGCTTGGCTTTTGTTTTTGCAAGGCACACAGACCGTGCTGCAACGTATTGAATTTTCTGGAGAAACCGTGATGACACTGCGTCAATGGACCACCCCTTTCCTGATCGCCGCCTCCCTGTCCATGGGTCTGGCCCATGCCCATGCCGATGCCGCCCACGTCAAGGCCGACGCCGCCTGGGCGCGCGCCAGCGTGCCGGGCCAGCAGGCCACGGGCGCCTTCATGCGCCTGACGGCCGAGGAGCCGCTGCGCCTGGTGGGCGTGGAGTCGCCCGCCGCCGGCGTGGCCGAGGTGCATGAAATGAAGATGGAAGGCGATGTGATGCGCATGCGCGCCATCGACGGACTGGACCTGCCCAAGGGCGTGGCCGTGGACCTGAAGCCCGGCGGCTACCACGTCATGCTGCAGCAGCTCAAGAGCCCGCTGCTCAAGGACAGCCAGGTGCCCATCACCCTGGTGTTCAAGGACGCCAAGGGCGAAACCTCGCGCCTGAGCCTGCAGGTCCCTGTGCGCGCCATGGCGCCCGGCGCGGCGGCTGCCCCGGCAGCGGGCCACGGCGGCGGCCACGCCGGCCATTCGCACTGAGCCAGCGCCATTGCACCGGGTTTGTGCGCAGCCGCATGCGCATGACTTGCCGTGGACTTGGCGTGTGCCTGGGTTAAGCTGGGAGCATGGCCTGCATGCCCTCGCCGGCATGCTCTTCCAACCCAGTCCTAGCGAGTGCTGCCATGAGTGATGCGTCCTCCTTCGGTTTCGGCAAGTTCATCCCCGGTTTCGACTTCCTGCAGGGCCTGGCCCAGAGCGCGGGATCGGCCACGGCCCGGCCCCTGGGGCGCCTGCCCGAATGGGTGGCGCCCACGGTGAGCATCGAGGAAGTGGACAAGCGCATCACCGAACTCAAGGCCGTGCAGTTCTGGCTGGACCAGAATGGCAAGGCGCTGGCCGCCACCATCCAGGCCCTGGAAGTGCAGCGCATGACGCTGTCCACCCTGCAGGGCATGAACGTCAGCATGGGCGAACTGGCGCAGGCCTTCCAGTTCCCGGCCGCTGCAGCCGCCACCGCTGCTGCCACCGCGGGCAAAGGCGCCGCGAGCGCGGGGCAGTCCGACCACTCGGACTGGCCCATGTCCTCCGCCGGCAAGGCCGGCAGGCAGGAAAAGCCTCAGGCCGCGCCCGCACAGCCCCCTGCCGAACCGCCTGCAGCTGCTGCGGCCGCTGCATCCGCCGATGCCGGCGGCAAGGCCTCCGGCCCGGAGGCTTCTGCGCCCAAGGACGAACCGGCCCAGGCCGCCGCCATGGGCCAGGCCATGCAATGGTGGGGCGCACTGACCCAGCAATTCCAGCAGATCGCCGCCAAGGCCATGGCCGAGCCCATGGCCCCCGAGGCCGTGGCCGCCGCACAGCGCGCCACCGGCATGGCCGGCGACATCGCCAAGGCCGCCATGGAGCGCATGACGGCCCAGGCCGGCGCCTTTGCTGCGCAGGCAGGCAAGGCTGCTGCATCTGCTGCCAAGGCGCCCGCCACGAAGACAGCTGCCAAGGCTGCGGCGCCCGCTGCATCGGCGGCCGAAGCCCCCAAGGCCAAGGCCCCAGCCAAGGCGGCCACCAGGAAGACCGCCGCAAAGACAACGGCCAAGGCGCCTGCCAGGACAGCGGCCACCGGCAAGGCGCCGGCCAAGAGCCGGCCACCGCGCTGAGCGGGACGGCACCCATGGAAGGTCAAGGCCCGTGCCCCCCGCAAGCCGGGCGCTGGCAGGGCTAGAAAGAAGGTTGGAATGTCGTTGTTTCCTGTAGGCCATGCCAGCCATTCCGACTGGCGCACCGCGGCCGATGCGGTGCTGCTGCAACTGCGCTCGCAGATGGCCGATCCGGGCCACGCGCAGCGGCCCCGACTGGGCCTGGTGTACCTGTCCCACGCGCATGCCGCCCATGCAAGGCCGCTGCTGCAGCATCTGGCCAGGGCCTTGCCCCATGTGGCGGACTGGGCAGGCTGCTCGGCCGGTGGCGTGCTGGCCATGTCCCATGAATACCTGTCCGGCCCCGCGCTCGCGGTGATGCTGCTCGATGTGCCGGCCGCGCACTACCGCCTGTATTCGGGCCTGGCGCCCTTGCATGCGCCGGGCGGCGAGGCCGGTTTCACGGCCCATTCGGCCCTGGTCCATGCCGGAGGCGGCCAGCCCGAGCTGGCCGAGCTGCTGTACGAGCTGTCCGAGCGCACCGAATCCGGCCTGCTGTTCGGCGGGGTGGGCGATGACGGCGACGATGGCGTGGAGGGCGTGCAGATCGCCTGCCGTACCGAGGACCTGCATGCGCAGCATGCGGACGCGCGCGGCATTTTCAGCGGAGGCTTCTCGGGCGTGGCCTTCGGCGCGGGCGTGCCCTGCATCACGGGCATGGCCCAGGGCTGCGTGCCGCTGGGCGAAGGCCTGGAGATCACCGAGGCGCGCGGCGCACTGGTCACCGGGCTCAATGGCGATCCGGCCTTGCAGCGCCTGCTGCAACTGCTGGGCGTGGAGCTGGAAGGCAGCGACTGGCAGCCCGCGCTGACCACGGTGCGCAGCACGCTGGCGGCCATTGCGCCGCCGGGCCGGGGCATGGCCCACGGCGTGCTCACCGAAGAGGCCCAGGTGCTGACCCTGGTCGGGCTGGACCCGCTGCGCCAGGGCGTGGCCCTGTCCTCGGCCGTGGAGGCCGGGCATTCGGTAATCTTCTGCCGCCGCCAGGCCCAGGTCGCGCGCCAGGAACTGCTGCAACTGGGCGCTGCCCTGCGCGATGCGGCCGAGCCGGAGGAGGAGGCGCCCGAAGGCGGGGCGCAGCCCCGCATCCGCGGCGCCATCTACATCAGTTGCCGGGGCCGCGGCGGCGGCCTGTTCGGCAGCCCCGATGCCGAGCTGCGCACCCTGCGCCACGCGCTGGGCGATGTGCCGCTGGTCGGCTTCGTCGCCGAAGCCGAGATCATGGACGCCCGCCTGCACCGCTTCGCCGGCGTGTTGACGGTGTTCACCGCGTAGCGGTCTCAGATGGCGTGGGGGCGCACAGCGCCCACATTGCGGGCAGGTTCCAGCGACTCTGCACCCAGAAAATCGAAATCCACGGCCGGGCGCCTGCCGCTGACCAGTTCCGCCAGCGCCATGCCCGAGCCGCAGGCATGGGTCCAGCCCAGCGTGCCGTGGCCGGTGTTCAGGAACAGGTTGGCGATGGGCGAGCGTCCGATCAGCGGCACATTGCTGGGCGTGGCGGGGCGCAGGCCGCTCCAGAACTGGGCGCGCCCGGTATCGCCGGCGCCGGGGAACAGCTGCTGCACGCGCCGCACGATGGCCTCGCAGCGCACGGGGTCCAGGTTGCGGTCGTAGCCGTTGAATTCGGCCGTGCCGGCAATGCGCAGTCGGTCGCCCTGCGCGCCCGTGTAGCGCGAGAACACCAGCTTGAACTCATCGTCCGTGAGGCTGACCTGGTAGGCCTTGGCGGGGTCCAGCACCGGCAGGGTCACGGAGTAGCCCTTGGCCGGGTAGATGGGCAGGTGCAGTCCCAGGGGCTGGGCCAGCAGCGGGCTGAACGAGCCCATGGCCAGCACATAGGCGTCGCCCTGGATGCGTTCGTAGCGGCCGTCGGCATTGGTCACCTCCACATGGTCGATATGGCGGCTGGCGCCTGCGCCCGTGGTGCGCAGCGCCATGACGTGGTGGCCGTGGCGGAACTGCACGCCCGTGGTGGCGGCGATGCGTGCCAGCTCGCGCGTGAAGAGGTTGGCGTCGCCCGATTCATCCTCGGCCGTATAGGTGGCGCCCGCTATCTGCCCGCGCACATGGGCCAGGGCCGGCTCCAGGCGCACGGCTTCGTCGGCGTCGATCAGGCGGCGGTCGCAGCCCAGGGCCTGCATCTGCTCGGTGGGCTTGAGCGCGCCCTCGAACTCGCGGGCGTTCGTGTAGAAGTGCAGGATGCCCTGCATGCGCTGCTCGTACTGGATGCCGGTGTCGGCGCGCAGCTGCTGCAGGGCCTCGCGGCTGTAGGTGCCCAGACGCACGATCTGGCGGATGTTGTGGCGTGTGCGCGCGGGCGTGCAGTTGCGCAGGAAGGACAGGCCCCAGAGCCACTGGCGTATGTCGGCGCGCAGGCGGAACAGCAGGGGGGCGTCCTGCCGGCCCAGCCAGCCCAGCAGCTTGAGCGGTGCGCCGGGGTTGGCCCAGGGCTCGGCATGGCTGACCGAGATCTGCCCGCCGTTGGCAAAGCTGGTTTCGGCGCCGGGCGCGGCCTGGCGGTCGATGACCGTGACCTCGTGGCCCAGGGATTGCAGATAGTAGGCCGAGGCGGTGCCGATCAGGCCGGCTCCGAGAACGATGACGCGCATGACAATGCCCTTTCAAAGGCATGTGCCGGTCACGCGGAAGCTGGTGGCTATGGATTCAATAGCAAGCAGCCGGCGTCCGTCGTGACGCAGCTGCCGCTCCCCCTGTCCTTGGTACCTGAGAGATTCACCGCCGTCCATGGGGACGGGGCTTGCTCCTTCGGTGCGCCGCATATTGCGTGCGGCGGCTCTCCAGACGGCATGATGAGTTTGCAGTACGGAACCTGAGCGTGTATGGGAGTTTGCGCCTTCGGTGAGGCCGGCACCGTGGCGCCCGCCTGCTCTCCTGCTGATGGCGATTCTAGGGGGCGGCCCGTGCCGGCACCGCTAGGCGTAAACCCCAGGTCGGTCTGCGGGCCTATCGCGTGCGCGCAACATGCGGTAAATGAGAACAATTTAGAATTTCGCGCTGATGGCGCCTTCCATCTCTGGCCCCGGCCGACGCCGCCCGGGGCTGGCGAACAGGCGCCATGCACGACCACTGCCCGCTGCCAGCTACCCTCTGCCCGCCTCCCATGCACCGCTTTGTCCTGATGCTCCGTTGCTTACCGCTGGACATCTGACTGCCTTCGTCCGCCCCCATGACTTTCAAGAAAATCTGGTTCCAGCTGCACTGGATCGTCGGCATCACGGCCGGCACGGTGCTCATCGTCATCGGGCTGTCGGGCGCGGTGTTCTCGTTCCACGAGGAAATCCTGGGCTGGATGAATCCCGGCACGGCCTCCGTGCCCGCGCGCGATGCCGCGCCGCTGGCGCCGCCGCAGATTGCGCAGGCGCTGCGCGAGGCCGGCGAGCAGCGCGTGGTCCAGCGCATCACCGTCTTTGCCGAGCCCGGGCGCTCGGCCCAGGTGGCCTTCAAGCCGCCGGCCGGCCAGCGCCGGGGCCAGACGGTCTTTGTCGATCCCTACACGGGCGCGCAACTGCCCGAGCAGCACGGCACGGAGTTCTTCGAATGGGTGGAGCGCCTGCACCGCTGGCTGCTGCTGTCGCGCGATGACGGCAAGCCCGTCACCGGCACGCTGGCGGGCCTGCTGCTGATGCTGTCGCTGTCGGGCCTGTACCTGCGCTGGCCGCGCCGTCCGCTGTCCTGGCGCACCTGGCTGACCTTCGACCCGGCGCTCAAGGGCCGCTCCTTCCTCTGGGGCCTGCACTCGGTGGCGGGCACCTGGGCCCTGGTGGCCTATGTGGTGTTCACCTGCACCGGCATGTATTGGGCCTTTGGCGTGGTGCGCAGCACGGTGGACGGCTGGGCCGGCGTGCCGCCGCGCGTGGCCGCTCCAGCGGCGCCTTCCTCGAAACCGGGTGGCGGCAGGCCTGAGCCGGCTGGCGCGCAGAAGCCCATCGATATCGCGCCCGGCTGGGCCGCCTTCGAGCGCATCGCCCATGGCTGGCAGTTCGCCCAGCTGCGCCTGCCCGATCGTGCGGGCCAGCCCCTGCAGATCAGCTGGCTGGACGCCGACGCCGCCCATGAGCGCGCCCGCAACCAGATGGCCCTGCTGCCCGACGGCGCCGTGCAGCGCGACGAGCGCTATGCCGACCTGCCCACGGGCCGACGCGCCGTGGGCGCCATCTACCCGCTGCACATGGGCACCTATTTCGGCATGCCGGGGCGCATCTTCATGACGCTGGCCTCGCTGATCATGCCCTTGTTCGCCATCACGGGCTGGATGCTCTACCTGGACCGCCGCCGCAAGGCGCGCGCCCTGGCGAAGGAGCGCCAGGCGCTGATGGAGGACCCGCCACCGTCCGCCCCTGCGGGCCAGGACACCGTGCTGGTCGCCTTCGCCAGCCAGGCCGGCCGCGCCGAGCGCCTGGCCGTGGCCACCGTGGCCGCCCTGCGCGGCGCAGGCATGGCGGCCAGCCTGCAATCCGTGGCGGCGCTGGATGCCGAGCAACTGCGCCACCACCGTCGCGTGCTCTTCGTGGCCAGCACCTTTGGCGAAGGCGACCCGCCCGATGCCGCGCGCCGCTTTGCGCGCCTGCTGGGCGCGGCATCGGGCTCGGCACTGCCGCATCTGCAATACGGCCTGCTGGCGCTGGGCGACCGGCAGTACGCGGCCTTCTGCGGCTTCGGCCATGCGCTGGACCACCAGCTGCGCCGCCTGGGCGCACAGCCCGTGTTTCCGCTGATCGAGATGGATGGCGAGGAACCCCAGGCCTGGAATGCCTGGCAGCAGGCGCTGGCCGGGCATTTCGGGGCCTTGCCGCCTGCATCGGATGCGCTGCCTGCGTCTGCTGCAGGCCCGCTGGCCGATGCCACGGCCTTTGCCGCATGGCCGCTTCAGGCGCGCAGCCTGTGCAATGCGGGCAGCCAGGGCGCCGGTCTCTACCTGCTGGAACTGTCGCCGCCCGAAGGCGTGGCCCCGCTGTGGCGGGCCGGTGCGCTGGCCGAGGTGCTGCCCCGCCATGGCGCGGCCACCGTGCAGGCCTGGCTGCTGGCCCAGGGGTGCGAGGGCTCGGCCCCCGTGCAATGGCGCCAGCGGACCTGCACGCTGGGCGAGGCGCTGGCCGCCAGCGTGCTGCCGGCCCCGGGCGACATCGCCCCCGGCACCGCGCCCCAGGCCGTGGCCGATGCGCTGCGGCCGCTGCAGCCCCGCAGCTACTCGGTCGCCTCGCTGCCGCAGGACGGCCATGTGCGGCTGCTGGTGCGCCAGGCCCGGCATGACGGCGGCCTGGGCGTGGCTTCGGGCTGGCTGACGGCGCATGCGGCCCAGGGCACATCCGTGGCCCTGCGCCTGGTGGAAAACCGCGCCTTCGAGCCGCGTGAAGAGGCCGATGCCGAGCCCGATGCCCCGGCCATCTTCATCGGCAACGGCTCCGGCTATGCCGGCCTGCGCGGCCACCTGCTGGCGCGCATGCACGCAGGCCGCCACCGCAACTGGCTGCTGTTCGGTGAACGCCAGCGGGCCCATGACGGGTACTGCGAGGCCGAGGTCTCCGGCTGGCTGGCCGCAGGCAAGCTGCAGCGCGCCGACTTCATCTACTCCCGCGACCAGGCCCGGCGCCGCTACGTGCAGGACGCCCTGCGCGAGGCCGCCGAACCCCTGCGCGACTGGATCGCCGACGGCGCCGTGCTCTACGTCTGCGGCAGCGCCGACGGCATGGCCGCCGGCGTCGACGCCGCGCTGGCCGACATCCTGGGCGCTACCGCCGTCGAAGACCTGATCGTCGAAGGTCGTTACAGAAGAGACGTGTACTGAACGTGGTGCGCATGCTGGACGCAGCGGATAAAACCGGCGCGGCCCCAAAGCAGGGGACAGCAAGCAAGGGCCGCCCCGCAGCGAGGCTGTCGTCCCCCTCCCGCGTGCGAGAGAGGGGGAAGGCGCGCAAGCGCCTCAGGGGGTGATGTACTTCTCTTTCCCGAGATTGAGCATCAACCGGTTCGCCCAGCCGAACAGCGCGGCCGAATGCAGCATGTCCAGGATTTCCTGGTCGGTAAGGCCGGCATCGCGCAGCGGCTGCAGCTGGGCGGCGCCAAAGCTGCCGGGGGCGCGCGTCAGGGCCAGCGAGGACTGGATGATGGCGCGTTCGCGCGCATTGGTGCCGGCCGTGTCGGGGTCGTCGAACATCTGGGCCATGACATCGTTGCGCTTGGCCAATTGCTCGAAGCGCTGGGCATGGACCGATGCGCAGTACACGCAGCCGTTGGAGCGCGACACGGCCGTGGCCGCCACTTCGCGCTCGGCCCGCGACAGGCCGCCCGGTGCATACATGATGGCGTTGAAGGCCTGCGAGCGCTCCGACAGCACGCGCGGCTGGCGGGCCAGCAGCAGGTAGAAGTCCGAAGTGCGCGCCTTGGGGTGGCTCAGGTCCAGCACGGCCTGCTGCTCGGCCGTGGCCGTGGCGGGGTCGAGCACGGGCAGCCAGGACGTCCAGTCCAGCGTTTCGCTGGTGTAGCCATTGCGGCGCAGCGGCTCACCGGGGGGCGGAAGGTTGGCGGGGTGCACGAAAGGTGCGGTGGCGGCTTCGGCCGCCGGGGCGCTGGCCTGGCCACCCAGCGCGTCCATGGCCTGCACGCCTGCGAACAGGCGCAATTGGTAGGCGATGAAACCCACGAGCTGGGCCACCAGCACGGTGTCGTCGATGGACAGGCCGGACTCGGGCATGGCCAGCAGGGCGGCGCGGTCGCTTTCGGCCGGGTGCAGGGCCAGGGTGCGCACAAAATGCAGGGCCGCGTCCAGGCGGGCATTGCCGGTCTGCGCGCCGGGCTGGGCCAGCACGGTGCGCAGCGCGGGCGTCAGGGCATCGCCCAGGGATTCGGCACGCTGGCGGTATTCATCGGCCAGGGCCTGCACGCCGCTGACGCGGCATTGCTCGCTGGCCAGCACCAGGCGCTCGGCGCGGGACAGGCTGTCGGCCAGGCCGTCGCCCAGCAGCAGGTCCTCGCAGGCCTGGGTGGCGATGGCCACCTTGTCGCGCTGGCGGCGCGTGGCGAAGACGGGGGATTGGTCGGTCAGGCCGGCCAGGCGGTCGATGGTGTCGTTGGCGGTGGTCATGGGTGTCTCAGGTCTTGTCTGCCAGGGCCCGCACGCGGGCCTCGGGGTCGGCGGGCGTCCATTCGCCGCCGTCCAGTTCAGGCTCGGAATAGGACTGCAGCTGGGCGTAGTGGTGTTCCAGGTCCTCGCGGTAGAACAGCGAGGCCAGGCCCTGGGCCAGCTTGCGCGCACCGTCGCTGATGGCGGGGATATCGCCCGACACCGTGCCGTGCGACAGCGCGGCCGGATAGCAAAAGCAGTGCACATGGTCCAGTCCGGGCAGGGCGCCGGGCGTCTTTTCCTGGAACTCGAACAGCGGGCCCAGATCGGGCGAGTCCGACAGTTCCTGGTCCTCGGCTCCGGCCTCGGGCACGAAGCGGTCGCTCCAGACGCGCACATGGGGCGCCAGGTCGGCGAACTCGGGGCGCTGGCGCCAGTCGATGGCAAAGCCGGTGGAGACGATGAGGAAGTCCAGCACGAACACGCCGCGCGGCGTTGTCACCCGCAGCTTGCCTCCGCCCTGCTCCACCTTCTGCACGGCGCAGCCCAGGTTGAAGTGGGCGTTGGCATGGCGTGAGACGCGCAGCGTGCTGCCGTGCGGCGGCGGCACCTGCTGCACGTTGATGTAGTGGCGTATGCGCCATTTCCAGGCGTCGGGCAGCAGGAACTGGCCGTGCGTGAGGCCGGGCGTGCCCGAGCCCTTGGACTTGTTGATGCGCGGCAGGTCATGGCGGCGCACCAGCAGGTCCACGCTGGCGGCGCCGTTCTCCAGCGCGGTGGCCGCGCTGTCCATGGCCGACGAGCCCGCGCCCACCACGCCCACGTGCAGGCCGACCAGGCGGGCGTAGTCGAGCACGTCGGAGGAATGCGCCCAGCGGCTGCGGTCCACGCCCTGCATGAAGGCGGGGATCTGCGGGCCGCCCAGGCCGTCGCGGCCCGTGGCCAGCACCACGCGGCGCGCCAGCCAGGTGCGCGAGGCGCCATCGGCCGTCACATCGACCTCGACCGTGCCGTCGGCCTGCGGGCGGATGGCCGTGACCTGGTGGCCGTTGCGCACGTCGCAGCGCATCACGCGGCGGTACCAGCGCAGGTAGTCCATCCACTGCAGGCGCGGGATCTTGTCCAGCGCGGCCCAGGCCTCACGGCCCCACTGGGCGATGAACCAGGCGCGGAAGGTCAGCGAGGGCAGGCCCAGCGCGGGGCCGGTCAGCTCCTTGGGCGAGCGCAGGGTTTCCATGCGCGCCGTCGTGGCCCAGGGGCCTTCGAAGTCCAGCGGGGCCTTGTCCAGCAAAACGGCCGCGATGCCCAGCTGGGACAGCGCGGCCGACAGGGCCAGCCCGGCCTGGCCGGCGCCGATGACCAGGACATCGTGCACGGGCTGGCCGTCGCGGGAGGAGGGAGGAATCCAGGCCTTGGCAGGCCAGCCCAGGGCGACGAGGTCGTCGCGCAGGCGTTCTTCAAGGGCAGCCAGGCCCGCAGGGGCCGTGGCTGCCGGTTCGGTCAGGGACATAGACTCACCAGGAACTCACGAGGAAAGGCGCGCCAGCGGGGCAGGGCCTGCGGGCGCGCACGGCATCAATCGATGCTGATTTTCGCGTCTTTGACCACCTGCGCCCACTTCAGGCGGTCGCTGTGCACGGTTTTCTTGAACTGCTCGGGCGTTTCGATGCGGATGGCATTGCCCTGTGACTCGAAGCGTGCACACACCTCGGGCAGCTCCAGCACCTCGCGCACGGCCTGGCTGAGCTTGGCCACGATGGCCGGGTCCGTGCCCTTGGGCGCGAAGATGCCGAACCAGATCGAGCTGTCGAAGCCCTTGGTGCCGGTCAGGCCGCTGGAGGCGATGGTGGGCACTTCCTTGATGACTTCCACGGGCTTGGCCGTGGTCACGCCCAGCAGGCGCACCTTGCCGCTCTTGTAGTGGGGCAGCACGGTCTGGACCTGGTTCATGATGCAGCAGGTCTCGCCGCGCAGCACCGAGGTGATGGCCTCGGGGCCGCCCTTGTAGGGCACGTGGACCATGTTCAGGCCCAGGCGCGCATTGAACTCGGCAAAGGCCATGTGCGTGCCCGCGCCGTTGCCCGTGGAGGCGTAGTTGTACTTGCCGGGGTTGGCCTTGATCTCGTCCACGAACTCCTTGAGGTTTCTGACGTTGATCACGTTGGGATTGATGGTCAGCACGTTGGACACATCAATCAGCGGCGCCACCGGCACGAAGTCGGTTTCCACATCGAAAGGCAGCTTCTTGTAGAGCGCTGCATTGCTGCCGTGCGTGGCGGCCGTGCCGAAGGCCAGCGTGTAGCCGTCCGGCTTGGCGCGCGCCACGATCTCGCTGGCGATGTTGCCGGCCGCACCCGACTTGTAATCAATGATCAGCGGCTGGCCCAGGCGCTGGGACAGTGGCTCCTGCACGCCGCGCGCGATCACGTCCACGCCAGAGCCTGCCGGGAAGCCCAGGATCATGGTCACGGGCTGGTGCGGCCAGGATGCGGTGGAATCGGCCGCAACCGCTGCGGTGGAGCCGAAGACGGCCAGGGCCGTGGCTGCGGCGGGAATCCAGGTGCGGAAAAGCGAGGGGCGCATGGTATGCAGGGGTATCCGGTGAATCAATTCCCATATTTTCCTGGGAACTTAATGATTCACTTTTATATGCATATGTTGGTATGAAGCCAGTGTGGGCATGCCCGGCCCTGCCTGCAAAAAGCCCGCCGATGGGGCGGGCTTCATGCCGGGCGCAAGCGCCCATCAATGGCGGTAGGGGTTGTTGGGGCGGCGGTCATGGCGGTCCGGCACGCCGTCGCGGTCACGGTCCCAGCGGCCGGGTGCGTAGCCCCAGCGGCCACCGTGCTGCGACCACACGGGCTGGCGGTACACATAGCCGGGACGCGCCTTGACCCAGTGGCCGGCCACCCAGGCATGGCGGTGGCCCTGCGGGCGCCAGTAGCCGGGTGCCCACACGTAGCCGCGGCGCGGTGCCGGAACGGCCTCGTAGCGCAGCGGGGGCGGCGCGCCGAACTGCACCGAGATGGCGGCGCCCGGCGCCGCATAGGTCACGTTGGCCTGGGCCTGCGCGGTGCCGGCCCATCCGGCCAGGGCCAGGGTGGCGGCGATCAGCGGTGTGCGAAGGTAAATCATGGCGGCTCCTTTTCCTTGGTTCATCGGGCTGGAGTCCTGGTGAAAGGAATCCATGACTGCATGGTGCAAGTACATCGTCAATCCCGGGTTGCCGCGCCGCGAAGTCGTGCAATCTTGTGTATCGCCTTGGTGAAGCCTTGTTGCCAGGCGCTGCAGCGCAGGCTGCCGTCCTGCAGCCGCCGTCAGACAGTGCCTCTTCGGAGCGCCGTGAACGCCGTGAATTCCCAGCTGCGCATGGCCAGCACCAGGGTGTAGCCCTCGCGCTGGCCCGGCGGCAGGCGCTGGTCCTGCAGGTGCTGCTGGGAAAAGTCATGGGCCAGCCGCTGTATGCGCTCCACGAAGCTGGGCGCCAGATGCCGGCCGATGGAGCCGTGCACCATGAGCATGCCCTCGCCGGGCTGGTCGAAGCCGCCGCCGAAATAGTCGAGCACGGCGTTCTCGCGGAAGTACTCCATCACCGGCCCGCGTGCGCGCCAGCGGAAGGTCTTGGCCAGGCGCAGCCGGTAGCGGTTGCCGGGGCGCAGCTCGATGATGCCGATGCGGTCCAGTTGGGCCAGGTAGCGGATGCCTTCGGCCTCGGTCATGCGGTAGGTGGCCACGATCTGCTCCAGCGTCCACTGGCTGAGCACGCAGATGGCCATCAGCAGCAGCTTGCGGTCGGCGACCACGGCGTTTTCCTGCTCGGGCGTCATCTCCTGCAGCAGCGGCTGGCTGTCGGCCACGCGGCGCGCCAGGTCGGCGAAGTCCAGGCTCAGCGCGCGGCAAATGGCATCGATGCGCGACAGCGGCATGTCGCCCTTGGCCAGCATGCGCTTGACGCTGGACTCGGCCATGCCCAGGGCGCGCGCCAGGTCGGCATAGGTCATCTGGGCGGCCTTGAGTTCCTTCTTGAGGGCGATGACGAGGTCGGCAGTGGTGCTCATGGGTAGCGATTATCGATACCCGTGGTGCCGGTTTGCGCGGCGGGTGCAGAAAAACGATGCTGGAACGGCGCAGCGTTCACCACACTGCGGCCACTTTCATGAGGAGCCCACACATGCCATCCGCCTTGATTTCACCGGCCGCCGCCCTGCGGTGCCTTTACGGGGGCGCCGCCTTGCTGCTGCTGGCCGCCTTGTTTGGCCCCGGCGTGCCGCAGCCGCAGGACTTTCACGCGTTTGCCGACCAGCGCGCCTGGGGGCCGCTGCCCCATGCGCTGGATGTGCTCAGCAACCTGGGCTTCGCCTGGGCCGCTGGCACGGGCGCGCGCCTGCTCATGGACGGGCGCTCCCAGGCGCTGGCCCCGGCCCTGCGCTGGCTGGCCGCGCTGTTCTTCACGGGGCTGGCGTGTTCTGCCATAGGCTCGTCCGTCTACCACTGGGCGCCCCACGATGCCACCCTGGCGGGCGACCGGCTGGGCATGTCCATGGCCTTTGCCGGCATGCTGGGGCTGGCGCTGCAATCGCGCATTGCCGACCGCGTGGCCGTGCGCGCCGCGGTGGCCATGCTGGTTGCCGCCGTGGCCTCGGTGCTGGTCTGGCTGCATGGCGGCAACCTGCTGCCCTGGGCGCTGGTGCAGGGCGGCGGCATGCTGGCGGTGCTTGGCCTGGCCTGCGTGGCGCCGCGCCATGGCGCGCTGGCGCTGCGCCTGGGCGTGGTGATCGCCTGGTATGGCGCGGCCAAGCTGCTGGAGTGGGGCGATGCGGTCGTCTTCGAGGCCACGGCCGGGCTGGTGTCCGGCCACAGTCTCAAGCATGTGGTGGCCGCCGCCGCCGCCCTGCCCGTGATCACCGCGCTGCGTGCGGCCGGCACGGCGCGCATGACCAGTACGGGCACAATGTGCGCCGATGCGTGCGGCCACGGCGGCGCCACCAACCGTTGAGGGAAGACAAGATGTTCCAGCAAGAGACCGGCAGCCCGTCTGCCCCCACCGCAACGGCCGGCGCCGTGCCATCGGCCGCGCACGAGCACCCCAACCAGTTCGCCCTGCTGGGCCAGCGGCGCTTTGCGCCGTTCTTCTGGACGCAGTTCTCGGGGGCGGCCAACGACAACCTGTTCAAGTTCGCGCTCACCGTGATGGTGACCTACCAGCTCAGCGTCTCCTGGCTGCCCTCGGCCATGGCGGGGCTGGTGATCGGGGCGCTGTTCATCCTGCCGTTCCTGCTGTTCTCGGCCACCTCGGGCCAGCTGACGGACAAGTGGGACAAGACGCGCATGTTCCGCCTGGTCAAGAACCTGGAGATCGCCATCATGGCGCTGGCCGCCTGGGGCTTCATCCAGGCCAATGTGCCGCTGCTGCTGGGCTGCGTATTCCTGATGGGCCTGCACTCCACGCTGTTCGGCCCCGTGAAATTCGCCTACCTGCCCCAGGTGCTCAGCGAGCGCGAGCTGACGGGCGGCAACGGCATGGTGGAGATGGGCACCTTCGTGGCCATCCTGCTGGGCAATGTGGCCGGCGGCCTGCTGGTGGCCGTGCCCGAGGTCGGCCATATGCAGGTGGCCGTGGCCTGCCTGGGGCTGGCGGTGATCGGGCGGATCTTTGCGCAGTTCATCCCCAATGCGCCGGCCACCGACCCGCACCTGGTCATCAACTGGAACCCCTTCACCGAAACCTGGCGCAACCTGCAGCTGGCCCGCGAGCAGCCCGCCGTGTTCCGCTCGCTGCTGGGCATCAGCTGGATGTGGTTCTTCGGCGCCGTGTTCCTGGCCCAGTTCCCCAGCTTTGCCAAGGAGGTGCTGCATGGCGACGAGCATGTGGCCTCGCTGCTGCTGGTGGTGTTTTCCGTGGGCATTGGCACGGGCTCGCTGCTGTGCGAGGTATTCAGCCGCCGCCATGTGGAGATCGGCCTGGTGCCGCTGGGCGCCATCGGCATGAGCGTGTTCGCCGTGGACCTGTTCTTTGCCTCGCGCGCGCTGCCGCCCTCCGAGCTGATGGGCGTGGGAGCCTTCTTCGCCAAGCCTGCGCATTGGCGCGTGATGGCCGACCTGGGCCTGCTGGCCCTGTCGGCCGGCATCTACAGCGTGCCCATGTACGCGCTGATCCAGATGCGCAGCCAGCCCACGCACCGCGCGCGCATCATCGCGGCCAACAACATCCTCAACGCCCTGTTCATGATCGCCTCCAGCGTGCTGACCGGCGCGCTGCTGGCGGCGGGCTTCAGCATTCCCCAGGTGTTCCTGATCACGGGCATTGCCAATGCCGTGGTGGCGGCCTACATCTTTTTGCTGGTGCCCGAGTACCTGCTGCGCTTCGTGGCCTGGGTGGCCTCGCGCTTCGTGTACCGCTTCAAGGTGCAGGGCGACGAGCACATTCCGGCCACCGGCGCGGCCATCCTGGCCTGCAACCATGTGAGCTTTGTCGATGCCGTGCTGCTCATGGCCGCCAGCCCCCGGCCCATCTACTTCCTGATGGACCACCGCATCTTCCGCGTGCCCTTGCTGGGCTGGCTGTTCCGCCTGGCCAAGGCGATTCCCGTCGCCCCCCAGAAGGAGGACCCTGCCACCTACGAGGCGGCCTTCGAGCGCGCCGCCCAGGTGCTGCGCGAGGGCGACCTGCTGGCCATCTTCCCCGAGGGCGGCATCACGCGCGACGGGCAGTTGCAGGAGTTCCGGGGCGGCATCATGAAGATCATCGAGCGTGCCCAGGCCGATGGCCTGCAGGTGCCCGTGATCCCCATGGCGCTGACCAATCTCTGGGGCTCCTACTTCAGCCGCATCGAGCAGGGCGGCGCCATGGTCCGGCCCTTCCGCCGTGGCCTGTTCAACCGCGTGGGCCTGAACGTGGGCCAGCCCATGGCCCAGGCCGAGGTGCAGCCCGCGCTGCTGCGCGAGCGCGTGCTGCGGCTGCTCGCCGCCTGAGGCAGACGCTAGCCTTCCATCGTGAAGCTCAGGCCGGCATTGGCCTTGAGCCTTGCGATGAGCGCGTCGCCCATGGCGGGCGCCGTGGTCCAGATGCCGCCGGGCGTGTCCGTGGCGTCCTGCAGCAGGCAGACGGCGGCCTCGGTGATCATCTTCGAGGTCGATCCGTAGCCCGGGTCTCGGTCGCCCTTGACGCCCACGCGCAGGCTGTTTCCCGCCGCGTCGCTGCCGATGAACAGCACGTCGTAGAAGCCCGATTCGCGCTCTTCGCGCGAGGGGCCTTCGCCGGGCTGCGGGCCGCCATCCGCGCCCAATGACTTGTCGGTGGCCACGGCGTTGGCCAGGGCCTCGCCCTTTTCTCCGGCGCCCGTCACCAGCATCTCGTCATAGACGAAGTCGGCGCCATAGGCGTGGCCCAGCAGGAAGTTGGAGCGGTGCACATTGCGCGTGTTGATGGCCGCCATCACGAAGGGCGCCACCCACAGGCCCAGCGCCTCGTCCACCATGGGCTTGCTGCCCGAGGGCTGGCGCGGGCCCTCGAAGCCCGGCGTGAGCGAGAACGGATTGCGCAGCAGCTCCAGCACCTCCGGCCTGGCGGCAGCGGCGGCCATGGTGGCCTTGAGGCTGGCCGCCGTGCCGCCCGAGAACGTGCCCTTCATCTTGCGCACCCGGCCGCGCACGCGTTGGGCCGGATGGCCGAAGCGGGCCTGCATCTCGCGCTGCAGCATGAACACGCCCAGGTCGAAGGGAATGGAGTCGAAGCCGCAGGAGAACACGATGCGCGCGCCGCTGGCCCGGGCGGCGGCCTCGTGGGCGTCGATCATCTGCCGCATCCAGGCCGGCTCGCCGCACAGGTCCACATAGTCCACGCCGGCGCGGGCGCAGGCGGCCACGAGCTCGTTGCCGTAGAGCTGGTAGGGGCCCACCGTGGTCAGCACCAGGCGGGTCTGTTCCATCAGGGCCTGCAGGCTGGCGGGATTGCCGGTGTCGGTCACCACCAGCGGGGTATCGGCAGGCGCGCCCAGCTCGTCGCGCACGGCCGCGAGCTTGTCGGCATTGCGCCCGCCCATGGCCCAGCGCAGGCCGCTGCCCGCGGGGTAGCGCCTGAGCAGGTACTCCACCACCAGCCGGCCCGTGAAGCCGGTGGCGCCGTGGACGACGAGGTCGAAGGGTTGGGTCATGGGTGTCTCCATCAATCAGGCGTGGCGAAGGTGCGAGCCCCCGCCGCGCTGCAGCCGGGGTGGGCGCATTGTCTGTGGCGCGCCGCAGGGTTCCTGTCGCCCAGGTGCCGTGCCCGATGTCCTGTGTGCTGGTGTCACATGCAAGAACTTTTCGGGGCGTAAACAACAGTCAAAAACTTGAAAAGTACCGTTTGAAGATACTCGATGGCCCATGCCTTGCCACTGTTACGGTTGAATGCAGACACGCAAGTTACGTCTGGGCACCATGCGTCCCGTGTTCAACCAATGCCCTTGAGGGGCGTCTCGGCAAATGTCCTCTTCTCCCATCGTCGTTCAGCGTGATACCCGGGCCTGGCAACTGCAGGTGTGGGTGTCGTTCGGCATTGCGGTCGCCCTATGCGCCATCGGCCTGGCCTGGCTGCCGGGCGAGCAGCTGGAGCAGGCCTTCATGGTGATGGGCTATGTGTTCTGCCTCTCGGCCGCCTTCGTGCTGGCCAAATTCGTGCGGGACAACGAGGGGGGCAGCCGCAGCGCAGGCGACACGCCCATGTGGAAGCTGGTGGTCTGGGGCGGCTTTGCCGTGTCCATGGCGCTGACCGGCTGGGGCCTGCTGAGCATGGACATCAACGTGACCTACAAGGCCTTCCTGGGCGTGAGCTGGCTCTACCTCATCACCACCGCCTTCACGCTGGCCAAGATGCTGCGCGACCGCCACGAGGCCGACCTGGCGCAAGCCCGCATGCATGGCCGCCGCGAGGCCGCGCAGCCGGCCGATGCCGAGTGATGTCCGCCCCTTCCCCGAATTTCCAGGAGTCCAAGCAATGATGGCCAACCAATCCGTTTTCGCGCGCCTGCCGCGTGCCCTGCTGACCGCCGGTGCGCTGTGCGCAGCCCTGGCCATGGCGCCTGCCCGTGCGCAAAGCGAGGCCTCGGTGGCGCTGTCCATGCTGCCCGTGGCCTCCGTGGTGGGCACGGCTTCGGTGGCTTCGACGGCAGCCGGCGCCGTGGTGGCCTTGCCGGCCGCGCTGTCGGTGGGCGGCGCGGTGCTGACCGTGAAGGCGGTGCAGGCCTCGGCCACGGGCACGGTCTATCTGCTGGAGCGTGCCTCCGACGGCGCCCAGGCCAGCGTGGAAGTGGTGGGGCGCGGTGCCTCCGCCTCGGCCTATGCCGTGGGCACGGTGCTGACCTGCAGCGTGATCGGCGCAGGCGTTGTCATCTCGGCGGCCGGCAAGGTGCTGGCCTTCATTCCCAACGAGATGGGCAAGGCCCTGCTGCACAACGAGCGCCTGTGATGCCCGCCATGGACCTGCGTCTGCCCCTCTCCCTGGCGGCCCGTGCCGCCTGCCTGGGCCTGCTGCTGGCGGCCACGCTGGGCACGGCCCATGCGGGCCGCAGCTGCGAGGTCAAGCCCCTCACGCCCCAGTCCCTGCAAAAGGGCCTGGACCTGGCCCAGCGCACCTCCCAGGCGCTGGACGCCGAATATGCGAAGAACGGCACCCGCGTCGTGCTGCTGGCGCGCGTGGGCCAGGACCTGAGCAAGTACGACCTGCACTACTCGCACTACGGCTGGGCCTACAAGACCACCGAAGGACCCTGGCGCGTGGCGCACAAGCTCAACGAATGCGGCACGGCCGGCGGCCATGTCTATCGCCAGGGCCTGGGCGAATTCTTCCTGGACGACCTTTGGCGCTACGAGGCCGGCGTTCAGGTGCCCACGCCTGCCGTGCAGCAGGCGCTGTGGACCTTTCTGACCCAGCCCCAGACCGTGCTGCGCCTGCAGCACGAGCCCTACAGCATGGTCAGCTATGCCTGGGGCCAGCGCTACCAGCAGTCCAACCAGTGGGCCACCGAAACCCTGGCCGCCGCCATGGAGCCGGCCACGGTGCAGCGGCGCGAGCAGGCCCAGGCCTGGCTGCAGTTCAAGGGCTACGAGCCCGGCGTGCTGGTCATCCGTGCGCTGTCGCGGCTGGGCGGGCGCGTGACGGCCGCCAACATCGCCTTCGACGACCACCCCAACGACAAGCGCTATGCCAGCCGCATAGAAACCGTGACCGTGGAGTCGGTGACGCAGTGGCTGCAGCGCAGCCAACTGGCGGGCCCGGTGCGCGTCCTGCCCTGAGCCGGGCCGGCTCTTCGTCCGCCTGCGGCCTTCCACGGCCGCAGGGCATTGAAACAGGAGTTCTTCCATGAGCAAGGCCTTGCGTCTGCCCGAAAAATGGTTCCGCCGAGGCCTGTGGCTGGTGGCGGTGGTGTTTGCCTCCTTCCTCATCGGCCTGGGCGGCCTGGTGGTGGGGGATCTGCCCCAGGTCGAGTCGCCGCGCACGGTGGAGGACTTCATCGCGCCCGCCGCGGCCGAGCCCGTCAAGGCCGAGATCAAGGCGGCCGATGCCGATCACGACAAGGCGGAGACGGCGCTGCAGAACGCGCGCCTCAGGTACCAGGCCACGCAGGCGCGCTACCGCTCGGCGCGCGAGACCTTCGACAACTGGGTGGCCACGCGCCGCGCCACGGCCCGGCCCGAGCAGGACAGCGAACTGCTGTCGCGCACCCAGGCGCTGGATGCCATCAAGCAGGAAGAGAACACGGCTCGTGCCTCTGTGGAGCGGCTGCAGGACGCCAGCCTGCAGGCACGCCAGCGCCTGGACGCGGCCAACCGCCAGTGGGATGGTCTGCGCGACGGGGCCATGGAGGCCTGGCGCAAGGAGATGCGCGCCATCGAGCTGCGCGTCTTCCTCTACCGCCTGGCGCTGACCCTGCCGCTGCTGCTGGTGGCAGGCTGGCTGTTCGCCAAACAACGCAAGAGCACCTGGTGGCCCTTCGTCTGGGGCTTCATCTTCTTTGCGCTGTTCGCCTTCTTCGTCGAACTCGTGCCCTACCTGCCCGACTATGGCGGCTACGTGCGCTATGTGGTCGGCATCGTGGTGACGGTGCTGCTGGGGCGCGCGGCCATCCTGGGCCTGAACCGCTACCTGGAGCGGCAAAAGCAGCAGGAGTCGCTGCCCGAGACGCAGCGGCGCCAGGAACTGGGCTACGACGTGGCCCTTGCCCGCCTGGCCAAGGGCGTATGCCCGGGCTGCGAGCGCCCCGTGGACCTGAAGGACGGCGCCATCGATTTCTGCCCCCACTGCGGCATAGGCCTGTTCGACCGCTGCGGCAGCTGCAATACCCGCAAGAGCGCCTTTGTGCACTTTTGCCACAGCTGCGGCACGCCGGCCGATGGCAACCGCAGGAAGCCGGGCGCGGTGCTGCCTTCCGCACCTGCCGTGCCTCCCGCGCCTCCCGTGCAGGAGGCCGGGCCGGCACCGGGTTGAGTCTGGCCGAGCCCGCCTGAAGCGGCCCTGGCGGCGGCCGTGGCGTTGTCGGCCGGAGCCGGCAAGCCCCTTGAAGCTGCGCGGGGTTGTGGTACACCATGGCTTGCGCGCTCGGCCGGGGCGCAGATGTCTTCAGCGAGGATGCCATGTCACGCCAGCTGCCGGATCCCCCACAACACACGCCAGCGCAGCCCGCCCACCCACCGGCCGGCGCGTCCGCCCATATTCTTCCCCTGGCGGCCTGGGCCGTGGGGGCGGCCCTGCTGGCCGGCCATGTGCTGGCCGGCCCTTCTTCATGGAAAGCCTGGGCGGCCTACGCTGCGCTGTCGGCCCTGGCCGGCATGGCCTGGGTCTGGCGCTGCCATGCGGCCGGCCTGCCCCTGACCCGGACGCTGCGCGGCCATGGCTGGATCCAGGCCACGATGGCCTTGCTGCTGGCCGCCTGGCAGCCTTCACTGGCCTGGGCCTGTGCCCTGCTGTGGCTGGCGGCCGTCGCCTGGCTGCCCTGGGATGGCGAGCGCGAGCAGGCGCTGCACCTGCCCGCGGGCCAGATCTTGCTCCTGTGCGCCATGCTGGCCATGCTGTGCGCCGTGGTGGTGGCCAGGCCCATGCCGCAGATGGCGCCGGGCTCGGTGGCCGTGCGCATTCTGTGGCTGGCCAGCGTGATGCTGCCGCTGGCCGTGCATGCGCTGGCGCTGTGGCAGGCGCTGAGCCGCATGCAGCGCCAGTACGCCGAGGAACTGGCGCAACTGTCCAGCTACTGCGGCCAACTGGCCGACGATGTGCAGCAGCTGCAGACCCGCGTGGGCACGCTGCAACTGCCCACGGGGCGCGACACGCTGACCGGCGTGGCCAATTACTCGCGATTGATGGATGCCGTCGACGGCCTGCGCGAGCGCCATGCGCGCAAGCCCGAACCATTTTGCGTGGTGCTGCTGGAGCTGGACCCCTGGGTGGAGCGTGCGGGCGCGCACCCACCGTACAAGGGGCCATCGCTGCAGGACCGGGTGCTGCTCATGCTCAGCGGCCTGCTGGTCACCCACCTGCGCACGGTGGACGGCATAGGCCGCTACCGCGATGACACCTTCATGCTGGTGATGCCGGATACCGCCTCCGTCCAGGCCGTCTGGGCGCTGCAGCGCGTGCGCGAGGGCGTGCGCCAGCAGCACTGGAGCGAAAAGCCCATACCCGACCCCGACAAGGACCCCCTGACCCTGACCCTGGCCGTGGCGGAGTTCCAGGCGGGCGAAACCTCGGAGCGGCTGGTGCAGCGTGCCGAGGCGGCCCTCGCGCATGGCCGCGCCTGCGGGCGCAACCAGATTGTGGTGGCCGAGGACGTGCGACCGCCGCGTACCTCCTAGGCGAGAAGGATGCAATCCCCGGGATTTCCCGGATGCGGTCACAATGGGCGCCCATGAGGGCCGCCGGCCCGCCGCGCTTCATCGCATGCCCGTGCTTTCCTCCATTTCTCGGAATTTCCCGGACCGTCTCCTGTGGGGGCCGAAGCCGGCGTCGCCGTTGGTGGACGAAGCGCTGCACCTGGAGCGCTGGAAGCGCCGCACCTGGCAACTGCACATCTCCGTGCTGGTCAGCCATATCTACGCGCTGCTGCTGTTTCTGGGCCATGCCTGGGCCGGCTATGCGCCCTGGGCCGTGGTGCTGGGCTATGGCCTGTGGGTGGCGGCGGGCATGGGCTTCATCACCTGGGCCTATGCCAGCGACTGGTGCCACAGGCTGCGCGATCCCGGCATGTTCCTCACGCACCAGCTGGTATCCATCATCGGCGTGCTGGGCATGGTCATGGCCGCCCCTGCGCTGGCGTTCCAGTCCATGGTGATGCTGATCGCCTTCAGCGCCGACGGTTTCCTAGCGCGCAGCCGCACCAGCTTCTGGCTGACCTGGATAGGCACGCTCATCGCCGTGGCGGCCATCATTCTCTGGCGGGGGCCGCTGATGCGCATGACCACGGACACGGCGGCGGGCCAGTTGCTGGCCTTTGGCGTGGTGCTCGGTGCCGTGGTGCGCTGCAGCGTGCAGGCCACCTTCTTTCGCAGCATGCAGTACCGGCTGGGCATCGCCAATGACAAGCTGGCCACGGCGCTGGCGCAGATCGAGGCCCTGCTGCGCCATGACGACCTGACCGGCGTCAGCAACCGCCGGGGCGTGATCGAGCGGCTGCACGACGTGCGCGCCGCCGCCCACGACCGGGGCACGGTGCTGTGCGTGGCGCTGCTGGACATAGACCACTTCAAGCGCATCAACGACAGCTTTGGCCACGAGGGCGGCGACCGCGTGCTGCGCGCCTTCGGAACGCTGCTGAAGTCGCAGCTGCGCAGCGCCGATGGCGTGGGCCGCTATGGCGGTGAGGAATTCCTGCTGGTGCTGCCCGACACCGACCTGGCCCAGGCCGGCGAACTGCTGGAGCGCCTGCGCCTGCACATTGCCGAAGCCCCGTGGGCGCAGACCCTGGGCGAAGGCGCCCGCGTCACCTGCACGCTGGGCGCCGCGCAGTACCGCGCTGGCGAGTCGGTGGAGGCGACCATTGCACGCGCCGATGCGGCGCTGTACCGCGGCAAGGCCCGGGGCCGCAACTGCACCGTGCTGGAGCCGCAGCAGGTCCGGCCGGCCCCCAGCGGCTGGCCTGCCTGACGGTTTGTGAGTGCAGCTCACGACCAGTGCCAGAAAACATCGTTATTCATTCGCACGGATCGTCCATAGCATCGGCACCCTGTCCAGGAAGGGCTGGGGTGCGCATATGAATCAATGGATCGCTGAAATCACCGGCAACATCGCCGGGAACATGGCCGCAGGCATTGCGGGAAAGGGGCCTGCAGGCACCGGCATCGCGGGCGCCGCGCAAGGCTGGGAAGGGCATTTGCCGCCCGGGCCCCGCCAGCTGCAGGCCGGGCCGCTCAGTGCCGAACTGGCCGATGGCTGCCTGCGCAGTGTCCGCTACGGCAGCCTGGAGATCCTGCGCTCCGTGGCCTTTGCGGTGCGTGATGAACAAGGGGACCGCTGCGTGCCTGCCGCTGGCGAGCTGAGCCTGCGCGAGAAAGCCGACCGCTTCGAGGTCTGCTACGAAACCGCGGTGGACTGCGATGCCCTGCGCCTGGCATGGCGCGTGCGCATCGTGGGGTCGGTGCGCGGGCTGGGCTTCACGGCCTGGGCGCGCGCGCCGGGCGGCATTGAAGGAGGCTTGCAGCGCGGCCTGCGCGGTGGACGCGCGGGGCTGGAGATCGTCTATCCGCGCAACGCCCTGGCGGGCCGGTCCGTGCATGTGGAGCATGCCGATGGCAGTGCCCAAAGCACCGTGCTGCCCGAGCCCGATGCGCTGCTGCGCCTGTCCCGGCTGTGCGCCGTCAACCATGAGCCTGCGCCCGGCCTGCAGGTGGGCTGCCGGCTGGAGGGCGCGGAGTTCGAGATGGCGGGCCTGTGCTGTGGCGGCATGTCCTTCTTCAGGCTGCAGCCACGTGCGCAGTCCCTTTCGCATTCCTGCCTGCTGACCCGGGGCCGGACCCTGGTGCAGATGGCCAGCTTCTCGTTTGCCGCGCCCGGCGCCATGCAGTAGGGCCTGGCCGGCGGACCTGGCCGCATCAGCCCGTGCCGTGGATGCGGGCAGCCTGCACCGTGGCCTCCAGCAGCTTTCTTTCCCGCTCCAGGTGGGCAATGAACTGGGCTTGCTCCATGGCCATGGGCTTGAAGCCGGCCTCGGCGAGCTTGCGCACCAGATCCGGCTCGGCCAGCACGGCTGCGGTCTCGCGGGCCAGGCGCTCGGCGATGCGGGCGTCGGTGCGGGCCGGCAGCAGCAGGCCCTGCCAGGCCTCGACATCCAAGGACTGCCAGACCGGCGTTTCCTGCAGGCTGGGTGTCTGCGGCAGGGTGGTGGCGCGCTGGCGCGAGGTCACGCCCAGGCCGCGCAGCTTGCCTTCGCGCACGAAGGACTGGACCAGGGCCACGGGCAGCACGGCCAGGTCGATCTGCCCACTCGCCAGCTCGGTCAGCGCCTGCGGGCCGGATTTGTAGGGCACATGCGTCCATGACAGGCCGGCCTGTTGCTGGAGCATTTCGGCGGTCAGGTGCAGGCTGGTGCCTACGCCATCGGTGCCCACGGTCAGCCGGCCCGGCTGCTGGCGCGACAGCTGCACCAGCTCGGCCGCCGTGGTGGCCGGCAGGTCGGGGCGGCCTGCCAGCACGAAGGCCGAAGAGGCCACGGGCGCCACGGGCAGCAGTTCCCTGAGGCCGTCATACCGGAAGCGCTCTGGCGACACCAGCGGCGCAATGAGCACGCAGCTGGCCACGCCGAACAGCGCGGTATGCCCGTCCGGCCTGGCCTTGATCACCCGCTGGGTGGCAATGGTGCCGGAGGCGCCCACGGTGTTTTCTATGACCACGGGCTGGCGCAGCCGCTCGGCCAGGCGCGGCATGACCAGTCGCGCGGCCACGTCCACGCTGCCGCCCGGCGCAAAGGGCACGACCACGATCAGCGGCTGGCTGGGCCAGGCGTCGGCCGCAGCTGCGGACGCGCGGGCTGCCGGTGACAGCCAGGGCGCGCCCAGCATCCAGGCTGCCAGTTGCCTGCGGTTGACGCTCATGACTGCCTCCCGGCGGCGCCCAGCCAGGGCAGCTGGTCCGCGTGGTAGCGCCAGGTCTGGAACACGCTGTTGAGCCGCCCGGGGCCGGTGCGGCGCGCTGCGGCATCGGGGTACTCGGCGAACCAGGGCAGGATGTATTCCCAGACCACTTCCCCCGCAGGCGTGACCTCGAAGAGCCGGCCCGTGGCCGATTCGGTGATGTGGGTGTTGCCGTTCCACAGGCGCTGGGCATTGCCCATGAAGGCGGTGTAGAAGGCGTTGACCATCTCGTCCTGGTAGCTCCAGACCACGCGGTGGTCGGCAGGATCGATCTCGACCACGCGCGAGAAGGCCACGTGGGCGCCCTCGCGGAAGTTGCCGTTGTCGAAGGCCAGGATGTGGCCATTGTCCAGCGCCACGGGCGCATGCTGGTGTGAGACCACCGAGGGCGGAATGTGCAGCGTCACCGCGCCGCTGGCCTTGTCCACGGCAATGATGCCGGAGGTGGTGCGCAGGCTCATGAGCACGCTGCCGTCGGCCCTCACGCCCAGGCCGTTGACCAGCGGCCAGTGGTAGCGGCCGAAGCCCGGGTGGATGGGGAAGTCCTCGGGCGCCAGGTGCTCCCAGGCCTTCCATTCCCAGACCAGCCGGCCGCTGCGGTCCACTTCGCGGATCACGTCGCCGTACATCGTTTCGCCGGGCCCGTGCGCGGTGCCGCCCGGCACGCGCTCGGCAAAGCCCGCAGGCACGGGCGCGCAGGCGGCATAGAGCAGGTGGCCGTCGGGCAGCCACTGCGCGTCATGGTGGTGGTCCGGGTCCTCGTGGCGCCAGACGATCTCGCCCTGCGGCGTGACCTCGTAGAAATCGCCGCCATGCCACATGGACCACGGCGCATAGCGGTCTGGCGAGCGAGGGTGGTTGCCGTTGTAGCCCAGGTTGCCGTTGGGCAGGATCACGGCGTGCCGGCCCGCGCGCACGGGCAGCTTCCATTCATGGGCCACGCGGCCTTCGATGTCCACCAGGTAGACATGGCCGTCGGCCGTCTGCGGCGCGATCAGGGTGTAGCCGCCGGCCGAGAGGGCGGGGTCGTGGGCGATGAGTCCGACGCCGCGGCGGCGCTGGGTGACTTGGTCTACGGTGCTTGCCATGGGCTGCTTTCAAAGGAGGCCGGGAATGAGCGCCACTCTAGGCAGTCGCAAGCGTCAGGAATAGCTGTTTGTTTTGGATGAGGTGTCAGATAAAAATTTACACTCCGCGCCATGCCCGCAATCTCCCAGGCCTTTCGCTGTTTTGACGAGGTGGCGCGCCGTGGCTCGGTGCGCAAGGCCGCCGTCACGCTGCACCTGACGGCGGCAGCCGTGAACCAGCAAATCCTCAATCTGGAGGCCCAGGTCGGCGTGCCGCTGTTCGACCGCCTGCCGCGCGGCATGCAGCTGACAACAGCCGGGGAACTGATGCTGGCGGCCGTGCGGCGCAGCCAGCGTGACTTCGACAACGCGCTGGCCCAGGTGGAGGATCTGCGCGCCCTGCGCCGGGGCCATGTGCGCGTGGGCGTGTCCCACGCCACGGCCGAGTACCTGCTGCCCCTGGTGATCGCCAGCGTGCATGGGCGCTATCCGGGCATTACCTTCAGCGTGCGCTCGGGCACGGGCGAGGAATTGCTGCGCGGCGTGGCGCAGGGCGAGATCGATGTGGCCTATTGCCTGCGCCGCCCGCCGCCGCCCGGCGTGCAGGAGGTGCGCGCCTGGCCCCAGCCGCTGGGCGCGGTGATGGCCCCCGGCCATCCGCTGGCCACCGAGCCGCGCCTGCTGCGCCTGCGCGATTGCGTGGACTATCCGCTGATCCTGATGGCGCCGGGCATGGAGCTGCGCAGCATGCTGGAGCACATGGACAGCGCTGCCCTGCACCAGCAGCGGCCGCTGGTGGAGACCAGCTCCGTGCCCATGGTGCGGCGCCTGGTGGCCGGCAGCACGGCCCTGGGATTCCTGGTGCCCGATAACGTGGCCGAGGATGTGGCGGCCGGCCGCCTGCTCTGGCGGCCCCTGCACGACGCGGGCGCGCAGTTGCCCGGCTGCCTGTACCAGCGCATCGGCTACACCAAGGCAGCCGCCATGCGGCTGTTTCTGGACGAGTTGGAGCGTGTGGCCGACGAGATGCGCGCCGGCTTCGAGACCGGCGTGTCCTGGTCGCTCAAGGACCTGGCGACCTGAGCGACTCGAGTAATCGGCTGTGGGGCGTCAGACGCCCCGGGCGCGCTCGGCCTTGAAGCGTGCGCGCATTTCAGTGAAGTTGCCCGCCTCCAGCGCATTGCGCACTTCCTGCATCAGGTTCAGGTAGTAGTGCAGGTTGTGGATGGTGGTGAGCATGGGGCCCAGCATCTCGCCGCAGCGGTCCAGGTGGTGCAGGTAGGCGCGCGAGAAGCCGTCGCGCCCGCCTTGCTCCCAGCTCACGCCGCTGGTGCCGGCGCAGGCATGGCAGGTGCAGCTGGGGTCCAGCGGCTGGTGGTCGGTCTTGTGGCGCGCATTGCGGATCTTCAGGTCGCCATAGCGCGTGAAGATGGTGCCGTTGCGCGCATTGCGGGTGGGCATGACGCAGTCGAACATGTCCACGCCGTCGGCCACGCCCTGCACCAGGTCCTCGGGCGTGCCCACGCCCATCAGGTAGCGCGGCTTGTGGGCCGGCAGGCGGTGGGGCGTGTGGGCCATGATGGCCAGCATCTCGTCCTTGGGCTCGCCCACCGAGACGCCGCCCACGGCGTAGCCGGGGAAGTCCATCTCGACCAGGGCCTGCAGCGATTCCTCGCGCAGGTTCTCGTACATGCCGCCCTGCACGATGCCGAACAGCGCATTGGGGTTGCCCAGGCGCTGGAACTCGTCGCTGGAGCGCTTGGCCCAGCGGCGGCTCATCTCCATGCTCTTGCGTGCCTCGGCCTCGGTGGTCTTGTGGCCGTTGGTCTCGTAGGGCGTGCATTCGTCCAGCTGCATGACGATGTCCGAGTTCAGCACGGTCTGGATCTGCATGCTGACTTCGGGCGACATGAACAGCTTGTCGCCGTTGACCGGGCTGGCGAAGTGCACGCCTTCCTCGGTGATCTTGCGCATGGCGCCCAGGCTCCAGACCTGGAATCCGCCCGAGTCGGTGAGGATGGGCTTGTCCCACTTCTCGAAGCCGTGCAGGCCGCCGAAGCTCTGCATGATGTCCAGCCCCGGGCGCATCCACAGGTGGAAGGTGTTGCCCAGGATGATCTGCGCGCCCATTTCCTGCAGGCTGCGCGGCATCACGCCCTTGACGGTGCCATAGGTGCCCACGGGCATGAAGATGGGTGTCTGCACCACGCCGTGGTTGAGCGTGAGCTGGCCGCGGCGCGCGTGGCTGGAGGGATCGGTCTTGAGCAGGTCGAATTGCAGCATAGCCCTCCATTGTCCCAGATGGCCGCATGTGCGTGTCGGACGCTCGGGGACTGTCCCCGGAGCCCGTCTGGCTTAGCCGGCCCGCGTCTACACTGGGGTGGTTGCGATTCGCCAGCTACAAAAAAGGAGGTCCGCATGCTGAAGATCATGATTGCCGTCGATGGGTCCGAGCCCTCGCTGGATGCCGTGCACCACGCCATCTCCCTGGTCCGCCAGGGCCTGCAGGCGCATTTCGTGCTGGCCCATGTGCAGCAGGAAGCCTCGCTGTTCGAGCTGGCCACGCAGGACTCGGACATGATCGCCGCCGCCAGCGTGGACGCCGGCATGCACCTGGTGGCACCGGCCGTGGCCCTGGTGCGGGCGGCCGGCATTTCCTACGAGGTGGAGATCGGTCTGGGCGAGCCCGCTGCCGCACTGGCCGACATTGCCGAGAGCACGGGCTGCGAGCAGATCATCATCGGCGCGCTGGGCCAGGGCGGCCTGCGGCGCGTGCTGATCGGTTCGGTCTCGCGCGAGGTGGCACGCAACAGCCGGCTGCCCGTGACCATCGTCAAGCATGCCGAGCCGCGCGATGAGGATGGGGAAGAGGACCTGGGTCCCGAGTGAGGTGGTGCCGGGCGCGCGCGGGCTTTCAGGCGGCCCGCCGTTGCTGGCCCTGATGGGACTGGTGCCGGCCCGCGTGGGCGCCGTAAGCTCCGTAAGCGCCGTAGGCCCCATGAGCGTGTGCATGCGCGTGGGGTTGCAGCTTGCCGTGCGGCAGGCTGGCCAGGCGCTGGAACATGCGGCGGCAGTAGCCGCGGATGCCCAGGCATTTGTTGATCTCTTCCACCGGCAGAGGGCCGGAGACCACGACGATGCTGTCGGCCTGGTCCCAGTCCCCGGCCGCGCGCAGCCGCCTGCGCGTGCACAGGGCCCACGCATGGATGCGCGTGGGCGAGCCGTGCTCATGGACCTGGCCCGTGACCCGGTCGAAGGCAATGGCCACCAGCTCGGTCCTGAGCCGGCAGCGGCGCTCGCCCGTGATGGCACTGGGCGTCTCGCGCATGTCGTACAGGCAGTAGCTGCCGGCCTTGAGCTGGTATTGCAAATCCATGGCGGACCTCCGCGGTTCGTTCTGGGGCGGGTTTCCGGGCCTGCCTGAAAAGGCCCGGGGCATCGGCGCATTCTGACGCATGGCCCCGGCCGCTGGCAATGCAGCCAGCGGGGCGGGGCTTCCCCGCGAAGGGCAAGCGGCAAAGCGTGCCCCGCGAGGGCCGGTCTTCTAGAAGTCCAGAAGGCTGAAGCCCACGCTGAGCACGGTGCGCTTGTAGTTGTAATCGATCAGGCTGTCACCGTATCCGCTGAAAAGCTGGACATGCAGGCGCAAATTGCTCTTGCCACCGTTCCAGCCTTCGCCTAGGGTGCGCAGCCATTCGACGCGGCCGGAGCCGCGGCCCTGGCCCAGCGAGCCGCGCGCAGTGAAGCCCAGATAGTTCTGCGCATTGACGTTCCAGCCCAGTTTCACTTCGCCCCGGCCTATGTAGTCCTGGATGCGCGGGTTGTCGTCATGCTCGGCGCTCTCGCGGATGCGCTGCCAGGCCTTGAGGTGCAGCTGCCAGCGGTTGTCCTGCTCGAAGCCGGTCATCAGGTACCAGCGGTTCCAGCTGCGCGACAGCGGGTCGCTCTGGCCGTTGGACTGGTGCACCAGGCCCACGCCGCTGTAGCGCCAGCGCCAGCCGAAGGGCAGCCGGGCATCGGTGGGATAGACGTAGAAGATCTCGGGCTCGTGGTCCGTGTTGCGGAAGGGCCGCGAGATGGCGGGGCTGAACAGCTGCCAGTACGACTGCTGGGTGTAGCCGAACCACAGCGAGTCCTTGCCCGCCGAGGTGCTGTTGGTCAGCAGGCCCTGGGCGACCTTGGTGCGCACCGACAGCTGCACGCGCATTTCCTCGGTCTTGTAGGGCTGCGACTGCGCAGGGTCCTTGCCGGGCGTGGTGGGCTGCTGGTTGACATGGTCGGCCGTCACCACGGACACGGACATGGGCCGGTAGCCGCGGAAGCTGAAGGTGCCGCAGTCGCTGCCCGGTTCCAGCTCGAAGTAGCGCGACAGCTCGCTGTAGCGCGGGTCGCGGCAGCCGCCGTTGGTGGGCGTGGTCGGCAGTACCAGTCCCTGGCCGCTGTCTCCGGCGGCGGTGGTGGCTGCCACGGGCGCCAGCGCGGCGGCCGTGCCGGTATCGGCCAGCGCGCTGGCTGCGGGAGCGCTCCAGCCCGTGGCGGGCGGTGGCGTCAGCGGTTGCTGCTGCCGTGACCAGGTGTCAAAGCAGGCCAGTCGGGCCTGGTTGTCGGTGGTGGAGGCGCACTGGCGCCAGGCGTCCTCGCCCATGGGGCGGGCTGCGGTCTGGGCCTGGGCGCCGAGCCAGGGCGTGGCGCCCAGCCCCATGGCCAGGGCCCACTGCAGGGCAGTCGGCGTGCGGTGCAGGCGCTTGCGGCGATCCAGATGTGTAGGAGTCGTCATGGCTTGGGTCCGGTGAAAGGGAGAGCGAAAGTGGGAGCGAAAGGGGGAGGGCAGAGGGCTTGCGTGCAGGCCACGGCCATTCAGGGTGTCAGCTTGCGCAGCACGAAGGGCCGGGGCGCCGCATCGTCGCCCTCGATGAAGTTGCCTCGGATCTCGCGGGCGCAGCTGCCTTCGACGACATCGCCCAGCCAGGTGGCGGTGATGCGCTTGCCGTCGGCGCTTTCTTCCAGCGTGATGTGGTCGTCGGCCACGTCGCCGACCATGGGGCGGGTGTCTGCGCCGCGCGCGATCGTGCCCTTGACGTTGCCCTTCCACTGGGGGTGCGGTCCCAGTTGCAGGCGCACGGGCTGGGACTGGCCTTCGACGGTTCCCGTCCATTCGCCCTGCAGCTGGCTGTCCTTCATCTCCTCATCTCCGGGGCATGAGGCGTGTGGCAGGGCGGTGGACGCGGGGGTGGTCTGGGGCGCGGCCTGGAGGGTGGGCTGGCGGATGGGTTGGGTGGTGGTCTGCAGTGCCGTGCTGGAGCAGGCGGTGGTCACGGCCACCAGTGCCAGGCTGAGAACGGGGCGGTAAAAACGCATGCGGTGTCTTTCTGGAAATCAGGAGTCGGCGGGCGTGGACTGCTGCGCCTTGAGGGCGAACTCTGCGCGCAGCTGGCGCAGCTTTTCGCGCGGGTCCTCGCGCGAGGTGGCGGCGTCCAGGCCCATTTCCTTGATGAAGCGGCTGGGCAGGGTGGAGACCATCTCGCGCCCCTTCTTGCGGCGCTTGGTCCAGCTCACGGCCAGCGAGCGCCGGGCGCGCGTGATGCCCACGTACATGAGGCGGCGCTCTTCCTGCAGGCGCTGGGCGGTTTCGTCGCTGACCTTCTGCTGGCGGCCGTTGTCGTCGTCGAGCTTGAAGGGCAGCATGCCCTCGGTCACGCCCACCAGCATCACATGCGGCCATTCCAGGCCCTTGGAGGCGTGCAGGGTGGACAGGATGACCATGTC
Source organism: Delftia acidovorans (assembly GCA_031286585.1). Lineage (GTDB taxonomy): Bacteria > Pseudomonadota > Gammaproteobacteria > Burkholderiales > Burkholderiaceae_C > Comamonas > Comamonas acidovorans_A. The sequence goes on from JAITUC010000003.1 coordinate 61,566, forward strand.
CTGCTCCTTCTCGCGCTCGCTGATGGTGGACAGCAGGGCGATGTTGCGCGCCACGTCCAGCAGGCTCTTGACCTCGGTGTGCGTGGTCGTGCCCGCCGCATCCTCGATCTGGCCGCCCGCGCGCTGGGCCATCCAGTCGCAGAACTCCAGCACGTTGCTCCAGCGCGCGGCGGCGACCGATTCGCTGTCCTCGCTATCGTAGAGGTACTGCTCGTAGCCGATCTCCTTGAGCCAGTCGAGCATGAAGCCGCGCGACTGCTCGGCGCCCAGCGTGTGGCGGGCGCGGTATTCGAGGTCGTTGATGTAGCGGCCGAACTCCAGCAGGCTGTCGTGCGCCTTCTTGGGCAGGGCCGCTTCCAGCATGTGGGCGAACAGGGCGCCGAACATGCTGAGCTTGTGCTGCGAGGCAAACTCGCCCAGCTTGCCCAGCGTGGTGTGGCCGATGCCGCGCTTGGGCGTGCCGATGGCGCGCAGGAAGGCGGGGTCGTCGTCGTTGTTGATCCACAGCCGGAACCAGGCGCACAGGTCCTTGATCTCGGCGCGGTCGAAGAAGCTGGTGCCGCCCGAGACCTTGTAGGGAATGCTGGCCTTGCGCAAGGCCTTCTCGAAGGGCTTGGCCTGGTGGTTGGCGCGGTAGAGGATGGCGAAATCCTTCCAGTCCGGCGGCGGGTTGCTGGCAGCGCGCAGGCTCTGGATGCGGGCCACGGCGCGTTCGGCCTCGTGCTCCTCGGTGTCGCAGTCCACGATGCGCACGGGCTCGCCCTCGCCCAGCTCCGAGAACAGCGTCTTCGGATAGAGCTTGGGGTTGGGCTGGATGACGTTGTTGGCCGCGCGCAGGATGGCCGAGGTGGAGCGGTAGTTCTGCTCCAGCTTGATCACCTTGAGCTGCGGGAACTCCACCGGCAGCTTCTTGAGGTTGTCCAGCGTGGCGCCGCGCCAGCCGTAGATGCTCTGGTCGTCGTCGCCCACGGCGGTGAAGTGGGCGCGGCTGCCCACCAGCAGCTTGAGCAGCTCGTACTGCGTGGCGTTGGTGTCCTGGTATTCGTCCACCAGCACATGGCCCAGCAGGCGCTGCCATTTCTCGCGCACCTCGGCATGGTTCTTGAGCAGGCGCATGGGCATGCCGATCAGGTCGTCGAAATCCACGCTCTGGTAGGCGGTCAGGCGCTCTTCGTAGCGCTGCATGATCAGCGCCGTGCTGCGCTCGTTGTCGTCCTGGGCCATGGCGAGGGCCTTGCGGCTGTCCCAGCCGGCATTCTTCCAGTTGCTGATGGTCCACTGCCACTGGCGCGCCGTGGCCAGGTCGGTGGTGCCGCCCGAGCAGTCCTTGAGGATGCCCGTCACGTCGTCGGCGTCCAGGATGCTGAACTGGGGCTTCAGGCCCAGCACATGGCCGTCCTCGCGCACCATGCGCACGCCCAGCGCGTGGAAGGTGCAGACCAGCACGTCCTTGGCCTGCCGGCCGATGAGGCCGGCCGCGCGCTCGCGCATTTCGGCGGCCGCCTTGTTGGTGAAGGTGATGGCCGCGATGCGGCGCGGCGCCATGCCCATCTCGATCAGGCGCCCGATCTTGTGCGTGATCACGCGTGTCTTGCCCGAGCCCGCGCCGGCCAGGACCAGGCAGGGGCCTTCGGTGCAGTGGACGGCCTGGAGCTGGGCCAGATTGAGTCCTGCGGACATGGGTGCGTTGCGCGGGGAAAGGCGTGAAAGTGAGGGAAGCGGGAGCATACCGCTTCGGGGATCGCGACCATCAGGCCAGGTGTAAGCACCCTTGGAATTCGGCGACAAATCTCCCAGGCCCTCTCGGCCGGACTGTGGCGGCGTTGTCTTGAATAGAAAAGTTCACATTAAATCAAGTGGGTAATGTGTAAAAACTATCCAAAATATCTGTCTTCGCCGAAGTTGTGTCTCTGGCGAATCTGGTTTGTCCATTTCTGTTCCTATCCGGTGAGGTGTCAAAGATGGCTCGCACTACAGACGAGATCGGCCTGGCTGCCGAGCTGTGGTCTCCTCTGCTCAAGCAGCGTTTTGAGGCATTGTTCGCCGTGGCGTCCCGCAAGTCGCTGCGCGGCTGGAGGCAGGTGCCCCTGGTCAGTGCCCAGGTGCTGGTCGTGGATGGCAGCATGCCTGCGCCCGAGGCCGCCGGGTGGATGCCCTGCGTGGTCTACGTGGGTGGAGTGCCCCAGGGACAGCACCTGGAGCGCACGCAGCAGCGCCTGGCCACCTATCTGGACATGAACTTCACGCTGTCCGACCTGATCGACATGCTGGACCGGGCGGCCGTCTTCCTCATGGACTGGACGGTGCGCCAGCAGGTGGCGTCGTCGCATACGCTGGCGCGGGCGCTGGATGATCTGCAGCAGCAGGGCGTGGACTGCCGCTACCGCTTCCAGCTCAAGGCCTGGGTGGCGCTGCCCGCGCCGTGGAACGATTCCGAATGCCTGCGGGCGCTGGCCATGCTGTGCCGTGGCCCCATGGGTGTGGCCCTGCTGTGCGAGCACAGCGGCATGGAGGCCCGCGCCGTGGCCGAACTGCTGCGACAGCCCCGGCTGCGCAGCCTGCTGGAGTGCAGCCTGCAGCCCGCGCGCGAAGACGATCTCCCGCCGCTGCGCCGCAGCCGCGCACAGGCGCCTGCCACCGTGGCCGGCCTGCCGCGCCAGTGGGTGCACAAGCTGGCGGGCTGGATCCGGCGCGGAGGAATGGCATGAGCCTGTGGATGAACGGACAGCCGGCTGCCGGGCTGGTGCGGGTGAGTCTGGTGGGCCCCATGGGCATAGGCAAGACCACGGCGCTGCGCAGCCTGTGCGGCGCGCTGATGGCGGCGTCGGATGTGCCCAATCTGGACCAGGCCGCCCATTCCAAGGAATTCACCACGGTGGGTGCCGAGTTCGGCGAAATCGACCTGGGCGGGGGTGAGCGGCTGCAACTGGTGGGCAGCCCGGGGCAGGAACGCTTCGACTTCGTGCGCCGCTGGGTGCTCAATGCCTCGGTGGGCGTGCTGCTGATGGTGGATGTGGGCGATGCCTCGGCGCCGGAATATGCCGCGCGTCTCCTGGCCGAAATATCCAGCCTGGAGGCCGAGCCCCTGGTGGTGGTTGTCAGCTGCCGTGATGCCAGCGGGCAACAGCAGGAAGCATTCAGCAGCGCCTTGGCGGACAGAGGTCACGGTATAGTGCCTGTCATCCAGGCGGACCCCCGTGACCGGCAGCAGTTGCTGGATGCGCTGGGGGTGCTCGTTTCCTTGCTTTCCTTGCAAAGTCAGGCATGAAGACACCAACGCTTCCCCGGATTCCTCCCCAAGTGATCGACGCAGGCAAAGAGGTGCTCCAACGTGTGGTGGCACCCCTGGAGGGCGTGCATATCGCCTTGCTGTGCACGCCAGACGGCTTCGAGATCACGGCCCTGCGCATTCGCAGCGAGCTGCCGACGGAGCGCCTGTCGGCCATGGCGGGCTCCCTGATGGCCATGGCCAAGGCCGTGGCCGCCGAAATAGGCCACAAGTCCTGCCGCCGGCTCACCTTCGAGACCGAGCTGGGGACCGTCCTCTTCCAGGCCGTGGGCGGTGGCTACCCGGCCATCCTGTGCATGGTGGTCGATCAGAGCGCCTTGCTGGGCCGTGCGCTGTGGGCCGCGGGTGAAGTGGCCTCCGACCTGTCTCGTTCCTGATCCGCGGCATCCGCTGCAGAAGTTTGGTTTTCTCCCCCCGAGGAGCGGGCGCGGTGGTCCATCGCACAGCCTGCCCTTGCTATTTGAAAAGGTGGCATATGGCTTCGATACATGATTCTCTGAACAGCCTGCTGGGCATCGATGGCGCCCTGTGCGCGGCCCTGGTGGACAGCACCAGCGGCATGCTGATGGGCAGCGTGGGCTCCGGCCTCGACATGGAGCTGGCCGCCGCCGGCAACACCGAGGTGGTGCGCGCCAAGCTCAAGACCATGCGCATGCTCAAGCTCGACGATGCCATCGACGACATCCTGATCACCCTGACGCACCAGTACCACATCATCCGGCCCGTGGCCGCCCATGAAGGCGTGTTCTTCTACCTGGTGCTGGACAAGAGCCGCTCCAACCTGGCACTGGCCCGCCGCAAGGTGCAGGACATCGAGAAGGAACTGGCGCTGTAGGCGCGCACGCTGGTTGCGCTCACGCCCAGACCTGCCGGATGCGGATCCGGCAGGTTTTTTTCGCCCTGCGTCCGCGCGGTGACACGGGCGCACGGCAGCGGCACCGGCTTGCTGCCAGAATCGCCGCGTGCTGTCCGTCCTGCTGATCACCTTTCCCTTCTTCGCGCTTGTGGCCTGCGGCTTTGCAGCCACCTGGCGTGGCGTGCTGCCGCAGGCGGCGATACCGGGGCTCAATGCCTTCGTGCTGTATTTCGCGCTGCCCTGCATGCTGTTCCGCTTTGGCGCGCAGACGCCGATTGCCCAGTTGCTGGACGTGGGCGTCTCCGTGGTCTACCTGCTGTGCGCGCTGCTGATGGTGGGCGCCACCGTGGCGCTCACGCTGCGGCGCGTGGGCTGGAACGATGCGGCCTTTGGCGCGCTGGTGGCGGCCTTTCCCAACACCGGCTTCATGGGCGTGCCCATGCTGGTGGCGCTGCTGGGCGAGCGGGCGGCCGGGCCGGTCATCGTCACCATGGCCATCGACATGGTGGTGACCACCTCGCTGTGCATTGCGCTGTCGCGCCTGGGGCTGTCGGGCGGGCATGGCGTGGCGGTGGCATTGCGGCGTGCCCTGTCCGGCATGGCCGCCAATCCCATGCCCTGGGCCATCGTGCTGGGTGGCGTGGCCTCGGCGGTGGGCTGGGGGCTGCCCGGCCCCCTGGACCGCACCGTGGCCATGCTGGCAGGCGCGGCCTCGCCCGTGGCGCTGTTCACCATTGGCGCCGTGCTGGCGCGCTCGCAGATGAACAGCCATGAGCGCGTGGCCGCGCACGACTACGTGCCCATTGCGCTGGCCAAGCTGCTGGTCCACCCGCTGCTGGTCTGGGCCGCGGGCCGCGCGGCCATGGCGCTGGGCCTGCCGCTGAGCCAGGATGCCTTCGTGGCCCTGGTGCTGCTGGCCGCGCTGCCCAGCGCCAGCAATGTCTCGCTGCTGACCGAGCGCTTCGGGGCGCACGGCGGGCGCGTGGCACGCATCATCCTGGTGTCCACGGCGCTGGCTTTCCTGAGCTTCTCGGGCGCCGTGGCGCTGATGACCTGAGAGGTCCGGCGCTCTCTACAATCGCGCCCATGTTTTTTCACCACCCCGGCGGGATCGCATGAAATCCTCTTCCTCTGCTGCCCCGGCAGGCACTCCCTCGGGCCCGGCCCTGCTCTGGATGGTGACGCTGGCCTGCCTGCTCTGGGCCCTGGTGTCCTGGCTGGCCAATGGCAATCTGGACGGCTACCACGACATGCTGGAGAACTATGCCTGGGCCCAGCCGCTGCAGCTGGGCACGCACAAGCATCCGCCGTTCTTCGCCTGGGTGGTCGGCCTGTGGTTCATGGTGTTCCCGCAGAACGACGGCTTTTATCGCCTGCTGTCCTATGCCAATGTGGGCGTGGGCATCTGGGGCGTCTATGTGCTGGGCAGGCGCCTGGGGCTGGCGCGCCTGGCGCCGCTGGGAGCGGGCCTGTTGCTGTGGTGCTTTCCGTATACGACGCTGGCCGGCAAGTTCAACGCCAACAGCCAGCTGCTGTCCCTGTGGCCCTGGGCGGCAGCCCTGCTGCTGGCCAGCTGGCAGGAAAAGGGCGTGCGCGGCATGGCCTTCAGCGTGGCCCTGGGCGTGGTCTCGGCCGCCTGCATGCTCAGCAAGTACTACAGCGGCGTGTTCCTGGCCGGTTTCCTGCTGCCCATCTTCCTGGTGCGTGAAGGGCGCCAGTGGCTGCTCACTCCCCGGCCCTACGTGGCACTGGCCACCTTCGGCCTGGCGCTGGCGCCGCATGTGGCCTGGATTGCCCGCCACCAGTGGGTGACGCTGGGCTATGCCATGGACCAGGGTGGCGGGCAGGTGGCGTGGGGCTATGTGCTGCGTTTTGCGCTGGCGCCCCTCTTCTACTGGCTGCCGGCCTGGCTGGCCGTGTGCCTGGTGTATGGCTTCATGCAGGCCCGCCAGCAAGGCGGCGGCTGGCTGCGCTGGAGCGCGCGTTTCCTGCGCCGCAGCTGGGCCTGGCAGGGACGGGGCGATACCTTGTTCTGGCTGGCCCTCATGCCCTGGCTGGCGACGCTGGGATTTGGCGCCACCGGCGTGGTGGAGCTGTCCACGCCCTGGGCCATTCCCATCGGCTATGCCTTCGTGCTGCTGTGGCTGCGCAACCTGGACGCCGAGGCGCCCGCCGTGACGCAGGCCGCGCTGGCCGGGCTGCGCCGCGCCTGGTGGCCGAGCATGGCCGTGGTGCTGGTGATCGGGCTGGCCGTGGGCTGGGGGAATGCACGCAAGAGCGGCTCCGACTACTACCGCCCCTCGGCCGATGCGGCGCAGGCCATCGTGCTGTCCTGGAACCAGCGCCACCCGCAGCAGCCGCTGCAGTGGGTGGGCGGCGACTGGGCGGAAAACGCCATGCTGTCTTTCTATGCCCAGCCGCATCTGCGCACCATTCCCGGCCTGCCCGACAGCGAATATGCGCGCGTGCTGGCGCTGCCGGACTGGCGCCAGCAGCCCGGGCTGCTGCTGTGCCCGCGCGGCCCGGTGGCCGGCGAGCCCGGCCCGACCGCCAAGTCGCGCGACTGCGAGCAGCAGGCCCAGGCCTGGCTGGCAAAGCTGGGCTTGCCGCAGGAGGCGCGTGTGCTCACGGTGCAACGCTCGGGCTGGCGTTTTCCTCGGCCCAATCCTTATGCCTATGCGGTTTTTGACGTGTTGCCGCGCGCGGGCAGCCAGCCCGCCGACAATGCTGATCTATGACCGAATTGCATGCTGACATTGCTCCGGCCGCTCCCAAGGGGATGCTGCCGCGCCCCCCGCTGCGGCTGAGCTGCGTGGTGCCAGCCCACAATGAAGAGGGCAACCTGGAGGCGTTCCTGCGCGCCCTGGACGCGACGGTGCGCACGCTGACGCCCGACTACGAGCTGATCGTCGTCAACGACGGCAGCCGTGACGCCACGCACGAGATCGCGCTGCGCATGGCGCAGGAACTGCCCGTGCGCTACCTGGCGCTGTCGCGCAACTTCGGCAAGGAGGCTGCACTGTCGGCCGGCATAGACCATGCGCGCGGCAACGCCGTGGTGCTGATCGACGCCGACTTCCAGCATCCGCTGGAGATGCTGCCGCAGATGTGCGAGCTGTGGCAGTCCGGCTACGACATGGTCTATGGCGTGATCGCCGACCGGGGTGCCGAAAGCGGCGCCAAGCGCGTGGGCACCAACCTGTTCTACCGGCTCATGAATGCCGGCAACCTGGTGAAGATCCCGCCCAATGCCGGCGACTTCCGCTGGCTGGACCGCTGCGTGGCCGACGCGCTCAAGGCCCTGCCGGAGAGCCACCGCTTCATGAAGGGCCTGTACGCCTGGGTGGGGTTCAAGGCCGCGGCCCTGCCGTTCGTGCCGGCCGACCGCAAGGCCGGCGCATCCAGCTTCAACTTCCGGCGCCTGGGCTCGCTGGCCCTGCTGGGGCTGACGTCATTCACCACCTTGCCGCTGCGCGTGTGGAGCATCGTGGGCGGGCTGATCTCGCTGGCGGCCCTGCTCTACGGCCTGTGGATCACCATGGAGACGCTGATCTTCGGCAACCCGCTGGACGGCTGGCCCACGCTGGCGGCCAGCATCATGCTGTTCTCGGGCGTGCAACTGATGTCCATCGGCATCCTGGGCGAGTACATCGGCCGCATCTACGACGAAGTCAAGCGCCGCCCCACCTACCTGCTGGCGCGCGACGAAGACCGCAGCCCGCTGGCGCCCCGGGACTAGCCATGCACGACGTGATCGCACAGCTGCGCCGCCTGCCGCAGGCGCTGCAGTTCGTGCTGGTGGGGGGCTGCGCGGCCGCCACGCACCTGGCCGTGGTCGCCCTGCTGGTGCAACGGATGGGCATGGCGCCGCTGCATGCCAACGTGCTGGCCTTCCTCGTGGCCTTCGTGGTCAGCTACAACGGCCATGCGCTGTTCACCTTCGTGCAGGCCGGGGCGCAAGGCTGGGCCGTGGCCGGCAAGTACTTCGCCGTGGCCTGCGCCTCCTTCGTGGCCAACGAGCTGCTGTACTGGGTGGCCCTGCACTGGCTGCACTGGCACTATTTCTGGAGCCTGGCCCTGGTGCTGGTGCTGGTGGCGGTGGGCACCTTCGTCTTCGCCAAGTTCTGGGCCTTTGCGGCCCCTGACCGCAAGGAATCCCCATGAACACCGTGCCTGCCAGAAACAACGGGGAGAAGGCCCCGGCCAGAACCGTCGTCCTGTGCGCCGACGACTATGCGCTGCACCCCCTGGTCGATGAAGCCGTGGAGCAGCTCACGCTGCAGGGCCGGCTGTCGGCCACCAGCTGCATGACCACCTCGCCGCACTGGAGGCAGGCCGCCATGCGCCTGCCCGCGCTGCGCCCGCGCCTGTCGCTGGGCCTGCACTTCAACCTGACCGAAGGCCACGGCCTGCAGCCTGCCGCCGGCATCGGTGGGGTGATTGCGCGCGCCTATGCCGGCGCACTCGGGGGCGGCGCCATGCGCGACGCCTGGCGCCGCCAGCTCGACGCCTTCGAAGACGCGCTGGGCATGGCCCCCGACTTCATCGACGGCCACCAGCACGTGCACCAGCTCCCCGGCGTGCGCGCCGCGCTGGTGCAGGAATTGCGCCAGCGCTATGGCGACAATGCCGACGACCTGCCCTGGGTCCGCTCCACCACCCCGGCCGGCCAGCTCTGGCGCGACCCCAAGGCCTCCATCATCGCCCTGCTGGGCGGCTGGACCACCACCCGCCGCCTGCGCCGCCAGGGCGTGCCGCTCAACCACGGCTTCGGCGGCGTCTACGCCTTCGACCAGCCCACGCCCGAAGGCTATGGCCGCCACATGGCCCAATGGCTGGCCCAGCTGCAGCCCGGCAGCCTCATGATGTGCCACCCCGCCACCGCCCCCGTCCAGGGCGACGCCATAGGCGCCCAGCGCGCAGTGGAATACGCCTACCTGCGCTCCGACGCCTTCGCCCAGGCCCTCGAACAGGCGCACTGCCACATCGCCCAAGGCCCCCTCACCCCCCTGTTCACATCGAACTGAGAAGCGGCAATAGAAAAGGCCCGGCCAAAAATGGACCGGGCCATGTGGGCGCAGCGCAAAAAACCGACGAGGCCAAAAGCAAGGGACAGCAAGCAAGGGCCTACGCCGGCCGCGCCGCCCCGCAGCGAGGCTGTCGTCCCCCTCCCGCGAAGCGAGAGAGGGGGAAGGCGCGCAGCGACTCAGGGGGTGAAATTTCCCAGAACCGCCGTGGCTTGGCTGGACAGCGTGCCGCCATTGCCATGCACCACGGCCGTGCGGTGGCGTTCCAGCTGACGCTGGCCGGCCTGGCCGCGCAGTTGGCGCACGGCCTCGATCAGCAGGAACACGCCATACATGCCGGGGTGTACGCAGGACAGTCCACCGCCGTTGGTGTTGACGGCCAGGCGGCCGCCAGGGGCAATGGCACCACCTTGCACAAAGGCACCGCCTTCGCCCTTTTTGCAAAAGCCCAGGTCTTCCAGGAACAGGATGGTGTTGATGGTGAAGGCGTCATACAGCTGGGCCATGTCCATATCGGCCGGCGTCAGCCCCGCCATGGCAAAGGCCTGCTGGCCGGATTGCGTGGCCGAGGTCACGGTCAGGTCGGGCATGCAGGAGATCTGGCGGTTCCAGCAGGCCGTGGCATTGCCCAGGATGTAGACCGGGGGCTGGGCCAGGTCTTTGGCGCGGTCCGCACGGGTGAGCACGATGGCGCCGGCCCCATCGGTGACCAGGCAGCAGTCACGCACCCCCAAGGGGCTGGAGACCATGCGGGCCTTCAGCACCTCGTCTATGGTGAGCGGGTCGCGCATAAAGGCCTCGGGGTTGAGCTGGGCCCAGGCTCGGGCCGCCACCGCCACCTCGGCCAGCTGCTCGCGCGTGGTGCCGTACTGGTGCATATGGCGCTGGGCAGCGAGTGCGTAGGCCGAGGCCGGCAGCAGTGGGTCATAGGGGTGTTCAAAGGGCTGGGGGTCCATGGCGCGGCGTGCAGCCACGATGTCCTTGCGGCCTGCGGTGCCGGAGCGCTGGGCGCTGCCGTAGCAGATCAGCACGGCCTTGCACTGGCCGGCCTCCAGCGCGCGCATGGCGGGCAGCAAATGGGCCACAAAGCTGCTGCCGCCCAGCATGGTGCCGTCGATGTATGTGGGGTTGATACCCAGGTGCTCGATCACGGGCATGGCCCACATGCTGGCCGTGACGCTGCAGGTGGCAATGCCGTCGATGTCCTGCATGGTCAGGCCGGCATCGGCCACGGCCGCGTGGGCGGCGCGCACCAGCAGCGTCATATCGTCCATGCCGGGGGCCTCGCCACAGCCATAGGTGGCGGCGCCGGCAATGGCCACCTTGCCGCGCAGGGCGCGGTTGACTGCAGCAGCGTCCAGGCTGGAGTGGGGTACTTGAAAAGCGGGGCTCATGCGGCGTCTCCCGGGGCGTTGGCTGCAGGGTGGAAGACGACCAGCCCCTTGCCGTTGTGCTGCACCACCTGGGCGCTGACGCGCATGCCGATCTGAACGCGCTCGGGCGCCAGGCCTTCGACGCGGCCCATCATGCGCACGTCTTCGTCCAGATCGATCAGCGCCACGTTGTAGTCACCACCGGCTTCGGGCTTGCGGGCAATGGTGGTGGTGGAATACACCGTGCCCTGGCCGCTGGGGCGCACCCAGCGCAGCGGGCTGGCACCGCAGTGCGGGCACAGCTCACGCGGGGTGAACACATGCTGCTTGCAGGCCGTGCATTGCTGGATGGCAAAGCGGCCGGCGTCCAGTTCGGCCTGGTAATGGGTCTGTGCACTTAAATGCATGGATGAGGCTCCCGGTCTCCTTGTTCTGTGACCAGCATGCCTGCATAGCGCCCCGGCCTCAATTCGTGAATCTGAAACACCGTCTTCACGGCATGCGAGCTATCCGGCTGCCACCCCAGGGTTTGTGCGGCTTGGGCAGCGTGAAAGTCGTGCTTTGCCATTCACAAAGCTGGAGGCAATCGGCCTGACCAGAATGGCTTGGCGGCGATGGCCGTCCTGTGATCGGCCAGGGTCTGTGCGCGGTCACCACGCTTTTTTTCATGCGCTCGGCGCAGGTCGTTCCAACATGGCCTGGCCACGCAAGGGATCACCACAACAAGGAGACCACCATGCCGGATTTCGCCCACAGCCGCCTGCGGCGCAGATCGCTTTTGTTCGCAGGCCTTGCAGCCCTGGCAAGCCGGGGCGCATCCGCCAGCGGCTATCCCACCAAGCCGATCACGCTCATATTGCCTTTCCCCCCGGGTGGGCAGTCCGATGTGCAGATGCGCATCCTGGCCCAGGTGGCGAGCAAGGAGCTGGGCCAGCCTATCGTGGTGCTCAACCGCCCTGGCGCTGGGGGTACGCTGGGGCCGGCGCTGATGGCGCAAACGGCCCAGCCCGACGGCTATACGATTGCCTTGGTGGTGGCCACATTGTTCCGCCAGCCCGCCCTGACCAAGGTGAACTTCGACCCGGCCAAGGACTTCACCTATCTGATCAACCTGACGGGTTTTGCCACGGGCATTGTCGTCAAGCAGGACGCGCCCTGGAAGACGCTCCAGGACTTGCTGGCCGATGCCAAGGCCAGGCCTGGGGCCATCAGCTTTGGCTCCACCGGCATAGGCAGCGGTGGCCATATCGCCATGGCGCGCTTGCTGCGCGATACCGGCCTCCAGATGACGTTTGTGCCCTTCAAGGGCGGTGCGGAAACCACGGCGGCGCTGCTGGGCGGCCATCTGGATGTGATCGCCGACCCGGGCTGGGGCCCCATGGTCCAGGCGGGCAAGGCCAGGGTGCTGGCCAGCATGAGCCAGGCCCGCCTCCAGCGCTTTCCCCAGGTACCCACGCTCAAGGAGCTGGGCTATGACCTGGTGGTGGATTCGCCCATCGGTCTGGCCGGCCCCAAGGGCATGAAACCGGCCGTGGTCCAGCGCCTGCATGACGCGTTCCGCCACGCCATGGGCAATGCGGACTTTGCCCGCTCGCTGGAGCTGAATGACCAGATGCCGGTGTACATGGGCCACGAGGAATACAGCCGCTACGCCGTGACCCAGACCGCACGCGAGAAAGCCTTTATCCGGGAGCTGGGCATCACGCTGGATTAGGGGCTGTGCCTCCGGCACTCGGGCACTCGGCGCACGCTGGAGCGCCCTCGAGGGCGGGTGCGAAAAAAGGCAGCGCGATGCTGCCTGTGTCATAGAAAGCCTCGCGGGCAGCTGCAGTCAGCCGGCCTTGATGCCCGCAGTCTGTATCACCTTCTTCCATTTCTGCAGCTCGCTTTTCAGGCGCTGGCGCAGGTCTTCGGCCGTACCCGGATCGCCTTCGGCACCGGCCTCGAGCAGGAGGGCTTTCACGGCCGGGTCGCTCAAGGCCTGGTTGAAGTCGGCGTTCAGCTTGGTCAGCACGGCCTCGGGCGTCTTGGCCGGCGCAAACAGCGCGGCCCATGAATAGGCCTCGTAGTGGGGCAGGCCGCCGGATTCGGCAATCGTTGGCACCTGGGGCAGCATGTCCGAGCGCTTCTTGCTGGCCACGCCCAACACCTTGATGCGGCCGGTCCTGATGTGCTGCAGGGCCGACGGGGCATCGGCAAACATCAGCTGGATTTGCCCGCCCAGCAAATCGGTCATGGCCGGAGCGCTGCCCTTGTAGGGAATGTGCTGCAGCTGAGTGCCAGCCTCCATATTGAACAGCTCGCCGGCCAGGTGGGTGCCGCCGCCATTGCCCGAGGAGCCGTAGCTGAGCACCGTGCCCTTTTTGGACAGGGCAATCAGCTCCTTGACGTTGTTCACCGGCACCGAGGGATGGGCCACCAGAAACACCGGGAACATGGCTGCAAAGCTGACGGGTGCAAAGTCTTTTTCAATGTCGTAGGACAGCTTGCCCATCAGCCAGGGGTTGACGGCATGGTGGATGGAGGCCACGAAGAAGTTGTAGCCGTCGGCAGGCTCCTTGGCTGCGGCCGCCGCGCCCACCACGCCGCCCGCACCGGCACGGTTGTCGACGATGGTGGGCTGGTTCCACATCGTGGACAGCTTTTGCGTGAAGATGCGTGCCGTGGTGTCCACCGGGCCACCGGGAGGAAAAGGCACGGTGAATTTCACCGCCCTGGCAGGCCAGGGGCTGGCCTGGGCCCAGGCAGTGGCGCCCAGGGGGCTGAGCGCGGCTGCGGCCAGCAGTTGGCGACGGTTCAGGGACATGGCGTGGGAAGGCATGGGGTCTCCTAGAAGGGCAGTGCCTCGGCCTGGGCTTGCAGCAGGCGTTTCACGATCTTGCCGTTGGGGTTGGTGGGCAGCGCGGCCACGGTCTCGATGCGGGACGGGCGCTTGTAGGGCGCCAGTTGCTCACGCAAATGGGCTTGCAGGGCCATCTGATCGAGCTGGCAGCCGGGGCGTAGCTCCACAAAGGCAATCACCTGCTCGTTGCCATCGGCCTCCTTGCGCCCGACCACGGCCGAGCGCTCGATGCTGGGATGGGCATTCAGCGCGGTCTCGACCTCGGCGGGGTAGACGTTGAAGCCGGAGCGGATGATCATTTCCTTCAAGCGGCCCACCACCCACAGCGCACCGTCTGCGGCCAGCTCGCCCAGGTCGCCGCTGGCATACCAGCCGCCGGGGCGCATGGCGGCGGCGGTGGCATCGGGGTCGCGAAAATAGCCTGGCATCAACCCACGGCCGCGCACCCACAGCTCGCCGCGCTCTCCACAGGGCAGGGCCTGGCCGGTGGCCGGGTCGGTCACCTGAACCTCGGCCTCGGCCACGGCATGGCCGGCGCTGGTGTCCTGGCGCCATTCATGCATGCGGGTGATGTGGACCGAGCCGGCATATTCCGACAGCCCATAGCCATGGTGCAAGGCCTGGCCGAACAAGGCCTCCACACGTTTTTTCAGCGCCATGTCCAGCGGGCCGGCGCCGGTGTAGACAAAGCGCAGCGCAGGGGCCTTGACCTGGGTGATGCCCTGCTCCTGCAGATAGGCCAGCAGGCGCGAGAACAGCGCGGGCGGGCCTTGCAGCTGGGAGACACCATGGTGCTCCAGCGCATCCAGCAGATCGGCCGGGTCGAACTGCGGGCGCATCACCAGCTGTGCCCGGGCCTGCAAGGCCGTGAGCATGACGGTGGCCAGACCAAAGATATGCGTCATGGGCACAAAGGCATAGCAGCGGTCGGTTGGCGACAGCGCGCGGGACGCGGCAGACTGCTGGGCAAAGTGGCACAGCGCGTCATGGCCCAGCATCACGCCCTTGGGCTGGCCGGTGGTGCCCGAGGTAAAGATCAGTCCCGCCACCTCGGCTTGCAGCGGCCCGGTCTCGGGCTGGCTGTCGGCCTTGATGGGGCTGTAGGCCATGCCCGGCAGGCAGCTGGGCAGGGCCTGGTAGCGCTGGGCATGGGCTTGCGCACTGGCGGAGGCGCTGGCCGTGAAGTACACGGTGCGCGCATCGGCACGCTGGGCAAAAGCGTCGATTTCGGCTGGTGCCATGCGGGCGTTGACGCCGCAGGACCAGGCGCCTATGCGGCTGCAGGCAAAGATCAGCGCTGCGTGTTCGGGGCAGTTCTCGGCCACGACCATGACGCGGTCGCCGGGGCGTACCTGCAGGCTGCGCAGCTCCTGCTCTGCCTGGTCGGTGAGGCGGGAGATATCGGCAAAGCTGAGGCTGCGATCGGGCAGCAGGATAAAGGGCGCATCGGCCGCTTGTTCCAGGCTGCGTTCCAGCAAATGGTGGATGCGTGCTGCCATGGTCAGTTGATCTCGATGCCCTGGGTCACGGTGGCCCACATGGCGCGCTCCTTGGCGGCGCGATCGCTCAGCGCCTGGGGCGTGCCCGTCCATTCGTCATAGCCCAGTTCGGCGTAGCGCTTTTTCAGCTCGGGCTGGGCCAGCGCTGCGTTGATGGCCTTGTTCAGCTGCTGCACCAGCTCGGGCGCCATGCCCTTGGGCGCGTACACCCCATACCAGCCGCCCACGTCAAAGCCCTTGAGGCCTTCGATGCCGGACTCGGCAAAAGTCGGCACATCGGGCAGCGAAGGGTTGCGCTTGGGCGAGGTCACCGCCACGGCCCTGACCTTGTTGCTGTGGATATAGGTGCCGGCGGTGCTGATGATGTCCATCATCATGCTGATCTGGCCGCCGATCACATCGGTCATGGCTGGGGCGTTGCCCTTGTAGGGCACATGGTTCAGCTCAATGCCGCTGCGCTTGGCAAATAGCAAGGTGCCCAGGTGGTTGGAGCCACCGATGCCGGCTGAGCCATAGCTGAGTTTTTGGGGATGGGCCTTGGCGTAGCCCACCAGCTCGGCCACGTTTTTGTAGGGCTCGCTGTTGTTGACCACCAGCACGTTGTAGTAGCTCAGCACGGGGGCCAGCGCCGTCAAATCCTTGGCGGGATCGAACTGCATTTGCCGCATCACATTGGGGCTGATGGTGATGGTGGGGCTGGCGGCAAACCACAGCGTCTTGCCGTCGGGCTTGGCGCGCACCACTTCGCTGCCCGCCAGCGTGGCATTGGCGCCGGTCTTGTTTTCCACGGTGACGGGTGTGCCCAGCTCTTTGGAAAGCGCCTGTGCAAAAAGGCGCGCGCCCTGGTCCACAGGGCCGCCGGCCGAGTAACCGACCATCAGACGCACGGGGATGTTGCTGCCCCCGATCTGGGCCATGGCCGTGGTGGCTGCGCTCAGTGCCAATGCGCAAAGCAGAAGGTTGCGGCGTGTGCTTGCATGCATGTCTTGTCTCCTGGTTATGGGCCCGTGATGGGAATGCATGAAGACCATGCATGCCGGGCTTGATTGACCTACAAGACGCCATAGTGGGCGAGCCCGCTGCGGACGGGAATCTGCATTTTGCGAACCCAGGCTTTGCACGCATTTATGGGGTAGTAACCCTGAGCGCCCCCCGCGTGGCCACGCAAAAAAGCCACCGGCTGCCAAGACTGCCGGCGGCAAACACAACCGAGGAGACGGTGTTCAGTAAGACGGTGTTCAGTAGCGCTCGAACACAGCGGCAATGCCCTGGCCGCCGCCTATGCACATGGTCTCCAGGCCATAGCGGCCCTTGCGCCGCTCCAGCTCGTGCAGCAGCGTGGCCAGAATGCGCACGCCGGTGGCGCCAATGGGGTGGCCCAGCGAGATGCCGGAGCCGTTCACATTCAGCTTGTGTTCAATGGCCTCGCAGTCCTTCCACTCCCAGCCCTTGAGCACGGCCAGCACCTGGCAGGCAAAGGCCTCGTTCAGCTCCACCAGGTCTATATCGTCCAGCGTCAGATGCAGGCGTGAGAGCAGCTTTTTCACGGCAGGCACAGGGCCTATGCCCATGTGCGAAGGCTCGCAGCCCGCAGCCGCCCAGCCCACCATGGCGGCCATGGGCGTGAGGCCCAGCTCGGCCAGCTTGTCCTCGGCCACGATCAGGCAGGCGGCCGAGGCATCGTTTTGCTGGCTGGCATTGCCCGCCGTCACCGTGCCGCCCGGCATCAGCACACGCAGCTTGGCCAGGCTGTCCATGGTGGTGGCGGCGCGAAAGCCCTCGTCCTGGCTGAACAGCAGGGGCTCGCCCTTGCGCTGGGGCACGGACACGGGAACGACTTCATCGTTGAAGCGGCCGGCGGCCCAGGCATCGGCCGCACGCTGGTGGCTGCGCATGGCAAAGGCGTCGGCCGCGTCGCGCGTGATGCCGTAGTCGCGGGCCAGGTTTTCTGCCGTCTCGATCATTCCCGAGATCTTGCCAAAGCGCTCCACAGGCTGGGAGCGCTCGCGGCCACGGTCCAGGCGGTCAAACATGCGCACATTGCCTGAGCGCGCGCCCCAGCGCATA
>JAITUC010000046.1 GCA_031286585.1 Delftia acidovorans
GGCAGGGGCGTGGTCTCGAACAGCAGATGCTGGAAGGCCAGCTGGGTCTGCAGCTCCTGCTGGGCCTTCCAGCGGGCGGTCACGTCCACGGCGCTGCCGGCAAAGCCCACCAGCCGGCCGTCGCGCAACAGGGGAACCACGGCGATGTCGCAGAGCATCTCCCGGTTGCCCGGGAGGCGGAACATGGCCTGGCAGTTGCGCGGTGCCAGCCGGGCCAGGGGATCGAGCAGGGCCTGGATCTGCGCCAGGTACGGCCCGTCCACGATGTTCTCCAGCGGCTGGCCCACGGCCTCGGCGCTGGGCTGGCCGGTCAACTGCTCCCAGCGGGCGTTCACGAAGGTCAGCCGGCCCTGGCTGTCGGTTCGGAAGATCAGCTCCTGCACGCTGCGCATGAGCACGGCCATCTCATGCTCGCTGCGCGCCAGGCACGCCTGTGCCTGTTCCATGGCCTGCAGTGCCGACTTCTGGACCCTGCGGGTCTTGAACACCGACCAGCCCAGTCCCAGCACCAGGGCCAGCAGGGCGATGCCGGCCACGAAGAAGGCAAAGGCGTTGTCCCGCCAGCGCGCCACCATGGCCGCGTAGGGCTCCTCCACCACCAGCAGCAGCGGCCAGTTGCGCAAGGTGCGGAACGACACGATCTGGTGGCGGCCCAGCATGCCCGCGCCGATGTAGGAGCCGAATTCGCTGTGCGGCAGCCACTCCTGGAACAGCGGCGTCTGCAGCGCGGCGGCTGCCTGCACGCCCGTGCCCTCGTTGGTACTGGCCAGGGTCTGGCCATCATACGTCAGCAGCATGGCCTCGTAGCTGAGGGTCTCCAGCGTGGACTGGTAGAAGTTGGCCACGGCGTCGGGATTGATCAGGGCCACCAGCACGGCGGGCATGCCGTTGTCCTGGTGAAAGGCCAGCAGCTGCGGAAGAAAGGACACGCCGCGCGGCGTCGGATGCGCCTGCGGCGCCAGCGACGACAGGCTGCGGCCGGGCACCAGCCGGCCCAGCTGGGGCTTGGCCGGTATGAGGACGGCGGCCTTGTCGTGCAGCAGATCCTGCGTGTCGATCTGCTGGCCGGCCTCACCGGCCTGGGTGCTGGCCAGGATGAGGCCCTTGTCGTCGATCAGCGCCATGCTGCGCAGGTAGGGCAATTGGGCGATCAGCAGGGACATGGCGGCCTCGCGCGTGCCGCGCGCACTGCCTGCGGCCACGATGGCCGGGTTGTGCGCCAGGCTGGCCAGGGCCATTTCGGTGTTCTCCAAGGTCCTGGCCGTCTGGTCCTCCAGCACGCGTGCCAGCAGCGCGGCCTGGGACTTGCTCTGGCCCGCATCGGCATGCAGCTGGCTCCAGACGAAGAGCACCAGTCCGGCGAGCACGCACAGTGCAAAGGTCAGCACCAGGGCCTTGATGTGGGCACTGCGCCGGGTTCCCAGAAAATGATGCGCGGCAGCTCGTTCAGACATGATGAAGATGCTCCATCTGAAGTTTCAGGGCGCGACGATGGCGGTCAGGCCGTTGTTGCGCGCGGCCCTGGCCAGGCGGCCGTCGCGCTTGATATCCGAGACGAACTGGTTCAGGCGTGCCAGCCACTGGGGGTCGGCAGGGCTGGCCGCATAGCCGTAGGGCAGCACATGGAAGGGCCTGGGCGGCGCGATCAGCTGCATCCAGTCCGAGCTGTCCAGCAGCTTGCGGCTGTACGGGTAGTCGGTCATGAACACGTCCACGCGCCCGGCCATGAGTTCCTTTTCGCGGGTTTGCGGCGGCTCCACCGGCACCAGGCGCGCATGCTTGAGCGTCTCGCGCATCACCGGCTCCATGAAGGTGCCGCGCTGCACGGCCACCTGCACGCCGGGCTGGTCGATGTCGGCCCAGCTGCGCACGGCGGGGTTGCTCTTGGTGGTGATTCCGTAGATATCGCTGCTCAGGTAGGGCTGGGTGAAGCGCAGCTGCTGCTGGCGCTGCGGCAGGATGCCGACGGCGAACATGGCCACGTCGCAGCGCGACTCCAGCAGGTCGGGCACCAGCCGCGAGAAGGACGAGTCCACATGCTGCAGCCGCGCGCCAAGGTCCTTGGCCAGCTCTGCCGAGAGTTCCGCGTCGATGCCCGTGAGCCTGCCCGTGCGTGCGTCACGGTAGGTGATGCCGTAGTAGTCGGGCCAGATGCAGACCTTCAGCGTGTGGCTGCTCGCCACGCGGTCCAGCACCTCGCCAGCCCGTGCCGCGCCAGGCCCCATGGCCAGCACCGCCACCCACACTGGCACCAGTGCCAGCAGCAGCGCCTGTACAACGGGCAGTGCAACGGGGAGCACAACGGACTGCACCAGCGCGGACAGGCGCGCGGCGCTGCCGGACGGTATCTGCCATCGGCCGGCGGCGGCCTGCGTGTGCATCGTCATCAGTCGCTCCTGTAAAGACTGTCCAGGGTCTCCAGCAGCCGGTTCGGGCTGAAGGGCTTGAGCAGGTATTCGTCGGCACCGGCATTGAAGCCCGCCTCGCGGTCCTGCGCGCTGCCCCGGGCCGTCAGCAGGATCACCCGCGTGTGCCGCAGGTCGTAGGAGGTCTTGACGCGGCAGCACACCTCCAGGCCGTCCAGTGTGCCCGGCATCATCATGTCCAGCAGCACGACATCGGGCTTGCTGCGCTGGGCCAGGGCCCAGGCCTCGTCACCGGTGGCCGCCTCCATGACCTCATATGCGCTGGACTCCAGCGTCATGCGCAGCAGCTTGCGGATGTCGGCTTGGTCTTCGGCGATCAGTATCTTCTTCATGGCGGGCCTTTCGCAACGCAGTTGAAGGGGTCTGCGTTGGATTGAATCATAAATATCAAATTCATCAAATTTGTATTGAATTTTTTAATCGTATTTGATGCAAAATTGCTGCCATGTCCGAGAACAGCACCCCACCTGGCCAAATTCCGCACTACACGACCGCTGAGGTGGCCAAGCTGCTGGGCATGGCGGTGCGGTCGGTTCAGCTCATGGTCGATCGCGGCGAGCTGGAGGCCTGGAAAACCCCCGGGGGGCACCGGCGCATCACGCGCGCCTCCGTGGAGCGCTGGCGCGGCAGGCAGGGTGATGCGGCAGCGTCCGGGGTGCCAGCGGCGGCTCCTGCCCCTGCCCCTGCCCCGGCGCCTGCTCCCGCTCCCGCGCAGGCCGGCACGGGCCCGCGCGTGCTGCTGATCGAGGATTCCGTGCATTTCCAGAACCTGGTGCGCCTGCTGGTGCAGCGCCACTTTCCCGGGGTGCAGCTGCACGTGGCGCACGACGGGATCACCGGCATGGCGCTGTACGGGCAGATCCAGCCCGACGTGCTGCTGGTGGACATCCTTCTGCCCGACATCGACGGCGCCGCCCTCATCACCACCTTGCGCACGCATGAGCAGTTCGCGCGCTGCAAGCTGCTGGTGGTCACTTCGCTGGATGCGGCAGAGCGCCAGGCCTACACCTTCGCCCTGGGCGGCGTGCGCGTGATCCACAAGCCCCAGCTCGTGCAGGAACTGCCCGAGGCGCTGGGCGAGCTGCTGGGCGGGCAGGCAGCGTGAACCCGGCCCATCCTGCGGTCCTGCTGGTGGAGGACGATGCCTCGATTGCGCGATTCGTCACGCTGGCGCTGGAGGGCATGCCCCTCAACCTGGTGTCCTGCACGAGTGCGGAGCAGGCGCAGCGACTGCTGGAGAGCCAGCCCTTTGCCCTGCTGATCACCGACCTGATGCTGCCCGGCGCCTCCGGTGTCGAGCTCATCGAATGGCTGCGCCGCTCTCCGCATGCCGGCTGCAGCGCCGTGGTCTTCAGCGCCGGCGTGCGGGCCGATGTGGCGCAGCGGCTGGAGCAACTGCAGGTCCGGGGCGTGCTGCGCAAGCCCGTGTCGGTGGCGCAACTGGTGGACTGCGTGGAATCGGTGCTGGCGGCGCAGCCGGCCGGGTCGGGCGTGCAAGCCGCCGATGCGGATGCTGATGCCGGTGCGGATATGCCGGCGGATGGCGGCCCGGCCGCCGTCGCCAGCTACTTCGGCGGCGATGCCGCCCTGTTCCACAGCTACCGCGCCAGCTGTCTTGCGCAGCTGCCCGCCGATGTGGCGCTGGGCGAAAACCTGCTGGCCGCGCGCGACGCCGCGGCGCTGCGTCGGCTGGCACACAGCCTCAAAAGCGTGCTGCGCCTGCTGGGGCAGGAACAGGCCAGCGGCCTGGCGCAGGCGCTGGAGCAGGCCTGCCTGGCCAGCGACTGGGCGGGCGCCACCGATGCCTGGCGGCAACTGGGCGCGGCCTTGCTGGGAATGCTGGACGGCGCGGGCCAGCGGCCCTGGCGCGGCTGACGCACAGTCCCTTGGTGATGGCGGCTGTGACAATCCAGCCAATGCCTCAGGACGCCGCCACCGGCCGGGCCTGGCGCGTGCCTGCCAGCGCCAGCCCGGCGAACAGCATCAGCATCAGGCCGTAGGCATAGGTGACCGGCAACAGGCCGAATCGCGCGGCGGCCATGCCCGCCGCGATGGCCGGCACGCTGAAGGCCAGGTAGCTGGCGATGTAGATGGCCGAGATCAGGGCGCCGCGCTCGTGCGGCTCGGCCAGCGGGATCACGCTGCGCAGCGCGCCCTGAAAGCCCACGCCGAAGCCCGCGCCCGCCACCACCGAGGCACCCAGCACCAGGGGCAGGCTTTGCAGATGGGCGCCGGCCAGCAGCAGGGCCACCCCGGCCAGCAGGCCGCTGCCGCCGAACTGCAGCATGGCGCGCGGCGCGCGGCTGCGCAGCGTCCAGATGGCGGCGGCGGCGCTCAGCGTGTTGATGCACACGGCAAAGCTGGCCGCGACCTCCGAGCCCGTGACCGAGCGGATCATCGAAGGGCCCAGCGACAGGTAAAAGCCCCCCAGCGCCCATACCGTGATGCTCATCGGCAGCACGCGCATGAAGTCGGCCGACGCCTGCCGGGGAATCCGCACGCGCGGGCGCATGGCGGCCAGCGCGCCGGGGCGGCGCGCGCCCGTCTCGGGCAGCACCGCCATGGCGGCGGCCACGGCCACGAAGAGTAGGGCCATGAGCCAGAACACCAGGCCCAGCTGCTGGCGCCACAGCTGCGCGAACTCGCCCGCGATGACAATGCCCGCCGCCATGCCGACCATGGGCGCCATGGTGCTCACCAGCGTGCCGCGCTCGCGGTGCAGATCCAGCAGCGCCGCGCCCATGGCCGCGCTGGCCATGCCGGTGGCAAAGCCCTGCAGCACGCGCGCCAGCACCAGGGCCTGCACGTCGCCCGCGCGGGCGAACACCGCCAGCGACACGATCTCCAGCGCCAGCGCCGCCAGGATCACGGGCTTGCGGCCCAGGTGGTCCGACAGCGCGCCCGTGGTGAGCAGGGCCAGCAGCAGGCTCAGCGCATAGACCGCGAAGACCAGGGTCAGCATGCCGGAGGAAAAGCCCCAGTCATGCTGGTAGAGCCGGTACAGCGGCGTGGGCGCGCTGGACGCCGCGAAGAAGCTGCCCAGGCCGAAGGCCAGGACAGCCAGGCTGCGGCCGGGCCGGGCGGTGGAGGATGGTTGCAGTACCGACATGGTTAAGAGCCCTGTTGCACAATTAATGCAAAGTTTTTGCGTTAGCGAATTCTGCGCTCGTGCACTGCTAATGCAAATTTTTAGCTTTAATAACCATGAGCACGCCAGTCCCATCCCTTTCCAAAACCGGCGGTCCCGCCCGTCCCGGCGGACGCAGCGCGCGCATCCAGGCCACGGTCTACCAGACCGTCAAGGACCTGCTGGAAACCATGCCGCGCGAGGAACTGAGCTTTCCGCTCATCGCTGCGCAAGCTGGCGTGACGCCGTCCACCCTCTACCGGCGCTGGGGCGACATACAGCAGCTGCTGGCCGATGTGGCCGTGGAAATCATCCGGCCCACGGCGCCGCCGCTGGACACCGGCACGCTGGAGGGCGACCTGCTGGCCTGGGCGGAGCAGTTCCTGGAGGAATCGGCCTCGCCCCTGGGCCGCACCATGCTGCGCGACATGGCCGCCGCTGCAGGCAACGAGCACACGCCCTGCGCCTGCGTGGAAATCCTGCGCGGGCAACTGGCGCAGATCGGCGAGCGCGCAGCGCGGCGTGGCGAGGCGATGCCCGCTGCGGACACCCTGATCGACGCGCTGGCCGCGCCCATCGTCTACCGCGTGCTGTTCGACCTGCCGCCGTCCCTGGCGCACGTGCAGGCACGGGTGCGCGGCCTGCTGCAGGCCGAAACGGCCTAGCCCTTCAGCGCCCGCGCCAGCACCTCGAAGATCCGCGCATCCGAGCACTGCGCCACATTGAAGCGCAGGAAATCGCCTGCGCTCTGCGACTGGCTGAAGGCATTGCCGGGCGCCAGCACCACGCCATCCTCCAGGCAGGTGCGCGCAAGCGCCGTGGCATCCATGCCCCCGGGCAACTGGCACCACAGGAACATGCCGGCCTGCGGCACCAGCCAGGGCTTCATGCCCAGGGCCTGCAGCCGCGCGGCCGTGCGCTCCATCTCCTGCGCCAGCCGCAGCCGCACGGACTCCATGTGCCTGCGGTAGCCGCTGTCGGTCAGCGTGCGCAGCACCAGGTCGGCGGCCATGCGCCCGCCACCGAAGTTGGTGGCGATCTTCAGGTCCGCCAGGTCCTGCGCCCAGTCGGGCCGCGCCGCGATGAAGCCGCAGCGCAGCGAGGCCGACACCGTCTTGGAGAAGCTGCCGATCTGGATCACGCGCGACAGGCCGTCGAAGGCCGCCAGCCGGGGCGTCGCATGGGTCTCCAGGTCGCAGAAGATGTCGTCCTCCACGATCACCATGTCCGAGCTGTCGGCCAGCTTCAGGATGCGGTGCGCCACCAGGGGCGACAGCGTGGCGCCCGTCGGGTTGTGGATGGCCGAATTGGTGATGTACAGGCGTGGCGAATGCGCCTGCAGCGCGGCGGCGAACCGGGCCACGTCGGGCCCCTGCGGCGTGTAGGGCACGCTCACGGCCTGCACGCGGTGCGCCTTGAGCAGCGCATGGAAGTTGAAGTAGCAGGGGTCGTCGATCAGCACCGTGTCGCCGGGCTCCAGCAGGAAACGGCAGACCAGGTCGATGGAGTGCGTGCCCGACTCCGTCAGCAGGATCTGCTCGGGCGAGGCCTCCAGCCCCATGGCGGCCATGCGCCGCGCCAGCAGGCGGCGCAGTGCCGGGTGGCCCAGCGGCGTGGCGTACTCCGTCAACTCCAGCGTGCCCGAGCGCGCCAGGGAGCGCAGCGCGCGGCGCACGCCTTCCTCGTACAGCCATGACGGCGGCAGCCAGCCGCAGCCCGGCTTGAGCGCGTGGGCATCTGCCTGCAGCGACTGGCGGGCCAGCCACAGGGGGTCGACCTCCCTGTCCACGCGCGGCCCGATCTCGCCCAGCGCCAGCGGCGCCACCGGCCCCGCCACGTAAAAGCCCGAGCCCGGGCGCGAGGCGATCACGCCCTCGGCCGCCAGCCGCTCATAGGCCTCCACCACCGTGGATACCGACACCTGCATGGCCTGCGCCTGCGCGCGCACCGAGGGCAGGCGCGTGCCGGGCAGGCAGGTGCGCGAGGCGATGCGCGACTGGATCTCTTCCATCACCGCCTGGATGCGTGTGCCGCTGCGCATGGCTGCTCTCTCTTCTGTAGTGGTTTTGTGTGCATAACAGTTCTTTTGAATTGTATTGGACTGTCTATGGATGAACCGTCTGCGCAATGGTCCACTTCCGGCTGCGAACAAGGAGTTTTTCGATGGACAGAACAAGCAGCGGATGGATCAACGGATTCATCGGCGTGGCGATCTTTGCAGGCTCGCTGCCGGCCACCCGCGTGGCGGTCGCCGACCTGGACCCCACCTTCCTGACCTGTGCGCGCGCCAGCATCGCCGCCGTGCTGGGCCTGGCCCTGCTGCTGGCGCTGCGCCAGCCGCGCCCTGCGCGGGCCGACATGCCGTCGCTGGCGCTGAGCGCGCTGGGCGGCGTGGTGGGCTTTCCGCTGCTCACCGCGCTGGCGCTGCAGTACGTCACCTCGGCCCACTCCATCGTTTTCGTAGGGCTGCTGCCCCTGTCCACGGCGGTGTTCGCCGTGCTGCGCGGCGGCGAGCGGCCGCGCCCGGCCTTCTGGCTGTTCTCGCTGGCCGGCGCTGCCTTCGTGGCCGGCTATGCGGCCGTGGGCGGGGCCGGGGGCTCGCTGCGCGGCGATCTGCTGATGCTGGCAGCCATCATCGTCTGCGGCCTGGGCTATGCCGAGGGCGCGCGCCTGTCGCGCACGCTGGGCGGCTGGCAGGTCATCAGCTGGTCACTGGTGCTGGCCCTGCCCGTCATGCTGCCGGCCGCCCTGCTCAGCATGCCGGCATCGCTGGCCGATGTGGGCCGGCCCGCATGGCTGGGCCTGGCCTATGTCTCGCTGTTCAGCATGCTGATCGGCTTTGTCTTCTGGTACCGAGGCCTGGCCCAGGGCGGCATTGCGGCCGTGGGCCAGATCCAGCTGCTGCAGCCCTTCATGGGCCTGGGCCTGGCGGCCCTGCTGCTGAACGAGCAGGTGAGCTGGGGCATGGTGCTGGTCACCCTGGCGGCCGTGGTCTGCGTGGCCGGGGCCAAGAAGTACGCGCGCTGAGCCGGGCGGGTGGGGGCGGGTGCGCAGGAGTGCGTGCGGCGCAGTGCTAGCGCCCGGCCTCGCGCATCACCTGCTGCGCGAACTCTGCGGCCGAACCCTCGAACGGCTGGTTGCTGGCCGCCTCCAGCCGGCTGCGGATGGACGGCGCGCGCAGCGCCTGGGCCACGGCGGCGTTGATGCGCCGGGCCAGCGCTGGCGCCAGTTGTGGCGGCGCGAACAGGCCGAACAGCGAATCCAGGTTGGCCTGCGCATGGCCCAGCTGCGCCAGCGTGGGCACATCGGGCAGGGCCGCCAGCCGCTGTGGCGCGCCCACGGCCAGGGCCTTGAGGCGGCCCGCGCGCAGCGCCTGCAACTGCAGCGGCGCCACATTGGTGGACAGCAGCTCGAAATGCCCGGCCAGCGCATCGTTGAGCTGCTGGCCCCCGCCCTTGTAGGGCACATGAACGATGGGAATGCGCGTGGCCTGCCCTATGCGCTGCAGCACCGCGTGGCCCGTCGTGCCCTCGCCCGTGGTGGCCCAGCGTATGCCGCCGGGCATGCCGCGCGCCTCGGCCAGCATGCCTTCGAAATCTGCGGCCTTCAGCGCCGGTGTGCCCACCAGCAGCATGGGCGTGCGCATCACGCCGGCCACGGGCGTCACGGAGGCTGCGGCCAGGCCCACGGCGGTGGCGGCGGCAAAGACCAGGGTGCGGCCATCGGGCGCGCTGCGCGCCAGCAGCTCCAGCGCCACGGTGCCGCTGGCGCCGGGGCGGTTGTCCACGATCACGGCCGTGCCCCATTGCTGCGCCAGCTGCTCGGCCAGGGCGCGGGCCACCATGTCGCTGACACCGCCTGCGGGGTAGGCCACCACGATCCGCACGCTGGCGCCCGGCCAGGCCGGTGATCCCCGGGCGGTCCCTGCCAGCAGCGCGCAGGCGCCCGCCGCCAGCAGGGCGCGCCGGCGGGTATCGGTGCCTTGCGGTGCCCGCATGCCTCAGCCGCCCGGCGCCTGGTGGCGCTGCGCCAGCCCGCGCGCCAGGGCGATGAAGGTGCCCACGGGACCTGCGCCGCCTGCTTGCGTGCCGGCCTCGCGGTGCACCAGGGTGAGCGGGGCGCTCAGCCGCACGGCGGGTTCGAAGGCGCGGTAGACCACGGCCTCTGGGTGGGCGCCGCGCACCGAGGCCGGTACGATGGACAGGCCCACGCCTGCCGCCACCAGGTTCACATTGGTCATCATGCGTTCCACCTCGGCGGCCACCTCCACCTGCACCTTGTTGCGGGCGCACAGGGCCAGCAGGTTCGCGTACAGCCCCGGCGCGCCCGTGCGCCGCACCAGGATCAGCCGCTCGCCATCGAGCTGGCGCAGCGCCACGGGCCGCGCGGCATCGCGCGCCAGCCGGTGGTCCACGGGAATGGCCAGCAGCGCGGGCTCCTGCAGCAGCGTCTCGAACACCAGGCCCTCGGGCCGGGCCACCGGCACGCGCAGAAAGCCGCAGTGCATGCGCCCGGCCTGCACGGCCTCGGTGATCTCGGCGGCATTGTTCTCGCTCACGTCCAGCGCAATGTCGGGATGGCGCCCCCGGCACAGGCGCAGCACCTCGGGCGTGAAGGCATGGGCCGCCGCCGAGCTGGTGAAGCCCACATGGATGCGCCCGCGCTCGCCGCGTGCAAAGGCCTGCATGCGGTCGCGCATGGCGGTGAAGTCGGCCAGCAGCCGCGTGGCCTCGCCCTGCAGCTCCAGGCCCGCGTCGGTCAGGTCCACGCCCTTGGGGTGGCGCCGGAACAGGGCAATGCCCAGCTCCTCCTCCAGCGCGCGGATCTGCTGCGACAGCGGCGGCTGCTGCATGCCCAGCAGCTCGGCCGCGCGCGTGATGTGGCCGGTGTCGGCCACGGCCAGGAAGTAACGGAGGTGGCGCAGTTCCATATATGTGAAAAGTATCCAGCCGATATCCTAAAAATCTTTGAAATATTGGACAAGCCTCTACAGAATCCCATCCAGTCACCGATGCGGCCGCGTGCCGCGGCGCGGCAGGTGACTTCCAACAAGAAGCCAGGACAGGAGACAAGACATGCAAGCATCCCCGTATTTCCCCCTGCGTCCCGCCAGCGTCTCGCTGCTGGCCGCGCTCGCCCTGGCCGGCTGCGGCGGCGGCCCGGCCGTGCTGCACGGGCCGGTCACCTCCATCGAGACCGCACCCAGGAGCACGGCCTGCCCCGCCGAGATTCCTGCGGGCATCAGCTGCTGGGCCGGCCAGGACTCCAAGGGCGCCTACTACCTGATCGCCAAGCCCGCGCAGTGGAACGGCACCCTGGTGCTGCACGCCCACGGCGGCCCCGACCTGGCCGCGCCCACCGCCGACCGTGCGGCCGAAGACCTGGTGCGCTGGTCCATCATGGTGCGCGCAGGCTACGCCTGGGCCGGCTCCACCTACCGCCAGGGCGGCGTGGAAGTGCGCGCCGCCGCAGAGGACACCGAGCGCCTGCGCGGCATCTTCCGCCAGCATGTGGCCAAGCCGCAGCGCACCATCCTGCACGGCCAGTCCTGGGGTGCAGGCGTGGCGGCCAAGGGCGCGGAAATGTTCAACGAGCAGACCGTGGGCGAGCGCCCCTACGACGGCGTGCTGCTCACCAGCGGCGTGCTGGGCGGCGGCACCCATGCCTATGACTTCCGCACCGATCTGCGCGTGATCTACCAGTACCTGTGCGGCAACCACCCGCGCCCCAATGAGCCGCAGTACGCGCTCAACCTGGGCCTGCCCGCCGATGCAAAAATGCGCCAGGCCGACGTGGCCCTGCGCGTGAACGAATGCCTGGCGCTGGACAAGCCCGCCGCCCAGCGCACGGCCGCGCAGCAGGCGAAGATCGATACCATCACCAAGGTCATCAAGATCCCCGAAAGCGCCATCCAGTCGCACATGAACTGGGGCACCATGCACTTCCAGGACATCTCGGCCAGGCGCACGGGCGGCGCCAGCCCCTTCGGCAACGAGGGCGCGGTCTATGCCGGCTCGGCCGACGATGCCGCGCTCAATGCCGGCGTGCTGCGCTACCGCGCCGACCCTGCGGCCTACCGCAAGTTCGCCGATGACACCGACCCCGTGGGCAGGATCGGCGTGCCGGTGCTCTCGGCCAAGTGGATCGGCGACCCCACGGCGTTCGTGGAGCTGGATGCGCGGTTTCGGGCGGTGATGCAGCAGGGCGGCAGCGGGGACCGGCTGGTGCAGACCTTTACGCGGCAGGGGACGCACAGCTATATCAGCGATGCGACCTATCCGACGTTGATGACTGCGTTGATGCAGTGGGTGGAGGCGGGGGTGAAGCCGACTGCTGCGGGGATTGCTTCGGCCTGTTCTGCGAATGAGGCCAGGTTTGGGGTGGGGTGTAGTTTTGATGCGGCTTATGTGCCGGCTGCGTTGAGTGTGCGGGTGCCTGAGAGGTCGCGGCCTGTGCTTCCTTGATTGGGTTGGTGGGTCTTGTTTTTGACCCTGCCGGGGAGGTGTTTTTCGAGGCCGGGTCTCGGCCCGGCAGCCGACCTACCTTTCTTTGATTCGTCAAAGAAACGTAGGCCAAAGAAAGACGACCCGAATGTCCGCGACCCCTTCGCTTCGCTGCGGGGCAACCTGCGTCGGGGGGGCGGGGGGGGGGGGCGCGGGCGCCCCCGGGGCGGGGGGGGGGCGGGGGCCGCCCACCGGGGGGCGCCGAGTCGAAGCCAGCCGGGCCCGCCAAAACCACTGGGGGGGTGTGCCCGAGGCCCCCGGCGGCGCGACAGAGCCCGAAGCTGTCCGCTCCTGCGCGAGTCAGCCACCCCCGCGGGCGCCCCGACGCAGGCGCCGACATACTGGGAGTGGGCTCGGGCCTTTGCTTCGCTCGGCCTGGTGTTTTTTTAGCGGGGCATGTTGGTTCTTGTGGCGGGGGCCAGTTGCGCCGCGAACTCGCGCGCGGCCGCGCTGTAGCTGGCGCCTCGGCGCCACAGCAGGCCGGCGGTGCGGATGAGTTGGGGGGCTACCAGGTGGATGGCTACCATGTCCGTGGCCTGCTGGGCGGCGCGCTCGGGGACGATGGTGGCCATATCGCCCCAGCGGCACAGCGCGATCAGCGATTCCACCGAGCCCATTTCCGCGCGCAGCAAGGGCGTGACGCCTGCGGTGCGCAGCCCGTCCTCGATCAGGCTGCGCGTATAGAACGTGCGGGGCAGCAAGGCCAGCGGCACGCCGGCCAGCGACTTGACGGACAGGGTGCGGCGCCCGGCCAGCGGATGCGATGGGTTGACCAGCAGCATCATGCGTTCGTCGAACAGCGGCAGCGCGTCCAGCTCGGCGCGCTGGGGCGGGTGAAAGCTCACGCCCAGGTCCAGGCTGCCGTCCAGCAATCCCTGCTCCACGGGCGGCGCCAGCAGCTCGATCACCACCACGTTGACCTTGGGGTAGGCGCGCATGAACGCCGCCACGGCGGGTGCCACCAGGGTGTTGAGGAAGGTGGGAATCACGCCGATGGTCAGCGTCCCGGTCTGCAGCTCGCTGAGGTCGGCCAGGGCCATGCGCCCGGCCTCCACCTCATGCAGCGCACGCTCCGCATAGTTGCGGAACACCACGCCCGCCTGCGACAGCTTCAGCCCCCGGCCAATGCGCTCGAACAGCGCCATGCCCAGCTCCTCTTCCAGCTGGCGCAGCCCATGCGAGAGCGTGGACTGCGTGACATAGAGGTTCCTGGCCGATGTCGTCAGGTGCTCGGTCTTGGCGATATCGACAAAGTAGCGCAGCTGGCGCAGTTCCATAGGTGCAGGCGAGGGAGGGGGTACGGCGGGCCAGTTTCTCACAGAGGGACGGGCCCGCAAGAGCCGCTCATGCGTCGTCGCTGTCGTCCACGAACTCCATCAGCTTCGGCAGCATTTCAACCTGATAAATGGCCGCCGTGAGCCGCATGCCGAACAGGGAATCAGGCCGCCCGAAAGCGGCATGGGCCAGTCGCAGGGTGGCGGCAGCCTTGAGCCATTCCAGCTCGAAGTCGAAACGATCCTCGGGCTGGTGCGTGCTCATGCGCCTGACGTGGTCCAGCGCAAGCTCCACGGCGTTGTCCACGTCGGAATCGCACACTTGCCATTCAGTGTCGTTGTTGCTCAGCTCGACCAGCTGCTTCAACGTGTTCTGCAACAGCCCGCGCGAGGCATGCATGACCTGCCGCCAGGTGGGCAACAGGGATGGAGGGGGAAGGGCCGCCTGGACGGCAATGAGGGGGTTCATGTCTTGGTTCCTATATGAAACAAAGACCCCGCTTGAGGTGGAGGCTGCAACCTCTGTATTGGTGTTACGACACACCAAGCCTTTCGGCTCGCCGCCAGTTTAACGGCTGCGTATCCAGAAACGGGGCCGAGCGCAGCGACGGCCCGAGCAAACTCCCCGTATGTCAGCGCCTGCGTCGTGGCGGTTGTGGGGTTGCAAGCCTGCCGAAGGACAGGCTTGCTTCGTGATCTGACTCGCCGTGATGTCTGAACGTAGCGCGCAGCGCGAAGAGAGTTTCACGGCGAACCCCGCAACCGCCACGACGCAGGTTGCCCCGCAGCGAAGCGAAGGGGTCGCGGACATCCGGGTCGCCTTTGCTTTGCCTACTTTTCTTCGGCCGGCGTACCGGTGGCGAAACAAAGGAAAGTAGGTCGGCTGCCGGGCCGAAACCCGGCCTCGAAAAGAAACCCCCCGGCAGGGACAAAAAAAAACAGCACCTGACCAAGACCAGAACAAGACCAGCCCACCTGTCACACCCCTGTAAACCCCCACCAACAAACTCCCCCCCTTCACCACCCCCACAAAAACCACATGCCGCTGAGCAACCTCCCCACATTGCAATCCCTGCTCCTGTCCCGCCGCCTGGCGCTGAGCGTCCTGGCCAGCGCCGCGCTGGTCGCCGCCTGCGGTGGCAGCGACAGCAACGACAGCACCACGCCCCCGGTGGCCAGCCAGCCGGCGACGGCCACGCTGGCCGTGCTGGAGACCACGGATCTGCACTTCAACGTGCGCAGCTATGACTATTTCAAGCTGGCCGAGGACGCCTCCTACGGCTTTGAGCGCACGGCCACGCTGGTGCGTGCGGCGCGCAAGGAGTTTGCCAATACGCTGCTGGTGGACAACGGCGACACCATCCAGGGCACGGCCCTGGCCGATTACGAGGCCGAGGTGTCCAAGATCCCCTGCACGCAGCAGCTGTCCATGTACAAGGCCATGGGCGCGCTGGGATTCGATGCAGGCACGCTGGGCAACCACGAGTTCAACTACGGGCTGCCCTTCCTGAACCAGGTGCTGGGCGGCGGCCTGGATGTGGACGGCGTGGACAAGACGCTCAAGTGTGCGGGCAATGGCTTTCCCATGGCGCTGTCGAATGTCTACAGCAGCAAGACCAAGCAGCCGCTGGTGCAGCCCTACGTGATTCTGGAGCGCAAGATCGCGGCCAAGGACAAGGATGGCAAGGCGGTGGAGCTGCCCATCAAGATCGGCGTGATCGGCTTCACCACGCCGGGCATCATGAACTGGGACAAGCGCTACCTGGAAGGCAAGCTCTACACGGAAGGCGCCGTGGAGTCCGCCCAGAAGTACCTGCCCGAGATGCGCGCCAAGGGCGCCGATGTGGTGGTGGCCATGCTGCACGGCGGCCTGGACGGCGCGGCCTACTCGCCGACGATGGAGAACCCCGGCCTGCACCTGAGCAAGGTGGCCGGCATCGACGCCATGGTCATGGGCCACCAGCACAGCGTGTTCCCCGATACGGCGGCCACGCCGGCGTTCTCGCAGGCGGGCGTGGACAACAAGGCCGGCACCATCAACGGCGTGCAGTCGGTGATGGCCAGTTCCTGGGGCAAGGCGCTGGGCGTGATCCAGCTGGCGCTCAAGTGGGACGGCAAGCAGTGGAGCGTGGACAAGAGCGCGGGCAAGAGCGAGCTGCGCAATATCCAGACCGGCAAGGACGCCGCAGGCAAGGCCACCTACGTGGCCGTGGACCCGACGGTGGCACCGCTGATCGAGAGCCAGCACCAGGCCGCCATCCAGTACGTGAAGACGCCCATCGGCAGCACGGACTTCCGCATGAGCACGCTGTTCGCCGATGTGGGCGACCCGGGCGCCATCCAGATCGTCAACCAGGCGCAGCGCGACTATGTGGCCGCCTATGTGAAGGCCAGCCTGCCGCAGTACGCGCAGCTGCCCGTGCTGTCGGTGAGCGCGCCGTTCAAGTCGGGCTTCCAGGGCGGCGCCGACTACACCGACGTGGCCGTGGGCCCGCTGGCCATCTACAACGCGGCCGACTTGTACCTGTACCCCAACACCGTGTATGCGGTGAAGGTGAACGGCGCCGACATCAAGGACTGGCTGGAGGCCGCTGCCAAGCGCTTCAACCAGATCGACCCGGCCAAGACGGGTGAGCAGCAGCTGATCAGCACCTTCCCGGGCTACAACTTCGACATGTTCACCACGGCCGATGTGCAGTACGAGATCGACGTGACCCAGCCCGTGGGCAGCCGCATCAAGAACCTGCAGTACCTGGGCAAGGCCATCGACCCGGCGCAGGAGTTCGTGATCGCCACGAACAACTACCGCGCCACCAGCGGCAAGAGCTTCATCGCCAAGCTCGACGGCTCCAGCGCCATCTGGGCCTCGCCGGACGCCAACCGCGACGTGGTGATCGGCTACGTGCGCAAGAACGGCAGCATCACGCGCGCCGCCAATGGCGCGGCCAAGAGCTGGCGCTTCACCAAGGTGGCCACCTCGGCCAACGTGGTGTTCAGCTCCGGCGCCAACGCGCTGCCGGTGGCGCAGGCAGCGGGCCTGGCCAACATCTCGCTGGTGGCGGCCGATGACGGCTCGGGCAAGGGCACGTCCAAGTACCGCCTGGATCTGTCGAAGTAAGTTCCGGCAGGCAAGCAACGAAAAAGCCCCGTGCATCTGGCACGGGGCTTTTTTGCTTGTGCCGAACGGGCTTCAGCGCGCAGGCGGCAGCTCGAAGACCAGGCAGGTGGTGGTGGCGTGGGCGTAGAGCGTGCCATCGGGGCCGACCAGGCGCGCCTCGGCCGTGGCCAGCTGGCGGCCGCAGTGCAGCACGCGGCCTTCGGCGCGCACGCGCGGCACGCGCGGGGTCAGGGCCTTGACCAGGTTCACCCCCAGCTCGGCCGTGGTGTAGCCTCGGCCCGGCGGCATGCAGGTGTGGACGGCGCAGCCCAGCGCGGAGTCCAGCAGGGTGGCGAACCAGCCGCCGTGCACCGTGCCCATGGGGTTGAGGTGGTTGGCGCCGGGGCGGCCCTGGAAAACGGCGCTGCCTTCGCCCACGGAAATCAGCATGAAGTCCAGCGTGCGTGCAATGGGCGGGTAGGGCAGCTCGCCGCGCAGCATGGCCTGCATCAGCTCCAGCCCGCTGCGGCCTGCGACCTGGTCGGGGCGCGACACGCCTGCGCCGGGGCCGGCGTCCAGCCGGAGGGTGACCGCCTGTTCCTCGTCCAGCCAGGCTTGCAGGGCAGGGGAGATTGCGCTGGAGGTGGCGCTGGAGGTGGCCTGCTCCGGGGAGTGGGTGCGGGTGTCCATGGAATGTCTCTCTTTCATCGGGAAAAGTGCGGGCGCCAGCCTGTCTGGGATGGCGGTGTGGATATTATTGTATCTGCAACAGTTGTATATGCAATAATCTGCGCCATGCCAGTGAACTCAGACATCCTTGCCGTGCCCCAGGGCTGCACCAACCACCGTGTGCGCCAGCTCATGCGCAGCGTGGGCCAGGTGTATGACGCCCATCTGAACGCGACCGGGCTGCGCATCACGCAGTACTCGCTGCTCAGCCATGTGCTGGCCGCCAGCCCCGTGCGGCCTTCGGATCTGGCGCGGCTGATGCGCATGGATGCCTCGACGCTGACGCGCAACCTCAAGCCGCTGATCGACGCTGGCTGGGTCTCCATGGGCCAGGGCGAGGACCAGCGCAGCCGCCTGGTCCACATCACGGACGCCGGCCGCGCCAAGCGCGAAGAGGCCAAGCAAAGCTGGAAGACCGCGCAGAACGAACTCAACGCCCGCGTGGGCCTGGAGCGCGTGGCGGCCCTGCATGCGCTGATCGACGAATGCCTGGTGCTGCTCGATGGCGGCGATGGCGATGGCGCTGGCAACGCTGCAGACGGCCCGCAGGCGTAGGCCCTACCGAATTCCCAACCCAAGAAGAGACTCCCATGCTCTCCAACTCCACGGCGCGCTGGCTGCAGCGGCGCGGCATCCACTACGGCTGGCTGGTCGCGGCCATTACCTTCCTCACCATGCTGACCATGTCGGCGGCGCTGGGCCTGCCGGGCGCCATGCTGCAGCCGCTGTCGCGCGAGTTCGGCTGGAGTACGGAGCAGATATCGAGCAGCCTGGCGCTGCGCTTTGCGCTGTTCGGCCTGCTGGGGCCGTTTGCCGCGGTGATGATGGAGCGCTTCGGCCTGCGTGCCGTGATGTGCATGGGCCTGGCCCTGGTGGGCGGTGCCATGGCGCTGGTGACGCAGGCCACGCAGCTGTGGCATCTGTTTTTGCTGTGGAGCCTGCTGCTGGGCATGGGCACGGGCCTGACGGCGCTGGTGCTGGGCGCCGTGGTGGCCAACCGCTGGTTTGCGGCGCGGCGCGGCCTGGTCATCGGCGTGCTCACGGCCAGTGCGGCCACGGGGCAGCTGGCCTTCCTGCCGCTGGCCGCCTGGATGATCGAGCACTGGGGCTGGCGCTCGGCCACGGTGCCGGTGTTCGTGGCCAGTGCCTTGATTGCCGTGCTGGCCCTGCTGTTCGTGCGGGACCGGCCTTCTGACCTGGGCCTGGCGCCCTTTGGCGGCGATGCCTCGGCCCCGCCGCCGCCGGCCATGGCCATGAACTTCGGCACGCCCTTCAGGGTGCTGGCCGAGGCCGCGCGCAACCGCACCTTCTGGCTGCTGGCGGGCACCTTCTTCATCTGCGGCCTGTCCACCAACGGCCTGGTGCAGACGCACTTCATCTCGCTGTGCGGTGACAACGGCATGGGCGCCGTGCCCGCCGCGTCTGTGCTGGCCATGATGGGGGCCTTCGACTTCGTGGGCACCGTGCTGTCGGGCTGGCTGTCGGACCGCTATGACAACCGCAAGCTGCTGTTCTGGTACTACGGGCTGCGCGGCCTGTCGCTGTTCTGGCTGCCGCATTCGGAGTTCACCTTCTACGGCCTGGGCCTGTTCGCCATGTTCTACGGGCTGGACTGGATCGCCACGGTGCCGCCCACGGTCAAGCTCACCGCCCAGCATTTCGGGCCGCAGAAGGTGGGCCTGGTGTTCGGCTGGATCTTCGCGGCCCACCAGCTGGGCGCGGCCACCGCTGCCTGGGGCGCAGGCCTGACGCGCACCCTGCTGCTGACCTATACGCCCGCGCTGTATGCGGCCGGCCTGGCCTGCCTGCTGGCGGCGGTGATGGCGCTGGTGATAGGGCGGGCGCGCAAGGCGGCGGCGGTGGCCGCGGCCTGAGCCCCATCACCGTTCACGCCATCCACGCCCTCAGTACAGCTGGCGCTTGCCCGGCTGCAGCAGAACGACCAGGGCGCCCGCGCCACCTTCGGCCGGGCGGGCCTGCACAAAGGCCAGCACTTCCTTTTTCTGCACCAGCCAGCGCAGCACGCGGCCCTTGAGCACGGGGGTCTTGCCCGGCGAGCCCAGGCCCTTGCCGTGCACCACGCGCACGCAGCGTATGCCGGTGCGGTGCGACAGGCGGATGAACTGGCCCAGCGCCTCGCGCGCCTCGTCCACGCGCAGGCCGTGCAGGTCCAGCTGGCGCTGGATGCTCCACTGCCCGGCGCGCAGCTTGTGCGTCACGTCCAGGCCGATGCCGGGGCGCCGGAAGCTGAGCTGGTCGTCGGTGTCCAGCAGGGTGCTGACGTCGAACTCGTCGCTCATGGCCTCCTGCAGCACGCGCTGCTCGTCCAGCTCCAGCTGCAGGGGCAGCGGCTCGGGGGGCTCGGGGGCATGGAGGTGGCGGGCGTGCGCGGACTTGAGCGCATGCACCGGGCCCACGGTGTTTTCGAACAGCTTTTGCTCGGCCAGAAGGCGGCGCGCCGCCTCGGCACGCTGCTGCTGGAGCAGGGCCTCTTGGGCGGCGGCTTCGGCCAGTGCGCGGCGCACTGGCGCGAGGTCCTGCAGGCTGGTGGCTTTCAAAGTCATGGTGACGCCGGTTGTACCGCAATTTCGGCACTCCGGCGGCCATGGCGGGCCCAGCCTGGGGTCTACAGCATCCCCTGGCTCGCCATGGACAGCGAGGCACCGGGCGCCACGATCACATGGTCCAGCACCTGGATGTCCACCAGGCCCAGGGCGGCCTGCAGGCTCTGCGTGACGGCCTTGTCGGCGGCGCTGGCCTGGACCTGGCCGCTGGGATGGTTGTGGGCCAGGATGACGGCGCCCGCATGGTGGTGCAGGGCGCGCAGCACCACCTCCCGGGGGTAGACGCTGGTGCGCGTGAGCGTGCCGCGGAACATTTCCTCCAGCGCGATCAGCCGGTGCTGGCCGTCCAGGAACAGCACGGCGAAGACCTCATGCTGGCGCGCCGCCAGATGCAGCTGCAGGTAGCGCGCCACGGCCTCGGGCGAGGCCAGGGCCGGGCGCTCGCGCAGTTGCTCGGCCATGGCGCGGCGCGCCAGTTCGAGCACGGCCAGGAGTTGCGCGCACTTGGAAGGCCCCAGCCCCTTGATGGCCTTCAGGTCGGCGTGCCCGGCCTGCAGCAGCCCGGACAGGCCGGCCCGGCCGGGCTGCTGCAGCAGTTCCTGGGCCAGTTGCAGCACGCCCTTGCCGGCCATGCCGGTGCGCAGCACGATGGCCAGCAGTTCGATGTCGGAAAGCGCCGAGGGGCCGTGTGCCGCGAGCTTTTCGCGCGGCTGGGCCTGGGCGGGCAGGTCTTTGAGAGCCATGGTTCAGCCAGGTGAGGGGCGCCGCAGGGACACCGTTGCACGGGGCGTGGGGGCATGGATGTTTTTCTACAATACGGGCCAGTTTATCGGGACTTCCATGACCTCTAGCGCTTCTTCCCCGGCCCTCCCCACGGTCCAGACCGGCTCGTTCCTCACGCTGCACTACCGCCTGTCCGGGCCTGCAGGCGATGTGATCAACACCTTCAACGACAAGCCCGCCACGCTGTCCCTGGGCGCGGGCGAGCTGTCGCCCGCCGTCGAGCAGCGCCTGCTGGGCCTGGCCGAAGGCACGCGCACCACGTTCGAGATGCCGGCCGGCGAAGCCTTCGGCGAGCGCAACGGCGACATGATGCAGTGGGTGGCGCGCAAGCTGATGAACGAGCTGGGCGACCCGCACGAGCAGTACGCGCCCGGCGACGTGGTGCAGTTCCCCACGCCCGACGGACTGGGCAGCTACGCGGGGGCCGTGGTGCAGGTGCGCGAGGACGGCGCCGTGCTGTTCGACTTCAACCACCCGCTGGCGGGCCAGCCGGTGACCTTCGAAGTGCAGATCATCGGGGTGCTCTGAGGTGCTGGATTCGACCTCGCCCCAGGAAATCCTGCTGGCCGAGCCCCGGGGCTTCTGTGCCGGCGTGGACCGCGCCATCGAGATCGTGGAGCGTGCGCTGGCCAAGTTCGGCGCGCCCATCTACGTGCGCCACGAGATCGTGCACAACACCTTCGTGGTCAACGATCTCAAGGCCAAGGGCGCGATCTTCATCGAAGAGCTGGACGACGTGCCGCCCGGCGCCACCCTGGTGTTCAGCGCCCACGGCGTGAGCCGGGCGGTGCAGGATGAGGCGCGGCGGCGCGGTTTCTCCATCTTCGATGCCACCTGCCCGCTGGTGACCAAGGTGCATGTGGAAGTGGCCAAGCTCGCCAAGGAAGGCTACGAGTTCCTGATGATCGGCCACAAGGGGCATCCCGAGGTCGAGGGCACCATGGGCCAGCTGTCCGAGGGCATCCACCTGGTCGAGGACGAGGCCGATGTGGCCCGCGTCAGCCCCCGCCAGACCGAGAAGCTGGCCGTGGTCACGCAGACCACGCTGTCGGTGGACGATGCCGCAGGCATCACGGCGGCCATCCGCGCCCGCTTTCCGCAGGTGCGCGAGCCCAAGCAGCAGGACATCTGCTATGCCACGCAAAACCGCCAGGACGCCGTCAAGGTGCTGGCGCCGCAGGTGGATGTGCTCATCGTCGTGGGCAGCCCCACCAGTTCCAACAGCAACCGCCTGCGCGAGCTGGCCGCGCGCCTGGGCACGCCCGCCTACATGGTGGACAACGCGGGCGAGCTGCGCGAGGAATGGTTTGCCGGCACCGCTCGCGTGGGACTGACGGCCGGAGCCTCGGCCCCCGAGGTGCTGGTGGACGAGGTCATACAGCGCCTGCGCCAGCTGGGCGCGCTGTCGGTGCGCAAGATGGACGGCATCGAGGAGACCGTGAAGTTCCCGCTGCCCAAGGGCCTGAAGATCGACGCGGCCACGGGGCTGGAGATCTCCGTGGGCAAGCAGCCCGAGACGGGCGGCTGAACCGCCGTCGCAGCGGATATTGGCCAAAAGCAAACGGGCGCCTGGCGCCCGTTTTGCATGGCGGGGCCGAAAGCCTCAGCTCCAAAGATCCAGCGGAGGATCGGAGGCTACGGCGCGCAGGATGTCGGTGCGGCTGATGAAGCCGGCCAGCAGGCCCTGCTCATCGGTCACGGGCAGGCCCGGCAGGCCGGTCTCCAGCAGCACGCCGGCCACGCGGCGCAGGTCGGTGGTGGTGGCCACCGTGGGAATGGGGGAGATCATGACCTCGTTCACGGGCCGGCGCGCCAGGGCAATGGCGTCCTTGATCGCACCGGGCTCAGGCAGCAGGTCCAGCGGCGCCATGTCGGCACGCAGCAGCAGCCCGACCACGCGGCCACCGGCATCCAGCACGGGCGCCTGGGCCACGCCATGCTCGGCCAGCACGCGCCAGGCATCGTTGACGCCGGCCTCGGGCGACACCGTCACGGCCTCGTGGCTCATCACGTCGGCCACGGTCTGCAGGGGCTGGCGTGGCTGGCTGGGGCCTTTTTCCGTGGAAAGGTAGGCATCGACCGCGCCGCGGCTGCGCGGGGCCGGCTCCGGTGCGCCGGCGGGCTGGCCCGCGAGGTCGGCCAGGATGGCGGGGAACGAGGCGGCGGCATCGTCGGCCATCACATCGGCCGAGCGTGTGCGCAGGGCCTGCGGCCGCTGCACGCGGCGCACGGGCGCCACCTGGCTCAGCCGCTCGGCGGGACCGCGAAACATCTGTCCGTTGGGACCGAAGACAAAAAACATGGGTGCTCCCGGGTGCGCAAACCGCTGTGTGCGGCATGTCGGAAGTATCGGCGCTGGCGCGGGATTTCTGTAGCGGCAAGACCCCCAACGCCCAGGGGCGGGCGCTGCCATGGCGATACCGCCTAAAATTGCCGGCTATGCTCGATATCCTTCTTCTTCGCAAAGACCTTGACTCGGCCGTCGCACGGCTGGAGACCCGCAAAAAGCCCCAGGCCTTCCTGAATGTGGAGGCCTTCCAGTCCCTGGAAGCAGAGCGCAAGTCCCTGCAGACACGGACCGAGGAGCTGCAGTCCAAGCGCAACCAGCTGTCCAAGCAGATCGGCATGCTGATGGGCAAGGGCGAGAAGGACGCTGCCGAGGCCGCCAAGGCCGAAGTCGGCAGCCTCAAGACCGAGCTGGACCAGTCGGCCACGCGCCTGGAGCAGATCCAGGGCGAGCTGCAGACCATGCTGCTGGCCGTGCCCAACCTGCCGCACGACAGCGTGCCCGTCGGTGCGGACGAAGGCGGCAACGTGGAGGCGCGCCGCTGGGGCACGCCCAAGACCTTTGATTTCGAGGTCAAGGACCATGTGGACGTGGGCCAGCCGCTGGGCCTGGATTTCGACATGGGCGTCAAGCTGTCGGGCTCGCGCTTCACCGTGATGAAGGGCCCCATCGCCCGCCTGCACCGCGCCCTGGCGCAGTTCATGATCGACCTGCAGACCGAAGCGCATGGCTACACCGAGTGCTATGTGCCCTACGCCGTCAATGCTGACTCGCTCAAGGGCACGGGCCAGTTGCCCAAGTTCGAGGGCGACCTGTTCGCCGCCAAGAAGGGCGGCCAGGATGGCGAGCCCGTGCCCGACAACGCGGCGCTCTACCTGATTCCCACGGCCGAGGTGCCGCTGACCAACTTCGTGCGCGACGTGGTCGTGGCCGAGGAACAGCTGCCCATCAAGCTCACGGCCCACAGCCCGTGCTTCCGTTCCGAGGCCGGCAGCTATGGCCGCGACACGCGCGGCATGATCCGCCAGCACCAGTTCGACAAGGTCGAGATGGTGCAGATCGTGCATCCCGAAAAGAGCTACGAGGCGCTGGAAGAGATGACCGGCCACGCCGAGGCCGTGCTGCAGAAGCTGGGCCTGCCCTACCGCGTGATGAGCCTGTGCACGGGCGACATGGGCTTTGGCTCGGCCAAGACCTATGACCTGGAAGTCTGGCTGCCTGCGCAGAACACCTACCGCGAGATCAGCTCGGTCTCCAACTGCGAGGCCTTCCAGGCGCGCCGCCTGCAGGCACGCTTCAAGAACGCCCAGGGCAAGAACGAGCTGGTGCACACGCTCAACGGCTCCGGCCTGGCCGTGGGCCGCACGCTGGTGGCCGTGCTGGAGAACTACCAGAATGCCGATGGTTCGGTGACCATCCCCGAGGCGCTGCGCCCGTACATGGGCGGGCAGACTTTGCTGAAGGCCTGAATTTTTAGGCTATAATTTCAGCTTCGACGCTGCGGAGAGGTGGCAGAGTGGTCGATTGTACCTGACTCGAAATCAGGCGTACGTGCGAACGTACCGAGGGTTCGAATCCCTCCCTCTCCGCCAATGTGTCAGCAAACAAGCGCCTTTCGAGGCGCTTTTTTGTTGTACCCATCAATCTACCCATCAATCTACCCATCACAGCGCAAGGTGCTTGGGCGACGGTACGGTCAGGCGCTGCACGAAGGAGCGCGCATGAAGCATCTCCAGTGCCTGGATGAGCTTGGCTTCACAATAAGGTGTCTATCAACCACTTGTGAGGCTCCATGCATCCGAAGCACCCCGCCATCGAATTTCTGGCAACCCTTCCACAGTTCCAACTGAAGTTCGGCACGAGCGACTGGTATCTATTCGACATGCGCAACGGCACTGTCGTGTCGGCGGTCGATTCGGATGAGCCGAAATATAGGGATGCGATCGAACTTCGATTTCCTGGCAGCGAGCCCTTTGTGGCAGAGCTCGGCCCGTATCTTGACCCGCAGGTGATGGAGGCAGCGGTGCTGATGAACTTGTCTGAGGAAGAGCGAGAGGACTCCCAGAACTTGGCAAATGCTGCTTGGCGGCGAGCTCAAGAGCGCGACCTCTCCTAAGATTTGGCCCTCGCCAGACGCGATGGCTGGATGTTAAAGCTTTAACAAAAAATCAAAGAATCAAAGAATAAAAACGCCCCGCAAACCCGCATGGATGCTGGGTTTCGGGGCGTTTCTGTTTAATTAACAAAATTCAAACGGGGAAAATTTTCTGCGCGTGAGGAACAGGGCGGTCTAGACGCCGAAAGCCTGGGGACTTTGCATAGCCCCTCCCAGTGACTGCCCAAGTGAGCTTGACTGAAAGTCGGAAGGGAGTTCTTGGCCTACCAAGTGGGCGTTGGAGTTCTTCAACGAATCACCGTGCGGTGCCATATAAGTATCCTATTCAGGCTCGCTAACCATGGTAAGCATCTGGCCCAATCTATTGCGAATAAGTTGATCTATCTCTATTTGTTTTGGCATTAATTCTGAAGTGTATGATTTTATTTGCTCTTCAGATAACTGATGTCCAGCTAATAATTTGTTTAATGCCTCGCTTTTTATATTTGCGAGCTGCTGTGAATATTCTGCAAGCTTTTTACCCTCATCAAAATTAAGAAAAGGAGCCGCCATGCGTATAGCTCCGATCAAATCATTTTGAGACTCATATATCTCTGTGTTCTTCGAAAGTCTTTTTTCTAAGGGTATAAGATGAGCAATTTTAAGATGGGTGAGTAAATCTCGCGCCTGTGAATCTGCCGCATTATGTAATCGGTCAAGTGCTTGGAATTTTTTCTCTGCCATTCGGACTGCCATCGCTTTTTTTACATCTTGACTGGCTTTGAGTGCTTCAGTCTGAGCGATGAGAGATGTTCGATAAGATTCAAGGTCGCGTGCATAGCTCGCCTTCGCTGACTCCAGATCCTTCTGATGCTGAGCTTTGATGTTTTCAATGTCTTTATTAAGCCAGTGGGCGATTTGGCTTTTCCCAAGAAATGCTGCTACAGCTAGTAGTGATGCACTGATTCCTCCACCAGCTAGCCCTGCCCATAAAAATCCTGCAGCATCTGTCATGTTTCACCTCTCTATAGGACGTTAAATTGTGACATCACCAACGCAACAAAGCCCCGCTGGGCGAACCATGCGAGGCTTTGTTGTGTCCGGGCCTGGCTGTGCTTATGCGCGCACGCTCTTGACCACTGCGAAGGTCTGAGGGTAGGGAATCACTACGTCGGCGCGGACGTAGCAGGCAAAGCCGATCTCGCCAGTGGATGCGAAGACCTCGCGCAGTAGTTGGATGCTCACGTTCTCGCGCAGCAGGGAGTTGCGGCCATAAAAAAGGCCCGCGTTGGCGGGCCGTGCTCAGATCTCGAGGGCCTTGCGGTCCTTGCCTTCAATCCAGCGCGGCGGTTTGCCCCGGCCGGTCCAGGTGGCTCCGCTGGCGGGGTCGCGGTATTTGGCCACGCCAATGCTGGCGGACTTGGCCTTGCCGGTGCTGAAGATGTCATCCTGAGTCAACCCGAACTCCTCGACGAGTTCGCGGACCTTGGCGATGACTCCGCCTTTTTCTGCCTTCAGGGTGGCGGCGATTTTTGCCTCAAGCTCGGCCTTCTGCTGGAGGAGGGTTTTGTAATCTGCTGTCATGTATTCCTCATGGATAGTGTGCTACACAATGACGCATTTTATGGAGACAGGGCCAATGTCGCATCTGGGACATCGTTGGTGTTTGCACCTAGCCCCTGTTCCGCCTGCCCCCATGCGCTGCGCACGGACCAGGCCTAGGCCTCGGCAAATTCGCGCCTGGCGCTGAAGTGCAGGATTTCGGAATCCTGCGCTCCTCCCTGTCTTTGAATGACGATGGTGCCGTTGGCATGCAGATAGATGCGGATGCCGGGCAGGAGGTCCGAATCCAGATGGCAAGGGCTTTTGTCGAGGTTTTTCCAACCATGTTCTGCGCACAGCGTGCGTTGCCGCATGCGGTTGAGCAATTCCCGGCGAGCGCCGGCGCCTTCGCAGATGCGCATCCAGAGCAGCAACAGCATGTCGTGTGCCTCCTGGCGGGATGAGCAGGGAGGCATGTGCTTCAACTGGTTGAGCAGGGTGTAGAACCGTTCCTCTGCGCTGATTTCGAGTGCCATGCATGCCTCCTGTGTGCCTGGATATGCATCAAAGTGTAGGCAGGCCCGATTCCGCGAAGGCGCGGCGTTTGGCGACAGCGCCGGTGGCGTTTTTTCCTGCGTGTTTGCAGGATTTCTGCCTGGGCTGCTGTCATGACCCATGCCAGCTGTCTCAATGCGACTGCACGCCCATGAGATTGCAGGACATGGCGCATTGCTGGCAGGCTGCCGCGCAGGTCTGGCAATGGTCGTGGGAATGCTTGCCGCATTCGTCGGCACAGGCCTGGCAGATCCGGGCGCAGAGGCGGCAGATGTCGGGTGCATGCGGACTCTGGCGCGCCATTGCGGCCACGGCCAGTTCGCAGATCTGCGCGCATTCCAGGTCCTGGGCAATGCAGGCGGCCATCATCTGGACGTCTGTTTCCTCCAGGCAGGCGGCGGCGCAGGTATTGCAGGCAATGACGCAGGCCTGGCAGGCGTCCATGCAGGCCTTGTAGTCGATGGCAGGTGGGGTGGTATTCATGGCAGTTCTCCAGGAATGAGGGAGTGAAGTCGCGCAGGGCGTTCTTCCTTGGCCATCCGTTGGCAGATATCCGCACCAAAGAAAACGCCCCGCGAGCGGGGCTGTGTCAAAGACCGCAAGGGCCTGGATTTACAGGTAGGGCAC
Source organism: Delftia acidovorans (assembly GCA_031286585.1). Taxonomy (GTDB): domain Bacteria; phylum Pseudomonadota; class Gammaproteobacteria; order Burkholderiales; family Burkholderiaceae_C; genus Comamonas; species Comamonas acidovorans_A. The sequence goes on from JAITUC010000046.1 coordinate 27,610, forward strand.
GCCGTAGTAATCGTTCACGCGGCGGCCATATTCATCGGTGTATGCCGGAGCCGTATCGCGCTCGTAGCGGGGCGCGTTGTCCAGTTGCTCACGCGTGAGCGACACCACATAGCCATTCATGTCGGGTTCGTACTTGAGGGATTCCCAGGGCAGCGGATAGCGATCCGTTCCGATGCCCAGGAAGCCGCCGAACTCCATGACGGCATAGCGCACCTTGCCGGACAGCTTGTCGATCATCAGCGTGTCTATGGTCCCCAGCTTGTCGCCGGCCGGGTTGTAGACATTGGTGCCGCTGACGGTTTCGGAAGAAATGACGCTCGATACGGTGTTGGGTGTGACCATGACGTTCTCCAGTGAGTGGGTTTGTGCTGACCCGCCAGCGCGGTGCGTCTGGCGGCTGAGCGATGCAGCCTTGAATGGGCGCGGGAGCCGGCCCGTCAAAAACCTGTGCATCGCCTGGCGAAGTCGAAGCCTGTGTGCTTCTGGGTTCTAGCTTAGGACGGCATCCGCGGGCACCGGGTAGTCGGGCCGCCGCGACCGGCGTAGGAGGTGCCTTGGACGGCGGAGGCCAGGTCCTACGAACCCCTGTAGTCAAGGTCGGCGGGGCTGCGGGCCTTGGCTGACGCGGGGCAGGAGCCTGGGCCGGCTGCGGCACGGCAGGGCGAGGCGTACAACAAAAACGACAGGGGAACGAAGCGCAGGCAGTCCCGCATGCGTGTGGCAAGCCCCGAAGGAGAGCCCCATGAAAGCAAGCAACAAGCCATCCATCCAGCCGGCGTCCGCGGATACCCCCGAGGATGAGGACCTTGCCGAGCATGCACGCCCCGGCCACGGCGTGCCCTCCCAGGATCCCGATGCAGCCGCCCAGTACCAGCTGTCTCCCGAGGATGCGGAGCGCGAGTCGCGCTCGGTATTCATCGGCGGCGGCGTGCTGGCCGGGGCGGCTGCGGGCGCGGCGGCAGGCGCTGCCATTGCCGGCCCCGTGGGCGTTGTGGTGGGCGGCACCGTCGGCAGCGTGGCCGGTGCTTTGAGCGGTGCCGCTGCGGGTGCGGTGGCACCGGGCGAGAACGCGCAAAAGCCCAGGCAGCAAGCTCGGCCCCCGCAGCCGGGCAGCAAGTCTTCCGGGTGATATGGGGCGGGCTGCTGCGGACCGTGTGTAGCGCGGCGGCCATGGACGGCGGGGGTCGCATCCCGTATACAGAGGCCTGTCCACTTTCTTCCCACCCCAGATGGCCAACGTACTCATCGGCATCGTCGCCGCAATCCATGTCTACATCCTCGTGCTGGAGATGTTTCTCTGGGACCGGCCGGCCGGACGGCGCGCGTTTGGCCTGACGCCCGAATTTGCGCAGCAGACCAGGACACTGGCCGCCAACCAGGGCCTGTACAACGGCTTTCTCGCCGCCGGGCTGATCTGGGGGCTGGCGCAGGGTGCCGATGGCCTGGACTTCAAGTACTTCTTCCTGGTCTGCGTGCTGGTGGCCGGCGTGTATGGCGCCGCCACGGCCAGCCGCAAGATCCTCTGGGTGCAGGCCGTGCCGGCCGCTGTGTCGCTGATCGCGCTGTACCTGGGCCTTTGAGCGTGCCCGGAGCAACCGAAGCCACCTAAGTGCCCCAAGTGCCCAAAGTGCTCAGGGCGAACTCGCGGTGAAGGTGACCTGCCCGGTGTAGGTGCCTGCCGTGCGGGAGGCCAGGTTGGCATAGGACAGGGTCCAGTTCGCCGTGCGCTGGGTGACCAGCCCTGCAAAGGCGGTGGCCACCACGTTGACCGCTGCGCCCGTGCCCGTGTTGGGTATCGGCGGTGCGGGCAGGTTGCTGTCGCTGGTGGCGATGGTGATCTCCGACAGCGGGATGGTATTGGCCCCGCTGGCCAGCGCCGTGGTGGCCGTGGCGCGCAGCGTGACCTGGCCTGCGTTGCTGCGCACCTCCACCGGCAGCACATTGCCGCTGGGCATGATGCTGAAGCCGGGGGGCGCGCCGCTCCAGTCCACCGAGGTGTTGCTGCCCGCCACGGGCGTGGTGGGCACGCCCGGGATGGACGGGGTGAGTACGAAGGCCACGCTGCTGGGCGTGCCGCCGGGCGTGGGCCAGTTGCCGTCGCCTATGCGAAAGAAGATGAACTTGTCGATGGCGATGGTGAAGTCCAGGTTCACCGAGGTGCTCAGCGGCACCACCAGGCTCGGGCCTGTGGTGCTGGAGGCCGCATGCACGGTATGCCCCAGGCCGCCCAGCGCCATGGACAGGCCCAGCCACGCCATCGGCCGCGTTCCCATCACTTCAGCTCCGCATCGATCTTGAAGCTGCCTTTTTCCCAGTCCAGGCTGCCCCTGGCCTTGACCGGATATACGGGCTGGGGGGCGGGCTGGCCGTCTTCACCCTTGGGCATCAGGGCCAGCGTGCGTGTCTGGCCCGGCAGTATGGGCGTGCCTTCCGGTACCAGTTCGAAGCGGCGGCCCTTGCTGTCCACGGCGTCCAGGCTGCCTTCCAGCCGGCCATGGGCATCGCCGGTGTTGCTCACGGTCATCAGGGCGCGGCGCGTCTTGCCGTCTTCGGCCATGGAAAGCTGGCGAATGTCCAGCTGGGGCGCAGCACCCCCCAGCGTCACGTAGACGGCCACCGCGATGCGGCCCGTGACAGGCAGGCTCAGGCTGGCGCCGCCGCTGCGGATGAAGGTCTGCTGCGCGGGCTCCACGCCTTCGATGGCGATCATGAAGCGGCACTCGCCGCGCGGCGCATCGGCAGGCGGCTCCACCTGGAAGCGGAAGGCCTTCTTGCTGCGGCCTGCAATGGTGACGCTGCGCCGCTCCAGCAGCACCCAGGGCCGGCAACTGCCGGGCAGCAGTTCGTCGTGGTAGGTGATGTCGCCCGTGTCGGAATAGGTCCAGTCGATGGTGCGCATGGCCACCTCGGTGGGTGCCGAGGCCAGGTTGTGGATGTCCAGCGATTGGCCCGTGCGCGCGCCCGGCTTGGCCGACAGCTCGAAACGCGAGGGCGCCACGGCCAGCTCGAACGGTGCGGCGGCAGCGCCGCTGCAGGCGATCAGCAGGGCCAGTGAAACGGCGATTGAAGGAGCTTTCATGGCAGGGTTTCGATCTCGAAGTAGGACTCGAAGCTCAGTGCCGAGCCCCGGGGCAGGCGCAGCTCGGCAGGGTCGATGTGCAGCGTGAGGTCGAAAACCTCGGCCATCCAGGGCGTGCGGACCACGCCGTTCCAGACCTGGACCCGGTCGCCCGGCCGGCCCGTGCCGCCCGCGAAGACACCATTGCCGCGCCACTGCACCTGCATGCCCGCAGGTGAGCGCAGGCCCGTGACCAGTGCGGGAATCACATAGAAGATGCGCGCCGTGCGGCCCACATGGGGCGCCGTGGCCAGCCGGTATTCGATGCGTCCCATGGGCAGCTCCAGCAGCCGCTCGCCGATGACCCTGGCCCGGGCGAAGTCGCTGCGGACCTGGGATCGGGGCGAGGCCGAGTCGTCCAGCCGCGCCACGTCGGCATGTGCCGCGAGGGCCGTGGCCCAGGCCAGCGTGATGCACAGGAGCGGCCAGGGCAGCGGCCTCATACCATCGATGCCGTGAAGCGCACGGTGCCCTTGTAGTTGCCGCCCGGGTAGACCACGTCGTTGTCGTAGGTGAACTGCAGCACGGTGCCGGTCAGTTGCCGGGACTGGAAGGTCCAGCCCAACGCGGGGCAGAGGATGCCCGTGCAGAACGAAGCGTTGGCGTTGTAGCTGGCGATGGTCTGGCTGGCGCTGGCGGTGAAGCGGCCGCTCTGTATGTCGCCGGAGGCGGCGGTGTCGTTGCCGGTGGCCACCCAGCTGATCTTGCTGAAGGGAATCGTCGCGCTGCCGCAGCCTCCCGACTGGCATGCCAGGGCGGTGCTCGAATCGACGACCAGCGTCACGGGCCTGGAGATCGCTGTGCCCAGCATGGGGCGTGTGGGCGCCACGGAGATACCGATGCTGGGCGTGCCCGTCACAGGGGCCGGCGTGAGGCCGGCGTTGGCCCCCGTGACGCTGAAGGCCACGGTATCGACCATGGTGCCGGCCGTGCCCACGCGCAGCGTCAGGCTGTAGTTGAGGGGATCGTTGTCGGTCACGATGGTGAAGACGGCCTGCACGGGCGGCACGGCAACGGCAAGGGCCGCCGCGGCCAGCAGGCGTGGCAATGCCTTGTCCATCAGATGCCCTGGGCCGTGTAGGTGATGGTGTTGGTATAGGTGTTGGCGGCCCACGTGGCGGGCGCGCCGCCGAGGGCATAGGCCCAGGTGCCGGTGGCAACGACGTTGGAGGGGAACGAGGTCGAGGCGCATGCGCCCAGGTTGGCGCCCGGGTGGGGCAGCGTGCCCGTGGTGGTGATGGTGAAGTTGGCGTTGGACGGGCCGCCCGTGGCATTCCAGGCGCCCACGGAGCAGTTGATGGTGCCGGCGCCCGCATTGGTCCAGGCATAGACGGTGAGCGTGGCGGCGGCCGAGGTGGTGGTCACGGTGGGCGCGGCGCCGTTCCAGTCCACGTTGGTGTTGTTCACCGAGGCCAGCGGCGTGGTGGGCACGCCGGGGATGCTCAGCGTCGAGGTCCAGGTCACCGTGTCCACCGTGGTATTGGTCGAGCCCACGCGCAGCAGGATGAGCTTGGGCACGGTCACGCTGAGGTTGACCTTGGCCTGGGCCGTGATGGTTCCGGTGCCCGAGCCGTACTGGCTCTCGGCCATGGCTGGCAACGCGGCCAGGGCCAGGCCGAAGCCGCTGAGCGAAACGGCCAGCAGGCGTCGGGCGATGGGTGTTCGGTTCATGGGATCTCCTTGGATGGAAAGGGTTGTCTGGGAAGCCTGCGCGCCTTGCTCATTCATTCACCCACCTTGACCACGGCAATCGACGCCGAGGCCTGGCCGCGCAGGGGCACTTGCACGCTGCTGGTGTTGTCGCCCGAAGCGCCCCAAGGCAGCGGGATGCTTTCCTGGGTGAGCGACAGCCGGTGGTGGCCCGTGGGCACCACCGGGAATTCGAACTGGCCGTCGCGGTCGGTCACCGTGCGGTAGCGGCCGTCGAGCACCACCTCGACCCCGGCCACGCCCGCCTCGCCCGCCTGCTGTTCGCCGTCGCGGTTGGCGTCGTAGAACACACGGCCTGACAGGCTGCCGCCGCCCACGCCCTCGCCGGGTGCGCCTGCGGCCGCATAGGCCGTGCCCGCGCTGCCTTCCCAGCGCAGGTAGACATAGGCGGTCTTCTCGTCGCTGCGGTAGAGGTTGGGCAGGGAAGAGGGGGTGGGCAGCAGCGAGGACCGGGCCTGGTTGAAGTGCGCCAGGACGCCCATGCGCCAGCCCCGGCCCAGCTCCTTCTCGGCCGACAGCGAGCCCGACAGGCCCCGGCTGGTGTAGAGGCTGCCGCTTTGCGAGGTGTAGCGCAGGTTGCCGCCCAGTTGCAGCCCGCTTTCCAGCCAGTAGCGCCATTGCAGCCCGGCCGTTGGATAGTTGCGCGACATGCCGCCGCTGCGGTCGCGCGCATAGCCCAGCGTGGTGGTGAGCTCGGACCGCAGCGTTGACTGGCGTGCACCGGCCCAGTCCTGCTCCCACTGCACCTCCTGGCCCGTGGCGGCGGAGTCGCCCAGCACGATGAGCTCGTTGCGCCGGACGGTCAGCATGAAGCGGCTGCGCGGCCAGTCGAAAAAGCGGGTCTGGTAGAACGCGCTGCCATAGATGCTGCGCGATTGGCCGCCGCCTGCGGTGCCTGCATCGTTGTGTGTCTGGTAGGCGCTGAAGCTGCCGCCCACGGCCGTGTGCCGGTCTAACTGGTATTGGGCATTGCCATTCGCTCCCAGGCGGCGGTAGCCCGACAGTTGAAAGCCTGCGTCCTGCTCCATGGTTTGCGGCGTGCGTTCGTAGTCCAGCCCCATGCCCCAGCTCAGGCGGTTGGCATGGCGGTCCACGCGCCAATAGGCGCCGCGCGCCGCGCTGGACAGCGCGTAGTCGCCAAAGTGCAGCTGGGGCTGGGCGGCATGCAGGCCGAATTCATGGCGGTAGGCGCCCGCGCGCGCGCTGGCCTCGATGAACAGGCCCTGGGCGCTGCGGCCCTCCATGCCGGCGGTGCCTGCCGCTGGAGAGAACAGGAGCGCGCTGGTGCGGCTGCCCAGCAGCGTGGTGCGGAGCCTGAAGTCGCCATCGCGCAGCACGCCGCGCCCGTAGCCCAGCGAGGCGGCCCAGCTGGTCACGCGCTTGCTGCCCAGGCCCAGGGCGGAGCCGGGGTCATATGGGGCGTCATCGCCGCGGTAGTGCCTGGGGCCGTAGTAGGCAGGAATATCGTCGGCCTGGTCCAGCTGGAAGGCAGCAAACCATGGGCCATCCAGCCGCACGGTGGCACCCAGCCAGCCCAGCGTGCCCTGGTTTTTCTCGAATCCCGGGTAGGGCCCTCCCGTGAGAAGGCCGCGCTGGCCGTAGCCCGCGCGCAGGTCAAGGTCCGGGCGGAAGAGGCGCGCCGAGGCGCCGCGCACGGTGGTCGATCCCAGCGACAGCCGGTAGTTGCGCGCCAGGCCATCGGTCAGCTCGCTGTAGAGGTCGCCCACGGCCGTGTCGGCAAAGGTCTGCGTGGTCAGCGGAAAGCCAAGGTTGCGCAGCGTGAAGCGCTCGCTCGTGGCCTGCCGGGCATAGCCCAGGCCACCAATACTCAGGCCGCCCATACCCAGGCCGTTGCCATAGTTGTCGCCGCTCAGGTGCCGGCCTTCGGCCTGCAGGGTGAACTCGCCGTAGTTCAGTGTCTCGCGGCGGTACTCGAGGCGCTGGCCGATTTCGGTGGCGCGCTGGCGGCCATGGCCGGTGGTGCGGGAGTCGCACAGGCCCAGGCGGCTTTCCACCACCCAGGCGCGAAAGCCCTCGGGCTGCTCGGCTTCGGGCTCGGCGGCAGCGGACTGCGCGATCTCGTCCGGATCCATGAAACGGTCCTGGTAGGCGGGGGCGGCCCCGTCGGCGAGTGCCTTGAGCCGGGCCTGCTCGGCCTGGCTGCGGTCCAGGGATTCGATGCGTGCCTCAGCCATGGAGGTGCCGGCAACGGCCGCCGTTGGGGGTGTTTGCGCCTGTGCGCCCGACAGAAAGACGGGCGCGGCTGCCAGGCTCCACACAAGGCATGCGAGCGGCAGGCGCGACCAGACTCCAGCGGGGCCGGCAACGGTCCGCGGCGGCGTTCGAATCATCAACCAAGATCCCTGCTTTATTCATCGGATGCCAAGCCATCTGGCCAAAACAACTGATCACAAAACTGCGGAAAATGGCTGAATGCGTGCAGCCATTGATTGGTTCCTGCAAATACCGGCGCTACACTTCGAAGAGCAGCCATTGTCAATGGCGTGCCGAATGGGCGGTATTCAGGATGAATATCATCGTTCCTTAAATGGCATGGTTTATCCAGTAGGACGACACGCTGCCGGATGGTAGGGCAAGTGTTGATGTCATTCGATGTTCATCTGTGGCGTTGCGGTGCCTGGCTGGCAGTGCCCGGAGGACTTTTGGCGGGCTTTGCATTTTTGCCATGGATGAGTTTCAGGTTTTCTATTGATAGCAATGAATCATTTGCTTTTCATGCGGCAATAGGCTGCCGGGCGTTATCTCCGTGGTCAGGCAATGCATCTGTTGGAAAACCAGGGTTCTCATCAGATTCCGGCTGCTGGAGAATCAAGGAAAGGCGCGACTGAAGTGCGCCAGGTTCTGATTGGTTTTCGGACTGGTATCCGGCCAGGTTCATTGATGCAGGCTAAGGCACCCGCGCCAATGCAAGCTGCCGCAATCATTTGCCCTGTCTTCATGAACTCTCAGGCGCATCACAGGCAAGGCCGACGCAGACCCCGGGCACCCTGGAGGGTGCTCGTGGTCATGGCGTTGGCTGTCGTTGTGACCCTGGTGGCAGGCCTGTCCCCCTGGAAGGCCCCGCAGCGTGGCGAGGCGGCAAGCCGCATGAAAGGCCTTGCAGGCGGTGCGTTCCTCCTGGCCAAGAAGCGCCAGTTCCATGTGGTCCAGCGGCTGAAGACCCACCGCCTGGCCGAAGCCGAGCGGCGCCAGTTGCTGGCCCGCGACACCGGCGGGCGGAATGTGCGGGAGGCGTGGCAGACGCGGGCGATTTCGGAGGTTCGGGAGGTTCGGGAAGTGCGGGAAGTGCGGGAAGTGCGGGAAGTGCGCGCGGTGGCCGGCCCGGTCTCAGTCCACCAGCGCCTGTATGGCCTGCAACTGCGCCGCCAGCCCGGGCCGCGCGGCTGGAAAAGTCTCCTCGAAGGCGGCGGTGCCTATCGTGAAACCCGCGGCGCCGCCGGCAAGCACGGCCGCGATGCGTTCGCTGCGATCAATGGAGCCGGCCACGACCACGGGTTTGTCCACCGCATCGCAGACCGCCTTGATCAGGGCCGGCACGTCGCCCCGGAACCGGTAGGCCAGCAGGTCCAGCCCATGAACGCCCTCCAGGCCCGCGATGCGGCGCGCGCTGGCCACGATGTCCTCGGCCGGCCCTGAAAGCACGCTCGGATGCCCGCTGATCCTGCCGGGAAACGGATAGTAGGCAATGCCGCTGCCCCGCAGCACGGGCAGCACCCCCTCGGGGCGCGTGCCGCCCATGAGAACGTCCACCCCGAGCTCGACCGCCGCGCGCGCCGATGCCACCTCGCTGGCCTCGTCCAGGCTGACGACTTCCAGATAGACCCTGGCACCGCCTGCGCGGATGTCCCGGGCCAGCTCGCGCAGCTGGGGCAGGGGCAGGCCTATGTCCTTGAAGCCCACATGGCGCACGCCCTGGGCCAGCACTTCGCGCAGCCGCTCGCGCGCATCGGCAATGGTCTTGTCCTGCCGCGTGAGCATGAAGATGAAGTCCGGGCGCTGCGCCTGCCCGCAGGCGCCGGAGCGGCTCGCCCGCACCATGGCCGCCGCCTGGCGCAGCGCGCAGGCCAGGCTGGCATGGTCCGCACGGCCCGTGCCCGCGATGTCGAAGGCCGTGCCGTGGTCCACCGAGGTGCGCACGAAGGGCAGGCCCACGGTAATGTTCACGCCCTGCTCGACGCCCAGGTACTTCACGGGAATCAGCCCCTGGTCATGGTATTGGGCGACCACCACGTCGAACTCGCCCCGGCGTGCCCGCATGAAGACCGTGTCGCCCGGCCAGGGACCGTTGGCGTCTATGCCTTCGGCCCGGGCGGCCGCAATGGCGGGGATGATGACCGAGCGGTCCTCATCCCCGAACAGCCCGTTCTCGCCGGCATGCGGATTGAGGCCCGCCACGGCCACTCGGGGCCGGGCGATGCCGAACGCCCGGCAGGCCCGGTGCGCAAGGCGGATGGCACGCAGCTCGTTGTCCGGCGTGACGGCGGCAATGGCCTGCTGCAGCGGCACGTGGATGGAGACCAGCAGCACGCGCAGCTCGTCATTGGCGAGCATCATGGCGAAGTCGCGTGTGCCCGAGCGCTCGGCCAGCATCTCGGTATGGCCGGGGTGGGGGCAGCCCGCGGCGCGCAGCGCCTCCTTGTGGATGGGGGCGGTCACCAGGCCTGCGACTTCGCCGGCCAGGGCCAGGTCGATGCCGCGCTGTATGTAGGCATGGCAGGCAGCCCCGGCGCGCGCATCGATGCGGCCCCAGGCCAGGTCCGCGGGCAGCCGGTCCCCGGTCTGGAGCACGAAGAGGGTGGCGGGCGGCACGGTGGCGGGAACCTGGGCCGGCGTATCGATGGCATGGATGTGCAGGTGCACGCCCAGGATGTCGGCTGCCCGCTGCAGCCGCCCCGTGTCGCCGATGACGAAAAAGGGCGCGTGGGGCCGGGCAGGGTCCATGGCCAGCTTGACGATGATCTCGGGACCTATGCCCACGGGATCGCCCATGGTGATGGCCAGGGGTGCGGTGGCGATGGTGGGGGCTTCGTTCATGGTCATTGCTGAAGGCTCAATCGATGGAGGTACTTTGCATGAAAATCGCAATGCGGAAAATCGATATGGATTCAGTATTCAGTTGATCAAAAGTCAATTGAAATCTCTCCCCACTCCCTTTCTCCGAGGTGTCCGATGTGTCCGATGCCGCCCTCCAGTCCCATGGCACCACCCACCCATATGCCGCCGCTGTCCGCCCTGCGTGCCTTCGAGGCCACGGTGCGCCATGGCAGCGTTTCCAAGGCCGCGCGCGAGCTGCACCTGACCGATGGCGCCGTGAGCCGTGCCGTGCGCGACATGGAAGAGGCGCTGGGCTTTGCGCTGTTCCAGCGCAGCAACCGCAGCATCATTGCCACCCCCACGGCCCGTGTGCTGGCCGAGGAGGTGGCCCTGGCGCTGGAGCGCCTGCGCGGCGCGCTGGGCCGCGCGCGGCAGGCCGCCGGGCCGGACCGGCCGCTGGTGCTGTCCTGCGAGCCCACCTTTCTGATGCGCTGGCTGATTCCCCGCCTGAGCGCCTTGCAGGAAGCGATCGGCAAGCAGCGCGAGCTGCGCCTGGTGTCGGCCGGCGGCTCGGTGCCCTTTGCGCGTGAAGGCATCGACCTGGCCATACGCCGCGCGGATTTCGACATGGGCGCTGATGTGCTGGCCGAGCCCTTCCTGCAGGAGCGGGTGGGGCCCGTCTGCCGGCCGGCGCTGGCCAAGGAGCTGGCGCGCACCGGGCCGTTGGCCGGCGTGCTGCTGCACACGGCATCGCGGCCCGATGCTTGGCGGCATTGGAGCGAGTTGACGGGCGTGCCGCTGCGGGCCAGGCGCGAGGCCCGTTTCGAGCATTTCTACCTGAGCCTGCAGGCCGCCGTTGCCGGGGCGGGCATTGCCATCGGGCCGCTGGCGCTGGTGGCCGACGATCTGGCCAGCGGCACCCTGTGCGCGCCGCGCGGCTTTGTGGCCGACGGCTCGCACTACGTGCTCATGTCACCCAGGCCGGTGCATGACGAGGCCGGCTTCGCCCGGGTGCTGGAGTGGCTGCGCACGCAGACATTGCCGCTGGCGCAGGCCGGCCCCTGACTTCAGCCTGCCCGGCTTCACTGGTCGTGCTCCGACAGCTCCCTCCAGTGCGTGCGGGTGAATGCATAGACGGTTTCCAGCGCCGGTGACAGGGTGCGCGCGCCCATGCGCGCCATGGCGTAGCGGCCGCAGCGCCGGGGATCGGCGGGCAGGGGCACTTCGGCCATGGCGCCGCTGGCGCGCTCCTGCCGCGTGATGGACAGCACGCCGAACAGCAAGGTGTCCGTGGCCAGGGTCACGCTGCGCAGCAGTTCCAGGTTGTTGCAGTGCAGGGTGAACAGCTTGTCGGGTTCGGCGCCCTCGCCCCACAGCTCGGCCAGCTGGCGCGCCATGGCCGTGCTCAGCGTGGTGGTGGCCAGGGGGTAGCGGCGGATCTCGTCCATGCCCGGGTTCTGCAGCACGGGGTGGCCCGCGCGGCAGACCAGGCCTGCGGGCAGCTCGCCCAGCAGCTCCATGTCCACGTCATCGGCGGCGCGCAGCACATAGGCGTCGCCGACGATGGCGTCTATCGATTCATTGCGCAGCAGCTCCAGCAGGGCGCTGGTGGCGCCCATCTCGGTGCGCACCTTGATGCGCGGATGGGCCTGCGCCATGTGGATCAGAAAGGGCTTGAGCAGCAGCGCCGCAGGGGCCGGCGCCACGCCAATGGCCAGTGCGCCCTCCTGGCCGCCGCGCAGCAGCTCCAGGTCGCGGCGCAGCTGGGTTTCCTCCAGCCGCATGCGGCGTGCGCGCTCGGCCACCAGTTCCCCGAAGACCGTCAGCCGGGCACGCCGCGCTCCCCGGTCGAACAGCTGCGCCCGGAGCTCGTCCTCCAGCGCGCGGATGCTGCGGCTCAGCGCCGGCTGGGTCAGGTGCACGGCGCGCGCCGCGTCCGAAAAAGTGCCGTGCTCGACGATGGCCAGCAAGTGCCGCAGCTTCTGGGTATCCATGCGTAGTCCTCATGGTTTATTGGCAAATTTCTCATTTGAATTATATGTAGGCACTTCCTAAGATGGACGACATGGACATTGAAATGTCCTATAGAGCGGCCACAACCGCCAACTCTTTCATCGGAGCAAAAGGAGACAAACCATGCTCAAGCTGTTCATCGGCATAGGCATCCCGTACATCGCGGTGATCGGCCTGCTTCCCTGGGTCGCGTCCGTCGATCGCCATCTGCTGGGCGTGCCCTTCATCTACCTGTGGATCTTCATGTGGTTCGTGCTGACCTCGCTGTGCATGCTCGTGTGCTGGCTGATGTTCGACCGCCACGAAGCCGACGACGTGCAGTCGGCCTGAAGGGAGCACCGCCATGACCACCGCCGTCTTTCTGGGCTTCATCGCACTGTCCCTGTACCTGGCCATCCGCTCGCGCACGGGCAAGGGTGCGCAAAGCGTGCATGACTTCTTCGTCGCCTCGCGCCAGTTCGGCGCCTACCTGGTGTTCTTCCTCGCCGCAGGCGAGATCTACAGCATCGGCACCATGGTCGGCTTTCCGGGCGGCATCTACGCCAAGGGGCCGACCTATGGCGTCTGGTTCCTGGGCTACATCCTGCTGGCCTATCCGCTGGGCTACTTCCTCGGCCCCATGATCTGGAAGGCCGGCCTGCGCCACAACGCCATCACGCTGCCGGACCTGTTCAAGGGCCACTTCGGCAGCCGCGCGCTGGAGCTGATCGTGGCCGGCTCGGCCATCCTGTTCCTGCTGCCCTGGGGCCAGCTGCAGTTCACGGGGCTGGTGGCGGCGCTCAAGGGGCTGGGCTGGAACTTCCAGCCGCTGCACCTGCTGCTGATCTCGGCGGGCCTGGCCTTCACCTACATCGCCATCTCGGGCGTGCGTGCCTCGGCCTACATCGCCATCCTCAAGGACGTCCTCATGGTGGTGGCCATCATCGCCACGGGCGTGGCCGTGGGCTGGCATGCCGGGGTGGGCGATGTGTTCGCCGCCGCCAGCGCCAGGGTCAGCAACCACATGACCGATACGCAGCTGCGCTTTTCCATGAGCACCATGCTGTTCCAGGCGCTGGGCTTCTACATGATGCCGTTCGCCGTGCAGAACTTCTTCACGGCCAAGAGTTCGCACACCATCCGCCGCACCCAGATCGCCATGCCGCTGTACATGCTGATGTACCCGTTCCTGGTGCTGGCCTCGTACTACGCCATCAGCCAGAACCTGGAGCTGGCATCGCCCAACGAGGCCTTCTTCGCCGCCGCCGTGCGCCTGCTGCCCGACTGGCTGCTGGGACTGGTGGCCGCAGGCGCCGCGCTGTCGGGCCTGCTGGTGCTGGCGGGCATCTGCCTGGCCATCGGCCCCATCGTGGCGCGCAACCTGCTGCCCGGCCTGCCCGAGGCCAAGCAAAAGCAGGGCGCCAAGGTGGTGATCGTCATCTACCTGCTGCTGTCCATCGTGATGACGCTGCTCACGCCCAACCTGATGCTGACCCTGATCAACACCACCTACTACGGCGTGACGCAGTTCTTCCCGGGAATGATGGCCATCCTGTTTGGCTGGCGCATCCGGCCCCTGGCCGTTGCCCTGGGCATCGTCTGCGGGCAGGCGCTGGCCATCGTGCTGTACCTGCAGCAGCCGGACTTCGGCGGCATCAACCTGGGCTTCATCAGCCTGGCGCTGAACCTGCTGGTCACGGCCATCGTCCACTGCCTGCCGGGTGCGGCACGCGTCAAGACCGCCTGAGGAAAACATCCACATGAACCACGACACCGGCGAGCGCGTGCGCATCTTCGCGGCGCGCACCATCCTCACCATGAACCCGGCCCAGCCGCAGGCCACCCATGTGGCCGTGCGGGGCGGCACGGTGCTGGCGGTGGGCGGGGAGGCCGACATGGCCGCCTGGCCCGATGCCGAACGCATCGACCATCTGCGCGGCAAGGTGCTCATGCCCGGCCTGATCGAGGCCCACAGCCACCTCATGGAAGGCGCCATGTGGGATGCGGTCTACCTGGGCTACTTTGACCGCCGCGATCCCGACGGGCGGCTGTGGCCCGGCCTGCGCACGCTGGATGCCGTGCTGGCCCGCCTGGCCGAGGCCGAGCGTGCCCTGCCAGACGCGCAGGCCACGCTGCTGGCCTGGGGGTTCGATCCCATCCTCTTCTGCAGCAGTCGGCTGTCGGTGCGCGAGCTGGACCGCGTCTCGCGCACGCGGCCCATCGTCATCCTGCATGCCAGCGTGCACCTGATGAATGTGAACTCGGCCATGCTGGCGCTGGCCGGCATCGACGAGGACACCGATATCGACGGCATCCACAAGGACGCCGAGGGCCGGCCCACGGGCGAACTCCAGGAATTCGCCGCCATGTATCCGGTGCAGAAGGTGATTGGCAGCGCGCTGTCGCTGGCCGCTGCCGAGCAGCGCGAGGCCATCTGGAAGTTCGGCCGCGTGGCCCAGCTCGCGGGCGTGACCACGGCCACCGACCTGGTCAGCGATCTCTCGCCCCAGGGCCTGGCCGCGCTGCGCGAGGTGACGGGCGACGCGGCCTATCCGCTGCGCATCGTCCCGGCCTTTGCGCCGCAGCGCAACCCGGAAGGCGGCGTCGCGCGCGTGCACGCGGCTGCGGCATCGTCGGCCAGCGACAAGCTGCATTTCGGCCCCATCAAGTTCATCGTGGACGGCTCCATCCAGGGCTTCACCGCGCGCCTGCGCGCTCCCGGCTATGCGGGCGGGCAGCCCAACGGCCTGTGGCTTATTCCCCCGTCGCAGCTGCCCGCGCTGTTCGAGCCCTTCCACCTCGCCGGTCTGCAGCTGCACATCCACACCAATGGCGACGAAGCCACCGAAGTGGTGCTGGATGTGATCGAGGACCTGCTGGCCAGGTACCCGCGCGCCGACCATCGCCACACCCTGCAGCACTGCCAGCTGGCCAGCAGCGCCCAGCTGCAGCGCGCCGCGCGCCTGGGGCTGTGCGTCAACTTCTTCTCCAACCATCTCTATTACTGGGGCGATGCCCATGCCGGGCAGACCGTGGGCATCGAGTGGGCGTCACGCATGAATGCGGCGGGCACGGCACGTCGCCTGGGCATGGACTTTTCCATGCACTCCGACGCGCCCATCACCCCCATCAATCCCTTGTTCACCGCCTGGTGCGCCGTGCAGCGCGAAACCGCGTCGGGCCGCGTGCTGGGCGAGGCCGAGCGCCTGTCGGTGGACCATGCCCTGCACGCCATCACCATGGGCGCGGCGCGCACCCTCAAGCTGGAGCGGCGCGTGGGCAGCATCGAGCCAGGCAAGCTGGCGGACTTCGCCGTGCTGCAAGACGATCCCCGCGCGGTGGCGCCAGCGGCGCTCAAGGACGTGAAGGTCTGGGGCACCGTGCTGGGCGGCCGCATCTTCCCCGCGCCCGGTTCCACGCCATGAGCACGCCGGCCACCGCAGCGCAGCGGGCGCCCGTTCCCATGGTCGTCGTGGGCGGCTATCTGGGCGTGGGCAAGACCACGTTGCTCAACCGGCTGCTGGAGCGCGCCGATGGCTTGCGCGTGGCCGTGCTGGTCAACGACTTCGGCGAGATCAATATCGATGCCGCCCTGATCCGCACACGCAGCAGCGACGTGCTGCAGCTGGAAAACGGCTGCATCTGCTGCTCCATCGGCGGGCGGCTGGCCGAGGCCCTGGCCGCCGTGGGCGCGCGGCCCGACCGCCCGGACCTGCTGGTCATCGAGGCCAGCGGCGTCTCCGATCCCGTGCGCATCGCCCAGGTCGGCATGCTCGACCCCGCGTTGCAGCTCAACGCCATCCTGGTGGCGGTGGACGCCCAGGACCTCGATGGGCAACTGTGCGACCCGCTGGTCGGCGACATGGTCCGCCGCCAGATCGCCGGCGCGACGGCGCTGGTGCTGACCAAGGCCGACCTGGCCAGCGCTGCGATGATCGGCAAGGCAAGGCAGCGTCTCGCCGAGATCGCCCCCCACACCATGGTGCTGACCGCACAGCGCGGCCAGATCCCCCTGGCCGTCTTCCTGGATGCCGTGCCCCTGCCACGCCACGCGCAGCGCCCGACGCGGCTGCTGGGTGCGCTTGCGGTTGAAGGTGGAGGTGGAGGTGGAGGTGGAGGTGGAGGTGGGGTCTGGAAGAGGGGCGTGGATGGCGCGGCAGCTCTCGCGGGTATGGCCGGCATCACCAGTTTCTCGTACACCACGCTCCGGCATTTCGACAAGCAGCGCCTCAGGCTGGCACTGCGCACCCTGCCTGTGCCCCTGCTGCGGGCCAAGGGCATCGTGCGGCTGCGCGGGCAGCAGCCTGCGCAGGAAATCCATGTGGTGGGAGGCCGGCTGCGCGTGGCGGATCTGGGCGCGGCGCAGATTGCCGGGTCCGTTCTTGTCTTCATTGGCGGGTTTGATGACGGAGCTCGGGAACTTCTGCGCAAGCACCTGGACCGTGCACTGCTGGTGTCTGAGTAGCGCCTGGGCCTTTGCCAGTGGCCTTGCAAGCCCGTGAGGAATCCAGGGGTTTGTTGCAATTTCGATGCTGTTGATGCTTCAAAAAGCATAGCTGCTGAATCAAGCCGTTGCTGGATCTTTGCGCCCAGTTCGACCGACGGATCGAAACATAGAACTCCATTTCTCCTATCAGATCTGTCCTATTTTTCTATGTCTGCTGTGTTTTATGTTGTGTAAAAATGTAGAATTATTGAGAAATCCAATTGACCGCAGATCGTGATTGACCCTGTCCAAGACACACTGCAAGGCGAATGCATGAGTGCTGACTTGGCGTTAAAAATGATGTCGGACCTGTTCTGGACGGGTCTGATCGTATGTCTCCCCATACTGGGATTGACCATGCTGACCGGACTGCTCATCAGCGTGATGCAGGTAGTCACGCAAATCCAGGAAATGTCGCTGACTTTCGTTCCAAAGCTGTTCGTGGCTGCCGTCGTGCTGATCGTTTGCGGCCCCTGGATGCTGAAGAAACTGGGGCAATTCGCAACCCAGCTCTGGACGCGCATTCCCGCGATGTTCTGAATCCCCACGATATGGATTCCCTGCCGCATCACTGGCTGCCGGCGATCGCTGGCGCCTGGCTTCACGACGCGTGGTTAAAAGCTTTTCTTCCCTCGTTGCGGTTGGCTGTCGTTCTGGCGATGACGCCCGTGCTGTATGCCATGCCCATTCCCGGGCGCGTGCGTGCGCTGCTGGTGATCGGCCTGTCCTGGACGATGGGGCAATTGCTGTCGTTGCCACCGGCAGCGGCCGCACTGAGCATGGGTGGATTGCTCCAGGCCGCATGCGTGGAGGTGGCGCTGGGCATTGTGCTGGCGTTGGGCGTGCTGCTGGCATTTGCAGCCTTTTCCCTGGCGGGCAATCTTCTCGATGTGCAGATCGGGTTTGGCATTGCGCAAGTGTTCGATCCCGTGGGTAACAAGGCCGCGCCGCTGCTGGTGTCGGCATTCAACTATGTGGCCGTGGTCGGCTTCGTGCTGATCGATGGCCACCACAGCCTGCTGCGGGCCCTCGCCTACAGCTTCGAGCTGTTACCGGCCGGTGCGAACTGGCCATTGGTTCTCGCCTCGGGCCCCGTTTTCAAGCAGGCCAGCGGGATGTTCATTCTTGGATTTGCGCTGGCCGCCCCTGTGGTGTTCTGTATTTTGCTTGTGGAGTTCGCCTTGGGCCTGGTCGCCAGAAATCTTCCGCAGATCAATATGCTGGTACTGGGCATTCCGGCCAAGATCGTTGTCGGGTTTGCCGTGATGTCGCTGTGGTTTGCAGGAATGGGCGGCGCCATGAACCGGGTCTACATGGGAATTTTCGACATGTGGGCGGCCGTCTTTCTCACTGCGTCCCATGGGGCGGGAGCGCGCTGATGGCCGAGCAGGATCTGGACCGCAATGAGACGGCCACCCCTTACAAGCTGCAAAAGGCCAGGGAAAAGGGCCAGGTTTCCAAGAGTTCCGACGTGGTTTCGGCCCTGGTGTTCACGGTTGCTATTGCCTACCTCTCGTGGCAAGGATGGGATATGGCGCTTCGCCAGTTCCGGCTTGACCAGTTGCTGGTCATTCAAAGTTCTGCGGCTGGCCCCGGCGCTGAAATGCTGTGGCCCCTGATTGCCGGCATGCTCAAGGAAGCATTGGCCTGGCTGGCGCCGTTCGCGTGCACTGTCATGATTGCCGCCGTGGTCGGCAATGCGATGCAGACGGGGCCTGTTCTCTCGGTGGAGCCCGTGGTTGCCGATTTCAACCGCCTCAATCCTGCCAATGGCATCCAGCGCGTGCTGTCCATGCGAGCCCTGTTTGATGCTGCACGCGCCTGCGTCAAGCTGGGTTTGCTGATCGCAGTCGCCTATTTCTCTCTCAAGGACCTGGCGCCCCAGTTCTACAGCCTTTCCGGCCTGTCACCCCAGGGCTATCTCAAGACGCTGATTGCCGACCTGGGCAGCCTGGGCTTCAAGATGGCTTTGCTGATGGCCATCATCGCGGCCGTGGACTGGGTGTTCACGCGCCGCGAGTTCGCCAAGAAGATGCGCATGAGCAAGCGTGAAGTCAAGGATGAGCACAAGCAGCGCGAGGGTGACCCGCGGGTGAGGGCGCGACTGCGCGATCTGCAGCGTGAGGCGCGCAAACGCAGCAAGGCCCTGCACCAGACCCGCAATGCCGATGTGGTGCTCACCAATCCCACACACGTTGCCGTTGCGCTGCGCTATGTCCATGGGGAAATGGACTCGCCTCAAGTGGTTGCCAAGGGGGCCGGCCATCTGGCGGCTGCCATGCGGCAGATCGCAGCCAGGCACCGCATTCCTGTCGTGCGCAGTCCTGCGCTGGCCCGCCGCCTGTTCAGTGAACTCGATGTGGAGCACCACGTGCCGCCGCACCTGTTTGCCGATGTGGCCCGCATCATCGTGTGGATCTTCGCCATGCGCGAGCGCTCGGCGGCGGGGGCTGCGCCATGAAATCCCTGCAACGCTTTTTCGGCAGGCACAGCGATGTGGCCATGGTTCTGCTGGTGCTCGGTGTGCTGGTGGTGCTGTTTGCGCCCATCCCCAGCGGACTGCTGGATTTCCTGATCCTGACCAACTTCAGCTTCGCCTTCCTCATCCTTCTGCTGACCTTCTACATGGCCAGGCCGGTGGAGTTTTCCACCTTTCCGTCCCTGCTGCTGATCGCCACCTTGTTCCGGCTATCGCTCAATGTGGCGGCCACGCGGCTGATCCTGTCGGATGGAGACGCCGGACGCGTCATCGGCGCCATTGGCGCCTATGTGGTGGGGGGCAACTATGTGATCGGCCTCATCGTCTTCCTCATCCTCATCGTGGTGCAGTACGTCGTGGTCACGAACGGTGCACAGCGCATCTCGGAAGTGGCGGCGCGATTCACGCTGGACAGCATGCCGGGGCAGCAGATGAGCATCGATGCCGACCTGAACATGGGCTTCATCGACCAGGCCGAGGCACAACGGCGCCGCAAGAACATCGAGAAGGAAGCCGGCTTCTATGGCGCCATGGATGGCGCGAGCAAATTCGTCAAGGGCGATGCCATCGCGGGCATCATCATCTTGCTCATCAACATCATCGGTGGCCTGGTCATCGGGGTGATGCAGCACAAGCTGCCATGGGCGCAGGCTCTCAAGACCTATTCGCTGCTGACCATAGGCGATGGCATCGTCACCCAGGTCCCGGCGCTGATCATCGCCGTGGGCACCGGCATCATCGTGACGCGCTCGGCTTCGGACGGCAACCTGAGCCAGGAGGTGCTGCGCCAGATCACCTCCTTCCCCAAAACGCTGCTGCTGGTGGGGGCCGCGCTGACAGGCCTGCTGTTTTTTCCAGGTATTCCAGCCCTGCCGACCCTGGTGCTGATTGCTGTCGTTGCCACGGTGGCGTGGGTGGTCTACCGCAACGCCAACAAGTCCGCCGTGGATGGCACGGCGCCGGCTGATGCGCAGGATGCCGCACAGCCAGCCGATGCGGCTCAGAAAGGGGAGGATGACCCCTATGCATCGCTGCAGGTGGAGCCCATCGAAGTCCATGTGGGCAGCGAGTGGGCGGCCCTGGTCAGCCAGCCCGGCAGTGTCCTCATGGATCGCATCGCCACCTTCCGCAAGCAGCATGCCCAGGACCTGGGCCTGGTCCTGCCACGTGTGCGCTTCAAGGACGTCGCGCGGCTGGGGCAGGACCGGTACGAGATCCATATCGACGGCGTGGTATGCGGGCGTGGCGAGGCGCGGGCCGACCGCCTGCTGGCCATCCATCCGACCGGCAGGACCGATGGAATGCCCGGGGAGCCCACGCGGGACCCGACCTACGGCCTGCCCGCACTCTGGATCGAGGAGCACCAGCGTGCCGCCGCCACGGTCGCCAAGTTCACGCTGGTGGACGCGCCCACTGTCTTCATGACGCATCTGACGGAAGTACTGCGACGCGAATCGGCCACGCTGCTGACGCGGGCCGAGGTGGACCGGCTGCTCAATCGTGTGCGCCAGAACCAGGCCAGCCTGGTGGAAGAGTTGATTCCTACCGTGCTGTCCGTCAGTGACGTACAGCGTGTGCTGCAGAACCTGTTGCGCGAGAAGGTGTCGATACGGCATGTGGAAGCCATCCTGGAAACCTTGGCGGATGCCGGACGCCAGTCCAAGGACGTGCTGCATCTGACCGAGATGGTGCGCCTGCGCCTGGGCCACGCCATCTGCCAGGGGCTGGCGGGGGAAGGCGCCGCCCTGCATGTCATCACGCTCGACCCGGCCGTGGAAAGCCAGCTGCTGCAAGGCCTGCAGTCCGCGCAGGCCGGCCTGCGCGCCGACGACGGCGCGGCCGCCCCGGCGTCCTTCGCGCTGGAGCCCAAGCTGGCTGAACAAATGATGCTCAAGCTCATGCAGCAGACCGAGCGGATGATGAAAAGCAATCTGCTCCCCGTGCTGCTGTGCGCCCCCGAACTGCGCCGGCATGTACGCCTGCTGTCCGAGCGGATGATGCCCCACCTGCGGGTGCTGTCCATGGCCGAGGTGCCCCAGGCCATCGAGCTCAAGTCCTATGCCGTCGTGAGCCTCTAGCGGCACGCATCCATCCATTCCCATTGCTCCCCAGACCATGCAAGAAGTACTCGCCCTCGCGCTGCAATCCATGCAGCAGGACATGCAGCGACTGGACCGGACAGGCCTGAACCTGGCCAATGCCCTGACGCCGGGCTACCAGCGCGAGGTCGTCTCGGCGCGGCCCTTGCGGCTGGGCGCTCCCTCGTTCGCCGCGATGGTCGGCACGGCAGCCGCCGCCGCCGCCGATAACGCGCCGGCTGCGTCGCCCCATACGCCCGCTACCGGTCTGCTGGTGCAGACAGACCACCGTCCCGGCACGCTTCGCTCCACGGGGCAGAACCTGGATGTCGCCCTGGCTGGCGCAGGCTATTTCGAGGTGAGCACGCCCGGTGGACCGGCCTACACGCGCCAGGGCAGTTTCAGGCTCGACGCACAGGGGCGCCTGGTCACGGCCCAGGGCCATGCCGTCATGGGGCGGGGTGGCGAGATCCTCCTGCAGTCAGGCCAGGTGCGCATCGATGCCCAGGGAAACATCTTCGACGGGGATGGGGCCGGCCGCACGGAGCGGCCTGTCGCGCAGCTGAAGGTGGTCGAGGCGCCGCAGCCCTCGCAACTGCGGCGCCTGGGCGAAGGTCTCATGTTCATCGATGGCCAGCCCGGACAGCTTGCCGATGCCGATATCCGCATACAGCAGGGCTTTGTCGAGAACTCCAACGTCAGCTCCATGCACGAGATGGTGCAGCTGATGCAGACCATGCGGCATTTCGAGTCCATGCAGAAAGTGGCGCTGGGCTATGACGAGATGACCGGCCAGGCCATACGCAAGCTGGGAGATATGCAGTGAGGCTCCCCCTGAGCGGCTGCGCCGCTTTCCCCCCGTTGCACGGCGCCTCTCTACTTGCTTCGCAAGGGAGGGGGGCGTACGGGCAGCCGGCGACACCCTCGCGGCGGGGCGGCGCGGCCGGCATAGGCCCTTGCTTGGTGTTCCTCGCTTTGGGCCGCGCCATTTTCATGTGCCGCTCTACCGAGGCGGTCCTGATTTTTCCTACAGCCATCGTGTCGGCACGGCGTCCGGCCTTTTTCCAGGAGACAGATTTCCATGTATGACGCTTTGTACATCGGCGCGACCGGCATGCAGGCGCAGCAGCTCAACGTCGAGACCATCGCCAGCAATCTGGCCAACGTCAACACGGCGGGCTACAAGCGGTCGCGGGTCAGCTTCTCCGATCTGGTAGCCCTGGATCCGGCACGCCGCACGGCGGCCCTGGCCGGGCCCGACGCGGGCCTGCTTGCGCCGGTGATGCGCATGGGCGCCGGGGTGGGCGTGGCGGGCATCTCCAAGCTCTTCGACGCAGGCGATATCAAGAAGACCGACCTGCCCATGGACATCATCGTTCAGGGTGAAGGTTTCTTCGAGGTACAGACTCCCGATGGAACCCCCGCGTACACACGCGGCGGCACCTGGACGGTCAACCGGGACGGCAACCTGGCCACGTCCGCGGGCCTGGCCCTGAAGCCGGCGATCGCGGTTCCGGACGATGTGCAGGCGCTGGTCGTGCAGCCCGATGGGCGCGTGCAGGCACGCGTGGCCGGCCAGCAAGGCCTTGCGGACCTGGGCAAGATCGATCTGGTCCGCTTTGCCAATCCCCAGGGACTGGCTGCGCAGGGCGACAACCTGTACCGCAGCAGTGCCGCTTCGGGCGAGGCACTGCTGGTGCGTCCGGGCGAAGAGGGTGCGGGCCACATTGCGCAAGGCTACCTGGAAGCCTCCAACGTGAAGATGGTGGACGAGATGGTCAACCTGATGCTGGCCCAGCGCACCTACGAGGCCAACACCAAGATCGTCCAGGCTGCCGACGACATGATGGGCATGGTCAACGGATTGCGGCGATGAGGCGGATGCAGGCTCTCTTGCCCGTGGCCGCGCTGGCGACTGCGTGCTGCGCTCCCGCCTGGGCGGTGCCTGCGCAGGCGTGGCTGCGCGTTGAGCTGCGTCCTCAGGTGACGGTGCAGCATTCCAGCGTGCGGCTTGCAGACATCGCTGTGCTGACCAGTTCCGACCTGGGCATGCTGCGCCGCGCGCTGGCCATACCGCTGGGACAGGCTCCGCGCCCGGGAGAAAGCGCCGTGCTGGAAAGCGAGCGGCTGGGCTACTGGCTCAGAAGCCGCACAGGACTCAGAGAGGACCAGATCGACTGGCGCGGGCCACGCCAGACGGCCATCGTCACGGCCGCGCGGGAGATTGCGGGCGAGCAGGTGGCCGCCCAGGCGCAGGCTGCACTGGCCGAACACCTGCGGTCAATGGCCCGGCAAAAGGGCCTGGTCCTTTCACGCCTGGACATCGATCCCGTTGCCCTGCCCTTGTCCCTGGAGGTGCCTGTGCAGGGGCATCGCCTGCAAGTGCGGCCCCCGAACGCGACACGGATGGGTCCGCGCATGCTGGTCTGGGTCGATGTGTTCTCGGGTGAGCGCCATGTGCGGGCCATTCCTGTGCGCTTCGAGGTGGCTGCATTTGCCCGGCTGCCCGTCGCCTCGCATGCCATGCCGGCCGGCTCGCCCGTGCAGGCCGATGGCATGGAACTGCGCGAGATCGATGTGACTGCCGCAATGCCCGGTCTGTCCGGCCTGCCCGCCTTGCCTGGTGGCGGCCGCATGGATGCATCGGCAGGAGCGGGTGCAGACGCGCCTGTGCTGCGCCGTGCGCTGCAGGCCGGTGACGTCGTTTCTGCAGACAGCCTGCTGGCCAGGCCTGCCGTGGTGCGGGGTGAATGGGCCACCCTGGTGACGCGCCAGGGACCGCTGTCGCTGGAGAGCCGGGTGGAAGTCCTGCAGGACGGACAGCCCGGACAGATCGTGCGTGCCAGGCCGGCCAATGCGACGGGGGCGCTGTCCGTCCGCGTGGTGGGCCGGGGCCAGTTGGAGTTGCAACCATGACGACGGCAATCAAGATGACGGTGAAAGCCAGGGCCGCAGTCCTGGCTTGGGCCATGGCAGCACCGCTGGGTGCGCTGCATGCCGAGAGCCTGTTCCAGGAGCAGACCTTCAGGCCCTTGATGGCCGACAACAAGGCATTTCGCGTGGGAGACGTGCTGACCGTTCAGGTGTTCGAGAACTCCAGCGCAACCACCTCGGCCGATACAGGCACGCGCCGCCGCAACGCCTTGTCTGCCGACCTTTCCCACGGCAGCGGCAGCGTGGCGCAGACGGCAGCGGGCCTGGGCGGCACCTTCGATGGCGGCGGACGCACCCAGCGCACCAACCGCGTGCTGGCCACGCTGACAGTTTCCGTACAGGAGGTGCTGGCCAACGGCGATCTGCTGGTGGGCGGGGAGCAGACGCTGACCGTGAACGAAGAGCCGCAGAAAGTGACGCTGCAGGGGCGGGTCCGCCCGCTGGATATCTCGGATGGCAACGTGGTGCTGTCCACGCGCCTTGCCGACGCGCGCATCAGCTACGTGGGCGAGGGCGATCTTGCCGAGCGCAGCCGCCGCCCCTGGTGGCGCAGCCTTCTGGACAACCTGGGGCTTTGACATGGCGTATTGCATGAAGAATTTGTGGAGCTGCGTGCTGGGCGCTGCATTGCTGGCGAGCCTGCAGATTCCCCTGAACGCGCAGGCCGAAAGCGTGCGCGTCAAGGACCTCGGAAAGTTGCAGGGCTGGCGCGAGAACGCCCTGGTGGGCACGGGCATCGTCACTGGACTGGCGGGCACGGGCGACTCGGCCTCCAGCCGGGGAGCGCGCCAGGCGCTGTCCAACGCCATGTCGCAGTTCAACCTGAACATTCCCCCGGAGCAGATCCAGAGCCGCAACGTGGCCGTCGTCATGGTCAGTGCCGCGCTGTCGCCCTTCTCCCGCGAGGGCGATACGCTGGACGTGACCGTCACCTCGGTGGGCGACGCGCGCAGCCTGGTCGGCGGCAGCCTCATGCTCATGCCGCTCAAGGCGGCCAACGGCCGCATCTACGCACTGGCCCAGGGGGCCTTGTCGGTGGGCGGCTACCGATACGACGCCAACGGCAACGTGGTCCAGAAGAACCACCCCACCGTCGGCTCCATTCCTGGCGGGGCGACGGTCGAGGTCGGCGTCACCGCACAGGTGGTCTCGCAGGACAACCGCATGACCTTCGTGCTCAACGAGCCCGACTACACCACGGCCGACCGGGTCGCCGAGGCCATCAACCGCCAGTTCGGCGACTCGCTCGCCCAGGCGCGCGATGCCTCCGGCATCGACCTGTTCGTACCCGAGGGGCAGAGGCGCCGGCTGGTGTCCTTCGTCTCGCGGCTGGAGTCGGTCTTCGTCGAACCCGACCGGCGCGCCAAGGTCGTGATCAACGAGCGCACCGGCACCGTGGTATCGGGGGGGGATGTGCAGATCTCCAAGGTCGCCATCTCGCATGGGGATCTGAAGCTGTCCATTCGCAATGAGGTCACTGCCTCGCAGCCCGGCTTCATCGGCGTGGCAGGCGATGGCGTGCGCACGGCGCTGGTGACGAACACCCGCGTGGATGTGGAAGAGCGTCAGGTGCCGGGCTTCGTGTCGGGCAGCACCACGGTGGCCGACCTGGTCCAGTCCCTGGTGAGCCTCAAGACCAATACGCGCGACATCATTTCCATTCTCCGTGCCGTCAAGGCCGCCGGCGCCCTGCACGCCGAGCTGATCGTCCAGTAAACATTTTCCAGGAGGGAGCTCCCAATGACCCAGGCAATCGAGGCCGTCACCGTGGCCAGCCTGTCCATGGCGCTGGATGCGGCATCGCTGCGCCACCAGGCCATCGCACGCAACATCGCCAATGCCGGTACCCAGGGCTACGTCCCGGTACAGGCCAGCTTCTCCGGGCAGATGCAGGAAGCACGGCGTCAGCTGGACCAGGGCCAGCTGTTGAGCACGGCGCAAGTCGATGCCATGGCGCAGGAGAGCTTGCGCCTTGAGCCCCGGCGTGACGTGGCGGGCCTGCCAGCGAGCGTGCAGCTGGACTCCGAGGTGGCCCAGATGGCGCACAACGCCGTCCACTACCAGGCCTTGCTCAAGGGCCTGTCGCAACACATGTCGCTTTTGTCATCCGCCGTCTCTGACGGCAAGCGTTGAGGAACCTTCGCATGGACTATTCACAAGCCTTCGCCATCAGCGCCAGCGGCATGACGCTGGAGCGCACCCGTGTCGAGGTCGCGTCGCTGAACCTGGCCAATGCCAACACCGTGGCGGGCACCGACGGCAAGCTCTTCCAGCCGCTGCGTGTCGTGGCGCGCACCTCCTTCTCGGAAACCGTGGCCCAGGGGCTGGCGGCGAATCCCGTGGTCTCGCTGGAGCCCACGCAGCAGCCGGCGCGCATGGTGTATGAGCCAGGCCATCCCATGGCCGACGCGCGCGGCTTTGTCTCCTATGCCGGCGTGGATACCGCCACGGAAATGGTCACCATGATGAGTGCCATGCGCGCCTACGAGGCCAATGTGGCCGCGATGAACACGGCTCGCAGCATGGCGCAGAAGGCATTGACCATCGGAGGTGGCGCATGAGCACCGAAGCCCTGGGTGCGGTGTCCGCAGCCCTGTCCTCGATCGCCGAGCCTTCGCTGGCCCCTTTGCAAGGCACCATGCATGCAGGGGGCGCTGGTGCGTCCGGTACCACCGGCGCCGGCTTTTCCAGCATGGTCACCCAGGGCCTGCAGCAGGTCAACGGACAGCTGCTGGCCAGCCAGGCGGACTTGCAGCAGCTGTCCGTGGGCAATGTGCAGAACCTGCACCAGGTCATGATCCGCCTCGAGGAAAGCCGGCTGGCGTTCCAGCTGACCATGCAGGTGCGAAACCGCCTGCTGGAGTCCTACCAGGACGTCATGAGGATGCAGGTGTAGCCGCTGCAGGGCAGCGCAGGCAGCAGGCTTGCGCGCGCCCCGGATCACACCGCTGAACTTCGCAACGCATCAAGAGCAAAAACACATGACTGAATTCTGGGAGGGCCTGGGCCGAGGCGCTCGCACCAGCCTGATCGCCGGGCTGATCGCCATCGTGCTGGGCACCGCCGCGCTGGCCTGGTGGCTGTTGAGAGCCGATTACCAGGTGCTGTTCTCGGATCTCAAGCCGCAGGACGCGGCTGCCATGAGCGCCGAGCTGGACAAGCTCAAGATTCCCTACCGCTTCGACGAAGCCCAGGGGGCCCTGCTGGTGGACAAGGCGCAGGTCTTGCCGACGCGGCTCAAGCTCATGGGCCAGGACATGCCGCTGCAGGGGGCCGTCGGCTTCGAGCTGTTCAACAACACCGACTTCGGCATGACCGAATTCGCGCAGAAGATCAACTACCAGCGCGCCCTGCAGGGCGAGTTGACGCGTACCATTCTTTCGCTGTCCGAGATCCGTGATGTGCGGGTGCATCTGGCGCTGCCCGAACAGGGCCTGTTCAAGCAGGCTCAATCGCGGCCCAAGGCAGCCATCACCCTCACGCTGCGGGAAGGGCAGTATCTCAGGCCCGAGCAGGTCAATGGCATACAGCGCCTCGTGGCGGCCGCCACGCCGGGCATGACGGCCCAGGATGTCACCGTGGTCGACAGACAGGGCGTGGCGCTGAGCCGTTCGAGCGAGGAAAGCGCCGATGCGGGTGCGGCTGTCGCAGGCTCGGGACGGCTCGAACTCAAGAAGGACACGGAAGCCCAACTGGCCCGCAAGGCAGCGGCTGTGCTCGACCGCGCCTTCGGTCCCGGCCAGGCGCTGGCCAGCGTCGATGTCACGCTGAACATGGACCAGGTCCGCATCACGACCGAGGACGTGATTCCTGCCGCCTCTCGCACGGCAGACAGCCGTGGCGTCATCGTCAAGGAGCGCGAATCCGTGCGTGACGGCGGCCAGCCGCCACTCGATGCCGCGCGTGCGGGCAGCGCCGGTGGCGCGAGCACCCAGCGCGAGGTGGACTACCAGGTTGGCCGGCGCGTGGAGCAGATCGTCAGCCAGGCCGGATCGGTGCGCCGTATCCAGGTCGTGGCCGTGGTTCGCCAGCCGCTGGACGCTGGCCAGGAGGACAAGCTGCGCCGCCTGCTGGCAGCCGCCGTGGGCGCGAGCACGGAGCGCGGCGATACCGTCGTCGTCCAATCCATGCAGGCGCTTTTGCCGGTGAATGGGGCTGCAACTGCAGCTGGCGCTGCCACGCAGCAGCAGGATGAAGCGCCGCTGCCTCCAGGCCAGGTCGTGCAGCCGGTGCCATCGGCGGCGTCGCATGCCGCGCCCAAGGGCCGTGGCCTCGATATCGATCTGCCCTTGCCCGTGCAGGCTGCGGCGGCTGTGGTCCTGTGCCTGGTGGTCGCACTGTTTGCCGTGAGCGCCGCGCGGGCGAACCGCAAGACGCCGTCCGCCATGCCCGCAGGCCTGAGCGATGCCGAGCGTCAAGCGGCCCTGCGCAAGCTGCAGCAGTGGATGCATGCCGATGGCGCAGGCCATGCCGCGCGGCCCATGGAAGGGCCGCAGACATGAGCTTCGCCGAACTGGCTTTTGCGCCCCAGACCGATCCGAGAAGGGCGGCTTTGCTGCTGCATGCCATGGCGCCCGCCGATCGCGATTGGCTGCTGGAGCGCATGCCGGCGCCTGCGGGGCAGGCGCTGCGCGGCTTGCTGATCGAACTGGCGGAACTGGGCATACCGCCCGACACCGAATTGCTGGGCAGCGTGCTGAAAGCACCTCGTTCGCATGATGCGCTGGCTGTGCCGGCGGTGCACGCCGAGGTCTCCGAGGATGCGCCTTTCCTGATGGCGCTCGATGCCGGCGGCATCGACGCGCTGGTCCGGGCCTGGCAGGGCCAGCCGTCCAGGCTGGTCGCACGGGCGCTGTGCCTGAGGCCCTGGCCCTGGCGTCCTCTGGTGCTGGAAAGGCTGCCGCTGCCCCAGCGCCGCCGTGTGATGGACCTGATGGAGTCCATGTCCCTGGATGCTCCAGGCGACAACGCCATGGCTGTCGCGCTGATGGCCGCCATGCGCCGCTGCTGCGAGCACGCTGGCGATGCCGCCGGTGGCGTGCCCACGGTGCGGCCTGCCGGGCGTGGCAATGAGCGTGGCCATGGCCTGCTGCGATGGCTGAAAAGAGGTCTTTGATGCCTGGCGAACCCCTGATCCTGCGCGACGCAGACTGGATGCCCGAGGCGCTGAAGATCGGCAGGCCGACCAGGGCCGGCGTGGCCGCGCCGAGCGCTGCAGTCGCCCATGCAACTGCGCCGGCCCCTGCCGCAGCGCCTGCGCCTTCTGCAACGCCTGCGCCTTCTGCCCAGTGGCTGGAGCAGCAGCGCCGCGCCGCCTATGAGGAAGGCCTGAAGGCAGGGCGCAAGGCCGGGGACGCCGAACTCGAGCAGCGCGCCCAGGCGCTGTCCCATGAGCAGGCCCAGGTGCGAGAAGCCACGGCTGCGCTGCAGCGCGAGCAAAAGGAGTGGCAGCAGCGCAGGCAAGCCGGTGAGCAGCAGATGTCGGCTCAGCGGGATTCGCTGCAAAGGCTGCTCCAGCAACTTCCAGAGGCCTGGGAGGGCTTCCTGCAGGATGCCGAGGAAGACATGCTGTCGCTGGTCTTTGAGGCGGTCTGCCGCATCACGGGCGAGCAGGCCATCAGCCGCGACGGGGCGCGTGCCATGCTGCAGCGCACGGTGCAGGCCTGGCATGGACGCCGGCCCTTGAGCGTGCATGTGCATCCCGACGATCTGGACGCGCTGCAGTCCGATGCGCCGCTGCGCCAGATGCTTTCCGCATCGGGCTTCACCGCCGAGAGACAGACACTGCGCTGGGTCGCCGATCCCGAAGTGCAGTTGGGCGGCTGTCTGCTGCGCTCCGAAGAGGGCGCGCTGGACGCGCGCCTGGAGGTACAACTGCAAGCCCTCAGGGCCAGCCTGGCGCAGACGCGGGAGGTGCGGCGGGAGATGCAGCGGGATGGGCAGCGGCAGGGGCAGCGGCAAGTCCAGCACGATCAGACAACTGCTGCAGACGGCGGCCCGATCAAGCCCGCAGGGGAGGCAGCACGATGACCGTGCCCTTGCCCTTGCTTGATGTGCGCGCCATTCTCGGTGAGTACCGCAGCGCCCTGCGCCAGGCCGAGCTGTCCCGGCGACTGGGCCGTGTCCTGCAGATGCAGGGCCTGGCCATCGAGGCGCAGGGGCCTGATGCCACGGTGGGCGAGCTGTGCCGCATCCTGCCGCGCCAGCGACCTGCCGAGCGTGGCGGGAGCTGGCAGGAACCCCTGTCGCCCGAGCACGGCGTTCTGGCCGAAGTCGTGGGACTGAGGGGCGACGTGATCACCCTCATGCCCTACGGCAGCATGCACGGCGTGGCAGCAGGCTCCGAGATCGTGGCACTGGGGCGCCAGGCGAGCTTCGGCGTCGGGCCCGCACTGCTGGGCCGCGTGATCGACGGATTCGGGCATGCGCTGGACCAGCGGCCCGATCCCGTTGCGCCGCTGCAGTGTCCGCTGCATGCGGCGCCCATCAATCCCATGCAGCGCCCGCGCATCCACGAGGTGCTGCAGACCGGCGTGCGCTGCCTTGATGGCCTGCTGACCGTGGGCAAGGGCCAGCGCGTGGGCATTTTCGCGGGCAGTGGCGTCGGCAAGAGCACGCTGCTGGGCATGATTGCCCAGCACGTCAGCGCCGATGTCAACGTCATTGCGCTGATCGGTGAGCGTGGGCGCGAGGTGCGCGAATTCATCGACAAGCAACTCGGCCCCGAAGGCCTCGCGCGGTCCGTGGTGGTGGTGGCCACATCCGACCAGCCGGCCCTGGCACGCATACGCGCTGCGCATGCGGCCGTCACCATTGCCGAGTACTTCCGCGACCAGGGGCGCCAGGTCCTGCTGACCATGGATTCGGTCACGCGCCTGGCCATGGCGCGGCGCGAGGTGGGGCTGGCCGCAGGTGAGCCGCCCACGGCACGCGGCTACACGCCGTCCGTGTTCGCCGAGCTGCCCCAGCTGTGCGAGCGCTGTGGCACGGCGCCGTCGGGAGGCTCCATCACCGCGCTGCTGACCGTGCTGGTGGAAGGGGACGACATGAACGAGCCCATTGCCGACAGCCTGCGCTCCATCCTCGATGGCCATGTGGTGCTGTCGCGGCATATCGCCCATGAAGGCCAGTACCCGGCCATCGACGTGCTGCGCAGCGCCAGCCGGCTGCTGCCCGACCTGACCACGCCGCAGGAGCGCGAACTGATTTCCGATGCGGTGCGCCATCTCGCCCTGCTGGATCGCAACCGGCAGCTGGTGGACATCGGCGCCTACGAAAAAGGCATGAACCCCGAACTGGACCAGGCGCTGCTGCTGGCTCCGGGCCTGAAGCAATGGCTCAGCCAGGCCGAGGGCGGAATCTCCCGCAGCCAGGCCATGGGCGAATTGCGCAAGCTGCTGTGGCCCGACAGGCCTGCCGTGCAGGCAGGGCCTTTGCTCGCACCCGCCCCAGCGGCGGCGCCGGCCCGGTCGCCGGCCAAATTCAGCTTCTCGCTGACCCCTCAGAAAGGCAAGCGATGACCAGACATGGACAGTCCGCATCGCAATCCGTGCCGAATGTGGATCTGCGCGGCTTTTCCTATGCGCTCACCCCCTATCTGCGCAAGCAGGAGTGGCAGATGGAACGGCTGCAGGCGCGCATGACCGGACTGCAGCACAGCCTGGCCCAGGCCGAACACGCTTTGCAGGAGCAAGAGGCCTCCATGCAGGCACATGCCGCCCAAATGCGGCAGGCGCTGCACTCGCGCCCTGATCCGCTGCTTCACCGCAGGGGGCTGGCTTTCCTGTCCGGCCTGCACGCGCGCATCGATAGCCAGAAGCAGGAAGTGCAGGCTCTGCGTGCGCAGAAGGCCGACCTCCAGGCGGAGTGCCTTGCCCAGCAGCGCAGCATCGACGGGCTGCTGGAGCACAGGACACAGGCCCTGCATGAATATGCGCTTGAAGCCGGGCGCGCTGCAGCGGCAGAGGCAGACCGTGACTGGGTAGGCCGCTTGGCCATGCGCCAGCCACTGCGTGAATTCCGCGTGGAGCAGTCCGAATGAACAGTCTCGATATTCATTCCTCAGGCCTGCCCGCTTTGCCTGCGCTCCCTTTCGGTGAAAAAGGCGTGGGGCAGGGCGGCGGTGCACCGCAGGATCAGGCACCGACGGGACAGCGCTCGCGTCAGGCCTGGTTGCGGGAAATGGAACGGGCCCAGCTGGCAGGCTGGTTCCAGCCGTTCGGCACGGCGACAGGTGACATTGCGCAGCACAACCCCAAGACGCAGGCGCGCCCCGTGCAAGCTGGTGCGCCAGGTCCTGCTACGCCGCAGGCTGCACAGCGGCAGCCTCAGATGTCCATGCCCGGGCAGGCCCAGGCGCAGGCGCGTTCAGTGGCCGCGACCGACTCCGGGATCACCCGGACTGCGTCGGCTTCGGGCGCTGCGCCGGCGTTGGCCGAGAAAGCATCCCCCGGTTTGGCGGCTGGCCATTCGGGAACGTGGGAGTCACTGTCGCCGCGGTCGGGCCACGGCCTGTCCATGGGCGACTCCTCTGCAGCCGTGGCTGCCTATGCCGCCGCCGGCGCTGACGCGGCGTCGGCATCGGTCGGCGAGGGCGGTGCCCCCGGCCTTTCCAAGGCCATGTCCGCAGCGGCGGCGCAGCAGGCATCTGCGGCATCGGCGACTGCAGCGGCTCCAGCCGCACCAGAGCACGCGGGCATTCGTCCGCCTATCCACATGGCGGTGCAGACGGCTGTGCCCTTGCCTGCCTCGCCATCCGCCGTGCTTGCCCTGCTGGCCGTGCGCGACGCAGCGGCCCCGGCAACTCCCGTGCAAGGCGCAGATGGGCCGTCGACCCGTGCGTCGCAATCGCCGGCAAGCCCCTCGGCCGCGTCAGGCCCTGCCATTGCGCGCTGGCAGGGTGCCGCACAGGCACAAGGCATGCGCATGCATGCGCAGTGGACGGAGCGCGGCGTGCAGCTGTGGCTGGGCCTGGACGGCAGCGCCCAGCAGGTGGGGGTGCAGGCGCAGGCCGTCGTGTACTCGCTGCATCGCCTGCTGCGCGACCAGGGCCAGCAGCTCAGCCGGGTGGTCTGCAACGGGCAGGTGGTATTCGATGCCGCGACGGCCCGGGCAGGCGCGGGCCGTGCACTGCATGGGTTTTCGGACCTCTTCGACAGGTATGCCTCGGCCACGCCGGGCATGCCGGCTTTCCTTCCATCCTCCAGCAAGGAGATTTCATGAGCATCGACAGCATCGGCAGCGCCACCACGGGACTGCGCGGCAACAGCCTGGGACAGGAGGATTTCATGAAGATCCTGCTGACCCAGCTGACCTACCAGGATCCCCTCAAGCCCATGGACAACCAGCAGTTCATGGCCCAGATGGCGCAATTCACCAGCCTGGAGCAAACCCAGCAGCTCAACCAGAAGATGGCCACCCTGATCAGCAACCAGGCAGCCCTGCAGTCCGTGGGCCTCATCGGCCGCACCGTGGACATCAACACGGGAGGCTCCTCGCTGACCGGCACCGTGGCCTCGCTGTCCCTGTCTGGTGATTCGCCTTCCATCACCGTGCGCACCAGCTCCGGCGCCACGCTCCAGAACATCGCCCTGAGCCAGATCACCGCAGTGCGGTGAAGCGCTCCCATCCCGAGGACATTCCATGATCGAATCCATCTACGTCGGCATGACGGGCCTGGCCAGCTTCTCGCGCGGGCTGCGTGTCATCGCCAACAACACCACCAACCTCAACACGCCCGGCTTCAAAAGCTCCACGCTGCGCTTTGCCGATGCCTTTTATGCGGGCGGAGGCTATTCGGGCCGCCAGTTCGGTCAGATGGGCTATGGCGTGACTACCACCGGTACGGCCATGTCCTTCAAGCCCGGCGAACTGCGCCAGACCGGCAATGGACTGGACCTGGCCATGGACGGCCAGGGACTGTTCATGCTCAAGGCCGAGGACGGCAGCATCCGCTACACGCGCGCGGGCCAGTTCCAGTTCGACAAGACCGGCGTGCTCGTCAGCGGCAGCGGAGCCAAGGTCATGGGCGTGGGCACCAACGGCGCGGCGACCGAGATCAGCATCGCCAATCTCAAGACCACCACGGGCAAGGCCACGACCTCCGCCAAATTCACGGGCAATCTGTCGAGCGCAGGCACGGACCAGACGGTCAACGGCGTGCGCGTCTATGACGCGGCGGGCGGCGAGCATCTGCTGACCCTCAAGCTCACCAACACCAATGCCACCACGGCAGGCAGCTGGAAGGTGGAGTTGATGGATGGCACCACCCTTGTCGATACCAAGCAGATCGTCTTTCAGGACGGCAAGCCCACGGCAGCCACCTCCAGGCTGTCCTTCACCTACTCGCCTGCCGGCCAGGCCGCCATGCCAGTGACGCTGGACTTCAGCACCGATGTCACCTCCTTCGCCTCGGGCACCCTGTCCACCCTGGCCTTTGCGTCCCAGGACGGCTATGCGCCGGCGGAACTCAGCTCTGTCTCCTTCGATGCGACCGGCACCCTGGTGCTGACCTATGGCAACGGACAGACCAGCAAGGGACCCCGCCTGTCGCTGGGGCGTTTCGACACGGTCGATGCCGTGGGCACCGTGGGCAACAACGAATTCGTGGCGCTGGACGGCGGCGCCTGGCATACGGGTGTGGCCGGTGGCGCCTTCGGCAACGTGCGCGCGGGCTATGTGGAAATCTCCAACGTCGATCTGTCGCAGGAGTTCAGCGACCTGGTCATCATGCAGCGCGGCTATCAGGCCAGCTCCCAGGTCATCTCCACGGCCAACGAGATGCTGCAGGAGCTTTTCTCCATGAAGAGCCGTTGATCCATGGTGCGTACATTGCAGGATCAATGCGTGGCTGCAGGTCTGCTGTCCCTGCAGGACTCGGCCCGGGCCAGGCCGCTGCGGGTCT
This sequence comes from Delftia acidovorans, assembly GCA_031286585.1. Lineage (GTDB taxonomy): Bacteria > Pseudomonadota > Gammaproteobacteria > Burkholderiales > Burkholderiaceae_C > Comamonas > Comamonas acidovorans_A. Next base: position 62,365 of record JAITUC010000046.1, read on the forward strand.
GGAGCGCCCGCCAGAAAGAGAACGTCTGCGACGCCGTGCAGGCCGTGCTGCTCCAGTGGCATGCCGACTGGAGCGTGCATGGCGATGCCCCGGGGGCGCCTGCGGCATTGCGCGTGCAGGACCCCGGTGGCAATGATGGCGAAAGCGTGGACATGCTGGACGAACAGGCCGCGCCGCGCGCTCTGCACGCGCTCCTGTTCGGCCAGCCGGCGGCCGATCCCGACCGGCGCGGCCCGGCAGCACCTGCCCTGGATATGGCAGCAGGGCTGTGCGCACAGGCCTGGCAGTCCTTGAATGGCAGGCTGCATCAGCTGGCGGGCGCCGCCCTGGGGGAACGTCAGGGCGCTGCCCCCGGACCCTGGTCCGGTGCCGTTGTCCTGGCGCTGGACTGGGGCGGGCTGCGCTGGGTACTGCGCCTGAACGCATCTGCCGTGGAGCAAGTCCTCGCCTCGTGCGGCGAGCTGGATACCGACTCGCGGGATCAGGCCGAAGGCGCCGTACGCACACCCCTGGTGCCGCTGGTGCCGGTGGCAAGTGCCCTGCACAGCCAGACGGTGACGGTCCGCCTCGAACTCAACCCCATATCACTAAGCCTGGGACAGCTGCAATCGCTGGCGCCGGGCGATGTCATCACCTTGACGCACGCGCTGGAACAGCCTGCCCTGCTGCGACTGCAATCCCGGCAGGGCATGGATGCCGGTGAGCTCCTGTGCACCGGCTGGCTGGGGCAGTCGCAAGGCCACCTGGGCGTCGAGCTTCAACCCCTTTCCAACACATCTTCCTGAACTGTCTATGTCTTTGCAGAACACGCCGCCGCAAGCTCCTGGCGCGCAGTCCATTCCGTCTCCGGCCCCGCGCATGCAGCGCATTGAACTTGCCGAGCTGGATGCTGCTGCCCCTTCCCCGGCTTCCTCCGCTTCCTCTCAGCCACTGGTACCCAGCCTGCACCCGCTGCACCAGGTCAAGACCACCGTGCAGGTCTGCGTGGGCACTGCCACGCTGACGGTCGGTGAACTGCTGGGCGCCCAGGCGCAGCAGGTGCTGGTGCTGGACACGGCTGTGGAGCAGGCCGTGGACCTGCTGGTGGAAGGCCAGGTGGTTGCGCGTGGTCAACTGGTGGCTGTGGGCGACCGCTTCGCCGTGCGCCTGACGGAGCTGCCCACGCCGCTGGGACTTCAAGCCAAGGCCCATCCATGACCGTGGCACTGCCGGAGTCCATCCCCCTGCGCCGTGAGCCAGCGCCCGTTCCTGGCACGCCCGCCGAGGAACTGGCGTGGATGGGTGTTTTCATCGTCCTGCTGCTGCTGGTCTTCGTGGCCTGGCGCAAGTGCCGGCCGGGCGGCGCTGCCAGCGAGGGCAAGGCGCCGGCAGCGGGCTGGCTGGGACGGTGGATGGGCAGTCTGCAAAAAAAGCAGGAGCTCCGTACCAGCCTGGTCTCCAGCGCACGCCTGACACCCCAGCACAGCGTGCACGAGGTGACCTGGCAGGGCAGGCGGCTGCTGATAGGCTGCGCACCCCAGTCCATCGCCTTGCTGGCCGAGGCGCCGCTGGATGAGAGCGCGGCGCAGCCAGGCCTGTCCACCAACGAAGGCAAGGACGGCACGCCATGACACAAGCCGCATCCAGCAGCCTGCGCCAGGGCCTGTGTCAGGGCCTGCGCAGGGCCGCAGCCGTGGGTGCCCTGTTGTTCATGGCGGGCGCCGCCTATGCGCAGGCCAGCGGCAAGGCAGGTGCCTCCACGGAGACATCGCAGGCCTTGCGCATCGTCATCGGCCTGACCCTGCTGGCCGTGCTGCCCGCCTTGCTGGTCTGCGTGACCAGCTTCCTGCGCATCATCATCGTGCTGTCCATGCTGCGCCACGCCATCGGCATGAACGAAACGCCGCCCAACACCGTGCTCATCGGACTGGCGCTGTTCCTCACCATGTTCACCATGGCGCCCGTTCTGGAGCAGGTCAACCGCGAAGCCGTTCAGCCCTTCATGGAGGGCCGCGCCGGCATGCAGGAAGGCTTTGCCAAGGGCATGGCGCCGCTGCGCGACTTCATGGTGCGCCAGACGCGCGAGCAGGACCTGGCCCTCATGGTCGAACTGTCCAAGGCCGAGCCGCCCGCGTCCATGGACGACATCAGCAACGTGCAACTGATTCCGGCCTTCATGCTGTCCGAACTGCGCGCCGCCTTCCAGATCGGTTTTGTCGTCTTCCTGCCCTTTCTGCTCATCGACCTGATCGTCTCCAGCGTGCTCATGACGCTGGGCATGATGATGATGCCGCCCACCACCATCGCCTTGCCCATCAAGGTGCTGATGTTCATCCTCATCGACGGCTGGAGCCTGCTGCTGCGTGCGCTGGTAGGCAGCTTTCACTGAGGCCTTCGCGTTTGCCCGCCATGGCTGCCGCCGCACCTTCCGCAAGCACGGATCTTCTCCGGGAGGAAGAGGCGCAACTGTGGTCGCGCTGGCGCGTGGCAGGCGATGCGGCGGCCCGCGAGCGGCTGGTGCTGCACTACCTGCCCTTTGCCCGCACCCTGGCTGCCGTGCACTACCGCGGCCGGATCCACGCCGATGTGGAGTTTGACGACTACCTGCAACTGGCGCGCCTGGGCCTGATGGAGTCCGTGGACCGTTACGAGCCGGAGCGTGGCGCCCAGTTCAAGACCTATGTGGCCCATCGCATCCGTGGTGCCTTGCTCAACGGCCTGGAGACAGCCACCGAGAAAAGCCAGCAGATCGCGGCCCGCAAGCGCCTTCAGGCCGAACGGCTCGAAAGCGTCAAATCTGCGGCGCTGGACGCAGCGGCGTCCCATCCCTTCGATGAAGGCCGGGCAACGGCGCGCGGCCCGGCGGCCCGCTCGCGCCAGAGCACCTTGCTGGCCTACCTGGCCGAAGTCGGCATAGGCATTGCGCTGGGTGTCATGCTGGAGGACACCGGCATGGTCGCCGCCGACGGGGAAGCCGAAGGCGGGGACGTTGCCGCCGTGGGCGCCTCCCCCGACGTGCTGTACTTCCGAAAGACCGAACTGCAACGCTGGCGGGAGCAACTGCGCGAGGCACTGGCACGGCTGCCAGCCCAGGAGGGCAAGGTCATCCGCTACCACTACCAGCAGGAAATCCCGTTCGACGAGATTGCCGCCATGCTCGGCGTCTCGCGCAGCCGGGTCTCGCAGCTGCACCGCCAGGGGTTGGGCAAGCTGCGCCACATGCTGGGACAGGGGCCGCCCTGCGACGTCTTCCTCTAGACGCCTGCCCATACCCGTCAATCCCACCACAGCTTCAGCCCCCGTGGCTGCCCTGACAATCACCACCATCCGAGGGAACATCCATGAGCGCACAAACTCCCCAGCCTGACGAAGGCTCCACGGCCAGGCTGGAACGCCTGGAAGCCTATCTGCGTGAAGACCCGTCCAACCCTGGCCTGCTGACCGAGGCCTTTGGAGCGGCGCTGCAGTGTGCCCAATGGGAGCGTGCCGCCTTTCACCTGCGACACGCCCAGGCGCTGCAGCCCGGCAACCTGGCCTGGTCGCTGCGCGAAGGCGACCTGCTGCTGGCCCAGGGCCAGTACCAGCTCGCTGCCGAACTGCTGGATGCCCTGCTGTCGCTGGACGGCGCACCCCAAGAATTCACCGACGCCGTGCTGCACAACCTGGCCTGGATCGCCTTCCAGGATGGCCGCTACCAGGACTGCGCAGACAGGCTGACCTCACGGCTGCAGGATCTGGACCACCCTGTGTCGGCCGCATTGGCCTGCCTGTGGCTGCGTGCACTGCACCATGCAGGCCATGTCGATCAGGCCGTGGCCTGGGCTGGCGCTGCGGATGCAAGGCAACAACTGCCCGCCGCCGCCGCGGGCGTGGCCAGCCTCGCAGCCCTGGATGCGGATCAGTTGGAGCGTGCAGGCCAATGGGCCGCCCGTGCGCTGGAGCAGGCCACGCCTGACGACCGGCCCATCGAGGCCTTGGTCACCCAGTCCTCGCTGGCGCTGGCCCGCCAGGATGCGGCACAGGCCCGCACGCAGGCCCGCGCCGCCTTGCAGATCAGCCCGCGCGACGGCCGCGCCTGGTCCGCCCATGCCATGGCCGATCTGCTGGCCGGCGACCTGCCCACGGCCCTGGCCCACTTCGACAATGCCCTGGCCACCATGCCCGGCCATATCGGCACCTGGCATGGCAAGGCCTGGGCGCAACTGCTGTCCTCCGACCTGCAGGGAGCGCAGCGCAGCTTCACCAGCGCACTGGACCTGGACCGCAACTTCGCCGAAAGCCATGGCGGCCTGGCCGTAGCCCTGGCCCTGCAGGGCCGCACGGAAGAGGCCCAGCAACACATTGAGCGCGCCCTGCGCCTGGATGCCTTCAACCTCTCTGGCCGCTATGCGCAGGCCATCCTCGGCGGAGAGATCCGGGACCTGGAATCCTTCCAGGCGCTGGCCAAGCGGCTGTTGCGGGGGCAGGATGGGTTGCTCAAGGCAGTGCTGGGCGCTTCAAGGGCTGGGCGCTGAGGGCTGCCAGAACTGGCGCGGGCAGCACCGAGCGCAGGCTGCCCGTGGCCCGGCTCGGGTCATAGGGCTGGAAGGTGTCGGCGTTGTTGGCGTTCAGTGCCAGCTTTGGGATGCTCAGGGTCTGGCCTGCTTGCAGCTCACCGTCGCCCGAGACGGCCAGGCCGTTGGCTTCCGCTATGCGCCACCACAGGCTGCTGTCGCCCAGCACATTGCGGGCGATGGTCTTGAGAGTCTCGCCGCCGACCACGGTGTAGTTCATGGCGCTGAAGCTGGTGTCGCGCAGCTTCAGGGCAGGGGCGTTCAGGTGGAATTCGGCGGTGTTGACGTATTTGGGGACGTCTCCAGCCTTGGGCGGATTCTCCGAGTCGGGGGCGTCGCCGTAGCGGGCCAGGACTTCGCCGTTGGCCACCAGTTGTCGTTGCACGTGGCCGGGGTTGATGGCGTCGCCGATGAAGCCTCCAAAGAAGCCGCTGGGCTCATTTTGGATACGGCCGCCCTTGTCGGCCGTGGTGCCTGCGCTCTGGTTGACGTACAGGGCATTGCCTTGGGCGTCGTTCACGAAAGCGCGGTTGTACCGGGTGTCGTAGACGCTGCCTTGCTGCTCTATGCTGTGGATGAAGCCGTTGGCATCGCGCAATGTCTTGGTTGTGGCTGTGCGGCCCCCCTGGATGGTGGTGGACTCGGTCTGCTGGTAGCTGCCGTTGAACTGGTACTTGTAGGTGGTGCGCGTGGCATTGACCCACCGCATCGTCCAGAAAATTTCCTGCCGCATGGCAGGCAACCGCACCCGTCCCGTTGGCCGCTACTCCCTCAGTCTGACACACGCGAAGAAAGTTCTATTCTCGCCCAGGCCATGTGCCTGAGCGCCATTGCTTAAGATAGGCTATGGCTTGTTCCTCGGTGATTTCGTCATCCTCTGGATCAAAGTCGCCTCTCATCATGAGATTGCAGACCCATGTAGTGTCATCGGAATGATCTGACCAAGTACCATCCTTCTTCGCTCGCCAGAGAGCAGCAGACGTGAATTCGGAATATCCGACAGCGTCACCACGATAAATTTCATGCGGATCACCTACACCGCTACGGGCTAAATAATATTTATATTGGTTCATAAGCTATTTAAATCTCTTTATCGTAGATGAGCCAGAAGGGATTGGGACTGTCGAAGAGTTCTGAATCATCTGTTGTTGCAGAGATTGCCATGCGGGATCGTTCTTTGGCAATACACGCTGCAACTCATACAGCGGATGGTTAATCACATCCTTCATTTGAAAGCTAGCTGGCGTGTGGAACTGAAGTTCAAATATTTGAGCCTCAGGAGTGAGATATGTGCTATTGATTCCCAAGTAGGGGCGTCCTGCTTTAAAGGTATTATTCAAGGCTATTTGTTGGTATCCTTGGGCCTTTAGGGAGTTCAGCGTGTTTCTCACGCCGCTTGTGAAATTCGCTTCATCAAAGCTCATGGTATAGCGGAGTGCGTCATTGACCTTGTCTGTTGAATTTTGACTGATCTTGCGCGTCAATGAATCAATCGCTTTCAAGCTGTGCTGCAGGCCCAGCATTTCGCCGCCATTGGCTTCAGCTATGGATTTCAAGAAGGGCGTCGTGCTGGTTGCTGCTTGGCTGGCTTCGTAACGCATGCCCGCTGCTAGATCGTGTGCCGTGATGATCCATGCGCTGCGCATGCTGCTGGCAACGACGCCAACCCCAGCCGCAAATGGAATGGCCTGATCGAAAGTGTTGGCAAGTGTGGAAGAGCCCGTCCATGTGTAGATGCTCTTGTACGTGACGGTAGAACCATCACCATGTCCCATGATGCGGCTGAATCCTGTACCAATGCTGTCGCCACCATGAAACGCCATGGGTAAACCTACTACGGCGCCTAGGCCGGTGGAACTCAGGCCAGCCGCACCAACTAATTCAAGCCCGCCACCGATCATCTGCACCCCTCCTAGCGCCTGATCCGAGTTGCGTAAGTAGTATTTTGTCGTCCCCCATGCCATGCCCACCTTGTCGGTAAATGACAAGCCGCTACCTGCAATGCCGCTCAACGAAGCCCAGTAGCCCTGATCCGCCTTCATGGAGCCGTACCGCAACCCTGTGCTGCCTACGCTCAAGGGTTCCAACGGTACACCGACAATGGCCGATTGTGGGGGCACACCGAAGGCCATCGCTCCTGTGTCCCATTCTTCAAATGACCGACTGTCGGCAGTAGAGCCGCTGCGGATCATTTGAGGCGCTGGGTACATGGATGGCAAGCGGTCACTTGAGAAATTCACGCCGCCGAGTTCCGAACCGCTGCCGTTAAAGGTCAGTTGCACGCCGGGGTAGTCGTTGCTGTTGCTCTGGGCGTTGAAAGCGTTCATGAACCCGTTGAGGTTGGTCATGCGATCGCTTTCCACGTCCGAACCATTTCGGTAGTCCTTGGCAGACCAAGGGCCATCACCCTGTACTGGGGACCGACTGATGGCTTCGGCAAGACTGGAACCCAACGCATTCCCAAATGCATCGGTCGCCACCTGCTGAATGCTAATGCGCCCACCACGCGCCAAGGCCGCTGCCGTGCCAGCAGCGAACCCACTGATTGTTCCGCGCGCAAGATCTGCTGCTGTATTGCCCCCTCCGTTGAACATGGTGTAGGTTTTGAGCTGGCCCTCCACATAGCTGCCTACGGCGCCACCGGCTGCGCTGGCTGCCACACTCTTCCAGTCGAATCGGTCTTGTAGCCCCGTGACCACGCCAATACCCTGGGTCATGGCATTGGCCGTAGCTGCTCGCATAGCTGCCGATTGCCAGTCCGTTCCGCCGAGCAGTTCCGTTCCTGCAAGGCCCTTGGTGATGCCACCGCTGAGCGCAGACAGAGCCACGCTCTT
>JAITUC010000054.1 GCA_031286585.1 Delftia acidovorans
CAGGTCGGACAGCGTGCGCAGGTCGGACGGATGCACGCCCTTCTCGTCGAAGGCGCGCCGGTAGTGGGGCACGTTGTCGTAGGCGTGCTGCAGCGACCAGCGCAGGCGCAGCAGCTGCAGCGAGGCGATCTCGTCGCGGCTGGCGGTTTCGATGGGGTCGAGTTCGCCGGGGGCGGAGCGCAGGTCTTTGTTCATCGGGGTTCTGGCGTCGTGAGGCAAGGGGTTCAGAATAATTGACCGACCGGACGGTAGGATTATAAGATGCAGCTTTCTTGAGCAACAAGGCTTGTTGTCCGGTACTAACCCTGATAGCGCACCTGATAACGACGCAACATTCCAACCCAGGAGACATCCCATGCCCGCCCACGCCAAAACCCACGCCCTCTACGAACGCCACCGCCCCCTGCTGGACAACGCCCTGCAGGCCCTGTCCCGCCGGGGGCACTGGTCGCCCTTCCCCGAGGCGCCCTCGCCCAAGGTGTATGGCGAGACCGCCCAGGCCCAGGGCCACGCTGCCGTGCAGGCGCTTTTCGGCAAGGACTATCCGCTGCAGCAGCCCGGTGAACGCGCCCGCGTGGCCACCGAGCAGTCGCCCTATGGCGTGGCCCTGGACATCCGCTACCCCGAGTGCGATGCCCAGGCGCTGGTGGACGCCGCCCAGGCGGCCGAGCCCGCATGGCAGGCCCTCGGTCCCCAGGGCCGCACCGGCGTGCTGCTGGAGGCGCTGACGCGCATCCACCAGCGCAGCTTCGAGATCGCGCATGCGGTGATGCTGACCACGGGCCAGGGCGCGATGATGGCCTTCCAGGCCGGCGGCCCGCATGCCCAGGACCGCGCGCTGGAAGCCATTGCCGTGGCCTGGAAGGCCATGGCCGACGTGCCCGCCGAGGCCGTCTGGGAAAAGCCCCAGGGCAAGAACGCGCCCGCCGTGCTGAACAAGCGCTTCGAGATCGTGGGGCGCGGCGTGGCCCTGGTCATCGGCTGCGCCACCTTCCCGACCTGGAACACCTACCCGGGCCTGTTCGCCGCGCTGGCCACGGGCAACCCCGTGATCGTCAAGCCCCACCCCAACGCCGTGCTGCCGGCCGCACTCACCGTGAGCGTGCTGCGCGACGTGCTGACCGAGCAGGGCCTGGACCCCAACCTCGTGACCCTGGCCGTGAGCGACAAGCCCCAGCTGGCCCAGGCCCTGGCCACGCACGCGGCCGTGGCCTCCATCGACTTCACGGGCGGCAATGCCTTCGGCCAGTGGCTGCAGTCCAACGCGCCGCAGGCACGCCTGTATGCCGAGATGGCCGGCGTGAATCTGGTGGTGATCGAGTCCACCGATGCCTATGCGGGCATGCTGCGCAATCTGGCCCTGTCGCTGTCGCTGTACAGCGGCCAGATGTGCACCACCACGCAGAACCTGCTGATACCGGCCGGCGGCATCGACACCGACCAGGGCCGCAAGAGCTTCGAGCAGGTGGGCGCCGACCTGGCCGCCGCCATCGACCAGTTGCTGGCCGAGCCCAAGGTGGCCTTCACCGTGCTGGGTGCCATTGCCTCTGCGCAGACCGTGGAGCGCGTGGAACAGGCCGCCACCGTGGGCCGGGCCGTGCGCGCCTCGCAAAAGCTCACCCATCCCGAGTACCCGCAGGCCGAGGTGCGCACGCCCGCGCTGCGCGCGCTGGACGTGGCAGACGCCGCCATCTACGAGCGCGAATGCTTCGGCCCCGTCTCCTACCTGGTGGCCGTGCCCTCGGCCCAGGCCGCGCGCGAGCTGGCCGAGCGCAGCGTGCGCGCGCATGGCGCGATGACGCTGGGGGTGTACTCCACGGATGCGGCCTTTGTCGATGCCGTGGCGGCCTCGGCGCTGCGCTCGCGCGTGGCCCTGTCCATCAACCTCACGCAGGGCGTGATGGTCAACCAGTCGGCAGGCTTCTCGGACTTCCACGCCACGGGCGGCAACCCCGCCGCCAATGCCAGCTACACCACGCTGGCCTTCGTGGCCGACCGCTTCGTGGTCGTGCAGCGAAGGTGGTGAGGCGCGGGCGCCGGGCCTAGGCCCGGCCGCTGCTGTGCGGCTTCTTGCCCTCGGGCACGCTGACCGCGTGCACGCCGCCGAAGAACAGCTGGGACACCATGGTGCCAATGGCGTCATGGTCCAGCGTGCCGCCCGGCTTGAGCCAGGTGAAGGTCCAGTTGATCATGCCGAACAGCAGCATGGCCAGGGGCTTGCCCAGGGCGCTATCGGCGGGTTCGCCACGCACCTCGGCAATGGTCTGCGCAAAGGCGGCGACCACGCGGCGCTCCACGTCCAGGATGCGCTGCTGGTCTTCCTCGCGCAGGAAGCGCACGTCCTCCGTGAGCACGCGGTGCGCGTTCTGGGCCTGCGCATATTCCTGGCCGAAGCCTCGGATCAGCGCATGCAGGCGCTGCTCGGGATCGGCATGGGCCAGCAGGGTATCGTTGACCAGCGCCTCCAGGCGCAGCACATGCTCTTCGGCAATGCGCACGGCCAGGTCGTGCTTGTCGATCACGTAGTGGTAGAGCGTGGCCTTGGAGACGCCACAGGCGGCGGCCACCTCGTTCATGGACGTGCCCGCATAGCCGCGCTGAGCGAACAGCTGGGCGGCATGGGAGAGGATCATTTCGCGCTGGCCATCGTAGCCAGCAGGGTCACGTACGCGGGCCATGCGGCGGCGTCCTTTCGGTAGGTGTGATTGCCAGGGTCCGCCCGTGCGGGCCGGGCGGGAATTATGGACGCCGGCGCGGGCCGGCACAGACACCCTCAGCGCGAAAAGCGCCCTATCCCCGCGCTGACGCCGGCCGGTGTCAGCACATCGTCGAAATACTCCAGCGTGAGCTGGTTGCCGTCGAACGTGGCCTTGGACAGGCTGCCCGGCGAATCGCCCTCGGGCACAAAGCTGAAGACCTCGCCATCCCAGTGGCCGAGCAGCAGGCGCTGCGAGCCCAGGCTGACCTGCAGTCCCGCGCCACCCGTCTGCAGGCTGACCTGGGCCGGCCCGTAGAAGCGGTTGGCGTAGCTGCCCACATAGGCGCCCAGCGGCCGGGGCGGGCGGGGGAACGGGGGCCGGGTCTTGCCCACCAGTTCGCCATGCGGCTGCATGATGGGTGCCAGGCGCCTGGTCCAGATGCTCTCCCAGTCCTGGCGCTGGCGGCCCCATTCGACCTGGTCCAGGAACTGCGAGACCACGATCTCGGGCACGCCGATGGGCATGCCGTTGGTCAGCACCACGATGCCCAGCTTGAGCTCGGGCATGACGGTGAAGCTGGTCGCGCTGCCCGTGCCGAAGGCGCCCGAGTGGCTGTAGGTGGTGCGCCCCGCCTCGGACACGCCCACGTTGAAGCCGAAGCCGTAGTAGCGCGCAGGCTCGCCGCTGCCGGCCGGCGACTGCAGCATCTGCGGCGACAGCGCCGTGCGCAGGGCCTGCGCATCGACCACCTGGCGGCCCTCGAAGCGGCCCTCGTCCAGCAGCATGGTCATCCAGCGCGCCATGTCGCGCACCGTGGAGCTGACGCCGCCGGCGGCCGACTGCACATCGGGCCGGCGCACCGGCCCCGTCTGCCAGACGCCGTTGACGCGCAAATGGCCGGCCGCGCGGTTGGCGCGCGCCTCGAAATCGGCGAACAGCGAACTGGTCTGCGTCATGCCCAGCGGGCCGTAGACGGCCTGCTGCGACAGCGCGGCCCAGGACTGGCCCGCGATGGCGGCCACCGCCTCGGCGCCCGTGGTCAGGCCGAAGTTGCTGTAGGCGTACCGGGTGCCCACGGGCCGCAGCGGCAGATAGCGCAGGCGCTCCAGGATCTGGCGCTGGCTGTAGCCCAGCTCCTCCAGCGCATCGCCGGCCTGGCCGGGCAGGCCCGAGCGGTGGGCATACATGTCGCCCACGGTGATGCGCTGGGCGGCATCGGCATCGTCCAGCGTCCACCAGGGCAGGCCCTGCTGCACGCGCGTGTCCCATGACACCCGGCGCTGGCCCACCTGCTGCGCCACCACGGTGGCGCCCACGGACTTGGAGACCGAGGCCAGCTGGAACACCGTGTCCGCATCCACGCCCAGCGACGAGCCCAGCCTGCGCACGCCCATGCCCTGGGCATAGACCAGCCGGCCTTCATGCACGACCGCCACGGCCACGCCGGGCACGCCCGTGCGCCGCATCTGCGCGCGCACCTGGCCGTCGAGTTGATCGAGCGCACGCTTGACGCGGTCCGTCACGGGCGGATCGATGGGATCGCCCCAGGACACCTCGCCGTTGCATCCGGCAGTGGCCACGGCGCCCAGGGCCGCTCCCAGAAAATGCCGGCGCGCAAGAATCGATGAAGCCATGGGGTCTCCTGTGGTGCTGTCGTGAAGAACAAAAGGAAAAAGAAAAAGGGGCGGTTGTGCCGCCCCCCGTGACGATAGCAAATGGCGCCGGGCCGGATCCTGCCCGGCATCAATGCCGCGTCAGTGCCGCATCAAAGCTGCATCAGCGCGGATCCACCGCCGCGATGATGCCACCACCCAGGCACACGTCGCCGTCGTAGAGCACGGCCGACTGGCCGGGCGTGACGGCCCATTGCGGCTCGGGAAAATCCAGCCGGAAGCCTTCGGGCGTGGCGCCCGAGATCAGGGCCGGCGAGTCGGGCTGGCGGTAGCGCGTCTTGGAGCCGTAGGCCTTGCCCTCGGCGGGCGCGTGGCCGGCCACCCAGCTGACCTGGTCGGCCAGCAGCGACTGCGACAGCAGCCAGGGGTGGTCATGGCCCTGCACCACGCGCAGCGTGTTGGTGTCCAGCTCCTTGCGCGCCACGAACCAGGGCTCGTGGTCGCCGCCGCCGCGCGGCGCGCCCTTTTCCTTGACGCCGCCGATGCCCAGTCCCGAGCGCTGGCCCAGCGTGTAGAACGACAGGCCCACATGCTTGCCCAGCTTGCGGTTGCGGTCGTCGAGGATGTTGCCGGGCTCCTTGCTGATGTAGCGGTTCAGGAAGTCGCGGAACGGCCGCTCGCCGATGAAGCAGATGCCCGTGGAGTCCTTCTTCTTCGCGTTGGGCAGGCCGATCTCCTCGGCAATGCGGCGCACCTCGGTCTTCTTCAGCTCGCCCACGGGGAACATGGCCTTGGACAGCTGGGCCTGGTTGAGGCGGTGCAGGAAGTAGCTCTGGTCCTTGGCCGGGTCCAGCCCCTTGAGCAGCTCGAACAGCTGCGTGCCGGGGTTCTGGCGCACGCGGGCGTAGTGGCCCGTGGCGATCTTCTCGGCGCCCAGGCGCATGGCGTGGTCCAGGAAGGCCTTGAACTTGATCTCGGCATTGCACAGCACGTCGGGGTTGGGCGTGCGGCCGGCCTGGTACTCGCGCAGGAACTCGGCGAAGACGCGGTCCTTGTACTCGGAGGCGAAGTTCACATGCTCGATCTCGATGCCGACCACGTCGGCCACGGCGGCGGCATCGACGAAATCGACATTGGACGAGCAGTATTCGCTGTCGTCGTCATCTTCCCAGTTCTTCATGAAGATGCCGACCACTTCATGGCCCTGTTGCTTGAGGAGATGGGCCGTGACAGCGGAGTCCACACCGCCCGACAGGCCCACCACGACGCGGTGTTTAGTCATGGGCAGCGATTATCCCAGCGCCCTTCAAAGGCTGCGCGCCACGGGCTTTGCAGCCCTGCGCCAGCAGGAATAATGGCCCTCCTGCCCCCTAGGAAACGCCTCCATGCGCTACGACCTGACCGATCTCAAGCTATTCATGGCCATCGCCCAGGCCGGCAATCTCTCGCGTGCCAGCCAGGCGCGGCACCTGACGCCCTCGGCCGCCAGCCAGCGCCTGCGCAACCTGGAGCAGGCCCTGGGCTGCCAGCTGTTCACGCGCGAGCACAAGGGCATGCGGCTGACCGAGGAAGGCCACGCCATGCTGGAGCATGCGCGCGGCATCTTCGCCGCCATCGACGGCATGGAGGCCGAGGCCGCCCTGCTGGGCAGCAGCCTGCAGGGCAAGGCGACGCTGGCGGCCAACAGCTCCTCGCTGCACGGCTTCATCGGCCCGCACATCGGCGAGTTCCTGACCGCCTTTCCCGAGGTCAACCTGACCCTGGTGGAGCAGACCAGCGAGACGATTGCCGCCAGCGTGGCCGAGGGCGAGGCGGACCTGGGCGTCTACGCGGGCGAGCCCATGGCCGGTGCCGTGGCCTGCGAGACCTTCGCGCTGGACCGCCTGGTGGTGATCGCGCCGCCCGGCCATCCGCTGGTGCCCCAGCCGGGCGAGAGGCGAGACGACGGCGAAGGCCCCTCCTGCCGCTTCTTCGACACCCTGTCCCATGCCTTCGTGGGCATGGCGCTGACCAGCAGCAACTACGCCTTCCTGCGCGAGATTGCCAAGCGCCATGGCCGGCCGCTGCGCTGCCGCATCCACGTGGACGATTTCACCTCCATCGTGCGGCTGGTCTCGCAGGGCGTGGGCCTGGCCATCATTCCGCACAGCATCTACCGCAGGCTCGGCACCGCGCATGCGGTGGCCTGCCTGCCGCTGGAGGAAACCTGGGCGCGGCGCCCGCTGCAGCTGGTGCGCTCCAGCGAACGGCCGCTGACGCCCACCGCGCAGCGGCTGCGCGGCTTTCTGAAAGGACTGGCCGACGAAGCCTAGTCTGGCCAAGGCCCAGGTTCAGGCCTGGGCCTTGGCCTGCTTGCGCTCCAGGAAGGCATGCATGTGGTGCTGCGGCTCGCCCGTGTTGAAGGCCGCGCCGAACTCGGCCACGCTGTCGGTGATGGCCGAGTCCACGCCCATGCCCTCCCAGCGGCGCAGCAGGCGCTTTTGCTGGCGCAGCGCCGCTATGCCGATCCCGCCCAGCCCCTCGGCAATCTGCGCGATGCGCGCATCGAGCCGATCGCCGGGCACGCATTCATTGAGCAGGCCCCAGCGCTCGGCCTGCAGGGCGCCGATGTTCTCGCCCGTGAGCAGCAGCCAGCTGGCGCGCGTGCCGCCGATCTGGGCGGGCAACATGGCCGCGTGGATCACCGAGGGAATGCCGACCTTGACCTCGGGCATGCCCACCACGGCATCATCGGCCGCAATGCGCAGGTCGGCCGCCATCGCCAGCTCCAGCCCGCCGCCCAGCGTATGGCCCTGCAGCCTGGCAATCACGGGCACGGGAAAATGCCGCACCGCGTTGCACAAGTCGCGCAGCCCGCTGATGAAGGCGCGTGCCGAGGCGGCGTTGAGCGACGCCATCTCGCGGATGTCGGCCCCCGCCACAAAAGCGCGCGTGCCCGATCCGCGCAGCACCAGGCAGTGCAGATCGGGGCGCTCGGCCAGTTCGGCCAGCTGCGCCGTCAGCGCGCGGATCACGGGCGTGCCCAGGATGTTCAGCGGGCCGCCGCCGGTGATGGTGAGCACGGCGGTTTGCGGGGTGGGGAAAGTCACTTGTGCATGCACGGCAGATCTCCTCAAAGTTTCTCGAATCCGATGTCGCGGATCAGCTGGGACCAGGCGCGGTTGGAGCGCTCCACCGTCTGCCTGAACTGCGCAGGCTCCTGGAAGTCCACGACGGCGCCCTGCTGCTCGATGGTCTTGATCAGCTCGGGCTTTTGCAAGGTCTTGCGCATGGCTTCGCTGAGCCTGGCAAGAATGGCGGGATCGAGCCTGGCAGGCGCGCCCAGCCCATACCAGGACATGTCGTTCATGGGCTTGAGCCCGGCCTCGGCATAGGTGGGCACGCCGGGC
Source organism: Delftia acidovorans (assembly GCA_031286585.1). GTDB lineage: Bacteria > Pseudomonadota > Gammaproteobacteria > Burkholderiales > Burkholderiaceae_C > Comamonas > Comamonas acidovorans_A. Next base: position 7,702 of record JAITUC010000054.1, read on the forward strand.
AGGGCCGGCAGGCGCACGGGGCTGGACACGGCCAGGGCCCGCAGCTGGCCGCCCGCGATCAGCGCGCCCGAGGACGGCATGTTGTCGAACACCACGTCGAGCTGCCCCGCCATCAGGTCATTGAGCGCCGGCCCCAGGCCCTTGTAGGGCACGTGGGTGAGGGTGGTGCCCGTGGTGCTGCCGAACAGCGCCCCGCTCAGGTGGCTGAGCCCGCCATTGCCCGAGGAGCCGTAGTTGAGCCTGCCCGGCGCGGCGCGCGCGGCGTCGCTCACATCCCTGGCGCTCTTGTAGGCCGAGCCTGCGCTGACCACCATCACGCCCGGCACGTTGGCGATGTTGGTGATGGGCGTGAAATCCTTCACCGGGTCATACGCAGGCTTGGCGTAGACGTTGGGGTTCACGGCATGCGAGCTCTCCACCATCATCACCAGGGTGTAGCCGTCGGCCGGCTGCTTGGCCGCATAGGCCGAGCCCGTGCTGCCGCCCGCGCCGGGGCGGTTTTCCACCACCACGGGCTGGCCCAGCGTCTCGCCCAGGTAGCGGGCCGCCACGCGCGCGATCACATCGGTGGCGCCGCCCACCGCATAGGGCACGACCAGGCGCACCGGCCGGTCGGGATAGCTGCCAGCCCCCGAGGCATGCGCCAGGGGCATGGCCGCGAGCAGGGACGCTGCCAGGAAGATCTTGCGTACTGTCATCCTTGTCTCCTTTTTTGAATCGAACCGGAAAATTCAGAGCCCGTGCGGCGGCCCGCCCAGCACGGGCGGCGGCAGCACCTCGCAGCCGCTGCCCGCAGGCACCATCGGGTTGCGCACCAGCTTCAGCGTGCCCAGCTGCGGGTGCTCCACCGTCTGCAGCATCTGGCGGTGCCGGACCTGCGGATGGGCGAAGACCTGCTCCATGGTGTTGATGCAGCCCCAGGGCACCTGGGCGGTGTCCAGCGCATCGGTCAGGGCCTGCAGCGGCCAGCGGCCCAGCGCCGCGCGCAGCAGCGGGCGCAGCTGCGGCATGCCGGTCAGGCGCGCGGCATTGGTGGCAAAGCGCGCGTCCATGTGCCAGTCCGTGCCCAGCACGGAGCACAGCGCGGCGAACTGCCCGTCATTGCCGATGGCCAGGATGAAATGCCCGTCTTCGCAGGCAAACACCTCGTAGGGCGCGCAATTGGGATGGGCGTTGCCCGTGCGGCGCGGGTTCTCGCCGCTGACCAGGTAGTTGGCCGCCTGGTTGGCATTCATGGCTACGGCCACGTCCAGCAGCGCCAGGTCGATGTGCTGGCCGCGCCCCGTGCGCTGGCGCTGCACCACGGCCGCCAGCACGGCGCTGGTGGCATACATGCCCGTCATCAGGTCCACCACGGCCACGCCCGTGCGCAGCGGGCCCGCGCCGGGCTCACCATCGGCCACGCCCGTGTAGCCCATGAGGCCGCCCAGGCCCTGGAACACATAGTCGTAGCCGGGCTTGTGCGCCAGCGGGCCGCTCTGTCCGAAGCCCGTGATCGACAGGTAGATCAGCCGGGGGTTGATGGCGGCCAGCGCCGCATAGTCCAGCCCGTGGCGCGCCAGCGCGCCGGCCTTGTAGTTTTCCACCAGCACGTCGGCATCGCGGATCTGGCGCAGCAGCCAGGCATGCGAGGCCGGCTCGGTGAAGTCCAGCGCCACCGACTGCTTGCCGCGGTTGCAGGACAGGAAATAGGCCGACACGGCCTCGCCACCGGGCGCCTGCACGAAGGGGGGCCCCCAGGCGCGCGTGTCGTCGCCCGTGCCGGGGCGCTCGATCTTGAGCACCGATGCGCCCAGGTCGGCAAGGTTCTGGGTGCACCAGGGCCCCGCCAGGATGCGGGACAGGTCCACCACGCGCAGGCCGTCGAGGGCGCCGGACAATCCATGGTTGTGTTGCATGGACTCCATGCTCGCGGCATGGCGCGCGGTGGTCCATCGGTCATTTCTTCACGCAGCGTTCGCGGAAACTGCATGCCCCGCATAGGGGATGGCTTCCTCCACCGTTTCCCAGATGAACCGGCCCGACGGGCTTTGCTGCTCCTCCACCACATGCGCCACCAGTCCGGCGGCCCGCGAGATGACGGCAAAGCCGCGCATCACGGCCGTGGGCACGCCGATCTCGCCCAGCAGGGCGGCCACGGCCCCCGTGGCATTGATGGTGATGGGCCGGCCCGCTGCGGCGTCCACGGCGGCGGAAAGTGTTTCAAGCGCGCGGATTCTGCTGCCCGCCAGCTCGGGTTCGGCGCGGCCCATGTCCAGCAGCTTGTAGGCGCGCGGGTCCACGGGCTTGTGCAGGTGGTGGCCAAAGCCGGGCACGGGGCTTCTCAAGGCCTTGTGGTGCGCGGCGATGGCGCGGGCCTCGCCCTCGGGGTCGGCGGCGGCGGCGATGCGGTCGAGCAGCGCGGCGCAGTTTTCCATGGTGCCCACGAAGGAACTGCCCACGGCCAGCAGGCCGGCCGAGACGGCGCCCTGCAGGTTCTCCGGCGCGCTCATGTAGATGAGGCGCGTGGCGATGGCGCTGGGCGTGAGGCCATGCTCCATGAGCACGATGAGCACCACATCGGCGATGCGCAGGTCCACGGGGCGCGGCGTGCGGCCCAGGATCTGCATCAGCATCACCTCGGTGAAGGTCTTCTTGCCCATCAGGTCCTCGACCAGATCGGCATCGCGGTAATGCAGGCTGGTGAGGGTGTGGGTGCACAGGCGGGTGACGGGGGGTTGGAGGGTTGCCATGGCCAGGGTTTCCTTGTGAGGGTGTGCGGAATCAACAGTGGATCAGCGGGGTGCCAGCGCGAGCTCGCGCACGGCCGTCTTGAGCAGCTTGCCCACGGGCGAGCGCGGCAGGCTGGCGTGGAAGTGGATGCGCTTGGGTGTCTGCACGGGGCCCAGGCGCTGGCGCACGAAGGCGATGAGCTCGGCCTCGTCCGGCCGCTGGTCGGGGGGCAGCTCGGCGCGCAGCTGGACGGCGGCCTGCACGGCCTCGCCCCAGTGGTCGTCGGGGATGCCGAAGACCACGCACTCGTGCACGGCCGGGTGCTGGCCCAGGGCGTTTTCCACATCCACGGGATAGACGTTGAAGCCGCCGGTGATGACCAGGTCCTTCAGCCGGTCCTTGAGGTGCAGGTAGCCCTGCGCATCGATCAGGCCCCGGTCCCCCGTGTGCAGCCAGCCATCCACCAGGGTCTCGGCCGTCTTGCCGGGCAGGCGCCAGTAGCCGCTCATCAGCAGATCGCCGCGCGCCACGACCTCGCCCACCTCGCCCCGGGGCAGCAGGCGGCCGTCGGGCGACATGATGGCCAGGTCGCTGAACCAGGTGGCCCGGCCCACGGAGGTCCACAGGCCTTCGTCCTCGAAGTCCTCGGGCCGCATGGCCGTGAGGATCTGCGGCGCCTCGGTCTGGCCATAGGTGGTGGCCAGCACGGGGCCGAAGAAGGCGCGCACCTGGCGGATTTTCTCGGGCGGCATGGCGGCGCCGCCGTAGATGAGGCGGCGCAGGCCGGGGAAGTCCGCACGGCTGGCGCCCGGCAGCGCCATCAGCATGTAGATCAGGGTGGGCGGCATGAAGCACACGGTGCCGCCGCGCCGGGCAAAGGCGTTGCGCACGGCCTGGGCACCCGCGCCGTCGAGCAGCACATGGCAGCCGCCCTGCGCGAGGATGGGCAGCAGATAGGTGGACGTGCCATGCGTGATGGGCGCAGCCATGACGTAGCGGTCATGCTCATCGAACCCCCAGGCCTGGATCTGGTTGGCAATGCCGGCCATCCAGGCGCGGCAGGGCTGCATCACGCCCTTGGGCAGGCCCGTGGTGCCGCCCGTGAACTTGATGGCCTGGATGGCATCGGCGGGCAGGTCGGGCACCACAGGCGCGGCGCCGGTCTGCGCCTGCTCCAGCGCCTGCGTGCCCTCGCCCAGCACCAGGTGGATGCCCGGCGCCCCTTGCACCAGTGCAGCGCCGCCGACGTCGCACAGCACGATGGACGGCTCGGTGGCATCGATGATGCGGCGCACCTCGGACTGCGTGCTCTTGGGATTGAGCGGCACCCAGACCTTGCCGCTGGCCATCACCGCCAGCAGAGCGGCGATATGGTCTGCGCTGTTGCCCGCGCAGATGCCCACGCGGCTTTGCACGGTGGGCTCCAGCGCCTGCAGGCCGGCCGCCAGCGCGGCCACCTTGCGGGCCAGCGCGTCATAGCGGATGCAGCCGCCCGGTGCGTCGATGGCGATGCGCTGCGGCCAGCGTTCGGCCGCGCGCCAGAAAAAATCAATGGGTTGCATGGGGGGGTCTCCTTGTGGGGCCGTTGTGTCGAACTTTTGTCGAATGGGTGTCGAATTACTGCGCCGTGGCGCCCGAGGCCTTGACCACCTCGCGCCAGCGCTTGATCTCCGACGCCGCAAAGCTGCGCATCTGCGCCGGGGTGCCGGGCTCGGGCGTGGCGGCCATCTCGCCCAGGCGCTGGCGCAGCTCGGGCGCGGCCAGGGCGGTATTCAGCGCCAGGTTCAGGCGCTCGATCACGGCGGGCGGCGTGCCCGCAGGGGCGGCCAGGCCGAACCACGACTGCACGTCAAAGCCCGCATACCCCGACTCCGCCAGCGTGGGCACATCGGGCAGCAGGGCCGAGCGCCGGGCGCTGGTGATGGCGATCGCGCGCAGCTTGCCGCCCTGCACATGGGGCAGGGCCGAGGGCGCGTTGTCGAACATGGAATCCACCTGCCCGCCCAGCAGGTCGGTGATGGCCGGCGCGCTGCCCCGGTAGGGCACGTGCAGCATGCGCAGGCCCGAGAGCTGCCGGAACATCTCGCCCGACAGATGGATCGACGAGCCGCTGCCCGACGAGGCGAAGCTGATGCCCTGCGCACTCTGCCTGGCATGGCGCACATAGTCGGCCACGTTCTGTATGGGCAGGCGCGGGTTGACCACGAGGATGTTGGGAATCTTGGCGATCAGGCCGATGGGCTCGAAGTCCTTGACCGGGTCATAGCCGAGCCGGGCGTAGAGCGAGGCATTGATGGTGTTGGCAATGGTGTAGACATACAGCGTGTAGCCGTCCGCAGGCGCCCGCGCCACGGCCTCGGCGCCCACATTGCTGTTGGCGCCCGTGCGGTTGTCCACGACCACGCTCTGGCCCAGCTGCTCGCCCATCCGGGCGGCCACCAGGCGTGCGATCACATCGGTGGCGCCACCGGCCGCATAGCCCACCACCAGCCGCACGGGCCGGGCAGGCCAGGCCGCCGGCTGCGCCAGCACGGGCGCGGGCGCCAACGCCACGGTCGCGGCGGCCATGCCGGCCAGCGCGCAGGTGAAGGAACAGGCCAGCAGGCGCCGGCGCGCCCACGGATTGAAACGGGCAGGGGTTGTCATGTCTTGTCTCCAGGTGATCGTTCTGATGTCTGCTGATGTCCGCTTATGTCTGCCTGTGTGGGCTTTCGACGGCCTGCGGCACACTGCGCGCTGCACGCAGGCCCTTTTCTGCCCTGCCTGCAACCACGGGGGAAATTCTTTTCCATGCCTTCGCGCAGCACCAATGCAAACGTCCGGCCAGCGGACATTCCAGCGTCCGCCGACGACGCCGGCAGCCGCACGCTGCGCCGTGGCCTGCAGGTGCTGGACGCCGTGCTGGCCGCAGGCCGCGAGGGCCTGCGCGTCGCGGACCTGTGCCGCGCCACGGGGCTGGAGCGCGCCACGGTGTACCGCCTGCTGTCCACGCTGGTGGACAGCGGCTATGTGGCGCACAGGGGGCGCTTCGGCTATGCGGCCGGCCACCGGCTGGCGGCCACGGCCGCCAGCGCGGGCCAGCCCAACATGGCCGTGCGGCTGCAGCCCGTGCTGGAGCGCGTGAGCGCGGGCTGCGCGGACGCGGCCTTTGCCATCGTGCGCGAAGGCGCGGCATCGCACTGCATCGCCCGCCATGTGGGCACGCATCCGGTGCAGATCCTGGTGATCCAGGTGGGCACGCGCCAGCCGCTGGGCGTGGGTGCGGCGGGACTGGCCCTGCTGGCCGCCCTGCCCGATGCCGAGGTGCAGGCCGCGATGGCGGCCAATGCGCCCGTGCTGGCGCAGTACGGCGGCATGACGCCCGAGCGCATGGCCCTGCTGGTGAAGGCCACGCGCCAGCGCGGCTGGTCCGTCATCGGCAACCACGCCACGCGCGGCGTGCTGGCCGTGGGCATGGCGGTGCGCAATGCCGAAGGCGAGCCCGTGGCGGCCGTCAGCGTGGCCTCCACGCTGGAGCGCATGCCCGGCGAGCGCCAGAAGCTGATTGCGCGCTCGATAGGCGATGCCCTGGCGGCACTGCTGCCGCGCGGCATCTGACGCCAAGCCCTCATTGCGGCGGCCCGCAGGCTCTGCGCCGACAATCGCCGCTGCCATCCACAAGCGCCGCCCCCATGGAACTGAGACAACTCCGCTACTTCGTCCGCATCGTCGAACTGGGCTCCATGAGCCGCGCCGCCCTGGACCTGGACATGGTCCAGTCCGCGCTGAGCCAGCAGGTCAGCCGCCTGGAAAGCGAGCTGTCCACCCGGCTGCTGCAGCGCACGCCGCGCGGCGTGGTGCCCACCGAGGCGGGCGTGGCCTTCTTCCGCGAGGCCCAGCTCACGCTGCGCCATGCCGAGCAGGCCGTGCGCAGCGCGCAGCAGGCGCGGCTGTCGGGCTCGGTCAGCGTGGGCCTGGCGCCCACCACCGCGGCCATGCTGGGCCTGCCCATGATGCAGGCCATGCGCGCGCGCTACCCCGATGTGCGCCTGCACATGGTGGAAGGCATGTCCGGCCACCTGACCGACATGCTCAATGCGCGCGCGCTGGACATGGCCGTGCTGTTCGACGCCCGCCTGCACGGCGCGCAGGCCCGCGCAGGCGGGCGGCGCTGGCAGGTGCACCCGCTGATCGAGGAAGAACTGTTCCTGATCCGCGCGCGCGGCCACCACCCCGAGCCGCTGCCGCCGCAGATGGCGCTGGCCGACCTGGCCGGCGAATCGCTGATCCTGCCCACGGGCCTGCACGGCCTGCGCAGCACGCTGGACACGGCCTTCTCGCAGGCGCGCTTCACGCCGCATGTGGTGCTGGAGGTGGATTCGCTGTCCATGGTCATGGCGGCCGTGGATGCGGGCCTGGGCAGCACCGTGCAGCCCTGGGCCTCCATGGGCCGCTATGCCGATGCCGCGCAGCGCTTCGAGTGGTCACGTATCACGGACAAAGATGCCCAGCGCACCAACCTGCTGTGCAGCCTGTCCGAGGATGAGCTGTCGCCCGCGGCTCTGGCCGCGCGCGTGGTGCTGATCGACTGCGTGCGCCAGCTGCTGCGCGGTGGCGCCTGGGCTGGCACGGCCCTGATCCATCACGAAGACTGATACCCCCATGCCGGCGGGCCCCTGCCTGCCGCGCGGCGTTCTCCCTACATTCGCAATCCCCACGATGGCGAATGCAAGGAGAACTCCATGGACCCCGATGTCCTGGTCATAGGCGGCGGCAATGCCGCCCTGTGCGCGGCCCTGATGGCGCGCGAGGCAGGCCGCAGCGTGCTGCTGCTGGAGGCGGCGCCGCGCGACTGGCGCGGCGGCAACTCCGGCCATACGCGCAACCTGCGCTGCATGCACGACGCGCCCCAGGACGTGCTGGTCGAGGCCTACCCCGAGGAAGAGTTCTGGCAGGACCTGCTCAAGGTCACGGGCGGCATCACCAACGAGCACCTGGCGCGCATGGTGATCCGCGCCTCCTCCACCTGCCGCGACTGGATGCGCCGCCACGGCGTGCACTTCCAGCCGCCGCTGTCGGGCGCCCTGCATGTGGCACGCACCAATGCCTTTTTCATGGGCGGCGGCAAGGCCCTGGTCAATGCCTACTACCGCAGCGCAGAGCGGCTGGGCGTGCAGATCCGCTACGCATCGCCCGTGGACCGGCTGGAGATCGAGGGCGGCGAGTTCAAGGCCGCCTGGGTGGGCGAACAGCGCATCACCGCAAAGACCTGCGTGCTGGCGGCGGGCGGCTTCGAGTCCAACCGCGAGTGGCTGCGCGAGGCCTGGGGGCAGAACGCGCGCGGCGAGTGGCCGTCCGACAACTTCCTGATCCGCGGCACGGCCTTCAACCGGGGCGTGCTGCTGCGCCACCTGCTCGAAGACCATGGCGCCGACCGCATCGGCGACCCCACCCAGGCCCACATGGTGGCCATCGACGCGCGCGCGCCGCTGTACGACGGCGGCATCTGCACGCGCATCGACTGCGTCTCGCTGGGCGTGGTGGTCAACCGCGAGGCCGAGCGCTTCTACGACGAGGGCGAGGACTTCTGGCCCAAGCGCTATGCGATCTGGGGCCGTCTGGTGGCCCAGCAGCCGGGCCAGACCGCCTGGTCCGTCATCGACGCCAAGGCCATAGGCCGCTTCATGCCGCCGGTCTTCCCGGGCGTGAAGGCGGACTCCCTGCCCGAGCTGGCACGCAAGCTGGGCCTGGAAGAGGAACGCTTCATGCAGACCCTGGATGCCTACAACGGCGCCTGCCGCGTCGGCCACTTCGACCACACGGCGCTGGACGACTGCCACACCGAGGGCCTGGCCCCCGCCAAGACCCACTGGGCCCGCCCCATCGACACGGCGCCCTTCTACGGCTACCAGTTGCGCCCCGGCGTGACCTTCACCTACCTGGGCCTGGAGACCGACGACACGGCGGCCGTGCGCTTTGGCGGGCAGCCCAGCACCAGCCTGTTCGTGGCCGGCGAAATGATGGCCGGCAACGTGCTGGGCAAGGGCTACACGGCCGGCGTGGGCATGTCCATCGGCACGGCCTTCGGCCGCATCGCGGGCCGCAACGCGGCCCTGGCCGCAGCCGGACAACCTGCCGTGCGCGGCGCAGTGACAGAAAAGGCCTGACCCAGATGCAGACACTCGACGCTCTGACCCGAGAAGCCCAGGCCCTGGCCACGGGCAGGGTCATCCCCATCCTTCCCGCCCCCACGGAAACCGCCGCCGAAGGCGAGGTGGCGCGCGCCCTGCAGATCTGCAACGCCTGCCGCTACTGCGAAGGCTTTTGCGCGGTCTTCCCGGCCATGACGCGGCGCCTGGAGTTCGGCAAGGCCGATGTGCACTACCTGGCCAACCTGTGCCACAACTGCGGCGCCTGCCTGCATGCCTGCCAGTACGCGCCGCCGCATGAATTCGCCATCAACATCCCCAAGGCCATGGCCGAGGTGCGCGGCCAGACCTATGCCGACTATGCCTGGCCGCCCGCCCTGGGGCGCCTGTACCAGAGGAACGGACTCACGCTGTCGCTGGCACTGGCCGCAGGCCTGTCGCTGTTCCTGGTGCTGGCCGTGGCCCTGCAGGGCGGCCTGGGCCGGCTGTGGGGCGCCGACCTGGGCGCCAACTTCTACAACCTGTTCCCGCACAACCTGCTGGTGGGCATCTTCGCGCCCGTCTTCCTGTTCGTGGTGTTTGCGCTGGCCATGGGCGTGCGCCGCTTCTGGAAGGACGTCAAGCCCGCCACCGGCGGCGTGGACGTGGGCACGCCAGCGGCGGCCGAGGCCGCGCACGACGTGCTGCGCCTCAAATACCTGGACGGCGGCCACGGCGAGGGCTGCCACAACGAGGACGATGCCTACACCCTGAGCCGCAGGCGCTTGCACCACCTGACCTTCTACGGCTTTCTGCTGTGCTTTGCGGCCACGGCGCTGGCCACGGTCTACCACTACGTGTTCGGCTGGGCCGCGCCCTACGAGTTTCCCAGCCTGCCCAAGCTGCTGGGCGCCGTGGGCGGCACCAGCCTCATGCTGGGCACGGCGGGCCTGTGGCGCCTGAACCGCAGGCGCCACCCGCTGCATGGCGACGCGCGCCAGAAGCCCATGGACCTGGGCTTCATCGCCCTGCTGTTCCTGGTCGCCGCCAGCGGCATGGCGCTGTGGCTGGGCCGCGGCACGCCGGCCCTGGCCCTGCTGCTGTGCGTGCACCTGGGCGCGGTGATCGCCCTGTTCGCCACCCTGCCCTACGGCAAGTTCGCGCACGGCGTGTTCCGCACGGCATCGCTGCTGCGCCACAACACCGAAAAGCGCCAGCCCAGCCCCATCGGGCTGGGCGCGGACTAGCCGCATCCGCCCCGATTCCCAGCCAATGACGGAGACAACCCCATGATGAACAAGCGCAACTTCCTGCACGCCACCGCCCTGGCCGCCTCCCTGCTCGCCCTGGCCGCCAGCGCGCAGGCCCAGGACTTTCCTCCCAAAAAGCCCGTGTCCCTGGTCGTGGGCTTCGCGGCAGGCGGCGCCGCCGATGCGGCCGCGCGCCTGATCGCCAAGAAGCTGGGCGAAAACATCGGCCAGAGCGTGGTGGTGGAGAACAAGGGCGGCGCGGGCGGCAACATCGCCCACCAGCAGGTGGCCAACGCAGCGGCCGACGGCTCGGTGCTGCTGTTCGGCTCGGTGGGGCCGCTGACCATTGCGCCGCACCTGATGAAGCTGCCCTACGACCCCTTCAAGGACCTGGCGCCCATCTCGGGCGGCGTGAACTTTCCCAACGTGCTGGTGGTGCACAAGGGCGCGGGCGTGAAGACCCTGGCCGAGTTCGTGGCCAAGGCCAGGAAGAACCCGGGCACGGTGGACTACGCATCGACAGGCGCGGGCTCGGCCTCCCACCTGGCAGGCGAGCTGTTCAACCAGCGCGCCGGCATCGACATGGTGCATGTGCCCTACAAGGGCGGCGCGCCCGCGCTGCAGGATCTGCTGGGCGAGCGCGTGACCAGCTACTTCGCCGCGCCGCCCACGGCCCTGCCCCACATCGAGGCAGGCAAGCTGATCCCGCTGGCCACCACGGGGCTGACGCGCCCGGCGTACATGCCCGACATCCCCACGGTGGCCGAAGCGGGCTACCCGGGATTCGAGGCGCTCAACTGGTATGCCTTCGTGGCACCCGGCAAGACGCCCAAGCCGATGCTGGACCGCTGGAACACCGAGATCGTCAAGGTGCTGAACGATGCCGGCGTCAAGGAGGCGCTGAACAAGCACGGCCTCACGCCCCAGCCCACCACGCGCGCCGAGTTCGCGGCCTTCATGAAGAAGGAGTACGACCAGTGGGGCAGGCTGGTGAAGGAGCGCAAGCTCACGGCGGAGTGAGCGGCTTGCAGGCGTTCAGAGCTTGATGGGCTTGCGTGCCACGGGGGCGGAAAAGCCCGCGCACAGGCGGTTCCAGACATTGATGCTGCCGATGGCATAGGTCAGCTCCACCATCTCGCGCTCGCTGAAATGCGGGCGCAGCGCCTCGAAGTCCTGCTGCTCGGGGTGGGCCTGGCTCAGTCGCGTGCAGCGCTCGGCCCAGTTCAGGGCGGCGCGCTCGCGCCCGTCGTAGAAATCCACCTCGGGCCAGGTGACGATGCTGTTGATGCGCTGCAGGTCCTCGCCGCGGGACAGCAGTTCGCGCGTGTGCATGTCCACGCAGAAGGCGCAGCCATTGATCTGCGAGACGCGCAGGAATACCAGCTCCAGCAACTGCACCCCCAGGCTGGACTGGTTGAGCAGCGCGTTGATGCCGGCCTGGGCCCTGTACAGCTCGGGGGCGACGGCCTGGAAGTTCAGGCGCGGCGTGGGGGCGGCAAGAGGACGGGCGCCGGTGGCAGCGGAAGACGAAGCGGTCATGGAAAACACTCCTTGAGGGATATGGCAGCCGGCCGGAATGGCTGGCCCATACCTTCAAGACGCGCGGGGCCTGCGCGTTGTGACAGCGTTGGCGAAAATCTTTTCGCAGCCCCCTTCCCCCCCTTCCTTATTCCCCCGTTTTTCGTTTCCCCCGGCTGGCGTTCAGTCCGCCACGATGCGCCGCTCCGTGGCGATCTTGCGGTACAGGGCATTCTCGGCCGCGATCTCGCGCGCGAAATCCTCGGGGCGGTTGCCGATCACGCGCGAGCCCGTGTCCTCGATCTGGCGGCGCACCTCGGGGCTGGCCAGCGCGCGCTGGGCGGCCGCATGCAGGCGCGCCACGATCTCGGGCGGCAGCCCCTTGGGGCCGTAGATGCCATAGAAGGCGCTGCGGTTGACAGGCTCCAGCCCCAGCTCCTTGAAGGTGGGCACCTGGGGCAGTTGGGCCAGGCGCTCGGGCGCGGCCACCGCCAGCGCGGTGAGCCGGCCGGCCTTGATGAAGGGCAGGGCCGAGGGCAGGTTGTCGAAGACGATGGGCACCTGGCCCGCCACCGCATCGTTGAGCGCCGGGCCCGAGCCCCGGTAGGGCACGTGCGTGAGCGACAGCCCGGAGCGGCTGGACATCAGCTCCATCAGCATGTGGCCTATGGAGCCCGTGCCCGCCGTGCCGTAGGCATGCTTGCCGGGGTTCTTCTTCACCTCGTCCACGAAGGCCGCAAAGCTCTGCGCCTTGAAGCCTGGATGCACGGCCAGCACATTGGGCGTGGCCGCAATGTTGGTGATGGGCGTGAAATCGGTCAGCGGGTTGTAGGGCAGGCGCGCGTTGATGGCCGGGTTGGTGGCCGTGGTGGACACGGTGGCCACGCCCAGCGTGTAGCCGTCGGGCTGGGCGCGCGCGGCCTCGTGCGCGCCGATGGCGCCTCCGCCGCCGCCCTTGTTGTCCACCACCAGCGGCTGGCCCAGGGCCTCGGCCATGCGCGGCGCAATCGCGCGCGCCACGATGTCGGTGGTGCCGCCGGCCGCAAACGGCACGATCAGGCGCACGGGGCGCGTGGGATAGGCGCCGGCATCGGCCGCCATGGCGCCCGGTGCGGCGCCTGCGGCCAGCAGCAGGGCGCACAGGCTGCGGCGTGCAGTGAAATGGTTCATGGAATGTCTCCTGGGAATGGCTGTGTTTTGAACGGACGGTGGAGGTTTCTGTCAGGCCGGTGCGCGTCGCACGATGTGCGTGCGGTCCAGCCCGCCGCAGGCGTTGACGCCCAGCATGGCCAGGTTGCGGTCCACCTCGTCGCGCAGCAGGCCGATGGCATGCAGCACGCCGGCCTCCCCGCCCACGGCGGCGGCATAGTTGAAGGGCCGCCCCACCAGCACCATGCGCGCGCCCAGCGCCACGGCCTTGAGCACATCGGAGCCGCGCCGGAAGCCCCCGTCGATCAGCACGGGATAGTCCGGCCCCACAGCCGCCACCACGTCCTCAAGAATGCGCATGGCCGACACCGCGCCGTCGAGCTGCCGCCCGCCATGGTTGGACAGCACGATGCCGTCGGCCCCCACGCGCCGCGCCTGCAGCGCGTCCTCCACGCTGAGCACGCCCTTGATGACCAGCGGCCCCTTCCAGCGGCGGCGGATGGCCTCGATGTGGCGCCAGCTCAGGTGGTCGCGTGCCGAGAAATCGCGCAGCACGCTGGACGACATGATGGGCGCGCCGCGCGTGGCAAAGGAATTCTCGAAATGCGGCATGCCGTGGCGCAGCAGCGTGCGCAGGAAGGTGCCCGCCACCCAGCCCGGGCGCACCATGCCGTCCCAGGCCAGGCGCAGGCTGGGCTTGAGCGGCGTGGAAAAGCCTGTGCGAATGTTGTTCTCGCGGTTGGCGGAGATCGGTATGTCCACCGTCACCACCAGGGTGCGAAAGCCTGCGCGCTCCACGCGGTCGATCAGCGCGTCGATGCGGGCCTGGTCCCCGGGGATATAGGCCTGGAACCAGGTGGCCGGGCTCTCGCGCGCCACCTCCTCCATGGGGATCAGCGAAGTGCCGCTCATCACCGACACGATGCCCGCGCGCTGCGCCGCGCGGGCCAGCACCAGATCGCCCCGGTAGGTGGACAGCGCATTGATGCCCATGGGCGCAATGCCGAAGGGGCTGGCATAGCGCTCGCCGAACAGCTCCACGGCCTGCGAGCGCTGCGACACATCGGCCAGCACGCGCGTGGTCAGGCCCCATTCACCGAACACCTCGCGGTTGTCGCGCAGCGAGGCGTTGTCCTCGGCCGCCCCGGCGATGTAGCCGAAGATGGGCCGGGGCAGCCTGCGGCGCGCAGCCTCCTCGAAATCATGCAGCGACAGCATGCGGCGCAGCACGGCCGGGGCGCGCGGCGCAGGCAGGGCGGGTGCCGAAGGCGTGGACGCAGAGGAAGAGGAAGAAGCGATGGCGGCCATGGAGCGGACCTCGGAATGTTCAGGAACCGGCGCCACTGTAGGCCGCGCATCCATTGAATGAAAGCGGATTATTTAGAATGCACTTGTTCGCTTTTTGCCAATGAAAACCCATGCCCACCCCCTCGGTCAAGCAGCTCGAAGCCTTCTGGTGGGCCGCCACCTGCAGCAACTTCGCCACGGCAGCGCAGCGCGTGCACCTGTCCGTGTCCTCGCTGTCCAAGCGCATCACGGAACTGGAATCCGCGCTGGGCCAGCCGCTGTTCGACCGCAGCGGCCACCGCGCCGTGCTCACCGACGCCGGCCAGCGCCTGCTGCCCGCCGCGCTGGAGGTGCTCAACGCCATGGCCGCGCTGGGCCAGGCCCTGGACACGCGCGAGGCGCTGGCCGGGCATTGCCGCTTCGGCGTGGGCGACCTGTCGGCGCTGACCTGGCTGCCGGCCTTCGTGGCCGCCGTGCGCCAGGCCCATCCGCAACTGTTGCTGGAGCCTTATGTGGACGTGGGCGGCGTGCTGGAGCAGCGCCTGGACGACGGCGAGCTGGACTTTGCCGTCATCGCGGGCCGCTCCTCGCGCAGCAGCCTGCTGTCCCGCCCCGTGGGCGCCGCGCAATTCGCCTGGGCCGTGGCGCCGGGCCTGGCAGGCGCAGGCCGCCTGGGCGCCACGGCCCTGCTGCAGCGCCATGCACTGGTCACCCTGCCCCCGCAGGCCGGCACCACGCGCCTGCTGGACGACTGGCTGCTCGCCCAGGGCGCCAGCGTGCGCGAACGCATCCTGTGCAACAGCTGGGGCGCCGTGGCCGGCATGCTGCGTGCCGGCCTGGGCGTGGGCTTCCTGCCCACCGGCTGGATCGCCGCCCTGGGCCTGCGCGCCGTCGGGGGCGCCCATCCCAAGGCCGCACTCGCGCCCCTGCACTACGCCTTCCAATGGCGGCGCGGCGACGCGCGCGCCCTGATCCCCGCCATGCAGCAGCTGGCGCAGGCGCAGGTGGATTTCACGGTGATGCCGGGGTTGGTGGGTGCAGGGCGATGAAGGCAAGACAGCGGCCTGTCCCTCATTCCCGGGGTGTGCCCATGATCACGAACCGACGCGACCGGTTTTCCACACGGTCAATCCCCACTTTGCGGGCAAAGTTCTGCACACTCGCCCAATGCCTGAAAGCTCCCTCAATCAGATCCTTGCCGACAACCTGGCGCTCCACATGGAGAAAAGGGGCTTGAAGCAAATGGCGCTGGCCAAGAAATGCGGGGTGGGCCAGACAACGATCAGCCTGTATCTGAGCCCGGATCGGCGCAAGCCGGGCAAGGATGGCAAGGCCGGCTCCGCCAAGCTCACCGAAGTGGAGATGCTGGCAAGGGCCCTGGAAGTGGAGCCATGGGAATTGCTGCGGCCAGCCCGCAGCGGCAATCCGTGAGCGCACCAGGCAACGACAGCGACGTGATACACGTCGGCAACACTGCGCAGCAAGACACTGCCGGCGCGCACTGAGCCAGCCGAGGCTCCGAGCCTATGGTGTGGGAAGCGCTCCCTCCCCCCACTCCACCAACTGCGGCCGCACCTGCACCACCTGCCCAGCGCGCAGGCCTTCTCCGTCGATGGCGCGGAAGGCCTCGGCCATCAGGCCTTCGACGTTCTGGCGCACCATGTGGACCGGAAAGCGCAGGCATTCGGCATAGGGGTCCCAGTCGTAGCTGCCAAAGCTGCATTGCGCCAGTTCCGCATCGGGCAGTGCGCGCAGGAAGCGGATGGCGCCCTGCAGCGTGATGCCCGATGAGAACAGCAGGGCGCGCGGCAGGCCGCCCAGGCGCTGGTAGAGCGCAGCCATGGCAAGGCGGGCCGCTTCGGGGTCGTAGCCGCAGCAGACGATGTGCTCGTCCGCCACCGGCGTGTGGGGCGCCAGGGCTTCGCGAAAGCCGGCCAGGCGCTGCTCGGTGGCGTACTCCTTGCGGATGCCGCCGAGAAAGCAGATGGCATCCTGCGGCGCACCTGCCGGGGGCCTGGAGCGCGCCAGCAGCAGGCGCGTGAGTTCGGCCGCGCCCCAGCGGTTGTCACTGGTGACGGAGGGCGCCTTTTTCCCGGGCAGGTCCACGTTGACATGGCGCACGCCGGCTTGGCGGCATTCGGCGCTGACGGCGTCGGGCCGGGTGGCGCCCGTGACGATGAGGTGCTCCACGCGAAAGGCGATCAGCGAGCGCACGGTCTCCACTTCCAGCGCGCCGTCGCGCAGCGTGCTGACCACCAGCGGGCACAGGCCGCGCGCGTGGGCCAGGCGTTCGAAGGCCTGGGACAGCGCGCCGAAGAAGCGGTCTTCGTGCGTGGGAATCACCATGCCGATCAGCCCCGAGCGCTGGCGGCGCAGGCCGCTGGCCTGGCGGTTGACGGCAAAGCTGTGTTCCTGGGCGAGTTGCTGCACGCGGCGCGCGGTCTCCTCGCTGATGCGCCGCGACTGCCAGCTGCCGTTGAGGATGGCGCTGACCGTCGAGGCCGAGGTGCCGGCCAGTTCGGCCAGGTCGTAGATGGTGGAGGTTCGGGGGCGGTTCACGGTGCTCTGCAGGGGTTGGGGCGGGAGCGCTCGGCGGCCATCGTAGCCGCTGCGGCTGCGATTCGTGCGGACCGGCACCGGCACGCAGCAGCGGCCCGGGAAATCCCGCATCGGCAATGGAAGTCCATCTGTCTATAGTTTGCGCAATCGATTGTGCAAACAGAGGGAGGAGCGCCATGTTCCATGGATTCAGCCGGTTCTCGAGGGCACTGCTGGCCTGCACCCTGGCGGTGCTGGCGGGCGCGGCCGGTGCCGAGGATGTGTCGGTGGTGGCCAAGGTGGGAGGCATTCCGTGGTTCAACGCCATGGAGACCGGCATCCGCAAGGCAGGCCGCGAGCTGGGCATCTCCAGCGGCATGGTCGGCCCCACCGAGGCCGATGCCGCCCAGCAGGTGCGCGCGGTCGAGGACCTGATCGCGCGCCGCAGCAAGGTCATCGCCGTGGTGCCCAATGACGCCAGGGCGCTGGAGCCCGTGTTCCGGCGTGCGCGCAGCGCGGGCATCAAGGTGCTCACGCACGAGTCGCCCGACCAGAAGGGCGCGGACTGGAACATTGAGCTGAGCAGCGTCGCGGGCTTCGGCGAGCGCCACATGGACAGCCTGGCCAAGGCCATGGGCGGCGAAGGCAAGTACGTGGTCTTCGTGGGCTCGCTGACCGTGCCGCTGCACAACGCCTGGGCCGATGCGGCCATCGCCCACCAGAAGAAGCAGTGGCCGAAGATGCAGCTGGTGTCAGAACGCTTCGGCGTGGCCGAGAGCCTGGACGACTCCTACCGCAGCGCCCAGGACCTGATGCGCGCCCACCCCGACCTCAAGGGCTTTCTGGCCTTCGGCAGCCAGGGCCCCATTGGCGCGGGCCGCGCGGTGGCCGATGCGCGCAAAGCCGACCGCATTGCCGTGGTGGGCTCGTTCTCCCCGGGCCAGGGTGCGAAACTGGTGCGCGACGGCGTGATCCGCGAGGGCTTCATCTGGAACCCCGCGCTGGCCGGCGAGGTGATCGTGCACGTGGGCAAGATGCTGATCGACGGCCGCGAGCCCACGGACGGCATGGAGATACCGGGCCTGGGCAAGGTCCAGGTGGACCGCGAGCGCCGCAACATCCAGGGACAGAAGCTGGAGCCGATCAACCGGCAGACCATAGACCGGCTGGTCGGCCTGGGCCTGTGAGCCGGGCGCTGCCATGGATGCCACCACAACGGCGCTGGTCCGCATGCAGGCGGTCACCGTGCGCTTTGGCGACGCCGCCGCGCTGCATGCGCTGGACTGGGACGTGATGCCCGGCGAGGTGCACTGCCTGATGGGCAGCAACGGCAGCGGCAAGAGCACGGCGATCAAGGTGCTCAGCGGCGTGCACGCGCCGCAGCCGGGCGCGCGCATCGACATCGGCGGGCAGCCCGTGCAGCGGCTGGACCCGGCGCTGGCCAAGTCCCTGGGCATCCAGGTGATCTACCAGGACCTGTCGCTGTTTCCCAACCTGAGCGTGGCCGAGAACATCGCCTTCGACCAGGCCATGGGCCGCTGGTGGGCGCCCGTGCGCCGCAGGCGCCAGCGCGAGGCGGCCCAGGCCGTGATGCGGCGCCTGGGCATTGCGCTGCCGCCGGATGCGCGGGTGGGCGACCTGCCGATTGCGGGCCGCCAGCTCGTGGCCATCTGCCGGGGCATGGCGGCCCGGGCCAGGCTGCTGTTCATGGACGAGCCCACGGCCTCGCTCACGCGCGCCGAGGTCGATGCGCTGCTGGCCGTGGTGCGCCGGCTCCAGGCCGATGGCATTGCCATCGTCTTCGTGAGCCACAAGCTGGACGAGGTCATGGAGATCGCCGACCGCGTCACCGTGCTGCGCGACGGGCGCAAGCTCGGCACCTGGCCCGCCGCGCAGCTGTCCAGCCGGCAGCTGGCCGCGCTGATGACCGGGCAGGAAGTGGATGAGCGCCTGCATGCGCGCGACATGTCCGCCGCGCCCGCGCTGCTGGAAGTGCGCGGCCTGGGCCGCGACGGCGACTACGAGGACGTGAGCTTCGATGTGCGCGAGGGCGAGATCCTGGGCCTGACCGGGCTGCTGGGCGCGGGCCGCACCGAGCTGGCCCTGGGCCTGTTCGGCATGCGCAGGCCCGATCGCGGCAGCATCCGCCTGGGCGGCCGCACGCTGGCGCTGCGCAGCAACCGCGACGCCATGGCGGCGGGCATTGCCTATGTGCCGGAGGACCGCCAGTCCATAGGACTGAACCTGCGCCAGTCCGTGCAGGACAACCTGGTGCTGGCCATGCTGCCGCGCCTGTCCGGCCCGCTGGGCTGGCTGCCCGCCAGCCGCCGCGCCGCCACTGCGGCCCAGTGGCGCGACCGCCTGCACATGCGCCTGCCCGCGCTGGACGCGCCCGTGCACCAGCTGTCGGGCGGCAATGCCCAGCGCGTGGTGCTGGCCCGCTGGCTGGCTACCGCGCCGCGCCTGTTGATCCTCGACTCGCCCACCGTGGGCGTGGACATCGGCAACCGCCAGGGCATCTTCGAGATCGTGCACGGGCTCGCCGCCCAGGGCATGGCGGTGATCGTCATCTCGGACGAGGTGGCCGAGGTCCATGCCCACTGCGACCGCGTGCTGCACATGCGCGGCGGGCGCATCGCCGGCGAGTTCCTGCCGGGAGTGCATTCCGAACGCGAGGTCGAGGAGGCCGTCCATGCCTGAACACGCACGCGCGCTGCTGCACCACCCCGTGGCCCGGCTGGGCCTGGCCATGGCCGCCATGGCCCTGCTGTTCGGCGCCCTGGCGCCGGGCTTCTGGACGCTGGGCAACTGGATGGATGTGGCCGAGGGCGCATCGGTCACCACTATCATGGCCGTGGGCCTGCTGGTGGTGCTGGTCGCAGGCGGCATCGACATCTCGTTTGCCGCCACGGCCACGGTGGCGCAGTACCTTGCGGCCCTCGCGGCCACACGCCTGGGCTGGCCGCCAGCGGCCAGCATCGCGCTGGGCCTGGCCACGGGACTGGCGCTGGGCGCATTCAACGCCCTGCTCATCCACCGCCTGCGCGCCACCTCCATCATCATCACCATCTCCACGCTGAACCTGTACTTCGCGCTGCTGATGCATGGCACGGGCGGCCGGTCCATCTACGACCTGCCGCCCTGGTGGAGCGATTCCGTGGTGCTGGCCCGCTTCGCGGGCGCCGACGGCGCAGACCCCGTGCGCCTGACCCTGCCCATCGCCGTGGCCGCTGCGGCCGCCCTGCTGACCGCACTGCTGCTGGGCCGCTGCGCGCTGGGGCGGCGCCTGTACGCCTTCGGCGGCAACCCC
Organism: Delftia acidovorans; assembly: GCA_031286585.1. Taxonomy (GTDB): domain Bacteria; phylum Pseudomonadota; class Gammaproteobacteria; order Burkholderiales; family Burkholderiaceae_C; genus Comamonas; species Comamonas acidovorans_A. Next base: position 27,573 of record JAITUC010000054.1, read on the forward strand.
GAGGCCGCGCACCGCATGGGCATCGGGCTGGGCGCCATCCAGGGCGTGGCCTATGGCTGGCTCGGCATGATGGCGGCCATCGCAGGCCTGGTGCAGGCGCACCGCGTGGGCGAGTCGGTGCCCAACGCCCTGGTCGGCACGGAGCTGTTCGTGCTCGCGGCCGCCGTGCTGGGCGGCGCCAGCCTGTTCGGCGGCACGGGCAGCGTGGGCGGCGTGCTGATGGGCGTGCTGCTGCTGGCCGTGCTGCGCAACGGGCTGAACCTGCTGGGCGTGTCGCCGTACTTCTTCCAGGTGCTGCTGGGCGCCGTGGTGCTGGCCTGCGCCGCCGCGACGGGACTGCAGCGCACGCAGCGACGCAACCGGCAGCGCAGCGCTGACGCCACTCCTGCAGCGCCTTTGGCAGGAGCCGCGCCATGAACCGCAGCACTGGCGCGCCGCTGGGCCTGATCGCGCTGCTGGCGCTGCTGTGCGCCGTGTTCACGCTGCTGCTGCCCGGCAGCTTCGCCACCCTGGGCACGCTGCAATCGGTGCTGCTGCAAATCCCGGAACTAGGCCTGCTGGCGCTGGCGCAGATGCTGCCGCTGGTCAGCGGCGGCATCAACCTGGCCGTGGTCGCCAGCGCCAACATGGCGGGCCTGGCCATGGCCTGGGTACTGATGGGGGGCCTGTCGGCACTGGGCCTGGACCTGTCGGGCCATGAGGGCCTGCTCATCGCCGCAGCACTGACCGTGGGCGCCCTCGCCAGCCTGCTGGTGGGGCTGGCCAGCGGCTGGCTGGTGGCGCACGTCAACGCCCATCCCATCCTCGTCACGCTGGGCACCATGTCGCTGATCAACGGCCTGTGCGTCTGGCTCACGCGGGGCAAGCCCATCGCAGGCTTTCCCGAGTCCTTCCAGGCCCTGGGCTCCGCCCAGTGGCTGGGCCTGCCGCTGCCGTTCTGGATCTTCGCGGGCGTGTGCCTGCTGGTGGGCCTGTACCTGGGCAGCACGCGCCACGGACTGGCCATCTGCATGGTCGGCTCCAATGCCGAGGCCACGCGCCATGCAGGCATCGATACGCGCCGCGTGCTGATCGGTGTCTACACCCTGTCCACGCTGCTGTGCTGGATCGCGGCCGTGCTGATGATGGCGCGCTTCAACTCGGCCAGCGCGGGCTATGCCCAGTCCTACCTGCTGGTCACCGTGCTCGCGGCCATCCTGGGCGGCACCGATCCCATGGGCGGGTTCGGCAGGGTGTCGGGGCTGTTCGTCGCCCTGCTCATCCTGCAGGTTCTGTCCAGCGGGGTGAACCTGCTGGGCGCCAATGCCCAGCTCACGCAGGCCCTGTGGGGCGCCACCATGATCGCCGCCGTGGCGGCGCGCCACCTGCTCGCGCGCTGGCGAGGCCGTGCGCGGTCGCCCTCCGTGCCAATGGCCCCTTCCCAGCCCCAACCGGAGCCTCTATGAACCTCCTCGGCATCCACGCCCTCGTCTGGGCCGGCGACCTGACGCCGGCCTCCACACGCCATGTGATCCGCCAGACCTGCGAGGCCGGCTACGGCCTGGTCGAGCTGTCCCTGCACGGCCCCCGGCTCATGGACCTGGCGCTCACGCGCGACCTGCTGCAGGAGCACGGCCTGGGCGTGGGCTGCTCGCGCGGCCTGACCTTCGAGGCCGATGTCTCCAGCGAAGACCCGGCCGTGGTCGCGCGCGGCCTGGCCCTGCTGCAAGAGGGCGTGGACATCACCGCGCGCCTGGGCGGGCGCTATTTCGGCGGCATCCTCTACGGCGCCATGGCGAAATACGGTCACCCCTGTACGCCACGGGGCCGGCGCAACGCGGTCGAGGCCGTGCGGCGCATTGCCGACTTCGCGGGCGAGCGCGGCGTCACCCTGGGCCTGGAGGTGGTCAACCGCTACGAGAGCAATCTGCTGAACACGGCCACGCAGGCGCTGGCGTTCATCGACGAAGTGGAGCAGGCCAATGTCTGCGTGCACCTGGACACCTACCACATGAACATCGAGGAAGCCGACCTCGCCGCGCCCGTGCTGGCCTGCGGCCAGCGGCTGGGCTATGTGCACATCGGCGAGAACCACCGCGGCTACCTGGGCGCGGGCCACATCGACTTCACGCAGTTCTTCGGTGCCCTCGCGCAGATCGGCTACCAGGGCACGGTGACCTTCGAGAGCTTCTCCTCGGCCATCGTCAACGAGCAGCTGTCGAACGCCCTGGGCATCTGGCGCCCCATGTGGGAGGACGGCATGGACCTGGCCCTGCATGCACGTGGCTTCATGGCAGACGGGCTGGCCCGCGCGCAGCAGGCACGCGCATGACAGCCATCCTGCCGCCCGAAGCCCTGGCCCGTGCGCTTGCGCTGGCACGCTCCGGCCCGCGCCGCCTGCTGGGCCTGGCAGGCCCGCCCGGCGCAGGCAAAAGCACGGTCTGCGCCGCCCTGCTGCAGGCTCTGGGCCCGCTGGCGGCGGCCGTGCCCATGGACGGCTTCCACCTGGCGCAGTCCGCGCTGGAGCGCCTGGGCCGTGCGCAGCGCAAGGGCGCACCCGACACCTTCGACTCGGCCGGCTACGTGGCCCTGCTGCGCCGCCTGCACACGCCCGTGGCCGGTGAAACGGTCTACGCCCCCGAGTTCCGGCGCGCCATCGAGGAGCCCATTGCAGGCGCCATCGCCATCGCGCCCGGCGTGCCCCTGGTCATCACCGAAGGCAACTACCTGCTGATGGATGAACAGGATGCGCCGGGCACGCACTGGCATGCCGTGCGCGCGCTGCTGCACGAGGTCTGGTACGTGGACATGGACGACCGCCTTCGCATCGAACGCCTGACCCGCCGCCACGAACTCCACGGCCGCAGCCCCCAGGCCGCACGCGACTGGGTGGCGCAGGTGGACGAGCCCCATGCGCGCCGCATTGCGGCAACGCGGGGGCGGGCGGATTGGGTGTTGCGCTGGGGATGAGGCTGCCGGACACAGCCCCCGTTCAGAACGCCACCACGCCCCCATCCTTGCGCGGGTCCGATCCGCCGATGTAGTGGTCACCGTCGCGCAGCACCAGTTGTGCGCCGCCGAAGGCGAAGACGCCATGGCCTTCCTCCACCGTGACTTCGTGGCCGCGTGCGCGCAGGGCGGCGACGACCTCGGCATCGAAGGCGGGCTCCACGGCCACGCCCTTGCCGCCCGTCACGCGCCAGCGCGGCGCATCGGCGGCGGCCTGGGGGTTCTGGCCGTAGCGCAGCACGCGCAGGGCCATCTGCAGGTGGCCCTGGCTCTGCATGGGGCCGCCCATGACGCCGAAGGCCATCTGGGACGTGCCATCCGCGTTCATCGCAAAGGCCGGGATGATGGTGTGCGAGGGGCGCTTGCGCGGCGCGACCTCGTTGGCATGGCCGGCTTGCGTGGTGAAGCCGTGGCCGCGGTTTTGCAGGCTGATGCCGGTGCCCGGCACGACCACGCCCGAGCCGAAGCCCATGTAGTTGGACTGGATGAACGAGACCATCATGCCGCTGGCATCGGCCGCCGCCAGGTAGACGGTGCCGCCCGGGCGCGGTGCGCCGTAGGTGGGCGCGCTGGCGCGCTCGCGGTCAATGAGCGCCGCGCGTTCGCGCAGGTAGCCGGCGTCCAGCAGATGGGCGGATTCGACGCGCATGTGGTCGCCGTCGGCGTTGTATTCGTGCAGGTCGGCCAGGGCCAGCTTCATGGCCTCGACCTGCAGGTGCACGGACTCCACGCCGTCCAGCGGCTCGGCGCCCACACCCAGTGCGTCCAGCATGCCCAGCGCCATCAGCGCGGCAATGCCCTGGCCGTTGGGCGGGATCTCGTGGATCACCGAGTCGCCAAAGGTCTGCGACACCGTGCCGACCCAGTCGGCCTGGTGGGCGGCCAGGTCGGCCTCGGTCATGGCGCCGCCGCAGGCCTTGGCGTGCTCGGCCATCTTGCGTGCCAGTGCGCCACGGTAGAAGGATTCGCCCTTGGTGGCGGCGATCTCCTCCAGCGTGCGCGCATGGGCTTCGCTGCGGAAGACTTCGCCCGCCTTGGGGGCCTTGCCACCGGGCAGGAAGCACTCGGCAAAACCGGGCTGGTCGCCGAGCTTGGCGCCGCCCAGCGCCCACAGCGTGGCGATGGTGGGCGAGACCGCAAAGCCGTCGCGCGCATAGCGGATGGCGGGCTGGGCCAATTGCTCGAACGGCAGCTTGCCGAAGCGGCGCGACAGCTCCACCCAGGCCGAGACGGCGCCGGGCACGGTGACGGCGTTCCAGCCCTTCTCGGGGATGCCGCCCAACGCGGAGAAGTACTCGGGCGTCCAGGCTTCGGGCGAGCGGCCCGAGGCATTGAGGCCGTGCAGCTCCTTGCCGTCCCACAGGATGCAGAAGGCATCGCTGCCCAGGCCGCAGCCCGTGGGCTCGACCACGGTCAGCGCCATGGCCGTGGCAATGGCCGCATCCACGGCATTGCCGCCGGCCAGCAGCATGGACAGGCCGGCCTGCGCGGCCAGCGGCTGCGAGGTGGAGACCATGTTGCGGCCCAGCACCGAAGAGCGGTGCGAGGCGTAGGGAAGTGTCCAGTCCTTGATGGTGCTTGTCATGTCTCGATGGGGAAAAGGTTAGTCAAGGGTGATTTTGTTGTCTTTGATGACCTGCGCCCAGCGCGCGCTGTCGGCCTGCACCATGGCGGCGAACTGCGCGGGCGTGCGGGGCGATGCGGCCTCCACGCCCTGCTTGGCCAGGCTGGCCACCACCTCGGGATTCTGTATGGCCTTGTTGAAGGCCTGATTGATCCGCGCCACCAGCTCGGGCTTCATGCCGGCCGGGCCATAGACGCCGAACCAGGTGACCGAAGAATAGCCAGGCAGGCCGGACTCGGCCACCGTGGGCAGCTCGGGCGCCAGCGCGCTGCGCTTGTCGCCGGTCACGGCCAGGGCGCGCAGGCGGCCGCTGGCCACATGGGGCATGCCGGTGGGAATGGAGTCGAACAGCAGGTGCACCTGGCCAGCGGCCAGGTCGGTGATGGACTGGGCCGTGCCCTTGTAGGGCACATGGGTCAGCTGCAGGCCCGCGCGCGCCGCGAAGGCCGCCGCGTTCAGGTGGACGATGGTTCCGTTGCCGCTGCTGGCGTAGTTGAGGGCACCCGGATGGGCCTTGGCATAGGCGATCAGCTCCTGCACGTTGCGCACGGGCAGCGAGGGCGTGACCAGCAGGATGCTGGCCGCGCCGCCGATCTCGGCAACGGGCGTGAAATCCTTGTCGGCCTTGTAGGCCAGACGGGTCATCAGGTGCGGCGAGATGGCATGCGTGCTGCTGGTGGTGAACAGCAGCGTGTAGCCGTCCGGCGAGGCCTTGGCGGCCTCGCCCGCGCCGATGGTGCCGCCCGCCCCGGGTCGGTTGTCGATGACCAGTTGCTGCCCCAGGTCCTGGGACATGCGCTGCGCCACCACGCGCGCCACGAGGTCGGTGGCGCCGCTGGCCGGAAAGGGCACGACCAGGCGCACCGGGTGCGAGGGCCAGGACGCATGACCCTGGGCCATGGCGGGCAGGGCGATGGCGCCAGCCAGGGCACAGGCTGCAGCCACGATGGCGCGGCGTGGAAGTAAAACGCTGGGCAATGCCTTCATGGGCACACTCCTGGACAGGGGTTGGACGGCTGCAGCCGCTGCACCCTGCAGCGCCGCAACAGGCCATCCTAGAACCCCCGCCCCTTTGCCGCCATCAGCAAATTTGCAAACCTGCGTTGCCTCCGCGGCAAATTGATGACAATCGGGGCGACATGCCCGACGCCCGCCACCTTCTTTTGCAGGACACCGCGCTGCGCTACTTCCACGAAGTGGCACAATGCGGATCGCTGACCGAGGCCTCGGCGCGGCTGCATGTGGCGGCCTCGGCCATCAGCCGCCAGATCGCGGCGCTGGAGGGGCTGCTGGGCACGCCGCTGTTCGAACGCCACCCGCGCGGCATGGTGCTCAATGCGGCCGGCGAGATCCTGGCCGACCATGTGCGCCGCGCCGGCCTGGATGCCGAGCGCGCGCTGGGCGAGATCGAGGCCCTGCAGGGGCTGCGCAGCGGCCGCGTGCGCATCGCAAGCTCCGACGCCTTTGCCAACGAGTTCCTGCCGCGCCTGTGCGCAGCGTTCCAGCGCGCGCATGCCGGCATCGTCTTCGAGGTGATGGTGCTTCCCACGCCTGCCGTGCCCGAGGCCGTGCGCAGCGGCACGGCCGACATCGGCCTGTGCTTCAGCCGCGCGCCGGAAAAAGGCATTGCCGTGGCCTGCCGCGTGGCGGCGCCGCTGGTGGCCCTGGTCGCGCCCGGCCATGCCTTGGCCCAGGCACGCCGCCTGTCGCTGGCCCAATTGGTGCGCCACCCCCTGGCACTCACACCGGCCGATACTGCCGTGCGCCAGTTGCTGGACGCGGCCTGCAGCCGCCAGGGCCTGATGCTGATGCCGGTGATGGAGAGCAACCACGGCAAGACCCTGCTGGACTTTGCAGCCCAGGGCGCCGCCGTGGCCGTGGCCAGCGAGATCGCCGCGCGCCACATGATCGCCACGGGCGCACTGGTGGCAGTGGCCCTGAGCGACCGGGGCATGGACCTGCGCGACATCGAGGTGCAGACCCTGGCCGGCCGCACGCTGCCGCATGCGGCGCAGTCCTTCCTGGAAATGCTGCAGTTGCGACTGCCCGGTTCCTGGTAGCGGCAGGCCTGGACGCGGCGGTGCGGGCTCCCGCCTCAAACACAAAAGCAAGCCCAAAACCCCAGCAACCACAGCGTGAGCATGGCCTCCATGGAAAAAACGGAATATTCCGGTTTTTTCCACCCTGCCAGCTGCTTGATCGCCCGTCACCTTGGCTCACAAAACGGTGATGTAGTGGTGGCACGGCGGATCGGGATAGGACTCCTCTGATTCGTGGTCAGAGGACTCTGATTTTCTCCGAGGACCGGGCGAACCGGCCGCCAGCGCCATTCCTATCATTCGCCCCTCGATCGCCGGGCCCCTTTTTGCCGGGACCAGGCCATCCCGCAAAGCCGGGCCACCCCGGATGCATGAGAAAGAGGCAAGTCATGGACATGGATCACACCAGAGGGCGCAACGGACGATCGCCCCGGAAAGCCGGGCATGGATGAGCGCGCCGAACTGACATTCATGCTGCACGGCCTGTCGGACCGCGATGCCAAGCTGTTCCGCTCCTATGTGCAGATGGTGAATCACCGCACGCGGCACCGCTGGGCATGGCGGGAATCATCGGCCGACATGACCGTGGTGCACGGTGAAGTGTCCGAGCCGCCGCCTGCGCCGCCCGCACTGACGCTGCGGGTCGGCGCGCAACCGGAAGGCGCCTTCCCTGCCGGCGGCCATCTGAGCCTGCCCTTGCGCGCCGGCACGCTGGAGGATTGCCTCAATGCCATGGGCGCACGCGTGCTGTCGCTGCGCGGCAATCAGGGCGGCAAGGCGCGGGAAAGCGACCTGCACATGCAGCATCAACTGATGCTGCTGCAACTGCTGCGCTGGCCGCCGCCGCAACTGCTGACAAAGCCGCAGCACATCCGCCTGGCCACGCTGCTGACAGGCCAGCCCACCACGTTGCAGACGCTGTGCCAGCGCTCGGGCCTGCCGCCCGAGGCCTGCGCCACCTTTCTGAACCAGCTGGATGCCGCCGGTCTGCTGCGCTGGGCCTCGGCCCGCACGCAGCACGCCATCCGAGCACCAGAGCCCTTGCAATCTGCGCCGGCAGCCGGCGTGCTGGCGCGCATACGCCTTCGTCTGGCCCGATTTGCAGGAGCGCGCCCGTGAGCGAACTCAAGATCCTGATTTCCGGCCCGCCCGGCGCAGGCAAGACCACGGCCATCCGCTGCGTCAGCGAGATCGACCCCGTCAGCACCGATGTGCGCAATACCGATGACACCCTGGACAAGGCGCTGACGACGGCCGGCATGGACTATGGCGAGCTCACCCTGGACAACGGCGAGAAGCTGTACCTCTACGGCACACCCGGCCAGGAGCGTTTTGATTTCATGTGGCGCATCCTCTCGCGCGGCGCGCTGGGCGTGATCTTGCTGATCGACAACAGCCGCCCAGATCCGCTGGCCGACCTGGACATTTATGTCCAGGGCCTGTCCGGTGTCCTGCGCAGCACGGCATGCGTGGTGGCGGTAGGCCGCATGCCCGAGTGCGCGCAGCCCGACCTGGAGGGCTTTGCCGTGCACCTGCAATCGCGCGGCCTGCTGTGTCCCGTGGTGCCTGCCGATGTGCGCAATCCCCGGCAGGTGGTGGCCTTGATCGAGCTGTTGCTGCTGCAGATCGAGGCCCTGGCCCAGGAGAAGTCCCATGAAGAATGACCCGGCACTGAAGTCTGCCGCCCAGGGTGCCGTGCAGACCCTGATGGACAGGCTGCACGGCGTGCGCTGCTGCGTGGTGAGCACCGAGGATGGATTCGAGGTGGCCGCCCATGTGCAAGGCCAGGGCAGCACGGCGCGGCTGTCGGCCATGGCCAGCTCGATGGCGGCGCTGGGCATGATCGCCGGCGAGGAGAACCAACTGGGACATTGCGCCAACGTGGTGATCGAGGCGGCCGAGGGCTTCATCGTCATGCTGCAGGCACAGCGTCCGGGCCTGACGCTGGTCATCAGCGTGGTGACCTCGCGCGAAGCCGTGCTGGGCCAGATTCTCTACGTCTCGCGCGAGGCCGCGCGAACGCTGGAGCAAGCGTGATGGCAGGGGCAGGCACCGGCCGCTCATGTGCATCCGGCAGGAAGGCACCGCGAAGGTGCCGAACATTTTCGCAACACAAGGGAGTTAGGAAAACAATGGCCAACATCAAGCAAACCATGGATGAACTGATGCGCTGCGACGGCGCCATGTGCGCCGCGCTGGTGGACTACCACAGCGGCATGATCCTGGGGCAGGAAGGCTCGGGCGTGGACCTGGAACTGGCGGCCGCAGGCAACACCGAGCTGGTGCGCGCCAAGCTCAAGACCATGCGCTCGCTGGGCCTGGAGGGCGCGATCGAGGACATCCTCATCACCCTGAGCAAGCAGTACCACATCCTGCGCCCCTCCACCCACCACGAGGGACTGTTCCTCTACCTGGTGCTCGACAAGGCCAAGGCCAATCTCGCACTGGCGCGGCGCAAGGTGCAGGACGTGGAAGACGGGCTGGTGGTCTGAAGCAGGCGGCCTGCAGCGGGTGGCGCCGCATTGACGGGCCTTCTCACGACCGCTCGGCGCACAGCGCCTGCCACTGCAGGATCTCGATCTCGCCGCGCTGCACGCGGATGATGCCGCGCGCCTGCAGGCCCTGCAGCAGCAGGTTGGTGGTCTGGCGCGAGATCGACAGCATGCGCGCCAGCTGCTCCTGCGTGATATCCAGGCGCGGCCGGGCCGGCACGTCGTCCAGCCGCTCGCCGTAGCCGCGCGCCATGGCCACCAGGCGGCGCGCCAGACGCTGGGGCGCGGGCAGCAGGGCCAGGTCCTCCAGCGCCGCGAAGGCCGCGCGCATGCGCCCCGACATCAGCACGCCCAGGTCATGCCAGTGCGCAGGGTGCTGCTGCAGCCAGTCCAGCAGCGGCTGGCGCGGCACCTGCAGCACCACGCTGGGCTCCATGGCGTGGGCATCGTGGGTGCGCGGCGAACCGTCGAACAGCGCGATCTCGCCAAACCAGGTGGCCGGCCCCATGCGTGTGAGCAGCGCCTCGCGCGCATGCTCGCCCTGCCCACCAACCCCGGAAAAACCGATGCTGCCCCGGACCACGGCAAACAGCCCGCCCTCCAGCGCATCGCCGCGCAGGAACAGGGCCTCGCCCGTCTCCAGGCTGCGCGGCTGGGCCAGCGCCAGCAGCAGGTCGGCAAACGGCGGCCGCAGCGCGCTGAACCAGCGGCCGGCGCGCAGCGCGGGCAGGTAAGGGGAGGCGTGGAACGCTTGCATGGGAAAGGATGCGGACAGAGGCTGCCGCAGGCATCGGTGTCGGGTGGCCGACAGACACCGCCTGCGGGTTTGCGTATTTTCGCCGCCGACACCGCATTCCTGCCAGGAGACCATTGCATGCCCATCCCATCCCGCCCCCCCCTGCCCCGCGCGCTGGCGCGTCCCTGCCGCCTGCTGGCCAGCCTGGCTACAGCCGCTTTGCTGGGCGCCTGCGCCCACAGCACTCTCCCGGTCTCCGACATGGCCAAGCCCCAGCCGGCCAGCGCCGCCACGCGCGCGGCCCAGCAGGCGGCCTTGGCGCAGCAGCCGCTGGACGACGCGCAGGCCATGGAGGATGCCCGGCGCGGCCTGATCGCGCCGGCCGATACCCTGGTCGTGCGCAACGCCCAGGGACGGCCCATCTGGAGCATGCAGGCCTATGCCTTCCTCGAGCAGGACCAGGCGCCCGACACCGTGCACCCCGCGCTGTGGCGCCAGGCCCAGCGCAACCGCGTCAGCGGCCTGTTCCAGGTGACGGACGGGCTCTACCAGGTGCGCGGCCTGGACCTGTCGAACATGAGCATCATCGAGGGCGAGACCGGCCTGATCGTGGTCGATCCGCTGATGTACACCGAGACCGCCCAGGCCGCCATGGACCTGTACTTCCAGCACCGCCCGCGCAAGCCCGTGGTGGCCGTCATCTACTCGCACAGCCATGTGGACCATTTCGGCGGCGTGCGCGGCGTGGTGCGCCAGGAGGAGGTGGATGCGGGCCGCGTCCAGGTCATCGCCCCGGCGGGCTTCATGGCCGAGGCCGTGGGCGAGAACGTGATCGCGGGCCACGCCATGGGCCGGCGCGCCCTCTACCAGTTCGGCATGCTGCTGCCGCGCGATGCCCGGGGGCAGGTGGACGCGGGGCTGGGCAAGGCCGGCGCACCCGGCACCCTGGGGCTGATCGCGCCCACGCGCGTGATCGACAAGCCGCGCGAGACGCTGCGCGTCGACGGCGTGGACATCGAATTCGCGCTCACGCCCGGGGCCGAGGCGCCGGCCGAGATGATCATGTACTACCCCCAGCTCAGGGTGCTGAACATGGCCGAGATCGCCGTCCACACCCAGCACAACCTGCTGCCGCTGCGCGGCGCCCAGGTGCGCGATGCGCTGGGCTGGTCGCGCCACCTGAACGACGCCCTGCGCACCTATGGCGGCAAGGCCGAGATCCTGATCGCCCAGCACCACTGGCCGGTCTGGGGCCAGCCCCGGCTGCAGCACCTGCTGGCCGGCCAGCGCGACACCTACAAATACCTGCACGACCAGACCGTGCGCCTCATGAACCACGGCTACGTGGGCTCGGAGATCGCCGAAATGCTGAAGATGCCCGAATCCCTGGCCCGCGACGGCGCAACGCACGCCTTCTACGGCCACCTGCGCCACAACATCCGCGCCATCTACCAGCACTACCTGGGCTACTACGAAGGCAACCCGGCCCAGCTGGAGGCGCTGCCGCCCGTGCCCGCCGCGCGCAAGACCGTGGAGTACATGGGCGGCGCCGACGCCGTGCTGCGCCGTGCGCAGGCCGACTACGAACGCGGCGAATACCGCTGGGTGGCGCAGATCGCCTCGCAGCTGGTCTTCGCCGACTCCGCCAACCTGGCGGCGCGGCGGCTGGCGGCCAATGCCTATGAGCAGCTGGGCTACCAGATGGAGTCGGCCACGGCCCGCAACGCCTTCCTGCAGGGCGCGGCGGAACTGCGCCAGGGCGTGCCGCAGTTGCCCAGGCCCGGCAGCGCCGCGCGCGACCTGGTGCGCAGCCTGCCTCTGGAGATGTTCTTCGACTACCTGGGCGTGCGGCTGGACGCGGGCAAGGCCGCAGGCCGGCACATCGTGCTCAACTGGATCTTCACCGACACGGGCGAACAGCGCAGCCTGAACCTGGAGAACAGCGCCCTCACCCAGAGCCCCGGCCTGGCGCCCGACGCCCATGCCAGCCTGCACCTGACGCGCGCCACGCTGGACGCCATTGCGGGCCAGGAAACCACGCTGGCCGAGGCCGTCGGGAGCGGCCGGTTGCGCATCGAGGGCGACGCCTCCAGGGTCGCGGCGCTCATGTCCATGCTGGACCGCTTCGACAGCGTCTTCCCCATCGTGGAGCCGCGCCCCGAACGGGCTGCTCAGTAACCGTGCTGGGCGCGAAAGTCGCGCGCCTTGCCGAAGTGCCCGTTGCCGATGAAGGGCACGGGCGGGCGCAGCGCCGACAGCGGCGAGGGGTGGTTGCTGGCCAGCACCAGATGGCCGCGGTCGGCCGGGATGAAGGCGCGCTTGGACTGGGCATGGCTGCCCCAGAGCATGAAGACCACGGGGCGCTCGCCCTGGGCAATGTGGCGGATCACGGCATCGGTCAGCAGCTCCCAGCCCTTGCCCGAATGGCTGGCCGCCTGCCCCTCCTCCACCGTCAGGCAGGTGTTGAGCAGCAGCACGCCGTTCCTGGCCCATTTGACCAGGCTGCCGCCCGGGTTGGGGAACGGCGGGAAGGGCACGCCCAGGTCGCGCTGCATCTCCTTGAAGATGTTCTGCAGCGAGGGCGGCATGCGCACGCCCGGCGCCACCGAGAACGACAGGCCTTCGGCCTGCCCCCGGCCGTGGTACGGGTCCTGGCCCAGGATGACCACGCGCACCTCCTCGGGCGGGGTCAGCTCCAGCGCGCGCAGCGGCTGCGGCGGGAAGATCACGGCGCCAGCCTCCAGGCGCTGGTGCAAGAAGGTCAGCAGCTGCTGCCCCGTGGCCCCCGCGAAGAAGTCCTCGACCAGCGGCTGCCAGCCGGGCGCAACGGGCCAGTCGGCAGGATCGGCGGATTGGAGTTGATCGGCTTGCGCCGGGGCGATTGCGTCGTCTTGAAGGGCCATGGCGAATGGGGCGCCAGCACGCGCATGGCGCGCGATGGCGTCTTCTCAAAGGTGCGAAAGAAGCGGGAATGCACCGGCGCGCCGCTGGTGCATTGATGTCCTGAAGGATACCCGCAGTCGCACAGCCGCCTGGCGTGTGCGACATGCACGTCAGCGCATCAGTGCATCAGCGCATCAGCGCGCCCGGCGGCGCCGGCGCATTGCGGCCATGGCCAGCAGCACGGAGGCCGATGTGGCCGCCAGACCCGCGAGGTTCCACACGGGAATGGCTGCAGCAGAGGTCGCCGCCATCACCATGATGCCGCCCGGATCGACCACCACGCCATTGGCCTGCAGGTCATCGTCGCCCAGGCCGCCGTCCTGGACGTCCAGGGTGTAGGTGTTGGCAGAGATCACCTTGAAGCCGTCGTTGAAGGCATACCAGTGCGGTGCCGGGTTGGCCGCCGTGGGACCGTACTTCCAGTACTGGGCACCCGCCGGCAGGGCCTGCGGCATGGTGACGCTGAGCTTCAGCGTCGCGCCTGTGTTGCAGCCCGACGAGCGCAGATCCAGCACGCCCAGCGGATAGGCCGCCGCGCCCTGGGGCGGTGCCGCGGGCAGGCTTTGCGCACGCACCAGCGATGCCGATTGCAGGCTGCAGCCGCTGGCCGGATTGCTGACGGCCAGCGTCGCGCTGCCGCCTTGCAGGGTCGAGATGGTGGTGGCGCCAGCGGCAGGGGCGCTGACCGTCAGGGGCGGCGAGGCAGGCCCCGCGCCGCTGCTGGACTGTGCCGCCACGCTGCAGTTGTAGGCCACGCCGGGCGTCAGGCCGTTGACCGCCACCGTCGGGGTGCTGGACGTGCCCGTCAGCACCGCGCCGCCGCCTTGCGGGACACATTGCGCCACATAGCCCGTGACCGTCTGGCCGGGGATGGAGGCCACCGGATCGAAGGTCAGCTGCACGGCCGTGCCCTGCGCGAAAAAGCCCGTATCGGCAGGTGGCTGCAGTGCGCCCGGAACGCTGCCGGACCAGACGCTCAGGGCATCGACGCCGAAGAACAGGCTTTGCCGGTTGTCCACCTCGGCAATGCGCAGGCGCACGGTCTGGCCCGCGTAGGCCGACAGGTCGAACTGCAGCGACTGGTAGCCGCTGCCGCTGGCCGAAGGACCGGGCGCCGTGGCCGGCGGCCACTGGAAGACGTTGGCCAGCACACCGGCGCCCAGGCTGTCGGGCGCGGCGGCTGGGTTCATGACGTCGATGCGCACCTGCTGGTTGGGCGCAGCCACCGTGTAGTCAAGCGTGGCGGGCGCCGCAGCGACCTTGGCCGCATTCTGGACATAGACGCGGGCGCTCAGCGTGGCCGGGCTGCCCGCCGGAATGGCGATGTCCTGGTAGAGCACATGGCTGCCGGGGCCGGGCTGGTCGCTCATGAGGGCAAATGCCCCGTCGGGAGGTGCGGGCACGGCCACGGGTGTGATGGCGCCCCTGGTGCCTTGCTGGGCGGCGAAGCCACCCTTGGAGCCGGCCTGGGACACGGATTGCCAGCCCGTGAAAACCGGGGAACCCGGACCGGAGTTCTGCTCGAAACTGCCGTTGGCCAGCAGTTCGGCGGCTTGCGCCGGGCCCAGGGCCGCAAACACCGCAAGGCCCAGCCAGGACTTGCGGGCAACGCCTTTTACGCTGTGCATGATGCTGCCTTGCGCCGATCAGCGTTCGTAGACGGTGTCGGTGGGCGCGCTGTCCTGGGTGTTTCCCATGACCCGGTTGTTGTTGAACGAGGTGATCTTCCCGCCTGCCGCAGCGTTGAACGCCTTGTCATTGCCGAACACCGTGGTGTTGGACAGGTAGACCTGGGCGGTCGTGCTCTGGACGCTGATGGCGGCGCGGGTTGCATCGCCCTGGACCGGCTGCACATTGCCCAGCAGTTGCGAGCCTTGCACGAGCACGGAGGTGTTGGTGGCTGCAGCGTCCACCCTGACCGCCGCCTGCGCGAAGCCCTGGATCTTGACGTTCTCCACCACCACCTTGCCAGCCTGCAGGATGTTCACTCCGGACAGGCCCTGGTCAATGCCGTTGATGTCCAGGCTCCTGAGCACCACGGTATCCGAAGGGTTTGCAGAGACAGTGATGCCGCTCGTGCCCGACACCAGCACGCCGGCGATGGCACCGCCGCTGCCGTCAATGGTGATGGACTTGGTGATGGTGATCGCGCCGAATCCGCCCGGATCCAGCACATTGATCTCACCCTTGGCGGCCGTCTTGGAGATGGCCCCCGCAAACGTCTTGCAGGGAGCCGTGCGGCTGCAGGGATTGACGTCATCGCCCACGCCCGAGACCCAGGTGCGCGTGGCCTGCGCCCAGGCGCCGGACGATGCCAGCGTGGCCGATGCGCAAACGAAGAGGGCCGCCCAGCTGCGGCCGGACAGAAAGAGAGCACGGGGCGTGAACGACATCGGAGTCTCCGTAAGCGATGGGCTGCGGTCATGGCGCCGGATAGGCTTTTCATGAGCGCTGTCAATAATTATCATGCAAACGAAAAACTTTTAGAAACACTATTTGCGAAAAAAAGCCCGCACGCAGGACTGCGTTGCGGGCTTTGCGCTTGAGGTGCGCCTGGGGCCGGACGGCGTGCCTTCGCCTCAGCCGAACAGCTTGGCCAGTGCCTCTCCCGGCTCCTTGGCGCGCATGAAGGCCTCGCCCACCAGGAAGCCGTGGATGCCGGCATCGCGCATGGCCTTGACGTCCTCGCGGCTGCCGATGCCCGACTCGGTGACCAGCAGGCGGTCGGCCGGCACGTTCTTTTGCAGGTCCAGCGTGGTCTGGATGCTGACCTCGAAGCTGCGCAGGTTGCGGTTGTTGATGCCCACCAGCGGCGTCTTGAGCCGCAGGGCGCGGTCCAGCTCGGCGCCGTCGTGGACCTCGACCAGCACGGCCATGTCCAGGCTGTGGGCGATCTGTTCCATCTCGGCCATCTGCGCATCGTCCAGGCAGGCGGCGATCAGCAGCACGCAGTCGGCGCCCATGGCCCGCGACTCGTAGATCTGGTAGGGATCGACCATGAAGTCCTTGCGCAGCACGGGCAGGTGGCAGCTGGCGCGCGCCTGCTTGAGATAGTCCACGCTGCCCTGGAAGAACTGCCTGTCGGTCAGCACCGAGAGGCAGGCGGCGCTGACGCCCTTGCCATCGCCCTCGGCATAGCTTTGCGCGATGTCGGCGGGGATGAAGTCCTCGCGGATCACGCCCTTGCTGGGGCTGGCCTTCTTGATCTCGGCGATCACGCCGGCCTGGCCGGCGGCGATCCTGGCGCGCAGCGCGCCCACGAAGTCGCGCGTGAGCACGCGGCTTTCGGCGTCGCGGCGCATGTCCGCGAAGGGCATGCGCTTCTGGGCGGCCGCCACTTCCTGCACTTTCACGTCGCAGATTTGCTTGAGGATGTCGGACACGTTGCTTTCCTTGGTTTCTTGCATTCGGTGGTCGATGGGGGCTGCGCGGCTCAGGCCGTCAGCCGGGCCGTGTAGGCCACGAGTTCGTTGAGCTTGGCCAGGGCCGCGCCGCTGTCCAGCGCCGCCTGGGCGCGGGCCATGCCGTCCTCGATGCTGGAGGCCACGTTGGCCGCATACAGGGCGGCACCCGCGTTCAGGCAGACGATGTCGCGCGCGGAACTCTTCTCGCCATGGAGCACGCCCAGCAGCATGGCCTTGGACTCCTCGGGATTGTCCACCTTGAAGGCGCGCGTGCCCACCATGCGCAGGCCGAAGTCCTCGGGGTGGATCTCGTACTCGCGCACCACGCCGTCCTTGAGCTCGCCCACCAGGGTGCCAGCGCCCAGGCTGATCTCGTCCAGGCCGTCGCGGCCATAGACCACGATGGCGTGCTCGGCGCCCAGGCGCTGCAGCGCGCGCACCTGGATGCCGACCAGGTCCTCGTGGAACACGCCCATGAGGATGTTGGGCGCGCTGGCCGGATTGGTCAGCGGGCCCAGGATGTTGAAGATGGTGCGCACGCCCAGCTCCTTGCGCACGGGCGCCACGTTCTTCATGGCCGGGTGGTGGTTGGGCGCGAACATGAAGCCGATGCCCACGTCGGCGATGCTGCGCGCGATCTGCTCGGGGCTGAGCTGGATGTTGACGCCCAGCGCCTCCATGGCGTCGGCGCTGCCGCTCTTGCTGCTGACGCTGCGCCCGCCGTGCTTGCTGACCTTGCCGCCCGCCGCCGCGATCACGAAGATGGAGCAGGTGGAGATGTTGAAGGTGTTGGCGCCGTCGCCGCCCGTGCCCACGATGTCCACCAGGTGGCGCTTGTCCTCCACATGGACCTTGTTGGAGAACTCGCGCATGACCTCGGCCGCGGCCGTGATCTCGCCGATGGTCTCCTTCTTCACGCGCAGGCCGGTGACGATGGCGGCCGTCATCACGGGCGACAGTTCGCCGCGCATGATCAGGCGCATCAGGTGCAGCATCTCGTCGTGGAAGATTTCGCGGTGCTCGATGGTGCGCTGCAGCGCTTCCTGGGGGGTGATCTGGGTCATTGCGGTGTCTCGTTTGGGTGCCGGCCTGCTCAGGCCTTCTGTTCCAGGAAATTCTTCAGCATGGCGTGGCCATGCTCGGTGAGGATGCTCTCGGGGTGGAATTGCACGCCCTCGATGGCCAGGCTGGTGTGGCGCACGCCCTGGATCTCGCCGTCCTCGCTGGTGGCCGTGATCTCCAGGCATTCGGGCAGGCTGGAGCGCGCAATGGCCAGCGAGTGGTAGCGGTTGACCGTGAACTGCTCGGGCAGGTCGGCGAACACGCCCTTGCGGTCGGTGGTGATGACGCTGGTCTTGCCATGCATCTGCTGGCCCGCGCGCACGATGTCGCCGCCGAAGGCCGCGCCGATGCTCTGGTGGCCCAGGCACACGCCCAAGATGGGCAGGCGGCCTGCAAAGTGCCGGATGGCCGCCACGGAAATGCCGGCCTCGGCCGGCGAGCAGGGGCCGGGCGAGATCACCAGGCGGTCGATCTTCTCGCGCTCGACCAGGGCGATCACCTCGTCCAGCGTGGCCTCGTCATTGCGCACCACGGTGACATCGGCACCCAGCTCGCCGAAGTACTGGACGATGTTGTAGGTGAAGCTGTCGTAGTTGTCGATCATCAGCAGTCTGGTCATACCGGCTCCTGGGTCTCAAAGGGAAAAACGGCTGGCGCGGGCATGCCGCAGCGAAGGCTGGCGCGGGCATGCGCGCAATGCGGCCTGGGTCTGGAAGGGGGAATCTGAGGGCATCTGGGCAATCTCCTGGGTTCTGGGAGCCGCCGTGCCGGGTAGCCATCTGCTGGGTGAGCCTTGCTGCCGTCACGGCGGCAAGGCGCGGTACGCAACCGCAACGACGTGCCGCTTCCTTATTGGAAGCGCCACCACTGTGCAACGATGATCGAAACGGGCGTACCGTTCATGGCTGTCTTGGATCGAGAGTTCAGGTGTCTGGAAGACGGGAATGCAGCAGGCTGCATGGCGGAGCATGCTAACACAGGGTCCGCGCAGCGTGGCGGGACGACCCTGCGAGCGCCTCACTTCAGGAAATCCGGCTGGTCGAACTTCTGCTTCAAAAAGCGCCCGTTGGCCAGCAGCGCCTGCGCATCGCTGGCCGCTACATGGGCCACCACCTGCTGCATCTGCCCGGCCAGCAGCGCCAGCTGCTCGGTCAGCAGCTGCCTGGGCGTCTTGCCGTCCTGCACGGGCTGGGTGACACGGAACAGCGGCGGCAGCGCCGCATAGTGCGACAGCGTGGCGGGCAGGTACTGCAGCACCGTCTCGCGCACGGTGAACAGGCCGTCGTTGAAGACCGGGCCCGCGTCGGCCAGCGAGGGCAGCACCTCGTGCACCGAGCCGCGCACGCTGTCCAGGTGCTTTTGCATCTCGGGCGTGAGCATCGGGCGGGCCTTTTGCACCAGCTCGTCGATGCGTTCGCGGATGTCCTCGGCGCTCCAGTGCTGCTGCAGCGCCCGCTCGAAGCTGGCGCCCGCGGGCTGCAGGGCCCAGCCCAGCATCAGGCCCGCGCCGTACAGGCCCAGCGTGATCCAGCCCCAGCCCGCACCGATCACGCCCGCGAACAGCAGCACCGGCCCCAGCAGGGCCAGCGCCAGGCCGGCAAGGTTGCCGTTGCCGTAGAAGAAAAGCTGCAGGCGGCGCATCAGGCGGCTCCGATCGCTGGCGGCGCTGTCACTGGTAGCCCCGGATTTCCTTGAACACCAGCGGCAGCCCGCTCTTGCCGGTGTTGCGCGCATCGAAGGCGCGCCCGCCCGTCAGCTCGGCCAGGGCCTGCATTTCGCCGGACTGCGCCTCGCCAAAGATGATGGGAAAGACGCGCGCCAGCGGCGCGCCGCCGTCGCGCGCCATGCGCTGCTCGCGCTCGAACGCGGCGAAGTCGCGGCCGGCCGTGTTGGCGCCATCGGTCAGCAGCACGATGCTGACGAAGCGCTCGGGATCGGCCCACAGTTCCTGGCGGGCCTGCTGCTGGGCCAGCGTGAGCGCGTCGTAGATGGCCGTGCCGCCGTCGGCCACCAGGCTGTCGGCATAGGCCAGCACCTGGGCGCTTGCGGCCTTCAGGTCGCCCGCCGCGAACTGCACGCGCGCGGGCTGGCCGACCAGGCCCGAGAAAGGAATCAGCAGCACGCGTTCGCGCGCCTGGAAGGCGGCATAGCGCTGGCTGGCAGCCGATGCCTCGGCGCCAGACAGCAGCTTCAGCGCCTCCTTCATCTGCGCCAGCCGCTGGCCCTTCATGGAGCCGCTCACATCCAGCACGAAGATGCTGGTGGCCGGGCGGCGCAGATCGCTCTGGTAGGCCGATAGCACGGCATCGATCACCTCCAGCCGGTTGGGAAAGCTCAGCTCCACCACGGGCGCCGTGGGCAGCGCCGGGCTGGCCTGCGCCTCGGGGCTGGCGGGGCGCAGCTGGGCCTGGCGCAGCGGCTGGCCCTGGAAGGCGGGGGCCTTGAACTGGGCGACCAGCCGGTCATAGTCCGCGCGCCGCGCAGCGTTGAGCAGCATCAGCGGATAGTCGGCCGAGATCACGCCGTCGCGCGGGTAGACCAGGGTGAGCCGGTCGGCGGCGGGCAGCTTCTCGTTCAGGCGCAGGATCACGGCCTCGTAGTTGACCAGCGCATCGACGGCGCCGGGCTCGCGCTCGAAGGCCTCGGCCAGCCAGCCGGAGCTGCCGGCGGTGAGCTTCTGGCCCGACAGGAAGTCCTTGAGCACCCTGGCATTGACCTCGCTGGCATCCAGGTCCTCGGTCTTGCCGGCCACGGCCGAGGCCACGGCGAACAGCGCGCTCATGCCGGTGTTGGAGCTGGCCGGATTGGTCATGCCGTAGCGCAGCCGGCCCTGGGCGGCGGCGCGTGCGATGTCGGCCCAGGTGGATGGTGCCTTGTCCCAGCCCAGCTTTTGCAGCACCGGGGCCTTCACGCCCAGGGCCACGCGCGAGTAGAAAAGCTTTTCGCGCGCCAGCGGCTTGTTGGCCAGCGCCAGCGCGGGATAGGCGCCGTTGGGCGGCAGGATGGCGTCGTACTGCTCGCCCGCATTGATGCGCTCGACCATCTCCAGCGTGCCCGCATAGCTGAGCTTGAGCGGCACGCCCGCCGCCGTGGCGGCCTGCTCCAGCGCGGGCGCCACGTCCTTGAGCTCGGAGCCGGCCAGCACGGTGAAGATGCCCTGGGCACCGGCGGGCGCATCGGCCTTTGCGGCGGCCTGCGTCGCGGGTTCGGGCGACTTGCCGCAGCCAGCCAGGGACAGGCCAAGGCCCAGCAGCAGCAAGGCCGCCAGGCGCTGGAGCATGCTCACAGCACCACCTCGCCGGCAGGCGCCTGCAGCGCCTCGCGCACGTCCTCGCGGCGGCTCTTTTCCAGATAGGCGCGGGACTTGTCCACTTCCTGCGACAGCGTGTCCACCGTGGTCTGCATGGAGGCCAGGGCCTTGATCTTGAAATCGGCCATGGCGTCCATGGTCTGGTAGATGTTGCCGAAGGCCTGCTGCAGCCTGGCGATGTCGATGGTGCTGCCGGCCGCCTGCTCGTGGATCTTGCCGCTTTGCTCGCGCAGCAGCCCGCTGGTGCCGGCGATCAGGTTGCCCGTGGTGGTGTTTAGCGCCGTGATCTGGTCCAGCACCAGCTTCTGGTTGGCCAGCGCCTGCGCCACGATGACGGCCGTGCGCAGCGCCGAGACCGTGGTGGTGGTCGCGCGGTCCACGCCCTTGGCCAGTTCGAGGTTGTTCTTGCGCACCAGGTCCAGTGCCAGGTAGCCCTGCACGTTCACCGCCATCTGGGTGAGCAGGTCGGTGACCTTCTGGCGCGCATAGAACAGCATGTCCTCCCGCACCACGCGGGCCTTTTCGGGGTCGCTGGCATCCAGCTGCGCGGCCTTGGCCTCCAGCGCCGCGTCCAGCTTCTTGCCGATGTGGATGTATTTCTCCAGCCGCTCCATCAGGCCCCACAGGTTGGCCTTTTCCTGCTCGATGGCGGCGTTGTCGCGCAGCAGCTCGTCCTTGCCGCGCTTGAGGCTGTCGATGATGGCGTTCAGGTGGCTCTGGCTGGACTGAAACTTGTCGAAGTAGTCCACCAGCCGGTTGCCCATGGGGATCAGGCCCAGCAGCTTGCGCGGCTTGAAAAGGTCTTCCTGGCGCGAGGGGTCCAGCGCCTCCACCTGGCGGCGCAGGTCGATCAGGCCCTGGCCGATCTGGCTGCCCTGGTCGAACAGGCCGTTGTTCAGCGTCTTGACGGGGCGCTCCAGCATGCGGTTGGAGACGGCGGCGGCGGCCTGCACCTCCTTGTTGCCCATGCTGTGGATGCGCTCGACCGCGCCCTTGAACGCGGGCGACTGGCTGTCGTTGGCGGTGATGTCGTCGATGAACTGCGCCACCTGCGCGTCCAGCTGCTGCACTTCCTCGGCCTTGAGGCGGACCTTGCCGCTGGCCGATTCGATGGGCACGGGCAGGGCGGGCGCAGGCGGCTCCAGCACGAAATCCTGCTCCTGTGCAGGCATGGCCACGGCGGCGCTGGCCGTGGTGGTCTGGGGGGTGTTGCTCATCGGTTGCTCCTGGCTCGTTCGGTCATTTGAAGCGCTGCTCCATGTCCACGATCATTCGCTCCAGCCACTCCTGGCTGGGCGGATCGATCACATCCACCAGCTGCGCGGGCACCTGCACGCCCTGCCCGGCCCAGCGCTCGGGCCCGTGCGTGTCGCCGCCGGTGCGAAAGCCGTATTCCTGCGCCAATGCGCGCAGTTGCGGATCGGATTCGAGCAGCTGGCCCACGCGCTCGCCCGCAGGCGTGTAGGGCACGAGCACATGCTTGGAATACAGCGTGGGCTGCGGGTAGAGCATCACCATCTCGCTGCTCCTGCGCTGCGGGTGGCGCAGCAGGAACTCCACCAGCTGCGATTCATAGGCCACCAGCAGCGGCGCCTTGCCCATGCCCAGGGCCAGGTAGTCCTCGAAGGGGCCGGCCGACGAGCTTTCCTGGAAGCCCTGGCGCAGGAACAGCGGCGCCACCTGGGGCAGCACGCGCTCCAGGTCGGCCGGGCTTTGCACCACCTGCTGGCCGTTGAGCACATAGCTGGCCAGCGCCAGGTACATGGCCGCGCTGTTGGAGCTGCGCACATCGGTGCTGGCGGGCAGCACGGCCTTGCCGGTGGCAAAGGCGCCGGAGGCCTTCAGGTCGCGCCAGCGCGTGCCCTTGCCGGCCATGGCCAGCAGGGCGGGAAGATCGGTCACGTAATAGAAGTCGCCCTGCTTTTGCGCGATGCCGTTGGCGATCAGGATCTCGGCAATGGGCCGCCAGCTGGCGAACACGATAGGCGTGTAGAACGGCGTGTAGACCGTGCCGGCCCGGGCCGCCGCCTTGAGCTGGGCCGCAGCCGGCGCGCCCGAGGGAAAGCCGAAGTCGTACTGCCTGGGGTCGTAGCTGTTGGCAATGCTGCGCGAGCCGGCCTTTTGCACCGTCACCGTCACGCCGTGGCGCGCCAGCACGTCGCGCACGCGCTCGTCCTGGAAGAAGGCTTCCTTCTCGGAGCCGATCAGGCCGCGTGCCGTCACCGACTGCTGCTGCGCCCGCTGCGCCTGGCGGTCCTGCACCAGCTCCGTGCGCGAGTACCAGATACCGCCGCCCACGGCCGCCAGCAGCAGCGCCGCCAGCCCCGCCGCCAAAGCACGGCGCGCGTTCATTGAGAGGCTCCGCCCTGGATGACGGCAAGATGAAATTCGGTCATGAACGCGCGGGCCGTTGTCATGTTTTGTTCAAAAAAACTTCTTATACGGAAGTTTTGTGACACAACGACGACACGCGGCCCGGACCGCGCCGCGACTACCTCAGCGCGAGTTGCTCGGTGAAGCTGCGCCCGCCAGGCGTTTCGCGGTGCTGCTGGGTGCGGTGCTCCACCAGCTGGTCCCAGGTCTGCATCTGGCGCTCCTGCGTCTTGCGCTGCGCGCCGGTGACCTGCTTGCCGGCTGTCTCGATCAGCGTGGTGATGGTGCGGCTGTCCTGCACCTTGGTCAGGTCATAGTTGCCTGATTGCAAGTCCAGCATGCTGCGGTTGCGCGCCTTTTTGGACTCGGCGTTCAGGGACTCGGTCACCACCTGGGCGATCGACTCGCCCTCCATGCCGCGGGACTGCCGGGTGGTCTTCTGGCCCACCTGGTACTCGGCACGGCCGATTTCGGTCACGGCGCCGAATTCATTGGTGTTCTCGAAATCACCGCTGAAGCTGGCCTGGAAATCGGCCAGGCCGCTTTGCAGGGACTGCACGGAACGCTCCAGCCCGGAGAGCGCGGCGATGGCGCCCGGCGCGGCCGGCGCCTGCGCCTTGTGCAGCTGGCTGAAGGCACTCTTGAACATGTCCACCAGCGCCGCATCGGCACGGCCGCGCTGCGCGGCGGCATCAAAGCGCTTCAGATGCTGGTCCAGCGCGGCTTGGCGCTGCGAAGCGCTGGCGCCCACGGGGACATCGGACTCCAGGTTGACGGCCAGCTCGCCCGCCGCGCCCTTCATCGCCACCGATCGGCCATCGGCGCCCACATGCAGGCTGAACGAGGACAGGGGCTGCGAAGGCTTGGGGTTCCTGATGTCCAGGTCCAGGCCGGACAGCACGCTGCGGTCGAAGTCCATCAGCTTGCCCAGTTCCAGCTGGGGCTTGCCGGGCTTTCCCAGGCCTTCCAGCGCTTCGTCCAGCCCATCGGCCAGCTGGGCAATGGCCGCGCTCTCGGCCTGGCTCAGTGTGCCGGAACTCTTGACCTCGACCCGCAGCCCGCTGCTGCTGCCCGCTTCGCTGCCGTCGTTCGTGGCAATCCGCAGCTCCACGGTCTGGCCCGATTGCGTGCGGATCTTCAGGCTCACGGTGGCCGCGCCCACGGACACATCGCTCAGCGCGGACTTGTCCAGGGCCTGCGCATCCGCGCTGCCTGCGACGGAGTCGGCCGCCGTGGGCGCCTGGTACTCCGCCACCGTCTGCTGGTAGTCCGACGGCGTGGCCGCAAAGCGCGACAGCAGGGCGCCGCCCAGGCCGCGCCAGCGGTCGGCCAGGCTGGCGGACGGGCCCAGGCCCAGGTTGCGCGCCATCAGCGTGCTGATGTCGTCCCTGTCTTGCGAGGCCCAGGCCCGGGTCAGCCTGAACTGGCCCAGCTCCAGGGGCTGCGGTTTGGCATAGATGACGCTGGACCCTGTGGACTGGCCCAGCGTGACCTGCGTGCCCGGGTCGGCGGGTGCAGCAGTTGCCGTGGTCGCTGACGACCGCACGGACACCGCAGGCCGCATGCCCGCTGCGCTGGCGGCAAAGCTGGCGCCTGTGGATGAAATGCTGGTCATGGATTTGATGGTCTTCCTTCGGTCCTGTCCTGACTGAATGGCAACCCGGGCCTTTGCAGGCCGGGGATTTTCTCTGCTCATGGACCATCGGCAGATTTCCGGTTTTCTTTACCTCCTGTGCACCAATATGGTGTGAAAGCCGTGCATTCACGGAAAACCGGCCAATACAGGGAATCTTCGGCAGGTGTCGCAAAAGCGCCATTGTTCTGCCGGGCGGATCAACCGGCTGCAGGCCCCACCCTCCCATTGACAACGCTCTCTTTGACCTGAGTCAAGCCTATGGAGCGAACTGTATCGATATAACGAAACGGCATCGCCAAAAACGGTCGCTGCAGTGCAACATAGATAGAATGAAAAAGACCAAGAGACGATATTTGCATGCAACCTTTTATTTTGCATGCATCAAAACAAGCTATCAAAGTCTTTGGAATCACAGGAAATACAAACATTCGCCATGGCGAATATGTTTGCAATGGGGCGCCATGGCCCGTGATTCCTGACGAAGCCGCCCCGGGTGGCCTGTTTCCCGGCAGACCTTCTGATCTGGAGCATTCGACATGACGCTATTGGCTGGCAAAAAAGGCCTGATCGTCGGCATCGCCAACCGTGACAGCATTGCCTGGGCCTGTGCCCGGGCCATGCATGCGGCGGGCGCCGAGATCGGCGCGACCTGGCAGAACGAGAAGGCCCGTGTGCATGTGGAGCCCCTGCTCGACGAGATCGGTGCCGAGCTGCGCATGCCGCTGGACGTGGGCGACGACGAACAGATGCGCGCCCTGTTCGATGCCGCCGCCGTGCGCTGGGGCCGGCTGGACTTCGTGCTGCACGCCGTGGCCTACGCCCCGCGCGAGGACCTGCAGGGCCGCGTGGTGGACAGCTCCCGTGAGGGCTTTGCGCTGGCCATGGACATCTCCTGCCACTCCTTCATCCGCATGGCCCACCTGGCCGAGCCGCTGATGGCGGCTGGCGGCGGCAGCCTCATGACCCTGAGCTACCTGGGCGCCAGCGAGGTCATGCCGCACTACGGAATCATGGGCCCGGTCAAGGCCGCGCTGGAGTCCACCACGCGCTACCTGGCGGCCGAGCTGGGTCCCTCGCGCATCCGCGTCAATGCCGTCTCGCCCGGGCCCATCGCCACGCGCGCGGCCTCGGGCATTGCCGCTTTCGATGAACTCGTGGCCGACAGCATGCGCCGCTCTCCCATTGCCGGCGAGCTGCGCCCCGACGACGTGGGGCCGCTGTGCGCCTTCCTGGCCTCGGACGGGGCGCGCGCCATCACGGGCTGCACGCTGTATGTCGATGGCGGCCACCACATCCTCAACTAGCGGCTGCCGCACCGGCACCCCGCAGCACGGCAGATGACCCTCCCATTCCCCCGAACCGCCGCCTCCGCGCTGGCAGCCGCCCTGGCCGCTGCCCTGGCCGGATGTGCCTCCCTGGCGCCGCCGCACGAGCCGCCGCCCCTGCCCACGCCCGAGGCCTGGCCTGCCCATCTGCAGGCCGGCGCCCAGGGTGTCGCCGCCGCGGGCCTGCCCTGGCGCGAGTACTTCACCGATCCCGTGCTGCGCCAGCTGATCGCCACCGCGCTGGAGCACAACCGCGACCTGCGCGTGGCGGCGCTGCGCGCCGAAGAGGCGCGCGCGGCCTTCCAGATCCAGCGCTCCGAGCTGTTCCCGGCCATTGGCGTGGGCGGCCAGGCCGCACGGGCACGCGTGCCTGGCGACCTCAACCTCTCGGGCCGCTCCGTGGTCAGCGGCGAGTACCGTGCCGAGGTCGGCTTCAGCAGCTGGGAGCTGGACCTGTGGGGCCGCGTGCGCAGCCTCAAGGACGCAGCCCTGCAGACCTGGCTGGCCAGCGATGCGGGCCGCCATGCCGTGCAGACCGCGCTGATCGCCCAGGTGGCCGACGGCTACCTGGGCCTGCGCGAGCTGGACGAGCGCGTGGCCATTGCGCGCGAGACGCTGGCCACGCGCCAGGAATCCTTTCGCATCTTCACGCGCCGCGAGGCCGTGGGCGCCAGCTCGCGCCTGCAGCTGGCCCAGGTCCAGACCCTGCTGACCCAGGCGCAGGCCCTGCTGGCCCAGCTGGAGCTGGCACGCGCGCAGCAGCTGCACGCCCTGGCGCAGCTGGTCGGCGCCCACCCGGGCCCGCTGCCCGCCGCCGCCCCCTTTGACGACGCCCTGGTGCTGGCCGAGCTGCGGCCGGGCCTGCCCTCGGAACTGCTCGCGGCGCGGCCCGACATAGCCGCCGCCGAGCACCAGTTGCGCGCGGCCCGCGCCCAGATCGGCGCGGCGCGCGCCGCCTTCTTCCCGCGCATTGCGCTCACGGCCCGCTGGGGCACGGCCAGCGCCGAACTCGACGGCCTGTTCGACGGCGGCAGCCGCGCCTGGGCCTTCGTGCCCACAGTGTCCCTGCCCATCTTCGACGGCGGCCGGCGCCGCGCCAACCTGGAACTGGGCGAGATCCGCAGCGACATGGCCGTGGCCCAGTACGAGAAAGCCATCCAGACCGCCTTCCGCGAGGTGGCCGATGGCCTGGCCGCACGCCGCTGGCTGTCCGAACAGATCACCGTGCAGCGCACCGCCGTGCAGGCCCAGGCCGAGCGCGCGCGGCTGGCGCAACTGCGCTACGACAACGGCTCGGCCGCCTACCTGGAGGTGCTGGACGCCCAGCGCGACCTGCTGGCCGCACGCCAGCAACTGGTGCAGGCGCGGCGCGCCCTGCTGTCCAGCCAGGTGGGCCTGTATGCCGCCCTGGGCGGCGGCAGTGGTGCGGAACCTGCCGCGCTGCCCGCCACCCTGCCGGCCACGCCTGCCGACCCCCCGAATTCCTGAAGCCTCCGGACCCGCCCATGGACAAGAACACCTCTTTGAAGAACAAGATCGTGCCGATCGCCGCCGTGGCGGTCCTGGCCCTCGTGGGCTGGTGGGCCTGGAAGACCTTCACGCCCAAGGGCCCAGGCGAGGGCTTCGTCGGCAGCAACGGCCGGGTCGAGGCCACCGAGATCGACATCTCCACCAAGCTGCCCGGCCGCGTGGAGGAAATCCTGGTGCGCGAGGGCGACTTCGTGCAGGCCGGCCAGCCCGTGGCGCGCATGCAGATCGACACCCTGCGCGCCCAGCGCCAGGAAGCCGAAGCCATGCGCCAGCAGGCCGAGCACGGCGTGGCTGCCGCAGAGGCCCAGGTCACGCTGCGCCGCAGCGACCTGGCCGCCGCGCAGGCCCTGATCGTGCAGCGCGAGACCGAGGTGGACGCCGCGCAGCGCCGCTTCAAGCGCTCGGAAACGCTGGCGCGCGAGGGGGCCTCCTCGGTGCAGGAGCTCGATGACGACCGCGCCCGCGTGCGCGGCAGCGAGGCGGCGCTGGCCGCCACGCGCGCCCAGGCCGCCGCTGCCCAGGCCGCCGTGAAGGCGGCCGAGGCCCAGGTGGTGGGCGTGCGCTCCCAGGTGCAGGCCGCCACGGCCACGGTGGCGCGCGTGCAGGCCGACATCGACGACGGCGTGCTCAAGGCCCCGCGCGACGGCCGCGTGCAGCTGCGCGTGGCCCAGCCCGGCGAGGTGCTGGGCGCAGGCGGCCGCGTGCTCAACCTGCTGGACCTGTCCGATGTCTACATGACCTTCTTCGTGCCGGAGACTGCCGCCGGGCGCATTGCCCTGGGCAGCGAGGTGCGCCTGGTGCTGGACGCCGCGCCCGAGTACGTGATTCCGGCCCGCGTCTCCTTCGTCGCCAGCCAGGCCCAGTTCACCCCCAAGACCGTGGAGACCGCCAGCGAGCGCCAGAAACTGATGTTCCGCGTGCGCGCCCAGATCCCGCCGGACCTGCTGCGCCGCCATCTGGAACAGGTCAAGACCGGCGTGCCCGGCATGGCCTGGCTGCGCACCGATGCCAGCCATGAATGGCCCGCCAACCTGGCCATCAAGCTGCCGGCCCAGCCCGCGCAATGAGCGAGAGCACGACGCCCCATGCCAGCGGCTGGGTCGTGCGCCTGAAGGGCGTGCACCAGCGCTACGGCCAGGTCCAGGCGCTGGCCGGCATCGATCTGGACATTCCCGAAGGCCGCATGGTCGGCCTGATCGGGCCGGACGGCGTGGGCAAGTCCAGCCTCATGGCGCTGATCTCCGGGGCGCGCAAGATCCAGGAAGGCAGCGTCGAGGTGCTGGGCGGCGACATGGCCCAGCGCCGGCACCGCGAGGCCGTCTGCCCGCGCGTGGCCTACATGCCGCAGGGCCTGGGGCGCAACCTCTATCCCACGCTGTCGGTGGAGGAGAACCTGCAGTTCTTCGCGCGCCTGTTCGGCCATGACGCGGCCGAGCGGCGCCGGCGCATCGACGACCTCACCCAGGCCACGGGCCTGCGCAAATTCCTGGAGCGCCCGGCCGGCAAGCTGTCGGGCGGCATGAAGCAGAAGCTGGGCCTGTGCTGCGCGCTGATCCACGACCCCGACCTGCTGATCCTGGACGAGCCCACCACGGGCGTGGACCCGCTGGCGCGCGCCCAGTTCTGGGACCTGATCGCGCGCATCCGCCGCCAGCGCCCCGGCATGAGCGTGCTGGTGGCCACGGCCTACATGGACGAGGCCCAGCGCTTCGACTGGCTGGTGGCCATGGACGAGGGCCGCGTGCTGGCCACGGGCACGCCGGCCGAGCTGCTGCAGCGCACGGACAGCCGCTCGCTGGAAGAGGCCTTCATCGCCCTGCTGCCCGAAGAGAAAAAGCGCGGCCATGCGCCCGTGACCATCGTCCCCCTGCCCGAGGGCGGCGAGGACGACATCGCCATCGAGGCCAGGGACCTGACCATGCGCTTTGGCGACTTTGTCGCCGTGGACCATGTGTCCTTC
The DNA here is from genome assembly GCA_031286585.1 of Delftia acidovorans. Classification (GTDB taxonomy): domain Bacteria; phylum Pseudomonadota; class Gammaproteobacteria; order Burkholderiales; family Burkholderiaceae_C; genus Comamonas; species Comamonas acidovorans_A. The sequence continues at coordinate 56,995 of JAITUC010000054.1, forward strand.
CGCATCCGCCGCGGCGAGATCTTCGGCTTCCTGGGCTCCAACGGCTGCGGCAAGAGCACCACCATGAAGATGCTGACCGGCCTGCTGCCGGCCAGCGAGGGCCAGGCCTGGCTGTTCGGCCAGCCCGTGGACCCGCGCGACATCGACACGCGCCGCCGCGTGGGCTACATGACCCAGGCGTTCTCGCTGTACGGCGAGCTGACCGTGCACCAGAACCTGGTGCTGCACGCGCGCCTGTTCGGCGTGCCCGAGGCGGACATTCCCGCGCGCGCGGCCGAGATGCTGCAGCGCTTCGACCTGCAGGCCGCGCAGCACAGCCTGCCGGCCGCCCTGCCGCTGGGCATGCGCCAGCGCCTGTCGCTGGCCGTGGCCATGGTGCACAAGCCCGAGCTGCTCATCCTGGACGAGCCCACCTCGGGCGTGGACCCCGTGGCGCGCGACGGCTTCTGGCGCCTGCTGGTGGAGCTGTCGCGGCGCGACCGCGTGACCATCTTCATCTCCACCCACTTCATGAACGAGGCCGAGCGCTGCGACCGCATGTCCATGATGCACGCGGGCAAGGTGCTGGACAGCGACACGCCCGCGCGCCTGGTGGCCAAGCGCGGCGCGGCCACGCTGGAGGAAGCCTTCATCGGCTACCTGGTCGAGGCCGGCGGCGGCGAGGCCCCGGCCGCCGAGGAACCGGCCGCGCCTGCCGCCCCCGCTGCCGTGCAAACGCACGCCGCGCGCCGCCGCCATTTCAGCGCCCAGCGCATGCTCAGCTATGTCTGGCGCGAGGCCCTGGAGCTGCAGCGCGACCCGGTGCGCGCCACGCTGGCCCTGGTGGGCTCGCTGATCCTGATGTTCGTGATGGGCTACGGCATCAGCCTGGACGTGGAGGACCTGCGCTTTGCCGTGCTGGACCGCGACCAGACCACCATCAGCCGCAGCTATGCGATGAGCCTGTCGGGCTCGCGCTACTTCATCGAGCAGCCGCCGCTCACCGACTACGACGAGCTGGACCGCCGCATGCGCAGCGGCGAGCTGGCCCTGGCCATTGAGATCCCGCCGGGCTTTGCGCGCGATGTGCTGCGCGGCGGCTCCGTGCAGGTGGGCGCCTGGTTCGACGGCGCCATGCCCACGCGCGCCGAGACCGTGCGCGGCTACCTGCAGGGCATCCACCAGCACTGGCTGACCGAGCAGGCGCGCGAGCGCCTGGGCGTGACGCCGGCCGGCCTTATCGGCATCCAGACGCGCTTTCGCTACAACCCCGACGTGCGCAGCCTGCCGGCCATGGTGCCGGCCGTCATGCCCCTGCTGCTGCTGCTTTTGCCCGCCATGCTGACGGCGCTGGCCGTGGTGCGCGAGAAGGAAAGCGGCTCCATCACCAACCTCTACGTCACGCCGGTCACGCGCACCGAATTCCTGCTGGGCAAGCAGCTTCCCTATGTGGTGCTGGCCATGCTGAACTTCCTGCTGATGTGCCTGATGGCCGTCACCCTGTTCGGCGTGCCCGTGACGGGCAGCTTTGCCACGCTGGCCCTGGCGGCGCTGATCTTCAGCGGCGCCTCCACGGGCTTCGGCCTGCTGGCCTCCACGCTGACGCGCAGCCAGATCGCCTCGATGTTCCTGGTGCTGATCGGCACGCTGATCCCCACCACGCAGTTCGCGGGCCTGGTCGATCCCGTGTCCTCGCTGGAGGGCGCGGGCCGCGTCATCGGCGAGGTCTATCCGGCCAGCCACATGATCGCCATCAGCCGCGGCGTGTTCAGCAAGGCGCTGGGATTCAGGGAGCTGGCCGGCTCGTTCGGGCCGCTGCTGCTGTCCGTGCCGGTGATCCTGGGCCTGGCCATTGCACTGACCCGCAAGCAGGAGAGCTGACATGCGCACCCGCCTTTTCTCCAACATCTACCGGCTGGGCGTCAAGGAGCTGTGGAGCCTGTGGCGCGACCCCGTGCTGCTGGTGCTCATCGCCTATGTGTTCACGGTCTCCATCTACACGGCGGCCACGGCCATGCCCGAGAGCCTGCACAACGCGCCCATCGCCATCGTGGACGAGGACGGCTCGCCGCTGTCGCAGCGCATCGCGGGCGCCTTCTATCCGCCGCAGTTCGCGCCGCCGGCCATGATCGATCGCACGCAGATGGACCCGGGCATGGACTCGGGCACCTACACCTTCGTGCTCAACATCCCGCCCAACTTCCAGCGCGACGTGCTGGCGGGCCGCTCCCCCGAGCTGCAGCTGAACGTGGACGCCACGCGCATGAGCCAGGCCTTCACGGGCAACAGCTATGTGCAGCAGATCGTCTCGGCCGAGGTCAGCGAGTTCGTGCGGCGCTTTCGGGGCGCCACCGCCCTGCCCGTGGACCTGGTGGTGCGCGCGCGCTTCAATCCCGCGCTGGACAAGGTCTGGTTCGGCGGGCTGATGCAGATCATCAACAACGTGACCATGCTGTCCATCATCCTCACGGGTGCGGCCCTGATCCGCGAGCGCGAGCACGGCACGGTGGAGCACCTGCTGGTCATGCCAGTGACACCGACCGAGATCATGCTGGCCAAGATATGGTCCATGGGACTGGTCGTGCTGGTCACCGCCTTTGCCTCGCTCAACCTCGTGGTGCGCGGCGCCCTGGGCGTTCCCATCGAAGGCTCGCTGCCCCTGTTCCTGGCGGGGGCCGCGCTGTGCCTGTTCGCCACAACGTCGCTGGGGATCTTCCTTGCCACGCTGGCGCGCAACATGCCACAGTTCGGCATGCTGCTGGTGCTCGTGCTGCTGCCGCTGCAGCTGCTGTCGGGCGCCATGACACCGCGCGAAAGCATGCCCGAGCTGGTGCAGAACATCATGCTGGCCGCGCCGACCACCCACTTTGTCGAGCTGTCGCAGGCCATCCTCTACCGCGGAGCGGGGCTGGACGTGGTCTGGAAGCCCTTCCTCGCGCTGGCCGCGATCGGCTCCGTGCTGTTCGCCCTCACGCTCACCCGTTTTCGCAAGACCATCAGCCAGATGGCCTGATTTCGTTCCCGCCGCCAAGGCATCTTTCCATCTCGACCAGCAAGGAGTTTCATATGAGCGCACAGACCATTCCCCTCCATCTGCTCAAGGCCCAGCTTGAACTGCAGCTGCACCTGGGCCGGCTGCTTCAGGAAAGCGGCCAGCAATGGCTGGACCATGCCGCGCGCACGGGACCCGAGCGCATCGCCGAGACCGGCAGCGAGATCGAGGGCGTGCAGCAGACCCGCAACTGGCAGGAGCTGGCCACCCTGCCCGCCCAGGCCTTCTGGCGCCACGCCCAGCTGCGCATGGGCCATGCCCAGGCCTTGGTGCAGACCGCCGTGGCCAGCCAGATATCGCTGGCGCAAGGCGTGCAGCAGGCCGTGCAAGACTGGCAGCAGCAGGTGGCCGGTGCCCTGGGAAGCGCGCAGGGCGCGGCCGACCCCACCGTTCCCTGGAGCGACCTGCTTGCCCGCTGGACCTCGGCCGTGCAGTCCGTGGCCCAGCCCGCCCATGCGGCGCAGCAGCCCATTGCGGCAGCGGCCGCCGAAACGGCCCGCGACGCCACAGCCCAGGGCTGACGGGCTCCAAGCAAGCCGCCACGCGGTCCCGCAGGCGCGGGGCCGCGCCCAATCGCACGCAATCTACGAGCAGGGCATGACATGCCGGTAAAGGAGTGGGCCAGATGAACGAGAACCTGCAGAGCCACGGCACCGTGGACGTGGGAGGGATGTGGGGCGATCCGATGAAGCTGTCGCAGGCAGCCGCGCAGTACGCCACCGATGCCTGGCAGCGCTCGCTGCTGTATGCCGACATCCGGCGCCAGCGTGGCAACCAGTACCGCGAGCATCTGGCCGAGGAAGTGCCCAATGTGCTGAGCTTCCAGGCCGAGATCGTGATGTCGGGCCTGGATCTGCCGCGCCCCGTCAACTACGGCCTGGCACGCATCGCGCCCATGGAGGGCACGGTCGTCGATCCGGCCAAGCGCCCCTTCATCGTCGTCGATCCGCGCGCGGGCCACGGCCCCGGCATCGGCGGCTTCAAGCCCGACAGCGAGATCGGCGCCGCGCTCAAGGCCGGCCATCCCTGCTACTTCGTGGGCTTCCTGCCCGACCCCGTGCCCGGCCAGACCGTCGAGGACGTGATGCGCGCCGAGGCCGAATTCGTGCGCAAGGTCGCCGAGCTGCACCCCGAGAGCCGGGGCAAGCCCGCCGTGATCGGCAACTGCCAGGCCGGCTGGCAGATCCTCATGACGGCCGCCGTCTGGCCCGAGCTGTTCGGCCCCATCATCGTGGCCGGCGCTCCGCTGTCGTACTGGGCCGGCGACAACCCCATGCGCTACGGCGGCGGCCTCATGGGCGGCAGCTGGATGACGGCGCTGACCAGCGACCTGGGCGCGGGCCGCTTCGACGGGGCCTGGCTGGTGCAGAACTTCGAGAACCTCAACCCGGCCAACACGCTGTGGGAAAAGCAGTACCAGGTCTATGCCGACGTGGACACCGAGGGGCCGCGCTACCTGGGCTTCGAGAAGTACTGGGGCGGCTATGTCTTCCTCGAAGGCCGCGAGATGCAGTACATCGTGGACAACCTGTTCATCGGCAACCGGCTGGCCACGGCCGAGCTGACGACCTCGGACGGCGTGCGCATCGACCTGCGCAACATCCGCTCGCCCATCGTGGTGTTCTGCTCGCATGGCGACAACATCACGCCACCGGGCCAGGCCCTGGGCTGGATCACCGACCTGTACCGCGACGACGAGGACATCGCCGCCCACGACCAGACCATCGTCTTCGCCACGCATGACAGCATCGGCCACCTGGGCATCTTTGTCTCGGGCGCCGTGGGCCGCAAGGAGCACCGCGAGTTCGCGGCGCACATCGACATCATCGACCTGCTGCCCGCCGGCATCTACCGCGCCGAGATCGCCGACCATCCGGCCGGCGTGCCTGCGCAGGAGCTGACCGATGCCGCCTACCTGATGAAGATCCGCCGCAGCGACCTGGCCGAGGTGCGCGGCATCGTCAAGCCCGATCCCGAAAGCGAGCGCCATTTCGCCGCCGCCGCGCGCGTCTCCGAGATCAACCTGGCCCTGTACCGCAACACCCTGCAGCCCTGGGTGCAGGCGCTGTCCACGCCGCTGTCCGCGCGCTGGCTGCAGGCCATGCACCCGCTGCGCGTGGGCTATGAATGCTGGTCGGACTCGCACCCGCTGGCGCCCGTCGTGGCCCAGGCCGCCGAGCATGCGCGCGAGGACCGCCACCCCGTCGAGCCCGACAACCCTTTCCTGAAGGCGCAACAGGCCATGTCGCAGGCCGTGGTGCATCTGCTCGACACCTACCGCGACCAGCGCGATGCCATGCAGGCGCGGCTGTTCCACGCCATCTATGGCTCGCCCCTGGTCCAGGCCCTGGCCGGCCAGAGCCGGCAGGACGACGGCCCGCCACGCCCGCACCCCGGCGAATCGCCCGAGCACTGCCAGTACATGCGCCAGGAGCTGGCGCGGCTGCACGAAAGCGTGGCCCAGGGCGGGCTGTACGAGGCCGTCATCCGCGCCCTGTTCCACGTGCTGCGTGCACGCGGCGAGGCCGATGAACGCCACTTCCGCCACGCCTGGCGGCTGCTGCAGGACCACCTGGGCGGCGTGCCGCCCGACATGGCGCAGTTCCGCCGCATCGTGCGCCGCCAGGCCCTGCTGATGCAGCGCGAGCCCGACGCCGCCATGGCCGCCATCCCCCGGTTGCTGGCCGCCTCGTCCGCCGCCGACATCCGCTGGGGCATGACCACGGTGGACGAGCTGGCCAACCAGGGCGGCAACCTCAGCGATGCCGAGCACCAGCGCCTGCTGCAGGCCATGGCGCATTTCGTGCAGGCGCTGGAGGCCGCCGAGTCCGGGCAGGCGAAAGAGCAGGCCGGGCGGCGCCCGGCCATCGCGCCAGCCTCGGCGGCAGAGCCGGAACCCGCGCCTGTGACGGCTCCTTTGACAGCGCCTTTGAGCGCTACTGCTGCGGCTCCTGTGGCCGCTCCCGAACAGGACCCCGAGCCCGCCCCTGTTCCCGACTCCGCGCCTGCCGCCAAGCGCCCCGCACGCGCCCCGGCCAGCCGCGCACACCCCAGCCCCCGGAAAAAGCGATGAACCTCTCCCCCGATTCCGATGCGGCCCTGCCGCCCGAAGACCTGGCCCTGCTGCGCAACCACAGCTTCGACGAGCTGGACGTGGGCGACAGCGCCAGCCTGGAACGCACCTTGAGCAGCCAGGATCTGCGCCTGTTCGCCGCCCTGTCGGGCGCGGCCGTGGCCGACGGTGCGGGCGCCGGTGCGGGCCCAGCCGCCGGCGCCGACGAGGACGACACGGCCCTGATCGCCCACGGCATGTGGGGCGGCATGCTGCTGGCCTCGGTGCTGGGCACGCGCCTGCCCGGCCCCGGCACCACCCTGGTCGGCCAGACCCTGCGCTTTCTGGCGCCGCTGGCCGCAGGCGACCGGCTGACCGTGCGCGTGGAAGTGCTGGCCAAGCAGGCCGAGCAGCGCCAGGTCACGCTGGCCGTGGCCTGCACCAACCAGCATGGCGCCGCCGTGATCGAAGGCCAGGCCACCGTGCATGCGCCTGCGCGCCACATCGAGCGCCAGCGCAGCAGCCTGCCCGAGATCCGCCTGGAAGCCGGTGGACGCGACGGCCTGCAGCGCCTGCTGGCCCATGTGGCCGGCCTGCCGCCCATCCGCGTGGCCGTGGTCCATCCCTGCGACGAGCCCAGCCTCTCGGCCGCGCTGGACGCGCGCCGCGAAGGCCTGATCGACCCCGTGCTGGTGGCCCCGCGCGCGCGTCTCGAAGCCGTGGCGGCCGAGCACGGGCTGGACCTGGGCGGGCTGCGCATCGAGGACGTGCCGCACAGCCACGCCGCCGCCACGCGCGGCGCCGAGCTGGCCGCCTGCGGCGAGGTCGAGGCCATCATGAAAGGCAGCCTGCACACGGACGAACTCATGGCCGAGGTCGTGGCCGCTGCTGCCGGCCTGCGCACCAAGCGCCGCGTCAGCCACTGCTTCGTGCTGCAGACGCCGCACTACCCGCGCCCCTTCATCGTCACCGACGCGGCCATCAACCTCGCGCCCGACCTGCAGCAAAAGGCCGACATCGTGCGCAACGCCATCGCCCTGGCCCATGCCATCGGCGTGCCCGAGCCCAAGGTCGCCATCCTGGCCGCCGTGGAGACCGTGAGCCCGCACATGCCAGCCACGCTGGACGCCGCCGCGCTGTGCAAGATGGCCGACCGGGGCCAGATCGCGGGCGGCGTGCTCGACGGGCCGCTGGCCTTCGACAACGCCGTGTCCATGGCCGCCGCGCGCACCAAGGGCATAGCTTCGCCCGTGGCGGGCCAGGCCGACATCCTCGTCGTGCCCGACCTGGAAAGCGGCAACATGCTGGCCAAGCAGCTCATGTACATGGGCGAGGCGGCCAGCGCCGGCATCGTCATGGGCGCCAAGGTGCCCGTCATCCTGACCAGCCGCGCCGACAGCCGCGCCTCGCGCATTGCCTCCTGCGCCATCGCCCTGCTGCTGGCCCACCGCTACCGGAACTCCCCGCCATGATCTCCACCCACACCGCATCCTCCCCCACCCGCGAACTGGTCGTGGTGCTCAACTGCGGCTCGTCCAGCATCAAGTTCGCCGTCTTCGATGGTGCCCGGCGCCCGCTGCCGCGCAAGCCGCTGTGGAACGGCAAGGTCCAGGGCATAGGCGGGCCCGCGCCCGACTTCGGCGAAAGCGGCGTGCCGCCCTTTGCCATCACCCTGGACGCGGCCCACCCCTACCGCGCAGCGCTGCAGCTGATCCGCGAGCGCATCACCGCGCGCCTGGCGCAGCTGGACGGCGCCCGCGTGGCCGCCGTCGCCCACCGCGTGGTGCACGGCGGCAGCCGCTACTTCGAGCCCGTGCGCGTCGATGCCGGCGTGCTGGCCGACCTCAAGGCCTTCATCCCGCTGGCGCCGCTGCACCAGCCCTTTGCGCTGGAGGCCATGGACATCCTGCTGCGCGAGCGGCCCGAACTGGTGCAGGTGGCCTGCTTCGATACCGCCTTCCACCACACGCTGCCCAAGGTCGAGCAACTGCTGCCCCTGCCGCATGCGGCCTGGGAACGCGGGCTGCGGCGCTACGGCTTCCATGGCTTGTCCTACGAATACATGGCCACCGCCCTGCCCGAGCGCCATGGCGACCTGGCGCGCGGGCGCACCCTGGTGGCCCACCTGGGCAGCGGCGCCAGCCTGTGCGCCATGCAGGGCCTGCAAAGCGTGGCGACGACCATGGGCTTCTCTGCGCTGGACGGCCTGATGATGGGCACGCGCACCGGCGCGCTGGACCCCGGCGCCGTGATCTACCTGATGGAAATCGAAAAGCTCAGCCTGCAGGAAGTGGGCCGCATCCTGTACCACGAGTCGGGCCTGCTGGGCGTGTCGGGCACCTCGTCCGAGCCGCGCGTGCTGCTGCCGCTGGAAACAGGCACCGATGCCCAGGCCGAGCGCGCCCGCGATGCGCTGGCCCTGTACGTGCGGCGCATCGTGCGCGAGATCGGCGCCCTGGTCGCCGTGCTGGGCGGCCTCGATCTGCTGGTGTTCACGGCCGGCGTGGGCGAGCACAGCGCCGAGATACGGCGGCGCGTGTGCGAGGGCCTGGGCTTTCTGGGCCTGCGGCTGGACGCCGAGGCCAATGCGCGCGATGCGGCCGTGATCTCGGCCACCGGCAGCGCCATCACCGTGGGCGTGGAGCCCACCAACGAGGAATGGGTGGCAGCGCACCATGCGCTGCGCTGGCTGCCGGGCAACGCGATCCCCGCATGAGTGTGAACAGGCCCTAGGAACGATCGTCCTGCGCACCGCCTTCGCGCAGCCGCGCGAACTCGCGGTGCTCGTAGGCAATGCATTCCTCCATGAGGTGGCGGTACACCGCCTCCATCATGTCGGGCTGGCCGCCCTCGGCGGCCGTGCGCTCGCGCACGCGGCGCACGATGGCCTCGATGCGGCCCTCGTCGCGCACCTGGGCCGCATCGGCCTTGATGCGCGCGGCCTGCTGCATGTAGCCCATGCGCGTGACCAGCAGCGGCACCAGCACATCGTCCAGCGCATCCACATTGCGGCGCACATCCAGCATGTCGGTGCAGTGCTGCACCAGGTCAATGGCGCGTTGGGCGCGGTCCGTGCTCATTCCAGTCCTTCCTCCACCAGCTCGGCCGCGCGCAGCAGTGCGCGCGCCTTGTGCTCGGTCTCTTTCCATTCCATCTCGGGCACCGAATCGGCCACCACGCCGGCCGCCGCCTGCACGTAGAGCGTGCCGTCCTTGATCACGCCCGTGCGGATGGCAATGGCCAGGTCCATGTCGCCCGCGAAGCTCAGGTAGCCGCAGGCGCCGCCGTAGATGCCGCGCTTGGTGGGCTCCAGCTGGTCGATGACCTCCATGGCATGCACCTTGGGCGCGCCCGTCAGCGTTCCGGCCGGGAAGGTGGCCTTGAACACGTCCATGTTGTCCATGCCGTCGCGCAGAATGCCTTCCACGTTGCTGACGATGTGCATCACATGGCTGTAGCGCTCCACGGCAAAGGCCTCGGTCACCTTGACGCTGCCCGTCCTGGCGATGCGGCCGATGTCGTTGCGCGCCAGATCGATCAGCATCACATGCTCGGCGCGTTCCTTGGGGTCGGCCACCAGCTCCTTTTCGGTGGCCTTGTCGGCCTCGGGCGTGGCGCCGCGCGGGCGCGTGCCGGCCAGCGGGCGGATGGTGACCTTCTGGCCCTCGTCCGTGTTCTCCTGGCGCACCAGGATCTCGGGGCTGGCGCCCACCACGTGGAAATCGCCCAGGTGGTAGTAGTACATGTAGGGGCTGGGATTGAGCGATCGCAGCGCGCGGTACAGGCTCAAGGGGCTGGCCGTGAAGCGCTTGTGGATGCGCTGGCCCACCTGCACCTGCATGAAGTCGCCCGCCGCGATCAGTTCCTTGGCCTTCTCCACGGCCGCCAGGTAGTCTTCCTTGGCAAAGCTGCGCTGGGCCGGATGGCTCTCACCGGCCTTGATCTGCGGCGCGCTGACCGAGTAGCGCAGCAAATCCTTCAACTGGCGCAGCCGCTTCTTGGCGCGCGTATAGGCCTCGCTCTCGCCCGGGTTGGCATAGACGATCAGGTACAGCTTGCCCGACAGGTTGTCGATCACCGCCACCTCCTCGCACTGCAGCAGCAGGATGTCGGGGCAGTTCAGCGTGTCGGGCGGGCAGGAGGCCTCCAGCTTCTTCTCGATGTAGCGCACGGCGTCATAGCCGAAGTAGCCGGCCAGCCCGCCGCAAAAGCGCGGCAGCCCCGGGCGCAGCGCCACCTTGAAGCGCTTCTGGTAGGCCGCGATGAAATCCAGCGGATTGCCCTTGGCCGTCTCCACCACCTGACCATCGGTCACCACCTCGGTGCATGCCGCATCGCCGAAGCCGCTGGCGCGCAGCAGCGTGCGCGCAGGCAGGCCGATGAAGCTGTAGCGCCCGAAGCGCTCGCCGCCCACCACGGACTCCAGCAAAAAGCTGTGCTTGCCGTCGCCGCCCGCATGGGCCAGCTTGAGGTAGAGAGACAGGGGGGTTTCGAGGTCCGCGAACGCCTCGACCATCAGAGGGATGCGGTTGTAGCCCTGCGCGGCAAGGCTCTTGAATTCGAGTTCGGTGATCACGGGGGAAGACTCCGGATTGCGTGGCGCTGGCAGACCTGGTGTGGGGTGCGGGCTGCGTATGGATTGCGCCGATTCATTCGATTGGCCCGTAGGGCCTCGGGTGCACGCCGGGTCGCGCCCCGGGTGCTTCAGCTGTTCAGTTGGACAGGCTTGCGCCAGGGCCAGGCTCCCCGGTCTCCACAACCTGCAATGAACATGCGATGAATGAACATAGCGGGCAAGTGTAGCGCAGTCGCGGCGGGGCACAAGTGCGGGCCGCAGCCTTGCGGGGGCGCCGCAGGGGCCTGCCAGGGACACAATTGACACCCTGGTCAGCCTGACCAACAATGGCAGCACAACCTGACCAGAAAGGTCGACCATGCCGTCCCACTTCTCCGCGCGCACCGACGCTGCCCTGCCCGATGGCGAGCGCGACCCGCTGAACCGCGCCCTGCGGGACCTGAGCCACCAGGTCGGCTCGGCCATGCCGCGCAACACCACGCCGATGCCGATCTCGGTCTTCAAGGCGCAGTACGGCTCGGTGCTCAAGCAGGCCGATGACGACGGGGTGGCCCTCATCTCCCAGGGCCGCAAGCGCTACGTGATCGTCAGCGAGGAACACATGGTGGCCCTGTCCGCCAACGAACGCGCCCCCCGCACGGTGGCCGACATCTGCCGGTCCCTGCCGCTGCCGCGCCAGGCCGTGGATCTGTCCGCTGCGCAGATGGCCGGGGCGCGGGGCGATATCGACGTACCCGCCAGGCACGCCCGATGAGCCGCTACCTGCTGGGGCCCCGCTGCCTGCTGTGGATGGCGAACCAGGAGCCCGCGACCCTGCAGTGGTTCTCCACCATCCGGCCGCTGGACTGCATCGTCAGCGACCTGTCCATGTCCATCGCCAAGGCGGCCGTGGCCGAGAAATTCCACGACCTGCGCGACCGCAACGAATGGTTCTCCCTGCTCGACGCGCTGTATGCCAACCTGCGCGCCGAAGGCGCCTCCATGCTGACCAGCGTGGACAACAAGGTGCTGGAGCGCTTCATCGAATGGCGCAACTTCGCGCCGCTGGACAGCCAGGGCCCGCAGGGCACGGCGCCGCTGGCGCAGGACCTGCGGCTGCTCATCGCCACGGCCGACCTGCTCAAGGTCTGCTTTACCGAGCCCGCCAACCTCTACCTGACGCAGGCCGCAGCCCGGGGCGTCACCGTGCACGCGCTGTGATGGACTTCGACGTACCGCCCCTGTCCAGCGCGGTGCGGCAGGGCCTGCGCAGGCGCCGGGTCGTCCTGAGCCTGTCGGGCGGCGGCTATCGCGGCCTCTTCAGCGCCCATGTGCTGGAGCGCATCCACCGCGATTTCGGCAACGGCGACCTGCAGGAGAAAGTGGACCTGTTCGCCGGCACCTCCATCGGCGGAATCATCGCCACCGCCCTGGCCAGCGGCTGCCCGCCCGCGCGGATCAAGCAGTTGCTGCTGGACCACGGCCCCGCCATCTTTCCGCCCAAATGGCTCCCCGGCCTGCGCCAGGCCATGGGCCAGGCCCTGTACGACAGCGCACCGCTGCGCGCAGCCATCCAGGAGGCCATGCCGCAAGCGGCGCAGGCCCCGCTGGGGCAACTGCAGGTGCCGCTGCTGCTGCCCGCCGTCAACTGGAACTCCTCGCAACTGCACCTGCTGGCCAGCGGCGCGATGCCCGACAGGGACCGGCTGGGCCTGACGCTGATGGACGCCATGCTGGCCACATCGGCCGCCCCCACCTACTTTCCCGCGCACACCGCAGCAGGCCATGTCTTCGTGGACGGCGGACTCGCCGCCAACGCACCCGACCTGCTGGCCCTGCAGGCCACACGCCAGCTCTGGGGGCCGGCCGCCGACATCGTGATGATCAGCGTAGGCACCGCCAACCCCCAGCAGGGCCAGGACCCCGTGGCCATGCCCCGGCGCGGGCTGACCCTGGTCAAGCCCCTGCTGGACCTGGTCATGGCCGCCCAGGAGGTCCAGGCCGTCAAGGCGGCCCGCCAGGAACTGGGCACCAGCAGCTACCTGCGCCTGAACTTCACGCAGCCCGCAGCCCAGCAAAAGCGCCTGGGCCTGGACATCGCCAACGCCGACAGCACCCGTCTGCTGCAGGCCCTGGGCGACGAATGCATCGCCGCCCTCACGGACCACGAAAAGACGCTGCTGAAGAACGTCCTGGGCTGAAACGCCGGGCCAAGCGAAGCGAAGGCCCGACAGGGCTTGCACAGAGAATCAGCGCTCAAACGCCGCCGAAGCTGCAGCCATCCGCCGCAGATACGCCGGATCCTCCTGCAGGCAATGCACGTAGCTCACCTCGTCCTCCACCAGCTCCTCCATCCGCTGCGCAGCCCCGCAAATGGCCTGCAGCGCATTGGCCACCACCTCCAGATTGCGATGGCCCTCGGGCCGCTCCAGCCAAGCCAGCGCCAGCTGGCCCAGCGAGTACACCTCGCTGCTGCCTTGCAGCGTCAGCCGGCCGATCTCGGTCACGGCATGGCTCAACTGCTGCGGCGTGGGCTGGGTCAGGGTTGTGGAAGAGGTACTCATGGCGCAACCCCTCCCACGGCAGACGCGCCAGAGTGAGGCGCTTGATGGGAGGAGGGGAAGGCAGAAATGGAAATGCCGTACATGATTTCGTACTCCTTTGCGAGAGAACAAAACCACCGGCCCGTGTTCTTACGCACAGACAGGTGGACGGGATGTTAAGAACACGTGCAAAGCCGTGCGGACGCCCTTGCGGGTAGCCCCATCCCGCCCGTAACCGCAGGGACGTGGGCATGCACCCACGATCCGACAATTCAGACGTGACAAGGCCTCGCTCACGGGGAGGCCGCACCGCTTTACACGCAGGTGTTCTTACGCACCAGCCCCTGAACAGGGGGCCGCCGCAATGATAGAGGCTTTCAAGACGGCAAACGCCCCAGCGCTCCAGGCCGAGCGAAGCGAAGGCCCGAACCCACTCCCCGTATGGCCGCGCCTGCGCCGGGCTGCCTGCGGGGTTGCAGTCCTGCCGAAGGACAGGACTGCTTCGTCATCTGACTCGCTGCGGTTGCCTGAGCGAAGTTCACGCAGTGAACGCAGCGAGTTCCGCAGCGAACCCCGCAGGCAGCCCGGCGCAGGTTGCCCCGCAGCGCAGCGAAGGGGTCGCGGACATTCGGGCGCTTTTCTTTGCTCACTTTCTTGTAGCGAGACAAGAAAGTGAGTCGGCCGCCGGGCCGAAACCCGGCCTCGAAAAGAAACGCCCCGACAGGGGCTTGCAAAGAGAATCAGCGCGGAAACGCCGCCAAATCAGCACCATCCACCGGCCCGCGAAAACCCTGTTGCCACCCCCACCCAATACCCACAACATCTCGCCCGGACGTAACAAACCGCAACCGGGCCACAGCCCGCCCCCCCGCAGGAGACACCATGACCGCCTTGCCCCGCTGGATGAAGACAGCCGCCCTGGCCGTGGCCCTGGCGATGCCGCTGGCCGCCTCAGCCCAGGAGCCTGCGCGCACCGTCGCGGGCGTGGCCTATCCCGCCCAGGCGGGGGTGGGCGGCCAGACGCTGCAGCTCAATGGCGCGGGAATCCGCTACAAGGCCATCTTCAAGGTCTACACGGCAGGCCTGTACCTGGAAAAGCCGGCCGCCAGCCTGCAGGAGATCGCGGCCCTGCCCGGCCCCAAGCGCGTGAGCGTGACCATGCTGCGCGAGATCGATTCGGCCGAGCTGGGCAAGCTGTTCGCGCGCGGCATCGAGGACAACATGGAGCGCGCCCGCTTCTCGCGCCTGGTGCCCGGCGTGCTGCGCATGAGCGACATCTTCACGCAGCACAAGAAGCTGCTGCCGGGCGAGAACTTCTCGGTGGACTGGGTGCCGGGCCAGGGCGCCCAGGTCTTCGTCAAGGGCCAGGCCCAGGGCGCGCCCTTCCAGGAGCCCGAGTTCTTCCAGGCGCTGCTGGGCATCTGGCTGGGCCCGCACCCGGCCGACGACCAGCTCAAGAAGGCCTTGCTGGGCGGTTGAACGGCTGGCCCGGCTCCTGCACCGGCCCGGCAAAGCGCACCTGGATCTCCAGCCCCGTGGCACCTGGCAGGGCCGTGAGCGTCCAGCCATGGGCGCGGGCGATCTCCAGGCAGATGGGCAGGCCCAGGCCCGCGCCCAGGTCGCGCCGCTCGCTGCTGCGCCAAAAGCGCTCGAAGATGCGGTGCAGATCCTCGGGCGGCACGCCACGGCCCTGGTCCAGCACCGAAAAGCCCAGGCCGCAGGCCTTCACCGTGACGGTGGCGCCCTGCGGGCTGTGCTGCACGGCGTTCTCGATCAGGTTCTTGAGCAGCACGAACAGCGCGCCCCGGTCGGCACGCCAGGCAGGGGCGTCGTCCCTGACCTCGCAGTGGATGTGGACGCCGCATTTCTCGGAAGCGCGGGCCATGAAGTCGCAGACCTCGCCAATGATGTCGGCCGGCGCAATGTCTTCCATGCGGTAGCGCTGGTGCTCGCAGACCTCGGCCAGGTGCAGCAGCTGCTGGACCTGGCGCGCCATGTGGTCCACGTCCTTGAGCAGCTCGGGGCTGCGCCGGTCCTCGGGCTCCAGCTCGATCTGCACGCGCATCAGGGCCAGCGGCGTCTTGAGCTCATGCGCGGCCATGGACAGGAATTCCTGCTGGTTCCTGAAGCCGGCCTGCAGACGGTCCAGCACGTGGTTGAAGGCTTCCACCAGGGGCGCGAACTCGCGCGGCAGGTCCTTGGGCTGCAGGCGCGTGCCCAGCGTCTGCGGGGTGATGCGCTGCGCATCCTGCGCGGCCACGCCCAGCGGCCGCAGCATGCGCTGCAGTGTGCGGTGCGTGGAGAACAGGAACACCACCAGGAAGACCACGCCGATGGCCACCATGCCCCGCCACAGCGCGGGCAGGCCCACCGATTCGCGCAGCCAGTCCACCATGCGGTCGCTGACGGCCACCTGCACATGCCAGGTGGTGCCGTCGTGCACCAGCGGCGCGGTGCCGGCGCGCATGACCACGCCGCCGCGCTCGTAGGCAAAGGCCTTGAGCCCGGGGTCGAAGCCCTGGCCGGTCTGCGTCAACGGCTGCATTTCGCCATTGGGGGCGAAGACCACGCGGCCACGGGCATCGGTGATGCGCAGCTGCATTTCCTCGCCCAGGCTGGTCAGCATCCAGGCCTTGAGTTCACGCTCGCTGAACCCCTGGGGCACGCCCCGGGCGTCGAAGCTCACCCACTCGGCCAGCTTTTCGGCCGCATGCCCCATGCCGCGCTGCAGCGCGTAGCTGTCGAAGGGCTTGGCGACAAGAATCACCAGCGCGCCCACCAGCAGCGCGCTGAACACCATGCTCAAACCATAGACGGCCAGCAGCCGCGAGCGCAGGCTATCGGGCCAGCAAAGGTTCGCGAAGCGCATAGCCCTGCCCCCGGATGTTGACGATTTCCATGCAAGAGCCGGCCGCAGCCAGCTTGCGGCGCAGCCGGTGCAGGGCCACATCAAGGGCGTTGGGCGTGACCACGCTGGTCATGCCCCAGGCCGCCGCCTCCAGCGTGGAGCGGCGCACCGTGGCGCCGGCCTTGCGCACCAGGCTGAGCATGATCTGCAGCTCGGCCGGCGGCAGCGCGATGGCCGAGCCCGCGCAGTGCATGCAGGCCTGCTGCGGGCTGATGCTGATGTCGCCCAGTTGCGGCGCCAGCTCCTGCACCAGGGCCGGGCGGCGCAGCAGGGCGCGCACGCGGGCAATCAGTTCTTCCATGGGAAAGGGCTTGGTCAGGTAGTCGTCGGCACCGGCCTCCAGCCCGCCCACTCGGTCGCTGAGTGCGTCACGGGCCGTGAGCATCAGGCAGGGCGTGGAGCGGCCTGCGGCGCGCAGGCGCTGCACCAGTTGCAGGCCGTCGCCATCGGGCAGGCCGCGGTCGATGACGATCACGCCGTAGTCGATGTCCTGCAGGGCCAGCCAAGCCGTGGAGATCTGGTGGAAGACATCGGTCTCTATGCCGGAGTTGGCCAGCGAGCGGCTGACCAGCGTGGCCAGCCTGGCATGGTCCTCAATTAATGCGATGCGATTCATGGTTTCCGTCGTTGCCGCACAGGGACAGCAAATGCTCCCTGATCCCGGTGATGCGCTGCGGCGCCATGGGCTCGACCAGCACATGGATGACCCACAGGTCCTCGACCATGGCGCGGCATTGCAGGGCAATGTCCTCGGGCACCCGGTCATCGGCGCAGGCCGCATCCACGAAATCAAACCATATGTTCTGGAATCTTGCGCGGGTCAGCAACTGTGCGGCCGTCTTCTGGCCGCGCTGGCGGGACAGGGCATGCTCGCAGACGCAGCGCACGTAGGCGCGCAGGTGGCGCGCGGGGCCTGGCGGCTCCTCGGCCAGCACCTGCAGCAGATCCTCGCGGAATTTGAGGATGACCAGCTCGAAGATCGTCTCCAGCCGCACGGCACGGTGCTGGCTGCATTCTTGGAAGCGCGAACCCAGGGAATACGCCTGGCCCGCCGCCTGGATACCTATCACGTCCTGGTAGATGGAGGCTTGCATTGCGATGGCACGTTCTGTCGTTTCAGGCTCCGTCGGCCCGCCGCGGGAGCGGCAAACCTGCGGGGAAAACAGCCATGCTCCCCGATTGCGTCTTACTGGCGACTTACCGGCCCCTGAATCTGCCCCATTACACCGGAAATATGCAGTGGGCCGGTTTGATCAATATCGACTCAAATATCTTCACGCCAGCCATCGACATACCTGACCAGCGCCCACTGCGCCAGCCACAGTGCCATATAGCCAAAGGTCTCCACCAGCTCCTCCAGCACGATCACCTGATAATCAAACCATCGCTGCAGGACAATGAAACCATGCCCTTCCGCATTGGTGGAAATCACCATGGCCGCGACAAATATCGCCAGGCTGAATATCGGCAGCGCATGCTCGCTCACCAGGCGCTTGATAATCTTGTTCCAGACACCGTGGCGCACGAACCAATAGCAGCACAGCAGCAGCATGGCACCCACCACCCATTTGACGGCAGGCCGATACCACAATGCCTGGGAGCTGATCACCGGCCCCCACTTGCCAGCCTCCAGGCTGGGCAGGAAAGCCGCGCCCCAGGCCAGTTCACGCCCCAGGAAGGCCAGCCAGAACAGGGAGGCGATCCACCACAGGGGCGCTGCAAAGAAGCCCTTTTGCCGCCGCGCAGCGACCAGGGCCGCCACCATGCCCAGCAGCAGGGTCACGGCCTGGATATTCTCCAGGAATCCATTTTCCCAGCTCAGGCTTTGCGGCAATACAAAGCTCAGGGGAAAACTCAACACCAGCCCCGCCAATAAGGCCCAATTCCAAAGCCGTAGCAAGGAATCATCATGGTATTTGGACGCGGATATTCTTGTTTTTGAAAGGGGAGCAGTCATTTTGATCCAGGGCAACTGGCGCTTTATCTGTTGATATGGCTCTTGCAAGCACGCAATATCCCGGAAACATTTACCAGGGAGGCCACGAAAATGGCGGGCGCATGGGCCTAACCGCCGTTTTCATTACAGCAGACTTGCCACCAGATTGCAGCACTGTGTCAAATTTGCCCTGTCGGCACGCAGTTGCCACCGCGGCCCGGCCAGGGCGGTCCGGGCAGTGTTCAGGCGAAGCGGACCGCGCGCGGAGGCAGTGCCGCCAGGGGCGCGGGCTGCACCAGGTCGCGGTAATAGCTGGGCAGCGCGAACAGTGCGGGGTGCACTTCGGCGTTGTAGTAGCGCAGGTCGGGCAGGCGGCGTTCTGCCAGGCGCTGGCGCAGCTGGGCGGGCGGCGGGGCCGCCGCATCCAGCGTGTCGGAGGCCACGGCCAGGCCCCAGTAGGCGCCGTACAGGGGGATGTAGAGGCCGTAGCAGCGCACGATGGCGAATCGCTCGCGCAGGCTGGCCACCAGCCGCGCCACCTGCCCGCCATGGAAGACGGGGCTGCCCAGGTGCAGCACCAGGGCACCGCCCGGCGCCAGCACGCGCTTCATGCGCGCCAGGGCTTGGTCGGAGTACAGCGCGCTGGCAGGCGTGTCGGGGTCGGTGAGGTCCATGAGCGCGAGGTCGAAACGCTCCTCGGTGTGCTCCACCATGGCCATGCCGTCGCCGATGCGCAGTTGCAGGCGCGGGTCATCGAACACGCCCCGGTGCACCTGCTGCAGGTGCGTGCGCGCGGCCTGGACCACGGCCTCGTCCAGCTCGGCCACCACCACCTGCTCCATGGACGGGTGCTTGAGCAGCTCCTCGGCCGCGCCGCCATCGCCGCCGCCCAGGATCAGCGCCTTGCGCGGCGCCGGGTGGGCAATGGCAGCGGGGTGGACCAGGGCCTCGTGGTAGAAGAATTCCTCGCCTTCGGAGGTCATGAAGCGGCCATCCAGGCGCAGCACCTTGCCGAACTGCGGCGTGTGCAGCAGCTCCAGTTCCTGATGCGGCGTCTGCACGGTTTCGCGCCGCGTGGCGCGCCAGCCGAAGCGCGCATGGGGCGTGAGCGCCTCCAGCGCCCAATCGCCTTCATCGGCCGCCGCCGCAGCCTGGGCGCCGGGGCCGATATCGCCGCGCATCAGGTGCTGGCGCACCACGCGGCCCGGCGCGTAGGCGGCGATCACGCCCTCCATCAGCGCGCGGGCCTTGCCCGAGTTGTCGGCGGAGAAATTGCAGACGTAGACATCGACGGTGACGCAGCCGGTCTCGGGCCAGGTGTGGATGGCCAGGTGCGATTCGGCCAGCAGCACGGTGCCGGTGACGCCGCCGGGCTGGCCCTGGTAGTCCGGGAACTTGACCCAGCGGTCATCCACCAGGGTCAGGCCGGCCTGCGCGGTCTGTGCGCGGCACAGGGCGGCGATGGCGTCGGCGTCGAGCATATGGCGCGCGTCGCCCTGGCATTGGTAGAGATCGGCGGTCAGGTGCAGTCCGTGCATGTGGCGTGCTTCCTCCTTGTCTGTGGCCGGATCGCGGCCAGGATGGCAAAGCAGACGACTCTAGCAAAAACATAAATCGCACCATCAAAGTGCGTTAACCGGCGCCAAACCTCATTCTTTTTTCAACAACATTGGCATCAGCCCGGCCGGTCAGGCCAGCTCGGTCAGCGCGTCGACAAAGCCGTCGGCATCGACCTGGCGCACGGGCTGGCCGTGGTTGTAGCCGTAGCTGACCAGCACCACGGGGCAGCCTGCGGCGCGCGCGGCCTGGGCGTCGTTGCTGGAGTCGCCCAGCATCAGCGTGCGCGCGGGGGAGGTGCCCAGGGCCTCGCAGGTCTTGAGCAGGGGCAGCGGGTCGGGCTTCTTGCGCTCGAAGGAGTCCCCGCCGAAGACCTGCTCGAACAGCGGCGCCAGGCCCTTTTGCGCCAGCAGCGGCTGCGCGAAGGACAGCGGCTTGTTGGTCAGGCAGGCCAGCCGCAGGCCGCGTGCGCGCAGGGCCTGCAGGCCTTCGAGCACGCCCGGGTAGACCTCGGCGAACTGGCCGTTGAGCTGCAGGTAGTGGTGCTCGTAGCGCTGCCAGGCCTGGCCGTAGATGGCATCCACATCGGCCGCGCCCACATGGGCCAGCACCGAGCGGATCAGGTGCTCCGAGCCCTTGCCCACCATGTTCTCGATGGCCTGCGGGGCGATGGCCGGCAGTTGCAGGTCCGCCAGCATGCGGTTGAGGGCTTCGGCGAAGTCGCCCAGGGTGTTGACCATGGTGCCGTCGAGATCAACGATGGCGGCGTCCAGCTGCTGGTGGTTCAGCGGAATGAAGTTTGAAATCATGGAATAGGGTGTCGAAAGCCGGGGGCTGCCTGCGCAGGAACATCATTGAAAATATCAGAACTTGCGCATGCCCTGGGACTTGGGCCTTGCGGGTCGATCAGAACGACACCCAGTCGTCCTGCTCCTGGGCTTGCTTGTGCACGGGCTGCACGGCGCGCGCAGCCTGGCGAGCGGGGAGTGCCGCTGTCGCGGGGGCCGGCTTGCGCGCCCTCACCGGCGGTTGCGGAAGCGGCGCGGTCGAGGAAAGCTGTGCCGCATGGCCTCCCAGCTGGAAGATCGAAACGGCCTGCACCAGCTGCTGCGCCTGCGTTCTGAGGCTGGCCGCTGCCGCCGCACTTTCCTCCACCAGCGCCGCATTTTGCTGCGTGACCTGGTCCATCTGGCTGACGGCCTTGCCGACCTGCGCGACCCCCGCGCTTTGCTCATCACTGGCACTGCTGATCTCACCCATGAGATCTGTCACGCGCTGGATGGAGTGCAGCACTTGCGCCATGGTTGCGCCAGCCTGATCAGCCAACTCTGTACCTTGTTTGACCCGTGTAGCACTGGTGGCGATGAGCTGTTTGATTTCCCGAGCGGCCTGTGCGCTACGCTGCGCCAAGTTGCGCACCTCACCGGCCACTACGGCAAAGCCCTTTCCCTGCTCGCCTGCACGGGCCGCCTCGACTGCGGCGTTGAGCGCCAGGATGTTGGTCTGGAACGCGATCCCGTCGATCACGCCCACGATTTCGCCGATCTGGCGCGAGCTTTCGCTGATGTCCTGCATCGCATTGACGACCTCCTGCACGGAGCCGCCGCCCTTGGTGGCCACCTGGCTTGCTCCCAAGGCGAGTTGATTGACCTGCCTGGCGTTGTCCGCGTTTTGCTTGACGGTGGTCGACAGCTGCTCCATCGACGCTGCAGTCTCCTGCAAGGCACTGGCCTGCTGTTCGGTGCGCTGGCTCAAGTCGGCATTGCCCTTGGCGATCTCCGTGCTGCCGCCAGCGATCCCATCGGCATTCTTGCGAACCTCATGAACGACAGAGACCAGGCTCTGGAGCATGGCATTGAGCGATGCCTGGACGCTGCCTTCGGGAGCTTGGCGAAGCAATTGAGGGCTGAGATTGCCTTGTGCGATCTGTTGTGCAACATCCCCAAGTTGCGCCGGCTCTGCCCCCAGGGAGCGCGTCAGGCCGAGTGCTATTTGCCAGCCCATCAGGATCGCCAGGGAAATGGCGACCATGCTTGCGGCGATCAGCATGTTCCTGCGGTAAACGTAGGCCTGGGCTGCCTGTTCGATCATCTGTCGCGACCGTGCGCGTGTCAGTTCACTGTACTGGCCAGTGGTCTTGGTCAACTCCGCCAACAAGGGCCGACACTCGTCGTTCATTTTGCGGATCGCTACATCCTTCTTATTTTGCAGAGCCAGGGCCACGATGTCGGTGGCGACCGGTCCATAGCGCCGCTCCACATCGGCAATTCTGGTCACCAGATTGCGCGCATCGGCAGCGACTTCCGTTGACGCCGCCGTGGCCTGGAGCTCGGTCAGCCAGGCCTTGACGTCGGCGTGTGCTGAGGTGAGAGCGCCTTTCTCCGCCTCCAGGTCTGTGGGCGAGGTGACCAGCACCAAGTTACGCACCGCGATGGCTCGGCGATCCACGGCCGTGCGAACTTTCTCGGCCAAGGTTGCACGAGCGTTGATACCTTCGACAAAGTGGACAAGATTTTGATTTGCATCGCTCAGCGCCTGCAGGGCGAGAACTGCCACAACCAAGGTAAGTAGTGCGAGAGAACTGAAGGCCACGAAAAGTTTGGTCTTGACACTCCAGAAGCGAGGATTCATGGCACGTCTCCAAGGGGACTTGAAAATTGCGGTGTATGAGGGGGCCAGGACGTGCTGGAGCAAATTGCTCAGCTCGCAGCGCAGTCGGGCAAGACTGCTACGGGCGGCGCCAGAAGCTTGTCGGCATCAATCAGCAGCAGCGAGCGCTCATCAAGCACGCCCAGGGCCAGCAGGCAGTCATTGACGATGCCCTCTTCCATGGCAGGCACGGGACGGAGGTCTTGCGGCATCAGCGTCACCACGTCAGTGACACCCTCCACCACCATGCCCGTCACTCCACCAGGCAGGCGCAGCATGATGGTCACGGTGCATGCGTCGTACTGCTTGGGCGAAAGCCCCAGCCTTTTTCGCAGATCAATGATGGGAATGACCTGTCCGCGCAGTTCCAGGACACCGTTGAAGTAAGCGGGTCCGTTGGCGATGCGCATGGGCGACTCATAGGACCGGATCTCCTGCACCTGCAGCAAGTCGATGCCGTACTCCTCCTCGTCCACGTTGAAGGAAAGCCACTGTCTGGTGGTGTCGGTTTTCAATGCGTGCGTCATCTTCATCTCTCCTATCAAATTTATTTGATGAATTTGATAAAAATTTAGCAGAGAGCATCCACCCGCACAACCAGTTGTTACATTTTTTCTTGCGCTGAGGCTTTGTCGTGCTGGCGATCTGGAACGCACCTTCCTGCGGTTCCGGGCTGCGGCGCTTGGTCAACCCAGGGGTAGAAGACTTTCCCCCGGATCAACGGAGCGGGTTGCGGGTTGCGGGTTGCGGGTTGCGGGGAAGCAGGCAGGCAGGCAGGAGAGGAGAGGAGAGGAGAGGAGAGGGGAAAATTTAAAATTGATAAATTCAATTTCTTAAGCTTCGTTTAAGCCAAGGAAACAATCATTTACATCAAATTGATCGGTGAATTTCCATGACCACACCTTAGGAGACCCCATGTTCCTCCGACTTCTCTCCATCCGCACAAGGCTCATCGTTGCCTTCACCGTGCTTTTGCTCTTGCTGTGCATGGTGGCGGGCATCGGCTCACTACAGATCGCGCGGGTTCAGTTCAATGCCAATGACCTGGGCACGAACTGGCTGCCCTCCACCAGTGTGCTTGCCTCGATCCGGGCCAAGGCCAACGAAGCCCGCCGCGCTGGGCTTCGCCACGTGATTGAGGAAGACGCGCAAAGAAAGCGTGCCCAGGAGGACCTGATGACGCAGGCCCAGAAGGCCCTGGTGTCGGAGCTGGCCATCTATGAAAAGCTCGTGTCCTCGCCCGAGGAGCGGCAGCTGTATGACAGGATGCTGGTGCTATGGGATGCGGTGCGCGCCGCCGACCGCAAGATGGTCGAGCTGTCCGGCGCAGGACCCGAGCAGCTTGCTCAGGCGCGCGTCCTGGCAACGGGAGCGTCCGCTCAGGCCTTCGCCCAGTTCATGGACATCGTCAGCCAGGACATTGCGCTGAACCAGGAAGGCGGGCGCAAGGCCACCGAGCAGGCCGAGAAAGACTACCACCTGGCGCTGTACCTTCTCGGCGGACTGGCCGCACTGGCCGTGGCGTTGGGCGCTGTACTGGCCTGGGCGATCACGCGCTCGATCACCGAGCCCTTGCGCCTGGCGGTCTCGGTGGTGAACACGGTGGCGCATGGCGACCTCACGACCAACATCGTTGTACTGGGCAGGGACGAGCCAGCCCAGTTGCTCTCCGCCATGAGCAGCATGAACGACAAGCTGCGCGAAATCATGGGCCGTGTACGCCAGAGCAGCGACAGCATTGCCACGGGATCGAGCGAAATCGCCTCTGGCAGCCTGGACCTGAGCCAGCGCACCGAGCAGCAGGCCAGCAACCTCGAGGAAACGGCTGCCTCGATGGAGGAGCTCACGGCCACGGTGCGCACGAATGCAGACACGGCCCAGCAAGCCAACAAGGTGGCCACGGCCGCATCCGCTTCCGCAGCAGAGGGTGGCCAGTCCGTTGCCCTGGTGGTGCGTACCATGCAGGACATCTCGGAGGCCTCGCGCAAGATTTCCGAGATCACGAACGTCATCGACTCCATTGCCTTCCAGACCAATATCCTGGCCCTCAACGCAGCGGTGGAGGCTGCGCGTGCAGGCGAACAGGGCCGAGGCTTCGCCGTGGTAGCCAGCGAGGTACGCGCGCTGGCCCAGCGCTCAGGGACGGCGGCCAAGGAGATCAAGGATCTGATTGGGGCCAATCTGGAGAAGGTCGAACGAGGCACACAAGTCGCCACTCTTGCTGGTGAGCAGATGGGCCGTATCGTCGAGCAGGTGCGCAGCGTGGACACCATGATCAGCGAGATCTCCAGCGCATCGGCCGAGCAGGCGGTGGGCATCCGTCAGGTCGGCGAGGCGGTGAGCCAGCTCGACCAGATGACGCAGCAAAACGCGGCGCTGGTCGAGCAAAGCTCGGCCGCTGCAGGCAGCCTGGAACAGCAGGCCGCATCCCTGGCGCAGATCGTCTCCACCTTCAAGATGCATCCCGAGCATGGCGCAAGCCAGCCTGGCGGGCTGCGCGCCGCGACCGCCCAGGCCATGGTCCCCAGGCAAGCGCAGCCCTCCAGGCCGCCACGCCTGTCGCCCGCCCGTACGCAGCCGCAGATCAAGGATGAGGAATGGGCGGCCTTCTGACCTGAATTCGTACCGAAGCAGGCAAAAGACGGCAAGATGGTGCATTCATGTGAACCGTTGCGGGGTCCGAGTTCATGATCAAGCGCATCAGCGTGCGCCAGCTGCGGCTGGGCATGTTTCTGGAAAGCTTCTGCGGCAGCTGGATGGAACACCCTTTCTGGCGCAGCCGCTTCAAGCTGGAAGACCCTGCCGACCTGGCGAGGATCCTGCACTCCCCCATTCAGGAAGTGTGGATCGATACCGCCAAGGGTCTGGATGTCGAGCAGGGTGGGCCGTCTTTCACCCGCGAGCAGGTCGATACCGTGATAGACGCCCAACTGTCCGAGATCTCGCAACTGGCGGAGTTGGAATGCGAACTGCGGCCTGTTGCCTTCGAGCAGGAAGTGAAACGGGCCGCCAGGATCTGCCACCAGTCCAGGCAGGCGATCACCGCCATGTTCCGCGAGGCGCGCATGGGCGAGGCGATCAACCAGGACAAGGCCCGTTCCGTGGTCGCCGAGGTGTCTGATTCGATCATTCGCAATCCGTGCGCGATGGTCAGCATCGCCAGGCTCAAGACCAGCGACGACTACACCTACATGCATTCGGTGGCGGTCTGCGCCTTGATGATCGTGCTGGCACGCCAGCTCGACCTGCCTCCTCACCAGGTGCGCCAGGCAGGCTATGCGGGGCTGCTGCACGACATCGGCAAAATGGCCATTGCCACCTCCATCCTGAACAAGCCCGGGCGTCTGACGGACCAGGAGTTTGACGAGATGCGTGAGCACCCGGCGCGAGGCCTGGAGTTGCTCAAGGCCAGTGGCGTCGATGACCCGGTCGTGTTGGATGTCTGCCTCCACCACCACGAGAAGGTGGATGGCACAGGCTATCCCCACAGGCTGCGCGGCGAAGACATCAGTCTGCTGGCGAAGATGGGTGCGGTCTGCGATGTCTACGACGCCATCACCTCGGACCGCCCCTACAAGCGCGGCTGGGATCCTGCAGAGGCGGTGCACAGGATGGCCGAATGGAGCACCGGGCATTTCGACAAGACCGTGTTCCAGGCCTTCGTCAAAAGCATTGGCATCTATCCGGTGGGCTCGTTGGTGCGACTGACAACGGGCCGGCTGGGTGTGGTCGTCGACCCGGGCCGCCAGTCCCTGACCTGTCCGCAGGTCAAGGTGTTCTATTCCACGGCGAGTGGCATGCGCATACCACCTGAGACCATCGACTTGGCACGGCCTGGATGCCAGGAAAAGATTTCCAGCAGAGAAGATCCTGCGAAATGGGGATTCACAGACATTGATGCACTGTGGAAAGACCAGACCTAGGGCCCGATTGCCCGAGGCGGGCCTGCCCGCTCCTTGACCAGACGGAAAAGGTCTGAGCTGGGCCCGTTCCAGGCCTTGCCCATTCGATCAAGCAGCAGGGTTTCGCCACCAATATGGCCACTCAGTCAGGCCGACGGCCAAGCTCCGAGAGTGTGCAGGCGCGGCCATTGGAAGGGCGCCACGGCGATGTGCTTGCCTACGACAAGCCTTCCATGACTGTGCGTACCTCCTGAAGAACATACCCGACAGCGTATTCGCCTAGACGCCGGCGCATGGTGATCCTCGGGTTGGCTACGCCCGTCAACCATGGGTAGCAATCGCATTAAATTGATAGAAAAATTAAATGAAATTTGATGAAATTGATACTTATGATGCAGCTATCAGATCCAGCTTTTCTTTGTCATTCAAAGGCACCACATGCAAAAAATACTCATCGTGGAAGACCACGCAGACATCCGCAAGCTGTTGCGCATGACGCTTGAATTCCGTGACTTTGAAGTTATCGAGGCATGCGATGGCGACGAAGCCTGGTCGATGACCGAGAAGCTCAGGCCCGACATCGTCCTGCTCGACATCATGATGCCGGGCACCATCAATGGCCTCGAGATATGCAACCGTATCAAGGCCTCGGACGAGCTGCTGCATACGCTGGTCATCCTGCTGACGGCCCGGGGCAGCGCCGAAGACCGCAAGGCGGGCATCCTCGCCGGAGCCGACGAATACCTGGTCAAGCCCTTCAGCACATTGAAGCTGCTGGAGACGATCGAAAGCCTGCAGGGGATCGACTGATGGCCCATTACCAGACCGGCACCTCGGCAGAGCCATCGCGACGTTTCGATCCTGCCGCCGCGGAGCAGATGGAGCTGCTCATCCAGGACTTCGGCCGCATGTACCGCGAGCGCAACGATCTGCTCAAGGAAGTGACACGTGCGCACCACGAGACCCTGCTGCGCCTGGCCATGGCCGCAGAGCTCAAGGATGACGATACCGGCTCGCACATCGTCCGCATCGGCTACCTGTCGGAGGCCCTGGCCCTGCGCCTGGGCTGCCGCATCGAATTTGCCAGCCTGCTGCGCAAGGCGGCCCCGATGCATGACATAGGCAAGGTCGGCATTCCGGACACCATCCTCAAGAAGAGGGGTCCGCTGGACCCGCAGGAGCGCCTCGTCATGAACCAGCATGCCGAGATCGGCGCACGCCTGCTGGGCCAGTCGCGCATCCCTGTATTCCAGATGGCCGCCGAGATCGCCGCGAGCCACCACGAACGCTTCGACGGCAAGGGCTATCCAGAGGGTTTGGCAGGCGAAGACATCCCGCTGTCGGCGCGCATCACCTCCATCGTCGATATCTTCGACGCGCTCACCATGGACCGGGTGTACCGTCCGGCGTTCGAGCGAGGGAAGGCCCTGGAGATGATCGCGGCGGAACGGGGCAAGGCCCTGGACCCTGGAATCGTCGACGCTTTCATGGACAACATCGAAGAACTCGATGCGCTGCGCCTGGCGCTGACCCGGCAGTCTCCGTCCTTCAACGAACTGATCGACACCCCCTGAAAGCAAGCCATGCATCCATCATCGAAATGTTTCGGCGCGTCGCCTCCTCGGCGCGCATGGGCCCGCCTGACAGCCGTTGCCGGATTGCTGCTGTGTCTTGCGCAGTGGTCCGGTTCTGCCAGGGCCGGCGAGGTTCTGGACCGGATTGCATCCACGAGTACCGTGCGTGTTTGCATATGGCCTGACTACTACGGCATCACCTTCCGTGACGCGCGCACAGGCAGGCTGGCAGGCATCGATGCGGAGCTCTCGGTGGAGCTGGCCAAGGACCTGGGCGTTCGGGTGCAGCATGTGGACTCCTCCTTTCCCAGGCTGATACCGGACCTGCTGGAGTCGCGCTGCGATGTCGCCATGTTCGCCGTGGGCATCCTTCCCGAGCGCCAAAAGCAGTTGCGCTTCACACAGCCGTATCTGAGCAGCGACATCTACGGCGTGACCACCAAGAGCAATCGGACCGTGCAGTCCTGGGCGGACATCGACCAGCCTGGCGTGCAGGTTGCCGTGCAGCGCGGCACCTTCATGGAGCCCGTGATGCGCGAGACGCTCAGGCATGCGCGCCTCGTGTCCATCGAGCCACCCCAGAGCCGGGAAAAAGAACTCATGGCGGGTCGCGTGGACGTATTCATGACCGACTACCCCTATAGCCGCAGGCTGCTCGACAGCTCCGACTGGGCCCGGCTGATCGCACCGACCAAGCCGTTTCATGTGCTTCCCTACGGCTACGCGACCAGTCCGACCGACGCCAAGTGGCTCGCTCGCCTGGACCAGTTCGTCTCCGACATCCGGCGCGACGGCCGCCTGGCCAGGGCGGCGCGCAACAACGGCCTGACCGCGATCGTTGCCCCCTGACCCTCCCCCGCAGGAGCCCAGCACCATGCCGCACAGAGTCGCCATGCATCGCTTTCTGGGAGCCAGGCGCAGCGCCCACTTCAAAGCCTTGATCCTGAGCTTTGCGCTGTGCGTGCTGGCGGGGCTTGTGCTCTTCATCTGGGGCCAACTGCACTCCCAGGCCGAGCAAAGCAGATCACAGGCCGCATTGCTCAGCCGTGTCCTGGAGGATCAGACCGGCAAGACCTTCGAGACCGGCGAGGTTGCCCTGGCGAGCCTGGCCCACAATCCGATCATCCTGTCCGCCGACAGCCCGCGCGCCGCGCGCGAGGCGGCCATGGCGCAAGTGGTCGCCCAACTGCCGGTTCTGCGCAGCATGGCGCTGCTCGATGGCCAGGGCCACATCCTGGCAAGCACGCAGGCGGGCGAAGCAGGTCTGCAGATCGAGGTACAGCAGTTGCTGCCGGACAATGCACCGGCTCCGGTCCTGGGCAAGGTGCAGCTGGGGCGCCTTGTCACGGGCCGCAGCCTCTCATCCCTGGCCTTGGCCCCACATGCGACACCGCGGGGCGTCCACTACCTGCCCCAGATCCTGGCCTTCGAAAACGACAGCGGCGCACCCGCCGTGCTGGTGGGCCTGATCAATCCCGACGCTGTGGCCAACTTCTACCAGGCCACGCTGGAGACTCTCAGTTACGAGGCCGTTCTGCTGAGCTACGACGGCCAGCCACTGGCCAGCACGAACGCAGGCAAGGACCTGCAAACGCCCTCTGCGCGGCTGACCCCCATCTTCCAGAAATGGCTGCCACGCAACGAATTCGGCTCCTATATTGGCGCCGGCCTGCTGGGGCTCCATGAGATCGTGTCCTTTCGCACGGTCCGCAACTGGCCCCTGCTGCTGGTGGTGGAGGAGCCCTACGCGGCGGTGATCGCGCGCTGGCTTGACGATGCCTTCGCCTTCTTCGTTGCCGGACTTGCGCTTCTTGCCCTGGTGCTCGGCCTGAGCGGATCGGTGCTCAAGACCCGCAGGGTCCAGCAATCGGCCCAACAGGCCATGGAAAAGGCCCAGGCGCGCATAGCCCGCAGCGAGCATGAGATGGCCGTGCTCATGCGCAGCGTGCAGGAGCTGATCTTCCGAACCGACAGCCAGGGCCGGCTGACCTTCGTGAACGCCCGCTGGGAGCAGTGGATCGGGCAGCCCAGCGTCGAGGCGGTCGGGCAGCCGCTGGAGGGCATCGTGCATGAAGCCTGCAGGCCCCAGATCCAGGCACTGCTCGACCCCCAGGCCAAGCTGGTCCTGCGCAACTGCCAGGCGCGCTTTCGCCTTCCCGACGAAAGGGAAATACTCTGCGACATCGCCGTAGTGCCCCTGCTGCGCGAGGGCCGGCTGGTGGGCTTTGCCGGCAGCGCCGTGGACGTGACCGCCCGCTGGAAGGCCCAGCAGGAGCTGCAGACCCAGCTGGCCTTCCAGCATCTGCTGTTCGAGACCACGCCCCTGCC
>JAITUC010000012.1 GCA_031286585.1 Delftia acidovorans
TCCAGCTGGCTGGCGTTCTTGCGCAGGAAGGCCTTGTAGAAGTCTTCGGTCAGCGCCGAGGAACACACCAGCAACTGGCAGCTCAGGGTGCTCATCACCGCCGCGAGGATGGCGGACAGCAGGATGCCGGCGATCCATGGGTTGAAGAGGATCTTCGCCAGCTCGATGAAGATGCGCTCGTGGTTCTCGCCCACGGCGCCAGCCTGCTCCGGGTGCGCCTGGAAGTAGGCGATGCCGAAGAAGCCGACGGCCACGGCGCCGCCCAGGCAGAGGATCATCCAGGTCATGGAGATGCGGCGGGCAGCCGGGATCGACTTCACCGAATCGGCGGCCATGAAGCGCGCCAGGATATGCGGCTGGCCGAAGTAGCCCAGGCCCCAGGCCAGCAGCGAGACCACGCCCACGAAGCTGGCGCCGCGGAACAGGTCGAACTTCTCTGCCGCCACGATGGCGTGCAGGTCCTGGCCCGGCTGCAGATGGCCCTGCACGGCCAGCCAGGCGATCACGGGCGCCAGGATCAGCGCCGTGATCATCATCGAGGCCTGGATGGTGTCCGTCCAGCTCACGGCCAGGAAGCCTCCGATGAACACATAGGCGATGGTGCACAGCGCGCCCACCCACAGGGCCGTGCTGTAGGGCATGCCGAACATGTTCTCGAACAGGCGCGCGCCCGCCACCACGCCCGAGGCGCAGTACAGCGTGAAGAACACCAGGATCACCACGGCCGTCACGATGCGCAGCACGTTGGAATGGTCCTCGAAGCGGTTGGCCAGGTAGTCGGGCAGCGTCAGCGCATTGCCGGCGCGCTCGGTGTACAGGCGCAGCCGCGCCGCCACCAGGCGCCAGTTCAGGTAGGCGCCCAGGATCAGGCCGATGGCGATCCAGGCCTCGGACAGGCCCGACAGGTAGATGGCGCCGGGCAGGCCCATCAGCAGCCAGCCGCTCATGTCCGAGGCGCCGGCCGACAGCGCCGTCACGAAGCTGCCCAGGCTGCGGCCGCCCAGGATGTAGTCGGAAAGATTCTTGGTGCTGAAGTAGCCGATGGCGCCGATGCCGAGCATGGCGACCAGGTAGATGGCGAACATGATCGCCGTCGGGTCGTTCCAGTTGAATTGCATTGAAGTGTCCTGCGTTGGTCGTGTTTTTTCGGGTTGTGCGGGGCGCTTGCCAGGGGCCGGTTGTGCCGGCCCCGGCGGTTCAAGCCATGGTCATCAGTTGGGCGTTGCCGCCTGCGGCAGCGGTATTGGTGCTGATGGATTGCTCGTGGAACAGAGCGGCCAGGTCATAGCCGCGGCCCGCATGCAGCTCGTCGCTGTTGCGGCTTTCCACGCGCACCAGGGCGCCGTCGCGCGCGGCGACCTGGGCGCAGACCTGCAGCAGGGCGTCGCCGTCGCCCTCGAACAGCAGGGCCGCCATGGGCGCTGCCGCATCGGCCAGCGATTCGGCGCTGGCGCTGTGCAGCCACGGCACGCCGGCGTCACCGGCGGCTGCACGCAGCGCCTGCCAGGTGGCGGCGCATCCGTGGTCGGCTCCGGCCTGGGCGTCGGGCAGAACGGCATGGCAGGCATTGCCGCTGGCCAGGGCCGCCGCCACCTGGGCCACCAGGCCCAGCGGCGTGCGCGGCAGTGCCCAGACGGGGCCGCGCGGCAGCAGGCGGTAGCGGTTGGATTCGCCCGTGGGGCCGGGCAGCAGCATGGCGGCGTCCAGGCGCGAGGCGGCCAGGGCCTCGTCGCAGGCGGCCAGGGCCTGCACCTGCTCATCGGCGGACATGTCCCGGGGCGGGGCCTTGGACAGCGTCTCGCGCAGCAGCCCCAGCAATTGCAGCGGCGCCTGCGCGGTTGACTCGGCCCGCGCAAAGACGGACAGCGCCGCGCTGGCCGGACCCTGCGCCAGTCGGTGCAGGTACAGCGGGCCGCCCGCCTTGGGGCCGGTGCCGGACAGGCCCATGCCGCCAAAGGGCTGCACCCCCACCATGGCGCCGATCACATTGCGGTTCACATAGATGTTGCCCGCATGCACGCGCTGGGTGAGGTGGGCGATGGTCTCGTCGATGCGGCTGTGCACGCCGAAGGTCAGGCCGTAGCCGGTGGCGTTGATGCCATCGACCAGCGCGTCCAGCTGCTCGCGCTTGAAGCGGATCACATGCAGCACGGGGCCGAAGACCTCGCGCTGCAGGCGCGTGGTGCTGTCGATCTCGATCAGCGCGGGTGCCACGTAGTGGCCGTTGAGCACACCTTCCTTGCGCTCCACGCGGGTGACCTTCTGGCCCGCTGCGGCCATCTGATCTATGTGCTGCTCGATCTGGCGGCGAGCCGCATCGTCGATCACGGGGCCCACATCGGTGTTCAGGCGGTCGGGGTTGCCCAGCGTCCATTCCTGCAGCGCCTCGCGCAGCATGGTCAGCGTGCGGTCGGCCACATCGTCCTGCAGGCACAGCAGGCGCAGGGCGGAACAGCGCTGGCCGGCCGAATCGAAGGCCGAGGCCAGCACATCGGCCACCACCTGCTCGGCCAGGGCCGAGGAGTCCACCACCATGGCGTTCTGGCCGCCGGTCTCGGCAATCAGCGGAATGGTGCGGCCCGCAGGCGACAGGCGCCGGGACAGCTGGCGCGCGATCAGGCGCGCCACCTCGGTGGAGCCCGTGAACATCACGCCCGCCACCTGGGCATGTGCCACCAAGGCCGCGCCCACGGTCTCGCCCGCGCCCGGCACCAGCTGCAGCGCGTCGCGCGGCACGCCGGCCTCGTGCAGCAGGGCCACCATGGCGGCGGCCGTCAGCGGTGTCTGCTCGGCGGGCTTGGCCAGCACCGTGTTGCCGGCGGCCAGGGCCGCGGCTACCTGCCCGCAGAAGATGGCCAGCGGGAAATTCCAGGGGCTGATGGCCAGCACCACGCCCAGCGGGCGCTGCGTGGCGTTGTCGAAATGCGCGGCCGCCTGGGCGCCGTAGTAGCGCAGGAAGTCCACGGCCTCGCGGACCTCGGCCACGGCGTTGGAAAGGGTCTTGCCGGCCTCCCGCATGATCAGGCCCATCAGCGGCTGGCTGCGTTGCTCCAGCAGGTCGGCGGCACGGGCCAGCGCGTCGGCACGGGCGGCGGGCGGTGTGCCGGCCCAGATGGGCGCGGCCTGCGCGGCGCGCGCGGCGGCGGCCTCGGCCTCGGCCGCCGTGGCCTCGCGCACCCAGCCCACGATGTCGGACAGCTCGGCCGGGTTGCGCATGGGCTGCCAGCCTTGGGTACGCGCCGGGTCGGCAGGCAGGTCGGCATCTGCGGGAGCGGCCAGATAGGTCTGGCGCGTGCTGTGCAGCAGCGCGGCGGCCAGCGAGGCCAGTTGCTGCTCGTGCGCCAGGTTCAGGCCCTGGGAATTGGCGCGGGCCTGCCCTGCCTTGTCGCCCTGCTGCGCGAACAGATCGGCCGGCAGTGCAATGCGCGGGTGGGGAGCGCCCAGCCGGCCTTCATGGCGCGCGATCTTCATCACCTCGTCCACCGGGTCGGCCACCAGGTCGGAAACTGGCACGGAGGCATCGCCGATGCGGTTCACGAACGAGGTGTTGGCACCGTTCTCCAGCAGGCGGCGCACCAGGTAGGCCAGCAGCGTCTCATGGCTGCCCACGGGCGCATAGATGCGGCAGGGGCGGGCCAGCTTGCCTTCGGAGGCCGGGCCCGTCACCTGCGCGTACAGCGGCTCGCCCATGCCGTGCAGACACTGGAATTCGTACTGGCCGCTGTAGTAGCTGCCGCCCACGGCCTGGGCCAGGTGGTAGATGCTGGCCAGGGTCTGCGCGTTGTGCGTGGCGAACTGGGGGTAGATGGCATCGGGCGCATCCAGCAGCTTGCGCGCGCAGGCCAGGTAGCTCACGTCGGTATAGACCTTGCGCGTATAGACCGGGTAGCCGGCCTGGCCGCCTTCCTGGGCGCGCTTGATCTCGCTGTCCCAGTAGGCGCCCTTGACCAGGCGCACCATCAGGCGGCGGCGGCTGCGGCGGGCCAGGTCCACCAGGTAGTCGAGCACCTGCGGGCAGCGCTTCTGGTAGGCCTGGACCACAAAGCCTATGCCGTTCCAGCCCTTGAGCGAGGGCGCGGCACACAAGGCCTCCAGCAGGTCCAGCGACAGCTCCAGCCGGTCGGCCTCTTCGGCGTCGATGTTCATGCCGATGTCGTACTGCTTGGCCAGCTCTGCCAGCTGCAGCACGCGCGGCAGCAGTTCGGCCATCACGCGCTCGTACTGCGCGCGGCTGTAGCGCGGGTGCAGGGCCGACAGCTTGATGGAGATGCCCGGCCCCTCGAAGATGCCGCGCCCGTTGGAGGCCGCGCCTATCGCGTGGATGGCCTGCTCGTAGGCCTGCAGGTAGCGCTGTGCGTCGGAATCGGTGGCGGCCGCCTCGCCCAGCATGTCGTAGCTGTAGCGAAAGCCCTGTTTTTCATAGGCGCGGCTGTTGGCCAGCGCCTCGGCAATGTCCTGGCCGGTCACGAACTGCTCGCCCATCAGCTTCATGGCGCGGTGCACGCCCTGGCGGATCAG
Organism: Delftia acidovorans; assembly: GCA_031286585.1. Taxonomy (GTDB): domain Bacteria; phylum Pseudomonadota; class Gammaproteobacteria; order Burkholderiales; family Burkholderiaceae_C; genus Comamonas; species Comamonas acidovorans_A. Next base: position 4,519 of record JAITUC010000012.1, read on the forward strand.
CGGCTCGCCGCCCTTGCCGATCACGCGCGTCAGCGCCGACGACAGGTTCTTCTCGCTGCTGGTGGACGTGAGCTTGCCCGTCAGCACCAGGCCCCAGGCCGCCGCGTTCACGAACAGCGAGGGCGAGCGGCCCACATGGGCACGCCAGTCGCCCTTGCTGATCTTGTCGCGGATCAGCGCATCGCGCGTGGCACGGTCGGGAATGCGCAGCAGCGCCTCGGCCAGGCACATCAGCGCCACGCCTTCCTGGGACGACAGGGAGAACTCCTGCAGCAGGCCCTGTACCAGGCCCTGGCGGCCTCCGGCGTTCTTCTGGTTGCGCAGCTTCTCGGCGATACCCAGCGCCATCTTGCTGGCGGCGCCAGCCTGCTCTTTCGGCAGCCGGGCCAGGTCCAGCAGCATCGGCAGCGCCTCGGTTTCCGGGCGGCGGTAGGCGGCGGTGATGGCCGCGCGCAGCACGGACTGCGGCAGGATGCTTTCGGCGAAATCGAGGAACACCTGCAACCCTTGATCGTTCAGCGAATCCAGCGACTCCTCGCCCGCCGCGGCGGCCAAGCCGGACTGCTCAGCCGGGGTCAGCCCGCCTTCCACCTGCTCCAGGTAGGAGAAGATGGCCTGCTTGATCAGCCAGTGCGGGGTACGGTCGAGTTGCTGGGCTGCCAGCTTGAGGCGCTCGCGGGTGGCATCGTCGAGCTTCACGCCAAGGGTGGTGGTGGCCATGGGGCTTCCTGTTGTTAGAAGGTGTGCCTGAAAACGGCGCAAGGTTATACCGCCGAATC
>JAITUC010000025.1 GCA_031286585.1 Delftia acidovorans
AGGTGGGCCACAAAGCCCAGCAGCCGCTCGCGCGTGTCGAAGCCCAGCAGCGTGGGCGTGGCATAGGCGTCGCCCTGCTGGTGCAGGGTGTGGTGGAACAGAATGCCTTCCTGCAGCGGCGCCAGCGGATAGATGTCCTGGATGTGGGCCGCGCCGCCGGGCACGGCAGCCTCGACCCGCGCGATCTCCTGCGCGTCCAGTGCCACCAGCGTCAGCATGTCGGGCGTGATGGCCGTGCAGCCTTCGGGGATGCCGTTGGGCGGCACCTGCACCTCATGCCGGGGCAGGCCCTGCTCGCGGCGCAGCGCCAGCGCCAGATCCGCCAGCCGGGGGTGCTGGAACAGCGTGCGCACCTGCGTCACCCAGCCCTGGGCGCGCATGCGCTCCAGCAGCTTCAGGGCCAGCAGGGAGTGCCCGCCCAGTTCAAAGAAATGGTCCTGGCGCCCCACGCGCTCCACGCCCAGCACCTCGCTCCAGAGTGCGGCCAGCCGCTGTTCGCCGTCGCCCACGGGCGCCTCGTAATGCTGGCTGGCCAGCAGTTCAGGCTCGGGCAAGGCAGCCCTGTCCACCTTGCCGTTGGCATTCAGGGGAAGGCGGTCCAGCACCATGATGGCGGCCGGCACCATGTAGTCCGGCAGTTCAAGGGCCAGGCGCTCGCGCAGTTCGGCCGCCTTGACCTGCTGCCCTTCATGCGCCGAGACATAGGCCGCCAGGTGCATTCCGGCAGAGCCCTTGCGGGCCACGACCACGGACTCCCGCACCTGGGGCTGGGCCAGCAGCCGGGCCTCGATCTCGCCCAGCTCGATGCGAAAGCCCCGGATCTTCACCTGGTGGTCCAGGCGCCCCAGGTACTCCAGCTGGCCTTCTTCGTTCCAGCGCACCAGGTCGCCCGTGCGGTACAGGCGGCCGCCGCCCTGGTCGAACGGGTCGGCCACAAAGCGCTCGGCGCTCAGGCCGGGCCGGCCCAGGTAGCCCTGCGCCAGCGCCTGCCCGCCCAGATAGAGTTCGCCGGCCACGCCTGCGGGAACCAGCCCCAGATCCTGGCCCAGCACCAGGGCCTTGGTCGCGCTGACGGGGCGGCCGATGGGGACCGGGCTGCGGCCGTCGTCGCGGCAGGTCCAGTGCGTCACGTGGATGGCGGCCTCGGTGGGGCCGTAGAGGTTTTGCAGGCTGACGCCGTGCAGGCGGCGCAAGGCCTCGCGCTGTGTCTCGGCCGGCATGGCCTCGCCGCCGCAGATCACATAGCGCAGGCGGGTCTCCTCCTCGATGCCCTCATGGGCCAGAAACGCCTGCAGCATGGCCGGCACGAAGTTCAGCGTGGTGATCTGGTGGCGGCGGATCAGCGCGACGATGCGCTCGGGATCGCGGTGGTCGCCGGGCCGGGCCACCACCAGGCGCACGCCCGCAGTCAGGGGCCAGAAGATTTCCCAGGCCGATACATCGAAGCCGAAGGCCGCCTTGTGCAGCACCGCGTCGGCCCGCGTGAGCCGGTAGTGGTCCTGCATCCAGGCCATGCAATTGGACAGCGCGGCATGCCGGTTGGCCGCCCCCTTGGGCCGGCCGGTGGAGCCCGAGGTGTAGATCACATAGGCCAGATGGTCGCCATGGACCGCCACGCCGGGGTTGTGGTCAGGCCCCGCGTCCAGATCCAGATCGTCGAGCTCGACCACGTTCAGCGCCTGCGCGAACGGCAGGCGCTGGCGTGCCTTGCGCTCGGTCAGCAGCAGGGCAATGCCGCTGTCCTGGGCAATGTAGGCCAGGCGGTCCACCGGGTACTCCATATCCAGCGGCACGTAGGCGCCACCGGCCTTGAGCACCGCCAGCAGCCCCGCCACCATGTCCACCGAGCGCTCCAGCGCAACGCCCACGCGCACGTCCGGCCCCACGCCCAGGGCCATCAGCCGATGGGCCAGCCGGTTGGCACGGGCGTTGAGCTGGGCCGAGGTCAGCGCCTCGTCGCCATGGACCAGGCAGACGGCATCGGGCTGCTCCCGCACGCGGGCCTCGAATTCCCGGTGCACGGGCAGGGCCTCGGGATGGGCCTTGCCATTGAGGCTCCACTGCAGCAGCCTGTCCCGTTCATGCGCGGGCAGCACCGCCATCGCGGTCACGGGCTGGCCGGGGTCGCGGGCCAGGGCATCGGCCAGGCCGTCCAGCGCCTGGTGCATGTAGCCGCACATGCTGTGGGCATTCACCGCATCGATCACATGCGCGATCAGCGTGAAGCCCTCGCCCGTGTCGTTGACCGACAGGCCGAACGGGAAGTTGGTGCGCTCGTGGCTTTGCAGTATCTGCACGCCGGTCCAGGCATTGCCAGCGTCCGCGTCCTGCAGCGCCGTGTGCCGGTAGTTGAGCAGGGCCGTGAACAGCGGCGCCCCTCCGGCCAGGCCGCTGCAGGACTGGGCCATCGACAGGCTGGCATGCTCGTGGTGCAGCAGGTCCGTCAGCGCGGACTGGGTCTGGCGCAGGGCCTGGGCCACGCCACAACCGGCCAGGCGAACGCGCAGCGGCAGCGTATTGATGAACATGCCCAGCGCGCGGGCCGCGCCCCGCTGCGCCTGCATGCGGCCAAACAGCACGGTGCCGAACACCACGTCGTCCCTGCCGCTGGTCCTGGCCAGCACCAGGGCCCAGGCCAGGTGGAACAGCGCGGCGGCGCTGACGCCATGGCGCCGCGACTGCTGCCGCAACCGGGCGGCAAGGCCGCCGTCAAGCACCTGCCGGACCTCGTTCGTGCGCGCTCCGTCGCCCTGGACATCCAGCAGCCCGAACGGCGCCGTGGGTTCCTGCACATCGCCCAGCATGGCGCGAAAGAACGCCTCATGCCCGGCCGTGCCCTCGCCCGAGCGCGCCTGGGCCACAAAGTGGCGGAACGGCAGCGGCCGGGGCAGCGCGCTGGAGCGGCCCTGCTGGATCAGCGCGATCTCGCCGATCACCTGCTTGAGCGTGGTGTTGTCGTCCACCATGTGGTGGGCCAGGATCTGCAGCAGCCAGCGCTGGCCCCGCGCGTCGTGCGCTGCCACCAGGTGGATCAGCGGCGCCTTGCGCAGGTCGATGCGGTAGCCCCGGGCGCAGGCGGCCAGCCGGGCCAGCGCGTCCTGCGGTGGTGCCGCCGTGCCGCCCTCCTCCAGCCAGGACAGCGGCAGGCGGGCCTGCCGGCAGACAACCTGCACGGGCGTCGCCAGGCCTTCCCAGAACACGGCCGTGCGCAGAATGTCATGCCGCGCGACCACCTGGTCAAAGCTCTCGGCAAACCGCTGCAGCCGCTCGCGCGAGTCAAAGCACAGCGTGTGCGAGGTGACATAGGCATCCCACTCGGACTGCAGCAGGTGGTGGAACAGAATCCCCTCCTGCAGCGGCGCCAGCGGGTAGATGTCCTGGATATTGGCCGCTCCACCGGGCACCGAAGCGGTAATGCGTGCAATCTCCTTCTCGTCCAGCGCCACCAGGGTCAGCATGTCCGGCGTGATCTCTATGCAGCCTTCGGGGATGCCGTTGGGCGGCACATCGGTCTCGCTGGCCACCTGCCCACCCTGCTGCGCCTGCTGTTCCTGCAGCACCGCCTGCGCAAACTCCGCCAGCCTCGGGTGCTGGAACAGTGTGCGCACCTGCACGCGCAGGCCCTGGGCGCGCACGCGCTCCAGCAGGCCCAGGGCGAGCAGCGAATGCCCGCCCAGTTCAAAGAACCCGTCCTGTCGGCCCACGCGCTCCACGCCCAGCACCTCGGCCCAGATGCCCGCCAGGGTCTCTTCGAGTTCGCTTTGCGGTGCCTCGTATTCCTGCGCACTCGCCATCTCCGGCTCGGGCAGCGCCTTGCGATCCACCTTGCCGTTGGCCGTCAAAGGCAGGGCATCGAGCACGACGATGGCCGAAGGCACCATGTAGTCGGGCAGCACCTCACCCAGCCGGTCCTTTAGCAGACCCTCTGCGATTTCTGTATTCAGCGACACATAGGCAACCAGCCTGGCACCGCCCGCACCCTCCCTGGCCAACATCACGGCCTCGCGCACCTCGGGCTGCACCAGCAGTTGCGACTGCACCTCGCCCAGCTCGATACGGAAGCCCCGGATCTTGACCTGCTGGTCGGCACGGCCCAGGTATTCGAGTTCGCCCTGTGCGTTCCAGCGCACCAGATCGCCCGTGCGGTACAGGCGTTCGCCCGTCTCGCTGAACGGGTTGGCAATGAAGCGTTCCGCGCTCAGACCGGCCCGGTTCAGATAGCCCCGTGCCAGGCCCTCGCCCGCCACATACAACTCTCCCGCCACACCCTGCGGCAGCAGGTTCAGGCTGCCGTCCAGCACATACAGGCCCAGGTCCGGGATCGCCACGCCCACCGGGCTGCGTCCGCCGTCCAAGTCCGCCTTGGTGATCTCCCGGTACGTCAC
>JAITUC010000020.1 GCA_031286585.1 Delftia acidovorans
CAGGTCGGACAGCGTGCGCAGGTCGGACGGATGCACGCCCTTCTCGTCGAAGGCGCGCCGGTAGTGGGGCACGTTGTCGTAGGCGTGCTGCAGCGACCAGCGCAGGCGCAGCAGCTGCAACGAGGCGATCTCGTCGCGGCTGGCGGTTGCTATGGGATCAAGGTGGCCGGGGGCGGGACGCTGCTGAGACATGGCGTACCTCTTCAGGTGGGCTCTGTCAGGCCGGGCACGGTGGGCCGGCCCTTGAAGCTGTGCGAGCGGCCACGGAACAGCGCGATCACTTCCTGGCGCTGGTTGGTGACCTGCACGTCATAGACGCCGGTGCGGCCTGCGCGCGAGACTTCGCGGGCCTGGGCCGTGAGCACGTCGCCGGGCCGGCCGGGCGCGACGAAGTCCACGCTCAGGCCCGAGGCCACCGTCATCTCGTTGCGCGCATTGCAGGCATAGGCAAAGGCCGTGTCGGCCAGCGCCGTGATGAAGCCCCCGTGGCAGATGTCGAAGCCGTTGAGCATGTCGTCGCGCACGGCCATCTCCAGGCGCGCCGCGCCGGGGGCAATCTCGGTGATGCGCAGGCCCAGGCCTTGCGCTGCGCGGTCGCGCGCCAGCATGCCGTCGCGCACCTGTTCGGCCAGGCGCTGCGCGGCCTCATCCGGGGTATGGGTGTCTTGCATGGCGCTGCTCCTCAACGGTCCGAGAACACGGCAGCCCGCTTGCCCAGGAAGGCGGCCACGCCCTCCTGGTAGTCGTGGGCCGCGCCCAGCTGGCCCTGCTGGCGCGCCTCGCGCGTGAGCGCATGTTCGTAGTCCAGCAGCTGGGCCGAGTCCATGGCCTCCCGCGTGCGCGCCAGGGCGCGCACCGGCATGGCGGCCAGGCGCCGGGCCAGGGCCTGGGCCTCGCTGCGCAAATCGGCGTCTTCCACGCAGCGCCAGATCAGGCCGATGCGTTCAGCCTCGGCCGCAGGCAGCTTGTCGCCCAGCAGGGCCAGCCCCAGGGCGCGTGCACGGCCCACCAGGCGCGGCAGCAGCCAGGTGCCGCCGCAGTCGGGCACCAGGCCGATCTTGGCAAAGGCCTGGATGAAGCTGGCCGAGCGCGCGGCCAGCACCAGGTCACAGGCCAGCGCGATATTGGCACCCGCACCCGCGGCCACGCCGTTGACGGCGGCCACCACGGGCACGGGCATGGACTTGAGCCGCAGGCACAGCGGCTGGTAGCGGCGCTCGATCAGGTCGCCCAGGTTCTGGTCGGGCGCCGCCTCGGGGTCGGACAGGTCCTGGCCCGCGCAAAAGCCGCGCCCCGCGCCCGTGAGCACCACGCAGCGCACCGTGGCATCGCCGGCGGCCTGCTCCAGGGCTGAAAGCAGTTGCTCGTGCAACTGCGCGTTGAAGCTGTTGAGCGCGTCGGGGCGGTTCAGCACCAGGGTGCGGACGGCGTCGTGCTGCTCAACCAGAACCAGCGATGGGGGCATGAAAGTCTCCGTGGCCTGTCTGCCGTCTTTATGCGGCAGATCAAACATAATTTACCGAATGGTCGGTAAATGTTAGTCGCCAGCCCCTTTCCACGACAAGCCCCAGGCACCGAGGAAAACCCCTAGACCCCATGAAAAATGACCCCCACGCTGCCCTTGCTGCGCAAGATCCGCTGCCCCCCGAGGGGGCGTTTCTCATCTTGGGGCGGCCCGGCGATGAAAAAAGGCCCGCACGGGCCATTTTTCTTGAAGGTTCAGGGCTTGAAGCCCGAGCCCTGCACTACCGGCGTCCATTGCGCGCGGTAGGCCTTGAGCATCTCGGCCGTCTGCGCGCTGCTGCTGGAGACCGGGGTGAGCCGGCTGGCCTCGAATTTCTGGCGCGTGTCGGGCTCCTTCATGATCTCCTGCACCATGCGCGACAGGCGCTCGGCGATGTCGGGCGCCATGCTCTGCGGCGCGAACAAGGTGTTCCAGCCCAGGCCCGACAGGTTCAGGCCCGATTCCTTGAGCGTGGGAATGTCCGGCGCCATGGTGCTGCGGCGCTCGCCCGACACGGCCAGCACGCGGATCTTGCCGGCCTCGTGCTGGGGCAGCAGCACGTCGAAGGTGTCGATGGCCAGCGGCACCTGGCCGCCCACCAGGTCGGTCAGCAGCGGGGCCGAGCCCTTGTAGCCCACGGTTTCGGTCTGCACCTTGGCGGCCTCGCCCAGCATCAGCGAGAAGAAGTGCGGCAGGCTGCCCGTGGCCGGCACGCCCACATTGGCCTGCTGCGGGTTGGCGCGCAGCCAGGCCAGCAGATGCGACAGCTGCCTGACGGGCACGGCGCTGGCCACGGCCACGCCGAATTCGTAGCGGTTGACCTCGCTGACCGGGCGGAAGTCCTTGTCGGGGTCGTAGCCCGAGTCGGGGAAGACCAGGGGCGCCACCAGCATCACGGCCGGGTTGGCCAGCAGCAGCGCGGGCTGCGAGGCCGGCGCGTTCTTCACATACTGGGCCGACAGGCGGCCGCCCGCGCCGGGCTTGTTCTCCACCACCACGGGCGAGCCCACGCGCGCCTGCAGCTTGTCGGCCACGATGCGCGCCACGCGGTCGGTGGCGCCGCCGGGCGGGTAGCCGACGACGATGCGCAGCGGCGCCTTGCCCGGAAACAGCGGCTCGGCCGCCGTGGCGCTTCCGGCCAGCCAGCTGGCGGCCGAAACGGCCGGGGCCAGGGCCAGGATCTGGGTCAGGGTTCTTCGCTGCATCGCAAACTCTCTCCTTGCATGGACGGATTTCCGTGCGGAACGCACGCCGCACAATGTAGCGGCCCGCCAAAGCCCGCATCGGCCCGGGTTGACAAGGGTTAACCCGAGGCAAGACGCCCTGCGCCGCTCGGGCATCGCGACAGCCTGGCGAAGCCGACTCGGCGACAATCGCCCACCATGAGCTTCGCCCCCCTGACCAACGACACCTTCCTGCGCGCCTGCCGGCGCCAGGCCACCGACTACACGCCGCTGTGGCTGATGCGCCAGGCGGGCCGCTATCTCCCCGAATACAAGGCCACGCGCGCCCGGGCCGGCAGCTTCATGGGCCTGGCCACGAACGTGGACTACGCCACCGAGGTAACGCTGCAGCCCCTGGAGCGCTTCCCGCTGGACGCGGCCATCCTGTTCTCCGACATCCTGACCGTGCCCGACGCCATGGGCCTGGGCCTGTCCTTTGCCGAAGGCGAAGGCCCGCGCTTTGCCAAGGTGGTGCGCGACGAGGCCGCCGTGGCCGAGCTGGCCGTGCCCGACATGGACAGGCTGCGCTATGTGTTCGATGCCGTGACCAGCATCCGCCGCGCGCTCGATGGCCGCGTGCCGCTGATCGGTTTCTCGGGCAGTCCCTGGACCCTGGCCTGCTACATGGTCGAGGGCAAGGGCAGCGACGACTACCGCCTGGTCAAGAGCCTGATGTATGCGCGCCCCGACCTGATGCACCGCATCCTGTCCGTCAACGCCGACAGCGTGGCCGCCTATCTCAACGCCCAGATCGACGCGGGCGCCCAGGCCGTGATGGTGTTCGACAGCTGGGGCGGCGTGCTGGCCGACGGCGCCTTCCAGGAATTCAGCCTGGCCTACACGAAGCGCGTGCTGGCCGGACTCAAGCGCACGGGCGCCGATGGGCAGGACGTGCCGCGCATCGTCTTCACCAAGGGCGGTGGCATCTGGCTGCCCGACATGAAGGACCTGGACTGCGAGGTGCTGGGCCTGGACTGGACGGCCAGCCTGGCCCGCGCCCGCGCCATCGCCGGCGGCGAGGTGGGCGGACCCGGCAAGGCGCTGCAGGGCAACATCGACCCCAATGTGCTGTTCGCACCGCCCGAGCGCGTGGCCGAGCAGGCGCGCGCCGTGCTCGACAGCTTCGGCGCCCCGCATACCGACAGGACCACCACGGGCCCCACGCACATCTTCAACCTGGGTCATGGCATCAGCCAGTTCACGCCGCCCGAGCATGTGGCGGCCCTGGTCGAGACCGTGCACAGCCATTCGCGCGCACTGCGCCAGCGCTGAGCGCGCCGCCTCCCCGCCCCCGCCCCCGCTTCTCCCGGACCCCGGGGCCGGACGCCAGCGCAGCGCCGGCCCCTGCCGGAACCGCCACAGGCCCGGCAGGGCCCTGCTGTCCACAAGCCGGGTACCCGACAGCCGCTTGCTGCACAAGATGGCCACAGACCATCTTATGCACAGAAAAATCCGAGCGAGGCCTTCGGAGTCGAAGTTGTCATTCGCGCCTGTACGCCGGCGACATATCGATATAAGCCATTGTTTTTGAATAATTTTTTTGATAGCAACATTTTCAGCACGCACCGATTGGCAAGGCCGGATAAGCAGGGGCATGCCCATAGATCCGAATAATCCCCACAAAGTTATCCACAGAAATTGACGATATACCCAGAAACCCGCAGTCACCGGCCGGGGCGTCTGGTGTAGAACGCTGCGCCCAGGCTCCGGACAGCGCCAAAGGCTTATGCTTGGCGGCTTGGTTGCCGCAGGCCCTGCCGTGCGGCGCCCACGTTCTCAGGCCCCGCTTTCCCCGCATTCCGCATGTCCCTCCCCGCCCACACCGTCCATGTCGCCGTCCAGACGCCGGCGCACAGCGCCGTGGGCGAGCTGCTGAGCTATACCTGCGACCAGCCCCTGGAGGCGGGCACCCTGGTGCGCGTGCCCCTGGGTCGCCGGGAGCTGCTGGGCGTGGTCTGGGATGCCCCGCCCCGCCCCCCCGCCATGCCCGAAGGCGTGGAGCTGCGCCCCATCGGCGCCGTGCTGCAGGGCATTGCGCCGCTGCCGGCCGACTGGCGCCGGCTGGTGGCCTTCGCCGCCTACTACTACCAGCGCAGCGTGGGCGAAATCGCCGTGACGGCCCTGCCCCCGCAACTGCGCGAGATGACGGCCGAGCAGCTGGCGCGCCGGCTCAGGCCGACCAAGGCCGCAGCGAAGAGAGCGGCCAAGGCGGCAAAGGCGGAACAGGCGCCTGGCACTGCGCCTGCAGCGGCGCCTGCATCGGCACCGGCCGCCGCAGACATTCCCCCCGTCGTCCTCAGCGCCGAGCAGGCTGATGTCTTCACGCAGATCGCCGCCCATCCCGGCCCCTTTCTGCTTTTCGGCAGCACGGGCAGCGGCAAGACCGAGGTCTATCTGAGAGCCGCCCAGGCCGCGCTGGATGCCGACCCCGGCGCACAGGTGCTGGTGATGGTGCCCGAGATCAACCTCACGCCCCAGCTGGAGCAGCGCTTCACGGAGCGCTTTGCGCCGCAGTACGGCGCCGCCTGCGTGGTCAGCATGCACAGCGCAATGACCAACCCCCAGCGGCTCAAGAGCTGGCTGGCCGCGCACACCGGCGTGGCGCGCATCGTGCTGGGCACGCGCATGTCGGTCTTCGCCAGCCTGCCGGGCCTGTCGCTCATCGTGGTGGACGAGGAGCACGACGCCAGCTACAAGCAGCAGGAAGGCGCACGCTACTCGGCGCGCGACCTGGCCATCTGGCGCGCACGCGATACCGGCGCCAAGGTCATCCTGGGCAGTGCCACGCCATCGCTGGAGAGCTGGCATGCCAGCCGCCCGCCCAATGCCGACGAGCCGCAGGGCGGCCGCTACCTGCGCCTGCACATGCCCAGCCGCATCGGCGCGGCCGCCCTGCCGCGCGTGCGCCTGGTGGACATGGGCCAGCAGCCGCGCAAGGCCGTGTTCTCGCCGCCGCTGATCGATGCCATCACCGAGCGCGTGCAGCGCGGCGAGCAAAGCCTGGTGCTGCTCAACCGCCGCGGCTTCGCGCCCGTGCTGTTCTGCGCCGACTGCGGCTGGAAAAGCGACTGCCCGCACTGCAGCGCCCATCAGGTCTTCCACAAGGCCGACCGCACGCTGCGCTGCCACCACTGCGGCTACACCCAGCGCGTGCCCATGGCCTGCCCCGGCTGCGGCAATCCCGACATCCTGCCGCTGGGCAAGGGCACGGAGCAGCTGGAGGAAGAACTGGCCCGCCTGCTGCGCAATGTGCAGCGCCCCGACCGCGAGCCGGCCCGCGTGGCGCGCATAGACGCCGACACCACGCGCGCCAAGGGCGCGCTGGAGGAGCAACTGGCCCAGGTGCATGCGGGCGACATCGACGTGCTGGTGGGCACCCAGATGGTGGCCAAGGGCCACGACTTCCGGCGCATCACCCTGGTGGCCGCCGTGCAGCCCGACAGCGCGCTGTTCTCCAGCGACTACCGCGCGCCCGAGCGCCTGTTCAGCCTGCTGATGCAGGCCGCAGGCCGCGCAGGGCGCGACGCGCACTACGTGGCCGCCCAGGGCAGCCACCCGGAGATGTGGATACAGACGCACGACCCGTCCCACCCCGTCTACACCGCGCTGCGCTCGCACGACTACCCGGCCTTCGCCGCACGCCAGTTGCGCGAGCGGCGCGATGCAGGCATGCCGCCCTTCGCCTTCCAGGCCATCGTGCGGGCCGATGCGCGCACCCAGGAAGCCGCCCAGCACTTCCTGACCGCCGCGGCCGAGGCCGCCCGCCAGGCCGGCCTGCCCCATGTGGACGATGTCTTTCTCTACCCGCCCATTCCCATGTCCGTGCAGCGCGTGGCCAATGTGGAGCGCGCGCAGATGCTGATCGAGTCGGCCCAGCGCCCCGCCCTGCTGCGCTTTCTCTGGGCCTGGCAGGCGCACCTGCACTGGATCAGGACACAACCCGCGCACCGCGCCCTGGTGCGTTGGCTGGTGGACGTGGACCCGCTGGCCATCTGAGCGTGGCACGGCCTTTGGAACGGCCTCAAAAAACCTCAAGCCTTTCAGGCCTTTGGCGCAATCCCATAAAGCATTCGCCGCTCCTTTTTCGGAAGCGCTTTTAGCGCATTCGCCGCGCGGCTCCCATCGGGATTTGCGCTGATGCAGGCGGGGCATGTTTATTGCATCGTGCCGCATTCAGCCCACAAGGCTGGATCATTCAATGCCTTTCCAGGAGCGATACATGCCGTTCACCCCCTTCCGTATGACCTTGATGGCCGTCGCGCTTGCGCTGGCAGGCTGCGCGTCCCAGCCCGGCGCCAGCCAGGCCCCCGCAGCCGCTGCGCCCGCCACGGCCGCCGCCCCTGCACCCGCTCCCACCGCACAGGCCGGCAAGCCCAACGTGGTCGTCCTGGCCACAGGCGGCACCATTGCCGGTGCGGGCGCCAGCGCCGTCAACAGCGCCACCTACACGGCCGCCAAGGTGCCCGTGGACAAGCTGCTGGCCGGCCTGCCCGAGCTGAGCAACATCGCCAACGTGTCCGGCGAGCAGGTCTTCCAGATCGCCTCCGAGAGCTTCACCAACAAGGAACTGCTGACGCTGGCACGCCGCGTCAACGAGCTGGCCAAGCAGCCCGGCGTGGACGGCATCGTCGTCACCCACGGCACGGACACGCTGGAGGAAACCGCCTATTTCCTGAACCTGGTGGTGCCCACCGACAAGCCCATCGTCGTGGTCGGCTCCATGCGCCCCGGCACGGCCATCTCGGCCGACGGCGCGCTGAACCTGCTGGGCGCCGTGGCCACGGCCGCGTCCAAGGACTCGGCGGGCAAGGGCGTGCTGGTCAGCATGAACGACAACATCGACTCCGCGCGCGATGTCGCCAAGCTCACCAACATCAAGACCAATGCCTTCGCCAGCCAGTGGGGCCCGCTGGGCATGGTGGTCGAGGGCAAGACCTACTGGTTCCGCGCCCCCGTCAAGCGCCACACCAAGGGCAGCGAGTTCAACATCGAGCAGATCACCGACCTGCCGGCCGTGGACATCGTCTATGGCTACGGCAACGTGCCCGCCACGGCCATCGACGCGCTGGGCAAGGCCGGCGTCAAGGCCATCGTGCATGCAGGCACGGGCAATGGCTCGGTGGCCGACCGCATCGTGCCCAAGCTCAACGAACTGCGCCAAAAGGGCGTGGTCATCGTGCGCAGCTCGCGCGTGCCGGCCGGCTTCGTGCTGCGCAATGCCGAGCAGCCCGACGACAAGTACGACTGGGTCGTCGCCCACGACCTGAACCCGCAGAAGGCGCGCCTGCTGGCCGCCGTGGCCCTGACCAGGACGCAGGACACCAAGCAGCTGCAACGCATCTTCTGGGAGTACTGATAGCCCCCCCTGAGGCGCTGGCGCGCCTTCCCCCTCTCTACCCGCTTCGCGGGGGAGGGGGACGACAGCCTCGCTGCGGGGCGGCGCGGCCGGCGTAGGCCCTTGCTCGCTGTCCCTGACCTGGACTGCGTCACATGCGTTTGCCATAGGCGATGCTTTTTACCCTCTGAATAACTGACAAGGAAATCACGCCAATGATTCGCGACCCCGAAACCCTTGAAGCCCTGCTCGACAGCGTGCGCCGCTTTGTGCGCGAGCGCCTGGTGCCCGCCGAAAACGAGGTGGCAGAGACCGATGAAATCCCCGAGGCCATCGTGCAGGAAATGCGTGATCTGGGCCTGTTTGGTCTGACCATTCCCGAGCGCTTTGGCGGCTTGGAGCTGACCATGGAGGAAGAGGTGCGCGTGCTGCTGGAGCTGTGCCAGACCGCACCGGCTTTTCGCTCCGTCATCGGCACCACCGTGGGCATTGGCTCGCAAGGCCTTTTGATGGCTGGCACGCCCGCGCAGCAGGCGCAGTGGCTGCCCACGCTGGCCACCGGCGAAGTCATGGCCTCGTTCGCGCTGACCGAGCCCGAGGCGGGCTCGGATGCAGCATCGCTGCGCACCACGGCCATCAAGAACGGCGACCACTACATCGTCAACGGCACCAAGCGCTTCATCACCAATGCGCCCCACGCCGGCATGTTCACGCTGATGGCCCGCACCAACCCCGAGGACAAGGGCGCGGGCGGTGTCTCCTCCTTCATCGTCGATGCCCAATCCCCCGGCATCAGCTTTGGCAAATACGACAAAAAAATGGGCCAGCGCGGCGCCCACACCTGTGATGTGATCTTTGACAACGTCAAGGTACCGGCCGCCAACCTCATCGGCCTGCAGGAAGGCAAGGGCTTCAAGACCGCCATGAAGGTGCTGGAAAAAGGCCGCATCCACATTGCTGCCGTGGCCGTGGGCTGCGCCAAGCGCATTCTGCGTGACGCCCTGCAGTACGCGCTGGAGCGCAAGCAGTTCGGCCAGGCGATTTGCGACTTTCAGCTGGTGCAGGCCATGCTGGCCGACAGCCAGGCCGAGCTGTATGCCGCCGAGTGCATGACGATTGACGCAGCCCGCCGCCGCGACGATGGCCTCAATGTGTCCACCGAGGCCTCCAGCGCCAAGATGTTCGCCACCGAAATGTGCGGCCGCGTGGCCGACCGCGCGGTGCAGATTCTGGGCGGCTCGGGCTATATGTCGGAATACGGCATAGAGCGCTTTTACCGCGATGTGCGCCTGTTCCGCCTGTACGAAGGCACGACGCAAATCCAGCAGATCATCATCGCCCGCAACATGGTGCGCGAAGCCCGCGCCAACGCATGAGCACCGAGACTCCGGCCCCCACACCGGCCCAGGAACGCAGCGCCTTTATGCGCCTGCTGGGCGCCAGCCAGGTGGCCGATGCGCCCCCCGGCAAGGTGCAGGTACGGCTACCCCATCTGCGCGAGGAGCTGCTCAACCAGCTGCCCGCCGCCCATGGCGGCGTGCTGATGAGCTTGCTGGATTCCGTGATGTCACGCGCCGCCAGCGTGCTGCCGGATGCGCCCTCGCAAACCGCCGTGACGGTGGAGATGAGCAGCCGCTTTCACCGCCCCGGCAAGGGCGCCCTGCTGGCCGAAGGCTGGGTGGTACAGGCCAGCCGCAGCCTGTGCAGCTGCGCCGCGCAGATCACCGACGAAAAAGGCACCTTGGTGGCTACGGCCCAGGGCACGTTCAAGTACTGGTTGGCGCCGACCACGTTGGATAAAAAGTGAGCAGCGATTGCGGATCAAATACCGGTCTTGAAACTGAATCGTTTTGAGAATGGCGCTCTATCTGCAGAGAGCGCTCTGGTTTTAGGAGACGCTTAAAGCATCTCATCGGCATTCGCCGTACCCGCTGCATCCATCACCAGCAACTCCACCAGCTCCTTGGCAAAGCTGGGCAACGCATCCAGGCTGCGCATGCAGATCTGCATATCGCGCACCGACCAGGCATCCGACAGCGGCACGATGGCAATGTCCATGGTCGCCGCATGCCGGCTGGCGGCGGACTCCGGCAGCACGCCCACGCCCACGCCGGACTCGATCATGCGGCAGGCCGTCTCGAAGTTGCCCACCTGTATGCGCAGCTTGATGGGCTTGTGCAACTGGTCCGAGGCCTGGCGCAGAAAAGCGTGGATGGCGCTGGATTCGTGCAGGCCTACATAGTCCAGGTCCAGCGTGTCGGCAAACGCCAGCTGCATCACACCATCCAGGGCATGGCCCTTGGGCACCACCAGCACCAGCCTGTCCTTGCGGTAGGGCAGGGTCTCCAGGTTTTCGGTGCGCACCAGGCCAGCTACGATGCCGATGTCGGTCTGCCCCTCGGTCACGGCGCGCACGATGTCGTGGGACAGGCGCTCGCGCAGGTCCACGTTCACATCGGGGTTGCGGCCCAGAAACTCGCGCAGCACCGGCGGCAGGAATTCACTCAGCGAGGTGGTGTTGGCATCCACGCGCAAATGACCCTTAATGCCGCGCCCA
>JAITUC010000017.1 GCA_031286585.1 Delftia acidovorans
GGTGGATGGCGCAGGCCGTATGGGGATGGGCGAAGGGCGCAGGGCGCAGGGCGCAGGGCGAAGGGCGCAGGGCGAAGGGCGAAGGGCGAAGGGCGAAGGGCGAAGGGCGAAGGGCGAAGGGCGAAGGGCGCAGGGCGCAGGGCGAAGGGCGAAGGGCGAAGGGCGCAGGGCGCAGGGCGCAGGGCTCGCGAATGTAAGCCATGGGATAGGCACCTCAAAACTTGGCATTTCTCGGCCCTGATCACTCGCCAGGCAAGTTCAGAGTGCAAAAATATTCATTTAAATCAATGACTTACGAAGCGAATCGACAAGAAATTAGTTCAAAACTGAGTGAGAAAAGTTCAAAACTCGGTGGGAATCGACAGTAATGCTCTCCCAGCAATATGCGTCCACCGCTGGCAAGCAGGGTTTCCAAAAATCGCTCAGACTAGACGCAAGCGACTTTTGGCACTCCAAAAATGAGTGCAACCGTCTGAAAAACCCACGGAACTTTGGCTTTAGCACTCAGTCATAACGAGTGCTAATATGAAGGAATGGAAGAAAGGAACTCTGCAATGACAAACGCCTCCGGCTCCATTGCGACCACCTTGGCACCCGCTAACCCCTGGGCCCTGGTGCCGCCTCTGGGCAATCTGGATGCCTACATTTCCGCGGTCAACCGCCTGCCCATGCTCACCCTTGAGGAAGAGCAGGACTACGCCCGCAAGCTCAAAGAACACAGCGATCTGGACGCCGCAGGGCGTCTGGTGATGTCCCACCTGCGCCTGGTGGTGTCCATCTCGCGCCAATATCTGGGCTACGGCCTGCCGCACGGCGACCTGATCCAGGAAGGCAACGTGGGCCTGATGAAGGCAGTCAAGCGCTTCGACCCCGATCAGAACGTGCGCCTGGTGAGCTACGCCATGCACTGGATCAAGGCCGAGATCCACGAATACATCCTCAAGAACTGGCGCATGGTCAAGGTCGCCACGACCAAGGCCCAGCGCAAGCTGTTCTTCAACCTGCGCTCCATGAAGCAGGGCCTGAAGTCCGACGCCGCCATGGCCGAGGACGGCGCCATGCTGCGTGACACGCTGACCTCGGGCGAGATCGACGCCGTGGCCGAGAAGCTCAACGTCAAGCGCGAAGAAGTCATGGAGATGGAAACGCGCCTGGCCGGTGGCGACGTGCTGCTGGACCCCTCGCCCAGCGACGATGGCGAGCAGGCCTTCGGCCCCATCGCCTACCTGGCCGATGGCGCGCACGAACCCACGGCCATGATCGAGTCGCGCCAGCGTGACCACCTGGCCACCGACGGCATTGCCATGGCGCTGGATTCGCTGGACGACCGCAGCCGCCGCATCGTCGAGGAGCGCTGGCTCAAGGTCAACGACGACGGCTCGGGCGGCATGACGCTGCATGAGCTGGCCGCCGTCTACGGTGTCAGCGCCGAGCGCATCCGCCAGATCGAGGTGGCTGCCATGAAGAAGATGAAGAAGGCCCTGGCCGAGTTCGCCTGATGGGCTGACGGTCTGGGCTGACAGGCCGCTTCGAGACAAACCCGGATAATCTCCGGGTTTTTTATTGCCCGCAGCCTTTGCGGCCCCCACGTACCCCATGCCCGCCAGCGCCATCTCGCCACTACGCCGCCTCTTCGCCAATGCCTTGGCCACCGCCCTGGCTTCGGCCCTGCTGCCTTGCGCTGCCGTGGCGGGCGGCGACTGGCCCAGCAAGCCGCTGCACCTGATCGTCGGCTTTCCCGCAGGATCTTCCCCGGACCTCACGGCGCGCGCACTGGCCGAGCCGCTGGAAAAGCGCCTGGGCCAGCCCGTCATCGTCGATAACAAGGTGGGCGCAGGCGGCAACATCGCAGGCGAGCAGGTGGCCCGCGCGCGCGACGGCCATACCTTCAGCGTGATGATCAACGGCAACCTGACGATTGCCCGCCTCCTCAACCCCGCCGTGCGCTACGACCCGGTGAAGGATCTGCAGCCCGTCAGCCTGATCGGCGTGGCGCCCCTGGTGCTGGTGGCGCCGGCCGGCGCGCCCGAGGGCCGGGCCTTCCTGGAGGCTGCGGCCCAGGCCGGCAGCCGCTGGAGCTACGGGTCGCCCGGCGTGGGCACGGTGGGCCACCTGGGCATGGAGCTGCTCAAGAGCCGCTCCGCGCTCAGGCCGGAACACATCCCCTACCCTGGCTATCCGCAGGTGTTCAACGCCATCCAGGGCGGTGACCTGCAGCTGTCCATGCTGCCGCCCGCACTGGCCATGGCCCAGGTGCAGGCCGGCAAGCTGCGCGGCGTGGCCGTGACTTCGGCCGCGCGCAGCCCGCTGGCGCCGGGCCTGCCCAGCCTCAAGGAGCTGGGCGTGGGGGATTTCGATCTGGAGATCTGGAATGCCGTGGCCGCGCCCAAGGCCATGCCTGCGGCTCACGTGCAAAAGCTGGCCGAAGCGGTCAGTGAGATCGTGCGTTCGCCCGAGATGCGTGCACGCCTGGCCTCCCAGGGCTGGCAGGCTGTTGGCAGCTCGCCCGAAGGCCTGGCCCTTCGCATACGCCAGGACGTGACGGCACTGGGCCGCATCATCCGAGAACAGGGCATACACGCGCAATGACGTGCTCGATCACACTGCCATGACTGCTGCCCAAGCCTTCACCGAACTCAACGCCTGGCAGGTCATGGCCTGGGGCCTGCTCTTCTTCGGCATGCTCTACACGGCCGGCGGCTGGGGCATGACGGCGCTCACGCGCTGGCTGCAGCGGCGCGGCGTGGGCCGCGTGCTGGACACGCGCCCGCTCAAGCCCGACCAGTTGCGCCGCGAATGGCGCCAGTCCCTGCATTCAGTGCTGATCTTCGGCATCGGAATGATCGTGCCCTGGGGCTTTCTGCAACTGGGCTGGGCGCGGCTGGAGCCGGATGCAGGCCCCTGGCGCATTGCCATCGAAATCGTGGTGCTGCTGATCTGGAACGATGTGCATTTCTGGATCAACCACCGCCTGCTGCACACGCGGCTGCTGGGGCGCTTTCATGGCGACCACCACCGCTCCATCGTCACCACGCCGTGGTCCACCTACAGCTTTCATCCCATCGAGGCGCTGATGCTGGGCAACGTCATCCTGCTGCCCATGGTGGTGCATGACTTCAGTTTCTGGTCGCTGGCCTCGGTGCCCGTGCTCAGCCTGCTGCTCAACGTCATAGGCCACTCCAACTACGACTTCTTTCCCGGGGTGTCCGACATGCATGCGCTGGCCGCCAGCCGGCGCCACCATCTGCACCATGCCCGGCCCAACGGCAACTACGGCTTTGCGCTGGCCTTCATGGACCGGCTGATGCGCACGCGCGTGGCCCTGCCCGCCTCCGCCCGGCCCAGGACGGAATGAGCCGCCCGCCCACCCGCCACGCCCTGGCCCGGCGACCTCTGCTGCCCCGGCTGCGCCACTGGCGCGACCTGCAGTCGCTGGCCTATCTGGTGGCGCTGCCGCTGATCGTGTGGTGGCAGTGGCAGCATGGCTGGAACCTGTGGCTCTACGGGATCGAGCTGTTCCTCACGCTGGGCGTGGGCGTCATCCACCATAACCACACGCATTTGCGCATGTGGCGCGGGCGCTGGGCCAACCGCTTCACCGATTACTGGCTGACCCTGCTGCAGGGCCACCCGACCTTTGTGTTCTGGCCCGCCCATGTGGCCAACCACCACCGCTTCCGCCATGGCCCGCGCGACATGGCCCGCACCTACCGCTTCGGCGGCGACCACAACCATCTGCTGGGCTACCTGATCCACCCGCTGCAGGCCGGCTGGGTGCTGTACCCGCTGTTCCTGCGCTGGCTGGGCCAGCTGCGGCGGCACTGGCCCGGCGCCTTTCGCTACTGCATGGGCCAGTACCTGCTGTGGCTGGGCAGCTGGGCACTGCTGCTGTCGCTGGACTGGCAAAAGGCCTTGCTGCTGGTGATCGTTCCCCAGTTGCATGGCCTGCACTGGCTGCTGGCCACCAACTATCTGCAGCACGCCCATGCCGATGGCCGGCCGCTGACGCGCGGCCAGCGGCTGGACAGCGCCACGCCACTGAATTACGCGCGCAATTTCGAGGGCTGGGTCAATCCGCTGCTGTTCAACATCGGCCTGCACACGGCCCACCACGAGCGGCCCCAGGCCCACTGGTCCGAGCTCACGCGCCTGCACAGCGAGCACTACCGCCAGCGCGTGGCCCCTGCGCTCAACGAAGGCGGACTGCTACCCTACATGGCCCGCGTCTTCGTGCTCGGCACGGTCTGGCCGCCGGCGCGCACGCGTGCGCAAATGCCTCCCGGAACATACGACTGATACGACCCTGAACCCATGCCCGTCGCCTATTCCAACGTCTATCTGCATGCCGCAGGCATGTTCCTGCCCGGTGAACCCGTGGACAACGCAGGCATGGATGCCTACGTGGCGCCGCTCAACCGCCTGTCCGAGCGCCTCAAGCGCCGCATCCTGGCCGAAAACGGCATTGTCCAGCGCCACTACGCCATCGACGCCGAAGGCCGCACCGTCCACAGCAACACGGCCATGGCCGCACAGGCCATCCATGACTGCCTGGCGCAGGCGGGGCGCGCGCTGGGCGACGTCGGCTTCCTGGCCAGCGGCTCCTCGGGCGGCGATGCGCTCATGCCCGGCTTTGCCAGCATGATCCAGGGCGAGATGGCCGCGCCGCCCATGGAGACCCTGTCCGTGCACGGTGTCTGCGCCGCCAGCGTGGGCGCGCTGCAGGCAGCGGCCCAGGCCGTGGACCGCGCGCCGCACACGCTGGCCCTGGCCGTGGCCAGCGAGATGCCCTCGCGCCTGTTCAAGCGCTCGCGCTTCGCGGCCCAGGGATACAACACGGATTTCGACGCCCACTTCCTGCGCTGGATGCTGTCCGATGGCGCAGGCGCCGTGCTGCTGGGCGGCCCGCAGGCCCTGCCCCAGGCGCCAGGCGTGCGCCTGAAGCTGCGCTGGACGCACCTGCGCAGCTTTGCCGGTGACTACCCGGTCTGCATGCAGCTGGGCCTCACACCCGACCGCGCCACCAGCCACCTGGACTTTGCCGCCTGGGGCGATGCCGAGGCGGCAGGAGCGCTGTCGCTGCGCCAGGATATCCGTCTGCTGCCGCACCTGTTCGATGTCTGCATCCACGAATACGCCCACCTGGCCCACACGGGCTGGGTGCCCGAGCGCGGCATCGACCATTTCCTGTGCCACTACTCGTCCGAACGCTTCATCCCCGTGGTCGACGAGCTGCTGGGCAAGGCCCAGCTCGGCATCCCGCGCGAGCGCTGGTGGAGCAACCTGGCCTGGCGCGGCAACACGGGCGCGGCCTCCATCTTCGTGATGCTGTCCGAATTCCTGCGCACGCAATCGGCACGCCTGAAGCACGGCGACACCGTGCTGTGCTTCATTCCCGAATCGGGCCGCTTCACGGCCGGCTACATGCTGCTGGAAGTGGAGGATGCGGCCCAGGCTCCCACCGCCACCCCGGCCAAGGCCGCAGCACGCAGTGCCACCGCCGAAGCTCCGGCTGCTCCCGACCTGCTGCCCGACGCCTCCACCATCGCCCCGCCCCACGACCCTGACCAGGCCCCGGCCGCGCTGGCGCCGCTGCTGACCGAACTGGCCAGCCTCTGGCAGGACTACCGCTCGCGCGTGTGGCGCACGCCGCTGCTGCAGCGCATACGCACGGGCAGGCTGCAGACGGCGGACTACGTGCGCTGGATGAGCCACTGGGTTCCCCAGGTGCGCGAGGGCAGCCTGTGGATGCGCGAGGGCGCGGCCTCGCTGACCGGCGAGCACGCGGCGCTGGCCGCGCTGATCGACGTGCATGCGGGCGAGGAGCAGAACGACTTCCGCATCCTGCATGAGGACTACCTCAAGGCAGGAGGTACCGAGACCGATATCACGCGCCTGCGCCGCAACCCGGGCGGCGAGGCGCTCAACGCCTACCTGCACGGCCTGGCCGCCACGCCCAATCCGATCGGCCTGCTGGGCGCCATCTACATCATCGAAGGCACGGGCCAGCGCATCGTGCCCAGCCTGCTGCCGCTGCTGCGCGCCAGCCTGCCGCTGCCGCCCGATGCCTTCCGCTTCCTGGAATACCACGGCGCCAACGACGAACACCACCTGGAGCGCTGGCTGATGGCCGTGCAGATGGTGATGGCGCTGGACGACGCAGGCGGCAGCGGGGGCACGGCGGCGCAGGCCATCGTGCGCACCGCCCGCCACACGGCGGCGCTGTACCTGATGCAGTTCGAGCATGTCCTGCCCGAGGAGCACTGATGCAACCACCAGACTTCATCGAACCGCCCCACGACGAGCGCGACCCCAGCCCCTGGCGGGCGCTGTACCTGGACCAGAGCACACCGCTGCCCGACGACGTCAAGGCCGCCTGGCTGCGTGACTGCAGCAGCGGCTCGCGCCAGTACCTGCTGCCCTTCCTGCGCCCGCTGGCGCGCACCAGCATCGTGCTCATCCAGATCCTCAAGGTGCTGCTGCCGCGCAACTGGGCGCACTCCGGCCTGCTGCACCGGCTGCTGGCCTTCAGCATGAACCGCTTCGTCTCGCCCGAGGCCAACTGGCTCATCCTGCGCCATTTCCACCTGGGCTCGCAGATCCTGGCCTTCGTCGCAGCCAACGCGCCCACGCCCGTGTCCACCACGCCGCTGGAGCCGGACAGCATCGACGACATCAAGGACGACCTGTTCCTCAGGCACGACCTGAACCTGTTCAACTTCGTCATCCGCCTGAACAACGCGCTGCGCGCCGCAGGCCAGGAGCTGCAGCCCGTGGCCGAGCCCGACTTCACCATGCTGCGCAACCCGCCCCTGCGCCTGGAGGACATGCCGCGCGGCCGCCTGAACCTGCTGGACCTGCAAAGCGCCATCGAGGTCTACACGCCCGTCTACCAACTGCTGCTGACCGACAACGACTTCTGGCGCGCCAGCAACTCGCTGCAGCTGGACGAGACCGTGGCCATCTATGCGGCCAAGATCCTCGCCTCGCCCGAGCACCTGGTCATGCTCAACAACAAGCACCCGCTGGTGCCCCTGTCCACCCTGCGCGCCGGCCACCGCCTGGTGCTGCACGGCCTGTCCACCGAAATGCTGCACTGCCTGCTGATGAAGGTCGCCAGCGGTGACATCCCTCTGCCCGCCCGCGAGCTGGCACGCATGCGCGAGGCGGCGCGCGCCCACGGCAATGACCGCAGCGACAGCAGCGGCGGTGCCAACAACGCCGACAGCACCGCAGCCGTCTGACCCAGGTCAAGAAACAGCGGCAGATGGCCGCCATCCCGCGCGAAACTCGTTACATCGCGTTGCATTCAACGGCATAGCCCGCTAGCCTGCACGGCTTCTCCCGGGGCGCGCCGCCCGGGTCCATTGCCAGTGCCCTGGGTGGCTGTCTGCCCGCCCGGGCTGCGGCGCATCCTAGCCTGCGTGCCATGCCATCGTCGTCCTCCACGCCTTCAGCGGTTCGCTGCAGCGAATGCATGCGTTCGTCCCATTGCCTGCTGGGCCAATTGCCTGAGCCCGCATTCCAGCAATGGCTGCCGCATATCCGGGAACGCGGCCTGGCCAAGGGGCACAGGCTCCAGGCACAGGGCAGCGTCGCCCATGAATTCCAGGTGATCAAGATCGGCTTCGTGCTGGCCATGCGCCAGGGCGCCGACGGCGTGGCACGGCCCGTGGCGCTGTTCGGCAACGGCCATGCGCTGGGCAGCCCGGGCTGGCTGCAGCAGCCCTCGGCCATGCACTTCGAGGCGCTGGGCCCCGGCCGCATCTGCTGCGTGGACATCCCCGCCATCACACGCCGCGGCCTGGTCGATGCCGACTTCGTGCGCGCACTGGCCACCAGCTACACCCAGCACAACGCCCTGCTGGCCGAATGGGCACGCATCGTGCGCATCCCCGGCGTGCTGCGCCAGCTGGCCGCCACGCTCATGCAGCTGGCGTCCCTGCAGTCGAGCCTGCTGGTGCGCCTGCCCAGCCAGGGCGCCCTGGCCGCCCTGCTGGCCACCACGCGCGAAACCATCGCGCGCAGTCTCGTGCGCCTGGTGCAGCTCGGCGCACTGGAGCGGCCGGACCGATGGCATTGTGTGCTGCAGCCTGCGGTGTTGTTGAGGATCAGTGGGGGTGGGGTGAGGGAGGTGGAGTACCAGGGGACGGGAGCCTGAACACCCATACCAGGCTTCTTTTGTAGCCAACTGGCTACAATCCAACCATGTACAGCGTCATCGAAACCGAGGCGTTTGCTGATTGGGTAGACAGCATTCGTGACATGCCAACTCGTATCCGCCTGCGTCGTCGCCTGGGCAAAGCCATGCGCGGAAACCTGGGAGACGTGAAATCCGTTGGCGAGGGCCTATGGGAGATGCGCGAGTTTTTCGGGCCAGGTTGGCGCATGTACTACATCCAACGCGATCATGTTCTGATCGTGATGCTTGGCGGCGGAGACAAGTCCAGCCAGGCGCAGGACATTGCTGCGGCCAGGGCGATGGCCAGGGAGATCAAGCTATGAGCAACATCAAGATGCGGCCATTCGACATGGCCAACTACCTCGGCACCGAAGAGGAAATCGTGGAGTACCTGCGCCAGGCGCTGGAAGACAACGATCCGGCCGAACTGGCTGCGGCGCTGGGCGACATCGCACGCGCGCGCGGCATGACTCAGCTCGCTCGCGACACCGGACTTTCTCGCGAAAGCCTCTACAAAAGCCTATCTGGCGAACGGGCGCCCAGTTCCGAGACGCTGTTCAAGGTGATTCAGGCCATGGGCTTCAGGCTCACCATCGCTCCTGCCGCATCGCAGCAGCCAGCAGCCTGACAATCGGATCACCCGCTTACTGCACCAACACCGCCTCTGCAGGCCTTTGCAACAGAGGCGGAATCTGCTCTGCCGGCATGGCGCGGGCGAACAGCCAGCCCTGGTAGGCGTCGCAGTCCAGGATGCGCAGCAGGCGCAGTTGCTCGGCCGTTTCCACGCCTTCGGCGACCACCTGCAGGCCCAGGGTGCGGGCCAGCGCGATTACGGCCTTGACGATCTTGGCGTCGGCCGGGCTGTCGAGCATGGGACCGATGAAGGTGCGGTCTATCTTCACGCGCGAGACGGGCAGATCGCGCAGGTGGGCCAGCGAGGAGTAGCCGGTGCCGAAGTCGTCCAGCACCACGCACACGCCGGCCGCCAGCAGGCTGCCCAGCAACTCGCGCGCCTGCAGAGGGTCGGTCATGGCGGCGGACTCGGTGACCTCCAGCTCCAGCAGGTGCGGCGGCACGCCATGCCGGGCCAGGCTGCCCATGAGGCGCTGCTGCAGGTCGGCCTGGCGCAGTTGCTGGGCCGAGAGGTTGACCGCCACGCGCAGCGGCATGCCTGCGCGCAGCCAGTCGCCGGCCTGGCGGCAGGCGGCATCGATCACCCATTCCCCAAGGGCCAGGATCAGGCCCGTGGATTCAGCCACGGGCACGAAGCGTTCGGGCGAGACCCAGCCCATCTGCTCGTCGTTCCAGCGCAGCAGGGCTTCCACGCCCTGGACCTGGCCGCCCGCCACCTGCACCTGGGGCTGGAAGTGCAGGCTCAGCAGGCCCCGGTCCAGGGCACGCTTGAGGCGTTCGTGCAGCAGCACTTTCTCTGCCATGGCTTCGCCCATGGCGCTGGCATAGCGCGCATAGGAGGAGCGGCTGCGCTGCTTGGCGTCGTACATGGCCATGTCGGCATAGCGCATGAGGGTGGCAGCATCGCCCGCGTCCTGCGGATAGAAGGCGGCGCCCACGCTGGCACCGAAGTTCAGCGCGTAGTGGCCTATGGTGCAGGGCCGGCACAGCTCGTGCAGCAGCACGTCGATGCGCTGGCGCAGATCGGGCTCGTTGCAGGGCTGCAGCAGCGCGGTGAATTCGTCACCACCCATGCGCGCCAGCGTGGCCGAGCCGCCCAGCGCGGCCTGCAGGCGGCGCGCCACCTCCTTGAGGACCTGGTCGCCCACGTCGTGGCCATAGCCGTCGTTGATGGCCTTGAAGTTGTCGAGGTCTAGCAGCAGCAGCGCAAAGGACGCAGGCCCGGTGCCCGGGTCCGCCTGCCCTTGCGCAGGGACCTGCGCAGGCGCATGGGCCCGAGATATCGCCTCCTCCAGCTGCAGCCCGAACTGCCAGCGGTTGAGCAGGCCGGTCAGCGTGTCGTGGGTGGCGTGGTAGTGCATGCAGGCCTCCATCTGGCGCAGCTGCGACAGGTCGCGCACAAAGGCCACGGCCACGCCGCCGCCGTGCGGCGAGTGGCCCAGGGCGATGTCCACGGACAGGCGCTTGCCGTCCTTGCGCAGCAGCCACAGATCGCGCCCCTGGCCCATGGGCCGGCGCGCGGGCTGGGCGAAGTAGGACTGCAGTTGCGGTCCGTGGGCCGCCTGCGTCTCGGCCGGCAGCAGCATCTGCAGGGGATGACCCAGCAATTCGGCGGCGCCGTAGCCGCTCATGGCCTGCATGGCGGGATTGGCCAGCAGGATGCGGCCGCTGCGGTCCACAAGCAGGATGCCGTCGGGCGCGGCCTCCATGGCCACACGCTTGAGGTCTTCGTCCAGCGCCTCGCCCGGTGCGACGGGATCACCGGCATCCATGCTCCAGCACGGCGCCCTCATGCGGACGCCCCGCTGCCGTGAAAGACCGATGCCGCAGCCTCCAGCGCCTGCGCCTGTCCGGCCAGCAGCTGTGCGTGCCCGATGGTGTTGCGCGCCAGCGCGGCGTTGTGCTGGGTCATCTCTTCGAGCTGCTGCACGGCAGCCTGCACTTGCTTCACGCCGCCGGCCTGGGCCTGGCTGGCGGCCTGCATGCCTTCGGCCAGCGCCAGCTGCTCGCGCATATCGGCCTGCATGGCAAGCATGGCCTCGCCCACTTCACGTGCCATGGCGCAGCTTTGCGCCACCTGCTGCTGCGATGCCTCGATCAATGCCTTGATCTGGCGCGCGGCGTGGGCGCTGCGCTGTGACAGGCCGCGCACCTCATCGGCCACCACGGCAAAGCCCTTGCCGTGTTCCCCGGCGCGTGCCGCCTCCACGGCGGCGTTGAGCGCCAGCAGGTTGGTCTGGAAGGCAATGCCGTCGATGAGCGCGCTGATCTGCCCCACCTGGTCGCTGGTCCGGGCCACGCCGCGCATGCCCTGGTCCAGTTGCTCGACCATGCGGCTGCTCTGCCCTGCCATCTCCACGCCATTCCGCGCGCGTGCGGCGGCCTCGCCGGCCTGGGCGCTGCTGCGCTCGATGGCGCCGGCCAGGGCCTGCATGGCCTGGGCCGATTGCTCCAGGCTTGCGGCCGCCGCCTCGGTGCGATCGCTCAGTTCGGTGCTGCCCTGCTGCACGGCCAGGGCGCAGCGGCGCACCTGGTCGCTCTTGCCCTGGATGTCGCCGACCAGGGAGACCAGGTTGAGCCCGGTCTGCCGCACGGCGCTGCCGATGGCGCCGATCTCGTCGGTGCGCTGCAGGAACCGTGCATCGGTCTGCTGCCCGCTGGCCACGGCCTGTGCCTGGCCGCGCAGCGCCGCCAGGGGCATGAGCAGCCGACTGCGCAGCCATTGCCCGGACGCCACGCAGGCCAGGCTCCAGATCAGCCAGGCCGGCCAGACCTGGGCCAGCGGCAAGGCCGATGCCTGCAGCGCGGATGACCACAACCCGGCCGACCCCAGCAGCCACAGGCCGGCCACCACGGCCTGCACGCGCCAGGCCAGCGGCCGAAAGCGCCACCACCGCTGCAGCGCGCCCACGGCGCCACGCCCCACGGGAAAGCCCCGGTGCAGGCCCGGCGAGCGCACGCCGGCATTGATCTGTTCATAGAGCGCCGCATGCTGCTGCACCTCGCACGGCTCGGGACGGGTGCGCACGGACAGGTAGCCGACCACGGCGCCCGCATGGCGTATGGGACTGGCGTTGGCACGTACCCAGTAGTGGTCGCCGTTCTTGCGCCGGTTCTTGACCAGGGCGCTCCAGGGCAGTCCGCGCTGGATGGTGGACCACATGTCGGCAAAGGCGGCGGCCGGCATGTCGGGATGGCGCACGATGCTGTGGGCCTTGCCGTAGAGCTCGTCGGCCTCGAAGCCGCTGACGCGGATGAAGGCATCGTTGGCATAGACGATGCGCCCCTTCAGGTCGGTGACGGAAAGAAGCGTCTCTCCTTCGCTCAGAGGGTACTCACGCTGGGTGACGTACACGTTTCGCCGCATGGATCAGGTCTCTCGGAGATGGGCGGGGCGTCGGCATGACACCCCCAGGCGGGGCCCACTCTAAGCAGTCCTGAGGCGATGCACATCAGGGATGGTGTGCTGCAGCGCGCCTAAACGCAGCCAATGTGACGGGGGTCACATTGGCTGCGGCGCGCACCGGATCAGGAGCGTTTTTCCTGCAGCAAGGCCTTGACGTCGGCGCCCAGCACCTGCGGGCCGCCGCCGTATCGCTCATACACGCGCAGGCGGCCGGCCGTGTCATAGACATAGCTGCCGGCCGAATGGTCCAGCGTGTAGGTGCCCTCGGTCTTGCCGGGCACTTTCTTGTAGAAGAGCTTGAAGTCCTTGGCGACTGCAGCGGTCTCTTCCGGCGTGCCGTGCAGGCCGACGAAGCCGGGGTCGAAATTGCCCAGGTAGGCCTTGAGCACCTCCGGCGTGTCGCGCTCGGGGTCCAGGGTGACGAAGACGCCCTGCAGCCTGTCGCCGTCGGCGCCCAGTTGCTGCTTGACCTCGACCAGCTCCTGCATCGTGGTGGGGCAGACATCGGGGCATTGCGTGTAGCCGAAGAAGACCACGACGACCTTGCCCGCAAAGTCCTTGATGCTGCGCGGCCTGCCGTCCACATCGCGCAGGGGAATGTCCTTGGCGTATTCGGCGCCCGTGACATCGACGCCCTGGAAACTGGTCTTTGCCTCGCGCGAGCATCCGCTCAGCGCCAGGGCGCCCCATGCCATGGCGGTCACGCCCAGAACGCGCAGCGCTGTCCGTTTGTTCATGCTTCCTCAACAAGGTGGTTGCCGCAGGCTGCGTGGCCGCAAGGCTGCGCGCCGGCCCGGGCAGGAATGGAATAAATGGGAGGTTGAAGGCCACCGAATCAGCCACCTTCACACAGCCGCCGACCATAACCCATAACGGCAAGACCCCAGCGCCACCGGGTCTGCGTTTCCCCGGCATGAACGGCGTTCAGTTGCCCTCGCCCGCGCGGCCCGGCTGGTCCCAGGAAGCCGATGCGCGCAGCAGCCGGTCCAGGTCGCGCTTGGCCTTGCCGGCATCGGCCATGCCCAGGCCTGCGGGCATGCGCATCATCCAGTGGCCCTGCGGATCCACCACGTACAGGTGGTCCTGCAGCGCATGGCCGGGCGCGGGCTGCAGCCAGCCGCGCAGCACGGCCTCGGGCACGCGCAGCACCGTGGCCTGGGCCAGCGCGGGGCGCAGGTGCGCGGGCACGGGTGCGTCGTCAGAGATGAGCCAGACCCGGTCCAGCCGGTCCTTTTCGCGGCCCAGTGTTTCGCGCAGCTGGCGCTGCAGATAGAGGTGGCTTTCGCAGGCGCTGCCGCAGGCACCGCCCGCCACGCTGAGCAACAGCCACTGGCCCTTGAGCGACTGCAGCGGCAGCGGCGCGCCATCCAGCGTGGTGGCCGTGGCCGAAGGCAGGGCCGGCTGGGCGGCGATCAGCTCGCCAAAACTGCGCTGCTGGCTGGGCCGCAGCACGTAGTAGGTGAGATAGGAGGCCACCACGGGCGCGGCACAGACCGCGAACACGGCCAGCATCTTCCAGCGGCCGCTGCGCGTGCGCCGCGTGCCCTCAAGGCCGGATTGCAGCGGCGGCAGGCCGTGGATGGTCATCTCCAGCGGCGATTCAGGAACGGGCATGGCGCGGGCGGACAAAGCGTCGGACGATTTGGAACCAGACATACAAAAGCGTGATCAGGGCCGCAAGTCCAAACCATTGGAACGCATAGCCATGGTGTTTCTCGACACCGGCCGTCACAACGGGCCAGTCGCGCCGCAGGCCTTCGCTGGCTTCGCCGGTCTGCAGCAGGCTCCATTCGCGCAGCGGCAGCCCGGAGGCCACAGCCCATTCGGCAATGTCCACATTCTGTCGGATGCGCGACTTTTGCCCATCAGGGTCTGCCCCTGCACGGCCGAATTCGTAGAGCCGGGACGGCGCGGCTTCCATGCGCCCCTGGACGGTGACCAGGCCTTCGGGCGTCTGCACCTCGGGCAAGGCCGTGCGGTCCAGAAAGTTGCGCGGCACCCAGCCGCGCTGCACGGCGATCACCACATCCTCGTGCGGCGCGGCCAGCCGCAGCGGCGTGAGCACAAAGAAGCCCGGCTGGCCCTGCATCTGGCGGTTGTCCAGGTACAGAGACTGCCCGGCAATCCAGTGGCCCTGCAGCCGCACGGGCCGGTGCAGCCAGGGCGCCGCCTCGGTGTTCACGGCAGCACCGGGCTGCATGGACGCCAGCTGCGCGTTGTCCAACGGCGGCAGGCCCTGCTGGCGCTGCACGGCATCGAACAATTGCTGCTTGTAGGCCGCGCGCTGCAGTTGCCAGCGGCCCAGGGACAGCGTGATGGCCACGCAGACCAGCGCGGCCAAGGTGATCAGTACAAACCGCCAGCGGTCTGGCATTCTGGAAACACGCACCGGATAATCCACCCATGAAATTCGTGATCGTTCTCGCCCTGCTGGCCATTGTCGCCAGTCTGGGCAGCGCCCTGTTCTTCATGATGCGCCGCAATCCCGAAGACCAGGAGGGTGCGGGCGACGACAGGCGCCGCAGCCGCGCCATGTTCCGCGCACTGGCGCTGCGCGTGGGCCTGTCCATCACGCTGTTCCTGTGCGTGCTGCTGGCCGCCAAGCTGGGCTACATCCACCCTACGGGCTGGACCGCCGGGCAGTAGCGACAAGACGCGAATCCACAAACAAAAAGAAGCGCCCCGGCGCTTCTTTTTGCAAGGGGCCGCAGACCGCTTACATCCAATAGACCAGCACGTAGAGGAACAGCCAGACCACGTCCACGAAGTGCCAGTACCAGGCCGCGCCCTCGAAGCCGAAGTGCCGCTCGGCCGTGAAGTGGCCCGCATGCAGGCGCATGGTGATGAAGAACAGCATCAGCATGCCCACGAAGACGTGGAAGCCGTGGAATCCCGTGAGCAGGAAGAAGGTCGAGCCGAACACGCCCGAGGACAGCTTGAGGTTCAGCTCGGTGTACAGGTGGTAGTACTCGTAGCCCTGCACGCACAGGAAGACGAAGCCCAGGATCACCGTCATCCACATGAAGGCGATGGTGCGGGCGCGGTGGCCGGCCTGCAGCGCATGGTGGGCGATGGTCAGCGTCACGCCCGAGGTCAGCAGCAGCGCCGTGTTGATGGTGGGCAGCCAGAACGGGCCCACGGTCTGGAAGGGCTCGACGCTGTTGGCCGGCGAGGCCGTGGCGCCGGCCGCCATGCTGGGCCAGACCGCCTTGAAGTCGGGCCACAGCAGGGCGTTGTCCAGGCTGCCCAGCGCGGGCACCGAATGCGAGCGCGCCCACCACAGGGCGGTGAAGAAGGCGCCGAAGAACATCACCTCGGAGAAGATGAACCAGCTCATGCTCCAGCGGAAGGACAGGTCGATCTTGCGTCCGTACTTGCCCGACTCGCTTTCATGCGCGGCTTCCCGGAACCAGAAAAAGAGCACGGCCAGCCACCAGACCAGTCCAAGGCCCAGGCTGTACATGCCCCATTCATGCCCGTTGATCCAGTTGCCCGCGCCCAGGATCACGAAGAACAGCCCCGCCGCCGCCATGACGGGGTGGCTGGACTCTGCCGGCACGTAGTAGTAAGGCGTTTTGCCGTGGGTGGTTGCACTCATTGCTCAGCTCCTGAAATTCTTGGTTCTCTGTTTCCCGTCTATCACTCTCTGTCCCCGAAGGCCGCGCCGCTCAGACCACGAGCTTGACCAGCGCGATCAATCCCAGCACCAGCACGAAGATGGCCGCCAGCCCCACTGCAATCACATGCAACGGCGTAATGCGCTCCCCGTCCTGCCGGTACTCGCTTGCCCTGCGCACGCCGAAGAGCGACCAGGCCACGGCGCGCACCGTGCGCCACACGCTGGGCGGGCGGCGCGGCTCCTCGGACTGCGGCGCATTCATGAGGCGGGCTCCTGCTTCGGCCCGGCCGCCACCGGCGCCTCGCCCGTGGGTGCGGCCGGCGTCCTGCCGCCCACCTCGAAGAAGGTATAGGACAGCGTGATCGTGGTCACATCCTTGGAGATGCGCGGATCGATCACGAAGGCCACCGGCCATTCGCGCTTCTCACCGGGCTCCAGCGTGTACTGCGAAAAGCAAAAGCACTCCAGCTTGTTGAAATGCGCGGCCGCCTGGCGTGGCGCATAGCTCGGTATCGCCTGGGCCGCCATGCGGCGGTTCTGCACATTCTGGAACTCGTACATGACCGTGGCCAGCTCGCCCGGATGGACCTGGATGGAGCGCTGCGCCGGCTTGAAGTCCCAGGGCCCGCGCGCATTGGCGTCGAACTCCACGGTGATGGTGCGGCTCTTGTCCACCTGCGAGTTGGCCGGCAGCTTCACATCGCGCCCGGCCGTGCCGTTGCCCGGCACCTGGCGCTCGGACAGCGACAGGATGTTGATGCCCGTGAGCTCGCAGATGTGCTTGTAGATGGGAATCAGCACGTAGCCGAAGGCAAACATGCCCAGCGCCACCACGGCCAGCTTGCCCACCATCTTCGCGTTTTCACTGCGCACGCTCACGGACGTCCCTCCTGTTGCCTGCCCTCAATGGAGCACGGTGATCTTGATCACGAAGCCGGCCAGAAAGACCAGCGCCACCGATACCAGGATCAGCGCCAGCCGCAGGTTGGCTTTTCGTTGCTGTGCGTCCATTTTTCTGATCTCCATGACTACCGGCAATCTTTGAAACTGTCGCGACCCAGCCCAGGGACACCGAGGAAGGGCCTACGCCGGCCGCGCCGCCCCGCACCGAGGGTGTCGTCCCCCTCCCGCGTAGCGAGAGAGGGCGCCGTGCACACGGGGGAAGGCGCGAAGCGTCTCAGGGGATGCCTCATTTCAACCAATCACGCGGGTGGCTGTTGCATCGAGCTTGGGCGGGGTCTCGAAGGTGTGGAACGGCGCCGGCGAAGGCACTTCCCACTCCAGGCCCTCGGCGGCCTCCCAGGGCTTTTGCGGCG
Source organism: Delftia acidovorans (assembly GCA_031286585.1). GTDB lineage: Bacteria > Pseudomonadota > Gammaproteobacteria > Burkholderiales > Burkholderiaceae_C > Comamonas > Comamonas acidovorans_A. The sequence continues at coordinate 17,154 of JAITUC010000017.1, forward strand.
CCTTCTCGCCCTTGCCGCGCATGGCGGGCACGACGACGAAGAGGAAGAAATACACCTGCATCAGACCAAAGCCCAGCGCGCCCAGCGAGGCCACCATGTTGAAGTCGGCGAACTGCATGGGGTAGTCGGCATAGCGTCGCGGCATGCCGGCCAGGCCCAGGAAGTGCATGGGGAAGAAGGTGACGTTGAAGAAGATCAGCGAGCCCCAGAAGTGGATCTGGCCGCGCGTCTCCGAATACATCACGCCGGTCCACTTGGGGGACCAGTAGTAGTAGGCCGCGAACATGGAGAACAGCGATCCGGCCACCAGCACGTAGTGGAAGTGGGCCACCACGTAGTAGGTGTCCTGCAGCTGGATGTCGATGGGCGCCATCGACAGGATCAGGCCGGTGAAGCCGCCCATGGTGAACACGAAGATGAAGCCCACCGAGAACAGCATGGGCGTCTCGAAGGTCATGGAGCCGCGCCACATGGTGGCCACCCAGTTGAAGATCTTCACGGCCGTGGGCACCGAGATCAGCATGGTGGCGTACATGAAGAACAGCTGGCCGGTCACGGGCATGCCGGTGGTGAACATGTGGTGCGCCCACACGATGAAGGACAGGATGGCGATGGACGAGGTCGCATACACCATGGACGCATAACCGAACAACTTCTTGCGGCTGAAGGCCGGCACGATCTGGCTGATGATGCCGAAGGCCGGCAGGATCATGATGTAGACCTCGGGGTGGCCGAAGAACCAGAAGATGTGCTGGTACATCACCGGGTCGCCGCCGCCTGCGGGGTTGAAGAAGCTGGTGCCGAAATGGCGGTCCGTCAGCGTCATGGTGATGGCGCCGGCCAGCACGGGCATGACGGCGATCAGCAGGTAGGCGGTGATCAGCCAGGTCCAGGCGAACATCGGCATCTTCATCAGCGTCATGCCGGGCGCGCGCATGTTGAGCACGGTGACGATGATGTTGATGGCGCCCATGATGGAGCTGGCGCCCATGATGTGCATGGCCAGGATGGAGGTGTCCATGGACGGGCCCATCTGCAGCGTCAGCGGCGCATACAGCGTCCAGCCCGCGGCGGGGGCACCACCGGGCATGAAGAACGAGCCCACCAGCATCAGGCCGGCCGGGATCAGCAGCCAGAAGCTGAAGTTGTTCATGCGAGCGAAGGCCATGTCGGAGGCGCCGATCTGCAGCGGCAGCATCCAGTTCGCAAAGCCCACGAAGGCCGGCATGATGGCGCCGAACACCATGATCAGGCCGTGCATGGTGGTCAGCTGGTTGAACAGCTCGGGGTTGACGATCTGCAGCCCGGGCTGGAACAGCTCGGCGCGGATCAGCAGCGCCAGCACCCCGCCCACCATCAGCATGGTGAACGAGAACAGCAGGTACAGCGTGCCGATGTCCTTGTGGTTGGTGGCGAACATCCAGCGGCGCCAGCCCGTGGGCGTGGCGTGGTGGTGATGGTCGTCATGCCCGTGTCCATGCTCGTGCTCATGCGCATGTTCGTGGCCCTCGCCCGCAGGGCTGTGGATGGGGGGAAGTACGGCGCTCATGCTGTTATCTCCAATCGCTCATCTGTCTTGCGGGCTCACTGGCCGGGGAACTTGCCGGTGCGGGCGGCCACGAACTCGGCCGGCTGCACCAGCTGGCCGGTCTTGTTGGACCAGTGGTTTTTGGCGAAGGTGACCACGGCGGCCAGCTCGGTGTCGCTCAGCTGTTTCCAGGCGGGCATGGCGCCGTTGGCACGGCCTTCCAGCACCACATGCATCATCTCGGCCGTGGGGCCCAGGACGATGGGGCTACCGTCCAGCGGCTTGATGGGACCGGCGCCCTTGCCGTTGGCCTGGTGGCAGGCCGCGCAGTTGGCGGCATAGACCTTCTCGCCGCGTGCGATCAGGTCGGGCAGGGCCCAGACCTTGCTGGGATCGTCCTTCTTGGCGGCGGCGATCTTCTTTTGCTCGTCCACCCAGGCCTTGTAGCCGTCGTTCGACAGCACCTTCACGTGGATGGGCATGTAGGCATGCTCCTTGCCGCACAGCTCGGCGCACTGGCCGTAGTAGTCGCCGGTCTTCTCGGCGCGGAACCAGGTGTCGCGCACAAAGCCCGGGATCGCGTCCTGCTTGATGCCGAAGGAAGGCACCATGAAGGAGTGGATCACGTCGTTGGCCGTGGTGATGATGCGCACCTTGCGGTCCACGGGCACAACGAGCGGGTTGTCCACCTTGAGCAGGTAGTCGTTGGGAGCCTTGGAGACATCGCCGCTGTCGGACAGCGCGCGGTGGCTGCTGTCCAGCGTGGAGATGAAGCTCAGGCCCTCGCCTTCGCCGTTGATGTAGTCGTAGCCCCACTTCCACTGGTAGCCCGTGGCCTTGATGGTGACATCGGCATTGGTGGTGTCCTTCTGCGCCACCAGCACCTTGGTGGCCGGCAGCGCCATGAGCACGACGATGATGAAGGGCACGATGGTCCAGACCACCTCGACCGTGGCCGATTCGTGGAAGTTCGCCGCCTTGGCGCCGCGCGATTTGCGGTGCTTCCAGATCGAATAGAACATCACGGCGAACACGCCGATGAAGATCACCGTGCAGATGATCAGCATCATCCAGTGCAGGTAATGCTGCTCATGCGCGATGCGCGTGACCGCCGGATGAAGGTTGAGCTGATTGACGGCCGGGCCGCCTGGCAGATCTGTCGCCGCATGCGCGAGGGAGCCTCCCCCTGCCACACTCATCAAGCCCCAGAGAACCAGCTTGGTGGAAATGCTTTTCATAGTTTTCACTTACATCTAAGCCTCGGGTTATCCACTCGCTCCGCTGCGCCGGCGTGGGGGCCGCGCAGCCAGACCGTTCAACGCCTGCCCAAAGGGCAACTCCCGGCCTCAACTGTCCGAGCATGCATGAAAGCGCCGCAGATGTGCCTGCGCGCAATCACCAATAGCGTGCTCACAGGCATCGCAGGCAACTCGGACGTGGGACCGGGATTCGGGCGTACAGCCATCCCCGCATGCGCCTGCAGGCGCATGAATTCGGGGGACAGCAGCAAGGTGGACGGAAGGATGCGCGCACGCCGGCCATTCAGGGCATATGTGCCATGCAGGCCGGGAGCGGATTGGAAAAGGGGGCGCATGCGGCCCTGCATGCGACGCACAAGAGGTGACAGCAGGGACAGAAAGACCAGTGCCTGCTCCCAGAGGAACAGGCACTGCTGCAGCCGGTGATGATCAAACTCGTGGACGGGCCGCTCCTGGATGGGTAGGCCCGTTCTCGTTCCCGTGGCAAAACGAAACACCAAATCGTCTCCCCTTTCGGCCTGCGGACCGCTGGTCTTCTCCCGGCCCGGGAAAGCGAGCCCAGGGAAAAGCTGTTGTCTCTGTCAGCTCGGGAAAAGTGTAGACGTTTTTGTTTTCGATCAATGACCGGAAAGCGACATTGGGGCTATCGCAAACCCGTGTTGCGTGGCTGGCGCAGCATGCTGCGCATGTCCTCCAGCGATACGGCGCTGCTGGACTCCAGGCGCACGCGCGGCTGAGGCTTGTAGGCGTGGCCGTAGACGATCTCGAAGGTCAGCGCCAGCTGCGCGTCGGGGCCGGCCAGGCGCTCGCGCAGGGCGTCGTGCAGGCGCTGCTGCCAGCGGCGGCCGCGCAGCGCGGCAAAGCGCTGCGGATGGAAGTTGCGGCCCAGCTCCCGCAGCTCCTGCAGCAGCCGCTCGGGCGTGGCAAAGGTCAGCGTGATGTGCTCCATGTCCATCACCGGCTCGCTGAAGCCAGCATGCACCAGCATGTCGCCCCAGTCATGCATGTCGGTGAAAGCCTGGCCGGCGGGCGGCCAGCCCAGCTGGGCGTAGACGGCGTGCAGCTCGCGCAGCGTATCGGGCCCCAGGCAGGAGAACATCACATAGCCGTCCACGGACAGCGCCTGGTGCCAGCGCGTGATCAGCGCCTGTGGATCGGCTTGCTGGTGCAGGGCCATATTGGCCCACAGCATGTCCACGCCGGCAGGCTCGGGCTCGCCGAAGCGCGTGGCGCCCCCGGTCCAGCGCGCGGGCTGCCACCAGCGCGCGCCCAGCTGCTCGCGGGCTTCGGCCTCGTGCGCGGGCGAGGCTTCATAGACCAGGCATTCGGACTGCGCATAGCGCTGGCGCAGCAGCGCATGGGCCTGCAGGCCGCCACGCACGGGCTGCCAGTGGCACCAGCGCTGCGGCGGCTTGACGATCCAGTCCAGCCGCTCCTGCATGCGCCGCGCCACCTCCTCATGCAGCCAGGGCGAAGCCGCAGGCGCGGCCTGCTGCCAGCGCAATGCGGCGACCGGATCGATGGTGGGGGGCAATTCGTGGGACATGGCTGGGCGGGGAATCCGGGCTCCTCGAAAGACAGGCGCCCGGCCCCGGAGCAAAGGGGTGGCGGACGCGGCGCGAGTATATTGACTCCATGCCCAACCTGCCTGCGTCATGGCTTTCGCACTGGCATGCCGGCCTGCCCAGCCAGTGCGCCGTCTGCCGCCGCTGGCCGGCGCAGCGCCTGTGCCAGGACTGCCGCTTGCGCTGGGCCAGGCCACTGCCGCGCTGCGGGCTTTGTGCCATGCCGCTGCCGGCGGGACACGGCGCCAGCGGCGGCCAGCAGGTCTGCGGCGCCTGCCTGGTCAAGCCCCCGCCACTGGCGCACTGCCTTGCCGCGCTGGACTACGCCTATCCCTGGCACACGGTGATCGGCGACTTCAAATTCCGGGGAGACACCGGCCTGGCACGCAGCCTGGCCGCCCTGCTGCTGGAGCGGCACGGCGTCCGGGAGCAGCTGGAGCAATGCGATCTGCTGCTGCCCATGCCCCTGTCTGCCCAGCGCCTGCGCGAACGCGGCTTTCACCAGGCCCTGGTGCTGGCCCGTGCGCTGTCCGGCCCATCCACGCGCGGCAAGTTGCGGCACCAGGCCGTGCAGCGCGCCCACACGGCACAGGCCCAGCATGACCTGCCGCGCGCCCTGCGCCTGCGCCAGCTGCGCGGCGTCTTTGCAGTGCCGCCGGCGCAACTGCCCCATGTGCGCGGCCGCAACATCCTGCTGATCGACGATGTGATGACCACGGGTGCCAGCCTGCATGCGCTGGCCACCTGCCTGCGGCGCGCAGGCGCGGCCGAGGTCAGCGCCATGGTGCTGGCACGCACGCCCTGACCATGGGGGTTCCGGGCCCGGGGGCATAGGCCGCCGCGAGACAATACGGGCCATGTTCCATATCGTTCTCGTCGCGCCGGAGATCCCGCCCAACACCGGCAATGTGATCCGTCTGGCCGCCAACACCGGCTGCAGCCTGCACCTGATCGAGCCGCTGGGCTTTTCCATGGAAGACCGCCTGATGCGCCGCGCCGGGCTCGACTACCACGAGTACGCGCCCGTGCGCCGCCATGCCGACTGGCAGGCCTTCCTGCAGGACTGCCAGCCCGACCGCCAGCGCATGTTCGCCATGACCACGCACAGCAGCAGCCCCGCCCACGCCATCGGCTTTCAGCCCGGCGACTGGCTGGTGTTCGGCTCCGAAAGCAAGGGCCTGCCCCCCGAGGTGCGCGAGCAGTTCCCGCCACAGCAGCGCCTGCGCCTGCCCATGCTGCCGCAGCAGCGCAGCCTGAACCTGTCCAATGCCGTGGCCGTGACCGTGTTCGAAGCCTGGCGCCAGCAGCAATTCGTGGGCGCCGCCCTGGCCGAGGGAGCGGCCGGCGCGGCCTGAGCGATCAGGCCGGACCGGGCGGAAAGTTCCCGGCCGATTGTTTCAACGGCTGAAAAAGCGCATTGCCAATTCAAGGGTTTTTCCTGATTCCAAGCCGTCCTACATTTGAGTCATGGGCTCTACGTTACCAAGCGATTTCCGCAAAGAACGCCCTGTCCCAGAAACAAAACAAAGGACTTGAATCATGAAGAACACCCGCCGTTTTGCCGTCCTGGCCGCCCTCTCCGTCTCCGCCATCGCCGCACAGGCCGCCGGCTTCGACTACGCCGACAACAGCAGCTATCCGCCCGAAGTGAAGACCCAGAGCACGCTGACACGTGCCCAGGTCATGGCCGACCTCAAGGCCGCCCAGGCCAATGGCACCATGCCCTCCGTCGCAGAAGGCTACCTGCCCATCCAGAACACCGCTGCCACCAGCGTGAATCGCGATGAAGTGCGCCGCGAAGCCGCTGCCGCCGAGCGCGCCGGTCAACTGAACTTCGGCGCCTGAAGCCTCAGCCCCCGCAACCGCTGCCACCACGCAGCCAGCCCGCAGGTGCCCCCTGCGGGCTTTTTTCATCGCCGGGCCGCCCCAGGATGGAAAAGCGCCCCCTTGGGGGGCAGCGGACCTTGCGTAGCAAGGGTAGCGAGGGGGTCAGTTTTCATTCAGGCCTTCGCTCCGTAGTTGCGGGCCACGGACTCGGCCACGCAGGCGGGCTTGTCGGCGCCTTCGCGCTCCACGGTCACCAGCCAGGTCATCTGCAGGCCACCGGGCTCGATGGGCTCGGCGGCCTGCAGCGTCAGGCGCGCACGCAGGCGGCTGCCCACGGGCACGGGAGAGGTGAAGCGCACGCGGTTGAGGCCGTAGTTCACGCCCATTTGCGCGCCTTCGATGTGAAAGCAGTTCTGGAAAAACTGGGGAATCAGCGACAGCGTCAGAAAGCCATGCGCAATCGGCGCGCCGAAGGGGCCCTTGGACGCGCGCTCGGGGTCCACATGGATCCACTGCTGGTCGCCCGTGGCATCGGCGAACAGCTGCACCTGCTGCTGGGTGATGGTGATCCAGTCGCTGACGGCGACTTCCTGCCCCACGCAGGCACGCACTTCGGAATAGGAATGGAAGGTTTTCATGCCCCAAATGGTAGGGGCCGGTGCCGCGCGCTCCATGTCGGGCGCGCGACAGCTAGGGTTAGCCCAGGGCGGGCCTCAGCGCGAGGCGCGCTGCACGAAGAACAGCCCCGTGCCCACGGCCATCAGCAGCGCGCCGAAGACCCGGTTCTGGCTGCGCACCGCACGCGCGCTGCGCATGAAGCCGCGCAGCGCGCTGGCGCTGGCCGCATAGCCGTGCATGACCATGGTGTCCACGGCCAGCATGGTGGCGGCCAGGATCAGCAGCTGCAGCCACAGCGGGCGGCTGGTGGTCATGAACTGGGGCAGCACGGCCACCATGAAGATGATGCCCTTGGGATTGGTGGCGTTGGTCAGGAAGCCCGTGAGCACGCGGCGGCGCACGCTGAGCTCGGGCATGGATTCCTGCGTGGCAAGGGGCGCGGCACCCGAGCGCCATTGGCTGATGCCCAGGTAGATCAGATAGCAGGCGCCGACGATCTTGACGGCGTTGAACGCCCACTCGGAGGCCAGCAGCAGCGAGCCCACGCCTGCACCGGCGATCAGCAGGATGGTCAGCAGCCCCAGCTGCAGCCCGAAGATGGTGGCGCTGCTCTTGCGCACGCCATACGACAGCCCATGGCTCATGGACAGCACGGCGCCCGAGCCCGGGGAGACCGCAATGATCCAGCAGGCCACAAAGTAGGCGATCCAAGTATGCCAATCCATGCCAAACACCTTAAAAATACGGAGCAGGCCGGCATCTTAAAACTGCGCAGCCGATCTGGCGCACCGGCGCAGCAAAGCCGGGTGGAAGAATGAAGCATTCGGTGGCATTTTTTAACCCTGTCAGAAAGCTGACCCAGCAATGAGGGTGACACAATCGATCGCCTCAGGGTAAACACCAGCCCACGAACCCACGCCTCTCTCCATGGAACACAGCGCCCCCATCTGGCTGACCTACGGCTTTCTCTATCTCTCCGCCGCCGTGCTGGCCGTGCCCATTGCGCGCGCCCTGGGCCTGGGAGCCATCATTGGCTACCTGGGCGCGGGCATTGCCATGGGCCCCTGGGGACTGTCGCTTGTCAGCAATGTGGATGACATTCTTCACTTTGCCGAATTCGGCGTGGTGCTGATGCTCTTCGTGATCGGGCTGGAGCTGCAGCCCAGCCGCCTGTGGGAGTTGCGCCGGCCGATCCTGGGCTGGGGGCTGGCGCAGATGCTGGTCTGCACGGGCGTGCTGTTCCTGGCGGCCTGGGCCTTCGGCTTTTCCTGGCGCGTGAGCCTGATCGCGGGCATGGGCCTGGCCCTGTCGTCCACGGCCATCTGCCTGCAGGTCATGGCCGAGCGCAACCTCATGCGCACGCCCAGCGGGCAGGCCAGCTTCTCCATCCTGCTGTTCCAGGACGTGGCGGCCATCCCCATCCTGGCGCTGATTCCCATCCTGGGCGCGGTCAAGGCCGCCCATGCCACGCACACCGACAGCCACCTGTGGCTGCAGGTGCTCAAGACCGTGGCCACCATCGCCGCCGTGGTGGTGGGCGGCCGGCTCCTGCTGCGTCCCCTGCTGCGCTGGATCGCGCGAAGCCGCACGCCCGAGATCTTCACCGCCACCTCGCTGCTGCTGGTGGTGGGCATTGCCATGCTGATGGTGCAGGTGGGCCTGTCGATGGCGCTGGGCGCCTTCCTGGCCGGCGTGCTGCTGGCCGACAGCGAGTACCGCAGCGAGCTGGAGACCAATATCGAGCCCTTCAAGGGCCTGCTGCTGGGCCTGTTCTTCATGGCCGTGGGCATGAGCATCGACTTCGGCGTGCTGCTGCGCGCGCCCTGGGCCATGGCCGCCATGGTGCTGGGCTTTCTGGCGCTCAAGGGCGCCGTGCTCTATACCCTGGCCCGCGTGATGAAGCTGCCCTGGCGCGAGCGCCCCGTGTTCACCCTGCTGCTGGCCCAGGGCGGTGAATTCGCCTTCGTGGTGTTCCAGACAGCGGCCCAGTACAAGGTGTTCCACCACAGCATCTCGTCCATGCTGGTGGCCGCCGTGGCGCTGTCCATGCTGGTCGGCCCGCTGATGCTGGTGCTGGTGGACAAGCTGCTGCTCAAGCGCTTTGCCGACATGAAGGACTGCCAGGCCGACGGCGCGGGCCAGGCCAGGGCCCATGAGCTCTCGGAGCCGCAGGACGCGCAAATCATCATTGCGGGCTTCGGCCGCTACGGCCAGATCGTGGCGCGCGTGCTGCTGACCCAGGGCGTGCCGGCCACCATTCTCGACCACAGCGTGGAGATGCTGGAGGTGGCCCACACCTTCGGCTACCGCGTGTTCTTCGGCGATGCCACGCGCATGGACCTGCTGCGCATTGCCGGCGCAGACAAGGCGCGCGTGCTGGTCATCGCGGTGGATTCCTCCGAGCAGTCGCTGAAGATCGCCGCCCGCGTGCGCAAGCGCTTTCCGCACCTGGAGATCGTGGCGCGCGCGCGCGACATGGCGCACTGGTACCAGCTGCGCGACCTGGGCGTGCACCATGTCGAGCGCGAAGTCTTCGAGTCCAGCCTGGTCTCGGCCCGCACCGTGCTGGAACTTGCGGGCCACAGCCCTGCCGAGGCCCAGCGCACCACGCTGCGCTTTCGGGAACACAACCTGGAGCTGATCGAGCGCATGTACCCTCACCACAAGGACCAGGCCCAGCTCATCGCCGTGGCCCGGCAAGGCCGCCAGCAACTGGTCGAGCAGATGGCCAAGGAGCGGCAGGAGGCCCAGCAGGAGAAGGACCAGGCCCTGCAGGAAACGCCGCCGGCGGACAACTCCCGCTAGCGCCCAGGGCCAGGTCCATCCCCAGGCTTCATGTATCAGGCCGCCCCCAGCGCCTTCACCATGTGGTCCACGAAATGCGCGAGCTTGGGCAACTGGCGGCGATCCGGCAGGTAGACCAGGTGCACCGGGCGCGGCATCGGCACGCAGTCCTGCAGCACGGGCACCAGCCGGCCTGCGGCCATGTCGCCGGCCAGCAGCACCTCGGGCTGCAGGATCAGGCCGAGGCCGCGCAGCGCCGCATGGCGCAGTCCGTCGCCGCTGTTGCAGCGCAGGCGCGCGTCGTCCGGCCACTGGACCGTGCCTGCGCCATCGCCCCGCAAAATCCACTCCGAGCGGCGCTGCCAGACCGCATAGCTCAGGCAGTCATGGCGCGCCAGATCGTCCACGCCACGCGGATGCCCGCGCCGCCGCAGGTACGAGGGCGCCGCCGCAATCACCATGCGATAGGGCTGCAGCGGCCGTGCCACCAGACCTTCGCCGCCCACGGGGCCGATGCGCACGGCCACGTCGATGTTCTCGCCCACCAGGTCGGCCATGCTGTCGCTCAGTTGCAGGTCCACGCGCACCAGCGGATTGGCCAGCTGGTAGTCGGCCACCAGCGGCGCGATCACATGGTTGCCCAGCGTGGTCGGCGCGCTGATGCGCAGCAGGCCCTGCGGGGCACTGCGGCTGCGCTCCACGGCAGATTCGGCCCAGCGCAATTGCTCGAAGACCTGGCGGCTGTCCTCGTAGAAGCTGCGCCCCACCTCGGTCAGGCTGTGGCGCCGCGTGGTGCGCTGCAGCAGGCGCGCGCCCAGGTGGGATTCCAGTTGCTGCACATGCTTGCCCACCATCACGGCCGAGATGTCCAGGCGCCGCGCGGCCTGGGCAAAGCTGCCGTCCTCGACCACGGCCATGAAGACCTCCATATTGCGCAGCTTGTCCATGGATTACCAACCAATGCTTAGTAGTAAAAAAAGATTTCGCTACTTTATGGCATGAGCGATTTGCAAAACACTGGAGGCCTGTTCACTCCTTCCGAAAGAAAACCGCATGAAGATCCTGCTCATCGGTGCCACCGGCACCATTGGCCGCGCCGTCCACGCCCTGCTGGCTCCGCGCCACGAGATCATCACCGTGGGCCGCAGCAGCGGCGACCTGCGCGCCGACTTCACGCAGCCCGAAACGCTGCAGAAAATGTTCGAAGCCGCCGGCCAGGTGGACGCCATCGTCAGCACGGCCGGCAACCTGCACTTCGGCCCGCTGTCCGAGATGACGGCCGAGCAGTTCAACTCCGGCCTGCAGGACAAGCTGCTGGGCCAGGTGCGGCTGGCCCTGCTGGGACAGCACTGGCTGCGCGACGGCGGCTCCATCACGCTGACCAGCGGCGTTGCCGCCACCGAGCCCATCCGCCACGGCGCCAATGCATCGACGGTGAATGCCGCCCTCCACGGCTTCGTCACCGGTGCTGCGGTCGAATTGCAGCGCGGCCTGCGCATCAATGCCGTGAGCCCCACCCTGCTGACCGAATCGGCCCAAGCCTATGGCTCGGTCTTCCCCGGCTTCGAGACCGTGCCCGCCGCACGCGTGGCCCTGGCCTACCAGCGCAGCGTGGAGGGCGCCCAGACCGGTAGGGTATTTGAAGTGCTCTGACCTCTTCTTGCGGCGGGCCCTCGGCAAAGTCCTTGCGTGCCCGCCCGAAAGGGCTGCGTGCTACGCTGCGCGCCACCATGTTCAACCCCACCCAAGCCGATGTGCGGCGCTTTTTCTGCGGCGTGCGCACCAAGATGCTGAACGGCGCGCCGATGGAGGCCATAGAGACGCTGGCCAGCCTCTGGATTGCCGAGCATCCCGAGTATTTCGATGACCTCGCCGACGTGGACGCCGCCCTGCTGCGCGACTACGACGCCACGCCCGGCGTGACCAATCCTTTCCTGCACCTGTCCATGCACCTGTCCATCAGCGAGCAGTGCAGCATCGACCAGCCGCGCGGCATACGCCAGGCGGTGGAGCTGCTCAGCCGCCGCCTGGACTCGCTGCACGACGCCCACCACGCCACCATGGAATGCCTGGGGCAGATGCTCTGGGAGAGCCAGCGTTCGGGCCGCCCCCCGGATGGCGAAGCCTACATCGCCGCCGTGCAGCGCCGCGCCACCAGCGACGGCGCCAAGGCCACGGGCGGCGCATAGTCCCGGCCCTTCATTGCCCTCAAGACAAAGCCCGCAATTGCGGGCTTTTGCTTTGGAGGAAAGGGCGACCTACTGCGATTTCTGGCCCAGGCGGAAATGGGGCTGGGGCAGGGTCTGCAGCTCGCCATCGAGGCTGCCGATGTAGTTGGCCAGCGCCTTGAGTTCGCTGTTGGTGAACTGCTTGGCAATGCCGGCCATCACGCCGTTGCTGCGGCCGATATGGGGGTTGCCCTCGGTCTTGTAGGACTTCAGGGCGGAGTACAGATAGTCCGCATACTGGCCCGCCACCTTCGGATAGCTGGGGTCGATGGGCTTGGAAAAACCCTGGCCGTGGCAGGAGACGCAGGCCCCTTTTTGCAGCAGCGCGGCAACCTGGGTGCTGGGCTCGCGGACCTTGGCGTCGGCGGCCTTGGCCACGCCATGCTCGGCGTAGTAGGCGGCCACGTCGGCCATGTCCTGCTCGGTCAGCGGATCGGCAATCCCGCGCATGGTGGGGTGCTTGCGCTCGCCCTTCTGGTAGGCCTGCAGCGCGGCCACGATGTAGGGTGCGCCCTGGCCCGAAATCTTGGGGACCTTGTACACCTCGGGGAAGCTGGCCTGGTAGCCCTGGATGCCATGGCAGCCGATGCACATGGCGATCTTCCCCTCCCCTGCCTTTGCGTCACCTTTGCTTTGCTGGGCCTGTGCCAAGGGGGTCACAGATGCGACAGCCAGCGCCAATACCGTGGTCAAAGTTTTTATCATTTTGCGCGCACAATCCTTCAAGAGTTCTGACGGATGCCTACTGCTGAGCGGGTAGCGCGAACGATTATGGCAGTCACCGTCAAGCGTCCCCATCAATACTTACGCTGATACCGCCCATGAAATTTCAAGGTTCCGAGAACTACGTCGCCACCCAGGATTTGATGCTCGCGGTGAATGCCGCAGCCACCTTGCAGCGCCCGCTGCTGGTCAAGGGAGAGCCCGGCACGGGCAAGACCATGCTGGCCGAGGAAGTGGCCGCCGCGCTGGACATGCCGCTGCTGCAGTGGCACATCAAGTCGACCACCAAGGCGCAGCAGGGGCTGTACGAATACGACGCCGTCAGCCGCCTGCGCGACTCGCAGCTGTCCGACATCGATGGCGGCGAGCGCGTCAAGGACATCCACAACTACATCATCAAGGGCGTGCTGTGGCAGGCCTTCACGGCCGACCGGCCCGTGGCCCTGCTGATCGACGAGATCGACAAGGCCGACATCGAATTCCCGAACGACCTGCTGCGCGAGATCGACCGCATGGAGTTCTACTGCTACGAGACGCGCGAGATGATCCGCGCCAAGCACCGGCCGCTGGTGTTCATCACCTCCAACAACGAAAAGGAGCTGCCCGACGCCTTCCTGCGCCGCTGCTTCTTCCACTACATCAAGTTCCCCGACGCCGACACCATGCGCCAGATCGTGGCCGTGCACTTCCCCAAGCTGCAGGGCGAGCTGCTGACCGCCGCGATGAAGGTGTTCTACGACGTGCGCAACCTGCCCGGCCTCAAGAAGAAGCCCTCCACCAGCGAGCTGATCGACTGGCTCAAGCTGCTGGTGGCCGAGGATATTCCCGTGGAATCGCTGCAGACCGCCGAGGGCAAGGTCGCCGTGCCGCCGCTGGTGGGCGCCCTGCTCAAGAACGAGCAGGATGTGAGCCTGTTCGAGAAGCTGGTGTTCATGAACCAGCGCAACCGCTGAGGCCCGCGCCCATGCCCCATCCCGAACACACCAACGACACGGGCGTGCCGGCCCTCACCGGCCAGGTGACGACCATCCCCGTGGCCGGCGCGGTGGCCCACCAGGGCTTTGTGCAACCCGTGGTCATGCGCTTCAACGGCGTGCGCCTGGAGCCCCTGGCCCTCGCCCATGAAGCCGGGCTGCGCGAGGCCGTGCAGGACGGCCAGCTGTGGCGCATCCGCGTGACCTCGGCGCCCGAGCCCGGTGACGTGCGTGCCTATATCGAAGCCGCCCTGGAGCAGCGCAGCCTGGGCAAGCGCTTCGCCTTTGCCGTGCTGGACGACGACAGCGGCAAGGTGCTGGGCACCAGCAGCTACCACGACATCCTGCCCGAGGTGCGCCGCGTGGAGATCGGCTACACCTGGTATGCGCGCAGCGTGCAGCGCACCCATGTCAACACCTCGGCCAAGCTCATGCTCATGGGCCATGCGTTCGACACGCTGTCCTGCCATGTGGTGGGCTGGCGCACGGACTGCTTCAACTTCGCCAGCCAGCGCGCCATCGAGCGCCTGGGCGCCAAGAAGGACGGCGTGATCCGCGGCCACGCGCTGCGCCGCGACGGCACCATCCGCGACACCGTGATGTACAGCCTGCGCAGCGGCGAATGGCCCGAGTCGCGCGCCCAGTTGCTGGACCAGTTGCAGCGCCACTCGGACGGCGGCAGCGCCGTGGCGCGCACATGAGGGCGCGTGTGCCGGGCCTGCGGGAGATGCCATGCTGATCGACTTCTTCTACACCATGCGCGCGGCCAAGCTGCCCGTCTCGGTCAAGGAGTTCCTGACCCTGCTGGAGGCACTGCAGGCCGGCGTGGTCGGCCCCAAGAGCGACGACGCCTGGAGCCTGGACGACTTCTACCACCTGGGCCGCACCGTGCTCGTCAAGGACGAGAAGCACTACGACAAGTACGACCGCGCGTTCGCCGCCTACTTCAAGGGCGTGGAAATGGTGGCCGACCTCACGCGCGAAATCCCCCAGGACTGGCTGAAAAAGCTGCTGGAGCGCGAGCTCTCGCCCGAGGAAAAGGCCGCCATCGAGGCCATGGGCTGGGACGAGCTGATGGAAACGCTCAAGAAGCGGCTCGAAGAGCAAAAGGAGCGGCACGAAGGCGGCAACAAATGGATAGGCACGGGCGGCACCAGCCCCTTCGGCCACGGCGGCTACAACCCGGCCGGCGTGCGCATCGGCGGGCCGGGCCGCAACAAGAGCGCCGTCAAGGTCTGGGAGCAGCGCGCCTACCGCGACTACGACGACACGCAGGAGCTGGGCACGCGCAACATCAAGGTCGCGCTGCGCCGGCTGCGCAAGTTCGCGCGCGAAGGCGGCGAGCTGGAGCTGGACCTGCCCGACACCATCCGCAGCACGGCCGCCAACGCGGGCTACCTGGACATCAAGATGATCCCGGAGCGCCACAACAACGTGAAGGTGCTGCTGCTCATGGATGTGGGCGGCACCATGGACGAGCATGTGCAGCGCGTGGAAGAACTGTTCTCTGCGGTCAAGAGCGAGTTCAAGCACCTGGAGTTCTACTACTTCCACAACTGCGTCTACGACTTCATGTGGAAGAACAACCGCCGCCGCTTCGCCGAGAAGTTTCCGACCTGGGACATCATCCGCAAGTACAACAAGGACTACAAGCTGATCTTCGTGGGCGACGCCACCATGAGTCCCTACGAGATCCTGCAGCCCGGCGGCAGCGTGGAGTACATGAACGAGGAGCCCGGCGCCGAATGGCTGCAGCGCCTGACGCATGCCTTCCCGCGCTTTGCCTGGATCAACCCCGAGCCGCCCGGCGTCTGGCAGTACCGCCAGAGCATCAGCATCATCCAGCAGCTCACGGGCAACCGCATGTACCCTTTGACACTCAAAGGTCTGGAAGACGCCATGCGCCTGCTGTCAAAATAGGCCGATGCCCAAGCTCCCCCCCGCAACAGCGCCGGCCCGAGGGCCGGCGTTTTTGTTTCTGTTGAGTGCAGCCCTGATGCTCGGTGGCTGCAGCCTCCTGCCGTCCAAGAATGATGACAAGGACACGGACCCGTCGCTGGTTGCAGCCACCGGCGACCCGGCCTTCTCGCTCGTCGTCGATGCGCCCAAGGAAGTGCGCGAGCTGCTGGAAAAGCACCTCGAACTGCGCCGCTACCGCTACCAGAGCGATCTGCAGCGGCGCGAACTCACGCGGCTGCTGGGCGCCACCGACGCCAATGTGCGCGACCTGATCGGCACGCTGGGCTACTTCAGCCCCACGGTCACGGTGGAGATCAAGGAAACGCCTGAATCCGAAGAGGCCCCGCTGCAGGTCACCGTGAAGGTGGACCCGGGCCAGCCCGCCACCATCGCGCGCAGCCAGGTGCGCTTTGCGGGCGTCAATGCCGACGACCCGGACGGCGCCTCGCAGCGAGCCACCATCGAGGGCCAATGGCCGCTGCAGCCCGGCCAGCGCTTCAGCCAGTCCAGCTGGAGCCAGGCCAAGAGCCAGGGACTGCGCACGCTGCAGTCGCGCCGCTACCCGCTGGCGCGCATCGACTCCAGCCTGGCCGACATCGACGCAGACACGCATGAGGCCGATGTCAGCGTGGCCTATGCGCCCGGCCCGGCCTATACCTTCGGCCCGCTGCGCATCGAAGGCGCCCAGCGCTACGACCCCGTGGGCACGGCCCGCATCGCACGCCTGCCCGAGGGCGAGGAATACGACCAGACCGCCCTGGTCGATGCCCAGCTGCGCCTGGCCAGCAGCGGCTACTACGACTCCGTCTTCCTCACGCTGGCCAATGTGCCCCAGCAAGGCGAGAGCGCGGCCGAGGACGAGGAAGCCATCAAGCGCAAGGGCGCCCAGGTCACCACGCCCGTCATCGCCCAGGTGCGCGAGGCCCAGATGCAGAAATGGGTCTTCGGCGTGGGCATGAGCACCGACACCGGCCCGCGCCTGAGCGTGGACCACATCCACAACCGCCTGCCCTGGCTGGGCTGGCGTGCCGTCACGCGCATGCGCTTCGACCGCAAGAACCCGCTGATCTCCACGCAGTGGACCGCCCTGCCCGATGAAACGCTGTGGCGCTGGTTCACCACGGCCAAGGCCGAGCGCGCGCCCTCGGGCGACTTCGATGTCAACAGCCTGCAGCTGCGCGCCGGTCGCACCAAGTCCGAAGACCACATCGACCGCAACTACTACCTGCAGTACGACTACGCCAAGACCCAGGGCGAGGGCGCGCCGCCCTCCAGCTCGTCGGTCACGGCCAACTACGGCTGGACCGGGCGCTACTTCGACAGCACGCTGGCGCCCTCCTCGGGCTTCGGCTTTGCCTGGGAAGTGGGCGCAGGCTCCACGCTCACGCCCCAGCGCACGCCGTTCGGCCGCGTCTCGGGCCGCTGGCTCAGCCTGATTCCCATCGGCGAGGTCGATCCCGAAACCAAGCGCCGCAGCCGCCTGGCGCTGCGCGCATCGGGCGGCGCCTTGCTGGCACGCAAGGATGCCGACCTGCCCGTCACGCAGCTGTTCATCACCGGCGGCGACAACACCGTGCGCGGCTACGGCTACCAGAGCATCGGTGCGCGCACCGACAGCGGCAAGGTCATCGGCGGACGCTACATGGCCGTGGGCAGCATCGAATGGCAGCGGCCCATCGTCATCAAGGGCAACACGCAGGACTGGGAGCACGCCGTCTTCCTGGACGCCGGCACCGTGGGCGATGCGCCCGACTCCATGTACATGCGCGTGGGCGTGGGCACCGGCCTGCGCTGGCGCAGCCCCGTGGGGCCCGTGCAGGCCGACATCGCCTGGGGTGCCCAGGAAAAGCAATTGCGCCTGCATCTGCGCCTGGGCTTCAACTTCTGACCATGGTGGATTCCCGTTTGAATACCCCTGCCTCCTCCGCCGCGCCAGATCAAAGCCCACAGGCGTCCCTTCCCCCGCAGGCGCCCCAGCCCGCGCCCCGGCGCCGCCGCCGCTGGCTGCGCGGCCTGCTCTGGTGCGTCCTGGTCCTGGTCCTGCTGCTGGCCGCCCTGCTGGGCTCCGCCTGGTGGTGGGCCGGGCGCGCGGATTCGCTGGCCTACACCCTGCAGCGCGTGGCCGGCTGGCTGCCCGCAGGCCAGAGCCTGCAGGCCAGGGAGGTGACCGGCACGCTGCGCCAGGGCGGCCGCATCGGCTGGCTGCAATGGCAAAGCCCCACCATGAAGGTGCAGCTGCAGGACGCCACCATCGGCTGGCAATTGCGCCCCCTGCTGTCGCGCACCGTGCGCCTGGGCGAAGTCCGCATCGCCGAGCTGAGCATCGCCAGCACGCCCGATCACGAGGACAAGAAACCCGTCGAGCCGCTGCAGCAGCTCGTGCTGCCCGTGAAGATCGACGTGCCCTTCCACGTGGAGCGCATCGTCTGGCAAGGCCCGCCCCAGGCCGAGGTACTGGGCCTGCAGGGCCACTATGTCTACGACGGCAGCGAGCACCAGCTCGACGTGCGCGACCTGCAATGGGCCGATGGCAACTACCAGGCCAGGCTGCGCCTGCAGGCCCGCGCGCCCATGGCCATCCAGGCCCAGCTGCAGGGCGACCTGCAGGCACCGGCCCTGGCTTCGGACGACGACTCCTCCGCTGCCAAGGCCCCCAAACCTGCACCGCTGGCCGTGCAGGCCAAGGCACAGATCGACGGCACCCTGGCCACCGCCGCTGCGCAGCTGGGCATCAAGCTCCAGGTTGATGCCAAGCCCGGGACGGTGTCCGAGGAAACGCCTGCCCCTGCCGCCGTGCAGAAATCCGCCAAGGTCGATGGCAAGAACGGCAAGGCCAGGGAGCTCAAGGAAGCCGCCCCCGTGGCCGAACCCATGCATGCGGACATCGAGGCCCGCATCCAGCCCTGGCAGCCCCAGCCGCTGCAGACGGCGCGTGCGCAGCTCAGCCAGCTCGACATCGCCGCCTTCTGGCCCCAGGGACCGCGCACCCGCATCAGCGGCGAATTGCAGGCCGGGCCGGATGGCAAGGCGGCTGATACGGCCCAGGCACCGGCCACGGCGCCCGCCACGGAGCAGTCATCGGACCAGGCACCAGGCTCGGCCATCGCCACCACCGCCTGGCAGCTGACGACCCGCCTGAACAACGCCATGCCCGGTCCATGGGACCACCAGCGCCTGCCGCTGGACCAGATCGAGGCCTCGGTGCGCTATGACGGCCAGCAGTGGCTGCTGGAGCAGGCGCAGATCGCCATAGGCTCGGGCAGCATCGACGCCCAGGGCCGCTTCGAGCCCGCCACGAAGGTCTTTGAAGGCCAGGCCAAGGTCCAGCGCCTGGACCCCGCCGCGCTCTACAGCATCCTGGAAGCCGCACCGCTGCAAGGCGAGCTGCGCGCCAGCGCCACGGCAGAGCAGCAGGTGGACTTCAGCGTGGACATCCAGGCTGCCGCGCCCGCGGGCGGCAAGCGCCAGCCCCTGCGCATCGAGAAACTCGCCACCAAGGGCCGCTGGGCCCAGCCCGTGCTGTCGCTGGAGAACCTGCAGCTTGATGCGCTGCAGGCCTCGGTGCGCAGCCGCAGCCTGCAGTTCGACACCGAACAGCAAAAGCTGCAGACCGTGCTGAAGGCCGAGCTGCCCGGCGCCGAGCTCTCGCTGGACGGCCACATCAGCCCCGCCGCAGGCCAGGGCAGCAGCCAGCTCAAGCTGGCCTCGCTCACCGCCCTCACGCAGTGGCTGCGCAAGCTTCCCGGCATGAAGGACCCGCTGGCCGGCGCCCTGCTCGAAGGCCAGGCCCAGCTGGACGCCAGCTGGCGCGGCGGCTGGGGCGCCCTGCAAAAGCGCATGAAGGCCGCCGTGGGCGACCCGCTGCCCGCCAGCGGCCTGCAACTGCAGGCCGACCTGCAGGCCGCCAAGCTGCGCTACCTGCCCGCCAACACGCCGCCCGAACAGGCGCTGGAACTGCCGGAGCTGCGCCTGGCCCTCAAGGGCTCGCCCGAGCAGGCCAGCCTGACCCTCACCGGCCAGGCGAAGCGCGGCACGCAGACCGCGCAGATCGACACGGCCCTGCAGGCAGGCCTTGCCACGGCGCGCGGTGCTGCGCCCCTGGACTGGCAGGCCAGCATCGACAGACTGCAGGCGCGGCTGCACCCCGGCCAGGACCTGCCCGGCCCCTGGCAACTGCAGCTGGCGGGCAAGCAGCCCGTGCAGATCGCCCAGCGCACCACGGGCCGCACCGTGCTGTCCACCACGTTCACGGCGTCGGCCGGCAGCCTGCAGGTCACGCCGCCCACGCTGGCCCAGCGCCGCGCCAATGCCGAGGCGCCCCAGCCCGTGCTGCTGGCCTGGGACGACACCCGCGCCACCCAGGGCGGCGACGGCCGCTGGGCCCTGCGCAGCACCGGCCGCGCGCAGGCCCTGCCGCTGGCCTGGGTCGATGCCCTGTCCATGGCCGAGGAGCCCCCGCTGGCCGCCATGGGCCTGAGCGGCGACCTGAGCTTCAATGCCCGCTGGGACGTGGACACCACCGGCCCCGCGCTCAAGGCCGAACTGCTGGTCGAGCGTGCAGCCGGCGACCTGCGCCTGGCCGTGGAAGACGGCTCGGGCACCACGGTCATCCACACCACCGGTCCGCGTTCCGGCAAGCCCGGCGAAGTGCGCACGCATACCGTGCGCGGCGCCGGCATGCGCGCCCACATCAAGCAGGCCCGCCTGAGCGTGCGCGCCCAGGGCGACGACGTGCAGGCCAAGCTCGATTGGGACAGCGAACGCGCCGGTACCCTGACGGCCCAGCTGGGCACGCGCCTGGCCCAGCAGAACGGCACCTGGACCTGGCCCGAGAAAGCCCCGCTGTCCGGCCAGATCGACGCCCGCATGCCCGACGTCGGCATCTGGGCGCTGTTCGCCCCGCCCGGCTGGCGCGTCACCGGCTCGCTGCAGGCCAAGGCCGAGATCAGCGGCGACCGCCAGAACCCGCAGTGGCAGGGCAACCTCTCGGCCGACGGCCTGAGCATCCTGTCCGCACTGGACGGCATCGACCTGCAAAACGGCGTGCTGCGCGCCCGCCTGCAAGGCAACCGGCTGGACCTGACCGAACTGCGCATGCAGGGCGGGCGCGGCAGCAATGCGCGCATCCTGGGCTACAGCGGCAACCTCACCACGGCCCCGCGCGAAGGCGGCGAACTCACGGGCTCGGGCTTCGTGCGCTGGGACCCGCCCAATGCCGATGGCAGCAACTCCGGCCTGAGCATGGACCTGCGCGCCCAGGCCACCAGGCTGCAGGTGCTGGTGCGCGCGGACCGCCAGGTCAGCATCTCGGGCGGCCTGCAGGCCAAGCTGGAGCAGGGCCAGTTCACACTGCGCGGCGACCTCACCACCGACCGCGCCACCATCATCCTGCCCGAGGAATCCGCCCCCTCGCTGGACTCCGACGTGGTCGTGCACTCGGCCGCCTCGCGCAAGGCCGAGCAGGAAGCGGCGCGCAAGCAGCAGCAGGCCGACCGCAAGGCCCAGGCCCGCGCGCAAACCATCAAGCTGCCCGACATCCTCGTCAAGCTCGACCTGGGCCGCGACTTCGCGCTGCAGGGCTACGGCATCACCACCCGCCTGGAAGGCGCGCTGGAAGTGCAGGGCCCCACCGTGGCGGGCGGCCCGCCGCGCATCACCGGCGAAATCCGCACCGTGCAGGGCCGCTACCGCGCCTGGGGCCAGTCGCTGGACGTGGAAACCGGCCTCATCCGCTTCAACGGCCCCTACGCCAACCCCTCGCTGGACATCCTGGCGCTGCGCCCCAACATCGCCGTGCGCGCCGGCGTGCAGGTGCAGGGCACGGCCAACGCCCCGCGCGTGCGCCTGTACTCCGACCCCGAACTGCCCGACGCCGAAAAGCTCTCCTGGGTGGTCATGGGCCGCGACCCCGCCACGGGCGGCGCCGAAAGCGCCCTGCTCCAGCAGGCTGCGCTGTCCCTGCTCAGCGGCGGGCGAAACAACAGCGGCAAGATCGCCAGCAACCTGGGCCTGGACGAAATCGGCTTCAAGGGACCGGGCGGCGATGGCTCCACCGGCGCCGCCCTCACCCTGGGCAAGCGCCTGTCCAGCGACCTCTACGTCACCTACGAGCAAAGCCTCTCGGGGGCCATGGGCACGCTGTACATCTTTTACGACCTCTCGCGCCGCCTCACCCTGCGCGGCCAGACCGGGGAAACCAGCGCGGTGGACCTGATCTACACCGTGCGCAAGGACTGACGCCCGACGCCGCCCTGCGCGCCGCCCGGCAAGCGGCGTGCAGGGCAGACCCGTCCCGAGCGTTTACAATCGCGGTTTGCCTCTCTCCGTAGTTCAATGGATAGAACGGGCGCCTCCTAAGCGCCAGATACAGGTTCGATTCCTGTCGGAGGGACCATGAGATGTTTTTTGCATCAATCAATTGCGCGCACTGTAGATGGTCCGGTGACCTACCGGAGACATGAATAGTGCAGAAACGACAAAAGCCCCTCGACACCATATCCGGTGTCGAGGGGCTTTTTTCGTATTGCACACCGTCATGGATTGCGATTCGCCCCGCTCCCGTCCCGGGCAATCGTCCGGAGCCGGTCCTATGTACGGAACTGATAGCGCAGGCTGACGAGCTTCTGAAACCTCGGCGCGCTCATCAAGCACGCGTCCTGAGTAAATTCCCAGCGCCTACTTGTCGACGCGGGACGTGTAGATGGCTTGCGGTTTGGCATGAGTGGGACGGGGGCCTTTGCCCTGCTGCCGCGGTACAGAGACTCAACGGCCACAGGACCTTGTACATGTTGCACAAAAACAACAACCGGGGGACTCTCTCCTACCCAGCACCTTCTGAAGACCCACCCGGTAACGCGATCTGCTCAGATTTGCTCAGATTCAGAACGTTTCTATTTGTTTTAATCTGTAGCAAATTTCTCACTATGGGGCAAAAACCCAAAGCTTCCCGTCCAAGCAGGTCTTCCTGCCAGCTTCCCCTGCCTCCAAAGTGTGCCTAGCAAGCTTTCAGGGGTGTTCCTCAAAGGTGTCTCACACATGATTCAGCGCCGTTCCTTGCAGCACGTCCTCGTCGCCGCTTCGTTCTCACTCATTGCCTGCGCCGTAAGCGCCGCCGATTACGCCTATATTCCCAATTCAGGCAGCAGCACAATCTCTGTTATCAATACCGCGCGCGGAGAACTTACTACAACAATAAAACCATCAGATACTGACGCAACATTAAGAGATAATATTTTTACTCTTGCACTGCGCCCGGGCAACGCGAATGAGGCATGGTTCGGTCAATATGGGATGAGCAATAAACTGGGAATTATTGACACAACGAACAACTCCCTGAAAGCAGTTATAGCCAACACTGGACGCTCTGTCTCCATCACCTTTTCTGCCAACGCTGCTATTGCCTATGTCAGTGATTACGACAATAAGAAACTGCATATTATAGATGCCGACTCCAAAAAAATCACTGCCAGCTTAAATACGGGATGTTGGACAATCTCCTCTGCGCTAAGCCAAGACGGTGCATCACTCTATGTGCGTTGTGGAGACACTGGTGTAATCAACAAACTAGACACTGCAACCAACACGTTATCCACACTCGCGAACGTCTCAAATTCGGGATTTGGCTTAGCCTATGACCCCACAGGAGCCGGGAAACTATACACATCGAGCCATGTTGGCAACAAGGTTGGCCGCGTCAACTTGGCAGACAACACGGTTACTCAGATCACAGTAACCGGCATTAATGACAGCGCCAGGACAGTAGCAGTTCGAAAAAATGGCAGCAAACTATATGTTGGCGGAACCAACAATGTACTGCACATCGTTGACACTGCCAGCACCTCAACGCAAACCTCGCTCACACTGAGCGGTCCAGTATCTGCCATTACAGGGCTTGGTATCTCGGCAAACGACGCGGCGCTGTATGCCGTTACAGCGAATGGCACTGTCCATGTCATTGATGTCGCCACCGATACGGAAACCAAGACGATTCCGGCTGCAGCCAACACTGTGTCTAACTGGATCTGGGGCGATTTCCTTGGCAACGTCGTCGCCAGTGCCACGCCGGGTGGGCCCTCGGTGGCATCGATTGCTCCGCAGGGCACACCGACAGCCAGCGCCACGAGCGTCAATTTCGCAGTGAGCTTCAGCGAAGCGGTCAACGGAGTTGACGCCACAGATTTCACGCTGACCACTACAGGCACCGCCAGCGGCACGCTGGGCACGCCATCCAGCGCCGACAACGGCATCACATGGAATGTGCCTGTCACTGCCATCAGCGGCACGGGCAGCCTGCGCCTGGACCTCAACAGCAGCGGCACCGGCATCAAGAGCACCGCAGCTGCCAAGCCCATTGCAGGGGGCTTCGTGACAGGAACCGTACATAACGTTGACGTACAGGTGCCAGTTGCTGGTGCCTGTGGCGCGGCTGCGGGCCAAGCCACGGCACTTGTCCCGGCAGCCGGCCTTTGCAGCGCAGGCACGGCTACGGCAATCTCCAGCGCCAGTGGCAAATACACTTGGCAGTGCCAGGGCTTGAACGGCGGCAGCGCCAACAGCTGCGAGGCCCCTTGGTCCGCTGCTGGAGGCAGCAAGGCAACAGTCGCACTGCAGCCCGCCAACGGCTGGCAGGTGAGCAATGCCAGCTTCAGCACCACGCCACCTGCGGCTGTTCCGCAAGGCGTGACTTTTCCCTCCGGACTGCTCTCGCTGAATCT
>JAITUC010000041.1 GCA_031286585.1 Delftia acidovorans
TGCAGCGCTCTGGCGGGGGGGACGCCGCTGTTCTCGGCCCTGCTCAACTACCGCTACAGCGTGGCGCCGCAGGAAGGGACCACAGCGGGCGCGTGGGAGGGAATGACGGCCCTGGGCGGGCAGGAGCGCACCAACTACCCGGTGGACATGTCCATCGATGACCTGGGCCAGGGCTTTCGCCTGGTCGGGCAGGCCAGCAAGACCGTGGGCGCGCAGCGCCTGTGCGCCTACATGCTGGCCGCCGTCCAGGGCATTGTTGCGGCCCTGGCCGAAACACCCGCGCTGCCGGCCTGCGATATCGAGCTGCTGGACCGTGATGAATGGGCGCAGCTGACGCAATGGGCGCAATCGGTGCAGTCCGGATGCAACCCGCAGAGCCGCGACGCCCAGCCCCTGGTGCACAGGCTGTTCGAGCACCAGGTGGACGAGCGGCCCCAGGCCACGGCCCTGGTCTTTGGCGACGAATGCATCAGCTATGCGCAGCTCAACCGGCGTGCCAACCGCCTTGCGCACCGCCTGATCGCCGAGGGCGTGGGCGCGGAGGCGCGCGTGGGCATTGCGGTGGAACGCTCGGTGGAGATGGTGGTGGCCGTGCTGGCCGTGCTCAAGTCGGGCGCGGCCTATGTGCCCCTGGACCCCGGCTATCCGGCCGAGCGCCTGGCCCACATGGTCGAGGACAGCGGCATGGCCTGCCTGCTCACGCAGTCCCGCCTGGGGCTGGCGGTGGCCGGTCGCGTGAAGGCGCTGGACCTGGATGCCATCGGCGCGATGCCGGGGCCCGACCACAACCCCGGCGCCGCCGTGCATGGCGAATGCCTGGCCTATGTGATCTACACCTCGGGCTCCACCGGCCGCCCCAAGGGCGTGGGCATCTCCCACCGCTGCCTGGCCGAACAGGCGCAGCTGGCCGTGGGCTTTGCGGCGCTGTCGCCGCAGGACCGCGTGCTGCAGTTCGCCACGCTGAATTTCGATGGCTGCATCGAGCAGCTGTTCGCCCCGCTGGTGGCCGGCGCGGCCATGGTGCTGCGCGGGCCCGAACTCTGGGACA
The DNA here is from genome assembly GCA_031286585.1 of Delftia acidovorans. Classification (GTDB taxonomy): domain Bacteria; phylum Pseudomonadota; class Gammaproteobacteria; order Burkholderiales; family Burkholderiaceae_C; genus Comamonas; species Comamonas acidovorans_A. The sequence continues at coordinate 1,049 of JAITUC010000041.1, forward strand.
GCGCCACCTTCCACAGGGAACTCATCGCCAGGCAGATCAGCGTGGCCGATCTGACCACCGCCTACTGGCTGCTGCTGGTCCAGGATTTTGCGCGCCAGGGCCTGCGCGGGTACGGGCGGCTCAGGCAGGTGCATGTGGGCGGCGAGGCCATGCCGGGCGCCGGCCTGCAGGCATGGCGCGACGCCGGGCTGGGCCATGTGAGGCTGCTCAATGCCTATGGCCCGACCGAGGCCACCGTCACGGCCTCCCTCTTCGACTGCACCGGCCTGGTGGAAGGCGCCGGCGCGGCGCCGCAGGCGCTGCCGTCACAGGACCTTCCGATCCTTCCGATAGGCAGGCCCCTGGCCGGCCGGCACATGTGGGTGGTGGACGACCGGATGCGCCCCGTGCCCCTGGGCGTGGCCGGCGAGCTGTGCATAGGCGGCCCCCTGCTGTCGCGCGGCTACCTGAACCGGGCGGGGCTCAGCGCGGAGCGCTTTGTCGCCGACCCCTTTGGCCACGATGGCGCAAGACTCTATCGAACGGGCGACCTGGTGCGCTGGAATGCACAGGGCCAGCTGGAGTACCTGGGGCGGGTGGACCACCAGGTCAAGATCCGCGGCCTGCGCATCGAGCTGGGCGAGGTGCAGGCGCAACTGCTGGCGCTGGACGATGTGCGCGAGGCCGTGGTCGTGGCCGGCGCGGGACCGGCGGGCACGCGGCTGCTGGCCTATGTGTCTGCCCGCAGCGGCCGGACCCTGGACGAGCAGGAGATGCGCGAGCGCCTGGCCACGGTCCTGCCCGACTACATGGTGCCGGGCGCCATCATGGTGCTGGACCAGCTGCCGCAGAACGCCAACGGCAAGCTGGACCGGCAGGCCCTGCCCGCGTTCGGCACGCCAGCCGCCAGCCAGGCGCCCGAGGGCGAACTGGAGGCGCTGCTGGCCCGTGTCTGGGCCGAGGTGCTGGGCCTGGAGCGGGTGGGCCGCAGCGACAACTTCTTCGCGCTGGGCGGTGATTCCATCCTGAGCCTGCAGATCGTCTCGCGCCTGCGCCGCTTCGGCTGGAAGCTGTCGCCACGGCAGCTGTTCGAGCGGCAAAGCATTGCCGAACTGGCGCGTGTGGCCGAGCCCGTGCAGGACGAGGCCGTGCAGCAGGACGCCCCGGTCCAGGGGAGCGTTCCCCTGCTGCCCATCCAGGCGGAGTTCTTCGAAACGGACGTGCCGCAGCGATCCCACTGGAACCAGGCCCTGCTGCTGCGCAGCACGCAGCCGCTGCAGCCCGCGCCGCTGCGCCAGGCCCTGGCCGACCTGCTGGCCCGGCACGACAGCCTGCGCCTGCGCTTTCGCCCCACGGCGCAGGGCGCCTGGGAGCAGGCCTATGCAAGCCCGTCCGAGGCCGACCTGCAGGCACTGCTCTGGGTACGCCAGGCACGGGATGCCGGCGCGATCGAGGCCTTGTGCGAACAGGCGCAGCGCAGCCTGGACATCGTCCACGGGCCGCTGCTGCGCGGGCTGTGCATCGAGGTGGGCGACGGCAGCTGGCGCCTGCTGCTGGTGGCCCACCATCTGGTCGTCGATGGGGTCTCCTGGCGCATCCTGCTCGAAGACCTGCGTTCGGCCTATGCCAGCAGGCTGCAGGGCCTGGAGCCCGCCAGGGTCCACAAGACCGCCAGCTACCAGCGCTGGTCGCAGGCGCTGCAGGCCCATGCCGCGCAATGCGGCGGCGAGCTGGCCTTCTGGCAGGCGCTGGCCCAGGTGCCTGCCGGCCTGCCCTGTGCCCGCCCCGAGGGGGCCAACACCCTGGCATGGCAGTCCAGCGTGGAGCTGCGGCTGGACCGCGAGCGCACCGAGGCCCTGATCAGCCGCGTGCCGGCGGCCTACCGGACGCAGATCAACGACATCCTGCTGGCGGCCCTGGGGCGCGCCCTGTGCGCGTGGAGCGGGCAGCAGCGCATCCTCGTGGACCTGGAGGGCCACGGCCGCGAGGAGCTGTCGGCCGGCGTGGACGTCTCGCGCACCGTGGGCTGGTTCACCAGCGTCTTCCCGGTGGCGCTCGATGCGGGCACAGGCCCTGGCGACGCGCTCAAGCGCGTCAAGCAAAGCCTGCGCGAAGTGCCGCTGCACGGCCTGGGCCATGGCGTGCTCAAGTACCTGGGCACGGCGCAGCAAAGGCAGGCCATGCGGGCCTTGCCCCAGGCCAGCCTGGTCTTCAACTACCTGGGGCAGTTCGATGCAAGCTTTGACAGCGCGGCCGAATGGCTGCCGGCCGAAGAGGCCAGCGGCATGCCGGCCGACGCCTCGGCGCCGCTGTCGCATGAGTTCACCCTCAATGGCCGCGTCTACGACGGCGAGCTGGTGATGACGGCCGCCTTCAGCACGGCCCGCCACGACACCGCCGATGTGCAGGCCTGGATGGGGCGCTACCGGCAGGAGCTGGAAGGCCTGATCGACCACTGCCTGAGCGGCGCGCAGGGAGTGACGCCCTCGGACTTCCCGCTGGCGCGGGTCACGCAGGCGCAACTGGACGGCCTGGCCCTGCCTGCGGGCAATCTGGCGGACCTCTATCCGCTGTCTCCCATGCAGTCGGGCATGCTGTTCCACAGCCTGTCCGATCCCTCGGGGCTGTCCTATGTCACCCAGCTGCGCATCGACGCGCATGGCCTGGATGCCGCGCGCTTCCGAAAGGCCTGGCAGGCGGTGCTGGACCGCCATGCCGTGCTGCGCAGCGGCTTCCTGGCCGATGCGTCCCTGCCGCTGCAATGGGTGGCCAGGCAGGTCCTGCTGGACATCACCGAGCATGACTGCCGGCACGGCGAGGATGTGGCGGGGGCGCTGGATGCCCTGGCCGCCGGGCAGTTCGCGGCCTTCGACCTCAGGAAGCCGCCGCTGATGCGGCTGGCCCTGGTCCGCGTGTCCGATGGCAGCCACCACTGCATCTGGACCGCCCACCACCTGCTCACGGACGGATGGAGTTCATCGAGCCTGCTGGGCGAGGTGCTGCGCGACTACAAGGGCATTCCCGTGGAGCCCGTGGACACCAGCTACCGCGACTACATCGCATGGCTGCAAGGCCTGGACCATGGGGCCAGCGAGGCCTACTGGAGGCGCCTGGTGCAGCCGCTGCACGAGCCCACCTTGCTGGTGGATGCGCTTGCCCGGCCTGCTGTCCGGCCTGGTGCCTTGCCTGCAGCCCGGCAGGGGCACCACGAGGCCGGCGCCGCGCTGGATGCCGGTGCCACGCAGCAGCTGGTGGAGTTTGCCCAGCGCGAGCGCGTGACGGCCAACACCCTGGTGCAGGCCGCATGGTCGCTGGTGCTGGCGCGGTACACGGGCCAGGCCACGGTGGCCTTCGGGGCCACCGTGGCTGGCCGCCCGCCCGAGCTGGCCGGCGTGGAAAGAATGCAGGGGCTGTTCATCAACACCCTGCCGGTGGTCGTGGCCTGCGACGGCGCGCTGGAGCTGGGCCCCTGGCTGCGCACGCTGCAGGCACAGAACCTGGCCTCGCGCGAGCATGAGCAGACCTCGCTTTCGGATATCCAGCGCTGGGCGGGCAAGGGCCAGCGCGGCCTGTTCGACAGCATCCTGGTGTTCGAGAACTACCCCATGGATGCCGTGCTGTCCGCGCATGACGATCCGCATCTGCGGTTTGCGGTGACGCATGCCATCGACGTGACCTCCTATCCCATGGACCTGGAGGTGCGGCTGGGCGATGTGCTGTCGCTCAAGATGATCTACCACAGAGGCAGCTTCGGCGATGACGCCGTGCAGGCCCTGCTGCGGCAACTGGTGCAGGTGCTGGTGTCCATGGCGGGCGAGGGCGTGCACTGCCTGCGGGACATCGCCTTGCTGCCCGAGCCCGGCCGCGATGGGCTGGCCAGCACCGGCCGGGATGCCTGCCGTCCGCCGTTCCTGCCCGTGCATGCCGGCATGGAGCGGCAGGCGCGCCGGGACCCCGGCGCGGTGGCGCTGGTCATGGACGAGCAAACCATCAGCCATGGCGAGCTGCAGGCGCGCAGCAACCATTTCTCCCACCGTCTGGTGGAGTCCGGCGTGGGGCCAGGAACCATCGTCGGCATCGCCATGGAGCGTTCGCTTGAAATGGTGATCTGCCTGCTGTCCGTGCTCAAGGCGGGCGCGGCCTACCTGCCCCTGGACCCGGCGTCGCCCGCCGAACGCCAGAGGTTCATGCTGGCAGACAGCGGCGCCTCCCACCTGATCGCCCACAGGGCGGCGCTGCACAGGCTGGGCACGCCGGCCGTGGCCCATCTGGTGGTGGCCGAAGAGGTGGACTTCACCCAGGCCTGCAACGCGGCGCCGGCCCATGCCGTGCATGAGCGCGACCTGGCCTATGTGATCTACACCTCGGGCTCGACCGGGCAGCCCAAGGGCGTGGTGGTCGAGCACGGGCCGCTGGCCATGCACTGCGCGGCCACGGCCGGGATCTACGGCATGCGGGCGAACTCGCGCGAGCTGCATTTCATGTCCTTCTCCTTCGACGGCGCGCATGAGCGCTGGCTGACGGCCCTGAGCATCGGTGCAGGCCTGGTGCTGCGCGAGCCGCAGTTGTGGACGGCGGAGCAGGCCTGCGAGGCCCTGCGCCACCACGGCATCTCCAATGCCGCGTTCCCGCCGGCCTATCTGGCGCAGATCGCGGACTGGGCCGCAGAGCATTCGCAGGAGCCGCCGCCGGTGGAGCTGTATGTCTTCGGTGGCGAGGCCATGCCCAAGGCCGCCTACGACAAGGTGCGCCAGAGCCTGCGCCCGCGCGTGCTCATCAACGGCTACGGCCCCACCGAGACGGTGGTGACGCCGCTGATCTGGAAGGCCGAGGCCAGCGAGACCTTCGACTGCGCCTACGCCCCCATCGGCCGGCCGGTGGGCGAGCGCACGGTGCACATCCTGGATGCCGACCTGCACCGGGTGCCGCACGGCGTCGTGGGCGAGCTGTACATCGGCGGCTACGGCCTGGCGCGCGGCTATCTGTCGCGCCACGGCCTGACGGCCGAGCGCTTCGTCGCCGACCCCTTCGACGGCGGTGGCGGCCGCCTGTACCGCACGGGGGACCTGGTGCGCGAGATGGCGGACGGCAACATCGAGTACCTAGGCCGGGCCGACCACCAGGTCAAGATCCGGGGCTTCCGCATCGAGCTGGGCGAGGTCGAGAAGGCCGTCCGGGCCGTGGCCGGCGTGGTCGAGGCCGCCGTGCTGGTCCAGGATGCCGGTACCGGCAAGCAGCTGGTGGCCTATGTGGTGGGCGAGGAGGGCGCCTGCGCGCAGTCCCTGGTCCGGCGCATCCACCAGCAGACAGTCGAACACCTGCCCGACTACATGCTGCCGGCCCATACGCTGGTCCTGCCCGCCCTGCCAAGGCTGGTCAGCGGCAAGCTCGATCGGGGTGCGCTGCCGCTGCCGCAGGCAGATGCCGAGCGGGTTCACGTGCCACCGTCCACCGCGTCGGCCATGGCGCTGGCCCGCATCTGGCAGGAGGTGCTCGGCGTGGAACGCGTGGGCGAGACCGACAACTTCTTCGAGCTGGGCGGGGACTCCCTGCTCAGCCTCAGGATGCACGCCAAGGTGCGCAAGCTGGGCGATCCGCAGCTGGACTTCAAGCTGCGCGACCTGCTGCAGCGGCCCACCATCGCCGGCCTGCTGGAGCTTCGCTCAGCCGGCTCCGGTGGAGCCGGGGGAGTCGTGGCGCTCAACGCCATGTGCGACGCCGCGCCGCCGCTGTTCTGCGTGCATGCCGGATTCGGCACGGTGTTTGACTACCAGCCGCTGGCGCGGGCATTGCAGGACCAGCGGACCGTCCACGCCATACCCTGCCGCAGCCTGGGCGATCCCGGCCACCGCGACCGCTCGCTGGAGCAGATGGCCGACGACTACTGCGCGATGGTGAGGCAGGTACAGCCTGCCGGCCCCTACCACCTGCTGGGCTGGTCCCTGGGCGGCAGCCTGGCGGCCTTGATCGCGGCCCGGCTCGAAGGCCAGGGACAGGCGGTGGGTTTCCTGGGACTGGTGGACCCGTTCGTGCCTGCTGGCGATGCGGCCGGGTCCCCGTCGTGGTGGGATGACTTCCAGCTCTTCGTCTCGCAGATGCTGCCCTTGGCGCGCATCGAAGACCTTGCGGACCTCGATGCATCGGTGCCGCCCCGCGCCGATCTGCTGGCTGCCGCGCTGGGCCGCGAAGCGTCAAGGCAGGGACCGGGCGGACCCAGCGGCCATGCCTCCATGGACGGCGCCGATCTGGCCCAGGCCTTTCTGACCACCCTGCACCTGAAGCACCTGGCGCTGCAGGCGCAGGCCCTGGCGCCCGTGCGAGCGGCGGCAAGCCTTTGGTGGAGCGATGAAACGCCTGCCGCGCACCGGCTGCGGCTCGCGCACCAGCTGCGCCAGGAGGGGGCCGAGGGGGTCGAGAGTGCCGGGGGGGCGGTGATCCGCGCCGACCACTACGCCATCATGAGGAACGAGGGGCTGACTGCCCAAATCCTTGATGCCCTGGCGCTGGAGTACGCGCTGGACTGACGGGAACCCGGGCCGGGCCGGGTCGCCCCCCGGTCCGGCCCGGCTTTTTCGTGGAATCGGGGTTACACCTTGTCTCCATTTTCCTGCGCGGAACGTCTTTGGAATGCACAACAACCAGCGCCGAAGTCCGCGCCCGGTTGGTAACCAGTCTCATTCAATGCCTTTGGAAATTCTTCAACCATGCGTTCCTTGCCCCGTCAACATCTGCTGAGCCTGGCCCTTGCCACGGCCTTTGGTTCCGTCTCGCTCTGGAGCACCGAGGCGGTGGCCCAGGCCACGGGCCAGGAGGCTGCCCAGGTGTTCGATATCCATGTGCCGGCCCAGGCTCTGGCTTCGGCCATCAACGAGCTGTCCCGCCAGACGGGAACCCAGATGTTTGCCGCAGGTGACCTGGTTGCCGGGCTCAGTTCCCGCGCCGTCAACGGCCGCCTGACATCGGAGCAGGCCTTGCGGGAGCTGCTGGTCGGCACGTCCCTGGAAGCCACCAGGACGCACAACGGAGGCTTCGCCATCCGCCGTCCCGCGGTCTCCGGCGCGACCTTGCCGACCATCACCGTCACGGACAGCGAAACCGCAGCCGGCCCCGTGCAGGGCTATGTCGCCCGGCGCAGTTCAACGGGCACGAAGACCGATACGCCCATCCTGGAGACACCGCAGTCCATTACGGTCATCGGTGCCCAGGAGATCGAGACGCTGAAGTCGCAAAGCCTGCAGGATGCGCTGGGCTACGCGGCGGGCGTCACCCGTGCCGAGGGCCTGGACCGGACCTCGGACAGCCTGTACCTGCGCGGATTCCGCACCACGGGCATGTACCGGGACGGCAGCCTGTTCACCGCCAACATCTACGACGGACGGCAGGAGCCCTACGGCCTGGAGCGCATCGAGCTGCTCAAGGGCGCCTCTTCGGTGATTTTTGGCTCGGTCTCCCCGGGCGGCGTGGTCAACACCGTGAGCAAGCGGCCCACCACGGAAAAAATCCGGGAACTGAACATCGATGCCGGAAGCTTCGGGCGCAGGCAGGTGTCGGGTGATTTTGCGGGCGCCCTGGACGACGAGGGCAAATGGTCCTACCGGCTGGTGGCGCTGAAGCGGGACAGCGACAGCTTCATCGACCACGTGCCCGATGACAGAACCTATATCGCTCCATCGCTCAAGTGGCAGCCCGATGCGAACACCTCGCTGACACTGTTGGCCGAGGTCCAGAAGGACCGCACCGCCTACGTCTACGGACTGCCCGCCTACGGCACCCTGCTGCCCAACATCAATGGACAGATTCCCCGCAACCGCTTCATCGGAGAGGCGGGACGGGACAGATTCGATCTGGAGCGCTACTCCATCGGCTATCTCTTCGAACATGCCTTTTCCGAGAAGCTCAAGCTCAGGAACAGCATGCGCTACTACAACGCAAAGAGCAGCTACTTCAGCACGGACGGCTGGGGCCTGTCCGCCGACCAGCGCTCGGTGGTGGAGCGCTACTTCCAGCCGCGCTGGGACCGCTCGTCGGCCTTCGTGACCGATACCTCGCTGCAGTACCAGCTGGACCAGGGCCGCATCAGGCACACCATGCTGGTGGGCTTCGACTACGCCCTGCCAAAGCACGAGACCGAGCGCTATGAACAGCAGGCCGCCGACCTCGATGTCTTCAACCCGGTCTACGGCAAGCCGGTGGGGCCTGTCTCCCCCTACTACCGCTCGTCCTGGAAGAACGACTACAAGCGCCTGGGCATCTATGCGCAGGACCAGATCAAGATCGATGACAAGTGGGTGGTTCTGCTGGGCGGCCGCTATGACAAGGTCCGCTTCAACGAGACGAACTTCTTCACCGGGGACGTGAGTGCGGCCAATGAGAAAAGCTCGGCCTTCACAGGCCGCGTGGGCGTGGTCTATCTCGCCGCCAATGGCCTTGCCCCCTTCTTCAGCTACAGCGAGTCGTTCGAGCCCACCCAGGGCCAGGACCGCCTTGGGTCGCGCTTCAAGCCGACGACGGGGCAGCAGTACGAAGCCGGTGTCCGCTACCAGCCCAGCGGCTCCAGGGCCATGATTTCGGCAGCGGTCTTCCAGCTCACCCGCCAGAACCTTCTCGTGCCCGACCCCCAGGACGCCAGCAGGGCGTTCAACATACAGGCCGGGGAAGTCCGTTCCCGCGGCTTCGAGCTGGAGGCACGAAGCTCCATCGGCCGCAATGTGAACATCATTGCCGCCTATGCCTACACGGATGCGCGCACCACGCAGGCAAGCCCCCTGCAGCCGGACGAACTGGGCAAGCGCTCCATCGGCGTGCCCTACAACCAGATATCGCTGTGGGGCGACTACAGCTTTGGCGACTTCGGGCTTGCCGGCCTCAAGGTGGGCATGGGCGCCAGGTACGTGGGCCAGACACGCGGCCTGGCCTATGGCGTTCCCGTCTCGCTGCCGGCGTTCACCCTGGTGGATGCCATGGTCAGCTACACCACCGGGCCCTGGCGCTTCGCCCTGAACCTCACCAACCTGACCGACAAGACCTATATCGCCAGCTGCTCCTACGGCTGCTTCTACGGCGAGCCGCGCAAGGTGATCGGCACGGCCACCTATCGCTGGTAAACAGCCATGGGCCATGGGCCACGGCCGCAGCGATCCGGCCGTGGCCTTTTCTTTGCCGGGGCACCGATGGCGCTGTTCAGAGCGCCTGCAACTGCACGCCGCCGCCGGCCTGCGGGCGCACCCTCAGCGGCAGGATGGACGGCAGCACGGCCAGCAGGCCGGCCGAGTCATTGGCGCGAAAGCGCCCGGTCAGGCGCAGCGCGGCCACGCGTGCATCGGCGGCTTCGATGGGCTGGGTGCGGTAGGCGTTGACCGTGGCCAGGGCCTCGGCCAGCGGGGTGTTCTCGAAGACCAGCCAGCCTTCGCGCCAGGCGGACAGCGTGGCGGCATCGGCCTGGCGCACGGCCTCGGCCTGACCGTTGCGGATGTCCACGATCTGGCCGGGCAGCAGGTCCAGCGTTGCCGCCGCCGGGCCCGTCGAATCCTGCGCATCCCTGCCCAGCACGCGGACCCTGACATGGCCATGCTCCACGCCCACGGTGACGGGGCCGCCGCGGTCGCGCACGGTGAAGACCGTGCCCACGACCTCGATGCGCGCCTCGCGCGTGATGACCTCGAAGGGTCGGCCGGGGTCCGAGGCCACCTCGAATCGCACTTCGCCCCGGGCCATGGACACGCTGCGCCGCTGGCGGTAGAGCGTCACGGCAATGGCGCTCTGGGGCGCCAGTTCCACCATGCTGGCCTGCAGCGGCGGCTTGCCGTCGGCCAGAGTGATCTTGAGGATTTGCGAGTTGCGCGTGGCGTAGGCCGAGGTGTGCAGGGGCTGCTGCCAGTACCAGTAGGCGCCCCGGCCCGCCAGCGCGCCTGTGCCCAGCAGCCCTGCGAAGGACAGCAGCAGCTTGCGGCGCCGGACGGTCTGGGTGGAGCGCGCGGCCCTGTCGGCCAGCAGGGCGGTTTCCTGGAACTGCTCGCGCAGGCCGCCGGACATGCCGCCCAGCAGGTTCCAGCGCAGGTGCGCCTCGCGCGCGGCGGCATCGTGCCGGGCTGATTTCCCGCGCCATTCGCCCAGGGTCAGGCGGGCCTGGTCGGCCACCGGGTCGGGAGCGATTTCGCTTTGAACGATCAGCGTCAGCGCATGCTCGACCATGCGCTCGCTAGGTGCACTTGCCATGGAGAAGGGGGTCAGGAGGCGTCGTCGGCCAGTGTACTGTGGTCGAAATCCATGGCGCCGCCCAGCGCATGGTCCTCGATCAGTTCGGAGCGCAGCTGGGCCAGCACGCGAGAGCAGTCCAGCGTGGCGCGCACCATGTGCTTGGCGACGGCCATTTCGGTGATGTTGAGCTGCTCGGCGATTTCCGCGCGCGTGTAGCCGTGGGCGCGAAAGAGGATGAAGACTTCGCGCCGGCGCGGCGGCAGGCCTTCCAGCGCCTGGACGACGCGGTTCAGGATCTGGCGCTGGGCCGCCAGGGTTTCGCTGGAGGGCGCGCTGTGCTGCACCTCCATTTGCTGGCGCGTCCATTCCTGGGCGGTCTTGCGCTTGCGCGCATCGTCGATGCACAGATTGCGCGCCACGCGAAACAGCAGGGCGCGCGGGGATTCGATGCCGGCGTCGGGCAGGGCTTCGGCCTTCTTGCCGCTGCGCAGGCCGAGGGCGTGCACATAGACCCGCTCGAAGCTCGATTGCGCGATGTCGGCCGCATAGTGCGGATCCCTGAGATCGCGCGTGAGCTGGCGGCGAAGATCGCCATAGTGAGCCACGAGTTCCTGGATCAGGTCACGCATCCGGATACCTGCCTTTCCGCAAGGGCGTTGGGTGGGAATCCCTGGGTCCGTACAGAGAAGGGCCTACCGGATGCTGCAACCCCGGCCAGGGCCGGGGCGGTGCAGCAGAGGGTATGGGATTCAGCGGCGCAGGTGATTCAAATTCAAATGCAAATGGTTTGCATTCAAATTATGGCATGAGAGATCCCTGCGCCATCATGCCGCCCTGCGATCTTTCAATCCTGCAGCGCCAGCTGTTCTGTGCGCGCAACATCGGGTCTTTGGGCTTGCGCTGCCAGCAGGGCTTCACCGATTTCGCCGGTGCGCACCGAGGTGACGGACAGCAGGGTGTCGCTGAGGCCGTGGGAGCCCTCGCAGGCGCCCTGCAGGAAGATGGCGGGGCGAAAGTCCGCCGTGGTGTGCACCTGGTAGTCGCGGCTCACGGAGAAGTCGCCCAGGTACGGGGCCAGCGGGTCCAGCAGGGTCTTGTGGTGCTCGCGCGCATAGCCGGTGGCCAGCACCACCACGTCGTAGCGCGATGCATGGTCGATGCCGCTGTTGAGGTCGCGCAGACCCAGGTGGATGCCGTCGCTGGCGGCGCGCACGTCCTGCACCTCGTGGCGGCGCAGGAAGCGGTGGCGTGTGTCGCCGACGACCTTCTGTTCATAGAACACCTTGAAGATGCTCTCGATCAGTTCCAGGTCGGGGCAGGCATAGTTGGTGTGCCAGAACTCGCGCAGCAGGGCGCCGCGCTCGTCGTGCGGGCGGCTGTAGACATGGTCCACGAAGTCGGCATTGAAGATTTCGTTGACGAAGGGGCTGTCGTCCGAGGGGCGGATGGAGCGCGCGCGCATGACCAGGTCGATCTCGGCTGTGGCGTAGCGGCCGTGCAGGTCCATGAAGATCTCGGCGGCGCTCTGGCCCGCGCCGACCACGGCGATGCGCAGCGGCCGGTCATGCTCGGCAATGCTGCGCAGGTAGGCGCTGGAGTGGAAGACGCGCGCATCGCCGCGCAGGGGCTTGAACTGCTCGGGAATGCTGGGCGTGCCGCCGATGCTCATGACCAGGTTCTGGCCCAGGCGCTCATGCACGTTGCCGGCCGCGTCGCGCGAGCGCACGCGCAGCAACTCCACCTTGCCGTCGCGTTTTTCCGGCAGCACCTCGATGACTTCCTGGCCGTAGACGCAGCGGTCCTCGAACTTGGAGGCGGCCCAGGCCAGGTAGTCGTTGAACTCGTGGCGGCTGGGGAAGAAGGTCTTGAGGTTGATGAAGTCCTGCAGCCGGCCCTTCTCGTGCAGGTAGTTGATGAAGGTGAAGCGGCTGGTGGGATTGCGCAGCGTGGCCAGGTCCTTGAGGAAGGACACCTGCATGTGGGCCTGCTCCAGCAGCATGTCACGGTGCCAGGCGAAGCGCGGCTGCTTTTCGATGAAGACGGGGTGCATGGCCCGCGCGGTGGTTTCGCGCTCCTTGAGGGCGATGGCCAGGGCAATGTTGGAGGGGCCGAAGCCGATGCCGATCAGCGGGTGGGTTTGCATGGAAGGTCCTTTCATTGGGTCGGTGCGTCCGGCGCGGCTGCGTCGGACTGCGGTATCCACAAGGCGTCTGCGAAAAAGCGTTCCCTGAGCAGGACTCCCAGCACGGCGCGCTTGTGCGGGAAGTCGAATTCCTTGACCAGCGCATAGCCGCAGCGCGGCAGGCTTTTGCGCATCTTGCGGTTGTCGGCGCGCGGCTCCACGACGATGCGCTGCGTGCGGCAGTCGTCCAGAAAGAGGTAGTGCGACAACGAAGGCAGCCAGGCCGTCAGGTAGGGCTGGCCGCGAAACCGCGCCTCCCCCACCAGCGCATGCCAGCCCCGGTCATGGTCGCCCGCGTCATAGAAGGGGGCGATGCGGTCTTCCTTGGCCCAGTAGGCCTCGAAGTAACCGAAGGGCTCGCCGTCCAGGCAGCCGATGAGGCCGAGCGCATGCGGGTCGCCGGCCATGCGCTGCAGGTAGGCGCGGTGGTGGGCGAGGTCGCCGCTTTCCTCCCAGAAATGCGCGACGACCGGATCGTTCATCCAGCGGTGGATGAGGGGCAGGTCGGCCTCGGGCTCCACGGTGCGAAAGCTCAGCGTGCGGCCCAGCCAGGGAATGAAGCGGCGGTAGACCTCGCCGCGCGGCTTGTGCGGGCGCACGGGGTGGCGGCGGCCTTCGCTGATCGTGTAGTGCAGCGCATAGGGCGGGCGCGGGCGGGGCAGCCACAGGGGCTGCTGCCACAGCACGCTTCTTGCCACGCGCGGGGCCTGGCCCGGCGGCAGGCTGGCAAGGCTGTCGCGCAGGCCGGGTGGCAGCCGGGGCAGGGACAGCTCGATGGCTTGCGCATCGGGATGCAGGGCAAAGCCGGCCTGCAGCGCGGCCAGCAGCTCATCCGCTTCGGGCATGCCCGAGCAGGGGCCCAGCCATTGCAGCTGCATCAGGCCGGGCGTGGCCGTGGGCGACAGGTTCCAGAGACCGGGCTTGTCGGGCCTGCCGGCATCCACGGCCCGCGAACGTTCCAGGCGCAGCCGCTGTCCATCGCCGAAGACGCTGATCGTCTCGGTGCCTGCATGCGCAAGGTAGCTGGCGCCGGAGGCGCCTGGTGACGAGGTAGCGGTGGCTTCGACTGGACGCACGTGGACTCTTTCAGATGGAGTGCCCCGCGTGCGGGACACGGGTCGGGGCTCGGGCAAGGGCACAAGGGGCGCAAGGCAGCCTCATGACCGGGATGACGCGCAGGCGCGGCAAATGTTCATGCCAGGGCCGGGCTGCGGGCCGCCTGCAAGGCATGGGCCAGCGCCTTGCACAGCCGGTCGCGCAGCACCTCGGTCTCGTCGGTGAGTGCGCCCAGCCTCGCAAAGTCATGGACCATGCCGGCGTAGATCTGCAGGTCCACGGCCACGCCGGCGGCCTGCAGCCGCTCGGCATAGCGCCTGCCTTCGTCGATCAGCGGGTCGTACTCGGCCAGCACCATCAGCGCGGGCGCCAGCCGCCCCAGGTCGGATGCCTGCAGGGGGGCAAAGCGCCAGTCCTGCCGGTCCGCATCGCTGCGCAGGTATTGGCCGAACATCCAGGCCAGGGTGTCCCCCTCCAGCAGATGGCCGGTGGCCAGGCGCACATGCGAGTCGCTGTCCTGCTGCGCCGCCGTACAGGGGTAGAGCAGCAGCTGCAGCAGGGGCTGGGGCTTGCCCGCGTCGCGCGCGGCGATGCACAGGGCCGTGGCCAGCGTGCCCCCGACGCTGTCGCCGCCAATGGCCAGGCGCTGCGCGTCCAGGCCATGGCGGCCGCCGTGCTCCAGCAGCCAGGCCAGGGCGTCCTCTGCGTCGAGGAAGGCCGTGGGAAAGCGGTGCTCGGGTGCCAGCCGGTAGTCGATGGCCAGCACGTTGCAGGGCGTGCCCAGCGCCAGGCTGCGGCACAGGCTGTCATGCGAGTCGAGCCCGCCCAGCACGTAGCCGCCGCCGTGAAAGAACAGCAGGCAGGGCGCGGCGGTGGGTTCAGGCGCACCCCGGTAGAGCCGGGCGCGGATGCGCGTGCCGTCGCGCGTGGGCAGATCCAGGTCCTCGGTGGGCAGATCCTCGCCCGGCAGGTCCAGCGCCAGCGTGGCGTTGTCGTAGGCGGCGCGCGCCTGCGCTGCCGTCATCTGGCTCATGCGCGGGCGGCTGGATGCCTGGGCGTTGGCGAGTTCAAGAAATGCTTGCAGGTCGGGGTGGAGGGCCATGGCGTCCTTGGGATATGCGGCAGACAAAGCAAAGCGGGCCGTTGCGGGGCATGGCGCCCGCGCCGCCCCTTCCTCGTGATGACGCCGGGCGGCGGAATTTGTTCATCGCCTGGGCGGTGAACATTTTCGGCGCACGCACGTCTTGCTGGGAGTAGGGAGCGCACGCCGTGCGCCGCGCTCCAGGAAACGCCGGGCCGCGCCGGCATTGCAAGCCCATGCGCCCACGGGCGCCAGAGGAATCCCTTATGGAAAACGCCAGCCGACCGCCCTCCGAGGTCCTGCGCCTGCTCAGGCCCTTCCTGCCGTGGATGGCGCTGTCCGTGGTCACGGGCATTTGCGCGGGCGCGGCCACGGTGGCGCTGCTGGCGACCATCAACCAGGTGCTCAACCGCCCCGGCGGACTGGCGGGCGGCCTGCTGCTGACCTTCATCGCCCTGTGCGCCACCGTGCTGGTGTGCCGGGCCGCATCGGACATGTCGGGCAATTTCGTGGGGCAGCGCCTGGTGGCCCAACTGCGCAAGGAGCTGGCCGGCAAGATCCTGGCCGCGCCCATCGACGCGCTGGAGCGCTACCGCACGCACCGCCTCATGCCCGTGCTCACGCAGGACGTGGACATGATCAGCGACGTGGCCTTTGTGCTGGCCTCCAACGTGATTGCACTGGCGATCGCGCTGGGCTGCATGGCCTACCTGGCCCTGCTGTCGCCGCCGCTGTTCGCCATGCTGGTGGTGGCGCTGGTGGTGGGCGTCAGCGTGCAGGCGCTGGCCCAGTCGCGCGGCGTGGCGGGCTTCTGGAAGGCGCGCGATCACGAGGAAGTGCTGCACAAGGCCTACCGCGCCATCAGCGAAGGCGCCAAGGAGCTGCGCATGCACCGCGCGCGCCGGGGCCGCATCTTCGACGGGCAGATCGGCTCCACCGTGGATGCCATCCGCCGCATCAACAGCCGCGCCATCAACACCTATGTGCTGGCCACGGCCTTCGGCTCGGCGCTGTTCTTTCTGTTGATCGCCCTCATCCTGGGCTGGGCCGCGCTGCGCACCACCGAGCCCGTGGTGCTCAGCGGCTTCGTGCTGGTGCTGCTGTTCCTCAAGGGCCCCATGGACCAGATCGCGGGCGCTCTGCCCAACCTGGGCCGTGCCAAGGTGGCACTGCAGCGCATTGCCGACCTGTCGGCGCGCTTTGCCAGCGCCGAGCCGCACCTGCACCTGGACAGCCCGCCCGGCGAGGTCCGCCTGGACCACGGCCTGGAGCTGCGGGGCGTGCGCTATGCCTTCGATGCACCCGAAGGCGGCAAGGCCTTCGAGATCGGCCCCATCGACCTGAAGCTGGGCAAGGGCGAACTGGTCTTTGTGGTGGGCGACAACGGCTCGGGCAAGACCACGCTGATCAAGCTGCTGCTGGGCCTGTATGCGCCCCAGCAGGGCGAGATCCTGCACGACGGCCAGCCGGTCACGGCCCTGACGCGCGACGACTACCGCCAGCTGTTCACCACGGTGTTCTCGGACTTCTACCTGTTCGAGGACCTGGTGGCCGGCGGCGAAGAGGGCCAGGCCGCCGCGCTGCCCGAGGCCGCGCTGCCCTACCTGCAGCGGCTGGAGATCGCCCACAAGGTCAGCGTGCGCAACGGCAGCTTCAGCACCATCGACCTGTCCACCGGCCAGCGCAAGCGCCTGGCCCTGGTCCACGCCTACCTGGAGGGCCGGCCCGTGCTGGTCTTCGACGAATGGGCAGCCGACCAGGACCCGAGCTTCCGCCACCTGTTCTACACCGAGCTGCTGCCCGAGCTGCGCGCCAGGGGCCACCTGCTGGTGGTCATCTCCCATGACGACCGCTACTTCCACCTGGCGGACCGCATCGTGCGCATGGAGGCGGGCCGCATGGTCCAGCCGCAAGACGGGGCGCAGCCGGTGGCGGCTGCATCGGCCAGTCCCGCCAGTCAAGGCGCGCTGGCCGACATCTGAATTCCTGCTGAATCCACGAACATGGCAAAGACAAAACTCGTCTACATCTGGTCCCTGAGAAACGCCGCCGCCGACCAGGCCGGCCAGCACATCGCCTACAAGGGGGCAACGCGCTACATGAAGTCGCCGCTCGAATACCTGGGCGAGCTGCTGGACACCAGCCCGCTGGGCGATATCTACAGCCTGGAGGCCGTGATCCACGACGACGACGAGGCCTCACCGCGCGACCGCGAAAAAATCGGCGACTACGGCTTCAGCTACCAGCCGGGCGGGCGCTGGTTCTATCCGCCGGACCTGCGCATCCAGGGGCGCAGGGTCAATGACCTGCTCATGGCCGTGCCATCTTCCTACCGGCGCCTGCCGCTGAACGATCCGCAGCGCGCCGCGGGCAAGCAGATGTTCGAGGCGCAACTGCAGGACCGGCTGGTGCAGCTGGGCGCCGAGCGGGTGGTGCTGGACGGCCTGCTCGTCATCCTGGACCGGCTCGTGCGGCCCGGCGCCCTGTTCCACCGCAGGATTGCCAACATCCACCCCGGCATCACGCGCCTGGAGTCACCCTATGAACGCCGCGGCGCCTGCGCCACGCTGGATGCCCTCCATGGCGCGCAGGGCCGCAGGATCGTGGACTGGAACACCATGGAAGAACGCCCGGTCCAGCCCCTGTTCAAGACCGGCGCATCCTTTCACTACGTGGACAACGGCATCGACTCCGGCGAAGTCATCGCCGACGTGCTGGGCACCGACATCGACCCCGCCGACACCATCCTCGAGCTGCGCTGGAACAACTTCCAGCACAGCCTGTTCCCGGCATTGCGCAAGGGGCTGGAGATGATGGCCAGAGCGCCTGCAGACACGCCTGCAGACACCACGGCCTGACAACGCGCGTATCTCCAAAACCGGCGCGGCCCAACGCGAGGGACACCGAGCAAGGGCCGCCCCGCCGCGAGGGTGTCGTCCCCCTCCCTCGCGAAGCGAGTAAGAGAGGGGGAAGCGGCGCAGCCGCTCAGGGGGTGCTTCACCTCGGTGCCAGGCGGATCGCCCCATCCAGCCGGATCACCTCGCCATTGAGCATGTCGTTGTCCAGGATGTGGCGCACCAGCTTGGCATAGTCCTGGGGCGTGCCCAGGCGGCTGGGGAAGGGGACGCCGGCGGCCAGCGCGTCCTGCACTTCCTGCGGCATGCCGAACAGCATGGGCGTGCCGAAGATGCCGGGGGCAATCGTCATGTTGCGGATGCCGTTGCGCGCCAGATCCCGCGCAATGGGCAGCGTCATGCCGACCACGCCGCCCTTGGACGCCGCATAGGCCGCCTGGCCGATCTGGCCGTCGTAGGCGGCCACGCTGGCCGTGGAGATCAGCACGCCGCGCTCGCCCGTGCTCTCGGGCTCGTTGGCCGACATGGCGGTGGCGGCCAGGCGGATCATGTTGAAGCTGCCGATCAGGTTGACCGTGATGGTCTTGGAGAACAGCGCCAGGTTGTGCGCGCCGTTCTTGCCCACGGTCTTCTCGGCCGGCGCAATGCCTGCGCAGTTGACCAGGCCCGCCAGCTTGCCCAGGCTGACGGCCTTGTCCACCACGGCCTGGCCATCGGCCTCCTGGCTCACGTCGCATTTCACGAAGACGCCGCCGATCTCGCGCGCCACGGCCTCGCCCTTGTCCGCCTGCATGTCGGCAATCACCACCTTGCCGCCCTCGGCCGCCAGCATGCGCGCCGTGCCTTCGCCCAGCCCGGAGGCGCCGCCCGTGACGATGAATACCCGGTCCTTGATCTGCATGGAATGTCTCCTTGGTTATCTGACGTTGACGTAAACGTAACTCTCAAATTATGCATGCAGCCTCGGACGCAGCCATGTCGCGCCCAAGAAAAAGCCCGGCAGTGCCGGGCTGGTGATGGGTGCGATGGGGGTTACTGGAACCCGGCACGGTCCAACATCTGCTGGACCTTGGTCATGTTCTTTCCCACGGCCGTGATCGGGATGGTCTCGCTCTTGAAGGGCTTGCCGCCCGTCATTTCCTTGAGGGCCGGGTTGTCCAGTTCCACGCCCTTGGCTGCGGGCCACTCGTTGTTGCCGTTGGCAAAGTAGTTCTGGGCGGCGGGGCTGGCCAGGTACTCCAGGAACTTGACGGCGTTGTCCTTGTTCTTGGCATGGCGTGCCACGGCGCCGCCCGCGATGTTCAGGTGCGTGCCCCAGCTGGACTGGTTGGGGAAGACCACGCCGATCTTGCCGATCACGGCCTGGTCCTCAGGCTTGCCCGAGCGCATCATGCGCGCCAGGTAGTAGCTGTTGGTTACGCCGATGGTGCATTCGCCCGAGGCCACGGCCTTGATCTGGTCGGTGTCGCCGCCCTTGGGCGGGCGGGCCAGGTTGGCCTTCATGCCCTGGATCCAGCCTTCGGCCTTCTGGTCGCCCATGTGCTCGACCACGGTGCCGAACAGGCTCAGGTTGTAGGGATGCGAGCCCGAGCGGATGCACAGCTGGCCCTTGAACTTGGGATCGGCCAGCGATTCATAGTTCTGCACGTCGGCGGGCTGGACCTTGGCCTTGTTGTAGACGATGACGCGGGCGCGCGTGGACAGGCCGAACCAGCTGATGCCATCGGCCGTGGGCTGGGCGCGCAGGTTGGAGGGGATGGCGTCTTCCAGCAGCTTGGAGTGGATGGGCTGGAACAGGCCATCGACCTCGCCGCGGTACAGGCGCGCGGCATCGACCAGCAGGATCACGTCGGCCGGCGAGGCCTGGCCCTCGGCCTTCAGGCGCGCAATGATGCCGGCGTCGTCGCCGTCCACGCGGTTGATCTTGATGCCGGTGGCCTTGGTGAAGCCGTTGTACAGCTCCTCGTCCGTGGAGTAGTGGCGCGCGGAGTAGAGGTTGACGACCTGGGAGTCGGCAATGGCTGTGCTGGCAGCCACCAGGGCGCAAGCGGCAAACAGGGCTTTCAGGGATTTCGACATGAAGACAGGCCTCTCTTTGTTGGCAAAGCGCGATGATAGGTCAAACGCGAATTGTTCTTAATAAAGGATGGGGCCGTCTAAGGGCTTGTGCGCGGCGGCCCCTGATGGGCCGCGCGCCACGGCACGCGAAAAGCGCACGAAAAAAAACCCAGTCCAAAGACTGGGTTTGAAAGGATCCAGAAACGGGGGTTTCAAGAGGATCCAAGGAGACAACTGGTCAGGTCTTGCGACCCGGGATGCGTGCAATTATGCGGGTAATCACTGATTCTTGCACGCAGCCCTGTTGTAAGACGGCGTGATCAACGCTTGCGGGTCTGGGCCGACTGGACGGCTTCGTTGGCGGTGTTGGTCACGGCCGTGAAGTTGGCTTCCGCCAAGTCCGAAGCCTGCTTGACGGCCTTTTGCACCGACTCGAAGGCAGTGTTGGCAGCCGACACGGCGCTCTTCATCACGGCCACGGCGGTTTCGGAACCTGCGGGTGCGTTCTTGGCCGTGGTGTCCACCAGGGCGCTGAAGTTCTTTTGCAGGTCGGAAGCCTGGCTTTCAAAGGTCTTGGCCAGCTCGGCGCCGGTGCCGCTGGCGATGTCGTACAGGTGACGGCTGTAGGCAGCGGTCTTTTCAGCCAGGGGCTGGAACAGGTTGGCCTGCAGCGACAGCAGTTCCTGTGCGTCCTTGACGCTCAGGACAGCCTGGGTGTGCTGGGCAGCTTCGGTCAGCGCGGCGCGCGAGGCGGTCACATTCAGTTCCACCAGCTTTTCAACGCCTTCGAAGGCCTTGCTCGTCAGGCCGAACAGGGTTTCCAGGTTGGCTTTTTGTGCGCTCAGGATTTGGTCAGGGGTCAAGCTCATGTCAGTCTCCAGAAAAACGGACCACAGGGGTCTCGGGTTACGGGGAATTGCCTGCGCTGACTTGACCGAAGTGTCATGTTGCAGTGCAGCATGGGTCCTATTGTAGGGATTGCAAAAAAGGAATCAAGTACCTGATGCTGCGGTGCAGCAAAAAAAATAGGAAAGCTGTGGGTTTTTTGTAAGTCTTTGATTTTGAATTGATTTTATGTCGGTTTGACGACATTTTTCAGTTTGCATGCTTACTCGATTCGCGGAGATTGGCAGCAATGCGCGTCGTGATGGCGACAGGGGAGGTGCGCAGGGCACATTCGGCCGGCGGCACAATGGCCGCCATGAATGAATCGCCTCCGAGCCGCCCCGCGCCGCAGCCCCGTTCGGCCTATGCGGCATTCCGACGCATCAGCACGCGCTGGTCGGACAACGATGTCTACGGGCATGTCAACAACGTCGTCTATTACAGCTGGTTCGATACGGCGGTGAATGCCCATCTGATAGAGCAGGGCGCGCTGGATATTCATGCGGGCGAGACGATAGGGCTGGTCATAGAGACCCAATGCAATTACTTCGCCCCGCTGGCCTTTCCGCAGGAGGTGGAGGCCGGCATCCGCGTGGCCCGCATCGGCGGCTCCAGCGTGCGCTACGAGGTGGGGCTGTTTGCGCAGGGCGAGCCGATGTCGGCCGCAGCCGGGCATTTCGTGCATGTCTATGTGGACCGGCAGACGCGCCGGCCCGCCCAGATTCCGCAGGCGCTGCGCCAGGTGTTGGAGCCGCTGCTGCGCGGGTGATGCCGTCCGGGGCGCATGCAAGGCGCCCGCTCGCAGCGCGGCGGCGTGTGGATGGCCTACACTCGAAAGCTGTCTGCCATCTGACCGCTTGGGCGCTCACCGCCCGGCTCTGTCCATGATCATCACCAGCCTGCTCGATACCGACCTGTACAAATTCACGATGATGCAGGTGGTGCTGCACCAGTTTCCCGGGGCACAGGTCGAGTACCGTTTCAAGTGCCGCAATCCCGGCGTGCAGCTTGCGCCCTATGTGAACGAGATCCGGGCCGAGATCCGTTCGCTGTGCAGCCTGCGCTTCCAGGATGCGGAGCTGGCCTACCTGAGTTCGCTGCGCTTCATCAAGAGCGATTTCGTCGATTTCCTGGGCCTGTTCCACCTCAACGAGAAGTGCATCACGGTGCAGCCGCTGCCCAGCGGCGAGATCGACATCACCATCCGCGGACCCTGGCTGCACACCATTCTGTTCGAGATCCCCGTGCTGGCCATCGTCAACGAGGTGTACTTCCGCAACACCCAGCCGGTGCCCGATTTTCCCGAAGGCCGGCGCCGCCTCGACGCCAAGATCGCGCTGCTGCAGCAGCCGGGCCTGGAGCAGCTCAAGATTGCCGACTACGGCACGCGCCGCCGCTTTTCGCGGGCCTGGCATGAAGAGGTGCTGCGCGTGCTGTGCGCACGCTTGGGCCGGCCCGGCGCATCCGCGGAGTCCGAGGGACAGTTCGCTGGCACCAGCAACGTGCTGTACGCCATGAAGCTGGGCGTGCGGCCCCTGGGCACGCTGGCCCATGAGTACCTGCAGGCCTGCCAGTCGCTGGGCCCGCGCCTGCGCGACAGCCAGATCTTCGGCTTCGAGTCCTGGGCGCGCGAGTACCGGGGCGATCTGGGCATTGCGCTGTCGGACGTCTACGGCATGTCGGCGTTCCTGCGCGATTTCGACCTGTACTTCTGCAAGCTCTTCGATGGCGCGCGCCATGACAGCGGAGACCCGTTCGAGTGGGGCGAGCGCCTGCTGGCCCACTACCGCGCCAACCGCATCGACCCGCTGACCAAGACGCTGATCTTCAGCGACGGCCTGACGGTGCCGCGCACCATCGAGCTGTTCCAGCGCTTCCACGGCCGCTGCCAGCTGGCCTTTGGCATCGGCACCAACCTGACCAACGACCTGGGCGACGCGCCCGACCATGTGCCGCTGCAGATCGTCATCAAGATGACGCGCTGCAACGGCCAGCCCGTGGCCAAGCTCTCGGACACGCCGGGCAAGAGCATGTGCGACGACGAGAAATACCTGGCCTATCTGCGCCAGGTGTTCGAGATCGCGGCGCCCGTGCCATCGGCGCTGTCTGCCCCGTGAACGGCCGCATGCAAGCCTTGCGCCGCGTTCTCGCATTGCTGCTGGCGGCCGGCACGCCGGGCTGGGCGCTGGCGGCCGAAATCGATGGCGGCCGGCTGTCGGTGCTCTGGGGCGTGCCCTTTGCGGGCATGCTGCTGTCGATTGCCCTGGTGCCGCTGGTGGCGCCCCATTTCTGGCACCGGCATTTCGGCAAGTTGACGGCGGCCTGGGCGCTGGCCTTCCTGCTGCCCTTTGCCGCGGTGTTCGGTGCGGGTGCGGCCCTGGCCAACCTGGTGCATGCGCTGCTGGCCGAGTATCTGCCCTTCGTGATCCTGCTGACGGCGCTGTACACGGTGTCGGGCGGCATCTATGTGCGCGGCAATCTCAAGGGATCGCCGGGGCTGAACACGGCCATCCTGGCGGTCGGCGCCGTGCTGGCCAGCTTCATGGGCACCACGGGCGCATCGATGCTGCTGATCCGGCCACTGCTGCGCGCCAACGACAACCGCAGGCACCAGGTGCATGTGGTGGTGTTCTTCATCTTCATCGTCTCCAATGCCGGAGGCTCGCTGACGCCGCTGGGCGACCCGCCGCTGTTCCTGGGCTTTCTCAAGGGCGTGGACTTCTTCTGGACGGTGCGCCACATCTTCACCGAGACCCTGTTCCTGGTCGGCGTGCTGCTGGCGCTGTTCTACGCGATCGACACCTGGCTGCTGCGCAAGGCCGGCGAGGCGGACCTGCCCGATCCCACGCCCAGCATCGACGCCTCGGGCCGTGCCAGCCGACTGGGCTTCGATGGCAGCGTGAACTTCGCGCTGCTGCTGGCCGTGGTGGCCCTGGTGCTGATGAGCGGCCTGTGGCGCACCGATGCAGGGCTGGTACTGGCCGGCACGCATGTGGGCCTGCCGGGGCTGGTCCGCGATGCGGGCCTGGTCGTGGTGGCGCTGCTGTCGCTGCGGCTCACGCCGCGCAGCGTGCACCAGGCCAACGAATTCGGCTGGGGGCCGATGCAGGAAGTGGCCAAGCTGTTCGCGGGCATCTTTCTGACCATCATCCCCGTGATCGCCATGCTCAAGGCGGGCACGGGCGGGCCGTTCGGCGCCATCGTGGGCGCCGTCACGCGCACCGACGGCACGCCCGATCCGCTGATGTACTTCTGGGCCACGGGCCTGCTGTCCTCCTTCCTCGACAACGCGCCGACCTACCTGGTGTTCTTCAACACCGCAGGCGGCGACGCCGCGCAGATGATGACCACGATGGCTTCCACGCTGGCGGCCATCTCCGCGGGCGCGGTGTTCATGGGTGCCAACACCTATATCGGCAACGCGCCCAACCTGATGGTCAAGGCCATTGCCGAGGAGCGCGGCGTGAAGATGCCCAGCTTCTTCGGCTACATGGCCTGGTCGCTGGGCATTCTGGTGCCGCTGTTCGTATTGATGAGCTTCATCTGGTTCCGCTGAGAGCCGCCTCCCGCCAAGACAAGGAAAGAGACAGACATGACAGGCAAACCCCGCATCCTGATCGCCCGCGCCATCCCGCCCGAGGTGGTGCGCAAGCTGGAGCAGCACTTCGAGGTCGAGTCCAACCAGGACGACGTGGTCTGGAGCCCGCAGGAACTGGCCGTGCATCTGCAGGACAAGGACGGCGTCCTGACCACGGGCTCGCAGACCATCGATGCGGCACTGCTGGCGGCCTGCCCGCGCCTGAAGGTCGTGGCCAACATGGCCGTGGGCTACAACAACTTCGACGTGCCCGCGATGACGGCGGCCGGCGTGCAGGGCACGAACGCGCCCGACGTGCTGACCGAGACCACGGCCGACTTCGGCTTCGCCCTGCTCATGGCCACGGCCCGCCGCGTGACCGAGAGCGAGCACTACCTGCGTGCCGGAAAGTGGAACTCCTGGCGCTATGACCTGTTCGCCGGCTCGGAAGTGCACGGCAGCACGCTGGGCATCATCGGCATGGGCCGCATCGGCCAGGGCATTGCCCGGCGCGGTGCGCATGGCTTCGGCATGAAGGTGGTCTATCACAACCGCTCGCGCCTGTCGCCCGAGCTGGAAGCCGAATGCAAGGCCGGCTACGTGGGCAAGGACGAGCTGCTGGCCATGGCCGACCATGTGGTGCTGGTGCTGCCATACACCAAGGAAAACCACCACACCATAGCCGCTGCCGAGATCGCAAGGATGAAGCCCACGGCCACGCTGATCAACATCGCGCGCGGCGGCATCGTCGATGACGCGGCGCTGGCCCGGGCGCTGCGCGACAGGACCATTGCCGCCGCCGGCCTGGACGTGTTCGAGGGCGAGCCCTCGGTCCATCCCGACCTGCTGACCGTGCCCAACGTCGTGCTGACCCCGCACATCGCCAGCGCCACCATGGGCACGCGCAGCGCCATGGCCGAGCTGGCGGCCGACAACCTGATCGACTTTCTGAGCGGCAAGGGCCCGCGCACGCCCGTGAACCACCCCGAGGCGGCGGCCGCCAGCGCGCGCGCCAAGGCCTGAGTGCCGTATTCCGACAATCGCGGGGAGGCAGGCCCTGGCCGCTTCCCGCTGCATGGAGCTGAAGCAAGATCTTGACCCAGATATCCGGAGTGTGGTGGGCGGCATGGGCCGTACTGCTGTTGGGGCAGGCAGCCGTGATCTGGCTGCTGTGCAGGCGCTCGGCGCAGCGCGATGACGGGGTGGCGCAGCAGCAGTTGCTGCAGGCGCTGCAGATGCTGGACGTGCGGCTGCAGCAGCTCGAGCGCGGCGCCCAGGCCACGCAGATGGCCGTGGCCAAGAGCGACGGCGGGCTGGACCGCGTGTCGCAGCAACTGCAGGCCCACCTGGCCCAGGCCCAGCTGGATGCACAGGCCGCGCGGCGCGAGCAGGGCGAGGCGCTGGCGGCCTTTCGCATGGAGCTGGGCCGGCTCACGGTGCGCCTGGCCGCCGACAGCGCCCAGGCACGCGAGGCGCAGGGCGAAAGCACGCAGCGCTTCAATGCCCATGTGCAGGAGCGCTTCGAAGCCCTGGCGCAGACCACGCGCAGCACGCTGGACTCCCTCAAGAACGACATCCAGCAGCAGCTGGGCGGGCTGGCGCAGTCCAGCCAGGTCCATGCCGAGCAGCTGCGCGGCACGCTCAATGAGCGGCTGGCCACCATCCAGTCGGATAACGCGGCTCGGCTGGAAGAGATGCGGCGCACGGTGGACGAAAAGCTGCATGCCACGCTGGAGCAGCGCCTGGGCGAATCGTTCAAGCTGGTCAGCGACCGGCTGGAGCAGGTGCACAAGGGCCTGGGCGAGATGCAGACCCTGGCCGGCAGCGTGGGCGACCTCAAGCGCGTGATGACCAATGTGAAGACGCGCGGCACCTGGGGCGAGCTGCAGCTGGGCGCCATCATCGAGAACGTGCTCACGCCCGAGCAGTACGCGCGCAACGTCAAGACCGTGCCCGGCAGCGACGACATGGTGGAGTTCGCCATCCGCCTGCCCGGGCGCAGCGACGAGAAGCCGGTCTGGCTGCCCATCGATGCCAAGTACCCGGTCGAGCAGTACCAGCGCCTGCTCGATGCCCAGGATGCGGCCGACAAGGCGGCCATTGCCTCGGCCGGCAATGCCTTCGAGGCATCGATCAAGTTCGAGGCCCGCAAGATCCATGGCAAGTATGTGAGCCCGCCCCACACCACGGACTTTGCCGTGCTCTACCTGCCCACGGAAGGCCTGTTCGCCGAGGTCATGCGCCGCCCCGGCCTGGTCGAGGCCGTGCAGAACGGCTGCCGCGTGATGGTCACCGGCCCGGCCAACCTGGCGGCCATGCTCAGCAGCCTGCAGATGGGCTTCAAGACGCTGGCCATCGAAAAGCGCTCTTCCGAGGTCTGGGCCGTGCTGGGCCAGGTCAAGACCGAGTTCGCCAAGTTCGGCGAGGTGGTGGATGCCACGCGCAAATCCATCGACGCCGCCGCCAAGCGCTTCGAGCAGGTGGGGGTGCGCACGCGCGCCATCCAGCGGCAATTGCGCGATGTGCAGGAGTTGCCCGCGCCGGCCTCGAGCGCAGGGCTGCCCGGTCTGCCGGACGACAAGGACGCGGCGGCGGGCACCGAGCCAGGATCGGAGCAGGACTGAGATGAATCTGGCGCTCTTCAAAGTCATCATGGCCCAGGTCAGCGTGCATGCCACCATGGCAGGCATGCGGCTGGCCGCGCCTTTGCTGGCGCTGCAGCAGGGCTACAGTGCGGCGGCCGTGGGCATCCTGCTGGCGCTGTTTGCGCTGACCCAGGTGTTCCTGGCGCTGCCGGCCGGGCGCTTCGCGGACAAGCATGGTTTTCGCAAGCCGTTTTTCCTGTCCATGCTGGCGGCCAGCGGCGGCTGCGCGCTGGCGCTGGCGTTTCCGGTCTATCCCGTGCTGTGTCTGGTGGCGCTGCTGACGGGCGGTGCCAGCGGTGCGGTGGTGATTGCCGTGCAGCGCCATGCGGGGCGGGTCACGCACGACGCCGTGGCGCTCAAGAAGGTGTTCAGCTGGCTGGCCATAGGCCCGGCCATCTCCAACTTCATCGGCCCCTTCACCACGGGGCTGCTGATCGACCATGCGAACTTCGGGGGCGAGGGCAGCACCATGGGCTACCGCGTCGCCTTCGCTCTGCTGGCCCTGGTGCCGGTCTTGGCCTGGAGCTGGGTGCGCCACACGCAGGAGCTGCCGCCTGTGCGCGCACCGATCGGCGGTCCCAAGCAGCATGCCTGGGATCTGCTGCGCGACCGCAACTTCCGCAATCTGCTGCTGGTCAACTGGCTGCAGTCGGCCTGCTGGGATGTGCATACCTTCGTGCTGCCGCTGCTGGGCCATGAGAAGGGATTGAGCGCCTCGGTCATCGGCACGCTGCTGGGCATTTTTGCCGTGGCGGCCGCCGCCATCCGCCTGGCCATGCCGCTGGTGGCCGAGCGCCTGCGCGAAGGCGCCGTGATCTCCGGCGCCATGAGCATCACCGCCTTCGTCTTCGCGCTGTACCCCTTCATGGACTCGGCACTGACCATGGGCGCGTGCTCGGTGATGCTGGGCTTTTCGCTGGGCTCGGTGCAGCCCATGGTCATGAGCATGCTGCACCAGATCACGCCCGAGCACCGCCATGGCGAGGCGCTGGGCCTGCGGCTCATGGCCATCAATGCCTCCAGCGTGGCCATGCCCGTGCTGTTCGGCTCGGCGGGGGCGCTGATCGGCGTGTCCGCGCTGTTCTGGGTCGTGGGCGCGGCCGTGGCATCGGGCATACGCACGGCCTGGTTCATGGGGCTGCCGCCGCGCAAGCCGGAATGAAAAAGGCGACCTGCGCCTTGGTGCGCAGATCGCCTTGCGATGCGGTGGCGGCCTGCCGGCCGCAGCGGCTTACCAGCCGCCGTTGTGGAACTGCTTGATCAGCGCCCAGGCCTCCACCGGATCATCGGTATAGCGGAACAGCTGCAGGTCCTTGGGCGAGATCGTGCCTTCCTCGATCATCAGGTCGATGTTGAGCAGCCGCTTCCAGAACTCGGTGCCGAACAGGATCACGGGCACGGAATGCGTCTTGCCGGTCTGCATCAGGGTCAGCACCTCGAACAGCTCGTCCAGCGTGCCGAAGCCGCCGGGGAAGGCCACCAGGGCCTTGGCGCGCATCATGAAATGCATCTTGCGCAAGGCGAAGTAGTGGAACTTGAAGCTCAGGTCCGGCGAGATGAAGCGGTTGCCGTTTTGCTCGTGCGGCAGCTCGATATTCAGGCCGATGCTGGGTGCGCCCACATCATGGGCGCCACGGTTGGCCGCCTCCATGATGCCGGGGCCGCCGCCGGTGCAGATGTAGAGGCGCTCCTCGGGCGGCTGGTTCAGGCTGTCGGCGGCCACGATGCGCGTGAAGGCGCGGGCCTGCTCGTAGCGGTGGGCGTTGCGCACGGCGCGCTCGGCCACTGCAATGCGCTGTGGATCGCCGCTGCCCTGTGCGTCGGCCAGTTGCTGCTCGGCCTGCTCCAGGTCCACGAAGCGCGCGCTGCCATAGACCACGACGGTGTGTTCTATGCCGCGTTCGATCTGGGCCAGGTCGGGCTTGAGCAGCTCCAGCTGCATGCGGATGCCGCGGGTCTCGCGGCGGAACATGAATTCAGGGTCCGCGAAGGCGAGGCGATTGGAGTTCTGCTGCAATGCCATGCCGTTGTGTGCCTGGTTGTGAAGGGCCGACCAGCCATTGGCAAGGTCGGCATCGGTCAGGGGGGAAGAGATTTGCATGAACCCTCGTACACAGAAAAACCCAGGGCGGCCACGCCTGTGGCCGTTCCATCAAATGCGTTGCCGGCGCAGATGATGACTGCACTATACGCTCACAAACTCATAGCCGCGGGGCTCGCGTATCCGTTGCTTTGCGCATTGACGGAGCCGCTGGCGGATTCGTATGCTGGGCAGTTGAGGCAGTGCTTTGGCCTGGACCCCGCCGCCAGCAACGGGCGGTCATTTCCAGGCACCGCATGCGCTTTCAGACGTCCGGGTGCTCGGCCGGTTCGTTGCGCACGACGGTGCTCAGCGGCGGCGGCACGTCCTGGCCTGCACGGCGCGCGCGGAACAGGGCCGCTCGCATCAGGAAAATGGTGGTGATGGGCACGGTCACGGAAATGAAGACCGCAATCAGCAGCGCATGCACCGCCAGGCTCTGGCCGCTGACGGAAAAGTAGATCCAGGTGGCATGCATGATCAGCCAGCAGCCCATGGTGGCGATGATGGAGGGCGCATGCACGCGCTCGAAATAGCTGCCCAGCCGCCACAGTCCCATGGAGCCCAGGAAGGCGATGATGGCGCCGCCCAGCGCCAGCGCGGCAACCAGGATCTGGCACCACAGCGGCAGTGTGGTCTCCGGCGTCATTCGATCACCTCGCCGCGCAGCAGGAACTTGGCCATGGCGGTGGAGCCCACGCAGCCGAACAGCGCGATCAGCAAGGCCGCCTCGAAGTAGCTGGTGCTGTCGTAGATGATGCCCATGAGCAGCATGGCCAGCATGCCGTTGAGGTACATGCAGTCCAGCGCCAGCACGCGGTCCTGGGCGTGCGGGCCCTTGAGCAGGCGCAGCACGGCGCAGCCCATGGCCGCGACCAGCAGGCCCAGCGCGAACATCAAAGTCCAGTGGAACCAGGGCATCATTCGAAAATCTCCATCAGGGGGCGCTCGTAGCAACGCTTGACGTGCTGGACGATCTCCTCGGGATCATCGACCTCCAGCACATGCAGCATGAGCTGCGAGCGGTCGCGCGAGATCTCGGCCCAGGCCGTGCCGGGCGTGATGCACACGATCATGGCGAGCACGGCCAGGCCGTTGGGGTCGCGCAGTTCCAGCGGGATGCGCACGAAGCTGGCCGGGTGCTTGCGCATGCCCGGAAACAGCATGAACCGCACGACGTTGAAGTTGGACACCGAAGTGTCCCAGACCACGCGCAGCGCCAGGCGCAGGATGGTCAGCGGATGGCGCACCCGCACAGGCAGGGGGCGCAGGCCGCGCAGCAGCAGCGGCAGCAGCAGGCCCAGCAATGCACCGAGCAGGATCTGTCCGCTGCTGAACGAACGGTTGAGCAGAAGCCACAGCAGGAACAGCGCCACCGACAGCAGCGGCGCGGGCAGCAAGGTTTTCATCATCGGGAATCCTCCTTGCCCGCCGTCGTGGCTGCGTCGCCTATGCCCGCGGGTATGGGCGCGCCACTGGCCTGGGCCGCGGCGCGTGCCGCGCCTTCGGGCCCGGCTTCCAGACGGGCCTTCTTTTCTGCCGGGCTGGGCTCGGGCTGCGTGCCCATGACGGAGCGCACATAGACATCGGGCGCCAGCAGCGCATCGGCTGCGCGCTGGGTATAGCCCATCAGCTCGCCGCCGCGCATCGTCAGTGCCACGCAGCAGGCCAGCAGCACGGCGATGGGCAGGCCTTCGGCCACGCGCAGCGAGGGAGAGTTCTGCTCCTCGTTCGCCCAGAAATGGCGTATGCCTGCGCGCACCAGCGACAGCAGGGCCAGCAGCCCGGTGCTGATCATCAGCGCCACCAGCACCCAGCCGGCCCAGCCGGCCTGGAAGCCGCTGGAGTTGCCCAGGCCCAGCGGGTTGAGCAGTGCAGACAGCATGGCGAACTTGCCCACGAAGCCCGACAGCGGGGGCAGGCCGGTGACCACCAGGGTGGCCAGCATGAAGCTCAGGCCGATGAAGGCGGCGGCGGCGGGAATGGCGCGGCCGATCAGCACCTCTTCGGATTCGTCGAGGTTGAATCCCTCGGTGGGAAGCAGCTCGGCGTTGAGGAAGGGCGCCTCGTCGTCTTCATAGGGCTCGCCCGCATCGTCATCCACGCGCCAGCGGTCCACCACGTCGGCAATCAGGAAGAGCGCGCTCACGGCCAGGGTGGAGCTGGGCAGGTAGTACAGCAGCCCAGCCGTCAGCGCGTTCTGGCCAAAGCCCGTGGCGGCCAGCAGGGTGCCCGACGACAGGATGGCCGCAAAGCCGGCGATGTGCGTCAGGCGCTGCGAGCCCAGCATGCCCAGGCCGCCGAAGGCCATGGTCAGCATGCCGCCGACGATCAGCCAGGTGCTGCCGAACAGGGCGGAGGCTCCGGCTTCGGAACTGAACAGCAGCGTCCACAGCCGCAGCACCACATAGACGCCCACCTTGGTCATGAGAGCGAACACGGCCCCGACGGGCGCGGTGGCCGCGCTGTAGGCCGGCACCAGCCAGAAGTTCAGCGGCCACATGGCCGCCTTGGTCAGGAAGGCGATACCCAGGATGGCCGCTGCCGAATGCAGCAGCCCGCGGTCGGCACTGCTGATCTGGGGAATGGCGCGCGCCAGGTCGGCCATGTTCAGCGTGCCGGTCAGGCCGTAGAGCATGGACACGCCGATGAGGAACAGCGACGAGGCGGCCAGGTTGATGGCGATGTAGTGCAGGCCCGCCTGGATGCGCGCCCGGCCCGAGCCATGCAGCAGCAGGCCGTAGGAGGCCGCGAGCATGATCTCGAAGAACACGAACAGGTTGAACAGGTCCGCCGTGAGGAAGGCGCCGCTCAGGCCCATCAGCTGGAACTGGAACAACGAGTGAAAGTGCATGCCCGCGCGGTGCCAGCGGGCGCTGGAGAAGATCAGCGAGGCCAGGGCCACCGTGTAGGTCAGCACCAGCATCATTCCGGTCAGGCGGTCCAGCGCCAGCGAGATGCCGAATGGCATGGGCCAGTTGCCGGGCATGTAGACGCCCAGGTTGACGGGCGCGCCGGCCTGGTCGGTCCACAGCATCAGCAGCACGGCCGCGCCCAGGCCCAGCAGGGTGGAGACCAGGCCGAGGGCGAACTTGACGCGCTGGCGCTCCTCGCGCAGCAACAGCATCAGCGCTGCCGAGAGCATGGGCAGCACGATGGGCGCCAGCATCAGGTGCGGCATGAGACGGGCGGTCAGCTCGTTCATGGCATCTCCTGCTCGGTGCGGGAATGGGCTCCGTCCACATGGTCGGTGCCGGTGGTGCCGCGCGAGGCCAGCAGCACCACCAGGAACAGCGCCGTCATGGCAAAGCCGATCACGATGGCCGTGAGCACCAGCGCCTGGGGCATGGGGTCGGCATAGTGCGCGAGATCCTGCGGCACGCCGGCCCGCAGCACGGGCTCCTTGTCAATGGCCAGGCCCTGGCGTCCCATGCTGAAGATGAACAGGTTGACCGCATACGACAGCAGGGCCAGCCCCATGATGACCTGGTAGGTCCGTGGGCGCAGCAGCAGCCACACGCCCGAGCCGGTCAGCGCGCCGATGGCAATGGCAAGCACGACTTCCATCAGAAACCTCCTCGTGCCAGGGCTGCCGCGGTGGCCTGCTGCACGGCGGCTTCGGCCTCCTCTGCCCGTTGCTGCTGCTCTTCCAGCAGGCGGGCGTGGTAGCGGTGGCTGCGCACCGATTGGTGGGCGATGGCCGTCAGAATGAGCATGGTCGCGCCCACCACCAGCGAGAACACGCCGATGTCGAAGAACAGGGCGCTGGCGAGATGCACGTCGCCGACGACTGGCAGGGTCATATGGAAGGTATGGCTGGTGAGGAAGGGATAGCCGGCCACGATGGAGCCCATGCCGGTACCCAGTGCGAACAGCAGGCCGACGCCGATCCATCGGCGCGGGAAGATCGGCAAGTGGGCCTCGACCCACTGCGTGCCGGAGATGATGTACTGCATCAGCAAGGCCACAGAGAACACCAGGCCGGCGACGAAGCCGCCTCCGGGTTCGTTGTGGCCGCGCATGAAGATGTAGACCGAGACCAGGGCCGCAAAAGGCAGCAGCAGGCGGACCAGCACGGCGGGCACCATCAGGTAGCCCACCGCCGTATCGCCGGCGTTGCGCGGATTGAACAGATCGGTCTGCAGGTCGCCTGGCACGTAGCGCTGCTGTTCGGGCAGGTCCAGCGTCTCGCGGGCCGGGCGGAAGCGCCGCAGCAGGGCATAGACCACCAGGGCCACGATGCCCAGCACCACGATTTCGCCGAAGGTGTCGAAGCCGCGGAAGTCCACCAGCATGACGTTGACCACATTGGTGCCGCCGCCGTCGCTGAGCGCATGTTCGAGGAAGAAGGTGGAGGCGCCGTCATAGAAGGGGCGGCTCATCATGGCGAAGGCCAGCCAGGCCATGCCGCCCCCGGCCACCAGCGACAGCAGCAGGTCGCGCATGCGGCGCGAGCGGGCACGCAGCTCGGCGGACAGCACGGGAATGTGCAGGCTCTTGTCGCGCTTGGGCATCCAGCGCAGGCCCAGCAGCATCAGCACCGTGGTGGCGACCTCGACGACCAGCTGGGTCAGCGCCAGATCGGGCGCCGAGAACCACAGGAAGGTCAGGCAGGTGCACAGGCCGGCACCGCCCAGCATGATCAGCGCGGTCAGCCGGTGGTACTTGGCCTTCCAGGCCGTGCCCAGGGCGCAGAGAATGCCCACCGACCACAGCAGCACGAAGGCGGGCGACAGCGGCAGCATGCCCCGATCGCCCAACTTGATGCCCTGCAGCCACAGCGGCAGAACGCCCGCCAGCACGGCGGTGCACACCAGCCACAGCATCTGCCACTGCAGGCGCATGGTGGACAGGCGCCGGCGCGACCAGCGGCCCAGCAGGGACAGGCGGGCCAGCAGGTTCTCGAAGATGCGCTGGCCACTGAGCGTGCCCACCAGCGGTGCGGTATCGATATGGCCGGCCTGGCGCTGCCAGCGCAGCAGCATGTAGAGCAGGATGCCGCCAATCAGGGCGACCAGGCTCATGATCAAGGGCATGTTCCAGCCGTGCCAGATGGCCAGGCTGTACTCGGGCAGATCGCCGCCGACCACGGGCGTGGCGGCCGCCGCAAGAAAGCTGCCCACCGCCCATGCCGGCAGCATGCCGACCACCAGGCAGGCCAGCACCAGCAATTCGACGGGCACGCGCATCCAGTGCGGCGGTTCGTGCGGCTCGTGCGGCAGGTCGGTGGCCTTGGGGCCGAAGAAGACGTCGATGGTGAAGCGCAGCGAATAGGCCACGCTGAACATGCCCGCTACCGTTGCCGCCACGGGCAGGGCCGTGCGCACCCAGGGGGCGGCGTCCAGGTAGACGGTCTCGGCGAAGAACATTTCCTTGGACAGGAAGCCGTTGAGCAGCGGCACGCCCGCCATGGCCGCGCTGGCCACGCAGGCCAGCGTGGCCGTGATGGGCATCATGTGACGCAGGCCCGAGAGGCGGCGGATGTCGCGCGTGCCGCTTTCATGGTCAACGATGCCTGCGGCCATGAACAGCGAGGCCTTGAAGGTCGCGTGGTTCATGATGTGGAACACCGCAGCCACGGCCGCCAGCTTGCTGTTGAGGCCCAGCAGCAGCGTGATCAGGCCCAAGTGGGAAATCGTCGAATAGGCCAGCAATCCCTTGAGATCGTGCTGGAACATTGCCAGATAACCGCCGATGAGCAGCGTTGCCGCGCCGGCTCCGCCCACCAGCCAGAACCAGGCATCGGTGTCTCCCAGAACGGGCCACATGCGCGCCAGGAGGAACACACCTGCCTTCACCATGGTGGCGGAGTGCAGGTAGGCCGACACCGGCGTGGGTGCGGCCATGGCGTGCGGCAGCCAGAAGTGGAAGGGAAACTGCGCGCTCTTGGTCAGTGCGCCCAGCAGGATCAGCACCAGTGCGACCAGGTACAACTGGTGGTCGCGCACCTGCTGGCCGGCGATGAGCACGTTGTCCAGGTCATAGCTGCCCACGATATGGCCCAGCACCAGCATGCCCGCCAGCATGGCCAGGCCGCCCGTTCCCGTCACCGTCAGTGCCATGCGCGCGCCCCGCCGCGCATCCTTGCGATGGTGCCAGTAGCCGATCAGAAGAAAGGAGAAAAGGCTGGTCAGCTCCCAGAAGAAGGCAATCTGGATGATGTTGCCCGACAGCACCACGCCAGCCATCGCGCCCATGAAGGCCAGAAAGAACGAGAAAAAACGCGGCACGGGATCGGCCGGCGACATGTAGTAGCGCGCATAAAGCACCACCAGCGAGCCTATGCCCAGCACCAGCATGCAGAACATCCAGGCGAAGCCGTCCATGCGGATCACCAGGTTCAGTCCCAGGGCCGGCAGCCACTCGATCTCCTGGCGCAACACCTCTCCATCGGCGATCTGGGGGAACAGCAATGCGGTCTGGATGGCGCAGCCGAGGGCGATGACGCCGGCCAGCGTTGACTCCGTATTGCGCGCATTGGCCGGCAGCATTGCGGCAATCAGGCTGCCGATGAAGGGTAGGAGGATGAGGGTGATCAGGGGCATGGGCGGTTCATTTTACGGGCAAGGTTTTTTGCTTCGCTATGAAAACCTGAGCATGTTTCAGGCTATGGCCGCGCATACCCCGAGGGTAGTACGCATGAAAAACCCGCCGAAGCGGGTTGGATAGAGACAGTTGGCGTACTCAGGAGGCCGCGCCGGCCTTGGCTGGCGTGGCCGGTTTGGCGGCCTGGTCCTTGGTCGGCTTGCCGACCTTGGCTGCGGTGTCCTTGGCATCCTTGGTCGCCGTGTTCTTGGCCGCCGTATCCTTGGCATCGGGCTTGGCGCCCTTGTAGCTGCTGCCGTTGACCGTCAGGCCTTCACCCGAGAACTTGGCTGCGGTCGGTTCGCCCACGCCTTTGACCCGGGCAATGAAATCGGGCCAGTCCTTGAAGGCGGAAGCTTTGCGCTCCTCGAGTATGCGTGCCGACATGACCGGGCCAATGCCCTTGATGGACGTCAGTTCGGCTTCATTCGCCTTGTTGACTTCCACTGCAGCCAGGGCCATCACGGACCACAGCAGTGCAATGAAGCCAGCCATCAGTTTTCTGAACATACAAACCTCCTGATCCCCAGATGTTGAAGGCCGCAACATTGCGACCAAGATGCATCTTATGCAGGGCCAGGGCGCACGGCTAGGCCGTTTCGTGTCCAGACATGCCCGGGCGGGCAGGGGCGGACGTGCCAGAAGCCAGCGGCCATGCGCCTGCCAAGGCGGTTTCTAGGAATATTCCGAAAATACACCGTCCATGCCGTGTTTGCCAATGGGGGTGACGCGATGCAGGCAATGGGGCTGCTTTTCGCGTCTGCCCCGCATCACAGTTCCTCGACGCGCCGGGCCGGATAGCTGTCCCAGCTCTGGCAGCCGGGGCAATGCCAGAAATGCTGGCGCGCCTCGAAGCCGCAGGCCGCGCAGCGGTAGCGGGTCAGCGGCTTGGCCGCGTGGTCCAGCGCACGTTGCACGGCCGGGTGGTATTGCTCCTCGGCCAGCTTCTCGCCTGCCAGCCACTGCGCGGCAGCCACCAGGGAGGGCTCCCTGTCCAGATGCTGGACCAGACGTGCGCGTCCGGGCGCCCTGGTTTCACGATCATTGCTCTGGACTTCGATTTGAGCGTCCAGCGCAACCAGCGCCTGCAGCAGGTCCAGCGAGGGTGCCTGCTCGTAGTGCTGGCTGAGCAGTTGATGGATGTGCTGGCGCTGGCCCGTGGCGGCGGCAATGTCCACCAGCAACTGCGCTGCCAGCGGCAGCGAGGCCGGGGACTGCTCGGCAAGGCTTTCCAGGGTGTGCAAGGCCTGGGCCGATTGCCCCATGCGGTGCTGCAGCTGCGCGTGCTCCAGGCGCGGGCGTGCGGCCTGGGGTGCGGTGGTGATGGCCTGCTGCAGCCGCTGCAGTGCCTCGGCCTGCTGGCCCTGGGTCAACAGGGCCTGGGCGTCTTCGCAGAGGTAGTGGGCCAGGCGGCCGCTGAAGTCGCCCTGGTTGGCGTCCTGCATGCGGCGCGCAATGGCGGCGGCCTGTGTCCAGTCGCGTGAGCGTTCATAGATGGCCAGCAGGGCCAGGCGGGCTTCGGCCTCGAAGGCCGTGCCTTCCAGGCGGCGCAGTGCGTCTTCGGCGCGATCGAGCAGGCCGGCCTTCAGAAAATCCTGCGCCAGCGCGTGCTGTGCGCGGTCACGGTCCACGCGGCTGAGGTCGCCGCGCGACAGCAGGTGCTCGTGCACGCGCACGGCGCGGTTGTATTCGCCACGGCGTCGGAAGAGGTTGCCCAGCGCGAAGTGCAGCTCCGAAGTGTCGGGGTCGTTCTGCACGGCTTCGATGAAGGCGTCGATGGCCTTATCCTGCTGCTCGTTGAGCAGGAAGTTCAGGCCCTTGAAATAGGCCTTGGGCGCCTGCCGGTTTTCGGCGCGTATCTGCCTCAGGTCCCAGCGCGAGGCCAGCCAGCCCAGCACGAAGGCGACGGGCAGGCCCAGCAGCATCCAGCTCAGATCAAATTCCATGCACGTCGCCAGGCAGGATGGGGGATGGGGCGGTCTTGGGCGCGGTGGCCGCTGCCGGGGCTTCGGCCGTGGCAGGCACCGTGGCCTGGGTCGAGCGCGCGGCGTTGCGGTGCTTGAGCCAGCGCGGCACCATGCCCAGAACGCCCACGATCAGGCCCAGTGCAAAGGCGGCCAGCACCACCAGTACCAGCGGCGCAGTCCAGGATGTGCCGAAGAAGAAGTGCACCGTCGCGTCCTGCTGGTTGTTCAGGGCGAAAGCGAACAGCGTAAAAAAAATGGCCGCCTTGAGCAGCCACAGGAAGTACTTCATGTGTTCCCTTGTGTGACGGGAACGATTCTAGAGCCTGGCGGAGAGGGCGGCTGCGGTGCGCACAGCCGGTCGGCCGGCTTTCAGGCGGCAGGGCTGGCACCTGTGCCGGAGCCTGTGTTGCCTGTATCGACGGCTGCGCCGGGGCGCAGGTCCACCGCTTCGCGCAGGGCCTTGCCAGGCTTGAAGTGCGGCACGCGCTTGGAGGGAATGTGGACGGCTTCGCCACTGCGGGGATTGCGGCCCATGCGGGGCGGGCGATGGTTGACCGAGAAACTGCCAAAGCCGCGGATTTCGATGCGATGGCCTCGCACCAGGGCATCGCTGACGGCGTCAAGAATCGTCTTGACGGCCTGCTCGGCATCGCGCTGGCTCAGTTGGCCAAAGCGGGCGGCGAGTTCTTCGACGAGATCGGATCGGGTCATCAAGGATAGGAATCAGGGGTTGAAATGGCGACGGGCGCCCGGAGGCGCCCGTCGCATCCGACCTTCAGCGGTCAGCAGACTGGCTGCTGATTACTTGTCGGAGTTGTCCAGCTTGGCGCGCAGCAGGGCGCCCAGGCTGGTCGTGCCGGCGTTTTCCTTGGCCGACTGGGCGGACAGGGAAGCCATGGCTTCTTGCTGGTCAACCTGGTCCTTGGCCTTGATCGACAGCTGGATGTTGCGGGTCTTGCGATCCACATTGACCACCACGGCGGTGATCTCGTCGCCTTCCTTCAGCACCGAGCGGGCATCTTCCACGCGGTCCACGGCGATTTCCGAAGCACGCAGGTAACCGATGATGTCTTCGCCCAGGTCGATTTCAGCACCGCGTGCGTCCACCGTCTTGACCTTGCCCGACACGATCTGGCCCTTGTCGTTCACGGTCACGAAGGTCGTGAAGGGATCGCTGTCCAGTTGCTTGATGCCCAGGGAGATGCGTTCGCGCTCGACGTCCACGGCCAGCACGATGGCTTCGACTTCCTGGCCCTTCTTGTAGTTGCGCACGGCGGCTTCGCCGGGCTCGTTCCAGGACAGGTCGGACAGGTGCACCAGGCCGTCGATGCCGGCAGCCAGGCCCACGAACACGCCGAAGTCGGTGATCGACTTGATCGGGCCCTTGACGCGGTCGCCGCGCTTGGTGTTCTGCGCGAACTCTTGCCAGGGGTTGGCCTTGCACTGCTTCATGCCCAGCGAGATGCGACGCTTGTCTTCGTCGATCTCCAGCACCATGACTTCGACTTCGTCACCCAGGGTAACGAGCTTGGTCGGAGCAATGTTCTTGTTGGTCCAGTCCATTTCGGAGACGTGCACCAGGCCTTCGATGCCGGGTTCCAGCTCGACGAACGCGCCGTAGTCGGCAATGTTCGTGACCTTGCCGAACAGGCGGGTGCTCGAGGGGTAGCGGCGCGAAACGCCCATCCACGGGTCGTCGCCCATTTGCTTCAGACCCAGCGAGACACGGTTCTTCTCGGTGTCGAACTTGAGGATCTTGGCGGTGATTTCCTGGCCAGCCTGCACGACTTCCGAGGGATGACGCACGCGGCGCCATGCCATGTCGGTGATGTGCAGCAGGCCGTCGATGCCGCCCAGGTCCACGAACGCACCGTATTCGGTGATGTTCTTGACCACGCCCTGAACGATGGCGCCTTCCTTCAGCGTTTCCATCAGCTTGGCGCGTTCTTCGCCCATCGAGGCTTCGACCACGGCGCGGCGGCTCAGCACCACGTTGTTGCGCTTGCGGTCCAGCTTGATGACCTTGAACTCCATCGTCTTGTTTTCGTACGGAGTCAGGTCCTTGATCGGACGCGTGTCGATCAGCGAACCGGGCAGGAAGGCGCGGATGCCGTTGACCAGCACCGTCAGGCCGCCCTTGACCTTGCCGGAGGTCGTGCCGGTCACGAATTCGCCCGATTCCAGGGCCTTTTCCAGGGCCAGCCACGAGGCCAGGCGCTTGGCGGTGTCGCGCGACAGGATGGTGTCGCCGTAGCCGTTTTCGATCGAGCCGATGGCGACCGACACAAAGTCGCCCACCTGGACTTCGATTTCTCCCTGGTCGTTCTTGAATTCGTCGATTGGCACGTAGGCTTCCGACTTCAGGCCAGCGTTCACGACGACGAAGTTGTGCTCGACGCGCACGACTTCAGCGGTGATGACCTCGCCAGGACGCATTTCCGTGCGTTGCAGCGATTCTTCAAACAGGGAGGCAAAAGATTCAGACATGTATTTCCTTGCCCGCAAACAGGTTTCCGCCGGCACCATTGCCGGGCGTTTCTAGGACTGTTTGCGGAGGTGTTGTGGGTTCAACCACGGTGTTGGAGCCTAGGAACCTCGGGCCGTACACGGGGCAGTGCCGCCATGTCTGGGCCCGGAGGGCGGGTTGCCGGCCATGCGGCGCAACTGGCAATCAGTCGCGGCCGAACGGCTGGCGTTCCTGCCACCACGAAAGCACCTGCTCTGCCACCTCTTCGATGGAGAGCTCGGAGCTGTCAAGCAGCATGGAATCCTGGGCGGGCTTGAGCGGTGCGACGCTGCGGTTCATGTCCCGCGCATCGCGTGCTTCAAGGTCAGCCCGAAGGGCATCTATGTTAGCGGCAATTCCTTTGGAAATCAACTGCTTATGCCGGCGCTCGGCACGACAGGCGGCGGAGGCCGATAAATAGACCTTGAGGGGAGCATGGGGAAAGATCACCGTGCCCATGTCGCGGCCGTCGGCTACCAGCCCCGGAAGCTGCTGGAAGGACAGCTGAAGGTCCACCAGCGCGTCGCGCACGGCAGGCAGGGCCGAGACGCGCGAGGCGTTCATGCCCGACTCCTCGCTGCGCAGGATGAGGGTGACATCCTCGTCACCCAGCCAGATGCGCTGCTCGGCATCAAAGCGCACGGGCAGCTCGCGCGCCAGCACGGCGATCTGCTGGGCGTGCGGTTCGTCAAGCACCAGGCCGGCGCGCGATGCGGCCAGCCCCGTGAGCCGGTACAGCGCGCCCGAGTCCAGCAGGTGGTAGCCCAGGGCCTGGGCGACTTCGGCGGCAATCGTCCCCTTGCCCGAGGCCGTGGGGCCATCGATGCAGATCACGGGAATGCGCGCGCGGGCCGTCTCGCAGACCGAGAACAGGGCCTCGAAGTAGTCGGGGAAGGTCTTTGCGACGCACTTGGGGTCCTCAATGCGCACGGGCAGGGCGGCCGGGTTGAAGGCCGCCAGCGAGAAGCACATGGCCACGCGGTGGTCGTCATAGGTGTGGATGCTGGCCGCACGCCATGCGGCGGTGGATGCGGGCGGCGTGATGCGGATGTAGTCCGCGCCCTCCTCGACGTCGGCGCCCAGCTTGCGCAGCTCCTTGGTCATGGCTGCGATGCGGTCGGTTTCCTTGACGCGCCAGCTTGCGATATTGCGCAGCGTGGTCGTGCCATCGGCATACAGGGCCATGACGGCCAGCGTCATGGCGGCATCGGGGATGTGGTTGCAATCCAGGTCGATGGCCTTGAGCGGCCATGCGCCACGGCGGATGCGCAGCCAGTTGGGGCCGCCTTCCACCTCGGCGCCCATGGCGCGCGCGGCCTCGACAAAGCGGATATCGCCCTGGATGGAGTCCAGTCCCACGCCGAGGATGCGGATGCCTTCGGCGCTGCCCGAGGCGATGGCGCCCAGTGCGATGAAGTAGCTGGCCGACGAGGCATCTGCCTCGACATGGATTTCGCCCGGGGAGCGGTAGCGGCTGCCGGCCGGGATGGTGAAGCGCTGCCAGTTCTCGTTGTGCACGGCAATGCCGAAACGGGCCAGCAATTCCAGCGTGATGTGGATGTAGGGCTTGGAGATCAGCTCGCCCACGACTTCGATGGTGATGTCGCGCGTGGTGGCCAGCAGGGGCAGCGCCATCAGCAGCGAGGTCAGGAACTGGCTGGAGACATCGCCACGCACCTGGATGGGGCTGTGCGGCAACTGCGAGAAATCGGGCTGGCGGATGTGCAGCGGAGGAAAGCCCTCGTTGCCCAGGTAGTCGATGCGGCAGCCGAGCTGACGCAGCGCATCGACCAGATCGCCGATGGGGCGCTCATGCATGCGCGGCACGCCGCTGAGCTTGAAGTCGCCGCCCAGCACGGACAGGGCTGCCGTCAGCGGTCGCATGGCCGTGCCGGCGTTGCCCATGAACAGTTCGGCACTGGCGCCGGAGGGCAGGACACCGCCCAGGCCGGTGATGCGCACGGGCTGGCCGAGGGTGATGGTCGCAGGCTCCACCGTGCAGCCCAGCTGCTGCAGGGCCCGGAGCATGACGCGCGTGTCGTCCGAGTCGAGCAGGTCGTGGACCACGGTCGTGCCCTGGCTCAGTGCCGCGAGCAGCAGCACGCGGTTCGAGATGCTCTTGGAGCCTGGCAGGCTCACCGTGCCCTGCGCGCGGGAGAGGGGGGGGAGATCGAGGAAGGCGGTACTGAACATGGCAATTCGGAGGCAAACAGGCTGTCGGGAGGCATTGCGGCCGCGCCGGCCGCAATGCACAGGGGCGCTTTGGCTGCGCCGGGGAGGGCGTCTGGCGCGCGCCCTGCGTGGCGCATCAGCGGCGCGGAGCGCCCATGCGCCAGTGGGCGCGCGCGGCACTGGCCAGGGTCAGGCGGTCTTCAAGACCTTGTCCGTCACCGGCCTGGATCAGGGATTCGAGTTGCTGCAGCGCCTGCTGGAACTGGCGCGACTGTGCCAGAACCTGCTCGCTGTTGGCCAGCAGCACATCACGCCACATCTTGGGATCGCCTGCGGCAATGCGCGTGAAGTCGCGGAAGCCAGGGCCGGCCAGGGACAGCACGTCATCGGAGTCGGGCTGGGTGATCACGCTTTGCATCATGGCGAAGGCCAGCAGATGCGGCAGGTGGCTGACCGTGGCAAAGGCACTGTCGTGGGCCTCGGGCGACATGGCGCGCACGCGGCAGCCCAGCAGCTCCCACAGGGAGCGGGCCTTTTGCAGGTGGCCGGTCAGCGTGCGTTCGGTGGGCGTCAGGATGACCTGTGCGCCCTTGTACAGCTGGGGGTCGGAGTGCTCGACGCCCGAGACCTCCTTGCCTGCGATGGGGTGGGCCGGCACGAAGGAGCCGAGCTGGTCGCGCAGGGCCGAGCGGGCGGCGTGCACCACATCGACCTTGGTGGAGCCCACGTCCATGATCATCATCTCGGGCGTGACCAGGTGCTTGATGGACTTGAGCGTGGCCTCGGTCGCCGCCACGGGCACGGCCAGCAGCACCAGGTCGGCGCCGGCGGCGGCCAGCAGGGCGGATGGGGCCTCCACATCGATGACGCCCATCTGGCGTGCGCGCTCGGTCGTCGAAGGCGACTTGCTGTAGCCCACGACGCGCTTGACCAGCCCTGCCTGCTTGAGCGCCAGAGCGAACGAGCCGCCCATGAGGCCGCAGCCGATCAGGCCCAGTTGTTCAAAGGGCTGCATCACTTGGATACCGGGTAGGTGCCCAGCACCTTGTAGAAGGCGCACAGGCCGCGCAACTCTTCCAGCGCACTGGCCACGTTGGGCTGTGCCGGGTGGCCTTCGAGGTCGATGTAGAAGTAGTACTCCCACTGGCCGGTGCGCGCGGGGCGCGACTCGAAGCGCGTCATCGACACGCCGTGCCTCTTGAGCGGCACCAGCAGGTCATGCACGGCGCCGGGGCGGTTGGGCACGGAGATGATGATGCTGGTGCAATCCTGGCCGCTGGGCGAGGGCGTGGCCAGCGTGTGCGGCAGGCAGATGACGGCGAAACGCGTGCGGTTGTAGGCATCGTCCTGGATGGCATGCGCCACCACATGCAGGCCGAACTGCTGGGCCGCGCGTTCGCTGGCCAGGCCGGCGATGTTGGGGTGCAGCGCCGCCAGGCGGGCGCCTTCGGCATTGCTGGACACCGGGCGGCGCTCGGCATGCGGCAGGTGCTTGGCCAGCCAGCCCTGGCACTGGGCCAGGGCCTGGGGATGGGCCGCCACGACCTCGATGCCATCGGACGTGTTGCTGCTGCGCAGCAGGTTGTGGCGCACGAGCAGGCTGACCTCGCCCACCACGTGGCAGGGCGTGTGCAGGAACATGTCCAGCGAGCGCGTGACCACGCCTTCGTTGGAGTTCTCCACGCCCACCACGCCGTACTGCGCGCTGCCTGCGGCCGTGGCGTGGAACACCTCGTCGAAGCTGTTGCAGTACATCAAATCGGCCGCGCCGCCGAAGTACTGGATGGCGGCTTCCTCGCAGAACGTGCCCGCCGGGCCCAGCACGGCCACGCGTTGGGGCGACTCCAGCGCCAGGCAGGCCGACATGATCTCGCGCCAGATGGCCGAGACATGGGCGTTCTTGAGCGGGCCAGGGTTGGCGGACTCGATCTTCTGGATGACCTGGGCCACGCGGTCCGGGCGGAAGAAGGGCGTGCCTTCACGCTTCTTGACCTCGCCAACTTGCTCTGCCACACGGGCGCGTCGGTTCAGCAGATCCAGCAGTTGCTGGTCGATATCGTCGATCTGCACGCGCAGATGCGCGAGATCGGGAGAGGCTTGGGGTGTGGTGCTCATGGGCGGGAGTGTGGGTCGGTCAGGCGTTGCGCTGTTCGAATTCGCGCATGTACTCCACCAGCGCCTGGACGCCAGCGATGGGCATGGCGTTGTAGATGCTGGCACGCATGCCGCCGACGGACTTGTGGCCCTTGAGCTGCAGCAGGCCGCGTTCCCGAGCTCCGGCCAGGAAGGCGTCATTGCGCGATTCGTCGCGCAGGAAGAAGGGGATGTTCATGCGCGAGCGGCAATTGGCCGCGACCTTGTTGACGTAGAACGAGGACTGGTCCACGTACTGGTAGAACAGATCGGCCTTGGCGATGTTGCGCGCCTCCAGGGCGGCCACGCCGGTCAGGCCGCCTTCGGTCTGGCGCTTGATCCATTGGAACGTGAGGCCCGCGATGTAGATGCCCCAGGTCGGAGGCGTGTTGTACATCGACTGGTTGTCGGCCACGGTCTTGTAGTCGAAGGCCGAAGGGCAGGCCGGCAGGGCGTGGCCCAGCAGATCCTCACGCACGATGACCAGGGTCAGGCCG
The DNA here is from genome assembly GCA_031286585.1 of Delftia acidovorans. Taxonomy (GTDB): domain Bacteria; phylum Pseudomonadota; class Gammaproteobacteria; order Burkholderiales; family Burkholderiaceae_C; genus Comamonas; species Comamonas acidovorans_A. The sequence goes on from JAITUC010000041.1 coordinate 45,504, forward strand.
GCCGGGCCCAGGTTCTTCTGCGCGCCGCCGAACGCCAGGCCCACGCGGCTCCAATCGACGGGGCGCGAGGCCACGTGCGAGGAAAAATCAACCACCAGCGGAGCATCGCTGCCCAGCGCCTTCAGGTCGGGCAGCTCCTGGAACTCCACGCCATGGATGGTTTCGTTGCTGCAGATGTGCACGTAGCTGGCACCGCGGCTCAGCTGCCAGCTCTCGGGGGCGGGCAGGGCGGTGAACTTGCTGTCCTCGCCGCTGGCCGCGATGTGAGCCTCGGCCACGTACTTGCGTGCTTCCTTGGCCGACTTCTGGCTCCAGCTGCCGCTGAGCACGAAGTCCACCGTGCCTGCGCGCGAAAGGTTCAGGGGAACGATGGCGTTCTCGGCCAGACCGCCACCCTGCATGAACAGTATCTTGAACTCGGGCGGTACGGCCAGCAGTTCGCGCAGGTCGGCCTCGGCCTGTTCATAGATGGAGATGAACTCCTTGCCGCGGTGGCTCATCTCCATCACGCTCATGCCGGACCCGTGCCAGTCGAGCATTTCGGCGGCTGCCTGCTGCAGCACTTCGGCGGGAATGGCGGCGGGGCCGGCGGAGAAGTTGTAAGGGCGGTTCATGGAGTTCACTGTCAAGTCACGTGCAGGCGCCAGTTCGGACGGTGCCTGCAACTGTCAAAAATCTGGGCTGCCGCCATGGCTGCGCTCCCCGTGCGGGAGGCAGCCCCGGCGGCGGCCGGGTCATCAGGCAGGCTCGCCCGTGCCTTCGGCAGCGGATTCGTCGCCGCCTGCGGCCTCCTCGCCCGTGGCCTCGTCCTCGACTTCGTTGGCATCGTTTTCAACGATGCGCTGCAGGCCGCCGAGCTTGGCGCCTTCGTCCAGGGAGATCAGCGTCACGCCCTGGGTGGCGCGGCCCAGTTCGCGGATTTCCGAGACCCGGGTGCGCACCAGCACGCCAGTGTCGGTGATCAGCATGATTTCGTCATCGGCATGCACCAGGGTGGCGGCGACGACCTTGCCGTTGCGCTCGGACTGCTGGATGGCAATCATGCCCTTGGTGCCGCGGCCGTGGCGCGTGTACTCGACGATGGAGGTGCGCTTGCCGTAGCCGTTCTCGGTGGCCGTGAGCACGCTTTGCGACTCGTCCTCGGCCACCAGCATGGCGATCACGCTCTGGCCTTCTTCCAGGTTCATGCCCTTGACGCCGCGCGCGTTGCGGCCCATGGGGCGCACGTCGTTCTCGTCGAAGCGCACGGCCTTGCCGCCGTCGCTGAACAGCATCACGTCATGCTTGCCGTCGGTCAGTGCAGCGCCGATCAGGAAGTCGCCCTCGTCCAGGCCCACGGCGATGATGCCGGCCTTGCGCGGGTTGGAGAACTCGTCCAGCGCCGTCTTCTTCACGGTGCCCATGCTGGTGGACATGAACACATAGTGGTCGGCCGGGAAGCTGCGGTACTCGCCCGTCAGCGGCAGCACCACGTTGATCTTCTCGCCATCCTGCAGCGGGAACATGTTGACGATGGGGCGTCCGCGCGAGCCGCGCGAACCCGCAGGCACTTCCCAGACCTTGAGCCAGTACAGGCGGCCGCGGTTGGAGAAGCACAGCAGGTAGTCGTGCGTGTTGGCGATGAACAGCTGGTCGATCCAGTCGTCTTCCTTGGTGGCCGTGGCCTGCTTGCCGCGTCCGCCGCGCTTTTGCGAGCGGTACTCGGACAGCGGCTGGCTCTTGATGTAGCCCGTGTGGCTGAGCGTGACCACCATGTCGGTGGGCGTGATCAGGTCCTCGGTGGACAGGTCCTGCGCGCTGTACTCGACCGTGCTGCGGCGGGCGCCGACCTTGCTCTGGCCGAACTCGGCCTTGATCTGCTTGAGCTCATCGCCAATGATGGCCGACACGCGCTCGGGCTTGGACAGGATGTCCAGCAGGTCCTCGATGACGGACATCACGTCCTTGTACTCGGCGACGATCTTGTCCTGCTCCAGGCCGGTCAGGCGCTGCAGGCGCATCTGCAGGATTTCCTGGGCCTGGGTCTCGGACAGGCGGTACAGGCCATCGGCCTGCATGCCGAATTCGCGCTCCAGGCCGTCGGGGCGGTAGTCGTCGGCGTTGACCACGCCGCCATCGGTGCGGGTGCGCGTGAGCATCTCGCGCACCAGCTTGCTGTCCCAGTTGCGCGTCATCAGCTCGGCCTTGGCCACTGGCGGCGTCGGCGCGTTGCGGATGATGGCGATGAAGTCGTCGATATTGGCCAGCGCGACCGCCAGGCCTTCCAGCACATGGCCGCGCTCGCGCGCCTTGCGCAGCTCATACACCGTGCGGCGCGTGACCACTTCGCGGCGGTGCTGCAGGAAGACCTCGACCAGATCCTTCAGGTTGCACAGCTTGGGCTGGCCATCGACCAGCGCCACCATGTTCATGCCGAAGGTGTCTTGCAGCTGGGTCAGCTTGTACAGGTTGTTGAGCACGACCTCGGGCACTTCGCCGCGCTTGAGCTCGATCACCAGTCGCATGCCCGACTTGTCGGACTCGTCCTGGATGTGGCTGATGCCTTCGATCTTCTTCTCGTGCACCAGCTCGGCCATGCGCTCCTGCAGCGTCTTCTTGTTGACCTGGTAGGGCAGCTCGTCAACGATGATCGCCTGGCGCTGGCCGCGATCGATGTCCTCGAAGTGGCACTTGGCGCGCATCACCACGCGTCCTCGACCCGTGCGGTAGCCTTCCTTGACACCGTTGATGCCATAGATGATGCCGGCCGTGGGGAAGTCAGGCGCGGGAATGATCTCCATCAGCTCGTCGATGGTGGCCTGAGGCGTCTGCAGCAGGTGCAGGCAGGCGTCCACCACCTCGTTGAGGTTGTGCGGAGGAATGTTGGTGGCCATGCCCACGGCAATGCCCGAGGAACCATTGACCAGCAGGTTGGGCAGCCGCGCAGGCAGCACCAGCGGCTCGCGCTCGCTGCCGTCGTAGTTCGGGCCGTAGTCCACCGTCTCCTTGTCGATGTCGCCCAGCATCTCGTGGGAGATCTTGGACAGGCGGATTTCGGTGTAACGCATCGCCGCCGCGCTGTCCCCGTCCACCGAACCGAAGTTGCCCTGCCCATCGACCAGCATGTGGCGCAGCGAGAAATCCTGTGCCATGCGCACGATGGTGTCGTACACCGCGCTGTCGCCGTGCGGGTGGTACTTGCCGATCACGTCGCCGACGATACGCGCCGACTTCTTGTACGGCCGGTTCCAGTCGTTGTTGAGCTCGTGCATGGCGAACAGCACGCGCCGATGCACAGGCTTGAGACCATCTCGCGCATCGGGCAGCGCCCGGCCCACGATCACGCTCATTGCGTAATCGAGATAGCTGCGACGCATCTCCTCTTCGAGGCTGATGGGCAGGGTTTCTTTAGCAAACTGGGTCATGTGTGGCGATACTCTGACGGCGGGAAAAGGCCCATTTTAGGTCGAATGACGTGTAGCAGCCGAGCAACATAACCCTGGAATTCCGCCGCTGTCCTACTTGTTGGCGCCCGCTTGGCGGTCCGTCTGCTTGTGACGTATGGCACAATCAATTCAACGTTTTTGGTGATGGTCACTGATGACGTCCACAGATTCGCAGCCCTGCTGCGGCTTTTTCCCCAAGAGGAGAACCATGAAGAAACTGAACAAAGTGGCGATGTTGTTTGCCTCTGC
>JAITUC010000034.1 GCA_031286585.1 Delftia acidovorans
GGGATGCGGGGTGGCAAGCCTGCCGAAGGACAGGCTTGCTTCGTCATCTGACTTGCCGCAGTTGTTTGAGCGAAGCGCGCCAGCGCGCAGCGAGTTCTGCGGCACACCCCGCATCCCGCCCAACGCAGGTCGCCCGCAGCGAAGCGAAGGGTCGTGGGCAGTTTGGGGCGCGCTTCTTTGCTTCCTTTCTTATCGCGCGATAAGAAAGGGAGTCGGCCGCCGGGCCGAGACCCGGCCTCGAAAAACAACCACCCGGCAGGGTCAAAAAAGGGTGACCCGGGCAAAAAACCAAAGACCTACTCAGCCACCTGCCTCAACGTCGCCATCACAGGCCTCCTCAACACCTCCCGCAACGCCCACCACCCCGCCATCCAGGCCAGCAAGGCCCCGGCCACGGCCCCCGCCAATGGAGCCCACCAGGGCACGGTCCAGTTGAACTCGAACACCCAGCGCGCCAAGGCCCAGCCCACGGCCCCCGCCGCGCAGCTGGCCAGAAAGCCCGCCAGCAGGCCCACGCCGGCCAGCTCGGCACGCTGCACCTGCGCCAGCAGCCGCGCCTGGGCCCCCACGGCGCGCATGATGGCGTACTCGCGGGCGCGCTCCTCGCGCGTGGCGGTGACGGCGGCGAAGAGCACGACCAGGCCGGCGGCCAGGGTGAAGCCGAAGAGGAACTCCACCGCGCGTATCACCTGGTCCAGCACGCGCTGCACCTGGGCCAGCGTGGTGCTCAGGTCCACGTTGGTGATGTTGGGAAACTCGCGCACCAGGGCGTTGTCGAAGCCCGCCACGTCGGGCGCGCGGTAGGCGGCCAGGTAGCTGACGGCCACGTCGTCCAGGTGGTCCACGGGGTAGATGACGAAGAAGTTGGCCCGCATCGAACCCCAGTCCACCTTGCGCAGGCTGGTGATGCGCGCCTCGCTGGGCACGCCGCCCACGTCGAAGCCCAGCGTGTCGCCCAGCTTGAGGCCCAGCGTCTCGGCAATGCCCTCCTCCACGCTGATCTCGCCCTTGGCGCCAGGCGTCCAGGTGCCCGCCGTGATCAGGTTGTGTGCGGGCGCCTGCGCCGTGGTGGAGAGGTTGAACTCCCGGTCCACCAGGCGCTTGGCGCGGTCTTCGCTGAAGTCGTCGGGGCTGACCGGCTTGCCGTTGACGCTCACCAGGCGCCCCCGGATCATGGGGAACCAGTCATAGGAGGTGACGCCGGCCTTGTCCAGCGCCGCGCGGAAACCATCGGCCTGCTCGGGCTGCACGTTGATGACGAAGCGGTTGGGCGCATTGGCCGGAGTGGCCTGGCGCCAGCTGCCGATGAGGTCGGTGCGCAGCAGCACCAGCAGCATGAGCGCCAGCAGGCCCACGGCCAGGCTGCTGATCTGCACCACGGCATAGGCCGGGCGCGCGGCGATCTGGCGCGTGGCCAGTACCAGCCAGCGCGGCGCCGTGCTCTCGTGCACCAGGCGGCGCAGCACCTGCACCGCCAGCCAGCCCAGGGCCGCGAACAGCAGCACGGCCACGGCAAAGCCGCCCACGGCGATCAGGCCCAGCTTGATGTCGCGGCTGGCGGCCAGCAGCAGCGCGGCAAAGCCTGCCACGCCCACACCCAGGACCACCATCGATGCAGGCTTGAGCGCGCCCAGGTCACGGCGCATGACGCGCAGCGGCGGCACGCGCGCCAGTTGCAGCACGGGCGGCAGACCAAAGGCCAGCAGCAGCGTCAGGCCCATGCCCACGCCAAAGGCGGCCGGCCACAGGCCGGGCGCAGGCAAGGCGGTTTCCACCAGCCCGGCCAGCAGCAGCACGAACACATGGTGGATGGCCCAGCCCAGCAGCACGCCGGCCGCGCTGGAAGCCAGGCCGACCAGCACGAACTCCACCGTGTAGGCGCCCGCGATGCGCCGCTGGCTCTGGCCCAGCACGCGCAGCATGGCCGAGGCGTCAAGGTGGCTGTTGGCAAAGCCGCGCGCCGCCAGCGCCACGGCCACGGCCGACAGCAGGGCCGCCAGCAGGGCCACCAGGCTCAGGAATTTCTCGGCGCGGTCCAGCGTCTGGCGCATTTCGGGGCGGCCGCTGTCCAACGACTCCACGCGCACCCCATGCACGCCGGGAGCCTTGGCCTGTTGCTCGGCCCAGAGGCGGTAGCGCTGCGCGGCGGCCTCGGCGCCCGCTCCTTCGCCGGCCACGGCCAGCCGGTAGGTGATGCGGCTGGCCGGCTGCACCAGGCCTGTGGCGGCCAGGTCGGCCGACGCGATCATCACGCGGGGCGCAAAGTTCATGAAGCCCGCGCCCCGGTCGGGTTCGATGGCGATGATGCGCGCCACGCGCAGTTGCGCATCGCCCAGCAGCAGCATGTCGCCCACGCCAATGCCCAGCGCCTCCAGCAGCGGCGCATCGACCCAGGCCTCGCCCCGCGCGGGGATGTCGCGCGTGGCCCGCTCGGCAGCGCCCGGCGCATCGGCCACGCGCAGGCTGCCGCGCAGCGGATAGCCGGGCACCACGCTCTTGAGCGCCACCAGCCGGCTCATGCCGCCCTGGGCATCGCTGGCGCGCGCCATGGTCGGGAAGCTGGCCGTCTCCACGGTCTGCAGGCCCTCGGCGCGCGCCTGCTCGGCAAAGGCCGGCGCCGTGGGGTTGTCGCTGACCACCACCACATCGCCGCCCAGCAGCTGGCGCGCATCACGCTGCAGCCCCGCCTGCAGCCGGTCGGCAAAAAAGCCCACCGAACTGAGCGCGGCCACGGCCAGCATCACGGCGACGATCAACAGGCGCAACTCGCCCGCGCGCAGGTCGCGCCACAGGGTGCGCCAACCCAGGGTCCATGCAGAAGATCCATTCATGCCGCGCAGATTAGCGCAGGCAGCGATGGGCAGCATCGCGCAACGGCTATTGGCGTGGCCCGAGACCCCGCTCAGAACGTCAGCCGCAGGCCCAGGTCCAGCCCCAGCGCCCCGGCCGGCTGCATGCCGCCCGTGACCGTGTAGGCGGGCTGGGGCAGGATGGCCGGGTTGCTGACCACCAGCGGCGTCACGCCCATCACGCCCGGGTTGTTGCGTCCGTTGCCCACGCCGATGCGCGACACCGTGGCGTACAGCGCCGTGCGTTTGGACAGCGGGTGCACATAGCCCAGGGCGAGCTTGTTCACCGAGGCATCGCCATCGGCCAGGCCCTGGCCATTCCTGAACTGCACACGTGCATAGGAGGCGCGCAGCGCCCCCCGGCCCACGGGAATGTTCACGCCGGCCAGCACGCCCAGGTAGCGGTCGTTGATGGCGGCCAGCGTGCCGGCGTCGCGCCGCTCGTTGCGCACGCCGGACCATTCGCCAAACAGCTTGACCGTGCCGAAGTCGTAGGAGCCGCCCAGGTTCAGCGAACGGATCTTTTCCGCGCCGGTGCCCGAGCTGCCCAGGGTGTTCTCGCCATAGCCCAGCGCCACGTCGGCCGGCCCCCGGGCCCAGCCCAGGCGGGCGCCCGCGTAGCGCCCCCGCTTCGAGCTGTTCTCGGGGAAGGCGTACATGGCCTGCCCGTAGACGCCGCCAAGGCCCGGCGGCAGGAAATAGCCGATGGAGTTGCCTGCGCGCAGATAGGTGTCCGTGCCCGCCGACAGCCCGCCGCCCAGCAGACCGCCCGTGGCCAGCGCGCGGGCAATGGCCAGGTTGCTGCTGACCACGGCGATCAGGTTGGTGCCCACGCCGTTGACGCTGAAGGGGTCGAACGCCCAGTCATTGAGAAAGGACGGCGTGTGGTCCCGGCCCATGCGCAGCTCGCCCAGGCGCCCGGACAGGCTGATGGTGGCGCGCCGCCCGAAGTTGAGCGCGCCGCCGCCCGTGTCGTTGGTGACGGGAGCCTCCAGCCACATGCCGGCCATGAGGCCGCCGCCCAGGTCTTCCTCGGCGCGCAGACCGATACGGCTGGCCAGGCTGCCCGAAGGCGACAGCGCCCAGGTGCCCTGGCGTGCCGAGCGCGCGGCGCCCGCGTCCCAGGACTCGCTGCGCACGCTGTAGCGGCTGATGCTGGCGTCCATCACGCCGAACAGGGTGACCGAGGTGGGCGACTGGGCCTTGGCCTGGCCTGCCAGACACAGCAGGCCCAGGGCGGCCAGGCTGGCTGGACGGGGGTGAAGGCGGGGCATGGAAGTCTCCTGTTCATCGCTCAGGGAATGAGCACCGTCGCGCCCATGGTGCGGCGTGACTCCAGCGCCCGGTGCGCCTCGGCTGCATCGGCCAGCGCAAAGCTCTGCTGGGGCTCGCTGCTGATGCGGCCGGCCAGCACATGGTCGAACAGCTCGCGCGCCATCTCCAGCATGTGGGCGCGCGGCTGTATGTAGTGCACCATCGCGGGCCGCGTCATCCAGATCGATCCCTTGGCAGCCAGCAGCTGGGAGTCCACCACCACCGAGCCCGACGAGGTCCCGTTGCTGACCAGCCTGCCGCGCGGCTGCAGGCAGTCCAGCGAATCCATGAGCGTGTCCTTGCCCACCGAGTCGTAGACCACGGGCACGCCCTTGCCGCCCGTGATTTCCATCACGCGAGCAACGGTGTTCTCGCGCGAGGTCACGATGACGTGGGCACAGCCGTTGGCGCGCGCGGCGGCCGCCTTCTCATCGGTGCTCACCGTGCCGATCATGGTCACGCCCAGGGCACGCGCCCACTGGCAGGCGATCAGGCCCACGCCGCCGGCCGCCGCGTGGTAGAGAATGGTTTCGCCGCCCTGCAGCGGATGGACCTGGCGGAACAGGTACTGGGCCGTCATGCCCTTCATCATCAGCGTGGCTGCCGTGCGGTCGCTGATGCCGTCAGGCAGGGGGATCAGCACCTCGGCCGGCATCACGCGCACATCGCTGTAGGCGCCCTGCGGGCCCATCAGATAGCCCACGCGGTCGCCGGGCCGCACTTCGGTCACGCCCTCCCCCACGGCCTCGACCACGCCCACGGCGTCCGAGCCCAGGCCACTGGGCAGGTCCAGCGGATAGCGGCCGGTGCGGAAATAGATGTCGATGAAGTTGACGGCGATGAAGCTGTGGCGCACGCGCGCCTGGCCGGGGCCCGGGGCGCCGGCCTCGGCGTCCTCCAGCCTGAGCACCTCGGCGCCGCCGGTTGCATGAAAGCGGATGGCCTTTGCCATGGAGTCTCCTGGGGGTGATGGGGGGGTGATGGGGTGGTGATGGGGTCGGGTCCTGCCGGATCAGTTGAGCCGGATATCGAAGTTCCTGACGATGGCGGCATTGCGGTCGAACTCGGCGCGCAGGTCGACCGACATCTGCTCCATCGACCTCTCGCCCTCGATGGACTCGAATCCCGTGCCCGCATAGCGCTCGCGCACGGCCTTGCGGGCGTTGACCCGGGCCAGCGCGCCATGGATCTTCTCCAGCAGGGGGCGCGGCGTCTGCGCGGAGGCGAACACCCCGCTCCAGTTGCTGAAATCCACCTCCGGGTAGCCCAGCTCGGCCAGCGTGGGCACCTGCGGGTAATCGGGCAGGCGGCTCTTGTAGGCCACGGCCAGCAGCCTGACCTTGCCGCCCGCGATCAGCGGCCTGGCGGTCACCGAGCCGTCGAACATCAGCGGGATCTGGTTGCCCATGACCTGCGCCAGCGCGGGCGCCGAGCCGGGAAAGGCCACGTGCTCCATGTCCAGCCCCGCCTTGCGGTTGAGGATGGCGCCCGCATACTGCGAGGCCGTTCCCTGGCTGTACGAGGCGAACGATAGCGTTCCCGGATGGGCCTTCACGTAGGCGATGGCCTCGGCCCCGTCGCGCGCGGGAAACTGCGGCGACGCGATGAACAGCATCACCGAGCGCGCCATCTGCGCGACGGGCTGCACGTCCTTCAGGGGGTCGAAGCCGACCTTGAGCACGTGGGGCACCTCGGTGAGGATGTTGGTCACCGTCACCAGCAGCGTATTGCCGTCGGCCGGCTGGGACAGCATGTACTTGACGGCGATGGCGCCACCGGCACCGGGCCGGTTCTCGACGATGACGGGCTGGCGTATCTCCTGCGCCAATTGATCGCTGATGATGCGCGCGAACACATCGATGGTGCCGCCCGGCGGCGCCGGCACAACCAGCCGGACCGGCCGGTCCGGCTTGTCGCCGAAGGCCTGGGCACCTCCGGCCAGCAGCGCGGCGGCCAGAGCGACAGGAATCCAGGGGGCCATGCGTTTCATGGTGGGCTCCCGGTTCAGGCGGCCTTGCGCAGAAAGCCCTGCTGGGCGCCGTTGCGGTTGGGCGCAAAGCCGTTGGCCTCCAGCGTCTCATCCACGGAGTCGTAGAACACGCCGATCCTGCTGATGTCCCGCGCCTGCTGCGCCGTGGCGATGGGCCGGCCGAATTCGCGGGCGATGCGCACCAGCTGCTCGATCTGCGCCACCGTGCCCATCTTGGCCGTGCGGCCCTGGTTCCAGAGGTTGTCTTCCGTGCCGCAGCGCACATGCAGGCCCATGGCGATGCCCATCATGTTCACGGGAAGCACGTTGAGCACCGAGCTTTCCACGGTGAGCACGGCGCCGTCGGGCACGGCGCGCACGAAGTGGGCCAGGCTGTAGATGCTGGGCGCGTCCATGCCGCCGCCGATCGCCACCCAGTTCATCACCAGCGGGCCCTTGTAGATGCCCCGGCGCATCAGCCGCTCCACGGACTCGAAGCTGTTGATGTTGTAGCACTGGAAGGCGCTCTGGATGCCGGCGGCCGACAGGCGCCGGATGTGCTCCTCGGCCCAGCCCGGCTGGGCGGGCACCGTCATCTCCTTGTAGGCATTGAAGATGGCGGGGTCCTCCATGGAGGTGCCGCGGATGTCGCGCGCATCGAACTGCTCCAGGATGTTCATCTGCGAGGTGTTGATGGTCACCGTCACCTGGTCGGGCACGGGCTGCAGCTCGGCCAGCATGTGGCGCGTGTCGTCGGACAGCCACTTGGCGGCGGCACCTTCGGTCTCCGGCGCGAAGCTGATCGATCCGCCCACCTGGATGATCATCTCGGGCACGCGCGCACGCACGCCGGCAATCAGCTCGTTGAACTTGGACAGTCGCTTGCTGCCCTTGCCGTCCAGCTCGCGCACATGCAGGTGCAGCACGGTGGCGCCCGCGTTGTAGCAGTCCACCGCCTTCTGGATCTGTTCCTCCATGGTCACGGCGATCTCGCCGGGAAAGTCCGAGGGCAGCCACGACGGCGCATAGGGCGCGGCCGTGATGATCAGGGGGGGCTGGTTTTCCGGGAACAGGTGGCCGTCGAGGAAGTTCATGGCGTGTCTCCTTTTTTATCGTGCTCGTGGTGGTTCAGAAGGTCGGCGTGCCGACGATGCCCGCGCGCTCCATCCTGCGGTGGCTGGGCGGGTAGTCCATGGCCGCGTAGTGCTGGGTGGCGCGGTTGTCCCAGATCGCCACGCTGCCCGGTTGCCAGCGCCAGCGCACCTGGTACTCGGGGATGGCGGCCTGGCTGATCAGGTACTGCAGCAGGCCGGAGGCACCCTGCGTGAAGTCCTGGCCCACCCGCACATTGGCGGGCGTGTGGAAGTTGGTGAAATGCGTGGTGAAGCCGTTCACGAACAGCACCTTCTCGCCGGTCTCGGGATGGGTGCGGACCACGGGATGCTCGGCATCGGGGTACTGGGCCTTGAGCGCCAGCCGCCTTTCGATGGGCATGGCCGCGCCGAACGTGCACTCGATGCTGTGGCGCGCGCGCAGCGGCGCGATCAGCGCCTTGACGGCATCCGGCAGTCGTTCGTAGGCCAGCGCCATGTTGGCCCACAGCGTGTCTCCGCCCACGGGCGGGCACTCCACGCAGTGCAGCACGCAGCCCATGGGCGGCGCCTCGCGCCAGGTGGCGTCGCAGTGCCAGGAATTTTCGTAGCGGTCGTTGGGCTGCTCGGGCGTCCTGTAGATGCGCACCAGGCCCGGATGCCCGGGGTCGCTGCCGGCCACCGGGTGGTCCTCCAGCTCGCCGAAGCGCCGCGCAAAGGCCACGTGCTCGGCGCGCGCCAGGTCCTGGTCGCGCAGGAACAGCACCTTGTGGCGCAGCAGCGCCGCCCGGATCTCCGAAAAAAGCGCGTCGTCGCGCACCGCGTCGGCCAGCCGCACGCCGAGCAACTCGGCGCCGATGGCGCATGTCATGGGCTCTATGCGCATGCCTGTCTCCTGTCGTTGTTGTGTGTCCCCCGGCCCCTGGCAACGTGGCAATGGACCCGGTCTGTGCAATGTAGGAAAACCCGGTTCCACAGGGTTTGCAAGCCATGCCATCCTCTTTGCATTTCGTGCCAGAACAGCCACGGCCGGACAGGAGGGCAAGCATGGTCACCTTGGTGCGCGCAGCGGCGCTGACCCATTTTTCGGACGTCATGCGCGAGCTGGGAGGCGACCCCGACAAGGCGCTGCGCCAGGCCGGCCTGCGCCCCGCCCTGCTGCGCGAGCAGGACCAGCTGGTGGACGTGGCCATCGTCACGCGGCTGCTGGAGGCCGCAGCCCTTTCCACCGGCTGCGAATCCTTCGGCCTGCGCATGGCCCGGTCCCGACAGCTGTCGAGCTTCGGCGCCGTGAGCCTGCTGCTGCTGCACCAGCCCACGCTGCGCCACGCGCTGAACACGCTGATCGCGCACATGCACCTGGTCAACGAATCGCTGCTGATCCACCTGGAGGATGCGGGCGGCATCGTCATCCTGCGCGAGGACTTTGTGCTGCACGGCGCCCAGCGCCAGTCCGTGGAGCTGGCCATGGGCGTGCTGTGGCGACTGTGCGAGCTGCTGCTGAGCGAACGCTGGCGCCCGCAGTCCGTGTGCTTCAGCCACGCAGCGCCGGCCGACATGTCGGTGCACCGCCGCATGTTCCGCTGCCGCATCAGCTTCGGTGCCGAGTTCAACGGCATCGTCTGCCGCGCCGCCGACCTGGACGAACCCAACCCGCTGGCCGACCCCGCCCTGGCCCGCTACGCGCTCAAGCTGGTGGAGGCCATGCCGGCGCACCGCGCGGCCTCCGTCGTCCAGCAGGTGCGCAAGACCATCTACCTGTTGCTGCCTTCAGGCAATGTCAGTTGCGCGGGCGTGGCGCAGGGCATGGGACGCAGCCTGCGCACGCTGCAGCGCGAACTGGACCGCGAAGGCCTGAGCTTCAGCGAGCTGCTGAACGAAGTGCGCCACGAGCTGGCCCTGCGTTACCTGGACAATCCGCACCATGGCATCGCCCAGATCGCCGCCATGCTGGGCTACAGCAGCCACAGCACGTTCACCCGCTGGTTTGCCTCGCGTTTTGGCTGCCCGCCCGAAGCCTGGCGCAAGAAGCCCTCCACCCTGGACCCGGTGTAGCCCTCTGGTGTCGCGGCCAACGCATCCCGGGGGATCTTGCGCACCACCACGGAGCACCCCGCCCCCGCCCGGTGCAATGGACGCATTGCGGTGCACGCCGTGTGCCGGCCGGACAGCCATGCACCACGGGCCGGCGCCGCACCGCATGCTGGCACGGCGCTTGCATTGGCTGCGCTGACCCGCCGGCCAACGGCCTGCGGCCCCGCAAACACTGGATGCAGAACGCAGGACGCCAGATGAACATCGTTGTGATCGGCCACGGCATGGTGGGCCACAAATTTCTCGAGCAGTTGCATGCCCTGGGTTTGGCGGATGCGAACGTCACCGTGCTGTGCGAGGAGCCCCGCGCCGCCTACGACCGTGTTCACCTGTCGGAGTTCTTCTCGGGCAAGAGCGCCGAGGACCTGAGCCTGGTCGAGCCCGGCTTCTTCGAGGCCAGCGGCTTCACGCTGCGCCTGGCCGCCAAGGCCGCAGCGGTGGAGCGGCGCGACCGCACCGTGACCACGGCCGATGGCGAGGTCATCCCCTACGACAGGCTGGTGCTGGCCACGGGTTCGGCACCCTTCGTGCCGCCCGTGCCGGGGCGCGACCGGCCGCACTGCTTTGTCTACCGCACCATCGAAGACCTGGAGGCCATGCGGGCCTCGGCCGAGAAATCACGCATCGGCGTGGTGGTGGGCGGCGGCCTGCTGGGCCTGGAATGCGCCAAGGCCCTGCGCGACCTGGGCCTGGAGACCCATGTGGTCGAGTTCGCCCCGCGCCTGATGGCCGTGCAGGTGGACGACGGCGGCGGCCGCGTGCTGCGCAGCAAGATCGAGGACCTGGGCGTGCAGGTGCACACGGGCCGCAACACGCTGGAGATCGCCGACGGCGCCACGGCCCGCCACCGCATGGTGTTTGCCGACGGCACGCACCTGGAGACCGACATGATCGTCTTCTCGGCCGGCATCCGCCCGCGCGACGAGATCGCGCGCCAGTGCGCCCTGGCCATAGGCCCGCGCGGCGGCGTGGCCGTGGACGACCATTGCCGCACCAGCGACCGCAGCGTCTACGCCATTGGCGAATGCGCCTCCTGGCGCGAGCAGACCTTCGGCCTGGTGGCACCCGGCTACGACATGGCGCGCGTGGCGGCACGCCACATCGCGGGCGAGGCCGAGGCCGCCTTTGGCGGGGCCGACCTCAGCACCAAGCTCAAGCTCATGGGCGTGGATGTTGCCAGCATCGGCGACGCCCAGGGCAAGACGCCGCGCAGCCGCAACTACCAGTTCATCGACGAGCGCAAGCAGGTCTACAAGAAGATCGTGGTCAGCGAGGACGGCCGCCAGCTGCTGGGCGCCGTGCTCGTGGGCAATGCCGATGAGTACGGCACCCTGCTCCAGATGACACTCAATGGCATCGCCCTGCCCGAGGAGCCCGAGTTCCTCATCCTGCCCTCCAGCGACGGCAAGGCCAGGCCCGGCCTGGGCGTGGACGCCCTGCCCGGGACGGCGCAGATCTGCTCGTGCAACAACGTCACCAAGGCGCAGATCTGCGCGGCCGTGGGCGAAGGCACCTGCACCATGGCCGGGCTCAAGTCCTGCACCCAGGCAGGCGCCACCTGCGGCGGCTGCGTGCCCCTGGCCACCCAGGTCATGAAGGCCGAGATGGCCAGGCGCGGCATGGCCGTCAACAACCATGTCTGCGAGCATTTCCCGCACTCGCGCCAGGAGCTGTACCACCTGGTGCGCGTGGGCGGCATCAAGACCTTCGACGAGCTGCTGCACCGCCACGGCAAGGGCCTGGGCTGCGATGTCTGCAAGCCGCTGGCGGCCAGCATCCTGGCCTCGTGCTGGAACGAGTTCGTGCTGCAGCCGCAGCTGGCCAGCCTGCAGGACAGCAACGACTACTACCTGGGCAATATCCAGAAGGACGGCAGCTACTCCGTGGTGCCGCGCATGCCCGGGGGTGAGGTCACGCCGGACGGCCTGATCGCCGTGGGCCAGGTGGCCAAGAAATACGGCCTGTACACCAAGCTCACGGGCGGTGCCCGCGTGGACCTGTTCGGCGCGCGCGTGGAGCAGTTGCCGCTGATCTGGGAGGAACTGATTGCCGCCGGCTTCGAGTCCGGCCATGCCTACGGCAAGTCGCTGCGCACCGTCAAAAGCTGCGTGGGCTCCACCTGGTGCCGCTACGGCGTGGACGACAGCGTGGGCCTGGCCGTGCAGCTGGAAAACCGCTACAAGGGCCTGCGCGCGCCGCACAAGATCAAGTTCGGCGTCTCGGGCTGCACGCGCGAATGCGCCGAGGCCCAGGGCAAGGACGTGGGCGTGATCGCCACCGACAAGGGCTGGAACCTCTACGTCTGCGGCAACGGCGGCATGAAGCCGCGCCACGCCGAGCTGATCGCCTCCGACCTGTCCAAGGACAGACTGCTGCAGCTCATCGACCGCTTCCTGATGTTCTACGTGCGCACGGCCGACCGGCTGCAGCGCACCAGCACCTGGCGCGAAAACCTGGAAGGCGGCCTGGACTACCTCAAGGACGTGGTGGTCAACGACAGCCTGGGCCTGGGCGCCGAACTCGAGGCCCAGATGCAGCATGTGGTGGACACCTACCAGTGCGAGTGGAAGACCGCCGTCACCACGCCCGAAGTGCGCCAGCGCTTTCGCAGCTTCATCAACAGCGACCAGCCCGACGAGCACATCGTCTTCGTGCAGGAGCGCGGCCAGATCCGCCCGGCACGCACCGAAGAACGCAGCGAGGCCATGGCCTGATCCTGGCCTGGTCCCGGCCCGCACCGACACCACAGACAAGGCACTGCCATGACACACCCCACCCAAGAACACTGGATGCCCGTCTGCGCCACCCGCGACATCGTGCCCGACACGGGGGTCTGCGCGCTGGTCGAAGGCCGGCATGTGGCGGTCTTTCGCCTGGGCGAAGACCGCTTCTACGCCATAGACAACGTGGACCCGCGCTGCGGCGCCAGCGTGCTCGCACGCGGCCTGGTCGGCAGCCTGGGCGAGCGCGTCGTCGTCGCCTCGCCCATCTACAAGCACCACTTCGACCTGGCCACCGGCGAATGCCTGGAAGCGCCCGAACACTCCGTGCGCGCGCATGCGGTGCGCAGCGAGAACGGGCAGTTGATGGTGGCCCTGCACTGAGGGGCTCGTCAAAAGCCCGCGCTTGGCGGGCTTTGAAGCCTTAAGGGTTGAACACCCATTCGCTGCCGTTGGACCAATAGCTCTTCAGGTTCGAATACCGGAATCCACCCGTTCCAAAAGACACCGCTGACAGCAGAACTCGCTGGTTGTGGATGTTGTAGCTGGTCGGAAAATCCGACCACACGGGAGGGTTCGTATAGATCAGTGCTCCAGTGAAGGCGTCCCAAACACGACCGTCAAGCAGTACACCACCCCCTTGTGCCACGGTTTCGATGGCCATTCGATACCACCTCCCAGTCTGGAGCTGGTTCGCATCGGAATTGCCGTGGTGTTTGTTCAGCCGATTAGTGTCGATCTCGATCTCTTCGAGGCCCACAACGCCTTCGCCCCACAGTGCGCCAGCGATGATGGCTGCAGAACGATGATCTCCAGCCTGCTTGTAGGTGCCGCCCTTGTGCCGCGATGCCAACACCAGATGGCTGCCGGGCTTGCTGAGCGCATCCCCCGTGAAAATCACATCCATCGCAATCGTGTGCCGCGAGTCGTTCACCGCGATGCTTGCCGGACAGGGCGATTCGAAGAGAGCAACCGTGTACTCGGTCTGCAGGTCCGTGCCCGGGCGTTGGATCTGGCCATACGTTGCCCCCTGAGGGATCTGGATGCCGGATGCCGATGCCACGTATTCGGTACCAATGGGAACTATGGTGGTTGCGTGGATTGTCATATCGATGGCCTTTCTTGATGACAGGAAGGCGCTCGATGGCACTCGGATGGGGGGCTCTGATCGGCCCTCAATGAATTCAGCGTCCCGCAGCGCGGGCACTTGATGCTCAGTTGCAGGAAGACCCCCATGGCCAGCTTGCGATTGCAACTGGCACATCTCACTTCTTGCATTGCCTGGTCCATCTGGTATCCGTCCACTCACTGTTGCGATGACTTCATTCTGTGGGACCGATTGCGCCAGTGCGCAGAACAAACGGCTGTCTTTCTTGTGGCGCATCGGCTCACATGTCCCCGCCATGCGGCGGCTGCTGCGACAGGATGCGCGCGAAACCCGCAACGCAGCCGCAAAGCTGTTCCCAAGCCTGCCGCGCGCCGAACTGCACAGCGTGCGCTGGGCACGGTGCAAGCGCACTCCAACGCAGTCACCATGGCCGGCCTTGGCCGAAGGCTCTGCCGTGGGCATCGGACAGACGCCTGCCTACGATGGCGCTCTGCCGATCCTCCGATATGCCCCTGGCGCCCTCACCATCCATGAACTACCGCATTGAAGACCACGTCCCCCCCGTCCAGGACTACATCCAGATCCGGCTGGCTGCCGGCCTGAGCCGCAAGTCGCCCGAGGCGGCCGCCATCGGCCTGAAAAACGGTCTGTTCAGCGTGGTCGTCTATGCCGATGCAACACCCGTTGGCATAGGCCGCGTGATCGGAGACGGCGGCTGCTTCTTCGAAATCGTGGACATCGCCGTCATCCCCGAGCACCAGAAAAGGGCCTGGGCCACCTCATCATGCAGCGCCTGATGCAGTACATCCACGGCAATGCCCTGCCCACGGCCTATGTCAGCCTCATGGCCGACCACGGCACGCCGGAGTTCTATCGCCGCTATGGCTTCGAGCCCTCCCTGCTGCCCAGGAAGGCGGGCATGTCGTTGCGCATTGTTTGACTGCAGAGGCCGATCAAGACAGAGATGAACAACAAACTGAGAGCAGCGGCAGTGATCGCCGCAGCGTTTTTGGTCGTGGCTTTCCTTGTGCCTGCGCCGAAAAGTGTGCCGCTCACCGAGCGTTATCCTGGTCCTTGGAGAACTGATTTCAGCCGGGACATCGCCATCGCGCTGGGCAAGAACCAAGCTGTCGGCTGCGTGCAATTCCAATACCGGGAGAGCAGTCTGGATCCAGGCGAGTACCTCGTGTACTGCAATGATCGGGGCATGTGGAGGTCCTACCTGGTCTGGATCCCGTCGCAGAAGATCACCGGGCCGCACATGATTGATGCCTCGATTCCGCCGTGACCGAAGAATCCGCACAGGAGCGGTTCAGCAACTGCCCATCGCGGCGTGGCACCATGCCCTGCCGACAAGGCGCCTGGCCGTGCCCGACCGGCGGGTTCAGGCGTAAAAGGACAGCAACGCCAGGCACACGATGACCACGATGGCCGCCGTGATCGCCATCACCCTGAAGCCGCCGTCGCCGCTGCGCAGCAACCGCAACTCCAGCAGGGCCGCGCCCACCCGGGCCATCCAGAAACAAAGCAGTTCCACCATGGGCGCAGCATACGCGGCCCGGCAGGTGCGCAGCGCTCGCCAGTCCTAGGAAAGCTGTACATAGAACCAGCCAAAAATCAGAATCGTCCAATTCCGGCCTCCCCTGCCGGCAGATAGTCTTCCCAGCTATAGCCGACCCGACCGCAGCACCTGACCCCCTCAAGGCTCCACCTCCAGCGCAGGGGTCCTGCGGAGAGTCGGCGCCAAGAACACCGGCTGCCGTTCGAAGACCAGAGGGGGGGGATAGCATGCGTTTCAGTTTCATGGCCAGCCGCAGGCTGCGATGGCCAGTCGGCCACAGCGGCCACACCAGCCACAGCGGTCTTTTCTCAGAGGATGGCCTGCGGCGCCCCGGCCGCAGGCGTCGATATGGGCCATCACAGGCCATTGCCGGATTCCTGTCGATCCTCCTCCTGGTTTTTCTCGTTGGACTGAGCGCCGCCTTTGCCCAGCCCATCAGCGCCAATACCTACAGCATCTACATCGATACGGACAATGACGCGGGCACGGGCTGCAGCGCCACCGTCGTCGATCGCCATGGCAGCGCCCGCATCTCGGGCGCCGAGTACATGGTGCAGGTGCAGACCGTGGATGAGGCAGGAACCCGGGCCGGCCCCATCACGCTGAGCGCCTGCGAGCCAGGTGCGGGCACAGGCAAATTCGGCAACCCCAGCACCATCGACGCCGCCATGAGGCCCGTGGAGACCCGAACGGTCCAGGGCGAAACGCTGGAGCAGATCGAGCTGCAACTGCCCATCGCGCGCCTGGGACTGGGCGGCGATGCCCTGGTCACGCTGGCCATCGGCGCACCCGGCGACTATCTGGTGGAGTCTGCGGGCCGGCCCATCCAGTTCCAGATCAGGGCCCATCCGCCCGGCACCGGCCCCACGCCCGTCCCCTCCCTGCAATGGGCTGCGGTACTGGCCCTGGCCGTGCTGGTGGTTGTGCTGGCCCGGCGATGCGGGCACCGACCCGGCGTGCCCTTGCAGCTGGCATTGCTGGTGCTGGGCAGCGCCGTGACCGCCGCCGGGTCGCTGGCCTGGGCCGACCCGCAGCTGCGCTCGCCGAGCCTGCTGCCCGCCGGCTGGGGGTCCATTCCTGCTCTTGCCCTGGACACTTCCGGCGACCATGTACCGGGCACGCCCGACCTGCGCGCCTTCTACGCCACCCAGCAGGACGGCCAACTTGTCCTGCGCATCGACGCTGCAACACAGGATGCGCCGGCAACGGGTGGCGCCACAGGCAACCGTGATCTTTCACCCATGGAGCAGGCCGGCGAGTTGCCCCGCTTCACCACGATGCCAGCGCTGCTGGCACAGGCCGGCACGCCCTGGTCCTACCTGGTGCGGGCGGTGGACAGCGGGGGCCGGCCCCTGGCCGTGGAGCTCGCTGCGGCCGGTGCGCCTGAAGGCATGGCCCTGTCCGGCTCCATGCCGAACCAGGTACTGCGCTGGACCCCTGCCGGCCAGGGCCGGCATTTTGTGGAATTGCGCGTGCGCGACGACGGCGGGCGCACCAGCATCCAGAGCTTTGCTCTGAATGTGAGCGATGACCGGCAACTGCCCGCCAATCCCGCAGACCGCGCCTCGCCGCTGACGCCCAACCAGCTGACCTCGTTTGCCGAAAGCACCCGCTTCCTCCATGAAGGCACCGACCCCATACAACAGGGCGTCGCCCCCGGCACCCTGGACCCGGTGCGTGCCGCCGTGCTGCGCGGCCAGGTGCTGGACCGGGCGGGGGCGCCACTGGCCGGCGTGCTTGTCCGCGTGCAGGGCCATCCCCGGTTCGGCCACACGCGCACGCGCGCCGATGGCTGGTTCGACCTGGCCGTCAACGGCGGCGGCTGGCTCACCGTCCACTACGAAAAACCCGGCTACCTGCCCGTGCAGCGCAAGCTTGCCACCAGCGTGCGCGACTGGTCCATTGCAGAAGACGTGGTGCTCACGCCACTGGACCTCCAGTACAGCAGCATCGACCTGGACCAACCCCGGCTGCAGGCCTACTGGGGGGCGCAGACCACCGATGAACGCGGCCCGCGCCGCACCACCATCATCTTCCCCGCCGGCACCCGCGCCACGGCGGAAATGCCGGACGGCAGCACGCGTGCCCTGCCGCAACTGACCGTGCGTGTCTCCGAATACACCGTGGGCGCCAGCGGCCCCCAGGCCATGCCCGGGGAACTGCCCTCCAGCGTGGGCTACACCTGGGCCGCCAACTTCTCGGCCGACGAGGCCCTGGCCCTGGGCGCCCGGCATGTGCGCTTCGACCGCCCCGTCTACACCTACACCACCAACTTCATCGGCGCACCGGTGGGCACGGCCGTGCCCGCGGGCTGGTACGACTTCGAGCGCATGGCCTGGGTGGGATCGGACAACGGGCGCGTGGTGGAAGTGCTTTCCGTCGAAGGCGGCAGGGCCGCCCTGCGCGTGACCCGCGAGCGCCGAGCGGCCACCGCGCAGGAGCTGGCCGAACTGGGCATCACCGGCGATGAGCTGCAGGCCCTGGCCCGCATGCACGCGGCAGGTGCGCAACTGTGGCGCACGCCCATGGAGCACTTCACGCCCTGGGACTGCAACTGGCCGTGGGGACCGCCTGACGATGCGGACCCGCCACCGCCCGCCGATGACCCCGGCACGGACGACCCGGGTGATGACAGCCCTCCCGACCCCGACGACACGGACAACAGCGACCCGTCCCTTGACGAGCCCGGCGAGGACATGGAGTGCGGCTGCGACATCTACATCAAGCAGCGCGCCGCAGGCCAGCGCATTCCCCTGCAGGGCATGCCCTTCGACCTCTACTACCGCAGCGACAGGACGCTGAACAAGCGCCCCGCCGCCAGCGAGCAGACCACCTGGAGAACCCGCGTGAAGTCTTCCGGCTTCACCGCGCCGCCCTCCCTGCGGCATGCCGAGGTCCGTCATTCCATCGCCGGCAGGCGCATCACCAGGCGCTGGCAGGGTGCGGATTTCTCCCAGGCTGCGGCGCTCGCCGAAAGCGGCTGGGATGGCACCGACGCCTATGGCCGGCCGCTGTCCTACGGCACCCATCTGCACACCAGCGTCCACTACAGCTACCAGGCCGTCTACTACACCCGCCCCGCCGACTTCACACGCGCGTTCGAGCGCCTTGCGCCCTCGGACGCGCAGATCGGGCGTGAGAGTTTCGGCGCCAGGGTCGCCATCTCCCTGTCGCGCACACGGCCTGCGCGCGTGATCCAGCCGCCGCCCAGGCTGGGTGTCGACATCTCGCAAGCCCAGGTCGGCGGCTGGACCCTCAAGGGCCTGCGCCTGTATGACGCGGACAGGCAAGTGCTCTACGTATCAGGCACCGAGCCACTGCCATCCACCCGCATGGTCCAGGGGCTGCAGCCGCGCAGCCTCATCACCCTGCGCGATCCCGCCCTGCTCCTGCACGATGGCCGAATCGCCGTCGCCCGCGGCCACCAGGTGCTGCTGCATGCCGGTGTGGATGCCCTGTCGCAGACGGGTGAACTGCTTGCGGGCCAGGGCCGGCAAGGCTTCTCCGGGGACGGCGGTCCCGCGCGCGATGCACTGTTCAATGCGCCCAGCCTCATGGCCCAGGCACCCGGCGGCGGCCTGTACATCATGGATGCCGGCAACCAGCGCCTGCGCTTCGTCTCCCCCGACGGGACAGTGGACACCGTGGCCGGCAATGGCAAGCCGCATGACCATTTGGACGTAGGTACTCCGTATCGGGCGGTGAATGTGCCGTTTGTGGCGCACTCCATCGCCGCCTTGCCAGACGGCAGCCTGATGGCGGTCACCGCAGGCTACAGCCGCCAACTGGTACACCTGACCCCTTCCGGCACCCTGACCGCGCTGGCCTTGCCGGATCGCAATGCGACCCCCTACAAGGTGGTCGCCTCATCCACGGGCGACGTCTGGATCGGCGCACGGGAAGGCGACTGGCAGGATCAGGCACTCCGGCTCTACCGGCTCGATGGCGCGGGCCGCTTCACAAGCGAGAACTTCGATGCCGACATTGACAGGGCCACCGCGGGACCCGATGGCAGCCTGCTGGTGCCCGAAGGCCGCACCCCCCGCATCCAGAAGGTCAAGCCCTTCGGGCAAAAGCAGGTGCTCCACAGCACGGCTGATCTCGCAGGCCTGGGCAAGGTACGCCTGATAGGCCACGGCGGCGACACCGGGCTGCTGCTCACGGCCGAATCGGGGCAATTGCTGCAACTGTCCACCGGCCTGCCCGCATTCAGCGGCAGCGCCGCGCACATCGTGGGACGCGAGGGCGGACAGAGCTACGAGGAATTCTCGCCGCAGGGCCTGCCGCTTTCTGTACGCAGTGCGTTCACCGGGCAGGTCCTGTCCTCCAACACCTACGACGCGGACCGCCATCTCCTGTCGGTCAGCGATGCCTTCGGCAACACCGCCCGGTTGCTGCGCGACAGCAGCCACCGTGTCACGCAGGCCATCGGTTTCGACGGCCAGCGCACCCTGCTGGCCTATGGTGCAGACGGACTGCTGCAATCGGTCACCGAGCCCGGCGGCGCCACCCATCGCATGGTCTATGACGCGCAAGGCCTGCTCAGCGAATACCACGATCCGCGCGGCGGCGTGGACCGCTTCCGCTATGACGCCCGGGGCAAGCTCGTCAGCAACCAGGCCCCGGACGGCGGCGGCTGGACCCTGAGCCGCGCCAGCGACAACACCATCACCGCCACCACGGCCGAAGGCCGCAGCAAGACCGTGCGGCAGTGGTCCCTGGCCGACAGCCGCCTGCAGAAAACCAGCACCGGATTCGATGGCCTGAAATCCGTCAAGACGGGCAGCCTCCTGTATGGCGACTCCAGCACCAAGCAGGCCAATGGCACGACCTACTCCATCAGCCGCAACGCAGACCCTGCCTTCGGGGCCGTGTCGGCGCAGCGCAGCGTCACGCTGGCCAACGGTCGCACCAGCACATGGCAATCGGAACTGCGCACCGGGAAATGGGACGGGCAGCAGTTCTCGGCCTGGGCCTCGCAGCACCAGTCATCCAACGGCGCCTCCTGGAGCCAGCGCCTGTACCAGGGCACGCAGCCGGCCATCACCACCACGGCGCCCGATGGCGCCCAGACCACGGTGACCTACAACGCGCTCATGCAGCCCGTCGCCGTGGACACTCCCGCGCAGGCCCAGGTGCGCTACGGCTACACGGAGCGTGGCCAGTTGGGCCAGGTGGAGATGCAGGACCGGGATGGCGCCCGCCGCAGGCTGGCGCTGGCCTACCACCCCCATGGCAGCCCGGGCGCAGGCCAATTGGCCACGGCCACCGACGTCCTGGGGCGTGAGAGCCGGTTCAGCTACGACGCCGCAGGCCGGCTGACCAACAGCACCCTGCCAGACGGGCGCAGCATCCGCTACAGCCATGATGCCTCGGGCAACCTGCTCAGCCTCACCACGCCGGCCGGCACCACCCACAGCTTCACCTATGACGGCGTCAACCAGCCTGCCAGCTACCTGGCGCCCCAGGGCAGCATCCTGTGGCGGTACGACCTGGAGCGCAAGCCCGCCAGCGTGACCCGGCCGGGCGGGGAAACCATCCGCTTCGGCTATGACGCGGGCGCGCGGCTGTCCTCCATCGCCAGCAACGCCGGCACCACCACCGTGCACTACGATGCCGTGGGCCAGCTGGAACGCGTCAGCCGCGCGGGCCAGCAGATCGACTACAGCCGCACCGACTCCATCGTCACCGGGCAACGCTGGAGCGGATCCGTCAACGCCAGCCTGGAAACCACCGTGGACCGCAACGCGCGGCCCACGCAGATGCGCATTGCCGCAGGCAGCGATCGCATCGACCTGCCCATAGGGCACTACGACCAGGGGCGGCCCCGCTCGCTGGGAAGCCTGTGGCTGGGCTACGGCAAAGAAGGCCTGGTCGCCAGCACCCTGGGCGGCTACGGCAGCATGCACTATGGCTACAACGGGTTCAACGAGGTGGACCGCGCCAGCTTTGTGATGCTTGCCAGGGGCTACTCCCCGCAGGCGCAAGCGACACGGCAGCGGCTTGCAGCAAGCCTGCGCACGCTGGAAGGCGCCCTGGCCGCCCGCATCACCGAGGCCCGCACCTGCCGCCTGCGCGGCTGGTATGCCCCCGGCCGGGGTCTCATTCCCTCGTCCATGCCGCGCGCAGCGTTGTCACCCTGGGACAGTGTCTCGGCGAACTGGCTGTTCGACACTCCGGACCTGGACCCCGGGCAGCGGATCGACCACATTGCGGAATATGGCCAGCCCAGGGACGTGGATCCGGACTACTGCGTGGAGCAGATCCGCGGCCACCTGCAGCCGCCGCTGCGGTATGCAGAGGAGGAAAGCGCAAGCGCGTGGTGGATACAGAACGCCATGGACCAGGTCCGCGCCCTGCGCACCGCCACGGCCGGCGGCGCGCCCGCCGTGGCCGCACTGGGCTGGGGCCCTGATGTTTCCGCAAGCCTGACAGATGCCACCAGCTTCAACACCCCCGCCATCAGCACTCTCTACAGCCAGGCGCTGCAGCTGCTGCAGGACCTGGAGACGGACAACCACCAGTACGGCACCCCCGTGGAGTTTGCCTACACGCGTGACCCGCTGGGACGCCTCGTCCGGCAGACGGAACGTGTCCTGGCCACCCGACAGGAACACGCCTACGAATACGATCCCGCGGGCCGGCTCACCCGGCACACCCAGGACGGCATGTCCACCGTCTGGGCCTACGACGCCAATGGAAACCGCACCCATGAAAACGGCCAGGCCATTGCCAGCTACGACAGCGAAGACCGCCTGCTGCACTGGAAGCACAGCACCTACCAGTACACGCCGGCCGGCGACCTGCGCCAGAGAACATCGCCCGCAGGCACCACCACCTACCAATACGACAGCATGGGCAACCTGCGGCAGGTGCAATTGCCGGGCGGCGACCGCATCGACTACCTCATCGACCCGCTCAACCGGCGCATAGGAAAGCACAAGAACGGCACCCTGCAATACGGCCTGATCTACCAGGACGACCTTCGGCCCGTGGCCGAGCTCAAGCCCGATGGCGGCATTCGCAGCGTCTTCGTCTACGCCGACAAGCCCAACGTACCCAGCGCCCTGCTGCGCGACGGCAAGAACTACCACATCGTCAGCGACCACCTGGGCAGCGTGCGCCTGGTCGTGGACCCCGAAACCGGCGACATCCAGCAACGCATGGACTACGACGCCTGGGGCCGCGTGACCCACGACAGCAACCCGGGCTTCCAGCCGTTCGGCTATGCGGGCGGTCTGTACGACCCCGAGACAGGGTTGACCCGGTTTGGGGCACGGGACTATGACGCGGAGACTGGGAGGTGGACGGCGAAGGATCCGATTCTGTTTGAGGGTGGGGATGTCAATTTGTTTGGGTACGTAGAAAGCGATCCCATCAATGCCATTGACTTGGATGGATTACAGAGCAACAAAAACATAAAGCCCGGCTCCATAATGCCTTTGGAAGGCAATGGTGGTGGAATTAACATTGGTGGTCCATCACCCTTTGGAAGAGGAGGTTTCGACAACTGTGCTCCATCTGCTTTCTCAAAAGGTGGGCCACCACGAGATCCGAGGACTGCAAATTATCTCCCCGACAGTAAAGCAGAGGGCCCACACACTACCCTGGGCACTAGGAGTGGACGCAGTGGTGACTATCTGCAAGGAGCCACCTTCGATGGGAACGGAAAATTTCTAGGTAGAACTGATGTAACAAACCATGGAAGAAGAGATCATCAGAACCCTCATTGGCATCCTGCAACTGGCCCCAATTCGGTAGGACCACAGCAACCAATACCATAGTGGAAGACAAAATGATTTGGAAAAAGATTACCGACAATGAATTGAGTAATTTTATAGACGCTGAGATTAAAAAAATGCCAGCCAATTTAAAATTAGATTTTGATAAAATTAAGGTGGAATTACATAGAGAGGATTGCATAAGAAATAATCTTCAAGAAAAAAATGGATTGTATATAGTAGCAAATCATAGGCAAAAAAAATTGATCTATGACGACGTGGAAGATGAGTTTGGAATTACCAAATCATATAACAACAAAATTATAGAATGCTGGGATTTATTTCCAACACTAGAAAGCGCTATTAAAAAACTTCTAGAAAATAAGAAATCAGAATAATCATATAAATGCGGCCTGATCTATCAAGACTAACTGCTGCCCGTGGCCGAGCTCAAGCCCGGCGGCGGCATTCGCAGCGTCTTTGTCTACGCCGACAAGCCCAACGTACCCAGAGCTGCACGATCGATGGCTGGGACTGGGCGCCACGGGCAAATCCATACCTTCTTTCGCAGACGCTTGACTATGATGGCGCTCGGCCGGCTTCCGCAGCACGCAGTGACAGACGTGCGAGTCGGTTGCCACTGCACATTGCTGACCACAGGCTGGGTGATGGAACAAATCAGGGAACAATCAGGTGGCGACAGGCCAGCCACAAAGAGGAAAAGAATCCTCATGGTCTGCACCGGCAACATTTGCCGCAGCCCCACGGCTCATGGCGTGCTCGAGAAAATGGTGGCCGACGCGGGGCTGACCGGCCGCATCGAAGTGGACTCCGCGGGCACGCACGGCTACCACGTGGGCGAGGCGCCTGACCGCCGCTCCCAGGCCCATGCCGCCCGGCGCGGCTATGACCTGTCCCGGCAGCGCGCGCGGCAGCTGCAGGCCGAGGATTTCAGGACATTCGACCAGGTGCTGCTGATGGATGGCGCCAACGAATCTGCAGCGCGCCGGATCTGCCCCGAGGGCGAATGGCACAAGGTGCATCGGCTGACGGATTTCTGCACCGAGCACACGGCACGCGAAGTGCCCGACCCCTACTATGGCGGCGACCGGGGTTTCGAGGACGTGCTGGACCTGGTGGAGGACGCCTGCGCGGGGCTGCTGGCCACGCTGGGCATGGCTCCGCGCAAGGGTTGACAAGCCACGGCCCCGCCTGCACATGCGCACCTTCATTCTTTGCTTCGGCATCCTGGGCACGCTTGTGTTCGGCGCAGCCTTCGCCCTGTCGTTTTCCTCGCCATTGCTGGTCGAAAGGTTGGGCAAGGAGATCATGCGCATCGAGATCGAGCGCAGGCTGGGCACCCAGCTGGATGCGCTTTCTGGCTCGCGCATGGCGGGCCTGGCCCAGCAGGCGCTTGGCAAGACAGATGGCGAGATCGCCGCAGTGCGGCGCGAGATCGAGGCTGGTATCCCCGACAAGCTGGCTTCGGTCATGACCGACATGCGCCGCGCCGACTGTGAATGCCGCAAGCGCAAGGCCGCCTACGCGCAGCAACGCCAGGCCTCCCAGTTGGCGTCGCTGATCCAGATGCGCGCCCGGCTGGTGGAACTCATCGAGTCGGCCTACCAGCAGACCACGGCCAGCCTGGTGCGGGAGTTCAGGATCTTCACTGCGTCCAATGCACTGGTGTTTCTGGCCCTGACCGGCGTGACGGCGCGGCGCAGGCGGGCGGGGCTGCAGCTGGCACTGCCGGCCATCGTGCTGGTGACCGCCTCAGCGGTGACTGCCATGCTGTATCTGTTCGCACAGGACTGGCTGCACACCATTGTGTTTGGCAGCTACATCGGCCTGGCCTACATGGCCTATCTGGCCTTTGCCATCGCGCTGCTCTGCGACATCGCATTCAACCGGGCACGCGTGTGCACACGGGCCCTCAACGGCTTTACGTCGTCTTTTGGTTCGGTATTCGAGGTCTTGCCTTGTTAGCCCACGGCCCCCATAGCCCTACCCGCCCGCCATCACAGTCCGCCCCTTGCCCGGGTCGGTACCGAAGCTGCGCGGAGATGCAGTGGAATCGCCAAGTCTGAATCCGAGTTATGAGCTGGTGGTTCGAAAAGCAATTGACTGGCTGATCCCTGGATATCCACTCGCATCTTGAGATAGAGTTCAGCGGCTCGGCCATTCCCGCCCAAGCCCTTCTTCTCCACTGCGCCTGCGCAATGGAGATTTTTCATTTCAATCCATCTTCAAGAACATGAACACCATTGCATTGGGAGGACGCCTGCTGCCGCAAGGCGCAATACGGACTCGCCGGATCATGGCCGCCTTGCTGGCTGCGAGCGCTGTACTGTGTGTGCCAAGCGGAGTATCGGCGGCCGAGAACGATGCACTATCCGCCTCTCTGGCTGCATTCGGTGATGCCGCTGCGGCAAGGCGCCTGGAGGACCAGATCGCAGATCTTGTGAAAAAGCGCAATCAGGCGGGCATGACCACGCTGGTGAGGCAGATCGCGCAAAACGACGGGGCTTTCATGGAAAAGATGGACAGCCTGACGCAGGCCAAAAAGCGGGATCCTGATCCTGAAATGGCCCGGATTGCCATGGCCCTGGGCCCTTGCCACCATGCCAGTTTTCTTCTCAGGAAAATGGCCTTCGCCCTTGCCGATGGTCAGGCAAAGCCCATCACTCGCAATGGAGTGGTCATGATTGACGGCACGCACATGGACGATATGTATGCCGAGCAAATGTCGCGCTGTGAAAGGTTGGCCAAGCAGCCCATGCGAAAAATCAAGATAGGCTCCATGTGCTCCGTCAATGGCTCGGGCTGCGACGAGGATCCGGATATGGATTGAACTGCCGCAATCACAGCTGCGGCATAGCCGACAAAACCCTACCCACCACCCGCCACCACAATCCGCCCCTTGCCCGCGCGCTTGGCCGCGTACATGGCTTCGTCGGCGCGCTGCAGGAGCTGGGTGGCATCTTCCCGGGAGGCGTTGAGTGCGATGCCGATGCTGGCGCCGACCTGGACAGTGGCGCCGCCGTGCAGGCGGATGGGCTGGCGGACGGAAGCCAGGCAGCGCTGCATGATCTGCAGGGCGTCGTCGGCCGATGCCAGTTCGTCCAGCAGCAGCACGAATTCGTCTCCGCCCAGGCGGGCCACGCAGTCGGTTTCGCGGGCCTGGGTGGTGAGGCGGCGGGCGATGATGCGCAGCACTTCATCGCCCGCGTCGTGGCCTTCGGTGTCGTTGACGAGCTTGAAGCCGTCCAGGTCCATGAAGCAGACGGCCAGCTGGCCGGGGCCGCCGGCCTGGGCCAGCGCGCGCTGCAGCCGCGCCTGCAGCGCGCGGCGGTTGGCCAGGCCGGTCAGCACGTCGTGCAATGCCTGGTGCTGGGCCGCCTGCTCGCCGCGCTTGAGGGCGTCGATGTCCACGAAGACCCATATCGATTCGCCATCGGCCAGGCCCGCGCCGCTGACATCGACCCACAGCAGGCTGCCATCGCGGGTCTGCAACTGCATCTGGGTATGGCATTTGCCGCTGGAGCGCAGTGCGCCATAGGCCAGTTCGCCGGCGCGTTCGTAGGTTTCCTCGTCCGGGTAGAGGATGCGCGCCGAGTGGTCCAGCAGCTCGCCGGCCGGGCGCTTGAGCATGCGCTGCAGGGCCTGGTTGGTCCACAGCAGCCGGCGCTCGCGCAGGCGCGCCATGCCGATGAGGTCGTTGTCCATGAACAGTTCCTGCTGGCGCAGCAGCTCGGCGAGCCGGATGCGCGCCACGCGTTCGCGCTGCTGCAGCAGATAGAGGCTGACCGAGCCCAGCGCGATCAGCGCGATGCACAGGCCCGTGAGCGCCCAGGCGCGCCAGGCCGACGCGCGCCACGCGGCCAGGTAGTTTTCCGTGCCCAGGCCGGTGAAGACGGTCAGCGGATAGCCGGCCAGGCGCTGGTAGGCCGTGATGCGCTCCACGCCATCGAGCAGCGTGGGCGTGATGTACCAGCCAAGCTCCGGGTCATCGGCCAGGGCCCGGCGGTACTCGCCCGAGACTTCCGAGCCGCCGATGCCGGCCATGGGCTGGGGATCGTCTGCCACGTAGCGGGCCACCAGCAGATCCTTGTCCGAACGCAGCGCAATGGCGCTGTCGGGCCCGAAGGCCTGGCGGCGGAACAGCGACTGGAAATGCTCGGCCGCGACGACCGCGTAGACGATGCCCTGGAAATCCCCGTCGCCGGATTGCAGCCGCCGCGCCAGCACGATGGCCCATTTCTTGAAGGAGTGGCTGACCAGCGGATCGGAGATCACCATGCGGTCGGTGTTGCGCGCGCGGTCGAAGTAGCTTCGCTCGGCCACGGAGAACGCCGGCTCCTCCTCGTTGGCGGTCTGCAGGACCTGGCCATTGGCGTCGGTGACGCGCAGCGCCGTGACGAAGGGAACGAGGGCGCGCTGCTCCTGCAGGATTTCATAGAGGGCCAGCGCCGCCACGTCCGCGCCCTCCAGGCCCCGGCTGCGGTAGCGGCCCGCGACGGTGGCCAGGGCGTTGTCCACCAGCCGCATCTCGGCGTTCAGCTCCAGGCTCAGGCTGCGGGCCTGGTTCTGGGTGACGGCCACGCCCAGGTCCAGGTCGGCCTGGTGGTTGGCACGCAGGCTCAACCAGGTGGCCAGGCCCAGCAGGCCGGCCACCAGCAGGTTGCCGAGCACCAGGCGCCGGAGCACCTTGTCGGAAAGAAGCCTCTTCATGGCGCCGGGTGTGCCTTTCCTTCTGGCTGGATGGGCATCGGGGTGGACGGACCGGCTCATTTTTAGCACAAGGCAGGGGCGGGCCATGCCAGGCCGCACGCCATGGCAGCGGCGCCTTTCGCCGCTGCGCCCGGCCGCCTCAGGGCATGCGCCAGCTCAGGCCTGCGTACACGGCCCGGCCATCTCCGGGAAAGTAGTAGGCGCCGTCCACGCCGCGCACATTGGCCTGTACGGCCGTGGTCGCGGCATAGCGCCAGTCGGTCAGGTTGCGGCCTTCGACGAACCAGCTCCAGCCACCACCCAGCGCCCCGCTCAAGCGCAGGTTGAGCAGCGCATAGCCATCGGAGGCCACGGTGTTGGCATGGTCCACCCAGGTGCGCGAAGGCAGCCACTCCAGGCCGGGCGCGACCGTGACATGCTGCGTGGCCTTCCACTGCAGCTCGGCCCGCAGCAGATGCGGCGGGATGCCGGCCAGGCGACGGCGGCCGTAGACGGCGTCGTTGTCGAAGCGCAGGTCGCTGTAGAGGTACTGGGTGCGCAGCGACCAGCGCGGCGCAAGCCTTGCCTGCATGGACAGCTCCAGCCCCTGGTGGATGGTGCGGTCGGCATTGGTGGTGCCCAGGGCCGCGCCGCTGGCGTCGGTCAGCGCCAGCAGTTCGCGGCGCACGCGCGAGTGGTAGAGCGCGGCGTCCCAGGCCAGGGCCTCGCCGTGGCCGCGCCAGCCGGCCTCCACCGTGGTTGCGCTTTGCGCGCGCCCCAGCGGCAGCGAAGGCTGGTAGACCAGCTCGCCAATGGGCGGCGCCTCGAAGCTGCCGCTGATGTTGGCGTACCACTGCGACGTGGGCGTGGCTGCGAACAGCAGGCCCAGCTTGGGCGAGGTGTGGCTGAAATCCACGTCGTAGCTGGCGGCGGGCGCCAGCAGATTGTCCTGGCGGCGCTGGGCGCGCACGAACTGCAGGCCGGCCTGCAGCGTCCAGCGTGCGCCCAGGCCGTGGCTGTATTCGCCATAGACCACGTCCTGCTGCGCCTTCACGCGCGTGCGCCCCGTGGACGTGCCGGCCGCGCCGCCCGCATTGGTGTAGCGCCATTCGTCGCCATCGAGCTGCGCGCTGGAAAAGCCCAGCACCAGCCTGCGCGTGAGGCCCCCGCCCTGCCCCAGTTCGGCCACCAGCCGCGAGTCCAGGCCCGTGTCGCGCATGTCCTGCTGGACGATGCCCATCGTCATGGGGTGGAAGCGGTCGCGCTGCGCGGCGAACAGCGAGGTAGTCCAGCGCAGGCCTTCGCGCGGCTGCCAGTCCATGCGCAGGGCGCCGCGCGTCTGGCGGTAGTTGTTGCCGGCGTCCTGGGCCACATAGCCGGGCGCGGCCTGGCGCGGATTGGCCAGCATGGCCGCGCGCGTGAGGCTGCCGGGCATCTGCATGTCGGCATCCACATGGGACAGGAAGGCGCGCAGCTCCAGCGTATCGGTGAGCTGCAGGCCCACATTGCCGGACAGGCGCTGCGTGCGCCAGGCCGACTGTTCGCGCCAGCCGTCCTGCTCGCTGCGGCCGATGTTCAGAAGGCCATCCACCCGCTCGCCACGGCCCGCCAGCTGGGCCTGTGCCTGCCGCTGGCCGAACGATCCGGCCTGCAGCCGCAGCGATGCGGCAGGCGCCGTCAACCCGGTCGGCGAGACAAAGTTGATCGCGCCGCCCAGGCTGCTGGCGCCGTACTCCAGCGCATTGGCGCCACGCCAGACCTCGACATGCTGGGCCGCCATGGGATCGATGGACTGGAAGTCCGCCGCGCCATCGGCCTGGTTCAGCGGTATGCCGTCCTGGTAGAGCTGTATGCCGCGCATCAGGTAGCCGCGCTGCACCCCCGAGCCCCGGATGGACAGCCGCGTCTCCGGGCCGTGGCGCGTCTGCGCCAGCACGCCGGGCGCGTAGTCCAGGGCATCGGTGGCGGTGCTGGCACGCCCGGCCGCATAGCTGGCTGCATCGATGACGGCCGTGCCGCCTGCGCGCTGCGACAGCTCATCGCGCGCGGCCTGCACGGCCTGGGCGGCGCGGGCCTCGGGCGTGGCGGCGGCGCCGCGGGCGCGCACCTCCACATCCGCAAGAACAGGTTCTGCCTGGGCCAGGGCGGAGGATGCGGCGCAAAGGCCTGCGGCGCCGGCCAGAGAAAGTGCCAGGCGCTTCATGCCGCCCCCAGGATCTGGCGCAGATCGGCCGCGCAGTCCTGCGCGTCCTGCTCATGGCGGAACGCCACGCGCAGCCGGCCCTCGGGATCGAAGACATAGGTGATGGCCGAGTGGTCCATGGTGTAGGACGCACCTGTGGGCACCTTCTTGTAGAAGACCTTGAATTCCCTGGCGACCTCGGCCGTCTGCGCCTCGTCACCGCGCAGCGCGACAAAGCCGGGGTCGAAGGCGCCCACATAGGCCTTGAGCACCTGGGCCGTATCGCGCTCGGGATCGATGGTGATGAAGGCCACGGCCAGGCGGGCGCCATCGGCCCCCAGCAACTGGCGGATCTCCAGCGCGCGCGTCAGCGCCGTGGGGCAGACATCGGGGCATTGGGTGAAGCCGAAAAAGACCATCAGGGCCTGGCCCTTGAAGTCGGCCAGCGTGCGCTCGCGGCCATCGGCATCGCGCAGGCGGAAGTCCCGGCCGTACTGCGCGCCGGTCAGGTCGATGCCCTTGAACGGCACGGCGGCGGGCTTGCAGCCGGCCAGCAGCGCCAGTGCGGCCAGTCCTCCGCCAAGGCAGGCACGGCGAGACAGGGCCACGGAAGCAACGGATGGGAGGGTCGAGGAAAAATCGGCGGCGCGCTGCGGCGCCGCATGGCAATCGGAACGGAACATGGCATCCCTGCGTGGAATCTTGGCGAAACCCGTGCGGCACGGCAGCGCCTTGCCGGACGGCAATGGACTGAGGCAGGCACGCCCCTCCAGCCAGCGCTGGAGAAGGGGCTGCGGCTCAGGCGATCAGCGGCAGGGAGGGCGGCCCGCGCGGCGGCAGCGGCGCGCCGACCAGGGCGGCGATGCGGGCGGAGACGATGGGCTGCAGCGCGCGGCCCAGCGGCTGCGGCTGCTCCCAGCAGGGCGAGACATGCGCGGGCGGCGGCGTCACGGCCAGGCACAGCGGGCAGTCCAGCGAGTGGTGGGGCGAGACGGCCTGGCCCTCCTCGCCACCGACCGCGACCAGCTTCACGCTGCCGCCGGCCGTGCAGACCAGTTCCATGGCCTGCGGACGCACCAGGGGCGATGCAATGGCCAGCCCCAGCGTCAGCGCGAACCACGCCATGACCAGGCGGGCCAGGGGGACGGAGTTGCGCAGGGCTTGCATGGCTGGGGATTATGGGGCTGAGATGCCGGATATGCGTGGTACCCGTAGCCGCATGCCCGCATCGGCCATCCCATAATCGCCTTTTCCCCAAGCAGTGACCGCCATGTCGAAACTCCATGTTGTGCAGCAGGGCCAAGGCCCGGCCCTCGTTCTGAGCCACGCGCTCGGTTGTGACCTCCAGATGTGGGACGGCGTTGCCCAGGCACTGGAAGACCGCTTCACCGTGGTGCGCTACGACCACCGGGGCCACGGCCGCTCGCCCGCCATCGGCGAGGCTTTCGACATGAACGACCTGGCCGACGACGCAGCCGGCGTGATCGAGGCGCTGGGCCTGGGGCCGGTGCACTTCGTGGGCCTGTCCATGGGCGGCATGACGGCCCAGGCCCTGGCCGTGCGCCATCCGGCGCTGGTGCGCAGCATCACCATCGCCAACTCGGCCAGCTACTACGACGAGGCCGCGCGCGCAGGCTGGCAGGCGCGCATTGCCACCGTGCTCGAGCAGGGCGTGGCGGTGATTGCCGACGGCGCCATGCAGCGCTGGTTCACCCCCGAGTTCCGCACCGGGCAGGCGGCCCGCGTGGCCTCCTTGCGCGCAGGGTTGGAGGCTTTGGCGGCCAAGCCCTATGCGGCGGCTTGTGCGGCCGTGGGCGGCATCGATTTTCGCGAGAGCAACCGGCGCATCGCCTGCCCCGCCCTGCTCATTGCGGGCAGCCGCGATGAGGCCACGCCGCCTGCCCTGTCAGAGGACATGCAGGCGCAGATTCCGGGCGCGCAGCTGGTGTCGCTGCCCGCTGCGCACTTGAGTGCCGTGGAAATGCCCGTGGAATTTGCGCAGCTGGTCAGCGACTTTGTCGCGCAGGTCCGCTAGATCCGCAGTTCCACCCGATTCGTTCAGCGCTGAAAGAAGTCGGCATCACGGCCGACAGATCAACTCCGCCACGTCCATCAGCAGGGCTTCATCGATCTGCTCGCGCAGGTCCACCGCCAGCCTGCGCCGGTAGAACACGCCCAGGTCCAGCCCCACGCCCAACGCGCGGATCTGCACGTCGCCCGCGCGCTCGTGGCGGGCGATGACCTGGCGCAGGTGCTGGTCCAGGTAGTGCTCGTCGTTGGCCTGGTGCGTGGCCGTGTCCATGGGGCAGCCGTCCGAGATGACGAGCAGGATGCGGCGCTGCGCGGGCCGCGCCAGCAGCCGCTCACAGGCCCATTCCACGGCCTCGCCGTCCACGCCCTCGCGAAAGAGGTCGGGCCTGCGCAGCGCGGCGATGCCGTGGCGGGCGTGGCGCCAGGGCCTGGCGGCGTCCTTGAAGACGATGTGCAGCCGCTCGTTGAGCCGGCCCGGGATGTGGGGCTGGCCCGCGCGCTGCCAGTCGCGGCGTGCGCGCCCGCCGTTCCAGGCCTGGGTGGAAAAGCCCAGCACATCCACGGGCACGCCGGCCATGGACAGCGCGCGGCCCAGCAGGTCCACCAGCAGGGACAGCGGGCGCGCATGCGCCTTCATCGAGCCTGAGCAGTCCAGCAGGAGGGCCACGGCCGCGTCGCTGACGGGGCGCGGCAGCTCGTTCCTGAAGATGGCGCGCTGCTGCGGATCGCTGACCAGTTGCGCCAGCCGGCTCCCATCCAGGTGTCCATCCTCCAGGCCGAACTGCCAGCCGTCATGGCGCGGCACGGCCAGGCGCTGCTGCAGGTGGCGGGCCAGCCGGCCTGCGTGCAGGCCGCTGCGCGCCAGTTCGTCATCCATCTGCCCGCGGAACTCGGCCAGTTGCGCGGCACGAATCAGCTCGACCGCCTGCGCCTCGCGGTCATAGGCGCGCGTGAACACGCGGTAGCTGTGGGCCGAGCCGGCCCAGGCGCGGCTGTCGCCGCTGAGGGCCAGGGGCGGCGCCTGCAGGCTTTGCGATTCAAAGTGCAGCGGCAGCGCAAAGCTGCTGCGCCGACGCGGCCCGGCGGCGCCGCGCGGCGCCTCTTCCTGGGCGGACCGCACGGCCTGGCCCACCCAACGGCTGATGGCCAGGGCCGGCGCGATGAAGGCCTGCTGGTCCTGCCGGTGGCGGCGCAGCAAGGCCCACTGCGCGCCCAGTTGCGCCGACAGGCCGGCGCGCGTGGCCTCGGCCAGGTCGGCCAGGGCCTCGGGCGGCTCATGGCCGCTCAGGCGACTCCAGGCGGTCAGCGCCACGGTGAACAGCAGGAGGCCCAGGCTGCTTTCGGTCAGGCCCGAATCGGCAAAGGCCTGGCTCCAGTGCACGAAGCGCGCATGCAGGTTGGCGCGTGCGCCGGGCCATTCCTCGGGCGCCAGGCTTTCCGCGCGCAGCTGCTCCAGCAGTTCGAACACCAGCCGCTCCACCGGATCGCCGGGCAGGTGGCGCGCGTGCAGCGCGGCATCGCTCAGGCGCAGGCGCAGGCTGGCGCCGTCCAGCAGGCCGCGCTGGTCGGCCAGTCGGGCGGGCACGTCGGACTGGTGCGCGGCCGCCAGCGCCACGGGCGCCGTGCCCCGGTACAGCGTCTGCCCGCTCCATTGCAGCGAGGCATCGCCCGCCATGGCGCGCAGCAGCGCGCCGCCCCAGGCCTCCATGCGCGCCAGCGAGGGGGATGCCTCAACAGGCATGGGCGGGCTCGTCGCGCAGCGCCAGTTCCTGGCCGAAGCAGCGCTGGAAGTACTCGGCCACGATGGCCCGCTCGGCAGGCTCGCACTTGTTGAGGAAGGACAGCTCGAAGGCCAGCCGCAGGTCGTGGAAGATCTGCGCGTTCTCGGCCCAGGTGATGACGGTGCGCGGCGACATCAGCAGCGACAGGTCGCCCACCGCAAAGCCCTTGCGCGTGAGCGCGGCCAGCGCCACCATGGCGGCCACCTGCTCGCGCCCCTGCGGCGTGTCCCACTGCGGCACGCGCGCCAGCACGATGGCGGCCTCCTCGGCCGGTGCCAGGTAGTCCAGGCTGGTGACCAGGTTCCAGCGGTCCAGCTGGGCGTGGTTGAGCATCTGCGTGCCGTGGTACAGGCCGCTGAGGTTGCCCTGGCCCAGGGTGTTCATGGTGGCGAAGAGGCGGAACTGCGCATGCGGCTGGAGCACGCGCTTTTGGTCCAGCAGGGTGAAGCTGCCCTCGCGTTCGAGCACGCGCTGGATGACGAACATCACGTCGGGCCGGCCCGCGTCGTATTCATCGAAGACCAGGGCCACGGGGCGCTGCAGCGCCCAGGGCAGGATGCCTTCCTGGAACTGCGTGACCTGGCGGCCCTCCTGCAGCACGATCGCATCCTTGCCCACCAGGTCCAGCCGGCTGATGTGGCCGTCGAGGTTGACGCGCACGCAGGGCCAGTTCAGCCGCGCCGCCACCTGCTCGATGTGGGTGGACTTGCCCGTGCCGTGCAGGCCCTGGATGACCACGCGCCGGTTGTGCGCAAAGCCGGCAAGGATGGCCAGCGTGGCCTGCGGGTTGAAGCGGTAGGCCGGGTCCACGGCCGGCACATGCTCGCTGCGCTCGGCAAAGGCGGGCACCTGCATGTCGGTGTCCAGGCCGAAGGTCTCGCGCACGCCAAGCGTGCGCGTGGGATGCATCAGGGTCAGCTCAGTCATCGTCAGGGGCTCCCGGGGGGACCTCGTCGTTGATGCGCGCAATGGCCTCGGCCGCCGCGCGCAGTTGGGGAAGAAAGGACAGCGCCCGTTCGCGCGGGAAACGCATGATGGGCGCCTGCACGGCCAGCCCCATGTTCGAGGGGCCGCCCTGGATGGAGGGCACGAGCACGCCCAGGCACAGCAGGCCGGGCAGGAATTCCTCGTTGTCGAAGGCATGGCCCTGGGCACGCACCTGGTCCAGTTCGGCGTCCAGCGCGTCGAAGGCCGTCAGCGTGTTGGCCGTGAAGCCTTCCAGCGGCACGGCCGACAGCAGCCGCCTGCGCTGCGCGGGCGCCATCTGGCTCAGGAACAGCTTGCCCGTGGCCGAGCAATGGGCCGGCACGCGCGAGCCCGGGTGCAGATAAAAGCGCAGCGGCGCAGGCGTTTCCACCCGGTCCAGGTAGAGCACCTCGCTGCCCGAGAAGGCGGTGATGTTGCAGCTCTCGCCGATGTCGCGCACCAGCTGGGCCAGCACCGCATGGCGCGCGCCGTGCGTGGTGTTGTTGAGCAGCACGCTCTCGGCCAGCCGCATCAGGCGCCGGCCCGTGCCGTAGTGCCGGCCATTGCCCTCGCGCTGCAGGATGCCCGCGCCCTCGAGCTGCTGGAGCATGCGGTGCATGGTGGGCTTGGGCAGGCCCGTCTCCTCGACCATGGTCTGCAGCGTGAAGGGCTCGTTCTTCTGCGCAATGGCCTCCAGCAGCGCGAACAGCCGCAGGTTGGGCGTGTCGCCATCGATACGGGCAGGGATGGGGTCACGGGTGTTCATGGTGTGGATCATCATATGTTTTTCAATTTTTCGAGTCAATTTGTTCCGAAAAAAGAAATTTGTTTGACATCCAGGCGAAGTCGGACCTAGACTTGCGCCGTAATTTCTTTTTTCGGAACTTAAAGTTCCATTTTCAAGGAGACAACATGACTGCAGCCAACAATCGTACGGTGGTCGAAGGCGTCCAGAAGATGACCCCTTCCGAAGCCTTTGTGGAGACCTGCGTGGCCAACGGCGTCACGGAGATGTTCGGCATCATGGGCTCGGCCTTCATGGATGCCATGGACATCTTCGCGCCCGCCGGCATCCGCCTGATCCCCGTGGTGCACGAGCAGGGCGCCGCCCACATGGCCGATGGCTATGCGCGCGTCTCGGGCCGCCACGGCGTGGTGATCGGCCAGAACGGCCCCGGCATCAGCAACTGCGTGACCGCCATCGCGGCCGCCTACTGGGCCCACAGCCCCGTGGTCATGATCACGCCCGAGACCGGCACCATGGGCATGGGCCTGGGCGGCTTCCAGGAAGCCAACCAGCTGCCCATGTTCCAGGAGTTCACCAAGTACCAGGGCCATGTCTGCAACCCCAAGCGCATGGCCGAATTCACGGCCCGCTGCTTTGACCGCGCCATCTCCGAGATGGGCCCCACCCAGCTGAACATTCCCCGCGACTACTTCTACGGCGAAGTGCAGTGCGAGATTCCCAAGCCCATGCGCGTGGAGCGCGGCTCGGGTGGCGAGAACAGCCTGCAGGCCGCCACGGAACTGCTGGCCACGGCCAGATTCCCCGTGATCCTGGCCGGCGGCGGCGTGGTCATGGGCGACGCGGTCGAGGAGTGCAGGCAGCTGGCCGAGCGCCTGGGCGCGCCCGTGGTCACGGGCTACCTGCGCAATGACGCCTTCCCCGCCAGGCATCCGCTGTGGGCCGGCCCGCTGGGCTACCAGGGCTCCAAGGCCGCGATGAAGCTCATCGCCCAGGCCGACGTGGTGATCGCGCTGGGCTCGCGCATGGGCCCCTTCGGCACCCTGCCCCAGCACGGCATGGACTACTGGCCCAAGAACGCCAGGATCATCCAGGTCGAGGCCGACCACACCAACCTGGGCCTGGTCAAGAAGATCTCGGTCGGCATCCACGGCGACGCCAAGGCCGTGGCGCGTGAACTGGGCCGCCGCCTGCAGGGCCAGACCCTGGCCTGCGACGCCACCAAGGCCGCGCGCGCCGACACCATCGCCACCGAGAAGGCCGCCTGGGAGAAGGAACTGGACGAGTGGACGCATGAGCGCGACCCCTACAGCCTGGACATGATCGAAGAGGCCAAGGGCGAGCGCACGCCCACGGGCGGCCAGTACCTGCACCCGCGCCAGGTGCTGCGCGAGCTGGAAAAGGCCATGCCGCCGCGCGTGATGGTCTCCACCGACATCGGCAACATCAACTCCGTGGCCAACAGCTACCTGCGCTTCGACGAGCCGCGCAGCTTCTTCGCGCCCATGAGCTTCGGCAACTGCGGCTATGCCCTGCCCACCATCATCGGTGCCAAGTGCGCAGCGCCCGACCGTCCGGCCATCGCCTACGCCGGCGACGGCGCCTGGGGCATGAGCATGGTGGAGATCATGACCGCCGTGCGCCATGACATTCCCGTCACGGCCGTGGTCTTCCACAACCGCCAGTGGGGCGCGGAGAAGAAGAACCAGGTGGACTTCTACAACCGCCGCTTCGTGGCCGGCGAGCTGGAAAGCGAAAGCTTCGCCGCCATCGCCAGCGCCATGGGTGCCGAGAGCATCGTGGTCGACCACATCGAGGACGTGGGCCCGGCGCTGAAGAAGGCCATCGACCTGCAGATGAACCACGGCAAAACCTGCGTCATCGAGGTGATGTGCACGCGCGAACTGGGCGACCCGTTCCGCCGCGATGCGCTCTCCAAGCCCGTGCGCTTCCTCGAAAAGTACAAGGACTTTGTCTAACCCCCTGAGGCGCTGACGCGCCTTCCCCCTCTCTACCCGCTGCGCGGGGGAGGGGGACGACACCCTCGGTGCGGGGCGGCCCTTCCTCGGTGTCCCTGGGATGGGCCGCGCCGGTTTCATGCGCCTGGGTGAAGCGCAAGGCCCTCGAAAGCCGATTCCCAGATTCCCTGCGTTGCTCGCGCCGGGCCCTGTACTTTCCCGCAGGAGCTTTCATGGTCCCCCCACTTTCACTTGCCGTGGCCGCCGATGATGCGCCCGCCACGCCCCGTCCCCATCTCCAGCACTTGCTCGACCAGGCCAAGGCGCAAGGCCCCATTCCGGTGGCCGTGGCCTATCCCTGTGATGCGGGCTCGCTGCAGGCCGCCATGCAGGCCGCGCAGGCGGGCCTGATCACGCCGCTGCTGGTCGGCCCCGAGGCACGCATCCGGGCATCGGCCCAGGCGGCCGGGCTGGACCTGGCGGGCGCGTCCATCCACTCCACAGCCGACGATCCGCGCGCGGCAGCGGCCCAGGCGGCGGCGCTGTGCGGCAGCGGCCAGGCCCGCGCGCTGATGAAGGGCAGCCTGCACAGCGACGAGCTGCTGGGCGCTGCCGTGGCGCGCGAGGCCGGCCTGCGCGGCAGCCGCCGCGCCAGCCATGTGTTCGTGATGGACCTGCCGGGCTTCGAGCGCCCGCTGCTGATGACCGATTGCGTGGTCAACATCTTCCCCACGCTGATGGACAAGCGCGACATTGCGCAGAACGCCATAGCCCTGGCCCACGCCATCGGCATCCCCCGGCCCCGCGTGGCCGTGCTCTCGGCCGTGGAGACGGTCAACCCCGCCATTCCCGGCACCATCGACGCGGCCGCGCTGTGCAAGATGGCCGACCGGGGGCAGATCAGCGGCGCCATCCTCGACGGGCCGCTGGCCTACGACAACGCCATCTCGCTGCGCTCGGCCCACCACAAGGGCATCGTCTCCGACGTGGCCGGCCAGCCCGACGTGCTGCTGGTGCCCAGCCTGGAGGCCGGCAACATGATCTACAAGCAGCTGGTCTACATGGCCGACGCCGAATGCGCGGGCCTGGTGCTGGGCATGCGCGTGCCCATCGTGCTGACCAGCCGCTCGGACTCGGTGGCCAGCCGCATCGCCTCCTGCGCGCTGGCCGTGCTGGCCGATGCGGCGGGCGGCAAGGAGCAGCCATGAGCCAGGTCCAAGCCCCCTTGGCAGCACAGCCGCCCGTGCCGCGCATGCTGCAATGGCTGAAGCTCCTGCCCGGCACGGGCCTGTCGGGCGTGATTGCGCTGGCAGCCACCTTCGTCTCCACGCTGCACGGCGGACCGCAGCTGCTGTTCGCGCTGTTCTTTGGCGTGGCCTTCCACTTCCTGAGCCAGGATGCGCGCGCCAGGCCCGGCATCGAGTTCTGCGCGCGCGGCGTGCTGCGCCTGGGCGTGGGCCTGCTGGGTGCGCGCATCACGGCCACGCAGATCGCGGGCCTGGGCTGGACCACGGCGCTGATCGTCATCGCGGCCGTTGTCACCACGCTGCTGTGCGGCACGCTGCTGGGCCGTCGCCTGGGCCTGACGCGGCCGCAGGGCGTGCTGTCGGGCGGCGCGGTGGCCATCTGCGGGGCCTCGGCCGCGCTGGCCATCTCCTCGGTGCTGCCGCGCGACAAGGACAGCGACCGCTTCACACTCACCGTGGTGGTCACGGTCACGGTGCTGTCCACGGCCGCCATGGTGCTGTACCCGCTGGTGGCGCGCGCCCTGCATTTGCCGCCCGAGCTGGCGGGCCTGTTCATCGGCGGCACCATCCACGATGTGGCCCAGGTGGTGGGCGCGGGCTACACCATCGACCAGGCCACGGGCGACTACGCCACCATCGTCAAGCTGTTCCGCGTGTCCATGCTGGCCGTCGTGGTGGTCATGGTCTCGGCCCTGTTCAAGCGCCAGCGCGAGGCCGCCGCCGAGCAGCACCACGGCAAGAAGCCGGGCCTGGTGCCGTGGTTCCTCTGGGTCTTCGTCGCGCTGGTGGCCATCAACTCGCTGGGCTGGGTGCCACCGGGCCTGCAGCACCAGTTGAGCGACCTCTCGCGCAACTGCCTGGTGCTGGCCATTGCGGCCCTGGGCCTGAAGACCTCATTCCAGCAGCTGGCCCAGGCCGGCTGGCGGCCCTTTGCGCTGCTGGTGGTGGAGACACTGTGGATGGCGGCCTTCGTGCTGATCGCCATCGAGTTCGAGATGCGTTGAACACCGACGCAACACGGCAGTTGTCCAGGGCCCGCCATGCGCGGGCCCTTTTCATTTTTCATGGAACGGGCGCATTTGATGTTCTCGCATCGAGGTGATACATTTGCACACAAATTTTTGACGCGCATCAACGCCTGATACGAGCCGTGAACGTTCTTCGCAAGCAAGCCGGCAGATTCCGCAGAAGGACTGCCATCCAGGTCCTCGCCCTCCTGCGCAGGCAACAGCCCCTGCAAGCCGCCTTGCTGCGGCTGCTTCCGTGCCTGCTGCTGCTGGCCGCAGGTGCCGTGCTGCTGGACTCGCTGGTTCCCATCCCGCTGTGGGCCATCGCCGGCCTGACCGGAGCCATGGCGGCCTACATCGCCCGCAACTGCCAGGCGTTTGTGGCATCCCAGCGCAGGAAATCCATGCTGCGCCATCTCGCGCGTTCCTGCCTGCTGCACGCCAGCTGAAACACAGGCGCCCGGGTATTCAGGCACCGCTGCTGGCATAGGCCGTCAGCGCCTGCGCGACCGCCTTGAACACCACGGCGCAGCGCTCGCTCTTGCGCAGGTCCTCATGCATGGCCACCCAGGTATCGAGCTTCCATGAGAATGCCTGCGGCAGCACCCGCACCAGGCCCGGGTCCCGAGCCGCCAGCGCCGACTGGCAGATGCCGATGCCAAAGCCAGCGCGGATGGCGCCCAACTGCGCCAGGTCGCTGTCCGAGCGCAGCGCCATGGCCTCGCGCGTGAACATCGGAAACTGCTGCTGAAACCTGCGGATGAAGGCGTTCTCATGGTCGAAGCCGATCAGCGAATGCCCGGCCAGCTCCTGCAGCGACGCCGGCACGCCATGCCTGGCCAGATAGCTCTCATGGGCGTGCAGCCCCATTTCGATGGCGCCGATGTGGCGGGCCACCAGCGCCTCCTGCTGCGGCCGGAACATGCGCACGGCCACATCGGCCTCGCGGCGCAGCAGGTCATCGACCGCGTTGGACAGCACCAGTTCGATGCGCAGTTCAGGATGGGCCGCGCGCAATTGCGCCAGCACGGGCGGCAGCAGCTCCACGCCCACGACCTCGCTGGCCGTCAGTCGCACCGTGCCGCGCACGCCCGATCCATGGCTGCCCGCCACGCGGCGCAGCGCGGCAGCCGTCGCGGCCATGCTGGCCGCATAGGGCTGCAATTCATAGGCCGCCTCGGTGGGCGCGAAGCCATCGGACGAACGGGTGAACAGTTGCAGGCCCAGCGCCGACTCCAGCCCGTCAATGTGCCGGCCCACGGTGGGCTGCGCCAGGCCCATGGCCCGGCCCGCCGCCGACAGCGACCCGGACTCCAGCACCTGCAAAAAGCTGCGATACCACTCCCAATGGGGTTCCGACATCACTGATCCATTCATTTATGCATGGACACCAGAAGATTCTAGGCAATTTTCCTTTTGCAGCGTGTTGCGGACACTGGCGAGGTCACCACAGGACCCGCACCATGCCATCCATTGCACTTTTCGGCGCCGCAGGCGCCATCGGCCAGAGCCTGGCCGCCGCGCTCAGACAACAGGGCCGCGCCTATCGCGTGGTCGGCCGCAACGCAGCCGGCCT
This sequence comes from Delftia acidovorans, assembly GCA_031286585.1. Taxonomy (GTDB): domain Bacteria; phylum Pseudomonadota; class Gammaproteobacteria; order Burkholderiales; family Burkholderiaceae_C; genus Comamonas; species Comamonas acidovorans_A. The sequence continues at coordinate 40,631 of JAITUC010000034.1, forward strand.
GCGCCAGACCTTCGGCGCCGATCCCCTGGCCGAGATCGCCACCTGGAACCCGGATGTCGCCGGCTCCATCGAGGCTGCCGCCCACGGCGTGGACACGCTGATCTACCTGGTGGGCGTGAACTACTGGCAGTTTGAATTGCATCCCGAACTGATGCGCAAGACGCTGGAAGGCGCCATTGCCGCGGGCGTGCGCCGCATCGTGCTGGTCGGCACCGTCTATCCCTACGGAAAGGCCCGCACCCTTCCGGTGGCAGAAGACCATCCGCGCGAGCCCCATACCTTCAAGGGCCGCATGCGCAAAGCCCAGGAGGACCTGCTGCTGCAGGCCCATGCACAGGGCCGCATCGAGGCCACCGTGCTGCGCCTGCCCGACTTCTACGGCCCCGGAGTGCACAACAGCCTGCTGCACGGCGCCTTCGAGGCGGCGGCCCACGGCGGCCGGGCCGACATGATCGGCCCGCTGGACCGTCCGCACGAGTTTGTCTATGTGCCTGATGTAGGCCCCGTCGTGGCGCGCCTCATCGACACGCCGCAGGCATTCGGCAGGGTATGGCACCTGGCTGGCGCGGGAGCGACCACGCAGCGCGATATCGTCTCGGAGATCGAACGCCTGAGCGGCAGGCGGTTGAAACTGCGCGTCGCCGGCAAGACCGCGCTGCGCCTGGCGGGCCTGTTCAGCCCCTTGATGCGCGAACTGGCCGAGATGCACTACCTGCTGACCGATCCGCTGATCATGGACGACTCGGCCCTGCACACCCTGCTGGGCCCCATTGCCAAGACCCCCTACGCCCAGGGCATACGCGCCACGCTGGATGCCGCCAGGGCGGCTGCGGGTTCAGGCATGAACTCCCGCCCGCAGCAAGCCACGGCCTGAAAACAAAAAAGCCCTGACAGCAAAACTGTCAGGGCTTTTGTCTATCTGGCAGGGGAGGAAGGACTCGAACCCTCGCATGCCGGAATCAAAATCCGGTGCCTTTACCAACTTGGCGACTCCCCTAGAAGACCTAAATTCTAAACCGTTTTTTGGGTGCAAAAAGAAAACGCCTTAGATTTTTTCAGCGCGGCGAGGCATCAGGGCCTTCATCACCCCAGCGTGCGGCCTCTTCAAGCAGATGATCTGCCGCCTCCAGAGAAGCTGCCTGCAGCTCTGGATCGTCTTCCATGCGCTGCAGCACCTGGTCCACAAGGCCCGGGAACTGCGGATCAGCCCGCAGCGCTTCCCCCAGTTCACGCACCAGCGTGGCTTCCATGAACATGCGAAAGGCCTTGCGCCGCCTGTCGGGGTCTGCGGCATCCATCCCCTTCAGACGCCGCAGCAAAGGGGCCAGCACGCGGGCGTCGCCCGAGCCCTCCTTCGCAGTGCCATCGGCAGAACGGGCCTGCTCCCCCTGGCCTTGCGCCTGCCGCAGCCGCGCCTGTTCCAGAGCCTGGGCCCGGATCAGCGCTGCTATGCCTGAGGCGCCGTCAATGCGAGTCATGCGCGGTCTTTATCAATGCGCCGGCCCCGACTGCTGGTAGTTGGAGAGCAGCACATGGGCCACGCCGTCGTCCGCAGGCGGCGCCGATGTCTCGTGCGAAGGCATCGCTGCAAGAACTCGCTGTATATCTGCCGACATCGCAGGATTGTCCGTGTTGCGTTCCAGGCCGGCCACAAACAACAGCCGCGCCCCATCGAAATCATCGCGCGCCAGCGCCACGAACCCCTGTACCCAATGGGGCAACGGGCTGCTGTCGGGCAACTCGGCAAGTGGCTGCCACGTCAGCAGCGCGCCAGGCACGCGGCCATCGCTGAACTGCAGCAGCCCCAGCTGGTAACGCGCCACATGCCATTGCGGGCTCAGCAGCAGTGCCGTGGAAATGTGATGTTCCGCACGGCCAATGTCACCCAAGGCAGCGAATTCGGAACCCAGCAAGAAATGCGCGGCACCCGAATCGGGCTGCTCGGCAATGGCCTGCAGGAACAGCTCGGTGGCGACCGTGCTGTCTCCCTGGGCGCTGGCCTCGAGAGCCTGGTCCAGGGTGGAGCGAGAAGAAAGATTGTCTGATTGGGACATATGGGAGCACCAGGGAGTGCCAGGGATTGGCGGCAGAACGACTTGGAATGACGGCTATTGAGCCCTTCACCCCTTTATCCACTCCTGCGGACATCCGTTGAGCAAACCCGGCCAGTTCGCAGGGATTCTATCGCCCGGTCTTTTGTCGTTTCGACACCCTGCGCCGCCGAAATCCCCACCAAACTGAAGGGTCTTACTCAACGAATCCGCCAATCGCCGGATGCATTGCCAGAACGGGCCCCGAAACCTGCGGAATCCTCCGCCTCCTTCTCTCGCGGCCCTCCATGCATATCGATCAAGGGGCACACATGGTTGGCATCGTCAGCGGCAATAGTCTGGGTCTGGGCAACAGCTCTCTGGCCACACTGGGTCAACGCGCCGCACAGGGCAACGCCTCCCAGGGACGCGGCGGCGAGCAGGTCTTCGTCAACGTCGCCTCCGGCAACCTCGTCATCGCCCACAACGACGACCAGCTCGTGGCCCACGGCGGCGGCTTCCAGGCCGTGCGCACCTACAACAGCCAGGGCCTGCTCAATGACGACAACGCAGACAACTGGAGCTCGGGCTTCTACCGCCGCCAGCTGGTGCTCTCGGGCACCTACGGCCAGCCCGGCAGCACCATCACCCGCACCGAGCGCGACGGCGCAAGCGCCCTCTTCTCCTGGGAAGCGGCCTCCAGCAGCTATGTCAGCACCGACGGCGCCGGTGCCTATGACCGCATCGTGCAGCAAGGCTCCAGCTACGTCTTCACCGATGGCGCCACCGGCAACCGCGAGTTCCACGACACCGCCACCGGCCGCCTGGACAAATCCGTGGACGCCAGCGGCAACACCACGGCCTACACCTATGACGCCAACGGCAACATCGCCAAACTGGTCAACCCCAGCGGTGAGTCCATCCAGTACGAGTACACGGGCAACCTGCTGAACCGCATCCGGGTGGTGGACAGCCAGGGCGCCACCACCACGCGCACTAGCTATGCCTACGATGCGCGCAACCGTCTGTCCCAGGTCACGGTCGATCTCACGCCGCAGGACGGCTCCACGGCTGATGGCAAGCTCTACCGCACCAGCTACACCTACCACGGCGACAGCAACCGCATCGCCACGCTGACCCAGAGCGACGGCAGCCAACTGACCATCGACTATGTGCAGGTGGGCTCGGAGTTCAAGGTGTCATCGCTGCGTGACGCGCTGGGCCAGACCACGCGCTTTGCCTACGACACGGCCACGCGCACCACCCAGGTCACGGACCCTGCCGGCAAGGTCTCCAGCTACGCCTACGACGCCAAGGGCCAGCTGCTGAGCATCACCTCGCCCGCCACCAACGGCGTCTCTGCCGTCCAGCGCTTCGAGTACAACGCCAACGGCGACCTGATCCGCAGCACCGATGCGGACGGGCGCACGGTCTTCATGGCCTATGACGCCAACGGCAACCAGGTGCTGCAGCGCGATGGCGCGGGCAACACCATCACGCGCACCTACAACGCCCAGAACCGCCTGCTCAGCGAGACCGTCTACACCCAGCCCGACCCCGATGGAGACGGCACGGCCCAGGCCTCGGGCGCGCAGACCACGCGCTATGTGTACGACGATGCCACGGGCATGCAGCTGCGCTTTTCCGTCAGCGCCGAGGGCCGGGTCACCGAATACCGGCGCAATGCCTATGGCGAGGTCGTCAGCACGCTGCAGCACCAGGCGGCGCGCTATGGCGCAGCCGGCGCTTCGACCGAGGCCGCCCTGTCGGCATGGAGCGGGCAGCAGAACCTGCAGCAGCTGCAGCGCACCGACTACGTGCTGGACTTCCGGGGCCAGGCCCAGGTCACCACCACCTATGCGGCCACCGACGCCGCAGGCAACGGGCTGGCGGCAGGCAGCACGGTCACGCGCCATGTCTACGACCAGGCCGGGCGCCTGCTGCAGACCATCGATGGCAACGGCGGCAGCACCAGTTATGCCTATGACGGCCTGGGCCGGCTGCTGACGGTGACGGACGCCAAGGGGCAGGTCACGACGACCACCTATGACGATGCAGGCCGGCGCATCGTGGTGCTGTCGGCCAATGGGCTGCAGGAGGTGCGCAGCTATGACAGCGCAGGGCGCCTGATCAGCAATCTTCGCCAGGACACGGCCTCGGCCACTGCCTCGAGCACGACCGCCTTCACCTATGACGCCACGGGACGGCTGGTTTCGACCCAGGACGCCACAGGCGTGCGGCAATGGAACGTCTATGACGATGCCGGCCGAAAGGTCGCCGAGGTGGATGGCACGGGTGCAGCAACTGAGTACCGCTACAACGCCAGCGGCCAGCTGGTGCAGACCATTGCCTACGCAAAGGCTCTGCCCCCCAGCGACAACGCTCCCACACTGCAAGCCATACAGGCCCTGGCGGAGGCCGGTGACCGCAAGAGCTGGCGCATCTATGACGATGCCCAGCGCCTGGTCTGGCAGATCGGCCCTCAGGGCGAGGGCACGCGCACGGACTATGACGGGGCATCGCGTATCGTCGCCGTGACCCAGCTTGCGACACCCATGCCCATCGACAGCCTGGGCGACGGCTCCCTGCTCGTGGCGCGGGGCACGGGCATCGCAAGGATCGGCACCGGCAGCTCCGGCCAGTTGGCGCTGCAGGCCATTCCCGCCAAGGCATTGCTCGGCGAACCCGTGCGCATCGTGGCCTCGGGAGCCGGCCTGGGCAATGGCTCCGTCGTATTCAAGAGCGGCTCCACGGTCTTGGGAACGGTAAAGGCCGTGAACGGCGTTGCGGAAATCACTCTGAGCAACCTGCCCGCGGGCTTGCAGGCCATCAGTGCCAGCCATGTCTCGGAATCCGGCGAAGCCCTGGCCAGCACCAGCGCGCTCAGCGTCCAGATACAGCAGCGCTCCGAAACATCCCTGCAAGGCACGCCCTCCTCCATCACGGTGCCAGGGCGCCTGACACTGACAGCCAAGGTCAGCGGCAGCAATCCGCAGGGCACCGTTTCGTTTTTCCAAGGCGAGACCCTGCTGGGCGTCGCCACCGTGTCCGCGGGCCAGGCCATCCTGGACATGGATGCCACGCCGGCCCTTCTTCTGAACGGAGCCAATGCCATCAGCCTGCGCTATTCGGGCGATGCTGTGCACCAGGCCAGTGTTGCCTCGGCCACCGTCAACGCCGTGCATCGCACAGGCCCCACGCCCTCAGACAAGCTGCTGCCCACGCTGGAGGGGTTGCGCATCAACCCGGGCATGGTCGTCCTCCTGACCAACAGCATCGACTCCGGTACCAGCGTCAGTTTCAGCGTTGCCGTCAAGGGCAGCGCGCCTGGCGGTACGGTCACCTTCCTCATCGATGGCAAGGTGAGGGGCGCTGCCGCCGTCGTCAACGGAATGGCCACGCTCACGGTCAAGGCCTCCGACCTCGAACAGGGGCCGCATGATGTCTCGGCCTCATACAGCGGCGACGCATTCCACCAGCCACAGCAGCTCACGGCCAGCGGCGCCTTGCAGGTCATGAAGCTGCCACCCCAGGCCACAGCTTTCAACGGCGCCATCCGCGTCAGCCCGGGTTCCGAAACAGTGCTCAGGGTCCAGCTCATGGGCCCCCTCACTCCCACGGGCAAGGTGGACTTCTACAGCAACGGCCAACTTATCGGCAGCGCTGCCCTCGATGCCAGCGGTAACGCCGCACTTGATGCGACCACTCTGCTGCCAGGCGGAAAGCATTCCATTGAAGCCCGCTATGCAGGCGACGCCAACAATTCGGCGGTGGTGTCCCGGACATTGAAGCTCAACCTGCTTCCAGCTCCCGCCGACATCCAGGTATCCGCCTCTGCCAGCCGCATCCTGCAGGGCGAGTCGATCGAGCTGACGGCCCGCCTGGCCCCAGAGGCGGCACAAGGCCAGGTCACCTTCTATGCCAATGGGCAGGTGGTGGGCGTGGCCAACGTCACGGCTGGGCTGGCCCGTCTGACAACCACGGCGCTGCAGTCCGTGGGCAATGCACAGATCACGGCCAGCTATACAGGCAGTGCGGAACAGCCCAGCTCGGTACGCACCAACGTGGCACAGGTCCAGGTGGACATCGCTTTGCAGCCCCTGCCCCCTGCCACACAGGTGCAGCCCACGCGCACGGAATTGGCAGTCTCGGGCTCCCTCCTGGGGTTGGACAACATCCGCCTGACCGCTTCCATCGATGCCGCTGGCGGCACGCCGGGAGGCACGGTCAGCTTCTACGATGGCGACCTGCTGGTAGGCACGGCCAGCGTGGTCAACGGCACGGCCGTGCTGAACCTTGCTTCGCACGCGAGGGCCCCTGCCTTCACAAGCGGCGCCACCTCGCTCTATGTACCAGCCGCCGGGACAAGGACCCTGCGCGCCGTCTACTCGGGCGATTCGACCCTGGCATCGAGCGCCGCTTCGACCACCCGGGAACTGCAGACGGGCTTTCTGCCGGATGGCGAAATCACGGCACGGCGTGGCAACGACGGGCGCTACGAGCTGGGCTTCTCCAGCTTCCATACCAGCGGCCCCATCTCGTTCTACAGCGACGGCATCCTGCTGGGGACTGCTGCCCTCGTGGATGGCTGGGCCAGCCTGACAGGCATCGCCCTGACGCCGGGCGCGCACGAAATCACGGCAAGCTATCCAGGCAGTGCCATCTACCGCGCCGGCATCGTGGGACGGAATGTGTCCGAACGTGGCGCGAGCCAGCTGGTTTTTGACGCCCAGGGGGTTGAACAGACAGCGGCCGGCACGGTGCTCAGGGCCCGCGTGCAGGGCACGGCCTCGGGCAGCATCAGCTTCTTCAGCGAAGGCAAGCTCATAGGCTCTGCCACGGTGCTCAATGGAACGGCGACGTTGACTACCAGCGCGTTGGCGGCAGGCCTGCACAACATCAGTGCCATCTATTCAGGCGACGACACCAACCTGCCAGGAGAAACAGCAGCCGTCGCTGTCACGCTCGAAGAGCTGAGTGTCCCCGCCGATACGCGCGCGCCGTCGCAGCTCAGTCTTGACGGCAATGCCAACGACGATCCCGTCACCATCCGCATTGCCAATGGCGGCGCCACGGGGAAGATCTACGTTTTCGCAGACAGGCAGCTGCTGGGCGAGTACGCCCTGGTCGATGGACAGGCCCGCATCCCGGCAGGCGCCTTGCCTGCTGGCAATCGCAGCATCCTGTTCGCCTATACGGGCGACGCCGCCCATCAACCTGCCGAAGTGCGCGCCCAGATCAATCGCCCTGCTGCGGCCGAGGCACTGCCCACCGTGCTGGGCATCCGGACAGAGGGCAACCTGCTGCGCATCGAAGCCCGCGCGGCAGGAGGCGGCAATGGCAGCTTCAAGATATTCCGCAACGGCCTCCTCTTGCAGACAGTGGCTGCCAGCAATGGCGCAGCAGCGGCCCAGTTGGACAAGGCCCTGCTGGCCGGCGGTGAATTCTGGGTGGAATACAGCGAGCCGGCATCCGGCCGCTACGGCAGTTCAGGTCGCATACAGTGGACCTCGCTCAGCGAGAGCATCACGGCCGGCACCGCGAACGTGGCCGACCGCACCACGCGGCAGTTCCACAGCGCAGATGGCCTTGTGTTGGCCACGCTGGACGCCGAAGGCTACCTCGTCGCCCTCAACTACGATGCCGCCGGCCGTCTGGCCAGCACCACGCGCTTTGCCACCGCCAGCGATGCGGCCAAGCGCGCCACCGGCACGCTGGCCGAGCTGATGCCCGCCACCAACGCCCAGGACATCACCGAGCGCCGCCTGTACGACGGCCAGGGCCGCCTGGCCGCCACAGTGGACGGTGCCGGCTACCTCACCGCCTTCGGCTACGACGCGGCCGGCCAGCTCACCAGCCAGACCCGCTACGCCACGGCATTGAAGGCGGCCGTGCTGTCCACGCTCACCAGCACCACGGCCGTCGCCGGCATCCGCCCTGCCGCCAACGCCCAGGACCGCACCACCGTCTTCGAATACGACAAGCTGGGCCAGCTCACGGCCGAGACCGACTGGCAGGGCACGCGCACCGAGCACAGCTATGACGCCGCCGGCAACCGCACGGCCAGCACCGTGGCTGCCGGCACCGCTGAAGCGCGCACGCGCCTGGCGCGCTATGACGCGCTGGGCCGCGTCACGGCCGAACTCAGCGCCGAAGGCGCACGCCAGCTGGCCGCCGCCCAGACACCCGCCCAGATCGAGGCCGTCTGGAGCAGCTACGCCAGCCGCCACACCTATGACGCGGCCGGCCGGCGCACCAGCACCACTGATGCCAACGGCCTGCGCACCCTGTTCTTCTACAACGCCGACAATCAGCTCACGCACACCATCAACGCGCTGGGCGAAGTGGCCGAGACGCGCTACAACGCGCTGGGCCAGGTCAGCGCACAGGTGCGCTACGGCACGCGCATCAACCCGGGCTCGCTGACGGGATCGCTGGCCGGCGGCCTGGTCAACGGCACGCTGCAGTCGCTGCTGCAGGCGGCCACCAATGCCGCCAAGGACCAGACCACCCAGTACACCTACAACACCAACGGCACCCTGGCCAGCGAGCGCGACGCGCTGGGCTTCACGCGCAACTACGTCTACAACACCTTCCGCGAAGAGACGCAGCGCACCGAAGCCACCGGCACGGGCACCACCAGCACCCTCATCCAAACCCGCTACGACCGGCGCGGCCTGGTCACGGGCCAGGTGCGCGATGCCGGCAAGCTGGCCCTCACCACGGCCGCCACCTACGACGCCTTCGGCCGCCAGGTCAGCGCCACGGATGCGCTGGGCCACACGCGCACCCACGCCTACGACAGGCTGGGCCGCGAAGTCAGCAGCACCGACTCGCTGTGGGCCACGCTCACCACCACCTACGATGCCTTCAGCCGCATCGTCACGCAGGTCAATGCCGAGGGCAGCACCACCCGCTATGCCTACGATGCCAAGGCCCGTACCGTCACCATCACCACGGACGAAGGGCTGCTGGCCAAACAGACCTACAACCGCCATGGCGACCAGATCAGCGCCTCCGACTCCCAGGGCCACCTGACCACCTACACCTTTGACGCCAACGGCCGGCCCACGGGCTCGTCGGCCTCGACCTGGCTGTACGACGCCAAGGTCATGCAGACGGCGGCCACCACCCAGGCCTATGACAAGGCCGGCCGGCTGGTCGAGACCGTGGACGCCAACGGCACACGCACCACCATCGCCTACGATGCGGCCAACCGCGTGCTCTCGCGCACCGTGGACCCCACGGGCCTGGCGCTGACCACCCAGTACGCCTATGACCCGCTGGGCCGCCAGATCCGCATCACCGAGCCCGGGGGCACCGTCACCGAGCTGCGCTATGACGCCAAGGGCCAGTTGCTCGAGCAGATCGTGGACCCCGCAGGCCTGGCCCTGTCCACGCGCTACAGCTACGACGCCCAGGGCCATGCGCTGGAAGTCACCAGCCCCGAAGGCACGCTCACGCGCTACACCTACGATGCGGCAGGCCGTCGCACCAAGGAGCAGATCGACCCCAGCGGTCTGAACCTCACGCGCAGCTACACCTATGACGCAGGCGGCAACGTCACCAGCAGCGTGGACGCCAACGGCAACACCAGCTACTACCTGTACGACAGCGAGAACCGCCAGATCCTGGCCGTCGATGGCGCAGGCGGCGTCCAGGAAACCCGCTACGACGCGCTGGGCCGCATCAGCCGGCTGAGCACCTACCGCAACCCGCTCACGGGCTTCGACCTGCAGGCCTATGTGAACAACGGCCCTTCGTTCGGGCCGGCCACCTGGCCCGAGCAGGTGATGGCGCGCATCGCCCCCACGGCCAGCGATCGGATCGAATACCGCAGCTACGACGCCAACAACCACCTGCAATCGGTGGTCACGGGGCTGGGCGAGGTCACCACCTACCTGCGCGACGGCAATGGCCGCATCCAGGAGCAGCGCAGCTACGCCAACCGCATCAGCATCGGGGGCACGGGAGGCTGGACCCCCGGCACCTTCCCCACGCCCGTGGCCGACGATGCGCGCGACCTGCGCACCCGCATGGTCTACGACGGCATGGGCCGCCTCATCGCCACGGCCGACGGCACGGGCGCCGTGACCGGGCTGCGCTATGACGCGGCCGGCAACGTGGTGCAGCGCGTGCGTTACGCCCAGACCGTCACCCTGGGCTCGGACCCCTACGACAGCGCCGCCATCTACACGCTGATCGCGCAGGACAGCTCGGCGGCCAACGCGGTCGAGACAAACACCTACGACCGCGCCGGCCGCCTCACCTGGAGCGCCGATGCGGCCGGCTCGGTCACCGCCTACCAGTACGACCGCGATGGCCGCGTCGTCAAGAAGGCACGGTTCGCGAGCGCCATCACGGCCGGCCAGCAGCCCCAGGATGTGGTGCAGGCCGGCGCGCTGTCCACCGACTATGTCTATGACGCGGCAGGCCGCCAGACCCACATCGTGGGTGCGGACGGCGCCGTGGTGCGCCAGGTGTGGGACCGCAACGGCAACCTGCGGCAGCGCACCGAGTTCGCCACCACGATCACGCCGCCGATCTTTGTGTCGGGCGCCGTCATGGGGCCCATCGTCACCAACTACGACCGCAGCAACATCGGCAACTACCTGCGCACCGCCGCAGGCGACCGCACAACGACCCTGGCCTATGACAAGGCCAACCGCCAGGTGCTGGAGGTCAATGCAGCGGGCGCCGTGCGCCAGATCAGCTACAGCAAGGTCTTCGTCGTCACGGCGGCATCCACAGGTACGGTCACGCCTGGCGCCGCGCAGCAACAGCTGCACAGCCAGACCGTCACCGCCTACGCCAACACCGTGGACCTGTCCGCCCTGGGCGTGGCCGACATCACGCTGGAGCGCGTCATGGCCATGCTCCAGCCCAACGCCAGCCAGGACCGCGAGACCACGCAGATCCTCGATGGCGCCAACCGCACCGTGCGCACCATCGACGCCAACGGCTACGCCACTGCGCGCGAATACGACGGCACGGGCCAGCTCACCCACCTCACCGAATACGCCGACAAGTCGGGCAGCGCCTCGGCCCAGGACCGCCACACGCGCTACAGCTACGACGGCGCAGGCCGCTTGGCCAGCACCACGGACGCGCTGGGCAACCGCGAAACCTACGCCTACAACGCGCTGGGCCAGAAAACCGCCTTCACCAACAAGGCCGGTGCCACCTGGAACTACGACTACGACCGCGCGGGCCGCCTGGTGCGCGAGACCTCACCGGCCGTGGACCTGGCCGCCGTCAAGGAGCTGGGCGGCGCCCTGGTGCCCGATACAGGCAACACGGGCAGCCAGCGCATCGTCACGCAACTGGCCTACGACAGCTTCGGCAACCTCACCTCCCGCACCGAGGCCCTGGGCCGGCCCGAGCAGCGCAGCACGCGCTACGAATACGACAAGGCCGGGCGCCAGATCAAGACCGTCTTCCCGGGCGTGAGTGTGTACAGGGGCGAAGACATCGCTGCCCTGAAGAACAACAGCGCGCTGGGCGCCGCTGCGCGCGTGGAAACCGCTGGTGTGGAGCTCAGCAGCGAAACCCGCTACGACGCGCTGGGCAACGCCGTGGCCAGCCGCGCCATGGGCATCCCGGGCACGGCCGAGGCCTGGAGCTACAAGAGCTACGACCGCGCCGGCCGCGTCAGCTTCGACGTGGACGCCGCCGGCTTCGTCACCGGCTACACGCGCAACGCCTGGGGCGAGACCGAGCGCCTGGTGCGCCACGCCCAGGCCATCGCCCTGCCCTCGCCGGCCGGCACGGCCCTGGCCGATGCCGCCGTGCGCCAGAGCGTGCAGGCGAACCACCCCGCCAACCGGGAAATCCTCACCAGCTACGACAGGATGGGCCGCACGCTCACCGTGCAGGAACCCCAGGTCTTCAACTACGACAGCCAGACGGGCGAGACCGCCAGCGGGCGCAAGAGCACCACCCACGCCTACAACGCCTTCGGCGACCTGGCATCGACCACGGTCAACCTGGGCAATGCGCGCACCGCCGTCACCAGCCACGGCTACGACAAGCTGGGTCGGCGCGTGGCCACCACCGACGCGATGGGCTTCATCACCACCATGGCCTACGACGCCATGGGCAGCCTGGTGCGCCAGGTCGAATACGCCAAGGCCGGCACCATGGCCGCCATCACGGGCACGCCCTACACCGAGGCCGGCGACCGCGTCACCGACTACGGCTACGACCTGCTGGGCCGCAAGACCACGGAAACCCGGCGCGGCGTGGCGCACACGGGCGTCAACGCCGGTGCCCAGCAACAAGGCGACGTGCTGTACGACAAGACGTCCGACCTCACCACCCGCTACGCCTACGACGCGCTGGGCAACCTCACGCGGACCACGGACGCGCTGGGCGGCGTGACCTACAACTTCTACGACGCGCTGGGCCGCGTGCGCGCCACCATCACCCCGGCCATGAACCTGGGCGTGGCGGCCACGGGCGCGGGTGCCAACCCCATCAACCCGCTGACCGAATTCCAGCGCGATGCGCACGGCAACGTGCTGGTCACCACCCAGTACGCCGCCGGTGCCAACGTGGCGGCCGATGGCAGCAGCTACACCAGGGTGGCCAGCGGCAACGACCGCGTCACCACCGCCAAATTCGACGCCCAGGGCCACACCACGCAGATCACGGACGCGCAGGGCTATAGCCGCTACTACGCCTATGACGCGCAGGGCCGTCTGGCCAAGGAGTGGCAGACCGTCACCAGCCACGACAAGAACGGCACCGCCAGCCAGGCCAGCCTCTGGCGTGCCTACAGCTATGACGTGCTGGGCCGCCAGACGCACAGCTACGCCCCTTCGGAAAGCATTGCCCTGGGCACGCTGAGCGTCAGCGACACCGAGCTGAGCTACAACGCCTTCGGTGAAGTGACGCAAAAACGCGTGCTGGACAACGGCCAGGCGCTGCAGGGCGTGGAAACCTACGACTACGACAACGCGGGCCGCGTCTGGCGCACCAATGCGGGCGACGGCGTCTACAAGATCCTGGCCTATGACATGCAAGGCCGCCAGACCGCACAGCTCATCTCGGAAGGCCTGGACCTGAAGACGGCCTTCCAGGACACGCAATCGGCACTGAATGCCCAGGCAAACAACAAGGCCCAGTTCCGGCGCACGGACATGCGCTACGACGCACTGGGCCGTCTGACGCAGACGCTGGCACCCGAGCGTGCAACCGAGCAGCCGATGAGCATCACCACGCGGCAGAACATGCTGTATGGGGTGATCTCGCAAAGCGAGGTGATAGGCGACAGAAACACCGGGCTGCTCAACCAGGTCGATCTGGTCTGGCGCTCGCTGGAAGATCTGGGCAGTGGAGACGTGCGCATCACGGTGAACTACAACTCCGCGCCCTATAAAACATCCCCCACGGGAGATTCGACCCGGGACGACGAGATCGCCAGTTCTCCGTTACAGAAAATCGTTGTTGTCTCAGCGGAAGAGGCCCTGGAGGGCTACAGCCTGAAGTGGACCAGCGACTACATCATCGCGAACGGCCCCATGGCCTACGCCCGAGGTATCTCTGCCATCACCGGCGTGAAGCTTGAGAAGCTGGACGTCTTCGGGCAATGGAAGACGCTGTACAACGTAGCAGGCCAGTCTCAGCCCGCATCCCTCAACTGGACCGAAGGCAGCAGCCCCGGCCAGATCTGGAACGAGGCAGGGGACGGCCGCATTCCCATCTACCGCTACTACAACCGCTACACCGATACCCACCATTTCACCACCAGCCTGTCCGAGCGCGAGCGCCTGCTCAACCAGGCCACGGGCTGGTTGGATGAGGGCACGGCCGGCTACGTCAGCAAGGATCCGCAGCCCGGTCTTATACCGCTGTACCGCTGGACCAAGTCTGGCGACCCCGATGTCTCTCTGTACACGAATGGCGGCGTGCCATCGGCCGGCGGTTCGTGGCAGAACCAGGGCATAGAGGGCTACGTGGCGCCCTCCTCGCCGAATGTACAGGGCATGACCAGGCTCTACAGGCTGGACAACAGGGTCAGTGGCCGCGGCGACGGTCTGTACACCACCTCCATCACCGACCGCAATGCCCTGCTGGGATTGAATTCCCGCCCCACCTTTGGCGGCCTTCCCCCCGCGTTGAACTCCCAGATGCTGGCAGGCGCATTCGGCCTGAGCATCGAAGTCAGCTACCCGCAGGACCTGGTCAGCAAGACCACGCTCGAATACCGCCGCTACGGCAGCAATGACGGCTGGACCACCGCGCCCGTGGGCATACAGACCTCGTTCGGCTCGGCCCACCGTTTCGACGTCAGCCAGTTCCCTGCCGGCAACTACGAATACCGCGTGCGCAACACCAATGCGCAGATGACGCGCGATGTGGGTTCGGGCACCTTCACCATCGGCGCAGAAACCGTCAGCAGCAACCTGCCGCCCCTGCCCGGCGGCGTGACCCAGGGAAGTGCCATCATCGACGGCTCCCCCTACCGCGTGCTGCAGTGGCCCAGGCCTGCAGCCGGCTGGACCGTGGAATTCCGCTACTGGCCACAGGGAAACAGCTCCGCCGTGACCACGCGCACGGCCGGCAACGGCCTGTTCGCCTATGGCGACGGGCGCACCGTCGGCATGGGCATCAACATGCAAGGCGTGGCCGTCAACTGGGGGCCGGGCAGCATCGAATACGAGGTGATCGCCACCAACCCCGCCACGGGCGAGAAGGTGCATGCCACAGGCCAGGTCGGAACACCAGGCAACGTGGCCATGACCAACGTCTCGCCCCCGCCGGTTCTGGAAAAACGCAACGTCACCAACCTGGGCGTGGTCGGCTATGTCTGGAGCAGCCCTGCTCCCGGCCGCGTGCCTCTGCACCGTTTCCTCTTCACGTACCAGAACAACCAGCACCACCTCACCTCGGCCGACCCCACGGTCTTCTCCGAATTCAAGGCACTGGAGGCTGCCGGCGCCGTCATCTATGACGGCATAGTCGGCTATGTGGAGACCTCGCCCTCGGCCACCAACCAGCGCCTGTACCAGTACAAATACGGCGCCTCCACCGTCTTCCGCCTCACGGCCAATCCGCAGGATGTCAACGGTGGCTCCTTCGTCACCCTGAACTCCAAGCCGGCAGCCAACTACCCGTGGTCGCCCACCACCTGGTACCAGAGCGCCTACCAGTTCGACGGCTACATCTCCAAGGTCCCGGCCGATGACATGGTGCCGCTGTATGCGGCCTACAACCGCAACGCCATGGGCAACCAGCCCCTGGGCGACTACCTGACCACCACGCAGGAATACGACATCACCAATCCCTGGGTGCTCAGCGCCGAGATGATTGCCACGGCCAACGTCACAGGCGTGGGCACCAGCCAGGCCGCCATCGACGGGCAGATCTACAACATGCTGCACTGGAGCGCCCCGGAGGCCGGTGCACGCGTCAAGGTCAGCTCCTACCCCAGCCTGCCGGGTGGCTCGCCCACCCTGTGGCGCCAGGGCGACAACCGCATCCACTTCCCGAACTGGGCGCCCCTGCAGGGCATCGTGCTGGATGCGCTCACGCCCAACGCCACATACACCATCACGATCGAGATCGAGTACCCCGCCACGGCCCAGCACGCGGCCTATGTCGCCAAATCGATCGTCAAGGTCACCGTCCCCTCCTCGAGCGCCATCAGCCTGCAGGAGACCACCCCACCCTACACGGAAACCGTGCAGACCCGCGTGTGGGCCGGCACGCCCTTCAACCTCAGCAACCGCGCCGTCACCAACCGCGAGTACGACCGCTGGGGCAACCTCACCGGCGTGGACGACCCGCGCGTGCAGGCCGGCCAGACCCTGTTCAAGACCAGCTTCACCTACAACGCCAGCAACCAGCTCACCTCCCAGACCCAGCTGGCCAGCTACGAAGGCCCCACCGAATACACCACCACGCGCATCTACTACGACGCCCTGGGCCGCCAGGTCGGCGTGCGTGATGGCAGGGGCAACCTCAACGCCCAGGTCCGCGACCTGGCCGGCAACGTGGTGCAGGAGCGCAAGGCTGATGGCGGGCGCATCGACCTCAGCTACAACGCCTTTGGCGACAAGACCAGTGCCGCCGAGCGCATGACCACCACGCGCACCGTGGTCACCGACTACAGCTATGACAAGCTCTCGCGGCTGACCTCCACGGCGCTGGCATCAACGTCCACGCTGTCGCGATTCGAGTTCGGATCGGTCAACGGCGCGGTGGCCAATGGTGTCAACGGCAGCGTCCATGCGGCCAACGGCGTCTCTGGAGCCGATCCGCAGAACGCCATTGCCTTGCGCACGCTTGAAACCATCCAGTACGACGAGGCTGGCCGCAAGGTGCGCGTCACCAACGGCAACAACGAGGCGACACGCTACCGCTACGACCTGGCCGGCAACGTGACCATGAGCGGGCAGGAGCAGGTCAAGGTCACCGCATCGCCGGCCGTACCCGGCCCCACCGTGACACTGGGCGGGCTGAGCAACGTCAACTACTACCGCTACGATGCCCTGGGCCGCAAGATCGGCTTCACCGACCCGAACCTCATGAGCCAGGAGTGGGCCTACGACATCTTCGGCCGCCTGCAGTCCCGCAACGACTCGCAACTGGGCAACGGCGATCGCGTCTACTACCAGTACGACTACAACAAGGCCGGCCAGCTCACCCATGAGGGCAACACCAAGGGCAAGAGCCTCGACTACCGCTACGATGGCGCGGGCCAGCTCATCGAAATCAAGGACAACTACCTGGGCCAGCTCAGCAGCTACACCTATGACCTGGCCGGCAACCGCCTCACCGAAAAGCTCACCCAGAAGACCAGGCTGGCCTCCGGCCTCATCGAAAACGTGGTCTACCAGGACAACCACCTGTTCTACGATGCCCAGAACCGCCTGCGCGCCAGCTTCGATGGCCGCTCCGACGTTCGGATCAGCTACGACCTGTCCGGCAACCGCAGCCAGGTCAAGACCCATGTAATCAACAACGTCTTTGACCTGAAGAATCCTGACAACTGGGATCTCACGCCGGGCCAGTACAAGTCCTATGTCAATGACAGCGTGACGACTTATGAATACGACGCCATGAACCGGCAGACCGTCAGCCGCGAGGAACAGACCCAGAAGATTGGACTGGACCCCAAGGCGACGACCATCGTCACCACCCTCACGCACAACTACTCCTACGACCTGGCCGGCAACCGCACCGGCGACATTGCCAGTGAACAGACCTCTGGCAAGGCCGCCCAGCAAACGGTCAACAACTACGTCTACGACGACCTGCACCGGCTGGACAGCTTCAGCATCAGCCAGTCTGGCAAGGCCACGCAGTCCGGCCAGATCCTCTACGACGGAGCCGGCCGCCAGGTCTATGCCAAGACGCTGAGCAGCACTGGCGAAGCCGAACACCGCTACAACCAGTACGACACCCTGGGCCGCGTGCAGGACACCCGCGTCGTCATGCGCCGCGCCGACAACCAGCAAAAGATCCAGCACACCGACGTCGCCTACCATGGCGCCCCCGGCACCACCGACCCCAGCCTGGGCTACGACGCCGCTGGCAACCTGCGCGGACAAGTGCAGACCACGAATGGCAACACCGGTGATGCTGCGCGCACCACCTACAAATACCAGTTCAACGGCGGCTACCAGCAGACCGAGTCCACCACCACCCAGGGCGGCACCACGGCCACTACCAACACCTGGCGTGATGCCAACGGCTTCATCAGCAACATAGAACAGCGAGGCGGGGTCAACGACAACCGCTACAACCGAACCTTTGTCAACGACGCCAAGGGCAATGCCCTGTACGTTAACCAGGGCACGGGGCAATTCGCGGCCCCTATCGGAGAATTCGGTCGTATAGAAAACCGCCCCGGCGGCTACCTTGGTGGCTACATAGGCAACGTCCTCAACCCCGGCCACATCCAGCGGCAACTGGTGGCCAACGGCGAAGTCCTGGCCCGCTATGGCGATGCCCCCGACTCCGAGAACCGCCCCCAGAACGGCGCAGTACCCAAGTACGTCAACACCGCCGAATTCCACCTGAACGCCCCTGCCCTGAAGCTGCGCGACACCAACTTCAGCGCCATGAGCTACACCGTGGTCGGCGGCGAGACGCTCAAGACCATTGCCCGCAACGTGCTGGGCGACAGCAGCCTGTGGTGGCGCATCGCGGACGCCAACGGCCTGGCCGTCTCGGGCGACGGCGAGCTCACGGCCGGCCAGACCCTGAGCATTCCCAAGCTGGCACTGAACGCCAACAACGCAGACACCTTCCAGCCCTATGACCCGAGCCGGGTCACGGGCAGCCTGGATTCTGTGCTGCCTGCGCCTGCGGGCCAGGGGGGCGGCTGCGGGGCACTGGGCAAGATCATTATGGTGGCAGTGGCTGTAGTCGTTGCCGTCTATGCCCCCTACATGCTCAACCAGGTTGGAGCGGGTAGCCTGCTGGTATCGGGCGGCGCGGTCACTCCGCTTGGCGCTGCGGTAGGAGGAGCCGCAGGCTCCATTGCCAGCCAGGTAGCTGGCAATCTGATGGGGGTGCAGGACGGCTTCAGTTGGAAGAGCGTGGCTCTGTCTGCGCTCAGCGGTGGCATCACCAAGGGCCTTGCAGGAACGGAACTGCTCGGCGGAACGGACTGGCAATCGGCAGCTATGCGAGC
>JAITUC010000019.1 GCA_031286585.1 Delftia acidovorans
CCCAGGCACCTGCTGCGCCCATCAATTCGGCTCCGCCCGGCTATCGTCTGCAGCCCCTCTCAGAGTACGACGCAATGTGCGCTGCCATGGCAGCACCTGCTGCGCCTGCAGTGGATGCCTGGCTCCAGCCGGATGACATGGCGGCCCTGCAGCGCTTTCATGAGACTGCCGAGGACGACGAAAGCTACGACATCGGCAAGGAAGCCGTCGCGCGCCTGTGTGCCTTCGGCTGCCTGCAATCGCACAGCTTTGGACGCTACAGCACAACGGACTTCGGCGACTACCTGCTGGACACCTGGGCCGGCGCGCGCACGTTGCCGTTCACGACAGCAGTAGAGCGCGAAGCCCTCGCAGCCCATGCAGCAGCCAAGGGGGAGCACGATGAGTAAAGCCGAACGCCTGGGGCATGCCAATGCCCTGATCGAGATCATCAGCCGGCACGGCCGCCGCTTCTTCCACAACCGCGAATCCGGCGCCATCGCGCGTCTGGAACTGGATGCTCGGGGCCGGCTCTGGTGGATTGACGAATACCGTGGCTCGCGGGTCTACACGGGCAAGGTGATGGGCTATCCGCACCGCTGGCGCGGCTTCAGCCATGGGGGCACGCTGCGCTCGCTGGTGGAGGCCCTGCGCGGCTACATCCTGCGCGGCGAGCTGCTGCACCCGGAATACATCGCGCCGAGCCGGATGGACCCCAAGAACGGCGAAATCTGGGGCTATGGCGCCGAGGCCGCTGCTGCAGTGCGTGCCGAGGCCCACGCCCTACCCCTTTTCCAGCGCCCCACTGGGCACAAGGAGAGCACATGACGGGATCCAGCGAACGCGAAGGCGGCGCGGGCGAGTGCGTGGACCGCTTCTACATGGAGCGCGGCCCGTGCTGCGCCGGCTGCGACTGGTGGATGTTCCACAACTCTGTGGCCGGTGAGTGCCGCCGCTCGGCCCCTGTGTCGGGCGCGGAAAGCATCGGGCTGCTGGGCATCACGTACATCAGCGCGCCGCTCCAGGCTGGACACGTCATGACCCTGCGCGAACACCACTGCGGCGAGTTCAAGGACTCGTTCGATTGGACAACCCTGCCGCTGGCATACCTGCGGCGCATCGGATACCAGGAGCGCGCCCAGGCGCAGCAGAAAGGACAGTGATATGCAGGAAACGATTGTTGGACTGGTGCTCGGCATCCTGATCGGCGGAGGAATTTCCGCCGCAGTGGATGAGCACCGGCAGTCTCAGCCAGGCGGCCAACAGGCTCTGAAGCAGGCCTGTGAAGCGACCATCCCGCGCAATCAAGAGTGCGTTATGCGCTTCGTGCCCGCCGAGAAAGGACAGACCCCGTGACCACAGCACCAACACCCCCGCGAGCAAATGCGCTCGCATGCGAGTACCGCCCATCGATGCCGGCCGACGTGCTGCACCTGTGGGCCAAGGACGCAGTAGCCGAGCTCATCCGCCTGCAGGCAGAGCTGGAGGCGCGCAAGCCGCTGCCGCTGAGCGATGAGCAGATCGACGACCTGCATGGCGAGGCAAATCGCGGGTTCGACATCGGCCGCGAAGACTACTTCAAGGCCTTCCGGGATGCAGAGCGCGCCCACGGCATCAAGGAGACCTGACCATGGCCAGCAAGAAGCCCGAGCACTGGCGCGACAAGCGCGCGCCACACCGCGACGACGAACCAATCACCTGGCCAGCACCCGCTGGCCTTTTTCATATTTGAATGCCCATGACGACCGACACCATCACCGCAGAACAATGCGCCGAGCTGCTCGGCTGCACGGAAGACACCGTCGAGGAGCTGTCGCGCAAGGGGGAGCTTCCGGGCCTGAAGTTCGGGCGCGGCTGGGTCTTCGTGCGCGCGGACCTGCTCGCCTACCTCGCCGAGCGCGGCCGGCAAGAGGCTGAGCAGCGGCGAGCTGACCGGGGCGGCGGACCCCAGGCCGCACCCAACGTCCGACAGATCAAGCCCCGCCGGCAGCAGCCCCCGGCCCTGCCGAAGCTCTCCACAGCTTAGCGGCCATGTCTTCTGCACGGAAGCTGGCATAGCGGTGCGCCATCGTAGATCCGGGCGCCCAGCCCATGATCCGATTTACCTCTTCCAGGCGGAAAATCCAGTTTCCGCTTGCGTCTCTCATCTCAAGCCATCGACAGGTGGCTTCGTGTCTCAAATCATGCTCATGGAGATCATGAATCTCCATGTAATTGAATGCAATGCGGAACCGGAACGAAAGCCTCTGGCCGACGATCCGGTATCCGTTCACATCTTCCTCTTCCATAAATGGGAAAAGCCATGCGCTTGGCAGCATTGCGCGCGTGCTCAGGTACTCCTGAAGCGCCGCGTGCACTGAGGGAGCCATAGGAACATCCCGAAAGCTCACCTTTCCGCGCCACTGCTTTGAATTCTGTGCGCGTATAACCTTGCAGTCCATGTCCACCTGAGAGCGCTTGAGGGTGGCAGCTTCTTTCAAACGCAGCCCTGTCCCCAGGATGAGCTTGAACAACGTCAGCAGAGCATTCCCACCAGCCAGTTGAAGTCCGCGAGACCGATCCGGTCTCTCGTATCCAGAGAGGACCATGATGATTTTTTCTTCTTCACCTGGCCTCAGGCGCCTATCCCGCTGAACATTGGTCTTTGCCTCACCGCCATCAGCTTGTGCCAATTTTGTATCGATATCGCTGTACGTCGAATACCCTTTCGGCAATAGCCGCGCTGGGTTTTGCATTACCAGTGTCGGATGGTTTCGCAAATACTCATCTATCGCACGTCCGAGCGCTTGGACTCGATGCCTTATTGACTGAGGTGTTAATTGCTTGGATACCTTCAGCCACTGTATATAGCCTTGCAGCCATTTATAAGAAGCATCTGTGAGCTTGATTGTGCCCACCTCCCGATTCAGGGTCGAGAGCGTAATCAATTGAGATGGGGCGGCGTATCCACTTTGCTCCCACTCGCCGAGCACGCGGGTCAAGCGGATGTTGCCGAAGCCATTGTCACCATCAAGCAGTTCCCTCGGCAGCGCCAGACCTGAGTCCTTCATCAGCTTCCACTGCTGGCTGTACTTGATGGCCTCGCCTTCGGTATCGAAGGTGAAGTACTTGCGGCCTCCGGGCAGCGACGGATGTCGCAACCCAATTTCCCATTTGCCAGATGCCTTCTGCCTCGGCTTCGCCATTTCTACTCTCCGGTGGTTCGATAAGCTCAATCTCCGATGTCGTCGGGGTGAGTCTCGGCCGCCATTTTGTGGCGGCTGGAGCCCGTTTTCAACACATTTGAGGCGACCGAGCGCACCGAATGGAAATGCAAGTCATTGATTTCTAAGGATTTGTTTTTCCTTGTCGATTTTTAGGATTCGCTACAAGATCGAATTGATACAGGAGAACTCGCGCGCCCATGCAGGTGCCCAGCCTGATGGGGACGCGAAGTTCGACCCGCTGCGCAATTCCTGATCCACGCAGCCCTCAAAAAGAAAAGGCCCGGAGCGTCAAGCGCTCCGGGCCTTTTCTTTTTGGCCGTTTACAGCGGCAAGCCTGAGGCTCAGTCCACCAGGATCACTTCCACCCGGCGGGCCTCGGCGTTGCTGCCGTCGGCCTGCAGCTGCTCGGGCTTCTTGAGCTCGACCTTTTCCTCGGCCACGCCCAGCGCGGACAGGGCGGCCTGTACTGCCAGGGCGCGCTTCTTGGCCAGTTCGGCGTTGAGTTCGGCGCTGCCCGTGGCGTCGTGGTAGCCCGAGATCACGGCGCGCTTGCCGCCCTTCACACCGGCGACCACGTCGGCCAGCGCTTCATTGGCACCCACGGCCAGCTCGGCCTTGGCCGATGCGAAGTAGAACTTGACCACGCCGTTCTCGACAACGACGCGGGCCACATCTTCCTCCAGGACCACGGGCACCATTGCTGCCACCGGGGAAGCGCCGCCTGCCGTCTTCGCCGGGCCATGCGCAATGCCGCGCTGGTAGACAACGACGCCAACGACCGTGGAGACGACGAGCGCAATCAGCGCAAACAGGAAACCCAGGGCAAAACGTTGTTGGCTGTCGTCGTCGGAATGACTGAAGGACATGAAGCACTCTCCGTGAATGAGTTGTTGGGTGAAAACCAGAAAGACTGCGAAAAACCGGTGGATTGTAGAGGGCCGGTGTCGAGGGTCTCGCGCCGCCCCCAAACCCCGCACTGCCGGTTGGCCAAAACTGTGGTGCGGCAGAGACAGAAGAGCGACCCATCAAGGGCAAAGCACGCGCTTGTGCACCGTTTGGTCTTCCAGGCGTTAAAACGTCATTGTTCTTTCATGCTGTCGCGCCCATGTCCGCCCTGCCAGAATTCTCCTTCGCCCGCCGAGAGTCCCAGCCCCTGCTGGATGAGGCGCTGCACCGATGGGGCGGGAGCGATGATCTCTGGATCTTTGGCTATGGCTCGCTGATCTGGCGGCCGGATTTCGATTTCTGCGAACGCCGCACGGCGCGTGTCTTCGGCTGGCACCGGGCGCTGAAGATGTGGAGCACCATCAACCGCGGCACGCCCCAGAACCCTGGCCTGGTCTTTGGCATGCTGTCCGGCGGCAGCTGCCAGGGCATGGTGTTCCGCATTCCCCGGCACCACGGCCATGCCGTCATGAAAAAGCTGTGGCAGCGCGAGATGGCCAATGCCGTCTATGACCCTCGCTGGCTGCCCTGCCGCACCGGCCAGGGCACGGTCCAGGCGCTGGCGTTCACGCTGTCCCGGCAAAGCCCCAATCACACGGGCGAGCTGGCGCCCGAGGACTATCGCCGCATTTTCAGCGAGGCCAAGGGCATCTACGGCAGCACGCATGACTATGCGCGCGCAACCTTCGATGAGCTCAAGCGCCTGGGCATCCGTGACCGCGCGCTCCAGCGCCTGCTCAGCTACGCGGGCCAGCCCGAGGCAGGCGCGCGGCAAGGCTCCGTTTGATGACACCGCCGCGCACGGCCGCAGAACGCTGTGCTCTCCGACATGGCCGCCGTATCGCACGCTGCATGATGGCGGCTGCGCGCCATGCGCCCCCGTGACTTTTTCAGTTCCCATTCCAACCAGGAGATTGCCGCCATGCCTTTGAACGCTTCCCAATCCAGCCACGCCGCCACTTCGCAGCCCTCCACCCCGTCCACCGCCGTGAAGCTGTTGATGGCTGCCGGCATGGTGCTGGCCCTGGGCGCCTGCGGCAGCCAGGCCAAGCCTCCTGCCGCAGCCGCCGCAACGACCCCGGCAGCCGTCACGACGGCGCCAGCCTCCCGCAATGTGGCCATGGCCCAGCTGCAGCCCACGCAAGGCAGCAAGGTCAGCGGCAGCCTGCAGTTCACGGCCCAGGCCGATGGCAGCGTGCGCGTTCAAGGCTCGGTCCAGGGGCTGGCGCCCAACAGCGAGCACGGCTTTCACGTCCATGAGAAAGGCGATTGCTCCAGCCCTGACGGCCTGAGCGCGGGGGGCCACTTCAACCCGACCGGCCAGGCACATGGCCGCTTCGATTCTTCGACCCATCACACGGGCGACCTGCCCAGCCTGCGCTCCGATGCGCAAGGCACGGCAAGCATCGACTTCGTGTCGCGCGGCCTGGCACTGGACCAAGGCCCCAACAGCGTCGTGGGCCGCGGCCTGATCGTGCACAAGGACCCGGACGACTACACCACGCAACCCACCGGCAATTCGGGCGCGCGCCTGGCCTGTGCGGTGATCACGCGCGGTTGATGGCCGGCCGGCCTGCCATTTCAGTTCATGCAGTCGCGCAACCATGCCGCGCATTGCTCGGCACGTGCGCCCGGCCACTGGACGCTGAGCGTGGTGTCGCCACGGCGCAGTTCGACATGAATGGTGTCGGCTGCGCCCGTGCCGCCGAATAGCCGCCCCCACCAGCCACGGCCCCGCAGGTCTTGTTCCTGTGCCGTGGATGGGGGCTGGGAAGATGAGGCTGGAGCGGACGAGCCCGGGCCCGGCACTGCCGTCTCTTTGACTGAATCCGGGACCGGTCCCGGCGCTGGAGGGACAGGTGCAGGCGCCTGCGTGGCCGCCTCGGCCGCCGGCCGGCTGAGTCCCCCGGCAGGCTGCGGTGCCGCAGCGGATGCCCCTGCACCGCTTTCGAGCCGCGCGGCCAGATTGGCACCGAACTCCTCCCATATCCGGTCGGCCTTGGTTTTCATCACGCTCAGGCCGAAGGCGCCCAGACGGCCCAGCAGGTCCACATCGACCTTGATGCGCAGTTCGGTGCCGCCATCCGGCGTGGCGCTCAGGAAGATTTCACTGCGCTGCTTCAGCGAGCTGGCCACCGAGGTGTCCTCTCCCGTTCCTTCCACGCGCAGATACTCGGGTGCGCGCTGCTCGACGATGCGCGTTCGCAGCTTGAATCTGGCGCTGATGAAGGAGATCTTCTGGTGCATCACCGCCACGTATTCGGTGGGGCCGACCACTTCGATGGACTGCATGCCGGGCACGGCGCCCCCCATGACCTGGGGATCGAGCAGCAAGGCCCACACTTGCTCGCGCGGAGCCGAAACGGTCAGGTTTTTTTCAATTTCCATGCATTTTCTCCGCGGCCACGAGGACCGATTCCACGATCTGGGTATAGCCCGTGCAGCGGCACAGGTTGCCGTTGAGGCCATGGCGCACTTCGTCGGCGCCGGGGCGGGGGTTGCGGTCCAGCAGGTCGCAGGCGGCCATGATGAAGCCCGGCGTGCAGTAGCCGCATTGCAAGCCGCCGCATTGCATGAAGCTTTGCTGCAGGGGATGCAGCCGTGGCGACGCATCTGCGCCCGCACCGCCAGCCATGGGATCGGCCAGTCCTTCGATGGTGGTGAGTGCGCGGCCCTGCACCTGCACGGCCAACAGCAGACAGGACTTGACCACTTCGCCATCCAGCAGCACCGAGCAGGCACCGCACACACCGGTCTCGCAGCCGCGCTTGGTGCCCGTCAGGTGCAGGTCGTCACGCAGGAAATCCGACAGCAGCCGGCGCGCCGGCACCTCCACGCTGCAGGGCTCGCCGTTGACGGTGCATTCGATGCGGTGTCGGCTCATGCCAGCGCTCCTTGTTCCTGTGCCAAGTCCAGGCCGAACAGCTCGGCCACGGTGCGGCGCACGTTGACACGCACCATCTCACGGCGGAAATCCGCCGAGCCACGCAGGTCCGATACCGGTTTGATATCGGCCGCGACAATCTCGCCCGCCTCGGCGGCCACGGCCCAGGTGATGGCACGGCCCTCAAGAAAGTCCTCGGCGCGCCGCTGGCGCACCGGTATGGGCGTGGAGGCGCCCACGACCAGGCGCGCATCGCGGCAGATGCCGTTGGCGGTGCGCGCCACCAGGGCCACGCTGGCCAGCGGCCGGTGTTCGGCCGCCGTGCGCAGAAAGCGTGTGTAGACACCGCTGCGCCGGGCATCGCCTTCTCCCATGTGCGGCACGCGGATCTCGCTGACGATCTCGTCGCCTTCCAGCGCCGTGGCGTAGTAGTCGACCAGGAAATCCTCGATGCCCAGCAGGCGCTCACCTCTTGCGCTGGCCAGCACAATCTGGGCGTCCAATGCCATCAGGCAGCCTGGCGGATCGGTGGAGGGATCGGCATAGCAGAGATTGCCGCCCACCGTTCCCTGGTTGCGCACCTGGGGATTGGCCATGCGCTGCGCCATGCCGGCCAGCACCGGGTAGTGGCGCAGCACCAGCGGCGATGCCGCCAGTTCGGCATGGCGCACCAGGGCTCCGATGCGCAGACCGCTTGCTGGATCGAAGTGCAAGCCGCGCAGCGCGTCGATGCCGGCGAGCGATACCAGGTGCGTGGGCGCGAGCATGCGCTGGCGCAGGCCCAGCATCAAGGCCGTGCCGCCTGCGATCACGCGGCAGTCCTCGCCCAACTCGGCCAGCAATCGGCTGGCCTCGGCCACCGAGGTGGGTTGCAGAAAATCGAAGTCATGCATGGCGGTCCTCCTCGGCGCGGGTGCGCAGCGCGGCCAGGATTTTTTCGGGCGTGATCGGCAGGTCATGGATACGCACGCCGATGGCGTCATATACGGCGTTGGCAATCGCAGGCGCACCCGGCAGGATGGCGGTTTCGCTGGCACCTTTGGCGCCATAGGGGCCGTTCGGATCGTCGGACTCGACGAAGCCGCCACGCAACAAGGGCACGGCGTCGGCCGTGGGCATGGTGTAGTCGGCGAAGTTGCCGTTGGCCAGGCGCCCGCCCTCCAGGTGCAGTTGCTCGTAAAGTGCCCAGCCCATGGCCTGGACGGTGGCGCCATTGGTCTGGCCGTGGATGGCGACGGGGTTCAGCGCCTTGCCGCAGTCGTCGGCCACATAGCTGTCAAGTACCCGGACCTGGCCGGTTTCCGTATCGACCTCGACCTCCACGGCCTGGGCCGCGAAGGAATAGGCCGGCGCGATGTTGCCGTGGAGCTGGGCATCGTGCATCTGTGTCCGGGCGTCCCAGGTGTGGCTGACCTGTATGCCCTCGCCGCCATGGCGCCAGATGTGCTGGCGTGCGAGCTCGGCCAGGCCTGTCGCGCGGTCGGTGCCGCGCACGCGCACCTGGCCATCGACCAGTTCCAGGTCGTCGACCTGCGCCTCCAG
The DNA here is from genome assembly GCA_031286585.1 of Delftia acidovorans. Lineage (GTDB taxonomy): Bacteria > Pseudomonadota > Gammaproteobacteria > Burkholderiales > Burkholderiaceae_C > Comamonas > Comamonas acidovorans_A. The sequence continues at coordinate 8,557 of JAITUC010000019.1, forward strand.
CACGATGGCGGCCAGGGCCAGCAGCTTGCTGCGGGCGGCCTGCGCGGCACCTATGGCGGCATTGCCTGCAGCCATGGTCACGCGCGAGGCCAGCGAACCTATGGCGAAGGGCGTGCTATCCGTGTCGGGCGCGGCCACGCGGACCTGAGACAGCGGCAGCGAGAGTTCATGCGCGACGATCTGGCTGAGCATGGTCGCCGCGCCCTGGCCCATGTCGCACTCACCGCTGAGAACAAGCACGTGGCCGTCCTCATGGATGCGCACGACCACGGTGGAGCCGTCCCAGTTGCCCATGGTGCGGTTGCCGCTGACATGCATGGCCGCGGCCATGCCCAGGCCCCTGCGACGGGCACCACAGGCTTGGCGGGGCTGGGCGCGCTTGCCGCGCCAGTCGATGGCATCGGTGGCCTGGTCTATGCATTCCTTGAGGCCGGCGCTGCCGATCTTCCAGCCATGCACGGTCACGTCGCCGGCTTGCACCGCGTTGAGCTTGTGGACCTCGGCCGGGTCCAGCCCCAGTTGCCCGGCCATGGTGTGGATGTGGCTGTTGAGCGCGAACAGCATCTGCGTGCCGCCAAAGCCGCGGAACGCGCCGTGCGGCGGATTGTTGGTATAGACCAGGGTCGCATGCGAGCGCACGTTGCCTTGCCTGTGCATGTTGTCGCTGCGCATGGCGCTGACGTGCATGACCTCGGCCGACAGGCCCGCATAGGCGCCGCACTCGGCAATGATGCGCACCTGCTTGGCGAGGATGCGGCCGTCGCGCGCCATGCCCAGCTTGAGCGTGATGCGCTCGGGCACGCTGGAGCAGCAGGCCAGGAAGTCCTCCAGCCGGTTGTTGACCAGGCGGACGGGCCGCCCTGTGCGCAGGGCCAGCAGGCCTGCGACGAGCTGGTTGTCGTCCTCGACGATCTTGCCGCCAAAGCCGCCCCCCGTCGTGGCCTGTACCACGCGGATACCGGACACAGGCACTTCCAGCGCCGCCGCCAGCCGGGCACGCGCCAGGAAGACCGACTGTGTGGACGTCTGTACCAGCAGCCGCCCCTCCGCATCGATGGAGGCCAGCGTGGCCATGGGCTCCAGATAGCCAGGGTACTGGGCATGCGTGGTGTAGGTGGCTTCATGGATGAGATCGGCTGCAGCAAAGCCTGCGTCGGGATCTCCGCGCTCAAAACGGATCTCGTGCGCAATATTGCCGCGGCCCGGGTGCACGCCTGGCGCCTCTTCATCGAGAGCCTCATCTGGCGAGAGGATGGCGGGCAGCTCTTCGTACTCGACCTCGATCAGGTCCAGCGCATCGCGAGCGATCTCTTCCGTGGAAGCGGCCACGGCCGCGACCTCCTCGCCTGCGAAGCGCACCAGGCCATCGGCCAGGATGCGCCGCTCCTTGTGGCTCACGCCCCAGGGCGTGCGCGGAGCGTCTGCCCCGGTCAGCACGGCTTTCACACCGGGCAGCGCACGCGCGGCGGCAGTGTCGATGCGCACGATGCGCGCATGGGGATAGGGGCTGCGCAGCACCTTGGCGTGCAGCATGCCCGGCAGCTTGAGGTCGCCTGCGTACTGGGCGCGGCCCAGCACCTTGGACAGCGCCGTGACCTGGGCCGTTTCGCGGCCCAGAGTGGAATTCGATGGCTTCATGTCATTCCGCCGTGATGCCGAGTTCGCGGATCACCTTGCCCAGCCGCTCGTAGTCGGCAGCATTGGCATCGGCCAGAACCTGGGGAGGCCCGCCCACGGGTACTGCGCCGAAGGTGGCCATCCTGGCCGCCACATCGGGCATCCTGAGGATCTCGTTGAGGTGCGTATTCAGGATCTGCACCACGGCGGCCGGCGTGCCCTTGGGAGCAAAGAAGCCATTCCAGGCGCCGGCGGCGATGTCCTTGTAGCCCAGCTCCGCCAGTGAAGGCACGTCGGGCAGCAGCGGCGAGCGCCTGGGATCGGTCACGGCCAGTGCCCGCAGCTTGCCCGCCTGGATGTACTGCGCCACCGGCCCGAGCGTGACATAGGCCAGCCCCACATGGCCGGCCGCCACATCGTTGACGGCCGGCGCCACGCCACGATAGGGCACATGCTGGATTTTCACGCCGGCGGCACGGTTCAGCCATTCGGCGCCTATGTGCATGGGCGAGCCCGCGCCCGGGCTGGCATAGCTGAGCGCCTGGCCGGCCTTGGCAGCAGCCACCATGTCGGCCACGCTCTTGAAGCCCGTGGAGGGATGGGCCACGAGCAGCACGGCCTGGCTGGCTGTCTGGATCACCGGCGCGAACCCTTTCAAGGGATCGTAGGTCGCGGCCGGTGGCAGCCTCATCACCATGGGCGCGATGGTGAAGGGATTGGGCGTGAACAGCAGCGTGTAGCCGTCAGGCACGGCCCGCGCCACCAGATTGTTCCCCAGGGTGCCACCAGCGCCGGGCCGGTTATCCACCACCACAGGCTGGCGCAGCCGTGCAGAAAGCTTTTCGGCGAACAGGCGCGCCATGGCGTCCGTGTCACCACCTGCGGGATAGGCGACCACGACGGTGATCGGCCTGGCGGGATAGTCCTGGGCAAAGGCCGGGCCACAGGCAGCGGTGGCCAGGGCCAATGCTGCAATGGTCAGGCCGTACCGACGATGGGGGTTCATCACTGGCTCCTGGGAAAGTCTGGACATGCAGGGATCGATGACCGGCATGGCCGCATGGGCTGGCTAGGGGATGGATTTCAATATTTCACTTCAATGTTCCATATATAAAACATTGACTCTCTAAAGAATCCAGTTCGAATTTTCGTCAATAAGTTGATCGATCAACTTACCGAAACCACCAATTGACTAGATTCAAATTTATTCAAATTTCTTCACCAGGCAAACATCCAGCCACCTGTGAAACAATCGAGAAAATCATGTCCCATCCGCCTTCTCCTCCTCCCCTGGCCGCCGCGCCCGCGATCAATCCCTGGGCCGACCTTGATGAAGCCGGCAGCGGCCTCACCGTCGATACCTTCCTGACCACCCTGATGAGCCAGGTCGGCAATGCCCTGCGGCGCACCATCACCGTCCCCTATGCCGATGCGGCAGAGCTGACGGTGTCGGAATGGCGCCTGCTGGCCCTGATCGCCCATGCGGGCGAGCTGCCGTTCAGCGCGCTGGTGCTGCAATCCACCTCGGATAAAGCGTTGGTCAGCCGCACGCTGCGGCTGCTCGAAGACCGCGGCCTGGTGACGCTGCAGGCGCAGGGCTCCACGCCGCGCAAGAAGATCCTGTGTGCCATCACGCCGGCGGGCCGGCAACTGCATGATGAGGTGATGCCCGTTGCACGGCGCCACCAGGCCGCCGCACTGCGCGTGCTGTCACAGGAGGAGCGGGAGGTCATGCACCGTGTGCTGATCAAGCTGCACGGCTATTGCCAGACAAGCCAGGCCGGCCAGGCAAAGGTGAACGAAGGCCGGGAAAACTGAATCAGCCGGCCTCGCGCCGTGCTTGCAACAGGGCCTCGGCACGCGCCAGATCGTCCAGGGTGTCGATGTCGGTGAGCACGCCGGCATCGTCCACCGCCACCTGGACCACATTTCCCGCCTCGCGCAGCGCCTTCAGCACCGGCGCCCCGCCCTTCTCGCCGCGCAATGCCATCAGCGCCTCGCCGCAGGCCGCCCCAAAACCTACGGGATGCCCCCATTGGCCTTCATGAAGGGGCTGCGCCGCCTGCGCTCCGCTGCGCAGCGCATCGGCCACCTTCAGCAGCGTCTGCGGGCTCACCAGCGGCAGGTCGGCCGGCAACACCAGCCAGCCCGGCGCATCTGCCGTGGCACGCACGGCGGCGGCCAGCGAGTCGCCCATGCCCGGGTGGCCTGCATCCTCCAGGTGCCAGGGCAGACCACTGGCGCGCACGGCGGCCAGCGTGTGGTCGATGACCGTGCTGCCGCCCAGCGGCGCGGACAGCTTGTGCATGGTGCCGCCCGAGGCCAGGAAACGCGCGCCGCGGCCCGAGGCGAGGATGAGCACGCAAGGACAGTCTTTGAAGTCTGTGAGCATGCGCAACTTTAGCGTGCCGAATCAGGCGGCCGGCGCAGGCACAATGCTGGCCATGAGCAGCATTTCCACCTCGATCGCCGATCTGCGCAAAAGCTACGAGCGCGCGGAACTGAGCGAATCGGCCTCCCTGGCCGATCCGCTGCAGCAGTTTGACCAATGGCTGCAGGAAGCCCTGAACGCCCAGGTGCCCGAGCCCAATGCCATGACGCTGGCCACCGTGGGAGGCGACCTGCGGCCCAGCACGCGCATCGTGCTCATCAAGGGCTATGACGAGCGCGGCCTGGTCTGGTACACCAACTACGACAGCCGCAAGGGCCAGCAACTGGCGGGCAATCCGTTTGCAGCGCTGCAGTTCCACTGGGTGGAGCTTGAGCGCGTGGTGCGCATCGAGGGCCGCGTGGAAAAGGTCAGCGATGCCGAAAGCGATGCCTACTTCAACAGCCGCCCGCTGGACTCGCGCATCGGTGCCTGGGCCAGTCCGCAAAGCCAGGTCATCAGCGGCCGCAGCGTGCTGGTGGCCAATGCGGCCAAGTACGGCGCGCAATTCCTGCTGAACCCGCCGCGCCCGCCGCACTGGGGTGGATTCAGGCTCGTGCCCGAGCGCTGGGAATTCTGGCAAGGCCGCAAGAGCCGGCTGCACGACCGCCTGTGCTACCAGCTTGAATCTGGAACCTGGCTGCGCCAGCGCCTGGCGCCCTGACTCCCTGGATTGCTGGCGCTGCTGAAACCCATCAGCCCAGCAGGCGCTGGGCCAGCCACAGCATCAGCGGCACGGTAAGCAAGGCCAGCGACGTGGACACCGCAATGCTGGCGGATACCTCCTCCTGCATCACGCCATAGCGCTGCGTGAAAAGGAACACGTTGGCCCCCACGGGCAGTGCCGCCGCCGTGAACATCACGGCCACCGGCAGACCGCCCAGACCGAAGGCCCAGGCCAGCGCAAGCAGCAGCAGCGGATGCGCCAGGTTCTTGACCAGCGCGATGCCCACTGCCTCGCGCAGGTTCTGGCCCACCTTGGTATACGCCAGGGTCACCCCCACCAGCAGCAGCGCCATGGGGCCCAGCGCCTGGCCCAAGACCTGCAGGGAGCGGTCCACCACGCCAGGAAGAGCCAGCCCGGTCTGTGCGAACAGCAGGCCGGCGAGTATGGGCAGCGGCACAGGATGGACGATGCCGTTGCGCACGGCCTGCAGCACCGTGCGCCACATGGGGCGCGGCGCGCTCTGGCCCGAGCGCTGGTGTTCGCGGGCCTCGGCCAGTTCGAACACGATGGTGGCCGCCGTGAGCAGAATCAGCGCGTGCAGCGAAACAAGGGTGAACAGCGTGACCAGTCCGCCCTCCCCATAGACCAGCCCCACCAGCGGCACGCCGATCATGACGGTGTTGCTGAACATATTGGCCAGCCCCCGCGCGGCCGAACGCGTGGAAAAGCCCCCCAGAAGCATGGACACCCCGAAGATCAGCGCAGTCGCCAGGAAATACAGCGCCACGGGCTGAAAGTCCAGCTCCTGTACACGCACAGCGCCCATGGTGCGGAACAGCAGGGCCGGCGTGAGCACCAGGAAAACGAGGTTGGACAGATCCTTGATGGCAGCGGCACGCACCCAGCCCAGGCGGGCGGCGAGAAAGCCTGCGCCAATGCAAAGAATGACGGGGATGAGGGAGGCAAAGACGGGAGAGTTCACTGAAGCGGGGTCGGGAGGCTGCGCCTGCGCGGGCTTGCGGCGCGCGCAGATTATGCGCCGCAGGCCCGGCACGGCTTCATTCAGGCTTCTTCCAGGGCCTCGAAGGCCTGCGCCAGATGGTCGATCAGCAGCCGAACGGCCGGCAATTGCCCGCGCCTGGATGCGTACACCACATGGATCAGCTCGCGGCGCGGCTCCCAGCCCGGCAGGACGTTGAGGAGTTCACCGCGCGAGAACTCGCCATCCACGAACATGCGCGGCAGTTGCACCACACCCACGCCGGCCAGCGCCGCATCGCGCAGGGTCAGCATGGCGCGCGTGACCAGGCGCGGGTGATGACGGATCTCGGCAAGTGCACCGTCCGGGCCGTTGAGCACCCATCGGTGCTCGTCCTGCGGCTGGCCCAGGTCCATGCTGGGCAGCCGCTCCAGGTCAGCCGGGCCTGCGGGGTAGCCCTGTGCCTGCAGCAACGCGGGGCTGGCGACCAGGCACTGCGCCCTTTCGGCCAGCACACGCAGCCTGAGCTCGCTGTCCTCCAGCGGCGGCGGCCGCACGCGCACGGCCAGGTCCATTCCTTCCGCTACCACGTCGACCCGGCGATTGGTCTCTTCCAGATGCAGCTCCACGCCCGGATGCTGCGCCATGAAATCGGCCAGCATGGGACCGATGCGCGTGGCCAGCAGCGCCACGGGACAGCTCATGCGCACGATGCCGCGCGGCTCGGCATGGATGAGGGCGATGGACTCCTCGGCCGCCTCGGCCTCCGTCAGCATGGCGCGGCAATGGACGTAGTAGCTGCGCCCGGCCTCGGTCACAGCAAAGCTGCGCGTGGAACGCATCAGCAGTTGCGCGCCCAGCCGCTCTTCCAGCAAGGCCACGCGGCGGCTGAGCTTGGATTTGGGAGTTCCCAGGGCACGGCCCGCAGCCGCGAAGCCGCCGTGCTCGACCACCTTGGCGAAGTAATAGAGGTCGTTGAGATCGGGCATGCTCATTGTTCTTAATTCAGGACGATGAAGGCAAATTTTGCCATCTACCGCTTTCATTGTTCAAATTTTAAGATTCTCCCATGTGCAAAAAATGGCCCGCGCAAACGCTGCGGCAGCCACGATTCCCAAGGAGAAGCAAATGCTCAAGAAGATGCTCGGCGTCTACAGCGCTCCCCGTGCCCATTGGGTGGGCGACGGATTTCCCGTGCGCTCGCTGTTCAGCTACGGCAACCATGGCGCGGCTCTGAGCCCCTTTCTGCTGCTGGACCACGCAGGCCCCGCCAGCTTCGAGCCGGCCTCCCAGCCTCGCGGCGTGGGCGTGCATCCGCACCGCGGCTTCGAGACCGTGACCATCGTCTACGAGGGCGAAGTCGAGCATCGGGACTCGACCGGTGCTGGCGGCCTGATCGGCCCTGGCGACGTGCAGTGGATGACGGCCGGCTCGGGCATCCTGCATGAGGAATTCCATTCCCATGCCTTCACCGAACGCGGCGGACAGCTGGAAATGGTGCAGCTGTGGGTGAACCTGCCTGCCAGGGACAAGTCGGCTGCGCCCGGCTACCAGACCCTGCTGGATGGACAGATCCCTTCCGTGGAACTGCCCGGCGGCTCAGGCCGGGTGCGGGTGATTGCCGGAGCCTTCGGGAACAGCCAGGGGCCGGCGCGCACCTTCACGCCCATCAATGTCTGGGACCTGCGCCTGAAAGCCGGCAGCAGCACCGAGCTGCGCGCCAAGCCCGGACATACGCTGGCCCTGGTCGTGCTGCACGGCACGGTGCTGGTCAACGACGGCGAGGTCGTTCGCGAAGGCCAGCTGGTGCACTTCGATCGCGAGGCTGAACTGGTGCGCCTGGAGGCCAACAACGACGCCACGCTGCTGTGGCTGGAGGGCGAGCCCATCGAGGAACCCGTGGTGGGCCACGGCCCGTTCGTGATGAACAGCGAGGCCGAGATCCGCGAGGCCATTGCCGACTTCAACGCGGGTCGCTTCGGCCATATGGCTGTCTGAGCCCGCAAGGCCGCGAGGCCTTTCGCCCCTGCCCACAAGGCAGGGGCATCCCCTTCCCGCCTCCCATTGCTTTCACTTCGCTTTTTCAAAGGAGCCAACCATGTCCCACAACCCGCTTGCCCATTTCGGAGACTCCCGTCCGGTCATCGACCCGGAAGACGCCGCCATGCTGCTGATCGATCATCAAAGCGGCCTCTTCCAGACCGTCAACGACATGCCGATGACACGGCTGCGCGCACACGCCGCCGCCCTGGCGAAGATGGCCACACTGACCGGCATGCCTGTCATCACTACGGCATCCGTTCCACAGGGACCCAACGGCCCGTTGATTCCCGAGATTCATGCCAACGCTCCGCATGCCCGGTACGTCGCGCGCAAGGGCGAAATCAACGCTTGGGACAACCCCGACTTCGTTGAGGCCGTCAGGGCGACTGGCCGCCGCACTTTGATCATTGCCGGCACGATCACCAGTGTCTGCATGGCCTTTCCGTCCATCAGTGCAGTGCACGAGGGCTACAAGGTGTTTGCGGTGATCGACGCCTCAGGCACCTATTCCAAGATGGCCCAGGAAATCACGCTGGCCCGCGTGGTGCAGGCTGGCGTGGTGCCCATGGACACGGCCGCCGTGGCCTCGGAACTGCAGCGCACATGGAATCGCGACGACGCTGCGCAATGGGCTGAGGTCTATACCCAGATCTTCCCCGAGTACCAATTGCTGATCGAAAGCTACGGCAAGGCACAGAGCGTGGCGCTCCATGGCGAAGCCCTGGACTCGCAGCGCGTCTGACTGAGGACAGCGGTTGAAGAATACGACGACAGATCCAGCCTGAGCGGTGCATACCGCTTGGTCAGGCAAGGAAGCTGGTAGAGAACCGGCCAGGAACGCGGGCGAGCCCTGTTTCTGGCCTGCACAGAATCCGCGCGCCTGGAGCATGCCGTTGACCCCTTTTTCTGGCGACTTGTCGCCACTGGCGCTTCATTGTCGTTTGCAAGATTGCCGATGAACTTCATGTAAGTTACATTGAATGCATCCATTCACCTTCCACTTCGTTCGCAAAGCCTATGACGTCGTCGATCTCCCTAGCACCCGCCAGCAGCAAGCCGTCGTCCACTGTCCCCGACGGGCTGGCCCTGTTCCGGCATTGGCTGGAAACCGAGGGCGCCAAGGGCTGGGATGCCCTGGACACGGCGCCCGACAGCGGCTACGAAAAGGTATGGCGTGCCTGGCTGCGCAGCCTGGGCGATGCCGGCATATCAGCCAAAGGAAGTCTCTCCTCCCCTGCCACACCCAAAGGGAAAGCCAAGGCGAAGGCCCGCGCCTGGCAACAGGCCACCGCCGTTGATGTCCAGAATTTCCTGCGCCCGCGTGAAGGCCAGCTGTCTGGCCACCAGCCCGGCCGCCGCATCAGCGAGGTCACGCGCAGGCGCTACTGGCGCCTGCTGGAACGCATTTACGACCATGCGCTGGACCACGGCTGGGTCAGCGCCAATCCCGCCGCAGGGCTGGCGCCGCAGGAACGCCCACCTGCCGAAGACGGCCAGGGCCATTGCCTTCCCGCGCCGCTGTGGAATGCCCTGCCCCGCCACATACCGATGGCCGACGGCTTTCAGTCGGCGCGCGATCGTGCCATCTTGCTGCTGCTCTACGAACTGGCGCTGGCGCCCGAGGAGGTGCGCGGCCTGTGCTGGCGCGATGTGCAATGCGCCGGACCAGGCGATGGCCTTCCCTGTCAATTGCATATCGATGGCGCTCGCGCCGCGCAGCAGCGCACGCTGGATCTGTCGGAAACGGTGGTGAAGGCGCTGCAGGACTGGAAAGGCTTCAGCGCCGGCCAGCGCGGGCCGGAGGCCGTCCAGCCCGATGCCACGGTCTTTTACTCGCGAGAGGGGCAGCCGCTGTCGGTGCGCGTGCTGTTCCATGTGGCGTCGCAGCTGATACAGCGCGCCCATGCCGCGCAGCCCGCCTCGGCGCAGCAGGCGCCGCTGCACCGCGTCGGCCCGCAGGTGCTGCGCAACACGGCCATCGTGCAGTGGCTGCGCGCGGGCCGTGCCGAGACAGAGGTCGTGCAGTGGATAGGCGTGGAAAGCGCGCGCGCCCTGCGCCATCTGCAGCATTACCTGTAGCAGACGGCGCGGGGAACGCAGCGGGCAACCCGCCTTAGAACGCCACCTTGACGCCCACCGTGATGTTGCGCCCCATCAGCGGCGCGGCATTCTTGATGAACGAGGTGTGGGCGAAGGCCAGGCGGTTGGTCAGGTTGCTGCCCTTGATGAAGAACTGCCAGGGCATGCCAGCAGAGGTGCGCAGCGTGTAGCTGGCCGAGACGTTGAGCATGCCGTAGCCATCCGTCTCGGTCTCATAGGCGGTGACGCGGTTCTGGCGCAGCACCTGCACCCATTCGGCCTGGGCATCCCAGCCCTTGTAGAAGGTGTCCACGCGCAGGCCCACGCGCGCAGCGGGGATGCGCGGCAAGGCGGAGCCGTCTTCCAGCCGCGCACGCACGGCGTCACCGAACAGGGTCACGCCCCATTGGCGCGACAGCTTCTGGCGCACCTGGCCCTCCACGCCGGTGAAGCGCGCATCGGCCTGGGTGTACTGCAGCAGTTGCAGGCCATCGTGCTCATCCAGCGTGGCGCCGTAGATGTAGCCCTTGACGCGATGGTGGAAGGCATTGACGCTGAACGTGGTGTCGCCCGCCGTCTTGCGCAGGCCGATGTCCAGCGCCTGCGAGCGTTCGCGCTTGAGGTCGGCATTGCCGCGCTCGTAGGTGGAAGTCGCCATGTGCAGGCCGTTGGCGTACAGCTCCTCGGCCGTGGGAAGGCGGTTGCCCTGCGTCAGCGAAGCCGACAGGCTGTAGCCCGGGGTGAACTTCCACACCGAGCCCAGCGAGAACGATGTGCCGCTGTGGCTGCGCGAGATGGCGCTTTGCTGGGCGTCCACGGTCTGGCGCTCGTGGCGCAGCGCAGCCTGCCAGCGCCAGTCCTGCCAGCGGTATTCCTCCAGCAGGTAGATGCTGTTGCGCCGGGTTTCGGTGGGTTGCACATAGGCTTCCTCACCTTCGGCACTGAATTTGCGCTGCACGGTCTGCAGGCCGATGACGCCGCGCCAGCCGGCGATGGGCTCCAGGTCTGCCTCCACGCGCAGGTCATGGGCGCGGTTCTTGAACGTGGTCGAGACCTGGCCGCCTTCGATCTCGTCATGGCGATAGTCGGTCCAGCCACCGCGCACGCGCAGCGCCGCGATGCCGGCCGTCGGGTTGCGCCATTCGCCGCGCAGATCCCAGCGCTCGCTGGTGAGATCGACCACCGGCACGCTGCCATGGTCTTGGTCATCGCCGCCGTGGTCATGTCCGTCCTCGCCTCCGTGGTCATGGCCGCCGCAGTGCAGATGGTCACCATGGGTATGGCAGCCCTCGAAGCTGTGGTTGTGGCCTGGCAGCCCGTAGCGCGCTGTCTGGCGTGTGTACGCCAGGCCCAGATAGCCCTGGGTGCCGATCCAGGACAGGCCCAGGCTGCCGGTATCCGTGCGGTTGAAGCTGCCCGCCACGCGGCCCTGGGACTGGCCGTTGGGCGCCCAGCCGCTGCCTACGCGGTAGTCGCCGGCATCGCGCGCCATGCCCTCGGCATGGATGGCCAGCTGGCCGGCGCCGCCCGTCAGCGAGAACGCGCCCGCCGTCTCGCCCGCGCCGGTGCTGCCGCGCAGCTGGGCCGAGCCCGTGATGCCGTTCTTGGGAATGGACGTGGGAATCTTGTCGTCGAGAATGTTGACCACGCCGCCCATGGCGCCGCCACCGCCATAGATCAGCGCCGAGGGACCGCGCAGCACTTCGATCTGCGTGGCCAGCATGGGCTCGCTGGCCACGGCATGGTCAGGGCTGATGGTGGAGGCATCGTGCAGCTCGGAGCCATCGCTGAGGATTTGCACGCGCGGGCCGTCCATGCCGCGGATGATGGGCCGGCTTGCGCCTGCGCCGAAATGGCTGGCATGGATGCCGGGCTCGCCGTCCAGCGTCTCGCCCAGCGTGGCGGCCTGGCGCAGCGTGAGCACGTCGCCTTCCAGCACCGTGGCCGGCGTGGACATGTCGGCCGAGGTCAGGCCCAGGCCGCTGGCCTTGACCGTCACCTCGTTGAGCACGGGGCCGTCGCTGCGCGGAGCCCCCGCCTCGGCGGTGGCTGCGGGTACGGGCTCGGCAGGCTCTGCCGCCATGGCCAGACCGCCCGTCGCCGGGCCCAGCACGCCTGCCAGCAGCAGTTGCTGCAGCAGCGGGCGCAGTTTCATCCTTTCCCCCTGCGCCTTGGCATCCTGGTGGTATTGCTTTGTTGTCACTCTCATCACTGTTCTTCCCGGCAGCGGCCGGCCACGGCCCTGCGGGGCGTGGAAATCCGGGCGCTGCAAAAAAATGGCGTCGGAAGCGGACGGCCACGGCGCGCCCTGCAGGCGCATGCGGCCATCCGATCGGATATGCATTCAAGGAACTGCCGGACCTGGGCGCGGCGCCTTGTTGCATTCAATGCGGCAAGGCGCGGCCAAACGGCGCTGCAGGGCAGGCGCATGCAGCGCCAGCCCCGGAGATTCAAGCCGCCAGGTGGACAGTGATGGGATGCGGGGGGCCTCGCGCATCGAAGAAGGCCGCCAGCATGCGGCCATCGCGCACGATGACCGGCTGGACGGGTTCGGCCTGCTCGCCCCAGAAAGGCGGCAAAACCACGGCGGATGGCGGCCCCGCCATGCCTTCGTGCAACTGGTCCAGCAGTTGGCAGTCCGCCGGGCCGTGGCCCGAGAACAGTGCATGGACCCAATCGACGGGTGCCTTGCAGGACGTGGCAACCACCTCCACCGGTCCATGGAGCGAGGCTGCAGCCAGGCCGCCCGCGTGCACCACGCGGTGCATCTGGCCCAGCAACGGCGCCAGGGCAATGGACCAGACCAGCAGCCAGGCCACCAGCCAGGCCCGACTCGGCACGGCGCCGCGCAGCCCAAGCCGTGAGGCCTGCGCTGGCAAGTGACGTTCCGTGGGTTGCAAGGGCATGGAGGGATCAGGGGCTGGATGGGCAGCGCAAAGTGTATGCGCCAATTTGCCGGGCAGGTTTCACCGTCCCGTCACAAAGACTGGCGATTTCTCACGGTGGCACACGGCAGGAAGAACCTCGCTCAATGCGCATGGCGCATGCCGCAGAACTTGCCCAGCGCCAGTCCCTTGCAATCGGCCTGTAGTTGCTTTTGGCATTGTCCGTGGTCGCGGCCGGCGGCCAGGCACTGCGCGGCGGCTTCGTGGGCCCTGGCCATGGCGCGATGGCGTTCCATGTCGGCCCGGGCATGGGCATCGAGCTGGGCCGAGGCGCCCTGTGCCTTGGCGTCCGGCTGGGCTTTCGCGTGGTCGTGGTCATGTGCCTGGGCCGCGGCGGCCAGGAAGACAGCGGCCAGGATCAAGGAAGCGGAGCGGAACGGTGCAAGGGTCATGCGAAATCCTGAAGGGCTATGCAAGAAAAGAAAGAGGCAAGGCGACCACCTCAGGCGGGCTGGGCATTCCGGGATGGCCCTGCACTGCTGCAGTCCTGGCACAGCCCTGTCACCGCCACATCGATGGCCCGGCCCTGCAGGCCGCTGGCGGCCAGCGCCTGGCGCAGTTGCAGCAAAGCGGCCTGCAACGGCTCGCCGCCACCGCCGTCCTCGCCGCCCAGCACAAAGGCGCTGTGGCAATCCGCACATTCGAAATGCGCCGCGGCATCGGCCTGCCTGGCCGCACCCTGCACGGACCTGCTGTAGCGGGCCACGCGGGCAGCATCCACGCTGCGGCGCAACACGCCGGCTGCCGCCAGGCGGTCGAGCAGCCGGTAGACGGTGACACGGTTGACCTGCACGCCCTGCGCGTGCAGGGCCGCTTCCACATCGGCTTCGCTCAGGAGTGCATCGGCCCGCGACTCCCACATCGCCAGCACGGCCCGCGTGGCACGCGTCGAACGCATGCCGGCAGGTATGGGCAGGGAGGCGGGGGTCGGCAAGGACATGGATGGTGAAAAGTCAGGCCGCTGAACACGGCAGGGCAGCCAGGCGGCGTTATCGCAACCGGGTTGCATTATGCCCGCGAATCACAACCGCTTACATCACGCGCCGCCACCCGCTCACGGCTTGACCCAGCGCGCAAAGGCGCCCCGGAACTTCTGCACCTTGGGCCCCACGACAAAGGCGCAGTAGCCCTGGTTGGGGTGGTTGAGGAAGTAGTCCTGGTGATAGTCCTCTGCCGGCCAGTAGCTGGCCAGGGGCTGCACCTCGGTGACGATGGGCGCGTCGTAGGCACCGGCCTGCGTGAGTTCGGAGATCAGCGTGCGCGCCACTTCGGCCTGTTGCTCATTCGTGGTGTAGATGCCGCTGCGGTACTGCGTGCCCACATCATTGCCCTGGCGGTTGAGGGTGGTCGGGTCGTGCGTGCCGAAGAACACGGTGAGCAGGTCGCGCAGCGGGATCACGGCAGGATCGAACTGCACGCGGATGACCTCGGAATGGCCGGTCTCGCCGGTGCAGATGTCTTCGTAGCTGGGATCGTCCAGATCGCCATTGGCGTAGCCGCTTTGCACGTCGCTCACGCCGCGCACACGGTCGAAAACGGCTTCGGTGCACCAGAAACAGCCGCCGCCCAGATAAATGGTTTCAGTCGTCATATGCGCCTTTTCTATGAGGATGTCGAAAAAATAGCTGCACACTATTCATGCAGGCTGTTGCACCTGAAGGTTAGCCCATGCACAAGCCAGGTGACGACGAGCGGTTCTGCGGTTACGATAACTAACCCATCAGTCATTAATTTTCCGTGACCGACTCCCCCGCTTCTTCACCCGCCCCCGCCGAGCCTTCCGGAAAGCGCAGCCGCCGCAAGCAGGAGCGTCCCGGCGAGTTGCTGGAAGCGGCACTCGACCTCTTCGTGGAAAAGGGCTACGCCGCTACCCGCGTCGAAGAAGTCGCCGCCCGCGCCGGGGTCTCCAAGGGCACGCTGTTCCTCTATTTCGCGAGCAAGCAGGAGCTTTTCAAGGCCGTGGTGCGCCACAGCATCGCGGGCCGCTTCGGCGAATGGAGCGAAGAACTCGACAACTACTGCGCCCCTTCAACCGACCTGCTGCGCTACTGCTTCAAGTCCTGGTGGGAACGCATCGGCAGCACCAAGGCGTCGGGCATCACCAAGCTCATGCTCAGCGAGGCGGGCAATTTTCCCGAACTGTCGCAGTTCTACCACCAGGAAGTGGTTCTTCCGGGCCATGAGCTGATCCGGCGCATCCTGCAGCGCGGCGTCGAGCGCGGCGAGTTCCGGCCCATGGATCTGGACCTGTCCGTGCACTGCGTGGTCGCCCCGATGATGTTTCTGATGATCTGGAAGCACTCGCTGGGCGGCTGCCTGCCCCATGGCGACTTCGATCCCGAGCAGTTTCTGGAATCCCAGATCGACTACCTGCTGCATGGCATGTGCCAGCCCCTTGCAGCTACCACACCACCCTCCTCCCCGTCCACACCATGAAGCGTCGCACCGGCTGGCTGATCGGCCTGGCCCTTTTGATCGCCATCGGCGCCAGCGCATGGCGCGCCGCGTCCACCCGGCACAGCAAGCAAAGCGCCATTGCCGCAGCCACCCAGCCGCGCGAGATGCCGGTGCGCGTGGGTCCGCAGGAAGTGGTGCAGCTGCAGCAGCGCCAGCTGCAATTGACCGTGCCCGTCAGCGGCGTGGTCCAGGCCGTGCACAGCGCCGTGGTCAAGGCCTATGTGGCCGGCGAGCTGCGCGGCCTGCAGGTGCGCGAGGGCGACAGCGTGCGCAAGGGCCAGGAACTGGCCCGCGTGGACGCCACCGAGGTCGAGGCCCGCTGGCGCCAGGCGCGCCAGCAGGCCGATGCGGCCCAGGCGCAGCTGCAGCTATCCCAGCGCCAGCACGACAACAACCAGGCCCTGGTCACGCAAGGCTTCATTTCGACCACGGCGCTGGCCACCTCCCAATCCAACCTCGATGCCGCACGCGCCAACCTGGCTGCCGCCCAGGCCGCCGCCGACGTGGCCCGCAAGAGCGTGACCGACAGTGTGCTGCGCAGCCCCATGGACGGCCAGGTTTCGCAGCGCCTGGTGCAGGACGGCGAGCGCGTGGGCGTGGAAACGCGGGTGCTGGAGATCGTCGATCCGTCCGACCTCGAAGTCGTGGCCCAGCTCGCGCCCGCCGATTCGGTGCGCGTGCAGGTCGGCCAGCAGGCCCAGCTGCAGGTCCAGGGCGCGGGCGAGGATGTGGCCGCCGTGCCCGCGCGCGTGGTGCGAATCAACCCCAGCGCCCAGGCAGGTTCGCGCAGCGTGGCCGTCTATCTGCGTGTGCAGAATGCACCGGTCAACGCAGGCGCCGCTGTCAAATCCATCCCCATCGTGCGCCCGGGCCTGTACCTGCAGGGCAGCATTGTCACGGGACAGACCGAACAGCTGGCTGTGCCCCTGACCGCCGTGCGCACCGACCAGCCCCAGCCCTATGTACAGCTGCTGCAGCCGGCAGGCGAGTCCGATGCGGACAAGGCGCTGCTGCGCGTGCAGCACCGCCCGGTCACGCTGGGCAGCCAAAGCGCGCAGGAGGGCGCCACCTGGATTGCCGTGTCCAGCGGCCTGCAGGCCGGTGACCGGGTGCTGGCCGGCAGCGTGGGCGGCCTGCGCGCAGGCACGGCCGTTCAGCTGCAACCGTTGCAACAGGTGCAGCAACCCCAGGCTGCGCCAGCGGCCGGAGCCCGCTGACCATGTGGTTCACGCGCGTCAGCCTGGCCAACCCGGTCTTCGCCACCATGCTCATGCTGGCCCTCATGGTGCTGGGCGTGTTTTCCTACCAGCGGCTCAAGGTGGACCAGTTTCCCAACGTGGACTTCCCCGTGGTCGTGGTCACGGTGGACTATCCCGGCGCCTCGCCCGAGATCGTGGAGTCCGAGGTCACCAAGAAGATCGAGGAAGGCGTCAACTCCATTGCCGGCATCAACGCGCTGACCTCGCGCAGCTATGAGAGCACCAGCGTCGTCATCATCGAATTCCAGCTGCATGTCGATGGCCGCCGCGCCGCCGAAGACGTGCGCGAGAAGGTGGCCTCGGTGCGCCCCACCCTGCGCGACGAGGTCAAGGAGCCGCGCGTGCTGCGCTTCGATCCGGCCAGCTCGCCCATCTGGTCCGTGGCCGTGCTGCCCCAGGCGGATGCCGGTGCCAAGGCGCCCGATGCCGTCGCGCTGACCAGCTGGGCCGACCAGGTCCTCAAGAAGCGGCTGGAGAACGTGCGTGGCGTGGGCGCCGTCAACCTGGTGGGCGCCACGCCGCGCGAGATCAACATCTACCTGCAGCCCGAGGCGCTGGAAGCCTATGCCATCACGCCCGACCAGATCGTGAACGCCGTGCGCAGCGAGAACCAGGACCTGCCGCTGGGCGCCATCCGCTCGCGCGAGCAGGAGCGCGTGGTGCAGATCGACGCACGCATGAAGCGCCCGCAGGACTTCGAGCGCATCATCGTCGCCCAGCGCGGCGGCGCGCCCGTGCGGCTGGGCCAGCTGGCGCGCGTGCAGGACGGCGCGGGCGAACTGGAAACCGTGGCCCTGTACAACAGCAGCCGCACCCTGCTGCTGTCCGTGCAGAAGGCCCAGGACGAGAACACCATCGAAGTCGTGGACGGCCTGAACGCCACGCTGCGCGAGATCGCCGCCGAAGTGCCGGCCGGGGTGCGGCTGGAGCCGATTGCCGACAGCGCCCGCCCCATCCGCGTGGCCGTCAACAACGTGCGCCAGACGCTGATCGAGGGCGCGGCACTGACGGTGCTCATCGTCTTCCTGTTCCTGAACTCCTGGCGCTCCACGGTGATCACGGGGCTGACGCTGCCCATTGCGCTGATCGGCACCTTTCTGTTCATGTACTGGTTCGGCTTCTCGATCAACATGATCACGCTGATGGCGCTGTCGCTGTGCGTGGGCCTGCTGATCGACGACGCCATCGTGGTGCGCGAGAACATCGTGCGCCACGTGCAGATGGGCAAGGACGCACATGCGGCCGCGCTGGACGGCACGCAGGAGATCGGCCTGGCCGTGCTGGCCACCACGCTGTCCATCGTGGCGGTGTTCCTGCCCATCGGCTTCATGGGCGGCATCATCGGCAAGTTCTTCCACGAATTCGGCATCACCATCGTGGCGGCCGTGATGATCTCCATGTTCGTGAGCTTCACGCTGGACCCCATGCTCTCCAGCGTCTGGCATGACCCGACCATCCACGCCCACGGCGACAAGCGCGGCAACAGCCTCTATGACCGCACGCTGGGCCGGGTCACGGCCTGGTTCGAGCGCGCCACCGACTCGCTGTCCCGCTTCTACCAGGACGTGCTGGGCTGGGCGCTGCGCCACAAGATCACCACCCTGGTGGTGGCGCTGGCCATTTTCGTGGCCAGCATCTTCCTGGTGCCGCTGCTGGGCACGGAATTCGTGCCCAAGGCCGATTTCTCGGAAACCACGGTGAGCTTCAACACGCCCGTGGGCTCGTCCATCGAGGCCACGGAGGCCAAGGCCCGCCAGGTCGATGCCATCATCCGCGCCCTGCCCGAGGTCCGCTACACGCTGGCCACCATCAACACCGGCACGGCCCAGGGCAAGATATACGCCAGCATCTACATCCGCTTGCTGGACCGCCACCTGCGCCAGCGCAGCGGTGACGAACTGTCCGGCGTGCTGCGCGAGCAGCTGCAAAGCGTCCCCGGCATCACCGTCACCCACGTGGGCCAGCGCGAGCCCGTGGGCGGGCAAAAACAGGTCGAATTCTCGCTGCAGGGCCCGGACCTGGGCGAGCTGGAGCGCCTGAACCGCGTGGTGATGGAACGCCTGCGCGGCATCCCCGGACTGGTGGACCTGGACAGCAGCCTCAAGCCCGACAAGCCCGTGATCGACATCACCGTGCGGCGCGACGCAGCCGCCGATCTGGGCCTGTCGGTGGGCTCCATGGCCACGGCGCTGCGCACCTGGGTGGCCGGCCAGACCGTGGGCAACTGGCGCGCCAGCGACGACCAGACCTATGACGTCAAGGTGCGCCTGGCGCCCGAGTCGCGCAGCACGCCCCAGGACCTGGAGCGCCTGCCCTTCGCCCTGCCCTCCGCTTCCGGCGACGGCGGCATGCGCATCGTGCGGCTGAACCAGGTGGCCACCGTCACGCCCGGCACCGGCCCCAGCCAGATCAACCGCCGCGACATGACGCGCGAGGTCGCCTTCAGCGGCAACGTCTACCTGCGCTCCAGCGGCGAGGTCTCGGCCGACATCCGCAATGCCCTGGCCGACATCGCCCTGCCGCCGGGCTACCGCACGCAGTTCAGCGGCGCCACCAAGAGCATGAACGAATCGTTCGGCTATGCGGTGTCCGCCCTGGCGCTGGCCATCATCTTCATCTACATGATCCTGGCCAGCCAGTTCAAGAGCTTCCTGCAGCCGCTGGCGCTGATGACTTCGCTGCCGCTGACGCTGATCGGCGTGGTGCTGGCGCTGATGATGTTCGGCTCGGCCCTGTCCATGTTCTCCATCATCGGCGTGGTCATGCTCATGGGACTGGTCACCAAGAACGCCATCTTGCTGGTGGACTTCGCCATCCGTGCGCGCGGGCCGCACAGCGACCCGGACACCGGCCAGATCCGCGACGGCCTGCCGCGCGAGCAGGCCCTGCTGCTGGCGGCACGCGTGCGCCTGCGCCCCATTCTGATGACCACGCTGGCCATGATCTTCGGCATGGTGCCGCTGGCCTTCGCACTCAGCGAAGGCTCCGAGCAGCGCGCGCCCATGGGCCAGTCGGTGATCGGCGGCGTGGTCACCTCGTCGCTGCTGACCCTGGTGGTCGTGCCCGTGGTCTATTGCTACCTTGACGACTTCTCCCAGTGGCTGCGGCGCCTGTGGAACGGCAAGCAGCACGACGCGGCACCCGCCCAAGGCGCCGCCAGCGCCCCCACCCCGCCGCGAGACTCGTAGAATCAAAGGTTTGTCCTGACAAATCTTTCTCCGGAGATACCCCATGAGCCTGCCCCTGAACAGCCTGCCCGAACACCACAGCGCCCAAGCGCACGCGCGCTACAACATGATCGAGCAACAGATCCGCCCCTGGAACGTGCTCGATGAAGAAGTGCTGGCGCTGCTGGGCAAGGTGCACCGCGAGAATTTCGTGCCGCCCGAGCATGCCGGCCTGGCCTTCATGGACCTGGAAATCCCCCTGGCCGCCCCGGCCGAGGAAGCCGCCGCCAAGGGCTGGTGCATGCTGGCCCCGCGCATCGAGGCCCGCATGCTGCAGGACCTGAAGATCAAGCCCACCGACCGCGTGCTGGAAATCGGCGCCGGCTCGGGCTACATGGCCGCCCTGCTGGCCGCCCAGGCCAAGGAAGTCGTGACACTGGAGATCGTGCCCGAGCTGGCCGAGATGGCCCGCGAGAATCTGCTGGGCGCCGGCGTCACCAATGCCGAGGTCAAGCTGGCCGATGGCGCCACGGCGGCGGCCGCTCTGGGCCAGTTCGACGCCATCGTGCTCAGCGGCTCGGTCGCCCAGGTGCCGCAGGCCCTGCTGGCCCAGCTCAACGACGGCGGCCGCCTGGCAGCCATCGTCGGCCAACTGCCCATGATGCGCTTCACGCTGGTGCAAAAGAACGGCCACCAGTTCGAGACCAGCCAGCCCTGGGACGTGGTGACCGCACGCCTGGCCAACTTCGAAGAGCCTTCGCGCTTCACGTTCTGACATCCGCCACGGCGGCCGGGGCCCAGAGGACTTCGACCGCTGCGGCAACTCCACTCCATTCCGCAAGGATCTTTCCGATGCTTCCCCAAGTGCCTCCCGCGCAACTCAACGATTGGCTGAACCAGCACTCCAGCGGCTCCGATGCCCTGCCCCTGGTGCTGGACGTGCGCGAGCCCTGGGAAGTGGCCCAGGCCAGCGTACGCCCCGAGGGCTTCGAGCTGCGCTGCATCCCCATGGGCGAGATTCCCTCGCGCCTGCAGGAACTCGATCCGGATCACCCCACAGCCTGCCTGTGCCATCACGGCGCACGCAGCATGCATGTCGCTGCCTTCCTGATGAACAACGGCTTCGAGACCGTGGCCAATATCAGCGGAGGCATCGATGCCTGGTCGCGCGAACGCGACCCAGGCGTGCCGCGCTACTGAGCGGCAACACGCAAAAGAAGCCCGGGACACGGCGGTACAACCGCCGTCCCCGGTGCTTCGTGACGACTGTGTTTTGATTCGAGGACCTCTATGCCCCTGCTTCGGCCCCTTGCTCCTGCTGCTTCCGCCCTGACCCGTCCATACGCCTGGCCCCTGCGCCACATGGCCTTGCTGCTGTGTGCGGCCGGCATGGGCTCGGCCCTGGCGCAGGCTCCTGCTTCTGCTGTCCTTGCACCCGCCCCTGCGGTTCCTCAGCAGGCGGCCCTGCCCTCTCTGACAGCCTCTGTGGCCACGGGCCAGAGCCTGTCCGAACTGGTGGCCAAGGCCCGGGGCTACGACGCCCAGTGGCAGGCCCAGCAGGCCGACGCCCAGGCCGCCGCCAGCCGGGCCGAGCAGGCACGCTCGGGCCTGTTGCCCAGCGTGGGTCTGCAGGCCGGGGCCAACACCTCGCATGTGGAAGTCAGCGTGCTGCCGGGGAGCTTCCGCTCGCCCCAGCAGAACCTTCAGCTCAGCGCACAGCAGCCGCTGTACCGCCCGGCCAACAAGATCGCCTACGACCAGGGCCAGCGCGGCGTGGACGTGGCGCGCGCCCAGTTGGACAGCGGCGAGCAGAATCTGCTTGTGCGGGTGGCCCAGGCCTACTTCGACGTGCTGGGCTCCCAGGACAGCCTGGCCGTGGTCAGGACCCAGAAGGCGGCCATTGCCCAGCAGCTGGAATTCGCCAAGCGCAACTTCGAGGTCGGCACGGCCACCATCACCGACTCGCGCGAAGCCCAGGCCCGGTTCGACCTGGCCGGCGCGCAGGAAATCGCCGCCGAGAACGATCTGCGCGTCAAGCGCCTGGCGCTGGACCAGATCGTCGGCGCCGTGGGCACCGTGCCCCGCCCCCTGGCCCAGCCGCTGCAGTTGCCGGCCCTGATGCCCTCCGACGCCCAGGCCTGGGTGGACACCGCGCTGCAAGGCCAGCCCCAGCTGCGCCAGGCACGCCTGGCGCTGGACATCGCGCAGCTGGAAACGAAGAAAGCCGAGGCCGGCCACAAGCCCACCGTGGACCTGCAGGCCGGCTACGTGGTCAACCGCTATCCCAACGGCTCGGTCACGCCGCAGATCGGCACCAGCTACCGCACCAATGCCGCCAGCGTGGGCGTGGTCATGAACCTGCCCCTGTTCGCCGGCTTTGCCGTGCAGAACCGCATCAAGGAAACCCTGGCGCTGGAAGACAAGGCGCGGGCACAGCTCGATGACGCACAGCGCAACGTGGAGCAGAGCACGCGCACGGCCTTCTTCGGCGTGCAGTCGGGACAGGCCCAGGTCAAGGCGCTGGAGGCCGCGCTGGCGTCCAGCCAAAGCGCGCTGGACGCCAACAAGCTCGGCTACGAGGTCGGCGTACGCATCAACATCGACGTGCTCAACGCGCAAAGCCAGTTCTACCAGACCCAGCGCGACCTGGCTCTGGCGCGCTACCAGGTGCTGCTGGGCCAGCTCAAACTGCGCCAGGCGGCCGGCACGCTCAGTGACGACGACCTGCGCGCCATCGATGCACTGACGCTCCGCGCGCCAGCCCCTTGAATCCCTGAAGCGCCCGCGCGGCCTGCAGTTCCCGAGCAGTGGACATTGCCGCAGGCCGGTGCTCGGCCATCGCCAGCCGTCCGCCTGCAGGTGCAGCGGCGTGCTCCAGCGGCACCGAGCCGCGCAAGCCCGCCACGGCAAGCATGCAGATGGCCAGCGCGCAAAGCGCTGCCGGACGGCTTGGCCAGGAACAGCGGGGGCGTCTGGGCATCTGCGCCTTGCCTTTGGGGAGTTTCGGAGCGTGCCAATGTGGCAAACCAGCCTGAAGACCTCCCCCGGCTTTCCTGAAGGGATGCTGAAGCGCATCCGCCCCGCCTTGACCGATACTCGCGGCAGCCCTCCCGCAGGCGCCGGTCCACGGCATGGGAGCGGCACAGGAAACACACGATGAGACTGCTGCTGGTGGAGGACGATCTGGATCTGGGCAATGGCGTACGCATCGCATTGAGCGATCACGCCATGGACGTGGTCTGGGTGCGCCGCCTGTCCGATGCGGTGCGCACGCTGGAGCAGCAAAGCTTCGAGATGGTGCTGCTGGACCTGGGCCTGCCCGACGGCGACGGCATCAGCCTGCTCATGCGCCTGCGCCGCGAATGGCGCCGCCTGCCCGTGTTGATCCTGAGCGCGCGCGACAGCCTGCACGACCGCCTGCACGGCCTGGACAGTGGCGCAGACGACTACCTGGTCAAACCCTTTGCCCTGGCAGAACTGGTATCGCGCGTGCGCGCCCTGGCACGCCGCAGCTATGGCCAGGGCGATGGAACGCTGCACCTGCGCGGCCTGTCGCTGCACGAACCCACGCGCCGCGTCAGTGTTGCCGGCCAGCATGTCGAGCTGTCCCGCTGCGAATTCGACCTGCTGGCCCTGCTGCTGCGGCGCATGGACCGCGTGGTCACGCGCAGCGGTATCGAGGAGGAAGTCATCCCGGGTGGCAGCGCCAACGGCAGCAATGCGCTGGAGGTCCATGTCTCCAACCTGCGCCGCAAGATCGGGCCGGGCTTCATACGCACGGTGCGCGGCATTGGCTATGTCATCGATTCGCATCCGGTGGCCACGCCCCCTTCCTGCACATGACATTGCACGCCCTGCAGGAGCCTCAGGCCCGCCCTCCCTGGTGGCGCCGCTGGCTGCGCCCCACGCTGGGCCGGCGCCTGCTGCTGGCGCAAATGGGCGTGCTCACCGTGATCTGGACCGCGCTGCTGGTGGCCACCTTCTACATGGCCCATTTCCACAACGAACTGCTGGCCAGCGATCCCGTCTACGAACTGGTGATGGCCGTTGCCGAAGACCTGGCCGACCTGCCCGACCGCCAGCAGCACAGCCTGGCCGCTCTGGATACGGCCCTGCGCCATGAATACGGCGACGGCGAGGACGACAATCGATTCACGCCCAGCCTGCTGGTCTGGCAGGAGGGCCAGTTGATCTTCCGCTCCCCCACGCCCGCACCCACCCTGCGCAACCGCGTGCCGGGCAAGGTCGAGGACATCGATGCCGGCAATCAGACCTGGCGCATGCGCACGCTGAGCTCGCCCACGGGACGGACGGAGGTCACGCTGATGCTGCCCTCCTTCCATGAACTGCTGATCAATCTCAACACCCGCAGCTACTACCTGCTGCCGTTGCTGATCAGTCTGCCCTTCCTGGCCTTTCCCGCCTGGTGGTCGGTGCGCGCGGCGCTGCGCCCTCTGCGCCGCGTGGGCGACGAGCTGGCCACACGCGGCCCCGACGACCTCAGCGCACTCACCTACTCGCCACCGCACTCCGAGCTGCGGCCTCTGGTGCAGGATATCAACGCCCTGCTGGCCCGCGTGCGCTCCAGCAGCGAGCGGGAACGCAACCTCATCGCCGACGCAGCCCATGAACTGCGCACGCCGCTGGCGGCCATGCACGTCAACGTGGAAGCCATGCTGCGCCATGGCGGCGAACCGCACCAGCAGGAACTCATGGACAGCCTGCTGCGCAGCAACCAGCGCGCCAGCCGCATGGTGGCCCAGCTGCTGCAACTCATGCGCAGCGAGACCGATGCGCCCGGCATGGCCATGCAGCCGCTGCGTCTGGACCTGCTGCTGGAAGACCGGCTTGCCGCACTCGACGCCCTGGCCTGCCGCCGCCCGGTGGAACTGGCCCTGGAAGCCAGCGAACCGCTGAGCGTGATGGGCGAGCGCGAAGGCCTGGTCTCGCTGATCGACAACCTCGTGGACAACGCCATCAAATACAGTCCCGCGCACGCCACCATCAGCGTGCGCCTGCAGCGCCGGGGAGACCAGGCCGTCCTCCAGGTGCGCGACCGTGGCACCGGCATTGCCGAGGCATGGCGCCAGCGCGTCTTCGACCGCTTCTTTCGCGTGCCCGACCAAAGCCAGAGCGGCAGCGGCCTGGGCCTGGCCATTGCCAGAACCGTGACCCAGCGCCACGGCGGCAGCATCGAACTGCACAACGCTCAGGATGGCGGGCTGCTGGCAAGCGTCAGCCTGCCCGTGCTGCAGGACGCCGGCTGATTCGGCCGGTGGATACCGCCAGCCGAAACCTGTGTGGCTCAGCGCAACGGCTGGGACTGCACCAGCCCGGCCACCGCCTGCGCCGTGGCCTGCGCGGCCCCGCGGTGCTGGTCCAGAAAGCCGCGCGCCTGGGCCACGGCATGGGCGTGGGACTGCCGGTCCCCGGCCAGCTCCACGGCCAGGCGCAGCCCGTGCTCCAGGTCGGGAGCGCGCAGGGCGGCGCCGGCTTCGCAGGCCAGGTCCGAGGCTTCGCTGAAGTTGAAGGTATGCGGCCCCAGCACCACGGGGCAGTCGCAGGCCAGGGCTTCGATGAGGTTCTGGCCGCCCAGCGGCGCAAAGCTGCCGCCCATGAGCGTGGCGTCGGCCAGGCCGTAGTACAGGGCCATCTCGCCCAGCGAATCACCCAGCCAGATGTCGATGTCATCCGCCGCAGCACCGGAGGGCGGGCCGCCCACCCACTGGCTGCGCCGCGAGACATGCAGGCCACCGCCGGCCAGCAGCGCCGCCACTTCGTCAAAGCGTTGCGGATGGCGCGGCACGACCAGCCATTGCACTGCCCGCACGGCCCGCACGCCCCGGCCTGCCGGCCCCAGCGCGCGCAGGGCGGACAGAAGCATGACCTCTTCACCCTCGCGGCTGCTGGCCAGCAGCACCACGGGGCGGGACACCGCAGTCTTCCATCCGCGGGCGCGCTCCAGCAGCGCAGCGTCCGGACGCGCATCGAACTTCAGGTTGCCGAGCACGCCACGCACGGGCGCGCCCAGCAGGCGCAGGCGCTGCGCATCGGCCTCGGTCTGCGCCCACACGGCGGCCAGCGCGGCATAGGCAGGGCGTGCCAGGGGCGCCACGCGCAGTGCCTGGCCCAGTGATTTGTCGCTGAGTCGCGCGTTGGCCAGCGCCAGCGGCACGCCCTCTTCGCGGCAGATGGCAGTCAGGTTGGGCCAGACCTCGGTTTCCATGAGCACGCCGACCGCGGGCCTGAATTGCTGCACGAAACGGCGAACGGCCGCCGGCGTGTCCCAGGGCTGCCAGACCTGCAGGTCGCCGGGTTGCAGCAGCCTGCGGCCTTCGGTGCGGCCTGTGGCCGTACCATGGGTCAGCAGCAGGCGCATGCCGGGCAGGCGCTCGCGCAGCGCGGCCAGCAAGATGGCGGCAGCGCGCGTCTCGCCCAGCGATACGGCGTGAATCCAGACCCATTGCCCGCGTCCGTCCTGCCCCAGCGCGGCTGGCTGGTAGCGGCCAAAGCGCTCGGGAATGTGCTCGGCATAGACGGGTTCGGCCTCGGCGCGGCGCAGCAGCTTGCGGCGCAGCAGCGGCTGCGCCGCCCAGGTCACGGCGCTGTACAGCGCGCGCGCCCAGGACGTGGGAGAGCGTGAGGTCATCGCCTGGCGCGCAAATCAGTGCGCGGCGCCGCCAAGCTGCGCGCCGGGCTTGACGCGCTCCAGCAGCGCCAGCATCTGCGCCTCGATGCGCGACAGCGCCTCCTGGGTCTGGCCCTCGAAGCGCAGCACCAGCACGGGCGTGGTGTTGCTGGCGCGGATCAGGCCGAAGCCGTCGGCCCAGTCCACGCGCAGGCCGTCGATGGTACTGACCTGGGCCGGTGCGGCAAAGGTCTCGGCGGCCAGGGCCTGCAGTTCGGCGGCCAGGCGATGGGGCTCGCCCTCGGCGCAGGCCACATTCAGTTCAGGGGTGGAAAAGCTGGTGGGCAGCGCGTTGAGCAAGGCGCTGGGGTCGGCCTCGCGGCTGACGATCTCCAGCAGGCGGCAGCCCGCATAGGTGCCGTCATCGAAGCCGTACCAGCGCTCCTTGAAGAAGATGTGGCCGCTCATCTCGCCGCCCAGCGGTGCGTCCAGTTCCTTCATGCGTGCCTTGACCAGGGAGTGCCCGGTCTTGAACATCACGGGCTCGCCCCCCGCCTCGCGGATGGCGGGCGCCAGGCGCTGCGTGCATTTCACGTCGTAGACGATGCTGCCGCCCGGCACGCGCGAGAGCACGTCCTTGGCAAACAGCATCATCTGGCGGTCGGGGAAGATGTTCTGGCCGTCCTTGGTGACGATGCCCAGGCGATCGCCGTCACCGTCGAAGGCCAGGCCCAGTTCGGCGTCCGAGGTGCGCAGCGCCTCGATCACGTCGCGCAGGTTCTCGGGCTTGCTGGGGTCGGGATGATGGTTGGGGAATTCACCATCCACTTCGGAGAACAGCTCGACCACCTCGCAGCCCAGGGCGCGGAAAATGCCGGGCGCCGAGGCCCCGGCCACGCCGTTGCCGCAGTCCACCACGATCTTGATGGGGCGCGCCAGCTTCACGTCACCCACGATGCGCGCCTGGTAGTCGGCCTGCACATCGGCGCGGCGCACGCTGCCGGTGCCCGTCAGGGTCCAGTCGTCGCTCTCGACACGGCGGCGCAGGGCCTGGATTTCCTCGCCGTAGATGGCGCGGCCGGCCAGCACCATCTTGAAGCCGTTGTAGTCCTTGGGGTTGTGGCTGCCCGTGACCTGGATGCCCGAGCGCGCCAGCGTGCTGGCCGCGTAGTACAGCATGGGCGTGGTGGCCAGGCCGATGTCGATCACCTCGATGCCGACCTCGGTGAGACCGGCGATCAGCGCCGCGGACAGCGAGGGTCCCGACAGGCGGCCATCGCGTCCCACGGCCACCACGGTCTCGCCGGCCGCCAGGGCCGCCATGCCGAAGGCGCGGCCCACGCCAAGCGCAACCTCCTCGTTGAGCGTGGACGGCACGATGCCGCGGATGTCATAGGCTTTGAAGATGGAAGATGCGACCTGCACGTCGAAAACGCTTTCTCGTCGGTTGAAAACAGGGCGCCGCAGCCCGGAACCTGGCCCGGCTGCGGCCCAAGCCGCGATTGTAGGCGCGGCAGGCAGGGGCACCGACGCACATCACTCCGGCTGAAAGCGGTTGCGGCGCCTGCCCTGCCTCACAGCTGCTGCTGCACCTGGGCCAGCGCCGCCGGGTCTTCCATGGTGCTGAGGTCCCCCGGGTCGCGTCCCTCGGCCACGGCCTGCATGGCACGGCGCAGCAGCTTGCCGCTGCGCGTCTTGGGCAGCGCACTGACGAAGACCACGCGCGAGGGCCGGGCCACGGCGCCCAGCCGCGCATCGACCAGCTTCATCACATCGGCCTGCAGCGCGGCGCGCTCGGCCTCGCTCTCCAGCGCCGTCCGGGGCACGGCAAAGGCCAGCGCCACCTGGCCCTTGAGGGTGTCGGCCACGCCGACCACGGCCACCTCGGCCACCTGGGGGTGGGCGGAGATGCATTCCTCGATCTCGCGCGTGCCCAGGCGGTGACCGGCCACGTTGATCACGTCGTCCGTGCGGCCCAGGATGAAGAAGTAGCCGTCCTCGTCGCGAATGCCCCAGTCGAAGGTGCTGTAGACCATGCGGCCCGGAATGCTCTTCCAGTAGGTGTTGATGAAGCGCTGGTCGTCGCGCCAGACGGTCTGCATGCAGCCCGGCGGCAGCGGTCCCTCGATGGCCAGCACGCCTTTTTGCCCGGCGCCGAGCAGTTCCTCGCCCGTGGCCTCGTCGATCAGCTTCACGTCATAGCCATAGACGGCCTTGCCGGGACTGCCGAAGCGCGTGGTCTGCTGCTCCACGCCGTTGCACAGCGTGAGGATGGGCCAGCCGGTCTCGGTCTGCCAGTAGTTGTCGATGACGGGCTTGCCCAGGGCCTGGCTGATCCACTGCGCCGTGGGCTCGTCCAGCGGCTCGCCGGCCAGCCACAGGGCCTTGAGGCTGGAGATATCGTGGCGGTGCAGGTACTCGGCATCGTGCTTCTTGAGCACGCGGATGGCCGTGGGCGCCGAGAACATGTGGGTGACCCGGTACTTCTCCACGATGCTCCACCAGATGCCCGCGTCGGGGCGTATGGGCAGGCCCTCGTAGAGCACGGTGGCCATGCCCGCGATCAGCGGCGCATAGATGATGTAGCTGTGGCCCACGACCCAGCCGATGTCGCTGGTGCAGAAAAAGGTCTGCCCCGCCTCGGCTCCGAAGATCAACGGCATGCTGGCGGCCAGCGCCACCGTGTAGCCGCCCGTATCGCGCTGCACGCCCTTGGGGCGCCCCGTGGTGCCGCTGGTGTAGAGCGTGTAGCTGGGGTCGGTGGATTCCACCCAGGTACAGGCGACCTGGGCGTCGGCGTGCAGCGCACGCAGGCTGGCCCAGTCATGGTCGCGGCCGGCGCGCATGGGCGCGGGCGCCAGGCCACGGTCCACGATGAGCACGGCGGCAGGCTTGTAGCTGGCCAGTTGCAGGGCCTCGTCCAGCAGGGGCTTGTAGGCCACGACGCGCCCACCGCGCGAGCCTGCGTCGGCACTGACGATGACCTTGGGCTCGGCATCATCGATGCGCGAGGCCAGCGCCGCCGAGGCAAAGCCGCCGAACACCACCGAATGGATGGCGCCCAGCCGCGCGCAGGCCAGCATGGCGAAGGCCGCCTCGGCAATCATGGGCATGTAGATCTGCACCCGGTCGCCCTTTTGCACACCCAGCGACTGCAGCACGGCGGCCATGCGCTGCACCTCGGCATGCAGCTCTCGGTAGGTGTAGACCTTTTCCGTGCCGGTCTCGGTGGAGATGGCGATCAGCGCGTTCTGATCGGCGCGCTCTGCCAGGTGCCGGTCCACGGCGTTGTGGCAGAGATTGGTCTGCCCTCCGACAAACCACCGTGCAAACGGCGGATTGTCGTAGTCGCAGATGCGCTGGGGCGGCACATGCCAGTCGATGCGGCGGGCCTGCTCGGCCCAGAAGGCATCGCGCTCCTTGATGGAGCGGCGGTGGAAATCGTCGAAACGCGGGGCCATTGTCTGTCTCCTGTCGTTGTCATGGATTGGCGGCTTCTGAATTCATAATTATTCATAATGCGCTTGCCAAAAGCTGACAGCTCCGCGCTGCGCGGGCGGACAGGCCCCGTCAAACTCAGAAGCCGTAGCGCAGGCCTACCGAGATCTCGCTGGAACTCAGCTTGGCGCGCATCTGCTCATCCTGCAGGCCACGGACATTGGTGAAGTTGTTGGCGCCACTGTGGGTCTTGCCCATGCCCACATAGCGGTAGCCCAGGTCGATGCTGACCTTTTGAATCGGCGAGTAGCTGATGCCAAAGCCTAGCGCATAGGCCAGATTGTTCTGGGAATCGCTGAAGTACTGGCGGTTCGGATTGCCTTGCCAGCCGCTGGACTGCAGACGGGCCAGGCCCAGGCCCGCCGTGCCGTACACGGAGAACTGCGCGTTCAGGGGAAAATCCTTGTACGCATTGATCATCAGGCGCTGAGAACGGATGCTGTGGTGATTGAAGCTGGTGGGAAAGCGCGTGGAGCCGCTGGTGAATTCGTTGCTCCTGGGCAGGGTGTACTCGGCTTCCAGGCGCCAGTCCGACGGGAGCTGATAGCCCAGGGCCAGAGAGCCTCCCGTGGCGCGGCGGCTGTCGTCGCCAGGCACGAACTGTCCCAGGCCGGGGCGGGCGCTGGAATCCATGTCGTGGGCCTTGTAGCTGGCAGAGTTGATGCGGACGGCGCCATAGAAATTGTCGGCAGCCAAAGCGCTGCCCGAGGCGGCCAGGATCAGGGAGGCAAAGGTCAGAACGTGTTTCATACAGTCTTTCTTGGGGGAATGAGGCCACTGTAGAAAAACGCCCTGCCCGCGCCTATTCGGACGGCTACGCGCGCAGCTCCGTAGAACTACGCGACACGCAGTCCCAAGAGAGGTACGGCATGAAAAAAGGCGCTCCGAAGAGCGCCCGAGAACTGCAGGAACGAGGCCCGCGCCTTGGCTTACTTGACCAGGGCCAGCATGTCCTTGAATGCCGGATGCTCGCAGCTGCGCAGCCACTCGAAGGCCACCATCTCGGTGGTCACGAGTTCGGCGCCTGCGCCGGCCAGGCGGTCGAAGGCGGCGTCGCGATTGCGCTCGGTCCGCGAGCTGCAGGCGTCGGTGACGACCCAGACATCGAATTCTTCTTCCAGCAGCTCCAGCGCGGTCTGCAGCAGGCAGACATGCGCTTCACAGCCGGCAATCACCACCATGCTGCGCTCGGGCGCCTGCTGCTGGGGCCTTTGCAGGTGCTTGGGCAGGCTGCGTGCATTGCCGCCCTGCGGACGTGCAGGAGGACGCAACCACTCGCCCAGGCCCTCGGCCACGGCGCTGAAATGCATCTTGGACAGGGTCCGGTCGCACAGCGCGCGCAGTTCGGCCTCGTTGGAGCCCAGGCGCGAGGGGTTCTGCTCGGTGCCGAACACCGGCACGTCCACCAGCTGCGCCAGGCGCGCCAGCTTCACGGCATTGGCCAGAACTGCCGGTCCCTCGAAGATGGCCGGCATCAGGCGCTCCTGGTAATCGACGAGTACGAGCTGGGAGTCGGTAGCTTCAAGCAGCATGGCGGATCTTTCTTCGGAATGTGGGGCGGCGCAGGCCGCCCTTCTTATAGAGGACGAATGGGAAAGCCTTCCATTGTCGCAGCTTGCGTGGGTTCACCGCCGCGCTGCCCGGATTCCCGAGGTAGCTCAAAAACCCGGGCATTCGGGGGTCTTATCGAATTTGTCCTACGTTTTTGCGTGGTAATCTCGCGCCCCATGTCCCGATGGCTTATTGCACTCCTGTTTGTCAGCGTCACGGCACACGCGGCTCCGCCCGAAATGCGTGACGACGATATGAACCAGCTGCTGGTCAACCGCAGCCTCATCTCGCAGCTGCGCGAAGCCCGCCACCACATGGCGGAACGCACTTCCGACTTCGTCAAGGAAGCACGACAAAGCGTCGCCGAAAAGACCTCCGATCTGGTCGTGACCGCCATGGGCTTCATCGGCGTTCCCTACCGCCGCGGCGGCAACAATGCCGAGACCGGCTTCGACTGCAGCGGCTTCGTCCGCGCCATTTACTCCGAAACCCTGGGCAAGGTCCTGCCGCGCCGCGCCGACCAGCAGGCACAGGCTACGGAAAAAATCGACAAGAACGAACTCAAGCCCGGTGATCTGGTGTTCTTCAACACCATGCGCCGCACCTTCAGCCATGTCGGCATCTACGTCGGCGACGGCAACTTCATCCATGCGCCACGCACTGGCGCACAGGTTCGCGTGGAAAGCATGCAAAGCGCATACTGGGCCCGCCGCTTCGATGGCGCCCGCCGCGTGCAGGATGCCGATGGCCTGGGCCTGGACGCCAGCAAGGCCGCTCTGGCCATGCAGATGCAGGCAAGCCAGCTGCAGTGACCGCAGCGTCTTTTGCGCCAATCCACAAACGCCTGCACATGCAGGCGTTTTGTTTTTCAGGGCCCTGCCCTGGCTTCGTCCCAGGTTGAGATGCTGTCCGACAGCCCCCCCCAGTGCCGGGCCCTAGAGTCGCGGCATGGAAGCTTCAGTTCGGAGAAAAGCATGATGTCCTTGATTGGTACCCTCATCGTTGGCCTGATCGTTGGCTTGCTGGCGCGGGCACTCAAACCCGGCGATGACAGCCTTGGCTGGATCATGACCATCCTGCTCGGCGTCGCAGGATCGTTTCTTGCCAGCTACGTCGGCGTTGCCATGGGCTGGTACGAGGCCGGGCAACCCGCCGGCTGGATTGCCTCCATCGTGGGCGCCATCGTCATCCTCTTCATCTACGGCCTGGTGCGCAGCAAGAGCGCACGCTGACCGCCCTGCGCGCCATCCGCATTCACCGGCTGGCGCATTTTCCTGATCGACATCTGCCCCGTCTTCACTGGCACGCATGATCTTTCGCACATCGGACAAGACCCCTCCCCCTCCACCACCGCGCCACGATGTCGCGCAAGCGGCCGAGAGCGCACGCAAGTTGCTGCACCGGCGTGCGCTGGTCGGCGCGGCAGCCAGCAGCCTGCCCATCCCGGGCCTGGACTGGCTGGTGGATGCAGCCCTGCTGGCGCGGCTGCTGCCACGCATCAACCGCGAATTCGGGCTCACGCCCGAGCAGCTGGACAAGCTGGACCCCGGCAAGCGAGAGCAGGTGCAAAAGGCCGTGGCCATGGTGGGCTCGGTGCTGATCGGCAAGCTGATCACCCGCGACATGGTGGTGCGCCTGGCGAGCGCGGCCGGCATGCGCATGACGGCCACGCAGGCCGCCAAGTACGTGCCGCTGGCTGGCCAGGCCGCAGCGGCAGCGTTGGGCTACGCCACGCTGCGCTATCTGGGCGAGCGCCATATCCAGGACTGCATTCGTGTGGTCGAGCACGCAGAGCTCGACATTCCCTCGCGGCTGGATCGCATGGCGCGCAAGGTCGAGCAGACCGGTCAGCAATTGGAAAAGGCCCACAGGGCCCACAAGGCCGAAAAGGCCGACAGGACCGACAAGGCCGGGCGCGAGGCCGAACCCGCCCCTGAGCCCTCAGGCAAGCGCCCGCGCTTCTGGCGCCAGCCCGATCGCGGTCCCTGGGGCCGCTCCCAGTAGACGGCTATCGGCCCAGGTCCGACGCCTGGTGGCGCTCGGGCACCTGGGTGGCTTCATCTCCCCAGGTACGATTCACGCGACGGCCCCGCACCACGGCCGGCCTTTGGGCAATTTCCCGCGCCCAGCGCATGACATGCGTGTATTCATGGGCCGACAGGAATTGGGCCGCGCCATACACCTCGTTGAGCACCAGGGCGCCATACCAGGGCCAGATGGCGATGTCGGCAATGCTGTAGTTCGCCCCCGCAATGAACGGGTACACGGCCAGCTGGCGATCGAGCACATCGAGCTGGCGCTTGGTCTCCATGGCGAAGCGGTTGATGGGGTACTCGAACTTCTCGGGCGCATAGGCATAGAAATGCCCGAAACCGCCGCCAAGGTAAGGTGCCGATCCCATCTGCCAGAACAGCCAGTTCAGCGTCTCGGTGCGCGCGGCGGGCTCGGCAGGCAGCAGCGCACCGAACTTCTCGGCCAGGTACAGCAGGATGGAGCCCGACTCGAACACGCGCACCGGCGGCTCGACGCTGCGGTCCACCAGCGCCGGGATCTTGGAGTTGGGATTGACCTCGACAAAGCCGCTGGAGAACTGGTCGCCTTCGCCGATGCGGATCAGCCAGGCGTCGTACTCCGCGCCGGCGTGGCCCAGCGCGAGCAGCTCCTCCAGCATGATGGTGACCTTCACGCCGTTGGGCGTGGCCAGCGAATACAGCTGCAGCGGCTGCTGCCCCACCGGCAATGCCTTGTCATGGGTGGGACCGGCGACCGGGCGGTTGATGTTGGCAAAGGTGCCGCCCGAAGGCGCTGGCTGCCATACGGCGGGCGGGACATAGGTGGAGCTGTCGGTCATGCAGGGTTCCTGTGGTTCGCGGGCTGGTGAGAGGCGCCCGGCTGAAGGCGATTGTCCTGTCACTGGCGCGCTCTTGCCGACGCGCGCAGAACGCCGCCACGGCGTCCGGGGATTTGCCACAATCGCGGCATGACTGCCGCCCCCACCTCCCCCCGCCAGTTCTGGCTCATGAAGAACGAGCCCGACGAATTCTCCATAGACCACGCCCTGGCTGCGCCGCAGGCCACCATCGCCTGGGACGGTGTGCGCAACTACCAGGCGCGCAACTTCATGCGCGATGCCATGAAGGTGGGCGATGGGGTGCTGTACTGGCACTCCAGTTGCGCCGAGCCCGGCATCTACGGCATCGCCCGCATTGCGGGCAACCTGCGCGTCGATGCCTCGCAGTTCGACCCGCGCAGCCCCTACTACGATCCCAAGTCATCGCCCGACAGGCCGCGCTGGCTCACGCTGGACGTGCAGGCACTGCGCAAGACACGCACGCTGCAGATCGCCGAGCTGCGCGAGCATCCCGAGCTTGCCGGCATGCGTGTACTGCAAAAGGGCAACCGCCTGTCGATCACGCCGGTCACGCCCGAGGAATGGGCCTTCATCGAAGGCCTGCTCCAACCCGCCTGACCCGCCTGCTGCGGGCTGCTTTCTTACAAGCAAGAAGCTTCTCTCCTGCACGTCGGACCTGCACCGGCCGCTATGCTTTTAGGCATTTGCGAACCTGGATTTCGCATGCTGGAGGGAGAATCTTCGTGCGTTGGCGAAAAGCAAAAGCAAAAACACCCCCTGGAACACCCAAGAGCGGCATGGCCGCTGCGCCCGGCCGTCTGCGCCTGGCGCTGCGCGATGCCATCGCCGCCTCGCTGGGAGCGATGCTGGCCTGGGAGCTCTCCCACTACCTGCTCGGCCACCCCAAACCCGTTTTTGCCGCCGTCACGGCCCTGGTCTGCCTGGCGCCCGGCCTGCCCAGCCACCTCAAGCAGACCTGGGGCCTGGTGCTGGGCTGCGCCATCGGCATCATCGTCGGCGAATTGGCCTGGCTGCTGCCCGACACCATTCCGCTGCTGCGGCTGAGTCTGGCCTCGCTGGTCGCCCTGTCTCTGGCCGCCATGCTCGGGCAGCCGCCCGTCGTCCCCATACAGGCGGGCGTGTCCGTCGTGCTGGTCCTGAGCATGGGGCCGAGCGCTGCGGGCGAGACCCGGCTGGTTGACGTACTGGTGGGCGCCGGCGTCGGCCTGATGTTCAGCCAGGTGATCTTCACCGCCAATCCGCTGCGCGCCGTGTCGCGCTCGGCAAGCGCCTTGCTGGGCCAGCTGGCCGAGGGGCTGGAAGCCACCCTGCGCGCCACCGCCACCC
The DNA here is from genome assembly GCA_031286585.1 of Delftia acidovorans. Lineage (GTDB taxonomy): Bacteria > Pseudomonadota > Gammaproteobacteria > Burkholderiales > Burkholderiaceae_C > Comamonas > Comamonas acidovorans_A. The sequence continues at coordinate 44,073 of JAITUC010000019.1, forward strand.
ACGACACGCCCGATGCCACCGTCGCACTGGGCCAGCTCACGCGCAGCAGCGATGCACTGAGCGCACTGCGCACTGCGATGGTGGAGGCGCAAAGCGCCAGCCGCTGGTCCCTGCGCGGCCGCCTGGGTGGCACGGCGCTGCAGACCGTCACCGGACGCTATGACCGCCACGCCGTGCGCCTGTATGCCAGCGCACTGCTGCTGGGCGAAAGCCTGGTGCGCGGCATGTCCCATGACAGCGGCCTCATGCCGCGCGCCATTGTCCTGCACTGCGAATGGCTGGTCGATGCCTGCCGCCAGCTGTCCGCCAACGGCAACGTGGTGGCCCTGCATCCTGATGACGCCCTGGCCGAACTGGCCGCCTCCACGCCCCAGGCCCCCGCCCAGCCGGTGCCCCAGGCCTGGCTGCCCGCGCTGGACCATGCGCAGCAGATGGAAGAGGCCCTGAAGGCGCTGATAGGCTCGCGCGACGCGTGATCAGACTGCAGCGCGCCCGCGCGGCGCCGCACCCGCATCGCTGATGCGCCCGATCGCGCCGGCCAGCCACCAGCCGACGGCGCACATCGCCGCCGTCACCACCCAGGTCCACTGCCATCCGCCCGCCTGCACGGCCACGGCCGCCACCAGAGGCGGGCCGGCAAACTGCCCCACGCTGGACCATTGCTGCATGAAACCCACCGTGGTCGATACCGTGGCCTCATCGGGAGCCAGCCGCACCGCCATGGAAAACAGCGTGCCCGGAATCAGCCCGCCCGCCGCCGAAAACAGCACCACCGCCACAAAGCGCAGCCACAACGGCGCCAGCGGTTGCCCCTGCCATTGCAGATAGGCCAGCAGCGCACACGCCGCCATGCAGCCGAAGCCCAGGCGCAAGGCGCGTGTGGCGCTCCAGCCGCCTTGGAGCAAACGGCCCGAGGCCACATTGCCCACCATGTTGGCGAGCGCCACCACGGCCGTCAGCGTGCCCGACAACGCGGCGCCCAGGCCGGCCTCGGCATAGACCGTGGGGAGAAAGCCGATGACGGCCATCCACTGCCCTGAATACACGGCAAAGGCCACAGCCACGCACCAGGGTCCGGGGCTGCGCAAGGTAAGTTCCAGGCGAGGACGCCAGCCACCAACCGCCACCGGCGCGCCAATGGGCGCCGGCCTGTCTGCCGGCACGCCACGCCAGACGGCAACCCATGCGAGTGCCGAGACCAATCCCATCAGCAACCACCACACGGGCCAGGATCCCCAGGCCATCACCCACGGCCCCAGCAGCAAGCCGATGGCACTGCCCAACGGCATATAGGTGCCCCACCAGCCCATGCGCGCGCTCAGATCGTGCGGTGCCACGCAGCGCCGGATCAGCCCTGGCCCCGGCATGGCCACCAGCAAAAAGCCCAACCCCTCCACGGCACGCAAGGCCAGCAGCGGCGCAAAGCCCGTGGCAACGGCACCCAGGGCGCTGGCCGCAGCCATCAGCAGCAGGCCTGCCAGCATGCTGCGCCGCAGCCCCCAGCGGTCTGCACCCAGGCCCACCACCAGGCCCAGCACCATGCCGGCCACCTGCACGGTGGAAAGCAGAAAACCGGCCTGCAGCAGGGACAGGCCCAATTGCTGCTGCAGCACCGGCACGGCCGGCGGCAGCTTGCCCACATGCAGCGCCGCGCTGACGCCGGCCGCCACGACGATCCATGAGGGATGCACCCCCTGCTTCGTTGTTTTCACTGGATGCTGTCTCCTGGCGCATGCCATGCGCCCTGTAGCTGATGTGTGAAGTATCGAAAGCATAGGCCACGCGGCGCCTGCAAACAGTACGGCACCTGCAAACAGCACTCTTCTTACCCGCCTACCCACATGCATGAAGGCACACTGAACGCCTGGATCAACCTTCGAGGCCCTCCGCATGCGTTCATCGCTAGATTTCAGCTCCTGGTCTTCCCTGCTGTCCACGGTGTTGGGCCTGCTGCTGGTCACCTGCCTGATGATGGGCATTCGCCTGCTGTTCATGCAGACCGTGCAAAAGCGACGCGAGCGAGAGAACCGCCAGATCAATGAACGCCTGAAGTCGCTTATCGCCGCCTACAAGACGCTGGGCGGCTCCTTCACGGGCACGCTGCATGTGAATCCGCTGCACCTGCGCGATCTGCGCAGGCCCGCCGCCGACGATGCCGATGCTCCCCCGGCTTTTGGCAGCGAGCGCCAACGGCGCATTCGCGATGCGGTCGAAGCCGCGCTGTCCGATGTCATCTTGCTCGGGACGCAAGACCAGGTGCGCATGGCTGCCCAGGCGGCCCAGGACATGGTGGCTGGCCAGCCTGTCGAGACTGCGGCACTCGTCACTTCGCTGCGCGCCTTCATCCGCGAAGCGCTGGATCTGGAGCCGATCCCCGACACCCTGCGCATACCCAACCAGGGCCCCACGCGCCCGGGCGGCACGGCAGGCGGGGCGCGCAAAGGTGGGGCGGAATCCGGCGCTTCGGGCAAGGGTCGTGGTGGCAGCGGTGGCGGCGCAGGAATGGGGGCCGCAGGCATGGGCGGCCTGGGCATGGGAGCAGGCCTTGGTGCCGGCCTTCACCATGGAGACGACGGCACGCCTCCACCATGAAAAACCTGCCGCGCAGGAACGAGCCGAAAGCCACGGGGACGCCAACCCGCTTGCCGGGCGAACGTGACAATCGCCAGAAACAGCCAGGCCTGCGAGATACCGGATGGCACCCCGCAGGCCTCGCATGCCGGGCAGTGGCGCATGCATAGCATGCCTGTCGCCCGTCCTCCCCACCAATTCGGAGGCCTTACAGCCGCAGCTTGGCACTGGCCAACAGCACGCCAAACCCCACCAACATGCCGCCAAAGGCCCTGTCTATCCAATGCCGCACGGCCAGCAACCGTGCACGCACCCGCTGGGCGGAAAAGCACAGCGCCACAATGCAGAACCACACCACATGGGCCAGCGAGATGAATCCACCATATGCCAGCTGCGTGGCCAGCGGCGTATCCTGCCCCACGATCTGCAGGAACAGGCTGACCACGAACACCGTGGTCTTGGGATTGAGCGCATTCGTCAGAAAGCCCGTGCGCAGCGCCGCCATGTCGGAGAGCGCTGCCACGGGCTGGCTGGGCACATCGCCCTCCGGGCGGCTGCGCAGCATGGTCACGCCCAGATACATCAGATAGGCTGCACCCAGCAGCTTGACCACGTCGAACAACCAGGTGGACTGCTGCATGAGCAGCCCGACCCCGAGCAAGGTATAGCCGACATGGACCAGCACCCCCAGGCCAATGCCCAGCGCCGTCAGCAGGCCCGCGCGGCGCGAGCGCAGCAGGCTGTTGCGCGTGACCATGGCGAAATCCGCCCCCGGGCTGATGACGGCCAGCAATGTAATGGTGACTACAGCTATCCATTCGGTCATCGGTTATCCATTCGATTCAATGCAACGCGCCAGATAGTATTGACCTTCCATGAAAATACATAACGATGTTTTCTGACACAGTTGGTGAATTCAATTCACAGACCCCGCACAAGCGGCTGCCATCGCTGCAGGCCTTGCGCTGTTTCGAAGCAGCCGCCCGGCGGGAGAACTTCAGCAAGGCGGCGGAAGAGTTGCACCTGACCCATGGCGCCATCAGCCGGGCCGTGCGCCTGCTGGAGGACGATCTGGGCGTGACCCTCTTTGACCGCCGCAGCCGCCGCGTCTTCCTGACCGAGGAGGGCCGCCACCTGGCCCAGGCCGTGCACGAAGGTCTGGAGCGCATGCGACAGGCCACGCAGGAGCTGCGCGCGCGCGCGCAGCAGGCGCGCCGCTGGGTGCTGTCCTGCGAGCCCACCCTGCTCATGCGCTGGCTGATTCCGCGCTGGCCCCAATTCCAGGAACAGCACCCCGAGCTGCAGCTGCACCTGATGGCGGGCGGCGGGCCTTTCTCTTTCGCGGACGGCATCGATCTGGCCATACGGCGCGATGACTTCTCCCCGCCAGCGGGCTGTCATGCGGAGACCCTGTTTGCCGAGCGCATAGGCCCGGTCTGCCGACCCGAGCGGCTGGAGCAGTGGTGCATGCGCTCCGACGAGGGGCATGCCACGGGGCTGCGCCCGGATGCACCCTTGCTGCAAAGCCGCACCCGCCCCGGGGCCTGGTCCACCTGGGCAGAGCACAGCGGCCAGCCGCCGCCCTCGGGATCCCAGTTGCAGTTCGACCATTTCTATTTCAGCCTGCAGGCCGCCGTGGCCGGCATGGGGCTGGCCATCGGCCCCTGGCAACTGGTGCGCGACGACATCGCCAACGGCGTGCTGGCAGCGCCCATGGGCTTTGTCGAGGACGGTTCGCGCTACTGCCTGCTGTCCCCCGCTCCGCCCACACCAGATGGCGTGCACGACCAGTTGCTGCGCTGGCTGCGCGCCCAGGCCTGAACAGGCCTGCCCCCTTTTCCGTGCCTGTGTCCGGGCTGGTGTCTGGGCTGATGTCTGTGTCCGTATCTACATCCCCAAAGCAGAAAGGCAGCCGAAGCTGCCTTTCTGTTCTTGCCTGGCCTGAACCGCCAGGCATTGCGCTTACTTGCGCTGCGGGGGCAGGTCGGTGCAGGAGCCGTGTGCCACCTCGGCCGCCATGCCCAGGCTTTCGCCCAGCGTGGGGTGGGGGTGGATGGTCTTGCCGATGTCCACGGCGTCGGCACCCATTTCGATGGCCAGTGCAATCTCGCCGATCATGTCGCCCGCATGCGTGCCCACGATGCCGCCACCCAGGATCCGGCCATGGCCGTGCGCCTCGGGGCTGTCGTCGAACAGCAGCTTGGTGACGCCTTCGTCGCGGCCATTGGCGATGGCGCGGCCCGAAGCCGTCCAGGGGAACACCCCCTTCTTGACCTTGATGCCCTGGGCCTTGGCCTGGTCCTCGGTCAGGCCCACCCACGCCACTTCCGGGTCGGTGTAGGCCACGCTGGGGATCACGCGGGCGTTGAAGGCGCTGGCAGCCAGCTCCTTGTTGCCCTGCAGTTCACCGGCGATGACTTCGGCGGCCACATGGGCCTCGTGCACGGCCTTGTGCGCCAGCATGGGCTGGCCCACCACGTCGCCAATGGCGAAGATGTGGGGCACGTTGGTGCGCATCTGGATATCGACTTCGATGAAGCCGCGGTCCGTGACGGCCACGCCAGCCTTCTCGGCAGCGATCTTCTTGCCGTTGGGAGTGCGGCCCACGGCCTGCAGCACCAGGTCGTAGACCTGGGGCTCGGGCACGGTCACGCCGTCCTTGGCAGGCGCAAAGCTGACCTTGATGCCTTCGGGCGTGGCTTCGGCACCCACGGTCTTGGTGTTGACCATGATGTTGTCGAAGCGCGGCGCGTTCATCTTCTGCCAGACCTTGACCAGGTCGCGGTCTGCGCCCTGCATGAGGCCGTCCATCATCTCCACCACGTCCAGGCGGGCGCCCAGCGTGGAGTAGACGGTGCCCATTTCCAGGCCGATGATGCCGCCACCCAGGATCAGCATGCGCTTGGGCACGCTGGCCAGGTCCAGCGCGCCGGTGGAGTCGACCACGCGCGGGTCCTTGGGCATGAAGGGCAGGTGCACGGCCTGGCTGCCGGCGGCAATGATGGCGCGCTTGAACTGCACGATCTTCTTGCTGCCGGTCTTTTCCTGGCCGTCGCCCGTGGTCTCTTCCACCTCGAGGTGGTTGGCACCGACGAAATTGCCATAGCCGCGTACCACGGTGACCTTGCGCATCTTGGCCATCTGGCCCAGGCCGCCGGTCAGCTTGCCGATGACCTTGTCCTTGTGTCCGCGCAGCTGGTCGATGTTGACCTCGGGCGCGCCGAACTTGACGCCGGCCACTTCCAGGTGCTTGACCTCATCCACCACGGCGGCCACGTGCAGCAGTGCCTTGGACGGGATGCAGCCCACGTTCAGGCAGACACCGCCCAGGGTCTTGTAGCGCTCGACGATGACCACGTTCAGGCCCAGATCGGCCGCACGGAAGGCTGCCGAGTAGCCGCCAGGACCGCCACCGAGCACGACCACATCGCAGTCGTAATCGGCCGCGCCACCGGCGTAGCTGGCCGCGGCCGGAGCGGGAGCCGATGCTGCGGGCGCTGCAGCAGCAGGCGCTGGAGCCGCCGCTGCAGGGGCCGGTGCTGCTGCCTGGGGTGCGGCCGCCGCTTCGCCAGCGGCCTCCAGTGTCAGGATCAGGCCGCCTTCGGCGATCTTGTCGCCGATCTTGACCTTGAGTTCCTTGACCACGCCGGCATGGCTGGAGGGGATCTCCATGGAGGCCTTGTCGGACTCCACGGTGATCAGGGACTGGTCCTTGGCGACGGTGTCACCGGGCTGGACCAGCAGTTCGATCACGCCCACTTCGGCGAAGTCGCCGATGTCGGGCACCTTGATGTCGATGATTGCCATGTGTCGGGCCTCCGTTTACAGCAGGATGCGGCGGTAGTCCGCCAGCACTTGGCCCAGGAAGGCATTGAAGCGTGCAGCCGAGGCACCGTCGATGACGCGGTGGTCATAGGACAGCGACAGCGGCAGCGTCAGGCGCGGCACGAATTGCTTGCCGTCCCACACCGGCTTCATCTGGCCCTTGGACAGGCCCAGGATGGCCACTTCAGGGGCGTTGATGATGGGGGTGAAGTTCGTGCCGCCGATGCCGCCCAGAGACGAGATCGAGAAGCAGCCGCCCTGCATGTCGGCAGCGCCGAGCTTGCCGTCGCGGGCCTTCTTGGCCAGCTCGCCCATTTCCTGGCTGATCTGCAGGATGCCCTTCTTGTCGGCATCGCGCAGCACGGGCACCACCAGGCCGTTGGGCGTGTCGGCCGCGAAGCCGACATGGAAGTACTGCTTGTAGACCAGGGTATCGCCGTCCAGCGAGGCATTGAACTCGGGGAACTTCTTGAGGGCCGCGACCACGGCCTTGATCACGAAGGCCAGCATGGTCACCTTGACGCCGCTCTTCTCGTTCTCCTTGTTGGTGGAGACACGGAAGGCTTCCAGGTCGGTGATGTCGGCCTCGTCATTGTTGGTGACGTGCGGGATCATGACCCAGTTGCGCGACAGGTTGGCGCCGCTGATCTTCTTGATGCGCGACAGGTCCTTGCGCTCGACCGGGCCGAACTTGGCAAAGTCCACCTTGGGCCAGGGCAGCAGGTCCAGGCCTGCGCCGCCGCCGGAGCCACCCTTGGGAGCGGTCGCGGCCTGGGCCCTGGTCTGCACGGCACCGGCCATGACGGACTTGGTGAACGACTGGATGTCGTCCGCCGTGATGCGGCCCTTGTTGCCCGAGCCCTTGACCTCGTCCAGCGGAACGCCGAGTTCGCGGGCGAACTTGCGCACCGAAGGCGATGCGTGGGGCAGCTTGCCCGTGGGCGCCACCGTGGGGTTGTGCGCAGGTGCGGCGGCGGGAGCCGACGCTGCAGCGGCAGCCACCGGAGCCGCAGCGGCCGGGACAGCGGTTGCCGGTGCAGGTGCCGCTGCAGCGGCCGGCGCCGCAGCCTGGGCTGCAGGCGCGGCAGCGCCCTGCACGCTCATCTGGCCCACCACGTCGCCCACGTTGACCGTGTCACCGATCTTGAGCGACAGCGCCGTGATGGTGCCGGCCGCTGGCGACGGGATTTCCATCGAGGCCTTGTCGGACTCGACGGTGAACAGCGATTGCTCGGCCGTTACCGTGTCGCCGACCTTGACCAGCATCTCGATCACGGCCACGTCCTTGAAGTCGCCAATGTCGGGAATCCTGATGTCGATCTGCGTGGCGGCGCCCGAGGCCGCAGGCGCGGCTGCGGGAGCCGCGGCCGGTGCGGGCGCAGCCACCGGGGCCGGGGCCGCAGCGGCGGGGGCCGGTGCGGCGGCGGCAGCCGCCGGGGCAGCGGCTTCCGCCGACTCGACCACGGCAATGATGCTGCCCTGCTTGACCTTGTCGCCCATGTTGACGCGCAGTTCCTTGAGCACGCCAGCGTGGCTGGAGGGGATCTCCATGGAGGCCTTGTCGGACTCCACGGTGATCAGCGATTGCTCTGCCTTGATCTGGTCGCCGGCCTTGACCAGCACTTCGATCACAGCGACTTCGTCGAAATCACCGATATCGGGGACTTGAATTTCTACCAATGCCATATGTGTCTCCCGTTCTTACTCAAGCGTGCAGCGGGTTGATCTTGTCGGCCTTGATGCCGTACTTGGCGATCGCCTCGGCCACGGTGGTGGCGTTGATCTTGCCTTCTTCGGCCAGCGCGCGCAGTGCGGCAACCACGATGTAGTGGCGATCCACTTCGAAGTGCTCGCGCAGCTTGCGGCGGAAATCCGAACGGCCAAAGCCGTCGGTGCCCAGCACCTTGTAGGTGCGGCCCTTGGGCATGTAGGGGCGGATCTGCTCGGCGTAGGCCTTCATGTAGTCGGTGGATGCGATCACCGGGCCATTGTGCGACTGCAGCTGCTGCGTGACGAAGGGCACCTTCTGGGTGTCCAGCGGATGCAGCAGGTTCCAGCGGTCGGCCTCCTGGCCGTCGCGGGTGAGCTCGTTGAAGCTCGGGCAGCTCCACACGTCGGCGGCAATGCCCCAGTCGGCCAGCAGCAGCTCCTGGGCGAAGAAGGATTCGCGCAGGATGGTGCCCGAACCCAGCAATTGCACGCGCAGGCCGCTTTCCGGGACCTTCTGGCCGGGCTTGCACAGGTACATGCCCTTGATGATCTGCTGCTCGGTGCCGGGCGTGAGGCCGGGCATGGCGTAGTTCTCGTTGAGCAGCGTGATGTAGTAGAAGACGTTTTCCTGGTTCTGCACCATACGGCGCAGGCCGTCCTGCATGATCACGGCAACTTCGTGGGCGAAGGTCGGGTCGTAGCTCACGCAGTTGGGAATGGTGTTGGCCAGGATGTGGCTGTGGCCGTCTTCGTGCTGCAGGCCTTCGCCGTTCAGCGTGGTGCGGCCCGAAGTGCCGCCCAGCAGGAAACCGCGCGCCTGCATGTCGCCGGCCGCCCAGGCCAGGTCACCGATGCGCTGGAAGCCGAACATCGAGTAGTACACGTAGAACGGGATCATGATCCGGTTGCTCGTGCTGTAGCTCGTGGCTGCCGCGATCCAGCTGCTCATGCCGCCGGCTTCGTTGATGCCTTCCTGCAGGATCTGGCCGGCCTTGTCCTCGCGGTAGTACATCACCTGGTCCTTGTCGACCGGGGTGTACTGCTGTCCAGCGGGGTTGTAGATGCCGATCTGGCGGAACAGGCCTTCCATGCCGAAGGTACGGGCCTCGTCCACCAGGATGGGCACGACGCGCGGGCCGATTTCCTTGTCGCGCAGCAGCTGGGTGAGGAAGCGCACATAGGCCTGGGTGGTCGAGATCTCGCGGCCCTCGGGCGTGGGTTCGAGGATGGCCTTGAAGGTATCCAGCGCCGGTGCCGTGAATTGCTCGCTGGCCTTCACGCGGCGGTGCGGCAGGTAGCCGCCCAGGGCCTTGCGGCGCTCGTGCAGGTAGCGCATTTCCGGCGTGTCGTCGGCCGGCTTGTAGAAAGGCAGGTCGGCGATCTGGCTGTCGGGAATTGGAATGTTGAAGCGGTCGCGGAAGGCCTTGATGTCCTCGTCGCCCAGCTTCTTGGTCTGGTGAACGGTGTTCTTGCCTTCACCGATCTTGCCCATGCCGAAGCCCTTGACGGTCTTGACCAGCAGCACGGTGGGCTGGCCCTTGTGCGAATTGGCAGCGTGGAAGGCCGCGTAGACCTTCTGCGAATCGTGGCCGCCACGGCGCAGGTTCCAGATCTCGTCGTCGCTCATGTGCTCGACCATCTTCAGCGCGCGCGGATCGCGGCCGAAGAAGTTCTTGCGCACGTAGGCGCCGTCATTGGCCTTGAACGACTGGTAGTCGCCGTCGTTGCACTCGGCCATGATCTTCTTGAGCACGCCGTCCTTGTCCTTGGCCAGCAGCTCGTCCCAGCCCTTGCCCCACAGCAGCTTGATGACGTTCCAGCCGGAGCCGCGGAATTCGCCTTCGAGTTCCTGGATGATCTTGCCGTTGCCGCGCACCGGGCCGTCCAGGCGCTGCAGGTTGCAGTTGATCACGAAGATCAGGTTGTCCAGCTTTTCGCGCGCGGCCAGCGAGATCGCGCCCAGCGACTCGACCTCGTCCATTTCGCCGTCACCGCAGAACACCCAGACCTTGCGGTTTTCGGTATCGGCAATGCCACGGGCATGCAGGTACTTGAGGAAGCGCGCCTGGTAGATGGCCATCAGCGGGCCCAGGCCCATGGACACCGTGGGGAACTGCCAGAACTCGGGCATCAGCTTGGGGTGCGGGTAGCTGGACAGGCCCTTGCCGTCCACTTCCTGGCGGAAGTTCAGCAGCTGCTCTTCGGAAATGCGGCCTTCCAGGTAGGCGCGGGCATAGATGCCGGGCGAGACGTGGCCCTGGATGTACAGGCAGTCGCCGCCGTGGTTCTCGTTTTCGGCGTGCCAGAAATGATTGAAGCCGGCCGCGAACATGTTGGCCAGCGAAGCGAAGGAGCCGATGTGGCCGCCCAGGTCGCCGCCTTCGGGCGGATGCAGGCGGTTGGCCTTGACCACCATGGCCATGGCGTTCCAGCGCATGTAGGCGCGCAGACGGCCTTCGATTTCCAGGTTGCCGGGACAGCGGGCTTCCTGCGAGGCCTCGATGGTGTTCACATAGCCGGTGTTGGCCGAGAAAGGCATGTCCACGCTGTTCTGGCGTGCGTGTTCGAGCAGGTCCTCGATCAGCTTGTGCGCGTATTCGGCGCCTTCACGGTCGATGACGGCCGACAGGGCGTCCATCCATTCGCGCGATTCTTGTTGGTCCAGGCCGGCGGGAACGCCTGCATTGCCTTGCGGGTCAGTCTGAGCTGTCATGGGAATGTCTCCTTGCAGAAGGTAGCGTCGTCTTGGGGTCGAACCAGTGAGCGGCACGGAGCGCCAACGCAGGCGGGTAGTTCACCACGCCTTGCGCGGCACAGACCCTGTCTGGCGAACTTGAAAATACCGATTCACTGCCTCAATGCTCGGCGAGTGTCGCATACTTTTTTCGAATTTCAAATGGTGCTTTTTGATTTCATAATTTGAAATTTTGCTGCAAACGCACATACAGTGAAGACCCCGAAGAACGTCGCCGAAGCGCCTTCGTGACGACTCCAATACTCCTTAAAAACAGTCAGACTCTCCCCTACACTGGGCGCATGCAATCCTCCCCTTCCGAGCACGGCACGCACAGCCCTGCCCCCATGGCAGGCGTGGCCGCGCCAGTGCGCTGGTGGCGCAGCTGGTGGCGCAGTCTTTCCCCCACGCGCCAGGACCGCTTCGCAGCGCTCGCCCCCCTCGCAGCCGTACTGATGTTCATGGCGGCCATCGTGGCCTCGTTCTGGTACCTGCGCATGGAGGAGATAGACCGCGAGAAGGAAGCGCTGCACCGCGACGTGGAATATGCGCAGCAGCGCGTGCGCCTGCGCCTGCTGGAGCGCCAGGAGCAACTGATGCGCATGGCGCGCGACATCGGCAACCACGACCTGGGCGAGTCCGACTTCGCCAGCCGTGCCGAAGCACTCATCAGCCAGTACCCGGAGCTGCAGTCCATCACCTGGATCGATGCACAGCGGCGCATCCTGGCCAGCCAGTCCGCTCCCACCGTGAGCAGCGAGCAGCTGCGCATCCCGCGTGAAGTGCTGCGCGCCGGCGACGCGCTGGAGGCCTACCAGCTCGCGCGCGAGATGCAGCAACCCATCTACGTGCAGGGACTGGCCCACAAGGGGGAAGCCGCGCCGCTGCTGCAACTGCATGTGCCGCTGGCACAGGACGGCCGCTACATCGGCGAGCTGCTGGGCGAGTACTCCATCGACAGCCTGCTGCGCTATGGAACGCCCACCGAAATCATGGCCCGCTACGCCATGACCATGCTCGACAGCCGGGGCCAGGTGCTGGCAGGCACGCCGCTGACTCCGCGCAAGCAGACCGCCACCGAACTGCTGCGCTGGCGCACCGTTGCCAACGAGGACGAGGCCCCCGTCGCCCCCGTGGGCAACAGCCTGGTGCTGCGTGCCCAGGCCTATCGCACCTCGCTGGGCGTGGTCGGCAGCGGCCTGTTCTGGCTGGTGGGCACGCTCAGTGCCATGACGGCATGGCTGCTGCTGGCCACCTGGCGCCACACGCGCCGCCGCCAGCGCGCCCAGGAGGCCCTGGTCGCGGAGACCAACTTCCGCCGCGCCATGGAAAACTCCGTGCTCACCGGCATGCGCGCGCTGGACCTGCAAGGCCGTATCACCTATGTGAACGCCGCCTTCTGCCAGATGACGGGCTGGAGCGAATCGGAGCTGGTCGGCCAGATGCCGCCCTACTCCTACTGGCCCGACAACGACTACGACAACCTGCACTCCAAGCTGCGCGAAGAGCTTTCGGGCAAGACCATCGTCGGCGGCTTCCAGGTGCGCGTGCAGCGCAAGAACGGCACGCAGTTCGACGCGCGCCTCTATGTCTCGCCTCTGATCGACGCCCATGGCCAGCACACGGGCTGGATGTCGTCCATGACCGACATCACCGAGCCCAACCGCATCCGCGAGCAACTGTCGGCCTCCTACGAGCGCTTCACCATCGTGCTGGAGGCGCTGGACGCCTCGGTGTCCGTCGCCCCGCTGGGCAGTGCCGAGCTGCTGTTCGCCAACAAGCTGTACCGGCAATGGTTTGGCTCGCAGACCGATGGCCACCTGCAGCTCGTCGCCCAGGCCGGCGTGCTGCCCGTGCGCTCGCAGCCGCAAGGCATGGACGACGAGGACGGCCTCATGGGCCTGCCCACCGACTCGCTGACCAGCGCACGCAGCGAAAACGCCGAGATCTACCTGCCCGAACTCGGCAAGTGGCTGGAAGTGCGGTCGCGCTACCTGAGCTGGGTGGACGGCCGCCTGGCCCAGATGGTGATCGCCACCGACATCACGCCGCGCCGCCTGGCCGAGGAGCAGGCCGCACGCCAGGCCGAGCATGCGCAGTCCGTCAGCCGCCTGATCACCATGGGCGAGATGGCCTCCAGCGTGGCCCACGAGCTCAACCAGCCGCTGACCGCCATCAGCAACTATTGCAGCGGCATGCTCACCCGGCTCGAAAAGGGCACGCTGACCGAAGAGCAGATGAAGTTCGCGCTGGAGAAAACCGCCCACCAGGCGCAGCGCGCGGGACAGATCATTTTGCGCATACGCTCCTTCGTCAAGCGCAGCGAGCCCAACCGCACCCTGGCCCAGGTCACCGACATGGTCAGCGAGGCCGTGGAGCTGGCCGGGATCGAGCTGCGCCGCCGCAATGTGCAGCTAACCTACCACGTGGCCGAGCGCATGCCGGCCATCATGGCCGACACCATCCTCATCGAGCAGGTGCTGGTCAACCTCATGAAGAACGGCGCCGAATCCATCGAGCAGTCGGGCCGTCCCAGCCACCAGCGCAATGTGGAGCTGCGCGTGGTGCCGCGCACCATCGATGAGCAGCGCGTCATCGAATTCAATGTGCAGGATACGGGCAAGGGCCTGCCGCCCGAGGTGCTGGAGCGCCTCTTCGAGGCCTTCTTCACCACCAAGAGCGAAGGCATGGGCATGGGCCTGAATCTGTGCCGCAGCATTGTCGAGTCCCACCAGGGCCGTATGCGCGCCGAGAACCTCTACAATGGTTCCGAGGTTGTCGGCTGCCGGTTTTCATTCTGGCTGCCGCTGGCCCCGCCGGGCGACGCGACAACGCCGGCAGCGACCATTGAACCCACAACAAGGACGATTGCATGAGCTTGATCCCGAAAAAAGGCACTGTGTACGTAGTTGATGACGACGAAGCGGTTCGTGATTCGTTGCAATGGTTGTTGGAGGGCAAGGACTATCGTGTGCGCTGCTTCGACTCGGCCGAGACCTTCCTCTCGCGCTACGACCCACGCGAGATCGCCTGCCTCATCGTCGATATCCGCATGGGCGGCATGACGGGCCTGGAACTGCAGGACCGCCTGATCGAACGCAAGTCTCCCCTGCCCATCGTCTTCATCACCGGCCACGGCGACGTGCCCATGGCGGTGAACACCATGAAGAAGGGTGCACTGGACTTCATCCAGAAGCCGTTCAACGAAGAGGAACTGCTGAACCTGGTCGAGCGCATGCTGGACCATGCCCGCGAAGCCTTTGCCGGCCACCAGCAGGCCGCCAGCCGCGACGCGCTGCTGGCCAAGCTGACCAGCCGTGAAGCCCAGGTGCTGGAGCGCATCGTCGCCGGCCGGCTGAACAAGCAGATCGCCGACGATCTTGGCATCAGCATCAAGACGGTGGAAGCGCACCGCGCCAACATCATGGAAAAGCTCAACGCCAACACCGTGGCCGATCTGCTCAAGATCGCCCTGGGCCAGGGCCAGACCGCTGCGGCGGCCAAGGCAGCCGTCGCCGGATAAGCCAAGACACACCGCTTTTTTTCAAAGAGCTGCTAGCGCTTGATCAACAAGCCCTAGCAGCATTTTTATTGGTATTCACTGCAATGACAGCCCAACTCATCGACGGCAACGCCCTCTCCCGCCAACTGCGTGCCGAAGTCGCCCAGCGCGCCACCGCCCTGAAGGCCCGCGGCACCACGCCCGGCCTGGCCGTGGTCCTGGTCGGCGACAACCCCGCCTCCCAGGTCTATGTGCGCAACAAGGTCAAGGCCTGCGAGGACGCGGGCTTCCATTCGGTGCTGGAGAAGTACGATGCCTCGATGACCGAGGCCCAACTGCTGGCCCGCGTCGAGGCGCTGAACAACGATCCCGCCATCCACGGCATCCTCGTCCAGCTCCCGCTGCCCGCACACATCGACGATCACAAGGTCATCGAGACCATTTCGCCGCTCAAGGACGTGGATGGCTTTCACGTGGCCAGCGCGGGCGCGCTGATGGTGGGCGAAGTCGGCTTCAAGGCCTGCACACCCTACGGCTGCATGAAGATGCTGGAGTCCATCGGCATGAAGGACCTGCGCGGCAAGCACGCCGTGGTCATCGGCCGCTCCAACATCGTCGGCAAGCCCATGGCCATGATGCTGCTGGCCGCCAATGCCACCGTCACCATCTGCCACAGCGGCACGGCCGATCTCGCGGCCATGACGCGCCAGGCCGACATCGTGGTCGCCGCCGTAGGCAAGCGCAACGTGCTGACGGCCGACATGTGCAAGCCCGGCGCCGTGGTCATCGACGTGGGCATGAATCGCAACGACGAAGGCAAGCTCTGCGGCGACGTGGACTTTGACGGCGTCAAGGACGTGGCTGGCTTCATCACGCCCGTACCCGGCGGTGTCGGCCCCATGACGATTACCATGCTGCTGGTCAACACCATGGAAGCGGCCGAGCGCGCCGCCGGCTGACCAGGAGCTGACAAGCATCGGGCGGCTCCCTGGGGAGCCGCTTGATTTCAATGCACCCGACGGCATCTGACACGCATGAGCAATCCCCTCCTCGAATCCTCCGACCTGCCCCTGTTCGATCGCATCCGCCCTGCCGATGTCGGCCCGGCCATCGATACCCTGCTGACCGGGGCCGCAGAGGCCCTGGAGACCGTCACGGCGCCCGACTTTCCGGCACGCTGGGATTCGATCTCGGCCGTGCTCGACGTCGCCACCGAGAAGCTGGGAACCGCCTGGGGCGCCGTCAGCCACCTCAACAGCGTGGCCGATACGCCCGAGCTGCGCGCCGCCTACAACGAGTCCCTGCCCAAGGTCACCGAATTCTGGACGCGCCTGGGTGCCGACGAGCGCCTGTACGCCAAGTACAAGGCCATCGACCCCGCCACGCTCAATGTCGAGCAGCGTGCCGCCTGGGACCATGCCATGCGCAACTTCGTGCTGTCCGGCGCGGAACTGCAGGGTGAAGCCAAGCTGCGCTTTGCCAAGATCCAGGAACGCTCGGCCGAACTGACGCAGAAGTTCAGCGAGAATGCGCTCGACGCCACCGACGCCTTCGCCTACTACGCCACGGCCGAGGAGCTGGACGGCGTACCGCAGGATGTGCGCCAGGCAGCCCGCTCCGCCGCTGAGGCCGAAGGCAAGCAAGGCTTCAAGCTCACGCTGAAGATGCCCTGCTATCTGCCCGTGATGCAATTCGCGGCCAGCAGTGCGCTGCGCGAGAAGCTCTACCGCGCCTATGTGACACGCGCCTCCGACCAGGCCGAGGGCGATGCCATCCGCTTCGACAACACGGCCAACATCTCGGAGATCCTGGCCCTGCGCAAGGAAGAGGCGCAGTTGCTGGGTTACCGCAATTTCGGCGAGATTTCGCTGGTTCCCAAGATGGCGCATTCGCCGCAGCAGGTGATCGACTTTCTGCGCGATCTCGCGCACCGGGCCCGCCCCTATGCCGAGAAGGATGTCGCCGACCTGCGCGCCTTCGCACGCGACGAACTGGGCCTGGCCGATCCCCAGCCCTGGGACTGGGCCTATGTCTCCGAAAAGCTCAAGGAGGCGCGCTATGCCTTCAGCGAGCAGGAGGTCAAGCAGTACTTCCCTGCGCCCAAGGTGCTGGCCGGCCTGTTCAAGATCGTCGAGACGCTGTTCGACGTGGCCATCCGCCGTGACGCGGCGCCGGTCTGGAATCCCGCCGTCGAGTTCTACCGCATCGAGCGCAGCACGCCGCAAGGCCCCGAGCTGGTCGGCCAGTTCTACCTGGACCAGCCGGCGCGATCGGGCAAGCGTGGCGGCGCCTGGATGGACGATGTGCGCACCCGCTGGCTGCGCCCCGACAACCACAGGCTGCAGACGCCGGTCGCTCACCTGGTCTGCAACTTTGCCACCGGCGTCGATGGCAAGCCCGCCTTGCTCACGCATGACGACGTGATCACGCTGTTCCATGAAACCGGCCACGGCCTGCACCACATGCTGACCCAGGTCAACGAGCGCGACGTCTCGGGCATCGCAGGCGTGGAATGGGATGCCGTGGAACTGCCAAGCCAGTTCATGGAGAACTTCTGCTGGGAATGGGAAGTGCTCAAGCACATGACCGCCCACGTGGACAGCGGCGAGCCGCTGCCGCGTGCCCTGTACGACAAGATGATCGCGGCCAAGAACTTCCAGTCGGGCATGCAGACACTGCGCCAGATCGAGTTCTCGCTGTTCGACATGCTGCTGCACACCGAGCACGACCCCAAGGCAGACATCATGCCGCTGCTGGCCCGCGTGCGCGCCGAGGTGGCCGTGCTGCCCTCGCCCCCCTACAGCCGCTCGGCCCACACCTTCAGCCATATCTTCGCTGGTGGCTATGCAGCCGGCTACTACAGCTACAAGTGGGCCGAAGTCCTCTCGGCGGATGCCTATGCAGCCTTCGAGGAAACCATGCTGGCCGATGGAACCCCCAACCCCGAGACAGGCCGCCGCTACCGCGAGGCGATTCTGGAGGCCGGGGGCGCGCGCCCGGCCATGGAATCGTTCAAGGCCTTCCGTGGCCGCGAACCCCAGCTGGATGCGCTTTTGCGCCACCAGGGTATGGCCCAGGCCTGAAGGCGAAAGCCCGGCCCCAGGTCTGCAGCGCCCCGATGGGGCGCTTTTTCCTGGCCCGGCCAACACAGCCGGATGCGCAACGCCACATCCGGCTGCGCGGCAATGTGGCTCGGGGCGGATGGCGCGCTATGCTTGCAGGCACTCAGGGTCAGGCATACATCCAGCGGCGCATCGGCTCGCCTGGCACGCAACCCCTCTCCCCCAATCGAGATCGTCCATGCAGTCTTCACTAAGCTATCGCCACGGCGCGCTGCGCCACCTGATGCCATGTCTCGCCCTCGCCTGCCTCGCCGCCGCACTGCCGGCCGGTGCGCAGCAGGTGTACCGCATCGTCGGGCCCGATGGAAAGGTCACTTTCTCGGACCGCCCGGCCCAAAGCGCCCAGCAGCAGGCAGCCCCTGCCGCCCCGTCAGTCGCGGGCACCGCTGACAGCAATGCCGCCCTGCCCTATGCGCTGCGCCAGATCGCCGGCCGCTTTCCGGTGACGCTATACACCTCGTCCGAGTGCGCGCCCTGCGACAGCGCGCGCCAGTTGCTCCAATCCAGAGGCATTCCCTATGCCGAACGCCTGATCCAGACCGAGGCGGACGCCGCTGCCCTGCAAAAGCTCAGCGGCCAGAACAGCCTGCCGTTCGCCACCGTTGGCAAGCAGTTCCTGAGCGGCTTCTCGTCCAGCGAATGGACGCAATACCTGGACGCCGCAGGCTATCCCGCGACCTCGCAACTGCCTGCGCAGTACAAGCGGCCATCGGCACAGCCATTGACCACGCCTACGCCCGCTGCATCGGCGACGGCATCGGCGCCCGCAGCAGCACCCGCCGCTGCCGAGGACCCGGGCGGCAGGCGCACCCCCATACCCGCCCCGGCGCCTGGTGCACGCACCAACGACAACCCCGCCGGCCTGAGCTTCTAGGCCAGCGCCTGCCGCAATCAGGAGCCCGGCAGTGGATTCCATGCTGTCCGATGTGGTCTGGGCCACGGCAAGGCTTGCCACGCTTGTCGGCCTGCCTGCGCTCATCGCATGGACCCTGATTGCAAGGCCTGCATGGCGAGAGCCTTTCAGGCTGGCCAGCCTGGTGCTGGTGCCTTGCCTGATCACGCTGTGGTTCATGCACGACGGAGGCCTGCGCAACGGCCTCAACCGTCTGGCCTACTACATGACGACGGCTGCGTTCCTTGCCGTCTACATGGGGCTGGCAGCCATCGCCCTGTTCATGCAGCGCCACAAAAAACAGCGCGCGCAAGCTTCGTTGCGCGCACTGTGCCTGGGTGCAGTGGCCCTGCTCGCATGGGTCACAGGCGCCGTGGCGTTCGAGAGCCTCGGCTAGCCGAGGCCGGAGGGCCTTCGCTCAATAGTTGAGCGTCTGCACGCCTTCGGGCGTGCCCAGCAGGCAGACCGATGCCTTCTGATGCGCAAACACTCCCACGGTCACCACACCAGGCCATTGGTTGACTTCGGACTCGAAGGCCAGGGGCTCGGCGATCTTCAGGCCGCGCACATCAAGAATGTGCTGGCCGTTGTCCGTCACCAGGGGCGCGCCGTCCTTCATGCGGATCTCGGCGCGGCCGCCCAGGGCCTTGAAGCGGTTCGCGATCTGTGCGGCCGCCATGGGAATCACCTCCACCGGCAGCGGAAAGTCTCCGAGCACCTCGACGCGCTTGGAGGCATCGGCAATGCACACGAAGCGCTCGGCCAGCGCGGCGACGATCTTCTCGCGCGTCAGCGCGGCGCCCCCGCCCTTGACCATGTAGCCGCGGCCGTCGATCTCGTCGGCGCCGTCGATGTAGACCGACAGGCTGGCGACTTCGTTGGCATCCAGCACCTTGATGCCCAGCGCCTTCAGGCGTTCGGTGCTGGCCACGGAGCTGGACACGGCGCCCGGGATCTGGTCCTTGATGGTGGCCAGTGCATCGATGAACTTGTTGACCGTGGAGCCGGTGCCTACGCCGACGATTTCGCCGGGCACCACATAGGCCAGAGCGGCTTGCCCGACCAGGGCTTTGAGTTCATCTTGGGAAAAAGAGGCAGCAGATGTCGTCATGAGGGAAAATCCAGGTAATCCTTCGATTATCCCCATGTCTCTGATCCCCTACGCCCTGACCCGTCCCTTTCTCTTCGGTATGGACCCCGAATCCGCCCACGATCTCACGATGAACCTGATGGCAAAGGGGCAGAACACGCTCCTGCAGCAGGCATGGGCACAGCCCATGGTGAGTGACCCCGTCGAACTTGCCGGTCTCAGGTTCCCCAACCGCGTGGGCATGGCAGCGGGCCTGGACAAGAATGCACGCTGCATCGACGCGCTGGCCGCAATGGGCTTCGGCTTCGTCGAGGTGGGCACCGTGACACCCCGCCCGCAACCCGGCAATCCCAAGCCGCGCATGTTCCGCATTGCCGAACGCAATGCGCTGATCAACCGCCTGGGCTTCAACAACGAAGGCCTGGATGCCTTCCTGAGCAACGTCAAGCGCTCACAGGCCCGTGCCCAGGGCAAGCCCATGCTGCTGGGGCTGAACATCGGCAAGAACGCCACCACCCCCATCGAAGACGCCACCAGCGACTACCTCAAGGCGCTGGACGGCGTGTACCCGCATGCCGACTACGTGACGGTGAACATCAGCTCGCCCAACACCAAGAACCTGCGCGCCCTGCAAAGCGACGAAGCGCTGGACGCCCTGCTGGGTGCGATTGCCGAGCGCCGCGAGCAACTGGCCACGCAGCATGGCAAGCGGGTGCCGGTGTTCGTGAAGATTGCGCCCGACCTGGATGAAGAGCAGGTCGGCGTCATCGCCGCCACGCTGCAGCGCCATGGCATGGATGGTGTGATCGCCACCAACACCACGATCAGCCGGGAAGCCGTCAAGGGCCTGCCCCACGCGCAGGAAACGGGAGGCCTGTCCGGCGCGCCGGTGCTGGAAGCCAGCAACCAGGTCATCCGCCAACTGCGTTCCGCCCTGGGCAGCCGCTACCCCATCATCGGCGTGGGCGGCATTCTCAGCGGCGAAGATGCCGTCAGCAAGATCCGCGCAGGCGCCGACGTGGTCCAGATCTACAGCGGCCTGATCTACCGCGGCCCTGCCCTGGTGCCCGAGTCCGCACGCGCCATCGCCCAGCTGCGTTGAGGCCCGTGCCAGGCAGATGGCTGCCTGGCTGTTTCGAGTCAAGACACCACACAGCCAGTGCTGGCGCACTGAACGCAGAACGCGAAAACGCCCGGCATGCCGGGCGCTTTCTTTTGGAGAGAAGCAGGCCTCTCGGCCCTCAGCCCCTGCGCTGCTGCCAGCGCAGGATCAGGGGCATGACGGTGGTGCCGAATCGCAGCAGCTTGCGCGGCCCCACCATCAGCGCAGCACCAGCCGCCACGGCCACGGCCACGGGATGCAGGCGCGCAAAGGTGATGGCACGCTCCACCAGCGGCGCATCGGGCTGCACCTGTGTGGCAGAGCGGCTCAATGCCCTGGCCTGGGCCACGGCCGCAGAGCGCGCCTTGAGGCGCTCGCGCTGCTGGGCGATGCGTAGCATCACCTGCTGCTGCTCAACGGTGGATGTGGCCCAGAGCTCCGCATTGAGCCCTTTGGGCACGGGCGGCGTGACAGCGTTGCGGGACGGGGAAGCGTTGGAAGCATGGACCATGGTTACAGCCTCTTCTTCAGCGCCTGCCAATCCTGGCTCAGCTCGTTGCGGGTAAGGATGAAGGGGCGAGACAGACGCCGCACGGCAGCAAGCAATTGCCACAATGCGATGGCCCAGACCGCCAGCCAGCCACCGCCCACCAGCCAGCCCACCAGCACGCGGTGCTCGGTGTCCCAGAACTGCACGAGCAAGGCCACCGACAGCGTAAGCATGACCACGACGCTGAGTCCGGCAAGCGCAATCAATAGCACCACCACCGTCTGCATGCTGCGCTTGTGCTCGGCCCATTCAAGCCGGGCGAGGTCCGTACGGTCCTCTGCAGCGATGGCCAGCTCGATCACGGAAGCGCGCCAGCGCGCCACCCAGGCATCCAAACCCAGAAGGGAAATCCAATTCACAGGCATCCTTTTCTGGTCAGGCATGCCGTTGATCAGCGACGACCCAGCAGGAAGCCCAGCAAGGCGCCCATGGCAAGGGCAGCGCCTGCGACGCGCCACGGCTCATCGTGGGCGTAGCGATCGGCAGCGTAGGCGGCATCCTTGGCCTGGCGGGCCGCTTCCTGCGCCGCGCGCACGGCGGACTCGCGCACATTGGACATGCCATCATCGATACGCTGGCGCAGCATATGGATTTCAGGCACGGCATCCAGCTCCTTGGCGGCCAGCAGGCCGCGCAGGTCGCCGACCAGCTTTTCAAGATCGGCTTGTGCGGTGGAGACGGTGTCAGTGATCGATTTCGTCATGATGAGCCTTTCTATTGAGGTGAAACAAATACAGCGGGGAGCAGGCAATCATGTCGCCCGATACCTGTCACGCAACATGGGCATGGCCCTTGTTACATGCAAGCATCTTATCCAATTGTTCCCGGGCTTCCGGGAAGCGAGGGGGCCTGAGCCTTGTCAGACAAGGCCTGCCATGGCCGTGTATCGTGAACCGGCAGATCCTCAGGCCAGCAATTGCGCCACATGCGCACCAATGGCCAGGCAGCTCGTCAATCCTGGTGACTCGATGCCCAGCAACTGCACCACGCCTGCCACGCCATGCGTCTGCGGCCCCTGGATCACGAAGTCTGCAGCGGCCTCGCCGGGGCCGCTGATCTTGGGACGGATGCCGGCGTAGCCTGGCAACAGCGTGCCATCGGCAAGACCCGGCCAATACCTGCGGATCTCCGCATAGAAGGCGTCGGCGCGTATTGGATCGACCTGCAGATCGCCTGGGCTTTCGACCCACTGCACATCGGGGCCGAACTTGGCCTGACCGCCCATGTCCAGCGTGAGATGCACGCCCAGGCCCGCCGCCTCGGGCACGGGATAGATCAGCCGCGAGAACGGCGCCCGCCCTGACAGCGTGAAGTAGTTGCCCTTGGCATAGAAGGCCTGCGGAACAAACCGCTGCGGAAACCCTTGCAGACGGGCCGCCAGCAACGGAGCATGCAGACCTGCCGCGTTGACCAGGGTCCGAGCGGTCAGTTCCGTCCCATCGGCCGTGCGCAGCCACACGCCGCCTGGAGTGATGGCCGCCTCCTGCACCTCGGCATGGCAGACCACCATGCCGCCTGCGTTTTCGAGATCGCCCTGCAGGGCCAGCATCAGTGCATGGCTGTCGATGATGCCGGTGCTGGGAGAGTGCAGCGCCGCCGCACAGTGCAGCGCAGGCTCCATGGCGCGTGCCTCGGCGCCTTCAAGCCAGCGCAGGTCATGGACGCCATTGGCTTCGGCCTTGCGTGCAATGGTCTGGAGCTGGCCGCGCTGCGCCTCATCCGTTGCCACGATGAGCTTGCCACAGCGCTGATGGGCAATGCCGCGTTCACCGCAGTAGGCGTAGAGACGCTGCCGGCCTTCGACGCACAAACGGGCTTTCAACGAACCTTCGGGATAGTAGATGCCGGCGTGGATGACCTCGCTGTTGCGCGAGCTGGTGCCGGTGCCGATGGCTTCAGCCGCCTCCAGCACCATGACCTCCCTGCCCTGCAACGCCAGCGCCCTGGCCACCGCCAGCCCCACGACGCCCGCCCCCACCACCACGCAATCGACCTGTTCGCTCATCTTGTCTGCCCTTTCGCCGTCCAGCAGCCGATTATCAGACGGCGTCGGACACGAATGCGCCACAGTTCATCTGGACGCATTGGAATTTCCAGGGCCTGCAAACCATGCGCCGAGCCGAAACGAAAAAGCCCTCCTGAACAGATTTCAGGAGGGCTTGATTGGTGGGTGATACATGGATCGAACATGTGACCCCTGCCGTGTGAAGGCAGTGCTCTACCGCTGAGCTAATCACCCGTGAAGCTGGCTGCTAGGCCAACTTCTTTGGAAAAAATGGTGGGTGATACATGGATCGAACATGTGACCCCTGCCGTGTGAAGGCAGTGCTCTACCGCTGAGCTAATCACCCATATGTCGTTACTGCGACAAGACTTAGATTATGTCATAACTTCTAGGACTGATTTTCGAAGCTGCGCCAAATTGTCTTGCCACCGCTCGATTTGTCCATCTGCACCATCACATCCTCGTGCGCGGCCAGTTCCTGATCATTGGCGTGCACCACGCGCAGCTTGAAGCTGGCCAGATCCACCTGCGCCACGACCAACCCACCCTCGGACTGGACAGGCTCTTCCGCCATCAGCAAGGCCTCCTGGCCCCGCGTGAGGTTGATGTAGACATCGGCCAGCAGCTCCGCATCCAGCAAGGCGCCGTGCAGCGTGCGCCCGGAGTTGTCCACTTCCAGGCGATCGCACAGCGAATCGAGCGAGTTGCGCTTGCCAGGGAACATCTCCTTGGCCATGACCAGGGTGTCGATGACCCCGCTCACGCACTGGCGGATCGGCGGGCGGTTGGCGAGCTCCAGTTCCTTGTTCAGGAACCCCAGGTCGAAGGGCGCGTTGTGGATGATGAGCTCGGCGCCCTGCAGGTACTCCCAGATCTCATCGACCTTGTGCTCGAAGCGCGGCTTGTCCTTGAGGAATTCGGAGGTGATGCCGTGCACGCGCAGCGCGTCCGGATGGCTGTCGCGCCCCGCATTGAAATACAGATGCAGGTTGTTGCCGGTCAGCTTGCGGTTGACCATCTCCACGCAGCCCAGCTCGATCAGCCGGTCGCCGTTGTCGGCTGACAGGCCGGTGGTTTCAGTGTCGAGAATGATTTGACGCGACATGTCCCGGCCCTCAGTGGTTTTCCTTGGCGTGGTTGAGCGAGTACTTGGGAATCTCGATGGTCACGTCCTCGCGCGCCAGGATGGCCTGGCAGGACAGGCGGGACTGCGGCTGCAGGCCCCAGGCGCGGTCCAGCAGGTCTTCTTCCTCTTCCTCGGCCTCATTCAGGGAGTTGTAGCCCGCCTTGACCACCACATGGCAGGTGGTGCATGCGCAGCTCATGTCGCAGGCGTGCTCGATCTTGATGTTGTTGTCCAGCAGGGCCTCGCAGATCGAGGTTCCGGCGGGCGCCTCGATTTCGGCACCCTGGGGACAGTATTCGGCGTGGGGAAGTATTTTGATAACGGGCATGACGGATCTGCGGTCGGATCAGAAATCAGGAAAGGGATTGCACGTTCTTGCCGGCCAGGGCCTGCTGGATGCTGCGGTTCATGCGCTCGGCGGCGAAGGACTCCGTGCCCTTGGCCAGCGCTTGCGTCGCGGCCTCGATGACGGCGGCATCCTCGGAGCCCACGCTGGCGCGCAGGGCGTCGATCAGCGCATCGATGGCTGCGCGCTGGTCCGCGGCAAGCACATCGCCATCGGCCTGCAAAGCGCTTTCGGTGGCCATCAGCATGCGATCGGCGTCAACACGCGCCTCCACCAGTGCGCGGGCCTGCATGTCCTGCTGGGCCGTGGCAAAGCCGTCCTGCAGCATGCGGGCGACCTCGTCGTCCGACAGGCCGTACGAAGGCTTGACATGGATGTGGGCCTCGACGCCGCTGGTCTGCTCCTTCGCGCCTACCGACAGCAGGCCGTCGGCATCCACGGTGAAGGTCACGCGGATGCGGGCCGCGCCGGCCGCCATGGGCGGAATGCCGCGCAGCTCGAAACGCGCCAGGCTGCGGCAGTCCGCCACCAGGTCGCGCTCGCCCTGCACCACATGCACGGCCAGGGCCGTCTGACCATCCTTGTAGGTGGTGAAGTCCTGGGCACGGGCCGTGGGAATGGTCTCGTTGCGGCTGATGATCCGCTCGACAAGACCACCCATGGTCTCCACGCCCAGGGACAGAGGAATCACGTCCAGCAGCAGCATGTCGCCGCTGGAGCTGTTGCCGGCGAGCTGGTTGGCCTGGATGGCCGCCCCCAGCGCAACGACTTCGTCGGGGTTGAGGTTGATGAGGGGATCGCGGCCGAAGAACTCGGCCACGGCCTCGCGCACCTGGGGCATGCGGGTGGAACCGCCGACCAGCACCACGCCCTGCACTTCGTCGCGCGCCAGGCCTGCATCCTTGAGTGCACGGCGCACGGCCGCCAGCGAACGTGCTGTCAGATGGGCCGTGCTCGCATCGAAATCGCTGCGCTTTACATCGAAATGCACGGTGCCGGTGGACAGCTCGGCCGTGAGCGTTGCGACCTGTGCATCCGTCAATGCCTGCTTGCAAAGGCGCGCCGCCATGCGCCAGCGGGCCTTGTCCTCGGCAGTCTGGGGAACCACACCGGCCTGCTGCGCCACCCACTCGGCCAGAGCCGCATCGTAGTCGTCCCCCCCCAGGGCCGAGTCGCCGCCAGTGGAGACGACTTCAAACACGCCCTGGGACAGGCGCAGGACAGAAATGTCGAAAGTACCGCCACCCAGATCGTAGACGGCGTAAACGCCTTCGGAGCCGTTGTCCAGGCCGTAGGCAATGGCTGCAGCCGTGGGCTCGTTGATCAGGCGCAGCAGGTTGATGCCAGCGAGCTTTGCGGCATCCTTGGTGGCCTGGCGTTGTGCATCGTCAAAGTAGGCGGGCACGGTGATGACGGCGCCATGGATGTCGTCATTGAAGGTATCTTCGGCACGGAAACGCAGCGTGGCCAGAATCTCGGCACTGACCTCCACCGGTGTCTTGCTGCCATCGACGGTCTCGATCCCGATCACGCCACGGCCGGCCTCCTGCTCCGCAAAACGGTAGGGCAGCTTTTCCGGCGCGTCGATATCAGCCAGCGTGCGACCCATGAAACGCTTGGCCGAGGCAATGGTATTGCCCGCATCGGTAGACAGTGCCGCCTGGGCAGCATGGCCGATCTCACGGCGGCCCTGGGGCAGATAGCGCACGACTGAAGGCAGCAGCACCCGGCCCTGGTCATCCGGCAGGCATTCGGCCACGCCATTGCGGACGGCGGCGACCAGGGAATGCGTGGTGCCCAGGTCGATGCCCACGGCAATGCGCCGCTGGTGGGGATCGGGGGACTGACCGGGTTCGGAAATCTGCAAAAGCGCCATGGAAATACTCGGGGAAATTGCAGGTCCGGGCCAGCCGGCCTGCCTTGTGAACGGGGGTCTCTCGTGGGAGGTGCGGATCGCGGGCTATTGTCCCAGTTGATCGCGGCGACGCTCTATGTCCTGCGCAAATCGCGCAACAAACATGAGGGCTCTGACCTGCTGCACAGCCGCCTGCGCGTCGTGCAATTCATCCAGTTGACGACCGCATTCGGCCAGCATGCTCTTTCTGGCCTGCAGCACTTCGTCGTCCAGCGCATCCAGGGCGGCCTCGTCCTGCGCCTCTTCCAACGCCTCGCGCCACTCCATTTGCTGCATCAGAAAGGCCGTGGGCATGGAGGTGTTGTCCTCGGCACGCACTGGGGCGCCCAGCAACTCGCAGAGATAGGCGGCGCGCCTGAGTGGCTCTTTCAGCCGCTGGTAGGCCTCGTTGATGCGCACCGACCATTGCATGGCCACGCGCTGCGCAGCGGCTCCCTGCGAAGCAAAGCGGTCGGGGTGTGCCTCGCGTTGCAATTCCTTCCAGCGCGCGTCAATGGCGCTGCGCTCCTGCGCAAATTGGCGCGGCAGCGCAAACAGCTCGAAATCGTCCGATTGCAGGTTCATGTCGATAAAAAGCCGCCAGCACCGAAGCGATGGCGGCCTCTTGAGGGAGTAGAAGAAATCAGGGCCTGCCGGGCATGCAGCCAGGCCACAAAGGCCCGGCCACCCGGCAGATGCCGGTCAGATGCGAAAGCTCTCGCCGCAACCGCAGCGATCACGCTCGTTCGGGTTGTGGAACTTGAAGCCTTCGTTCAAGCCCTCGCGCACGAAATCCAGCTCCGTGCCGTCGATATAGGCCAGGCTCTTGGGATCGACCAGCACCTTGATGCCGTGGTCCTCGAAGATCACGTCCTCGGGCAATTGCTCGTCCACATACTCCAGCTTGTAGGCTAGGCCAGAGCAGCCCGTGGTCTTGACCCCGAGGCGCACGCCGATGCCCTTGCCGCGGCGCGACAGGTAGCGGCTCACATGGCGGGCCGCAGAATCGGTCAGCGAGATCGCCATATCAGGCGGCCACCACCGCAGTGCGCTTGGCACGGTAGTCATCGACCGCTGCCTTGATGGCGTCTTCGGCCAGGATGGAGCAGTGCACCTTGACGGGAGGAAGAGCCAGCTCTTCGGCAATCTGGCTGTTCTTCAGCGCAGCCGCCTCATCCAGCGTCTTGCCCTTGACCCACTCGGTCACCAGCGAAGACGAGGCAATCGCGGAGCCGCAGCCATAGGTCTTGAAACGCGCATCCTCGATGACGCCGGTTTCCGGGTTGACCTTGATCTGCAGCTTCATCACGTCGCCGCAGGCAGGAGCGCCGACCATGCCGGTGCCCACCGATTCGTCGTTCTTGTCGAACGAACCCACATTGCGGGGATTTTCGTAGTGGTCTACCACTTTGTCGGAATAAGCCATGATGTCTACCTCTTCAATACTTGATTCGCGTGCCGGCCGATGCTCAGTGAGCCGCCCATTGGATCGTGCTGAGGTCGATGCCGTCCTTGAACATCTCCCACAGCGGACTGAGTTCGCGCAGCTTGACCACATTGGTGCGGATGGTGCTGATCGCGTAGTCGATTTCCTCTTCGGTCGTGAAGCGGCCGATGGTCATGCGCAGGCTGCTGTGCGCCAGTTCGTCGCTGCGGCCAAGTGCACGCAGCACATAGCTGGGCTCCAGGCTGGCCGACGTGCAGGCCGATCCCGAGGACACCGCCAGACCCTTGATGCCCATGATGAGCGACTCGCCTTCGACGAAGTTGAAGCTCATGTTCAGGTTCTGCGGCACACGGTGCTCCATGCTGCCGTTGATGAAGACCTGCTCCAGATCCTTCAAGCCGTTGAGCAGACGCTGCTGCAGCGCGTAGGCCTTGGCGTTGCTTTCGGCCATTTCTTCCTTGGCAATGCGGAAGGCCTCGCCCATGCCGACGATCTGGTGCGTGGGCAGCGTGCCCGAGCGCATGCCGCGCTCATGACCCCCACCGTGGATCTGCGCTTCCAGACGCACACGTGGCTTGCGACGCACATACAGGGCACCCACGCCCTTGGGACCATAGGTCTTGTGCGCAGTCATGCTCATCAGGTCCACCGGCAGCTTGGACATGTCGATCTCCACGCGGCCCGTGGCCTGCGCAGCATCCACATGGAACAGGATGCCCTTCTCACGGCACAGCGCGCCGATGGCGGGAATGTCCTGGATGACGCCGATTTCGTTGTTCACGAAGAGCACGCTGACCAGAATGGTGTCGGGGCGCAGCGCGGCCTTGAATGCCTCGATGTCGAGCAGGCCATCGGGCTGCACGTCCATGTAGGTCACCTCGAAGCCCTGGCGCTCGAGTTCACGCATGGTGTCGAGCACGGCCTTGTGCTCGGTCTTGAGCGTGATCAGGTGCTTGCCCTTGCCCTGGTAGAAGTGAGCAGCACCCTTGATGGCCAGGTTGATGGACTCGGTGGCACCGCTGGTCCAGACGATTTCACGGGGATCCGCGCCGATCAGGTCTGCGACCTGGCCGCGGGCCTTCTCGATGGCCTCCTCGGCTTCCCAACCCCAGGCATGACTGCGCGATGCGGCGTTGCCGAAATGCTCACGCAGCCAAGGAATCATGGCGTCCACCACGCGAGGGTCCACGGGGGTGGTCGCACCATAGTCGAGATAGATGGGGAAATGCGGGGTCATGTCCATGACTGGCTCTTATCAAGGTTCAGGCTGGCAAAAAACGGGAAGGCGATGAACTCCGGTGAATCCATCCAGGCGGACAACACCGCGCCACACAGCCATGCGCGGCGGTGCCCTGCCCTCAGGGTGTCAAAAGTCGATCAGGACTTGGCGAAGGCGTTGCCCAGCGCGAATACCGAGTTCGGGGCATTCACACGGATGGGCTTGACCACGGGAGCCGTGGAAATCGCACGGCGCACCACAGGCTTGTCCTCGATCTGGATGCCCTTGGCCAGTTGCTCGTCCACGAGCTTTTGCAGCGTCACGGAATCGAGGAACTCGACCATGCGTTGGTTCAGTGCGGCCCACAGCTCGTGCGTCATGCAGCGGCCGGCTTCGCCCAGGCAATTTTCCTTGCCGCCACACTGGGTGGCGTCAATGGGTTCGTCCACGGAGACGATGATGTCGGCCACGGTGATGTCGCCTGCCTTGCGGGCCAGTGTGTAGCCGCCGCCGGGTCCGCGGGTGGACTCGACGAGTTCATGCCGGCGCAGCTTGCCGAACAGCTGTTCCAGATACGACAGGGAAATCTGTTGCCGCTGGCTGATGGCTGCCAGCGTGACAGGGCCATTGTTCTGGCGCAGGGCCAGATCGATCATGGCAGTGACCGCAAAACGGCCTTTGGTGGTGAGACGCATTACGAGCTCCTTCAGTCAGGCTTGTACGTTACAGAAACACCCGCTCCAGCGATTTGACTGGAGTTGGGCACAGTCTCCGCCCTTACTCCGTCCTGTTCAAAAGGTTCAGAGCCCTTCTTTTCATCGAAGTTTTGTTGTTGTTGAGTGTTGACCCTTAGTGTACCACATTCCCCATCAATTTGGTCGGGTAACAGGAGCTAACGGGCTTCAGACCAGGCGCCGCCTCAGGAAACCTGCACGGATGAGCCACCGAACAGTTGCTCCTTGAGCAGTGCCAGCTGATCGCGCACCCGCGCAGCCTGTTCGAACTCCAGGCTGCGCGCATGTTCGAGCATCTGCTTTTCCAGACGCTTGATTTCCTTGGCCACGTCTTTTTCGGACATGTCCTCGACACGCGCTCTTTCGAGCTGATTGGCCTGCAGGCGTTCCGCTTCCTTGCCACTTTTTTCGCTATAGACACCATCAATCAGGTCTTTCACCCGCTTGACAATCTGCTTGGGTTCGATTCCGTTTTCCTCGTTGAACCTTATTTGCTTGGCACGGCGACGCTCGGTCTCGCCAATGGCTTTCTTCATGGACTCCGTGACCCGGTCCGCATAGAGGATGGCCTTGCCATGCAGGTTGCGCGCGGCTCGGCCGATGGTCTGGATGAGGCTGCGTTCGGCGCGAAGAAAGCCTTCCTTGTCGGCGTCGAGGATGGCGACCAGCGAGACTTCGGGGATGTCCAGCCCCTCGCGCAGCAGGTTGATGCCCACGAGCACGTCGAAAACGCCCAGGCGAAGGTCACGAATGATCTCCACGCGCTCCACCGTTTCCACGTCGGAGTGCAGATAGCGCACCTTGACGCCGTTTTCACTCAGGTAGTCGGTGAGCTGCTCGGCCATGCGCTTGGTCAGCGTGGTGATGAGAACACGCTCCGCGCGTTCGATGCGCAGGCGGATTTCCTGCAGCACGTCGTCCACCTGATTGGTGGCCGGGCGCACTTCGATTTCGGGATCGATGAGGCCTGTGGGGCGAACGACCTGGTCCACGATCTGGCCAGAGTGGGTCTTTTCATAGTCTGCCGGCGTGGCCGAGACAAAGATGACCTGGCGCATGCGCCGCTCGAATTCCTCGAATTTGAGCGGCCGGTTGTCCAGCGCCGAAGGCAGCCGGAAGCCGTACTCCACCAGCGTGGTCTTGCGCGAGCGATCTCCGCTGTACATGGCGTTGAGCTGGCCAATCATCTGGTGGCTCTCGTCCAGGAACATCAGGGCGTCGCCGGGCAGGTAGTCGGTCAGGGTGCTGGGCGGCTCGCCGGGTGCGGCGCCCGAGAGATGACGGGTGTAGTTCTCGATGCCCTTGCAGTGACCGACCTCGGTGAGCATCTCCAG
The DNA here is from genome assembly GCA_031286585.1 of Delftia acidovorans. Classification (GTDB taxonomy): domain Bacteria; phylum Pseudomonadota; class Gammaproteobacteria; order Burkholderiales; family Burkholderiaceae_C; genus Comamonas; species Comamonas acidovorans_A. Next base: position 75,276 of record JAITUC010000019.1, read on the forward strand.
ATCGAAGCGCGTGCGCTGCTCCAGGCGCTGGGCCTCGACCAGCTTGCCGTCCCCCACCAGTTGCTTGAGCCGCTCGGCCAGCTCCAGCTTGATGGTTTCCACGGCGGCCAGTACCTTGTCGCGCGGCGTGACGTAGTGGCTGCTCGGGTAGACCGTGAAGCGCGGGATGCTTTGCCGCACGCGACCCGTCAGCGGATCGAACAGTTGCAGGCTTTCGACCTCGTCGTCGAAGAGTTCGATGCGTATGGCCAGTTCCGAGTGCTCGGCGGGGAAGACATCGATGGTGTCGCCGCGCACGCGGAACTTGCCCCGGCTGAAGTCCTGGTCGTTGCGCTGGTACTGCATGCGGATCAGTTGCGCGATGACGTCGCGCTGGTTGATGCGGTCGCCGGTGCGCAGCGTCATGATCATGCGGTGGTAGCTTTCGGGCTCGCCGATGCCGTAGATGGCGGAGACCGTGGCGACGATGACAACGTCGCGCCGCTCCATCAGGCTTTTGGTGCACGAAAGCCGCATCTGCTCGATGTGCTCGTTGATGGCGCTGTCCTTTTCGATGAACAGGTCGCGCTGGGGCACATAGGCCTCGGGCTGGTAGTAGTCGTAGTAGCTGACGAAGTATTCGACGGAGTTCTTGGGAAAGAACTCGCGGAACTCGCTGTAAAGCTGCGCTGCCAGCGTCTTGTTGGGCGCGAAGACAATGGCCGGGCGACCCAGGCGGGCGATCACGTTGGCCATGGTGAAGGTCTTGCCCGAGCCCGTCACGCCCAGCAGGGTCTGGAAGGATTCGCCGTCCTGGATGCCTTCGACCAGCTTCTCGATGGCTGCGGGCTGGTCGCCGGCAGGCGGATAGGGCTGGAACAGCTCGAAGGGGGAGTCCGCGAAATGCACGAAATGGCCGGAGGCCTCAGGTGCTGGGGAGGAATCAGAGACTTCGTGCATGACGTGGGTTCGCAAAAGTGAGTATCGGCCGGCGAGATCGCTAGAATTCATGGGTTAACCCGAAAGCCTACCGTAGCTTGGGGCTAGCCGCGTTTTTTCCACCTCCCAAGACATCCCAAGGACGCTTCATGTCTCTGTTTACCGCCGTCGAAATGGCCCCCCGCGACCCCATCCTGGGTCTGAACGAGCAGTTCGCTGCCGACACCAACCCCAACAAGGTGAATCTGGGCGTGGGCGTGTACTTCGACGACAACGGCAAGTTGCCCCTGCTCGAATGCGTGCAGGCCGCCGAGAAGGCGATGATGGACAAGCCCACGGCCCGCGGCTACCTGCCCATCGACGGCATCGCTGCCTATGATGCCGCAGTCAAGGGCCTGGTGTTCGGCGCCGAGTCCGACGTCGTCAAGTCCGGCCGCGTGTCCACGGTACAGGCCATCGGCGGCACCGGCGGCCTGAAGATCGGCGCCGACTTCCTCAAGAAGATCAGCCCCGCCGCCAAGGTGCTGATCTCCGACCCGAGCTGGGAAAACCACAAGGCCATCTTCACCAATGCCGGTTTCGAAGTGGGCACCTATGCCTACTACGACGCCGTCAACCGCAAGGTGAACTTCGAAGGCATGCTGGCCGACCTGAACGCAGCCCCTGCCGGCACCATCGTGGTGCTGCACGCCTGCTGCCACAACCCGACCGGCTATGACATCACGGCCGAGCAGTGGGACCAGGTGATCGCAGCCGTCAAGGCCAAGGGCCTGGTGGCCTTCCTCGACATGGCCTACCAGGGCTTTGGCCATGGCATCGCCGAAGACGGCGCCGTGATCGGCAAGTTCGTGGCTGCCGGCCTGAACATTTTTGTCTCGACCTCGTTCTCCAAGAGCTTCAGCCTGTACGGCGAGCGCGTGGGCGCACTGTCGGTGGTGGCCAACGACAAGGAAGAAGCGGCCCGCGTTCTGAGCCAGCTGAAGATCGTCATCCGCACCAACTACTCCAACCCGCCCACCCATGGTGGCGCCGTGGTGGCCGCCGTGCTGAACAACCCCGAGCTGCGCGCCCTGTGGGAAAAGGAACTTGGCGAGATGCGCGTGCGCATCAAGGCCATGCGCCAGAAGCTGGTTGACGGCCTGAAGGCTGCCGGTGTCCAGCAGGACATGGGCTTCATCACCACCCAGATCGGCATGTTCAGCTACTCCGGCCTGAGCAAGGACCAGATGGTGCGCCTGCGTACCGAGTTCGGCGTCTACGGCACGGATACGGGCCGCATGTGCGTGGCCGCGCTGAACAGCAAGAACATCGACTACGTCTGCCAGTCAATCGCCAAGGTGGTCTGATCCCGCCCTGGCTGCCCGGCCATGCGCCGGGTTTGCAGACATGCCGCCAACGGTGCATTGCCCTGGCGGCATTTCTTTTTTTGGGGCGGCTTTTGCATCCTCTCCGTCCGGTAGGCGCCAGGGCCCTGCAGGCATGGGTGCGATCATGCGTGCAGCCGAAACACCGAATGCACAGAGACGCCCATTCCCATGCCCGATCACGCGCCCCTTGAAGCCATTGCACTGCCCGCGTCCCACCCCTCTTGCCCCACCAACGGGCTGCCGCTGTCGGGCGTTCGCATCCTGAGTCTGGCCCTGAACCTGCCCGGCCCCGCCGCCCTGATGCGCTGTGCGGCCATGGGCGCGCAGTGCAGCAAGCTGGAACCCCCTTCTGCGCAGCCCGGAACGGCCAGTGCGGACCCGATGGCGCTCTACAGCCCGCGAGCCTACGCCGACATGCACCAGGGCATCGCGGTCTGGCAGGCACAGCTCAAGAGCGCGCAAGGACAGGCAGCGCTGCACGATGCGCTGGATGCGGCCGACATCCTGCTCACCTCGTTCCGCCCCGCCGCACTGGCCAAGCTGGGGCTGGACTGGGCGTCGCTGCAGCAGCGCCATCCGCAGCTGTCGCTGGTGCGCATCGTCGGCAGCGCGGGAGCGCTGGCCGATGTGCCGGGCCATGACCTGACCTATCAGGCCGAGGCGGGACTGGTACAGGGCGGCGCCATGCCGCCCAGCCTGTTTGCCGACATGGCCGGTGCGCTGATGGCCAGTGAAGCCGTGCTCAAGGCCTGGCTGCTGCGCCAGCGCAGCGGCCACGGCAGCCTCCAGGAAACAGGACTGGCCCAGGCAGCGCAGTGGCTGGCCCTGCCATGGCATTGGGGCCTGACCCGGCCCGATGGCGATGTGGGAGGCGCGCACGCAGGCTATCGCGTCTACGCCTGCGCCGATGGATCGGTGGCCGTGGCGGCCCTGGAGCCGCATTTCGCGGCCCGCCTGTGCGCCGTGGCGTCGGTGAATGGCGATGGCAGCATCGCCAGCATGCGCAGCCCTGCCCTGCATGCAGCCCTGCAAGCCTTCCTGGCCCCCTTGTCCTGCGCCGATCTGGCGGACCTGGCCGAGCGGCACGATCTGCCCCTGCACCCTCTTCCCAACTGCCCCTCGGCACCGCGTCGCTTGTAGGCGGACACCGAAAAGCACCACCTGCCGGCAACCTACAAGCCGCGCAAGTCATGGCTGGCGGCAGCATGCGGGTACGCTGCTGCCAATGACCCTCTTTACCGCAATAGCCCGCTCCTCTTAAATCGGAGTTGCGCATACAACCGGACAACCCGAACACATCTGGAAACACCCATAATCGGCTTATCTGGAGGCAGCCCCATGGTTCGAGAACATCCATCAACCGCCCGGATATCCGGGACGCGTCAGCCACCCAGCCATTCGGCGCCAGTTCTGCGGCGCATTGGCGCCTGAGCCGCCCTCCGGGCCAACCCTCCCCTGCGCCGCCCATGCAAAGCCAGCCCCCAGCCCATGTGCCGGTACTGCAGCTGGTGCAGCGCATCTGGCCCCTGGTGCTGGTGGTCGTGGTGCTGGTAATCATGGCCAGCGGCAGCCTGTACCTGGTGTCTGCGGTGCGGGCCTTTGTGGCCGGGGAAAGCCTGTGGTCCAAGGCGCAGAAGGACGCCATCTACGCCCTGAGCCGCTATGTGGACAGCGGCTCGGCACGCGACATGGCGCGCTTCGAGCAGGCCATGGCGATTCCGGCGGGCGACTGGCAGGCGCGCATGGCGCTGGACGATGTGCCAGCCAGGGTCAAGGACGCGCATGCCGGCATTCTTCTGGGAGGCAACCACCCTGATGATGCCGAGGCGCTGATCTGGCTCATGCAGACCTTCCGCCATGTCGAGCTTCTGGAAGAGCCCTATCGCTACTGGAAACAAGGCGATCAGTACCTGCAGCAGCTCGACAGGCTGGCCCAGGAGATAGAGCAGCGCCACGCCGTGGGCAGCGTCAGCGCCGAGGACGCCATCACCTGGAAGCGCGAGATCGAGCAAATCAATGCGGGCGTCACGCCAGTCACCCAGCAATTCAGTGCCTCGCTGGGCCGCAGTTCGAGGCAGATGGTGATGTGGCTGCAGGGCATCCATCTGGTGCTGGGTGCGGCGCTGATCCTGGTGGCGCTCTGGCATACGCGGCGCATGCTGCAGCAGCGCCAGCAGGTGCAAAACGACCTGCTGACGGAAAAGGAAAGGGCCCAGACCACGCTGGCCTCGCTGGGCGACGCCGTGATCACCACGGACGCCCAGGGCGTGGTGGACTATGCCAATCCCGCAGCGCTGGGCCTGCTGGGCTGCAGCGAGCAGCAGCTCAAGGGCCAGCACCTGACCAAGAGCCTGCATTTCAACAGCATCGATACCACCCAGACTGCGGAAAGCCTGCTGGCCCATTTGCTGTCGGGCCAGCAATTGCGCGAGGAGCACACGCGCTGGCTGCGGCGCCATGACCGCAGCATCGTGCCGGTCAAGCTCATGGGTTCGGCCATCAGCGGCGGCGGGGAGCGCCCGGCCGGCGCGGTGATCGTGCTCAGGGATGTCTCGCGCGAGCAGCAGTACCTGGACCAGCTGTCATGGCATGCCAGCCACGACGGGCTTACCGGGCTGGAGAACCGCGTCGAGTTCGAGCGCCGCCTGCAGCGCCTGCTCAACCAGGGCCAGCACAGGCTGCGGCCCTCGGCCGTGCTGTACATGGACCTGGACCAGTTCAAGCTCATCAACGAGACCTGCGGCCACCCGGCGGGCGACGAGATGCTGTGCGAGGTCAGCCGCCTGCTGCTGCACAACCTGCGCGAGACCGACACCCTCGCGCGGCTGGGCGGCGATGAATTCGGCGTTCTTCTGGAGAACTGCCCTCCCGAGCCCGCCCTGCGCATTGCCGAGAAGCTGCGCCAGGCCGCCGAGGCCCTGCACGTGCACTGGGGCAAGCAGGTGCTGCGCACGGGACTGAGCATCGGCCTGGTGCACATCGGCGGCGAGGTCCAGTCGGCCCAGGACCTGCTTCGCATGGCCGACATGGCCTGCTACCGCGCCAAGGAGCGCGGCCGCAACCGCATCTACGTCTACCGCAGCGACGATGGCGAGTACACCCGCCACGTGAGCGAAATGGAATGGGTGACGCGCATACGCACGGCGCTGGAGCAGGAGCGCTTTTGCCTGTACGCGCAAAGCATCGCACCGCTGCAGCCCGATGGCCAGCGGGGCCTGCATTTCGAGGTGCTGCTGCGGCTGCGCGACGAGCAGGGCCAGATCATCTCGCCGGCCACCTTCATTCCCGCTGCCGAGCGCTACGGCATCATGCCCACGGTGGACCGCTGGGTGATCGCCAGAACGCTGGCCACGCTGGCCCAGCATCCGGCCGCACTGCGCCACATCGACACCTGCGCCATCAATCTGTCAGGCCCCAGCCTGGATGATGACGGGCTGCTGGACTTCGTGCAGAAGCAGCTGAGCACGCACGGCATTGCACCGCAGTTGCTGTGCTTCGAGATCACGGAGACCAGCGCCATCGCCAGCCTGTCCAGTGCCACCAGGCTGATCCAGGCCCTGCGCACCCTGGGCTGCCGCTTTGCGCTGGACGACTTCGGCGTGGGCATGTCCTCGCTGACCTACCTGAAGCAGCTGCCCGTGGACTATCTGAAGATAGACGGCGGCTTTGTCCGCGACATGCTCCAGGACCCCAGCAACCACGCCATGGTGGAGATGATCAACCGCATAGGCCACATCCTGGGCAAGCGCACCGTGGCCGAGTATGTGGAAAGCCGCGAGATCGCCCAGGCCCTTCAGGCCGTGGGCGTGGACTATGCACAGGGCTTTGCCCTGGCACGGCCCGTGCCGCTGGACACGCAGTACTTTGAAAGCGGCGCCCAGGCCGCCCGCCGCGAATGGCAGGGCACGCTGGCGCCGGCCGCCAGCTGAGGCGAAGGCGCGTCAGCGCGGCTTGCGACCGCCCGGTGCCGCCTTGCGGCCCGAACCGGCAGCGCCCGCTGAGCGGGACGGACCTCCCACACCGGGGCGCGGCGGCAGACCCGTGTGCTGGGTCAGCATGCGGCCCGGCTGGGGCTGGCTGGAACGGAAACGCACATCGCCCGCAGGCTCGCGCGCCTGTGCCTGCAGCTTGCCCGGCCCGGCGTTCTTGCCGCCCGCCTTGTTAAGGGCGTAGGCCTTGCCCTGCTGGGAGACCACGGCCCGTGCGGCCACGCCCGTGCCCTGCGTGCTGTTCTTGCGGCGCGCGCTCTGGTAGCCGCCATCGACCAGGGGCTGGAAGGTGGGGATCAGGTGCTGCTTGCCGTTGCCGATGAGGTCGGCACGGCCCATGGCCTTGAGGGCCTCGCGCAGCAGCGGCCAGTTGTTCGGGTCGTGGTAGCGCAGGAAGGCCTTGTGCAGGCGCCGGCGCTTTTCGCCGCGCACGATGTCCACCGACTCCTCGTTCACGTCGCGCATCTGGCGGCGCACCTTGGTCAGCGTGTTGCGGCCAGAGTGGTACATGGCCGTGGCCGTGGCCATGGGGCTGGGATAGAAGGTCTGCACCTGGTCGGCGCGAAAGCCGTTCTTCTTCAGCCAGATGGCGAGGTTCATCATGTCCTCGTCGCTGGTGCCCGGGTGGGCCGCGATGAAGTACGGAATCAGGTACTGCTTCTTGCCCGCTTCCTCGCTGAACTGCTCGAACATCTGCTTGAAGCGGTCATAGCTGCCTATGCCCGGCTTCATCATCTTGGTCAGCGGCCCGGTCTCGGTGTGCTCGGGCGCGATCTTCAGATAGCCGCCCACATGGTGCTGGACCAGCTCCTTGACGTACTCGGGCGACTTCACCGCCAGGTCATAGCGCAGGCCCGAGCCGATCAGGATCTTCTTGATGCCCGGCAGGTTGCGCGCGCGGCGGTAGATCTTGACCAGCGGGGCGTGGTCGGTGTGCAGGTTCTGGCAGATGCCGGGGAACACGCAGCTGGGCTTGCGGCAGGCGGCCTCGATCTCGGGGCTCTTGCAGCCCAGGCGGTACATGTTGGCCGTGGGGCCGCCCAGGTCGGAGATGGTGCCGGTGAAGCCCTTGACCTTGTCGCGGATGTCCTCGACCTCCTGGATGATGGACTCCTCGGAACGGCTCTGGATGATGCGGCCCTCATGCTCGGTGATGGAGCAGAAGGTGCAGCCGCCGAAGCAGCCGCGCATGATGTTGACCGATGTACGGATCATCTCCCAGGCCGGGATCTTGGTCTCGCCTTCATGGCTGCCGCTGGCGTCGGCATAGCTGGGATGGGGGCTGCGCGCATAGGGCAGGCCGAAGACCCAGTCCATCTCGGCCGTGGTCAGCGGAATGGGTGGCGGGTTCAGCCACACATCGCGCGCGGTCACGCCCTCGCCGTGGGCCTGGACCAGGGCACGGGCGTTGCCGGGATTGGTTTCCAGATGCAGCACGCGGTTGGCATGGGCGTAGAGGATGGGATCGGCCTTGACCTGCTCGTAGCTGGGCAGGCGCAGCACTGTCTTGTCGCGCGGCGGCTGCTTGCCCTTGCCGCGCAGCGACGGATTGGGCACGAACTGGATGGTCTGGGCCGCAATGGGCTGCACGCTGGCCACCGAGGCGCCATCCTGGGCTGGCGCCGCGCTGCCATCTTCCTTGGAGCAGGACTGGCCCTGGGCCTCGGCCTGCTCGCTGGTGGTCATGTAGGGATTGATGTGGGGCTCGACCACGCCGGGCTCGTCCACCACAGTGGAATCCAACTCGAACCAGCCCGCTTCCGACTCGCGGCGGAAGAAGGCCGTGCCGCGCACGTCGGTAATGCTTTCCACGGGCTCGCGCGCCGCCAGGCGGTGGGCCACCTCGACCAGGGCGCGCTCGGCGTTGCCATACAGCAGGATGTCGCACTTGCTGTCCACCACGATGGAGCGGCGCACCTTGTCGCTCCAGTAGTCGTAGTGGGCGATGCGGCGCAGGCTGCCCTCGATGCCGCCCAGCACGATGGGCACGTCCTTGTATGCCTCGCGGCAGCGCTGGCTGTAGACGATGGCCGCGCGGTCGGGGCGCTTGCCGCCCACGTCGCCCGGCGTATAGGCATCGTCGGAGCGGATCTTGCGATCGGCCGTGTAGCGGTTGATCATCGAATCCATGTTGCCCGCCGTCACGCCCCAGAACAGGTTGGGACGGCCCAGGGCCTTGAAGGCCTCGGCGCTTTGCCAGTCGGGCTGGGCGATGATGCCCACGCGAAAGCCCTGCGCCTCCAGCACCCGGCCGATCACCGACATGCCGAAGCTGGGGTGATCCACATAGGCATCGCCCGTCACCAGGATCACGTCGCAGCTGTCCCAGCCAAGCTGGTCCATCTCGGCCCGGCTCATCGGCAGGAACGGGGCCGTGCCGAAGCGCTTGGCCCAGTACGGTCGGTAGCTGGTCAGCGGCTTGGCGGCGCGATGGAAAAAGGAAACGTCAACGGGGGCGTTCATGATGGGCGGTTCGGCTTCTGGGAGCCTGTGCGGAAGGAACCGGCCAGTGTACGTTTCGGCACTCAACCCTGCTGGCTAAGGGTCTTGCTCCAACCCTCTGATGCGGCCCTCCTGCTGTTGCCAGCCCGACCTCTTCGCGGCCTCCTGCGCCAGATAGGCCTTGGGCGTGTGCCCGGACCAGCGGCGGAAGGCTCGCGCAAACACCTTGGGAGAGTCGTAGCCCGCGTTCTCTGCAATGCGGGCCGATGACAGCCGGCCGGCCTCCATCTGCTGGGCGGCCAGCGCCATACGGTGCGCCGTCAGGTAGCCGATGGGGGTGGAGCCCACCAGCTGCTTGAAACGCATGCTGAAACGGGTGCGCGACATGCCGGCCTCGGCCGCCAGCGTCTCCACGCTCCAGCTGCGCTGCGGCTCCCGGTGCATGCAGACGATGGCGCGGGCAATGCAGGCATCGCCCAGGCCACGCAGCCAGCCTTCGCCCACGGCGGCCTCGCGCGCCAGATGCTCGCGCAGGATGTTGACCAGCAACAGCTCGCCCATGCGCGCGGCCGACAGGCGCCAGCCCGGACGCCGCGCCAGCGTCTCCAGCGTGAGCGACTGCATGGTGGCGGCCAGGCAATCGGCCAGCGGCAGATCACTTGCACGGATATGGATCAGCGGCGGCAGGATGCGGAACACCGAATGCCGGCAATAGGCAGAAAACCACAGCAGGGCCGAAAACATGTCGGTCGCCTCGCCCCCACCGCCATGGCTGAAGACCAGCGGATTCTCGTCCTGCGGGCCTTCGGCATGGCGGGAGATCAGATGCGAGAACAGCTCGCAGGCCATGTCCAGGTCCGAGGCCACCACATGTGCCGCGCCCATGGGCAGCATGACCAGATCGCCCGGCTCGACCCGCAGCGGCTGCATGCCCTCCACCTGTATCCAGTAAGGCGCGCCCCGCGCCATGCGGATCATGGCGCCCGTGACGCCCGCGGACTTCAGGCTCCATGGCGCGGTCAGCGCAAAACGCGCCGTCACGGCGCGCTCCGACCGGCAAATATCGAGAACTTCGCTCAGCACATCCATGGGGTCGTGGCATCCTTGATTCCGGGCCGATTAGAACGTGTTGACGATCTTGGCGCGAAGGCGTGCGGGATGCGGATCGGGATGGGCTGCAAGGCGAAAACCGCAGTGATAGCCGTAGCTATCACAAGGATTTTCAACGCCGCAGACCGCCCGAGTCCGCAACTGCATGCCCGCGCGAAGATCGTAAACACGTTCTTGGCCAGCGCCGGCCATGCGACCACCCGGCAGGACTAGCGGTTTACCCTAGGCTGGAGATCCTGCTGTGCCGCCTGCACCAGCTCGGAGAACTGCCGGGCGCTGCCCAGCCGCTCGGCCGCCAGCAGCGCCAGCTTGACCAGAAACAGCTCGGAGTGCTGCGGGCCTGCCGCGTCAATGGCCGTGGCCAGTTGGTCGTACACGGCTTCCAGACCGGCGATATCCAGGCCGCCGGGCGTCTCAAGCGTGTCGGAAGATGTATGTGCTTGGCTCATGCCTGGGCTCCTTGCGTGCAGGTGGCGTTGTCGAGTGCGGATTGCAGCCCCTGCGCATCCAGCGCCAGCCAGCGTGCGCAGACATGCTGGTCAGGCCGCAGCAGGTAGGCGGCGCCGGAAGGTGGATCGGCAGGCACGCCATGGCGTTCGCGGCAGCGGCCCTGGCTATCGGAGAGGGTCAAGTCAGCGCCCTGAACGGGTTGCGGCTCCGCCTGGCTGGAGATGGCCACGATGCGCAGGCCCACGCCGCGGCCGCGCACCACGCGGGCAACCTCGCTCAATGCGGGCGGCACCGCCGAGCCATCGGTGAAATACAGCAGGTCGAAGCCGCCGCCCAGGTGGTCCAGCAGATAGTCGTCCGGCGCCAGGCGCACGTTCTGCGGCGGTGCGCCATGGGCGGGGCCGCCCTTGAACAGATGGTTGTCGTCGTCCCTGCTGTTGAGCGGCGAGCGGGCGTACTCATGGGGACGTGATGTGCGCCAGTGGTAGAGCGGGCGCACGAAGGCCTGAGTGAGGGACAGCGACAGCACGGCATCGCGCAGCAGCCGGAAGCCGCGCGAAGGCGGCGCCATGAAGCGCGTGCTCTTGCCGGCTTCTTCGACAATCTCGCGCGCCGCGCCCACGCGCTCGCTGCTGTAGCTGTCCAGCAACCGGGCCGGCGCCACGCCGCGCGACACCAGGGCCAGGCGCCAGGCCAGGGCCTGGGCGTCCTGGAAACCCGTGTTGGCGCCGCGCACGCCGAAGATGGGCAGCAGGTGGGCCGCATCGCCCGCGAAGACCACGCGGCCGTGCACGTAGTCCGGCAAGGTCAGCGCGCGCGCCGAGTAGACCGAGCTCCAGTCCATCTCCCAGGGCGTGCCGCCAAAGCCGATCATCTCCAGCTGCGCGTCGATGCGCGCCTTGAGCGATTCAGGCTGCAGTGCCTGCTGCGGATCTTCGCCTGCAGGCAACTGGTAGTCCACGCGCCAGATGCCGTGCGGCTCGCGGTGCATGAGGATGGTGTTGCCGCGGTTCCACACCGGATCGAAGAAGGCCAGGCGCTCGGTGGGCAGCGGCAGGTCGATGCGGATGTCGGCAATCACGAAGCGGCCTTCGTATGACGCCCCTTCCATGACCAGGCCCATGGCCGTGCGTACGCCCGAGCGTGCGCCATCGGCTGCGACCAGCCAGTCAGCCTCCAGCGCATACGGCCCCTCGGGCGTGTCCACCTGCAGCCGCGCCTTTGCAGCGGCGCCGTCGCCAACCTGCTCCACCCGCTCCACGCGGTTGCCCCAGCGCAGCTCGATCAGCGGATGCGCCAGCACGGCATCGACCAGGTACTCCTCCAGGTACTGCTGCTGCAGGTTGGTCATGGGGAAGAAGCGGTCGTCCTCGCTGTGCGGCGCTTCCATGCGGAACACGCGCTGGCCCTGGTAAAAGGAATTGCCGAAGCGCCAGGGCAGCCCGTTCTCGCTGACCCGCCCGGCCACGCCCACCTGCTGAAGGATCTCCATGGAGCGGCGCGTGAAGACGATGGCGCGGCTGCCCTCGGATACCTGCAGCTCGGACTCCAGCAGCACGCATCGCTGCCCGTGGCGCGCCAGCTCCAGCGCCGTGGTCAGGCCTACCGGCCCCGTTCCGACGATGACGACGGGGTGCCGCTGCACCCCCGGGTGCTCCGATGGCAGCCAGGGCCGATGCACCTGGTAGCGGTAGTAGATGGACTGCCTGGGCTGGGCATGGGGCTGGTGCATGGAGGTCTCCGTCGTGCTTCTTGTTCAGGGCGCAGTGTAGGCAGCACCAGACCTGACGATGTCCCCAGATGGGGACAGACAGAGACGCCCGCCTCCAGGGCTCAGGACAGCGCTTCGGGCGCCATCAGCAAGGCAAACAGCTCACGCTGCCCCTGCACGCCCAATTTGGCGCAGACCCGCTTGAGATAGGTTCGCGCGCTGGACACGGTGATGCCCAGGCGCTGCGCCAGCCGCTCGGCATCAAGCCCCTCGATCACGCAGCGCACCACGTCCAGATCGCGCTGCGTGAGATGGGTAAAGCGCCCGGCCAGGCGCGCCAGCACCAGCCCCGCCAGATCGTCCTGCAGCGCCTGGCCCGCATAGTGCAGGCGCATGGCCTGCATGACCAGGGGCGCAAAGGCTTCGATGCGTGCGATGGACTGCGCATCAAGGCAGCCGTGCTCCTCGCCCCGGTACAGGTTCACCGCCAGCCAGCGTGCACCAGGCTGCAGGGTCAGCAGCGAGAGCCGCTCCACCAGGCGCGGCAGCTCATAGCAGACATGGCGGTACTCGGGATGGCTGACATCGCAGGGGCGCTGGCGATGCAGCCAGACGCGCGCGGGAGCCTGGGGGTCGCGCTGCTGCCGCGCCAGTTCGGCCTGCATCACGCGCTGCGCGCCGTCGAGCGGATAGAAGCGCTCGCTGTAGTCCTGCGAAATCATGGGCAGCGCCCCTGTGCGGGCCCGGTCGCCAAAACCCACGATGCGCGGCCGCGATCGCCCCTGGAACGAGAAGATGGTGCACTGCGCCAGCGGCACGTGCCATCCCAGCAAGTGCAGCAACTGCCCGGCCACCTCATCGCTGCTGCCGCTGGAGCGGCCCACCTGCTCCAGCAGCGCCGTCACATCGCCCAGGGGCACGGGCAGGCTGGCTTCGCTGGCGGAGGCGGGCGCCAGCAGCCAATGGCTGCGGCCGGTGTCAATGCTCATGGTTCCTGCAGGAATGCAAAAAGGCCGGCGCTTTGCGCAGCCGGCCTGGATGGGTGTGTGGAAATGATAAATCCAGTGCAGCAAGGCAAGAGCCTGCCGCGCCTGGCTCGCGGTCTGTTGGCGTGGCGATCGCCGCCTGGCGGCGACGCGCGATGCCGTTCAGCCGGACCTTGCAGCACTGGCTCCGCCGCAGGCCCTTGGCCAAGCGGCCACGGCCATCACCACTCGCCGACGTTGCGGATGCGCTGGTCCAGATCCAGAGGAATGCCGCCAGCGGCTTCATGGTCCTGACCAGCTTGCTCCAGCGCCATGGGCGGGGGACTGAAATGATCGCGGCCGAAGGTGTGTTCGGTGAGAACGGGATCGCGGGAAGGTGGGGTGTTCATGGTTGCGCCTCCTTGACAGAAAGCTTACTGCGAATCTTTCACGATTTCTGTAGGACAAACCTGGATGCAACCCTCTGAAGCTGAAATAACACAAGGTACGCATGCTCACAAATGTGTAGCGCTTCGTAATAAAGGCGTAATGAACCCATGCTCCAACCCCCGGGCCAGGGACGATCGGGTAAGCTTGCCGCCCTCCATGCCACAGACACTCCGCGCGCCCGCGCACAGCGAACTCATCATCAAGAAAAGCCGCTTCATCGGTTGCGTGCAGCCCATGGCCGACCGCGCCAGCGCCCAGGCGGTGGTCGATGCGCTATGGCGCGAGCACCCTGGCGCCGCCCATGTCTGCTGGGCGCTGCTGGCAGGCGGCCAGTCGGCTGCCGTCGATGACGGCGAGCCCAGCGGCACGGCAGGCCGCCCCATGCTGGACGTGCTGCGCCACCAGGACCTGGAAGGCGTGCTGGCCACCGTGGTGCGCTACTTCGGCGGCGTCAAGCTGGGCGCGGGTGGCCTGGTGCGCGCCTACACCGATGCCGTGGCCCAGGCCCTGCTCACCGCCGACAAGGTGGCACTGCAGCGCATGCAATCGCTTCGCTGCACCGTGCCCTATGCGCTGGAAGGCCTGGTGCGCCGCGAGATCGATGCGGCAGGCGCCGAGTTGCTCCAGGTCGAGCATGGTTCGCTGGTGCAGTTCGATCTGCGCCTGCCGCAGTCGCAGGCCGAAGGCTTTGTGGGCCGCCTCAATGAGAGTGGCCAGGGGCGCGTGGGGTGGATGGAAATCCACCACGGCGAATGAAATGAGCGACCGGCTGACGCCCTGCGCGGCCGTTCAGGCGCATCCAGCCGCAAGAAACCGCTGCGCCAGCAGCACCCAATAGGCGGCGCCCACGGCGATGTTGTCGTCGTTGAAGTCATAGCCCGGGTTGTGCACCATGCAAGCGCCTTGCTCGCTTCCCTCGCCATTGCCGATCAGCAGATAGCTGCCGGGCACGCGCTGCAGCATGAAGGCGAAGTCTTCGCTGCCCGGCAAGGGAGGCGCCTGCAGCGTGACATGTTCCGGGCCCAGCAGCTCCAGCGCGATCTGGCGCGCGAAGTCGGTCTCCTCGGGCGTATTGACCAACACGGCATAGCCGGGCCGCCAGTCAAGCTGCGCCTGCACGCCGAAGCTTTCGGCCTGCGCACCCACCAGGTCGCGAATGCGCTGCTCCAGCAGCCTGCGCACATCGGCATCCAGCGCACGCACGCTCAACTCCAGCACAGCACGGTGGGCAATCACGTTGTTGGCCTTGCCTGCGTGGATGGCTCCCACGGTCACCACCGCCATCTGCAGCGGATCCATGTTGCGCGAGACGATGGTCTGCAAGGCCATGACGATGCTGGCGGCCGCCACGATGGGATCGGCCGTGCGGTGCGGCATGGCACCATGCCCTCCCACGCCGGTGAGGGTGAGCGTGGCGTAGTCGGAGGACGCCATGGCCGCGCCCTCGCGCAGCGCCAGCCGCCCCTGGGGCATGCCAGGCATGTTGTGCATGGCGAAGATGGCGTCACAGGGATGGCGCTCGAACAGCCCGTCCTCCATCATGCGCAGCGCACCGCCGCCGCCCTCCTCCGCGGGCTGGAAGATCAGCGTCAAGGTCCCGTCAAAGGCACCGTCGTGCGCGAGATGCCGGGCCGCCGCCAGCAGCATGGCCGTATGGCCGTCATGCCCGCAGGCATGCATCACGCCGTCATGCGTGCTGGCGTGGGCGAAGGCATTGGCCTCGGTGATGGGCAGGGCATCCATGTCGGCACGCAGGCCCAGACGCCGCTGGCCGCTGCCGCGCACCAGCCGCCCCACCACGCCCGTGCCGCCCAGGCCGCGCTCCACCTCGTATCCCCATTGCTCCAGTTGCTGCGCGACCAAAGCGCTGGTGCGGTGCTCCTCGAAACCCAGTTCGGGATGCCGGTGAATGTCGCGGCGCACCTCGACGAAGGCTGCGGCGGAACCGCGCAAAGTGTCCAGAAGGGTGTTCATGTGCGGCATCTCACTGGGGTTGCAGGCGAATGGAGCGGGCAATGCTGCGGTAGCGGGCCGTCTCGGCCTCATAGAACTGCGCCGCCTCGGCAAGCGACATGGGCGCTGCGGCCAGCTGCGTCTGCAGGGCCAGCTGTTCGCGCACCCCCGGGTCCTTGAGCATGGCGCCTATCGCCTGGTGCAGCCTTTGCACCACCTCCTGCGGCGTGTCCTTGCGCACCAGGAAACTGGTCCAGGTGTTGTAGGCGAAGTTTTTCAGTTCCCGGCCCTCACGCACCGTGGGCACGTCCTTGAGCAACTCCGATCGCTGCTCTCCCAGCTGGCCCAGTATCTTGAGCCGGCCCTGCTCGGCCAGCGCGCCCATGGCTGCGCTGTAGACCAGCACCGCGAAATCGACCTGCCCGCTGCCGATGTCCTGCAGCAGTGGCGCGTTGCCCTTGTAGGGCGCATGCATGAGCCGGATGCCGGCGTCCTGCTGCACCTTCTCAAGGATCAGGTGGTAGAGCGACCCGATGCCGACGCTGCCGTACGACAGCGGCCGGCTGGCGCTTTTGCGCGCCAGCGCGATCAGCTCATCCACATTGCCGGCCTCCAGGTCCTTGCGGGCGACGAAGACCATCACGGCCTCGGCCACGGGGTGGACCAGGCGGAAATCCTCGGTCTTGAGCCGCACGGCCGCGTTCGCCAGCGGCGACAGGATCACCTCGTTGGGCGAGCCCTGGAAGACATAGTGCCCGTCGGGCGGAGCGGCCAGCACTTTCTGCGCGGCCATGGCACCGCTCACGCCGCCCAGATTCTCCACAATGACCTGCTGGCCCAGGGCCTTGGACAGCGGCACGCTGAAGATGCGGGCAATGGCATCCGAAGGGCCGCCGGCCGGATACGGCACCATCAGGCTCACGGACCTGCCGGAAGGGGCCTGTGCACAGGCCAGCCCCGCGCTCAGCAGCAGGCCGGCACCGGCCAGACAAACGCGCTGGAACAAAAATCTCATCATGTCTCCTTGGTGGATGGCTCCGGCTCGGGCGGCCGGATACGCGGCATCCTAGGAGCCGGTTCATCGAACGTCCAATGCATTGTTGGCTGGATTAGCATGAGTTTCATGCAGACTTCAGGACGCTCGACAACATGACGCTGGTGCAACTCAGGCATCTCATATCGGTGGCACAGACCGGCTCCTTCAGCCGCTCGGCCGAGGCCATGCATCTGACGCAGCCTGCCCTCAGCCGCAGCGTGCGCGCGCTGGAGCAGGAACTGGGGATCCCGTTGTTCGACCGCATAGGCCGCCACAGCGAGCTGACGGCCTTCGGGCGCGAGATGCTGGAGCGGGCCCGCGCCCTGGTGGCCGAGGCCGACGAACTGCGTGACCGAGGGCGCCAGCTGCGCGAGGGCGCGGCCGGCACCGTGCGCATCGGCCTGGGCTCCGGCCCCGGCGCAATACTGATGACGCCGTTCCTGCAGTACATGACCGTGCACCACCCCCGCGTGCGCACCGAGGTGGCGCGCGGCAGTACCGACCTGCTGGTGCACTCGCTGCGTGAGCGCATTCTGGACGCCCTGGTCGTGGACCTGCGCGCGCTGGGCACTGCACCCGACCTTGCGCTGGACGCCATCCACGAGATGCGTGCCGCCTTCATGTGCCGCCCCGGCCACCCGCTCACCCGCCTGCGCCGGGATCTGCGCTTCGACGACGTGCAACGCTACCCCATCGCCTCCACCCCGCTCAGCGACCAGGTGGCCGGGCAGTTGGTAGAAACCTATGGCGCTGCCGCCCACCCTGCGCAGTGCGTCACCCTGCAGTGCGAGGAACTGCCCAGCCTTGTGGAGGTGGCGCGCAGCAGCGACACCGTGCTGCTGGCCGTGCGCGCCATTGCCCCGGACCTGGTCGAGCTGCCCATGGACCCGCCCATGCGCAATACCGCCCGCTTCGTGCTGGTCACGCTGCGTCAGCGCAGCGAGGCGCCGACGCTGGCAATCCTGCGAGGGCTGATGGTCGATTTGATGTGCGATGGCCCTCCAGCCGTCGCATAGGCAAGGCCTCTGCCCTGCCCGGCCAGGCTGAGTCCTCTGCAAGGGCCGACAAGGACCACAGGCAGCGCTTCAGCGGCGGTCTTGGGTCGGCCACCAGGGATATGCGAAATCGGCTTGAAACGAAGGCAGTTGTGCTCAAAACAGAAAATGATCATCGATCAGTTTTTGCTGGACGTCTTTACCCATTCCAACCAATGAAGAATATCCACCAAAAGAGTAAATTGGATTTTCCAATGACCACATCCCTATACTATTTGCTTGGACTCCACATGACCAAAAAGCCGCAATAGCAAATGACACTGCCGCTGTAAATCTTGCATATCGCTTTTTCATAAAATCACCTTTTTTGGATTTGAAATGATTTCGGGCTTTCATGGCGCACACAGGTTCTGTATGAAAGCGTGCGTCGCAAGCTGCGTGACTTCGCTTTTGCCTGTCATATAGCAGCCATCCTGGCTCAGTGCCGAGGCCGCACTGTTCTCGCCGCCTGCGAGGGTTCCCTGGTCCACCGTGCCGCCCGTCGGCGTCCAGGTGATGGCGTGGGAACTTCCATCGCCAAGCTCGCTGCGACCCGCCACCGTTCCGTTGTCACCGATATCCACCACACGTGCATTCATGCCGCCAGGCAGCGGAGGAATATCGCGGATGACACCGGTCTGGCTGTTCCAGTAATAGGGCATGCTGCGCCCGTCTGCCATCTGGTAGTGCCCAATCACCTCGCCGAGGATGTTGAGATCGACGCCGCTGTTTCGCGCGGGCGGGGACGATATGGACAGCACCTGCGGACTGGAGGACGAGTTGAGCCAGACGACGGTGCGTCCACCTTGGGCACCAAAATCGCAGTAGCCCATGATGCGGGTATTGACGACGGTCTTTGCGCGGCAGAAGACGGCATTGAGAGGCAGGTTCAGGGCCGTGGCCATATAGCCGCCCAGAACTGCGGCAGACCAATAGACAGGACGCGGATGCCCGCTGTTGTCGGGACAGTTGCCCACGATGCCCGGCATGTTGCCGCCCACCACGAAATTGTCGACATCGGACGGCACGCAGTTGGTGCTGTTCAGACCCAGCAGGCCCGCCGGCAGCGCGCGTGCCGTGGTTTCATTGTTGCGCCACATGACAGGGCGGGCAGTGTTGCTGCCGCTCAGGCTGACGCCTGCCACATAGCCGCCCTGGTTGAATGCCGTGGGCATGCTGCGCACATCGAGCGTCAGCGGCTGCAGTGTCTGCACCGTGGCGGGCGTGGCCGCATTCCAGAACACCCCCACGGACACCGAATTGCCGTCCAGGCAGCTGCCCACCACCTGGCCGCTGTTGGTGATGGCCGCCGCGTTGCAGTTGCGCCCCGGCGACAGGCGCACAAGGTCTGCCGCACTGCCCGGCGCCAGCGACACGAAGCCTGCGAACGAGCCGTCGCTCTCTGCACAGGCGCCCACGACATGGCCGCTGTTGTTGATGTCCAGGCCCACGCATTGCGGACCTGCCGACGTGCCCACGTCCTGCATGGGCAGGGCCTGCGCGGCCGGCAGTGCCAGCAACGCAAGGCACGCCGCGGAAAAATTCAAATGCTTTGGCTGAAGGCGCATGAGGGGTGCTCCTGAAAAAGCAAAGAAGTCGTTCATGGAAATCGGGCGCCGAACAGGAAATCCGCATGGGGCTTGGCATATGCGTGCCGGTGCAGACGCTATTTCCGTGATCCGCATCCCGGCCCCACGATAGGCATCGCGGTATGGAGCCGTCCATTCGAGCAGCAATCAAAACAACAAAAACAATCAACAAAATCAAAAGCTTGCAAAAGAATCCCCCATCAATAATTGTCTCATCGGCATCCGGGATTCAGGCCATGCCACAGCGCAGCGCCATATGAATGGGAGCTTTCCATGGCAATCACACACTGCCTGACATCCGACAGCGCGTGGCTGAATGGCGCAATTCGCCGCCGCTGGAGTCCCGCAGAACTGCTTGCACTCGAACGCTGGGCCGGCGTCCTGCCCGTGCAGATGATCTGCCGCCGGCTGGACCGCAGCGAACGCTCCGTTCGCTGCCAGATGCACAGGCGCGGCCTGAGCACCCGGGTCCGCGAGGGCGTCGGGCTGCGGCAGGTCTGCGAGGATCTGCAGCTGTCCGCACGGTCGGTGAAGGCCTTCATCCTCAAGGGCCGCCTGCGCCTGCACAGCGCACAGGTGCATGGCGGGGTGGTGGCGCAGCTTCATTGGTCCCTGCGCCGCTGGCTGCAAACAGCGCAAAGCCGCTTGTGCCGTGTCAGCCATTTGAGGGTTACCGAGACATCTCTCAGGCGCTTTGCGCGGGAAGCGGATTTCGGAGCATCACGCAGCCGCACGGACGCGGCATGGCAACACTGGGCATCCGGCTAGCCCCTGCGCGGCACGAGCCGGGCCCTGAATGTCCAGCTGCGGTTTCGGCCCTTCGCCTACGATTGCCGCGAGCGCCAGCATGCAGACTGGCACGCATGTCCCATGGCAGGCGAGGCAGTCATCTCGACAATCTGTCGGCACTTCAGTCGGCACTCCCGTCGGCACACCTTTCGGCACATCCACCGGCAGCGGAGACCTCCACGGGACCTGGTGCCACAGTCAAAGGAATCAGACAGCATGAAAAACCCACCCACCACCGCCCTCGACGTGATCATCGTCGGCGCCGGCTCGGCCGGACTGTCGGCGCTGCGAGAAGTGCGCAAGCACACGGAGCATTTCGCCATCGTCAACGACGGACCCTGGGGAACGACCTGTGCGCGGGTGGGATGCATGCCATCCAAGTTGCTGATCGAGGCGGCCAACGCCTTCCATGCACGCCATCACTTCGATGCCTTCGGCATACGCGGCGCGAGCGGACTGCAGCTCGACCTGCCCGCCGTGCTGCGCCGCGTGCGCAAGCTGCGCGACGAGTTCGTGGCCAGCACGATCAAGGCCACGGAAGGCCTGGGCTGGCGGGCCATTGACGGGCGCGCCAGGCTGCTGGCGGCCAATCGCATCGAGGTCAACGGCAAGGTGCTGGCCGCGCGCAAGCTCATCCTGGCGCCGGGCTCCGAGCCCGTGGTGCCCGATGAATGGAGGCGCTTTGGCAAGCGCATCCTGACCACAGATACCTTGTTCGAGCGCAAGACCCTCGGCCCGCGCGTGGCCGTCATCGGCCTGGGTCCGCTGGGCGTGGAGATGGCCCAGGCGCTGGCAAGGCTGGGCCTGGAAGTCACGGCCCTGGGGCGGGGTCCGAAGCTTGCCGGCCTGTCCGACCCGAATGTCACCGACGCATTGCGGCATCTGCTTGAGAAAGAGATGACGGTGATCACCGACCATGAAGTGCAGTTGAGCAAGGGCCCGGACAGCAGCATCGTCGTGCGTGCGGGCGACACCCGCATTGTCGTGGACCATGTGGTGGCCGCCATGGGCCGTCGCCCGCAGCTCGAAGGCCTGGGCCTGGAGACGCTGGGTCTTGAACTGGATGAACACGGCCAGCCGCCCGTGAGCCGGGAGACGCTGCAGGTCGGCGAGTTGCCGCTGTTCCTGGTGGGCGATGCCAATGGCGACCGGCCCCTGCTGCACGAGGCCGTGGACGAAGGCCATATCGCCGGCACCAACGCCATGGCGGAGAACGTGGCCTGCTTTGAGCGGCGCACGCCGCTGTCCATCGTCTTCAGCTCGCCCAACGCGGCCGTCGTGGGCCAGCCCATGAAGGCGCTGCTGGGGCAGGACTTCGTGGTGGGCCGCGTGGATTTCGCGCACCAGGGGCGCGCCCGCGCTGCGCAGCGCGACGCGGGCCTGCTTCACGTCTTTGCGGACCCGGCCAGCGGCCTGCTGCTGGGCGCGGAAATGTGCGCGCCGGGCGGCGAGCATCTGGCCCATCTGCTGGCCCTGGCCGTGCAGCAGCAGCTGACCGTGCACGAGTTGCTGCGTGCGCCCTTCTACCACCCCGTGCTTGAAGAGGGCCTGCGCACCGCTCTTCGCGATGCGGTACGCCAGTTGCCCGGGCAGCCGCCGTCCGACCTGGGGAACTGCGATCCATTGCCCATGGACGATTGATCGCGCGCGGCCCAGGGCCGCACGCGGATCAGGCCTGGGGCGCGCTGCGCGGTGCGCTTCCTTCAGACAGCGTCCACCCGCCGTTGCCATCGACCGCCAGCGTGTGGGTATGGAAACCCGCCAGCGTGCTGCGGTGGCCCACGCTCACCAGCATGGCCGAGTGCATCTGCTCGCGCAGCAACGTGTACAGCGCATGCTCCAGGCCCTCGTCCATGGCCGAGGTGGATTCATCGAGAAAGACGATGGCGGGCCGGTTGAACAGCACGCGGGCAAAGGCCAGCCGCTGCTGCTCGCCAATGGACAGAATCCGCGACCAGTCCTGGTTGACTTCCAGCTTGTCGGCCAGATGGGCCAGGCTGACCTGGCGCAGCGCCTGCTGCAGCCGCTCGTCGTCCTGGGGCGAGGCATCGGCGGGATAGGCAATGGCCGTGCGCAAGTCGCCCAATGGAAGGTAGGGACGCTGCGACAGGAACAGCGCCTGGTGACCACCCGGGCGGTCCACCGTGCCTTCGGCGTGCGGCCAGAGCCCGGCAATGGAGCGAAGCAAGGTGGTCTTGCCGCTGCCCGAGGGGCCCTTGATCAGCAGCGCCTGGCCGGGCACGAGCTTCAGTTGCAGGCCGCTGAGCAGGTGGTGGCCATCTGGGCGGCTGACCTGCAGGCCCTTGATCTCCAGGGCGCCGGGCTGCTCCCGGTAAGCCACCTGGGGCAGTTCGCGGGTCTGGGCATTGGCATCCAGAAAGCCGCACAGGCGATCGAGGGCGGCGCGGTATTGGGCAAAGGTGTCGTAGGAGGTGCGGAAGAAGGACAGCGCATCCTGCACCTGGCCAAAGGCCTGCGAGGTCTGCATCACATCACCGAGCTTGATGGCGCCGCTGAAAAAGCGCGGTGCCTGCAGCAGAAAGGGAAAGACCACGGCCACCTGGTTGACGGTGAGGTTGAAGCCGTCGAACTTCAGGCTGCGGTAGACCAGGGCCCAGACATTGGCGATCAAGGCCGAGAAGCGCGCCAAAAGCGCGTTGCGCTCGATGGCCGCACCCTGGTAGAAGGCGATGTTCTCCGCGTACTCGCGCACGCGCACCAGGGCATAGCGGAAGTTGGCGGTCAGCCTCTCGTTCAGGAAGTTCAGCCGGATCAGCGGCTGGCCCAGGCGAAAGGCGATCAGCGTGGCGATGATCACATAGATGTAGACCGCAAAGACCATGGCCCGCGGAACCTCCACGCCCGCCACGGCAATGGGCGCGGACAACCCCCAGAGAATGCCCGTGAACGCCACCAGCGAGACCACGGCGCTGACGGCCCCCAACGCCAGGGTCAGCGAGTTCGAGACAAAGGTGTTCACGTCCAGCTCGATGCGCTGGTCGGGGTTGTCCACCGGCTCGGCCAGGAAATGGCTGCGGTAGTAGGCATCGCCGCGCATCCAGTCGGAGGTCACGCGCTCGTTGAGCCAGACCCGCCAGCGGATGCGGAACGCCTGGTTCACGTAGTAGTTGAACAGCTCGCGCATCACGTGGATGGTGGCCAGCACCGCGAAGATGCCCAGGAATCGCCAGAAGCCCTTCTGGTCCAGTTCCTGCAGCGCGCTGTAGAAGCCGTTGTACCAAAAGGAGAACAGCACGTTCATGCGCACCGAGATCAAGGCCAGCACCAGCAGCAAGGTGAACACAAGCAGCGGCCACCAGCTGTTTCTGGGGTGCAGGAACGGGCCGGCCAGTTGCCAGAACTGCTTTCCCCAGCGTGTGCATCGAACCAACAGCAGCGCTACGGCCGCGAAGGCCGCGACCGTGATCACCGAGGCAACCGCCAGCCAGGCCAGGCTTTCCTGCAGCGCCTTGCTCCAATCCATGTCCATATTCCCAATGCCCCTGGTTTGTCTGGAAGCAAATCTACTCCTGTTCCAGCCTGCGGACGGGCTCGGGACAACATATATGCATATGTAGGACACGGCCTGATCATGGTGCTACGCCAGGCACCCGGATGGCTGGCCGGCCCGGTTTACCCGATGATGCCCCACAGTCTGGCGCGTTCGCGCCACCCCTCCCGCACCACAGGATCGCCGCATGAATGCAGCCCCCGGCCCCGGACAAGGACAGTGCAGCCCGCAGCCCGTGCCAACCCGTCGAACGGCCCTGCCCGCGCTGACGCTGGGGGCCCTGGGCGTCGTCTACGGAGACATAGGCACCAGTCCGCTGTACACGCTGCAGGCTGTCTTCGGCCCGGACACCGGCCTGTCCGTGGCGCCAGAACATGTCGTCGGCGCCATCTCGACCATCTTCTGGGCGCTCATGCTGGTGGTGACGCTGAAGTACGTGATCCTGGTGCTGCGGGCCGACAACCGGGGAGAAGGCGGCATATTGGCACTGGCCTCGCTGGCGGCCCATGGCGGCGACGGCGCGGCCCGGCCCCGGCGCGCCGCACTGCTGCTGATGGGCGTGGCAGGGGCAACGCTGTTCTATGGCGACAGCGTGATCACGCCCGCCATCTCCGTACTTGGCGCGGTGGAAGGCCTGCAGGTGGTGGCGCCTGCGGTGAGCGAATGGGTGCTGCCGATTGCCGTGTGCGTGCTATCGGCGCTGTTTGCCATCCAGCGCTGGGGCACGGGCACCGTGGGCAAGGCTTTCGGCCCGGTGATGCTGCTGTGGTTCGGCGTGCTGGCCGTTTCGGGACTGGTGCATGTGGTCCGGGAGCCGGCCATCCTGGCAGCCCTCAATCCGCTCGAAGCCTGGCAGTTCCTGCAGGCCAGGGGCTGGAAGCTGTTCGCGCTGATGGGAGCCATTGTCCTGGCATTGACGGGGGCCGAAGCCCTGTATGCCGATCTCGGACATTTTGGCCGCCGCCCCATACAACTGGCCTGGACCGTGCTGGTGCTGCCTTCGCTGGCGCTGAACTACATGGGTCAGGGCGCATTGCTGATGAGCACGCCGGCGGCGGTGGACAACCCGTTCTTTCGCATGTTCCCGCAGGCTCTGGCGCTGCCCATGGTGGTCCTGGCCACGCTGGCCGCCGTGATCGCCTCGCAGGCAGTGATCTCGGGCGCCTATTCCATGACGCGGCAGGCCATACAGCTGGGCTTTCTGCCGCGCCTGTCCGTGCGCTTCACATCCGCCCAGGATTCCGGCCAGATCTACATGCCTGCGGTCAACAGCCTGCTGCTGGTGGCCGTGGTCCTGGCGGTCCTGAGCTTTCGTTCCTCCAGCGCGCTGGCCGGGGCCTACGGTATTGCCGTGACGCTGACCATGCTGCTGACGACGGTGCTGGCCTGGCATGCGGCGTGCGCGCGCTGGCCCGCGCGCGCCGGCCTGCTCACGCTGGCAGCCCTGCCCTTTGCCATCATCGATCTGCTGCTGGTCGCAGGATGCTCGGTCAAGCTGTTCGATGGCGGCTGGTTCCCGCTGGGCCTGGGCATGCTGCTGTTCATTCTGATGAGTACGTGGTCCTGGGGCCGGGCCCGGCTGCTGCAGACCGAGCGCGAGCAAGGCATTGCCCTTGGCGATTTCCTGCAGACGGCCGACATTGCAGGCATCCATCGCGCCCAGCGGATTGCGCTGTACCTTGTGAACAACCCCACCATGGTGCCCAATGCCCTGCTGCACAACATGAAGCACAACCAGGTGCTGCACAAGCACAACCTGATCGTCCATGTGCGCTTCCACGAGGAGCCGTGGGTTCGCTTGGACCAGCGCATCGAGAGCCAGTGCCTGGGCCATGATTTCTGGCGCATCACGGTCCACTACGGGTTCATGAACGTGCCCGACGTGCCCAAGGCCCTGGCGCTGCTGGATATTCCGGACATCGATACGGCATCGCTGCACGCCAGCTGGTTCCTCAGCCACCCGACGCTGATCGCGGAAAAGGGACATGGCCTGTCCCACTGGAGAAGCCATGTCTTCGTCGGCATGAGCCGCCTGTCGGGCAGCGCCTCCCACTTCTTCCGCTTGCCGGACAACGCGGTCATCGAGCTGGGCAACCGCGTCCAGCTATGAGGCCTGCAGCTTGTGAGCGCGCCGTGATGCAACCCGGCAACAACGGGCAGGAGCCCATCTGCAGTGGTCATGGCCCCATCGCCGTTGCCGATGGGGCCGCTGCCGACAAGGCCGCTGCGCAGGATTAATATTCCGTGCGTGCCGCCCCCGCGGCAGGCACGGAGACAGGATCGGCCCGCACGGTTCCACCCACGACAACAGCGATGCCGTCCCCGGGCCCTGCCCGGGCGGCCCAGACACAAGCCAGAACATGCCCGCATCGCCGCCCCCGGCTTCCCCGCCACACGACACCGCCGAGGCGCCTGCCCGGCGCCCTGCCCCCGCCAACCTGCGCGATCTGTTCTGGTCCTTCACCTGGCTGGCCCTGCAAGGCTTTGGCGGCGTGCTGGCCGTGGTGCAGCGCGAGCTGGTCGAGAAAAAGCGCTGGCTGACCAACGACGAGTTCGTGGAGGACTGGGCCGTGGCCCAGATCATGCCCGGGCCCAATGTGGTCAACCTGTCCATCACCATTGGCGAGCGCTACTTCGGCTGGCGTGGCGCCGTGGTGGCCGTCTGCGGGATGCTGTGCTTTCCCATGCTGCTGGTGCTGACGCTGACCGTGATCTATTCGCAGCTGGCCGGCCACCCCGCCATGGCCGGGGCGCTGCGCGGCATGGGCGCCGTCGCGGCCGGCCTGGTGGCAGGCATGGGGCTGAAGCTGACCAGCACGCTGAGCCGCCACCCGCTGGGGCGCTGGTGCAGCGCGGCACTGGCCCTGGCCTCGTTCATTGCCATGGCCGTGCTGCGCGTGCCGCTGGCCTGGGTGCTGCTTGTGGTCGGCGGTGCCGGCTGCGCGCTGACCTGGAGAAAGCTCTCCCCATGAACGCCGCCCACCAGATCGCACTGAACCTGCAGCCCGCCGACTGGCTGCAGTTGCTGGTGTATTTCCTGACGCTGTCGCTGATGGCCGTGGGCGGCGCCATTGCCACGGCGCCCGACATGCACCGCTTCCTGGTCGATGGCCACGGCTGGCTCAGCGAGGCGCAGTTCAGCAGCTCCATCGCCATCGCCCAGGCGGCGCCGGGGCCCAATGTGCTCTTCATCGCCCTGCTGGGCTGGAACCTGGGCCTGAACGCGGGCGGGAGCACCGGGCCGCTGGCATGGACCTTCGGTGCGCTGGGCGTGACCGTCTGCATGGTCGGCATCCTGCTGCCCAGCTCCCTGCTGGCCTGGCAGGCCTCGCGCTGGGGCCAGCGCAACAGGAACCGGCGCGGCGTGCGCGCCTTCAAGCAGGGCATGGGGCCGCTGGTCATCGGGCTGCTGCTGGCCACGGGCTGGCTGCTGGGCAGCGCCAGCGGCCGCCCGGCCCAGGACTGGCGCCTGTGGCTGCTGACCCTGGCCTGCGCCCTGCTGGTGTGGCGCACGCGCATACACCTGCTGTGGCTGCTGGGCGCAGGCGCGCTGCTGGGCGCACTGGGCTGGATCTGAGAGGCCCCGAGGGCCACCCTGGTTTTTTCGTCGAAAAAGGAGCCGTACATGGCGCAAGCCCCTTCCCTCCGTTCCCTGGGCCGCAGCGGCCTGCAGGTCTCGCCGCTGTGCTTCGGCGGCAATGTCTTCGGCTGGACTGTGGACGAGGCCACATCGTTCTCGCTGCTCGACGCCTGGCTGGATGCCGGAATGAACTTCATCGACACGGCCGACGTGTACTCGCGCTGGGCGCCGGGCCATGCGGGCGGCGAGTCGGAGACCGTGATCGGCAAATGGCTCAAGCGCAGCGGACGGCGTGCCGACATCGTGCTGGCCACCAAGGTCGGCAAGGACATGGGCGAGGGCCGGGTGGGCCTGCGTCCCGAGTACATCCGCCAGGCGGTGGATGCCTCGCTGCAGCGCCTGCAGACGGACTACATCGACCTGTACCAGTCGCATGACGACGACGCCAGCGTGCCGCTGGCCGACACCCTGGGCGCCTTTGCCGAGCTGATTGCCGCGGGCAAGGTTCGGGCCATTGGCGCCTCCAACCACAGCGCACCGCGCCTGGCCGAGGCCCTGCGCACCAGCGCCGAGCTGGGCCTGCCGCGCTACGAGAGCCTGCAGCCGCTGTACAACCTGTACGACCGCGCCGTGCTGGAGCGCGACCTGGCGCCGCTGTGCGCGGCCGAGCAGGTGGGCATCATCAACTTCTATGCGCTGGCGGCGGGTTTCCTGACAGGCAAGTACCGCAGCAGCGAAGACGCAGCCAAGAGTGCGCGCGGTGGCAAGACCGTGGCCACCTACCTGAACCCGCGCGGCCTGCGCATTGTGCAAGCCCTGGACGCCGTGGCTGCGCGCCTGAACAGCCAGCCCGCGTGCGTGGCCCTGGCCTGGCAGATGCA
Organism: Delftia acidovorans; assembly: GCA_031286585.1. Classification (GTDB taxonomy): domain Bacteria; phylum Pseudomonadota; class Gammaproteobacteria; order Burkholderiales; family Burkholderiaceae_C; genus Comamonas; species Comamonas acidovorans_A. The sequence continues at coordinate 103,051 of JAITUC010000019.1, forward strand.
GCGCCCGTTTGTGACATCGCCCATCGCGAGCGCGACCTCGCTGGACCAGTTGCAGCAACTGGTGCAGGCCACGCGCCTGCAGCTGTCGGCTCAGGACGTGGCCGAACTCAACCAGGCCAGCCAGGAAGAAGGCGCAAGGGACTGACCTGCGCAGGCCAAGCCAGCGCAGCCTGTCCGCCCTGGCCCGGCGCCTCTCAGCCCGCCAGCAGCGCGGGGAGGATCTGGGCCGACGGGCCGCGCAGGCACTGGTGCGCCGCGTCATCCAGCTCGGAAAGTGCCGGGTTGATGACGGCCACGTGGGCGCCTGCCCGGCGCGCGATCCGGGCCAGCCCCGCGGCCGGATACACGGCGCCCGAGGTGCCGACCACCAGCAGCACCTCACAGCGCTGCACCGCATCCTCGGCGGCCTGCCATATGCCCATGGGCAGGGACTCTCCGAACCAGACCACGCCCGGGCGCACCAGGTTGCCGCAAACCGGGCACTGGGGAGGCTCGCCAGGGTTCTGCCCGGCCAGGTCGCAGCAGGCGCGGGGCCGCTCCAGCCAGCGGTCGCGCATCAACTCGCCATGCAGGCACAGCACGCCGGGGCTGCCCGCGCGCTGGTGCAGGCCATCCACGTTCTGCGTGACCAGGGTCATGCGGCCCGGGTGCTGCAAGGCCCACCGCGCCAGCGCATGGTGGCCTGCATTGGGCTCCACCGCCGCCACGGCCTCGCGCCGGTGCGCATACCACTGCCACACGCGCTGGGGATGGGCGCGAAAGCCTGCCTCGCTGGCCATGTCCTGCGGGTTGAACTGTGCCCAGTAGCTGTTCTTGTCATCGCGGAACGTGGGCACGCCGGACTCGGCACTGACGCCTGCGCCCGTGAGCACGGCGATGTGCGCTGCACGCGCAATTCTCTCGCGCAGCTCGTGCTGGCCGGGCAGTTCAGCGGCAGCCGAAGGCAGCGAAGTGGGGGAAGGTTCGTCGGGCATCGGAGGGCGAAGGGGAAAAAAGCAGGCCATTGTGCGGCAGCGCCGCCCCGGGGCCCGTCAAATGCCTTTTTCCACCATCTCCAGCAGGCGCAGCGACAGCGCCCGCCGCTGCTCGGGCGTGGCACGGCGCAGCGGGCCGTCGATCACCAGCAAGGCCATTCCATGCACCGCAGACCAGGCCAGGAACTCGGCCTGGGGCCGGCGCTCGGGCGGCAGCACGCCGGCCTCGACCATGCTGTCCAGCGCGTAGCCCAGCAGTTCGAACGGGTTCAGGCCCATGGCTGCCGCACGCGTGTTGTCGGGCGGCAGGTCCACGTCGTACTCGACGGAGGCAAAGGCCGTGCGGAACCAGCCGGTCTCCGTCTGGGCAAAGCCCAGGTAGCCCCGGCCCACGGCGGCCAGCAAGGCGCGTGAGCGCAGCAGCGCATCGGCCAGGGCACGGGCCTGGGCCATTTCGGCCTCGATGGCCGCGGCCAGCGCGCCCAGTGCGGCCGCGCGCACGGCGTCAAACAAGGCCTGGCGATTGGCAAAGTGGCGATAGGCCGCATTCGGCGCCACGCCCGCCCGGCGCGTGGCCTCGCGCAGCACGATGGCCTGGGGGCCGCCTTCGCGCGCCAATGCCAGGCCCGCCTCGACCAGGGCCTGGCGCAGATCGCCGTGGTGGTATGACTCACGGCTGACACGTCGCTGCGTCACTGTTTTCTTTCCTTCCTTACCGACAGGGCAGCCATCGATTTACAGCTTGACACCAAGGCTGACAACGCTCGATGTGGACAGCGTCCATTTTAGTCCCTAGCATCTGTGGACGGCGTGCAGGCGCCGCGCAGAAATCCATGGAAAGCCGGGTTCAAACGGCACACAACGGTAACAACGGCATCGACCGTCACCAAGGAGACAAGCATGGCTTTGCACACCGGCCGCATCCAGCCCTGCCTCTGGTTCGACAACCAGGGCGAGCAGGCGGCGCAGTTCTACACGGAGGTGTTTCCCGATTCGCGCATCACCGCCATCGCCCGCTATGGCGAAGCCGGCCGGGACATCCACGGCAGGCCGGCCGGCAGCGTGATGACGGTGCAGTTCGAGCTGGATGGCCAGCCCTTCCTGGCGCTCAACGGCGGGCCCATGTTCCGCTTCAACGAGGCGGTCTCGCTGATGGTCGGTTGCAGCACGCAGGACGAGATAGACCACTACTGGAGCCGCCTGTCCGAAGGCGGCGACCCTGCGGCCCGGCAATGCGGCTGGCTCAAGGACCGCTACGGCCTGTCCTGGCAAATCGTTCCGGCCCGGATGGCCAGCTGGATGGGAGGGCCTGACGCAGCCGCCGCCCAGCGCGTGATGCAGGCCCTGCTGGGCATGCAAAAGCTCGACATCGCCGCCCTTGAGCGCGCGCATGACGGCCCGTGAATCCCGCACCGTCACCCTCGCCACCCTCCACCACAGGAGCACCCCATGCAATTCATTCCCTATCTGAACTTCAACGGCAACTGCGCCGAGGCCTTTGCCTTCTACGCCAAGCTGTTCGGCGGCACCATCGTCCACCAGAGCACCTTCGGCGAGACGCCGGGCATGGAGCAGATGCCCGAGGCCGCCAAAGGGCTCATCATGCACGCCCACCTGCAGATCAAGGACCAGGCGCTGATGGCCTCCGACGCCACGGACAACTGCGGTGGTGGCGGCTACCAGCAGGCCCAGGGCATGTGGATCTCGATCGGCGTGGACGATGCCACCGAAGGCGGCCGCATCTTCAACGCACTGGCCGAGGGCGGCAAGGTGGCCATGCCCTTCCAGGCCACGTTCTGGTCGCCGGGCTTCGGCATGGTGACGGACCGCTTCAACACGCCCTGGATGGTCAACGTCAGGGGCGAGGCCTGAACAGGCCAGGCTGCCCGCCCACAGCATTGCAACGGCCCATCGAACGAGGAGTCATCATGAAGCCCAATCCCGTCGTCTGGTTCGAGATCCATGTACAGGACATGGCGCGTGCGCGCCGGTTCTATGAAACCGTGTTCCAGGGCGCCCTTGAGCATCTGCCCGCGCCCGATGGGTCCGACAGCTACGAGATGCTGTCCTTCCCCATGGAAATGATGGGCCCTGGCGCGGGTGGAATGTTGGTGAGGATGGACGGTGCGCCCTCCGGTGGCGGCGGCACCCTGGTCTATTTCGGCTGCGATGACTGTGCCATCGAACAGGGCCGCGTCGAGGCGGCGGGCGGACGCATCGAACAGGCCAAGTTCTCCATTGGTCCGCACGGCCATTGCGCTGTCGTCGTGGACACCGAGGGCAACCGCATCGGCCTGCACTCCATGCAATGAGCACTTCCATGACAACGCAAGACCTTCCCGACCACGCCAATGACCTGGTGCTCACGCGCCTGCTCGACATTCCCGCAGACAGGCTCTACCGCTGCTGGACGGAACCTGCGCTGATCCAGCAATGGTTTGCGCCCAGCCCCTGGAGCGTGGCCCGCGTGGACAACGATGTGCGGCCCGGCGGCCACAGCCTCATCGTCATGCGCAGCCCCGAGGGGCAGGAGATGCCCGGGCACGGCGTCTATCTGGAAGTCATTCCCAACCGCCGCCTGGTCTTCACCGACGCCTTCACCCAAGGCTGGGTGCCTGCCGACAAGCCCTTCATGACGGGCATCGTCAGCTTCGATCCCGTGGGCGGCCAGACCCGCTATACCGCCCGGGTGCGCCATTGGAGCGCGGCTGACCGAGCCCGGCACGAAGCCATGGGTTTTCACACCGGCTGGGGCCAGTGCACGGACCAGCTGGCCGAGCTCGCGGCCCGGCTCTGAAGCCGGATTTCACCAGGAGAGAGCCATGCACTACATCGACGGATTCGTGCTGCCCGTGCCCCGGGCCAACCTGCAGGCCTACCGCGAGGTGGCGCAGGCCGCCGGCCAGGTATGGATGGAATACGGCGCGCTGCAGTACTGGGAATGCGCGGGCGATGACGTGCCCATGGGCAAGCTGACCTCGTTTCCCCAGGCCGTGCAGCTCAAGGAAGGCGAGATCGTGTTCTTCTCATGGATCATCTATGCGTCGCGCGCGGAGCGCGACCGCATCAATGCCGCCGTCATGAAGGACCCGCGCATTGCCGCCATGGACCCGGCCACCATGCCCTTCGACGCCAAGCGCATGTTCTGGGGCGGCTTCGAGAGCGTCGTGGAACTGGGCACGGATGAGAGCGCAGGTGCGGGCGCCAGCGACGCGCCGGCCTAGATCTGGTCAGCCGGGGCGGCAGACACGGCAGGCGTGGTGCCCTGGCCGCGCTGGCGCAGCGCTTCGTACAGGCACACGCCGCTGGCCACGGAAACGTTGAGGCTGGAGACGGCGCCCATCATGGGGATGCCGATCAGCTCGTCGCAGGTCTTGCGAGTGAGCTGGCGCATGCCGTCGCCTTCGGCGCCCAGCACCAGGGCCGTGGGGCCCGTGAGGTCCACCTCGTACAGGGTCTTGGGCGCATCGTCGCTGGTGCCGATGATCCAGATGTCGCGCTCCTTGAGCTCATTGAGCGTGCGCGCCAGGTTGGTGACCATGAAATAGGGCACGGTCTCGGCCGCGCCGCTGGCCACCTTGGCCACCGTGGCGTTCACGCCCACCGCATGGTCCTTGGGCGCAATCACCGCATGGGCGCCGGCGCCATCGGCCACGCGCAGACAGGCTCCCAGGTTGTGCGGATCGGTCACGCCGTCCAGCACCAGCAGCAGCGGCTTGCTGATGCCGTCCGCCTCCAGCTGCTCCAGCAATTCGTCCAGCGAATGCACCTGGGCCACCGCCTCCACGCGAGCGGCCACGCCCTGGTGGCCATGGCTGCCAGCCAGCTTGGCAAGGCGTTCGCCGTCGGCCTCGATCAGCCGGACGCCGGCCGACTTGGCGCGGTCGAGGAACTGGCGCATGCGCGCATCGCGGCGCGTGGCCTCGTAGTAGACCTCGATGATGGATTGGGGCGCGGTCTTCATGCGCACGCCGACGGCGTGGAAGCCGAAGAGAACTTTGGGGGACGACATGGGGCGCAATTATCCCGCCAATTGGACGGTGCACCGGGCCCCATCCTGTGAAGCCCGTCTGCGCGCAACGGCTCCTGTGGTTTTTACGTAGCCGCTACACTGCGCGGCTTGGCCGCCTTCCAGCAGCCCTGCACATTGCGGCATGCACCGTAGCCACGGGCATGCCGCTTTGCATTTTTCCATCGTTTTGTTTTTTCCTTTTCTTCGCCAACCATCATGCTCAAAGCACTCTTCGCCCGGCTTGCCCGCACCAGCCTGGTCGGCCAGATCGCCATCAGCCTGGTCGCTGGCGGCCTGCTGGCCTGGCTCTGGCCCCAGGCCGCCCAGTCCGTGTCCCTGCTGGGCACGCTGTTCATCTCCGCCCTCAAGGCCGTGGCGCCCGTGCTGGTGCTGCTGCTGGTGGTCTCGGCCACCAGCAACCACCGGCCTGGCCAGGCCACGCAGATCCGCCCCATCCTGTGGCTGTATGTGCTGGGCACCTTTGCGGCGGCCGTGGTCGCCGTCGGCGCCAGCATGGCCTTCCCGTCCACCATCCAGTTCAAGGATGCCGCCCCGGCCCAGGGCGCACCCGGGCGCATCGGAGAAGTGCTGATGGCCCTGGTGCAAAGCGCCTTCGACAACCCCGTGCGTGCGCTGATGGATGCCAACTACATCGGCATCCTGGCCTGGGCACTGGCCATGGGACTGGCCCTGCGCCATGCCTCGGAGTCCACTCGCGCCGTGATGCAGGACCTGGGCCAGGCCATCACCCGCGTGATCCAGGGCGTGATCCGGCTGGCGCCGCTGGGCATCTTCGGCCTGGTGGCCGGCACCTTTGCCCAGTCGGGCCTGGAAAAGCTGCTGGACTACGCCCACCTTCTGGGCGTGCTGCTGGGCTGCATGCTCTTCGTAGCCCTGGTGGTGAACCCGCTCATCGTCTGGACACAGACGCGCCGCAACCCCTACCCGCTGGTCCTCACCTGCCTGCGCGAGAGCGCGGTGACGGCCTTCTTCACGCGCAGCTCGGCCGCCAACATTCCGGTGAACCTGGCCCTGGCCAAGCGCCTGGGCCTGGATGAGGACACCTACAGCGTCTCCATCCCGCTGGGCGCGACCATCAACATGGCCGGGGCTGCCGTCACCATCAGCGTGCTGTCGCTGGCCGCTGCCCATACGCTGGGCATCCAGGTGGACCTGCTGACCGCCATCCTGCTGTGCGTGGTGGCCGCGGTGTGCGCATGCGGCGCCTCGGGCGTGGCCGGCGGCTCGTTGCTGCTGATTCCGCTGGCCTGCAGCCTGTTCGGCATCTCCAACGATCTGGCCATGCAGGTGGTGGGCGTGGGCTTTGTCATCGGCGTGATCCAGGACTCGGCCGAAACCGCGCTGAACTCCTCGACCGACGTGATCTTCACGGCCGCGGCCTGCGAGGCAGCCGGGCGCCGTGAGGCCGTGGCGGCCTGAGCGTCAGGCCATGCTGGCGTCCCGATCAGGCCGCCAGCGCCTGCCCCTCCTCGATGCGGGCGACGCGGCCGGCCTCGATGGTCACGCGGCGCTCGCAGCGCGCGGCAATGGCGCGGTCATGCGTGACCATGACCAGCGTCGTGCCGCGCTCGCGGTTGAGCGCGAACATCAGCTCCATGATGGTTTCGCCGGTCGCAAAATCCAGGCTGCCCGTGGGCTCGTCGGCCAGAAGCACGGCGGGCTCGACCACGAAGGCACGGGCCAGCGCCACGCGCTGCTGCTCGCCCCCCGACAGCAGCTTGGGATAGTGGCCCAGGCGCTGGCCCAGGCCCACACGCTCCAGCATCTCGGTGGCGCGGCGGCGGGCCTCGCGGCTGCCCGCCAGCTCCAGCGGCAGCATCACGTTCTCCAGCGCCGTCAGATTGCCCAGCAACTGGAAGCTCTGGAAGACAAAGCCCAGCTTTTGCGCGCGCACGGCGGCGCGCGCATCTTCATCCAGCGCGAACATGTCCTGGCCCTGCAGCCGCACCGTGCCGCGCGTGGGCGTATCCAGGCCGGCAAGAATGGACAGCAGCGTGCTTTTCCCCGAGCCCGAGGCACCGACGATGGCCACGGTTTCCCTTGCGGCAAAACGCAGATCGATATCCCGCAGAATATCCAGTGTTCCGGTCGAATCGCTGACCGACTTGAAGACATGCTCGACTTCGATCAGGGGCTGGGCAGTGCTTTGTGACATGGAGGATGGGAAGACGATGCAAGACAAGCTGCGCGCAATGCGCCGACGCCGCCACTTTATATCGGCCGGCTTGGCCTTCGGCCTGCTGGGTGCTTGGACGGCCACGCCCACATGGGCGGCCGAGACGGGCCCGCTGCTGGTGCTGGGCGACTCGCTGAGTGCCGAATACGGGCTGGCCCGTGGCACGGGCTGGGTGGCGCTGCTGCAAAAGCGGCTGCAGGAGAGCCAAAAGAATGTGCCGCTGGTCAATGCCAGCGTGAGCGGCGAGACCACCTCGGGCGGCCGCTCTCGCCTGCCTGCCCTGCTCAAGCAGCACAAGCCATCGGTGGTGGTGATCGAATTGGGCGGCAACGATGCGCTGCGGGGTCTGCCGCTGCAAAGCACGCAGGGCAATCTGGACGCCATGGTGCGCGCGGCCCGGGATGCCGGAGCCAAGGTGCTGCTGGTGGGCATGCAGGTACCGCCCAACTATGGCAGCGGCTATACGCGCCAGTTCGAACAGTTGTTCGCCAAGGTCGCGCAGGAGCAGAAGGTGCCGCTGGTGCCCTTCCTGCTGGTCGGCATCGGCGACGCGGCCGATTCGGCCCAGTGGTTCCAGGCCGACCGCATCCACCCCACGGCCAAGGCCCAGCCGCGCATGCTGGACAACGTCTGGCCCCAGCTCAGCCGGCTGCTGCCCTGAGCACAGGGCAGGCAGGCTGTCAGCTGCCGCGGCCTTCCTCGCCGGGATGCGCCGCTGCGGGGGAGGCCTGGTCCTCCGCCGCCATGCCGCCGCCCTCATGGTCGTCGGGCTTTCTTTCGGCCTTAGCTTTCTCCTTTTCAAGCTTTTTCTGCTTTTTCGCCAGTTCGCGCTGGCGTTTTTCATAGGCGTAATTGGGTGTCGCCACAGGTGGACTCCTCTGTTGTTGCAAGCCTCACTGTAGCCGCAAGGCGGGACATGCCAGGAAAACCTCAGGTTAGGGAGGTGCAGGTTCGGCGGAATCGCCCACGCTGCAACGGTATGCATGCCAACTGGCGCAGCCCAGCAAAGGCCCCACCAGCAGCAGGCCCGCGCCATACCACCACAGGGCAACCGCCACCAGCGCTGTGATGATCGCGGCCCACTGCAGCATGACGGCCAGGTTCAGGCCGACCACGCGCATGCTGGTGATGCAGGCCGTGAGCGCATCGCTGCCCCGGTCCAGCATGGCCGGCAGCGCCACCACCATGCTGGCGAACACCAGGGCCGCGAATGCACCGCCAACCAGCAGGTAGATGGCCAGGAATTCCCAGTTCTCGGGCCGCGCCACGGCCTGCAGCATGCCGGCCGTGGTGGGCATGCCGGTATCGAAGAACACGGCAAAGACCACCATGGAAGCGCGCGCCCAGAGCATCTCCAGCACCAGCAGCACCATGACCAGCATGCCCATGCTGCCCATCTGCGTGTCCCAGCAGGTCAGCGAGCTGCTCAGTTGGGGCGGCAGGCCCCGCTCCAGCCTGCGGCTGGTGTCGTACAGGCCCATGGCCAGAAAGGGGCCGATCAGCAGGCAGCCGCTGGCCATGGCCATGCTGTATTCCGGGCTGGCGCGGAACACCCAGCCGATCAGCAGGGCCATGGCCCAGAAGCACAGGCCGTAGAACAGCGCCACGCCGGGCGCACGCCGCAGATCGCGCCAGCCCAGGGCCAGCCAGCGCCAGGGGTCGGTCATGCGCAGCAGCTGCACCTGCAGCGTGGCGGCCGGGTTGTCGGAAGCTTTCTCGGGAGCGGGGGATGCCTGCATGCCTGGACCTCCTGGATCAGCGAGTCCAAAGTTATCGCAGCCATGGCACTGCTGCCATGGCGGAAACTACCGAGGCACCGCCCCGCGCGCACTCAGGCCTGGACCAGCTTGCCCGGCTGGCCGGGCAGCGCCTTCCAGGCCGCATCGCGCACGGCCTGGTATTGGCGGCTGAACACGGTGTCCACGTAGATCCACTCGGCCTGGCAGGCCTGCGGCGTGGCCGTGACGATCATGTAGCCACGGCGCGAGGTATCGCAGTACTTGAGCGTGGAGATGAATTGCAGCAGCGCGCCACGCAGCTGGGCCGGGTTCTGGCCCGACAGGTATTCCTCGAAGCCCGGCGAGCTGACGGACGAGGTCGCGAACTCCACGCCCACGGCCTGCCCGCTGCGGTCACGCAATTCGCTGGCCCAGGCATTGTGGGTGTCGCCCGCCAGCACGACCAGGTTCTTGCCCAGGCTGCGCGCCGTGGCCAGCACGGTCTCGCGTGCCACGGCGTAGCCGTCCCAGGCATCGAGGTTGTAGGGAATGCTGGGCTGGGCCAGGATGGCCTTTTCCGCCGCCGTCAGGCTGGCCGGGTTGGCCTGTGCCTTGGCCAGCAGCGCCGCGTAGGCGGGCAGCGAGACACCGCTGCCGGGGCTGAGGATGTCCATCAGCAAGGGGGCCGGCAGCTCCATGCGCCCCATCAGCACCTGCTGGCCCAGCACCTGCCAGGTGGCCTGCGAGGCCGCCAGCTGCTGGCCCAGCCACTGGCTCTGGGTAGTGCCCATGAGCTGGCGCGCAGGATTGGCCATGTCGGAGGTGAAGCGTGCCGCGTCCAGGCCTTGGGCGGTGAAGTAGTCGGCGTAGTCCAGTTGCTTGTCGCGGCCGATGACGCGCGTGTCCAGCATGTGCAGCGCCAGCAGGTCGCCGAAGGCGAAGCTGCGGTAGATGATCTCGGGCTGAGCGTTGCGCGTGGGCATCCACTCGTGATAGGCCTTGAGCGCGGCCACCTTGCGCAGCTCGAAATCGCCTTCGGTGGCCGGCTGGTGGTTTTCGGCGCCGTGCATCCAGGTGTCGTTGGAGATTTCGTGGTCGTCCCAGACGGCGATCATGGGCGCCGCCGCATGCAGGGCCTGCAGGTCGGCATCGCTCTTGTACTGGGCATGGCGCTGGCGGTAATCGGCCAGACTGACGATTTCGTTGGCCGGCAGGCTCTGGCGCTGCATGGCTTCGGCCTTGCCATTGGCATAGCCTCCGCGTGCGTACTCATAGATGTAGTCGCCCAGGTGCACGGTGGCATCCAGGTCGCCCTGGCGCGCGGCATGCGCGTAGACGTTGAAGTAGCCCGCAGGGTAGTTGGCGCAGGAGAACACGGCCAGCTTGACCTGCTGCACCGCGCCCACGGGCAGGGTGCGCGTGCGGCCCGTGGCGCTGATCACGCCCTGGCAGCGAAAGCGGTAGTGGTAGCGCGTGGCGGGCTTGAGGCCCGTGGCGTCGGCCTTGAAAGTGAAGTCTTGGGTGGCGCGCGCCATGGCCTTGCCCAACACCACGATGGTCTTGAAGTCGGCGTCCGAGGCCAGTTCCCACTCCACCTCGATGTCGCTGGAATGGCCCTGGGGCGGCGTCACGCGGGTCCAGAGGATGACGCGGTCGCTCAACGGGTCGCCGCTGGCCACGCCGTGGCGGAACTCGACGGGAATGCTGCTGTCGCCGTCGGAGCCGCCGCAGCCGGCCAGTGGCAGCGCCAGGGCCGAAGCGCCCATGCCACGCACGAAATGGCGGCGGCTGGCCCCGATGCCGGCCCCATTGGACGCGGTCTTCGCGTGCTGCAGGATATTGGTGATGCTCTCTTTGTGCTTCATGCTGGACCAGGGCCTGGAGGCCCCCGTGGGATGGTATGAAGCCAGCGAGCATCGGTGCCGCCGGTGACAGGCGCGTGTCACTGGCGCCTGGCGCTCAACTATGCGAACGCGGCGGCCAGGGCCTGCTCCAGGTCGGCACGCAGGTCCTGCACGGCCTCCAGGCCGATGGCAAAGCGCACCACGGTGCCGCTGCGCAGCTGGGGCGTGGGGCAGCTGCGCATGGACGGCAGCTCATAGGGCACGACCAGGCTGATGGGGCCGCCCCAGCTGTAGCCGATCTTGAACAGGCGCAGGCTGTCGCAGAAGCGGTCCACGGCCTGCTGGCCATGACGCGGATCGATGACCACGCTGAACAGGCCGGCCGCCACGCCCTCGCCACCGCCGGCTGCGCCGCACAGGGCCTTCCAGTTCTCGTGCCCCGGAGCACCTTCGAGCGCGGGATGCAGCACCTGGACCACGGCCGGCTGCTGCTGCAGCCAGCGCGCCAGCTCGCGCGCGGCGCGGTCCTGCGCGTGATAGCGCAGCGCAATGCTGGGCAGCGAGCGCAGCACGGCCTCGGTGTCGTTGCCACCCACGCCCAGGCCCAGTCGCATATGGGCCAGCTTGATGCGCATGTGCAGCGCCTGGTCGCGCGTGATGATGCTGCCCATGAGCACGTCGCCGCCGCCGCTGGGGTACTTGGTCAGCGCATGGACGGTGGCGTCCACGCCCACGCTGCGCGAGCCGTCGCCCAGCAGGTCGAAGGGATTGAAGGCCAGGCCCGCACCCCAGGTGTTGTCCAGCACGGTGGTGATGCCGCGCGCGCGGCATAGGCGCACCATGGCGATGAGGTCAGGAAACTCCATGGTCACCGAACCGGGCGCCTCCAGCCAGACCAGCCGCGTCCTGGGCGTGATTTTGGCTTCCAGGTCGGCAAGGTCCATGGCGTCGTAGCACTGGTGACCCACGCCGAAATGGGCCAGCTCGCCCTCGCTCAGGGTCTTGTTGGGACCGTAGGCGTTATCGGGCAGCAGCATCTCGTCGCCGGTGCGCAACAGGGCCAGGGAAGTGGTGGCGATGGCCGCGAGGCCGCTGGGCACCAGCAGGCACTGCAGGCCGCCTTCCAGCGCGCTCAGGCGCTCTTCCAGCAAGAAGGTGGTGGGCGTGCCGTGCAGGCCGTAGGTGTAGCTGCTTTTGTCCAGCCACTGGCGGCGGCGCATGGCCGCCACGTTCTCGAAGATCACCGTCGAGGCCTTGTGCACCGGCGGCTGCGGAGCGACAAAGCCTTCGGGCGGCTGATAAGGATGGTGGATGAGGTGGGTGCTGATCTGCAGGTCGGGTGTGCTCATGCAGCGCATCTTATGCGCTGTGCCACGGCGTTCAGGCGTAAAAAAACCAGGCGGACAAAGCGCCTGGTTTTCAGTGGGGGGAACAAAGCCTGTGGCTGCGATCAGCTGGCCTTGATCTCCAGCATGTTGCTGACGTTGTTCACGCCCTTGACGGACTTGGCGATGTCGCCGGCACGGGTCTTGAGCGCGTCACTGGGCACCGAGCCGGTCAGCGTGACGGCACCAGCCTTGGTGTCCACATCGATCTTGAGGGCGGAGATATCGGGTTCCTTGATCAGGTCGGCCTTGATCTGGGCGGTGATGCCTGCATCGTCGAGCGCTGCACCTGCCTGGCTCATGGCGTTGGTGGTGGCCGCTTCGGCCTTCATCGCGCCTTCCTCGATCTTGGTGCCGGCGCTGCTCATGGCGTTGTCGATCTTCTGGCCGGCGCTTTGCGCGGCCTGCTGGGACTGCTGGACGGCGGAGTCGAGCTTCTGGCCTGCGGTGTCTTCGGTCTTTCCGCATGCGGCCAGGCCGAAAGCCAGTGCGGACACGGCGAGGATCTGGTAGCAGCGTTGGGTGATGAAAGTCATGCGGTTACTCCTTGAATAGTTGTGAGGCGGTCAACACAGGCCTCGACTTTAGGGACCCCACCGGGACAAACCCATACGACGCCGACGCAAGCACCTGTAGGACAAGCCCGAACGTCCCGGCACCATGCCGTTGGCATGACAATAGCGGCCATGCATTCCCTGGCGCGCTGGTTTCCCTTCCTGGCATGGCCCAAACCCTCGGCAGCCGTGCTGCGCGGGGAGTTCTGGGCCGGTCTCACCGTTGGCCTGATGCTGCTGCCCCAGGGCGTGGCCTATGCAGCGCTTGCAGGCATGCCGCTGATCACGGGCATTTACGCCTCCATCGTCCCCGCCCTGGTGGCCGTGATGTTCAGCGGCTCGCCACGCCTTGGCGTGGGGCCCACGGCCTTGAGTGCACTGCTGATCGGCGCCTCCCTCACGGGCCTGGCCGAGCCTGGCTCCGCGCACTGGGTGGCCCTGGCCGCCTGGATGGCGATCCTTTCGGGCCTGGTGCAGTGGTCGCTGGGCCTGATGCGCGCCGGCTGGCTGCTCAACCTGGTGACCTCGCCCGTGCTCACGGGCTTCACGCAGGCGGCGGCGCTGCTGATCCTGGCCTCGCAGCTGCCCACGCTGCTGGGCCTGCGCTCGACCTGGAGCGCGGTCTGGAACACGCCTTCGCTGCAGCTTTTCGACTGGCAGTCCATCGTCTACGGCGTTGCCAGCATTGCGCTGCTGGTGCTGGCCAAGCGCTGGCGCGCGGCCTTTCCCTCGGCCATCTTCATCATTGCGCTGACCGGCGTGATCAGCTGGGCCACGGGCTTCGCCGATGACGGTGGCGCCGTGGTCGGCCATCTGCCGGCAGGCCTGCCCAGCTTCCAATTGCCGGGATTGCTGAGCTGGGATGAATTCGGCGCCCTGGTGATGCCGGTGCTCGTGATCTCGCTGGTGAGCTTTCTGGAGACCGCCTCCAGCGCCCAGGTGGAGCACCAGCAGGCCGGCACGCGCTGGAACGAGAACCAGGACCTGGTCGCCCAGGGGCTGTCCAAGATCAGTGCGGGCCTGTTCGGCAGCTTTGCCACCAGCGCCTCGTTCTCGCGCTCGGCCGTGAACCTGCTGGCCGGCGCCAAGACGGGCTGGTCCAACGTGTTCTCCATCCTGCTGGTGGTCATCGTGGTGCTGTGGTTCATCCCGACGCTGTACCACGTGCCCAAGGCGGCGTTGGCGGCCATTGTGATCACGGCCGTGGTCAACCTGGTCAAGCCTCGCGTGCTGCTGCAGTTGTTCAAGGTGTCGCGCGTGGAGGGCAGCATTGCGCTGGCCACGCTGCTGCTGACCATCCTCACGGCGCCGCGCATGTACTGGGGCGTGTTCGCGGGCATTGTGCTGAGCCTGGGCTACTTCCTCTACCAGCGCCTGCATCCGCGCATCATCGAGGTGGGCCAGCATCCCGACGGCAGCCTGCGCGACCGCAACCTCTGGCAGCTGCCGCCGCTGGCGCCGGGCCTGCTGGCCCTGCGCATGGATGCCGAGCTGGACTTCGGCTCGGCCTCGGCCCTGGAGCGCCGTATCGGTGAGGAATGGGCGCTGCGCCCGGAGACGCACCATCTGTGCCTGCTGGCCCAGCCCATCAACCGCATCGACGTGACGGGGGTGGAGACCTTCGTGCGCCTGCAACTGCTGGCGGCCAAGCGCAGCGGCGTGCTGCATGTGGTGGGCCTGAAGCTGCCGGCCGAGCAGGTGCTGCTGCGGGCGGGCGCACTGCACCGCGGACCGCATCTGCGGCTGTACCGCACCGATGCGGAATTCATCGCGTCCCTGGCGTTGCCGCCGTTCGTGTCGGCACCGGGATCAACATCTGTTACCACCGATGGTGAAAAAGTCGATGCCGGCGCAGCGACAATTGAGCCTACACACTGATACACTTCACCGGCTTTTCATTCAGCCCTCCGTGACTGCCCCCGCCTCCCACCAATCCGTATACCTGCGCGACCTGCGCCTGGCCACAGCCCACGCGCTGGTTACCCACGCTGGTGGGGCGGTCCATCTGCCCACGGATTCGCCGACGCGATATCTGCAGGCGCTGATCGACGAACTGTGCTCGCTGTCGCTGCGCGACCCGCTCACGGGGCTGGCCAACCGCCGCCATTTCCGCACCATTGCCGAGCGCGAGATCGACCGCGTGGCGCGGTCTGGCGAAGCGGCCCTGATGCTGATGCTGGACATCGACCATTTCAAGCAGATCAACGACCAGCACGGCCATATCGTGGGCGACCGGGTTCTGCAATCGGTGGCGCGTACACTGACCAATTGCGTGCGCCCCATGGATACGCTGGCCCGCTACGGCGGCGAGGAGTTCGCCATCGTGCTGCCCGCCTGCCCTGCGACATTCGGCGTCTCCGTGGCCGAACGCATACGCAGCGCCATCGAGCGCATGCCGGTCGTCATCTCACCCACGCTGACGCTGCAGATCACCATCAGCATCGGCGGCGCCTATGCGCTGCAGTGGATACGCAGCACCACAACCTTGTGGACCGAGCGTGCCGACAAACAGTTGTACCTGGCCAAGTCTGCCGGCCGCAACCGCGTGCACATTGAAGAACAACCTGACAGTACGGTAAGCGCGGAGGAAAAAAGCCTGCTTTTCGGACCTTTGTATGCCCCGTCCCCGTTTGACAATGGGCTGAATCCAGATATTGCAACCGATGTGGACCCCGAAGATGGACTCCGCTGATAGCCCGGTGGTAAGCGACAACGCCATTCCCCACCCCTCCCTGCCCGCTGCCGTTCCGATGAGCGATGCCGTGCGCGCCAAGCCGCGCGGACACATCATCGCCGTGACCAGTGGCAAGGGCGGCGTGGGCAAGACCTTCGTTTCGGCCAATCTGGCCGCAGCGCTGACACGCCATGGCCTCAAGGTCCTGGTGCTTGACGCCGACCTGGGTCTGGCCAACCTGGATGTGGTGCTCAACCTCTACCCCAAGGTCACGCTGCACGATGTATTCACCGGCCGTTCGTCGCTGGAGGAAGCCATCCTGCCGGCGCCCGGAGGCTACTCGGTGCTGCTGGCAGGCTCCGGGATGATCGAGTATTCGCGGCTCACGCCCGAGATCCGCCAGCAGTTCACGCACACCATCGAGACACTGGCCCCGCGCTACGACATCGTGCTGCTGGACACCGGCGCAGGCATCTCGGACGTGGTGCTGTTCTCCGTATCCATGGCCACCGAGGTGCTGGTCATTGCCACGCCCGAACCCACCTCGCTGACCGATGCCTATGCGGCCATCAAGGTGCTGGCCATCCAGCAAAAGCGCCAGCAGATCCGCCTGGCCATCAACCAGGCGGCACGCCCCGGAGATGGCCGCGCCATCACGGGCCAGCTGCAGCAGGTGCTCAACCGCTTTGTCAGCACGGCCTCCGGCGAGCCATTGCGGCTCACGCACCTGGGCGACATCCCCTCCGACCCGGCGGTGCGCGAGGCCGTGATGCGCCGCCAGTTGCTGCTGCATTCCATGCCCGGCGCACCGGCTTCGCTGGCCGTGGCCCAGCTGGCCAATAAAATCAAGACCCTGCTGGTGTCGGGCGGCTGATCGGGCCGCCCCTCGCCGGCGACCCGATCCAACCTGCGGCCCTTGCCGCCCCCGCCTGCCTGCCTGTGCCCGATATCCTCAATATTTCCTGCTACAAGTTCACGCCGCTGCCCGATGCAGCGGCGCTGCGCGACACCCTGGCCGAACGCGCCCAGGCCCTGGCGCTCAAGGGCACCATCCTTCTGGCCGAGGAAGGCATCAACTTCTTCCTGGCCGGCCCCGCCCAGGCGGTGCACAGCTTCGTTGACCAGTTGCGCGCCGATGAGCGCTTTGCCGACCTGGCGCCCAAGGAAAGCTGGTCCGACACCGTGCCGTTTCGCAAGATGCTGGTCAAGGTCAAGCGCGAGATCATCCGCATGGACCACCCTACCATCCGCCCGGCAGAGGGCCGCGCGCCATCGGTCAGCCCCGCTACGCTGCGCCGCTGGCTGGAGCAGGGCCACGATGACGAGGGCCGCGAGGTGGTGACGCTGGACACGCGCAACGACTTCGAGGTCGATGCCGGCGCCTTCAAGGACACCATCGACTGGCGCATCACCAAGTTCACCGAGTTCCCGCCTGCGCTGCGCGCCCACAAGGCCGACCTGGCCGGCAAGACCGTGGTCAGCTACTGCACGGGCGGCATACGCTGCGAGAAGGCCGCCATCCTGATGCGGGACGAGGGCCTGGAGCATGTCTACCAACTGGAAGGCGGCATCCTCAAGTACTTCGAGGAAACCGACGGCGCCTTCTATGACGGCGGCTGCTTCGTCTTTGACGAGCGCCGGGCCGTGGGCGCAGACCTGGCCATCACGCCCCTGGCTCCGACGGAACCGGCAGACCCGCCAGGCAAGGCTTAGGCCTTCAGGCGCAGTGCCTGCTGCGCCACGCGCTCGCCGAACACGCGCGCCGTCTCCAGGTCGCCTGGCAGCATCTCTGCGGCCGAGGCATCCGAGGCCGACTGCGCCATGGCACCGCTGAAGGCGCCTATCCAGTTGAGGTCATTGCGCTGCGCGGCGCGCGCGTTGGACGGCAGCATGCCGCTGCCCACCCACAGGCCACCATGCTGCATGGCCAGCTGGAACAGGTAGTCCAGCGTGGTCTGCTTGTTGCCATTGACGCTGGCGCTGTTGGTGAAGCCGGCGAACAGCTTGTCCTTCCAGGCCTGCACGAACCACGGCTTGGAAGAGGCATCGGCAAAGCGCTTGAACTGCCAGCTCGGCCCGCCCATGTAGGTGGGCGATCCAAAGACGATGGCGTCTGCCGCCGCCAGCAATTCCCAGCCCCCCGCGGGCAACTGGCCGTCGCTGTCGATCGACAGCATGCGCGCGCCCGCGCCGTCGGCCACGGCCTGGGCCATGCGCTGGGTGTGCCCGTAACCCGAGTGGTAGACCACCACGATATCTGCCATACAAGAAATCCTCAGGCGCCGTTCACGGCCGCAGGCCGGGAGGCGCCCCATACATCAATCCATCACACGCCAAAAGGCCCCGCAGCGCTGCTGCGGGGCCCACTCAAGGCAGTAGCCTAACAAAAATCAGGGACTGGCCAACGCTGCCCGACCCACTCAAGGGCGCCGCGCATCCACGCTCCAGCCGCCGGCACCGTGGGCGGCAAAGCCCAGCAGGCCGCCAGTCACGGCGATGTTCTTCCAGAACAGCAGCTGCTGCATCATGGCCGCGTCGGCCGGCACGCTCCAGTAGGTGTGAAAGAAGAAGCTGGCCACCAGCGTGAAGAACGCCAGCACCAGGGCTGCCCAGCGCGTGCACCAGCCCAGCAGCAAGGCCAGGCCGCCGACGATCTCCACCACCAGGGCAATGGCCACGCCGATCTGGGGCATGGGCATGCCTACTGATGCGGCATAGCCCACGGTCCCGGCGAAGCCTCCGATTTTCTGAAAGCCCGCAGGCACGAACATCAGCGCGATCAGAATGCGGCCGGCCAGCGCCAGCGGGTTGCTCAGACGGTTCAACATGATGGGTACTCCTCGTGAATTCTCAGGCTTGCAGATCGAACACCAGGACCTCGGACTGCTCCCCGTCGTGCAGGCGCAGTCGCGGTTCATTCTCCACAAGCGCCGCATCGCCCGTTGTCAGCCGTTGCCCATTGACGCTCAGCGCGCCGCGCACCAGGTGCACATAGGTCTTGCGGCCGGCAGGCAGTTCCAGCTCGGCCTGCTCATCGCCGTCGAACAGCCCGGCATACAGCCGCGCATCGGCATGGACGATGACCGAGCCATCGGCACCATCGGGCGAGGCCACCAGCCGCAGCCGGCCGCGCTTTTCCTCGTCGGCAAAGGCTTTTTGCGCATAGCCGGGCGCAATGCCCGTCTCGCTGGGCAGCAGCCAGATCTGCAGGAAATGCGTGGTCTGTCCCGGCGCATGGTTGTGCTCGCTGTGGACCACGCCCGAGCCGGCGCTCATGCGCTGCACCTCGCCGGGCGAGATGGTCTGCTCGTTGCCCATGCTGTCCTTGTGCGAGAGCCGGCCTTCGAGCACGTAGCTGATGATCTCCATGTCCTTGTGCCCATGGGAGCCGAAGCCCGTGCCCGGGGCGATGTGGTCCTCGTTGATCACGCGCAGGTTGCCGAAGCCCATGTGGCGCGGATCGTGGTAGCCCGCGAAGGAGAAGCTGTGGTGCGAGCGCAGCCAGCCATGATCGGCATGGCCGCGTTCCCGGGATTTGCGCAGGGCGATCATGTTTTTGTCCCTTTCCAACTTGTCAGATCTTCGAAACTCTTGCGTCGATGGCTCACTGTAGAAGCCGTTGCCGCAGGCAGGGCGCAGCAGGTTTGATGGCATCATTCAAAGCTTTTGAAACCATAACGCCCCCATGCCCAGCCCGCGCGACGTGCTCACCCCCGACAGCCTGGCCATGCTCCAGGCCATTGCCGAGGCCGGCAGCTTTGCCGCTGCCGCACGCCAGCTGGGCCTGGTGCCCAGTGCCCTGACCTACCGTGTGCGCCAGATCGAAGATGCGCTGGACGTGCTGCTGTTCGACCGCCGCTCGCGCCACGCCCAGCCCACCGAGGCCGGCCGGGAACTGCTGCGCGAAGGAGTGCGCCTGCTGCACGAGATCGACACCGTGGCCCACCGCGTGCGCCGCGTGGCCACGGGCTGGGAGCCGCACCTGACCATCGTGGTCGATGGCGCCGTGGCGCGCACGCCGATGCTGGAGCTGGTCGAGGCCTTCTACGCCATGCAGCCGCCCACGCGCCTGAAGCTGCGCGACGGCATCCTCACCGGCACGCTGGAGACGCTGACCTCGGGCCGCGCCGACCTGGCCATCGGCGTGGCCGTCAACTCCAGCAACGTGGCAGGCCTGCAGGCCTGCGAGCTGGGCGAGCTGGACTTTGTCTTTGCCGTGGCACCCCACCATCCGCTGGCCACGGCGCCCGAGCCCATCACCGACGCCACCTTGCTGCAGCACCGCATCATCGCCGTGGCCGATTCAGGCCTGCGCGACAGCGCCAGCATGGGCCTGCTCAGCGGCCAGGACATCTTCACCGTGGACTCCATGCAGGCCAAGATCGAGGCCCAGGTGCGCGGAATAGGCTGCGGCTTCCTGCCTCATTTCATGGCCGATGTGTATGTGCAGGCCGGCCTGCTGGTGACCCGCCAGGTCGCCCGCCCCTCGCGCAACGTGCGCGTGCACTACGCCTGGTCCGGCGCGCCGCAGCAGGTCCCGCCGCGTGCGCTGCAGTGGTGGCTGCAGCAGTTGGAGAGCCCCGCCACGCGCCGCGCTCTCATGGAAAATCATCACCGACATTGAGCTGGCGCACGCCGCCGGGCGGTCTGCGCGGGTGTAGAGTGGTTACAGGTCCCGGCCTGCCACGCCGCTGCGGTGCGACAGGCCGGAAAGGACATGCTTCCCGGAATCTGCCACTGCCCGCAAAGGTCTGCTCCATGAACGCTTCCCGCGCCGCCTCCAAGTCCACGGTCAAGAAAAAGGCCACCAAGCCCCCCGAAGCCTCCAAGGCACGCCCCGAAGCCGGCGCACGCCGCATTGCCGTGATTGGCGCCGGCATGGCGGGCCTGGCCTGCGCACGCACGCTGATGCAGGCCGGCCACGATGTCCATGTCTACGAGCGGCTGCCCCAGGTGGGCGGGCGCATGCGCTCGGTCAACGCCGCGCAGGGAGCCTTCGACATAGGCGCGCAGTATTTCACCGTGCGCGACAAGCGCTTCGAACTGGCCCTTCAGACCGTGCCCGGCCTGTGCCGCCCCTGGAGCGTGAGCACGCTGCGCGTGCTGGACGCGCAGGGCCGCCAGTCCAGCGCCGCGCCCGCCCCGACCGAAGCCCATTGGGTGGCCACGCCCGACATGCAGGCCCTGCCGCTGGCCTGGGCCGCGCCGCTGTGGGATGCCGACCGCCTGCACCTGGGCCAGCGCGTGACCCGGCTCGAACGCCAGCCCGGCCCGCGGGGCTGGAGCCTGCATGTGGAGACAACCGAGCCGACCACGCAGATCCGCGCAGGCTTCGATGACGTGATACTCGCCCTGCCCGCGCCCCAGGCGCGCCAGCTGCTGCAGACCACGCCCCTTGCACTGTCGCTGGTACAGGGCATGGCGGCCGTGGAAATGGCGCCCTGCTGGGCGCTGACGCTGTCCTACCCCATGGCCACCGAGGCGGGCCTGTCCACCCTGGGGCCGCAGTGGAATGCGGCCCGCACCACGCATGAGCGCGCGGTCTGGGTGGCACGCGAGTCTTCCAAGCCGGGCCGCTCCCAAAGCGAGCGATGGACCGTGCTGGCCAGCCCCCAATGGTCGCAGGAGCACCGCGCCGACGACGCCCCGCGCGTGCTGGCCAAGATGCAGAAGGCCTTTGGCGAAATCACGCGCATCCGCATTCCTCCCCGCCATGCCAGCGTCTACCTCTGGCCCCATGCCCAGACCCTGTCGCCACTGGGCCGCAGCCATTTGCGCAACAAGGATGCGGGCCTGGGCCTGTGCGGCGACTGGTGCATTGGCCGCCGCGTGGAGGATGCCTTTGTCTCGGGACTGGAAATGGCCCTGGCGTTGGTCGCGGACTGACCCAGGCCACCAGGTCCTGGCAAGGGGCGGCGCAAGGCCTTAACATCCGGCCCCGATGATTCCCGCCGCCCCTGAATCCGCCGAAACCGGCTCCGCACCCGCCCCATCACCGTATGTCGGCCGCTTTGCGCCCTCGCCCACCGGCCTGCTGCATGCAGGCTCGCTGGTGGCGGCGCTGGCCAGCTGGCTGGATGCACGCGCCCATGGCGGCCGCTGGCTGGTGCGCATCGAGGACATAGACCCCCCGCGCTGCCAGCCCGGTGCCGGCACCGCCATCCTGAACCAGCTTGCCGCCTGCGGCCTGCTGCCGGACGATGAGCCTGTCTGGCAGTCCCGCCGCCACACCTTCTACGAAAGCGCACTGGAGCGGCTCAAGGCCAGCGGCCTGGCCTATCCCTGCGGCTGCACGCGCAAGGACATCGAGGCAGCCTGGGACGACCTGGGCTGGGCCCATGAGCGCCATGTGGAGCGGCCCTACCCCGGCACCTGCCGCGAAGGCCTGCACGGCAAGAGCGCCCGGGCCTGGCGCTTTGCGCTGGACCGCTTCGCCCGCCATGACCCCGTTGTGCACTGGCAGGACCGCCGCTTGGGCGCACAGCAGCAGGATGTGATCCAGGGCGTGGGAGACTTTGTCCTGCGCCGGGCCGACGGCCTGTGGGCCTACCAGTTGGCCGTGGTCGTCGATGACGGCCTGCAGGGCATCACCCATGTGGTACGCGGCGCCGACCTCGCCGACAATACGCCCCGCCAGATGCTGCTGCAGCGTGCCCTGGGCATAGGTCACCCGCAGTACCTGCACACGCCGCTGGTGCTCATGCCCGACGGCGAAAAGCTTTCCAAGCAGCATGGCGCCCCTGCGCTGGACCTCAGTGCCCCCGTGACGACGCTGCGCACCGCAGCCGCCCACCTGGGACTGCCCCAGCCTTCTCCCCAGGCCGCATTGGGCGAAGCGCTGCAGTTCTGGGTCCAGGGCTGGCGCCATACATACAATTGAGCCCGTGAACCCAATTTCTTCCCCCCAAGCCGAGCAGTCCATGGACGGCGATACCCCGAACACCATGTCCGCTGCCCCCGGTACGCCGCACGATTCCTCTTCACCCTCCACACCTGCGGCCGCCCGTACCGGCCAGCCGCCCGAGGGCGTGGCCCATCCCAAGACCATCAAGAGCTATGTGCGCCGCGCAGGCCGCACCACGACAGGCCAGGCCAAGGCCTTCGAGGAACTGGGCCCGCGCTTCGTGCTGAACTACCGGGCCGCGCCGCTGGATGCGGCGGCCACCTATGGCCGCCAGGCCCCCCTGATCCTGGAGATCGGCTTCGGCATGGGCGAGGCCACGGCGCACATTGCGCGCGTGCGCCCCGATGACAACTTCCTGTGCTGCGAGGTGCACGAACCCGGCGTGGGCGCCCTGCTCAAGCGCATTGGCGAGCAGGACATCTCCAATATCCGCATCCTGCAGCACGACGCCGTCGAAGTCATCGACAACATGCTGCCCGAGGCCAGCCTGGACGGCATCCACATCTTCTTCCCCGACCCCTGGCACAAGAAAAAGCACAACAAGCGCCGCCTGATCCAGGAGCCGCTGGTGGCCAAGCTGGCCCGCCGGCTGCGTCCCGGTGGCTACATCCACTGCGCCACCGACTGGGAGCCCTATGCGGTCCAGATGCTGGAGGTGCTGGGTGCGGAACCCCTGCTGGCCAACACGGCCGAAGGCTATGCCACCAAGCCTGAATACCGCCCGCTGACCAAGTTCGAGAACCGTGGCATCCGCCTGGGCCACGGTGTATGGGATCTGGTGTTTGAGCGCCGCTGAGCCGGTCGCGCCCTCTTCCAATACAAGGCCTCGCATGCAGCCATTGCTACAGAACCTGGTCGAGATGACGGCCCACAGGGACCATCTGCGATTGGAAATCTCGGTGCTGTCCACCTTGTTCAAGCTCAATGGCGTGGTGCAGGTGCGGGCGCTGGAGCTGTTCGCCATGCCCGACGGCAGGCACTGCGTGCGCGCGCGCACCTGGAGCCAGGGCGATCAGGTCATGTCCACCGATGCCGAGGCCTTGTATGACCCGCAAAGCGTGGAACTGGCCTCCATGCCCGCGCTGCAGCAGGCGCTGCAGCAGCGCGCCCTGATCGCCTCGGCCGTCCAGCCTGACGGCCAGCACGTGCTGTGGCTGCCGCTGTGGCGCCAGGAGACGGCCTACCACTGCCTGGAGATCACGCAGTCCACCGCCTTCTCGCCCAGCCGGCTCGACGTGATCCAGGGCATCTTCGGCGTCTATCACAACTACCAGAGCCTGCTGGACTACAGCGAACGCGATGCGCTGACCGGCCTGCTCAACCGCAAGACCTTCGACGAGCAGTTCCTGCGCCTGTCGCTGCAGGAGCCGCCGATGGCCATGCCGGGCGTGGCCACGGAAGACGTTCCCGGCCAGTGGCTGGCCGCCATCGACATCGACCATTTCAAGCGCATCAACGACCGCTTCGGCCACCTGTATGGCGACGAGGTGCTGATCCTGGTCGCCAACATCCTGCGCAGCTGCTTCGACGCCAAGGACCGCGTGTTCCGCTTCGGCGGCGAGGAATTCGTGGTGCTGCTGCGCTCGGTCAGCCTGGCCAATGCCCGCAAGGCGCTGGAGCGCCTGCGCCACGACGTGGAGAGCTACGAGTTCCCCCAGGTCGGCCGCATCACCGTCAGCACGGGCTTTGCCGCCATGGGCACGGGCGCGCCCGTGGAGGTGCTGGGCCAGGCGGACCAGGCGCTCTACCACGCCAAGGAACATGGCCGCAACCAGACCTGGTACTACGGTGACCTGATCACCCAGGGGCTGCTGGCACCCCAGGTGAACAGCAACGACATCGAACTGTTCTGAGCCGGCCCTGGCGCCGCGCCGTTCAGGCGAGGTCAGCCGCGCGCACGCAGTCGCGCCCGGCGTGCTTGGCCTCATAGAGCATGGCATCGGCGCGCTGCAGCAGTTCCTGTGCGCTCTCGGCGCCCTGCAGTTGCGCCACGCCAAAGCTGGCCGTCGCCGCCAGCTCCAGGCCGTGGACCCGTATGGGCGTGGAGCGTATGGCCTCGCGAAGCCGCCCGGCCAGCGCCCAGGCCTGGGCCGCGGCGACACCGGGCATCACGATCAGGAACTCCTCCCCGCCATAGCGCGCCATCCATTGAGCCGAAGGCTGGCTCTCCAGTGCGTGCCGGCAACGCAGTGCCACCTCGCGCAGCACGGCATCGCCTGCGGCATGGCCATGCCTGTCATTGACCTGCTTGAAGCGGTCCACGTCCACGAACATCACGCTCAGGGCCGCACCCAGGCGCTGGCCCTGGGCGACATCGGAGGCCAGGCGCTCGTCCATGGCACGTCGGTTGAGGCATCCGGTCAGCGCGTCGGTCAGCGACATGCGCTTGACCTCGTCCACCAGCTCCTCCAGCTGGGCCGTGCGCTGGGCTACCAGCTGGTCCAGATGCTCGATATGGCCGCGCAGGTCGTGCTGCAGCTGGCCAAAGCCCTGCACCACCATGTCGATTTCGTCGTGCTGCCCGCGGCGCGTCCGCTCCAGCACCAAGGGCCTCGACAACTCATTGGGCTTGAGGCTGGCCGCAAAGCCCGCAATCTGCTGCAGCGGCTGGCGCAGCTCCCTGCGCATCACCCAGGCCACCATCAGGCAGACCAGGGCCGTGAACAGCGCATAGCCCAGCAGCACGCGCAGCGTGGAGTCGCGCAGCACCTCCAGGTAGTGGCCCCGGTTCTCCCAGACCTGCAACTCGCCCAGCGGCAGGCTGGACTGGCTGTGACGGGGCGCCGGAATGAGCATGGACACGGCGGGCAGGCGGCCATCCCTGGGCTCGCCGGCCTCGTACATCTCGCCCGTGGAGGTGACGCGCAACTGCACATGGCCTACCAAGGGCAGCTTGCCCATCCACTGCACCTGCTCGCGCACCAGGGCCGGCTCGATGTCCCACAGCGCGGCGGACAACGAGATCATGCTGTTGGCCACCAGCGTTTCCATGGAGCGCCGGAATTCCTGCTGCCCCTTGCGGTACTCCCACCAGGCATGGGCACCGCCGAACACCAGCATGCAGGCCACGGCCAGCAGCATGATGCGCAGGATCAGCAGGGAGGCAATCGAGCGGAAGCGGTGCATGGAAGACGCTCAGCGCAGCAGGTGCCTGAGCTCGAATCCGTAGCGCCGCAGCCGGGGGTTGAGGTGCTTGCTGTAGCTGCGAAAGTCCAGAGGGGCCAGCGGCGCGCTGATCCTGTGCTCGTAGCGGTCGATCTGGGACTTGTCCAGCAGCGTGAACATGGGCCGTACCTGCTCCAGCCCTTCGGAGGCGAAATCGCTGCCATGCGCATGGTCGTAGAGCATGACCAGGGCCCAGGCACCGGTCAGGAAATGGCCGCCCGCCAGCGCCGACAGCTCGCCCGTGCGCAGCGCCGTCATGGCGGCTGCCGATGAATTGATGGCGCTGAAGAAGGCATCACGCCCCGGCGAGCCCCCCCGCGCCCGCCAGGCCTGCATGGCGCCAAAGGCCATCTCGTCGTTGCCCGCCCAGACCAGGCGCACCTCGGGATAGCGCTGGAACAGCACGGCCGCCTGCTGCTCGGCGCGTTCGCGGCGCCATTCGCCAAAGACTTCCTGCTGCAGCACCACGTCGCTGGCCTCGGCCGCCGCGCGGCGCATGCCGGCATTGCGTTCCACCGAGGATGGCGTGGAGCGGTCTCCGGCAATGGCCACCATGTGCAGCCGGCCATCGGCCGCACGCGCCTGGCCCGATGCCCGCGCAGCGGCGAACAATGACTTGGCGGTCAGGTAGCCGGCCTCCTCGGCGCCCGGCTCCAGGCTGCCCAGCCAATGGCGATAGCGCTCCCGGGCCACGCCGGTCTGGCCGCGCAATGTCTCGGGCACGCCGCTGAAGGCCATGAAACTGTCGATGCCCGCGGCCTCCAGCGTGCGCAGGATTTCCGGCGCCACGCTGTAGTCGTTGGTAAACATCACGTAGCGGGGCCGCTGCGTCTTGGGCAAGGCGGCAATCTGGCGCGCAATCTCGATGGGGCGCAGGTGGTCGCGCTGGGCATAGCGCACCTGCAGTTGCATGCCCAGGCTGCTGGCCGCGTCCTGCATGACCTCGCTGACCGTGGTCCAGTAGCGCTCGTCGGAGCGGCCCGGGTTGATGAAGACCACGCTTTGCGCGGCGGCGGCCGCCGACTGCGCCAGCACACCCATCACGCAAGCCATGCAGGTCATGCGCCAAGCCCACGGCAAGACGCCCCGGTGGAGTCCACCGGGGCGTCCCGCAGCAGGGGCAGCAGGAATCATCTGCCGCGCAACTGGATCAGGCGCGCTCTGCCACCCAGGCCTGCACACCGGCCAGCGCCGCGGGCAGGCCCGAAGCGTCCGTGCCGCCGGCCATGGCCATGTCGGGCTTGCCGCCGCCCTTGCCGCCGACCTGGCTGGCAACGAAGTTCACCAGATCGCCGGCCTTGATGCGCGAGGTCTCGGCCTTGGTCACGCCTGCGGCCAACTGCACCTTGTCGCCATCGACGGCGGCCAGCACGATGGCTGCGGCGCCCAGCTTGTCCTTGAGCTTGTCCATGGTCTCGCGCAGGGTCTTGGCATCGGCGCCTTCCAGCCTGGCCGCCAGCACCTTGATGCCCTTGACGTCCACGGCCTGGCCGGCCAGCTCGTCGCCCTGGCTTGAAGCCAGCTTGCCCTTGAGCGCAGCCACTTCCTTCTCCAGCGCGCGGATCTGCTCCAGCGCACCGCCGATGCGGGTGTTCAGCTCGGCCGTCGGCGCCTTCAGCGCGGCGGCGGCCTGGTCCACCGTGGATTCCAGCGACTGCAGGTAGGCCAGCGCGTTCTCGCCGGTCACCGCCTCGATGCGGCGCACGCCAGCGGCCACGCCGCCTTCGCCCACCACCTTGAACAGGCCGATATCGCCCGTGCGCTGCACGTGGGTGCCGCCGCACAGCTCGCGGCTGGTGCCGATGTCCAGCACGCGCACGGAGTCGCCGTACTTCTCGCCGAACAGCATCATGGCGCCCGTGGCCTTGGCCGATTCGATGTCCATCACGCGCGCATCGGTGGGCGTGTTGGCCAGGATCTCGGCGTTCACGCGGCGCTCGATCTCGCGGATCTCTTCAGCGGTCACGGGCTGGTTGTGGGCGAAGTCGAAGCGCGTGCGCTCGGCGTTGACCAGCGAGCCCTTTTGCTGCACGTGGTCGCCCAGCACTTCGCGCAGGGCCTTGTGCATGATGTGCGTGACCGAGTGGTTTCGCATGGTGGCGGCACGCAGCTGCGTATCCACCTCGGCCTGCACGGCATCGCCCACCTTGAGGCTGCCGGACTCCAGCACGCCGTGGTGGCCGAACACATCGGCCTTGATCTTGAGCGTGTCCTCGACCGCGAAGCGCGCGCCAGCGGTGCCGATCACACCCTGGTCGCCCACCTGGCCGCCGGACTCGGCGTAGAAAGGCGTGGTGTCGAGCACGACCACGCCGCTCTGGCCGGCCTTGAGCTCCTGCACGGCGCTGCCTTCGGCATACAGCGCCACCACCTTGGCGGCCTCGGCCAGCTTCTGGTAGCCCGTGAAGGCATTGGCATCGCCCGTGTACTCCAGGGCGCGGTCCATCTTGAACTTGCCTGCTGCGCGGGCCTTGTTCTTCTGTTCTTCCATGGCAGCCTGGAAGCCCGCCTCGTCCACGCCCAGGCCGCGCTCGCGGCAGACGTCGTTGGTCAGGTCCAGCGGGAAGCCATAGGTGTCGTGCAGCTTGAAGGCCACGTCGCCAGGCAGCACCTTGGCGCCACCGGCCAGCGCCGCGTCCAGGATTTCCATGCCGTTGGCCAGGGTCTCGAAGAAGCGCTCTTCCTCGACCCGCAGCACTTCGGTGATGCGCGCTTCCTGCTCGCGGATCTTGGGATAGGCGTCGCCCATCACGGCCACCAGGTCCTTGACCAGCTTGTGGAAGAACGGCGTCTTCTGGCCCAGCTTGTAGCCATGGCGGATGGCGCGGCGCACGATGCGGCGCTGCACGTAGCCACGGCCTTCGTTGGAGGGGATGACGCCGTCGGCCACGAGGAAGGAAGTGGCGCGGATATGGTCGGCGATGACCTTGAGCGAAGGATTGTCCAGGTCGGCCGTATGTGTCTCGCGTGCGGCGGCCTTGATCAGGGCCTGGAACAGGTCGATCTCGTAGTTGCTGTGCACGTGCTGCAGGATGGCGGCCAGGCGCTCCAGGCCCATGCCGGTGTCCACGCAGGGTGCGGGCAGCGGCTTGACGTTGCCCTGCTCGTCCATGTCGAACTGCATGAACACGTTGTTCCAGATCTCGATGAAGCGGTCACCGTCTTCATCGGGGCTGCCGGGGGGGCCGCCGGCCACGTGCGCGCCGTGGTCGTAGAAGATTTCCGAGCAGGGGCCACAGGGGCCGGTGTCGGCCATCATCCAGAAGTTGTCGCTCTTGTAGCGGCCGCCCTTGTTGTCGCCGATGCGGATCACGCGCTCGGGCGGCAGGCCGATTTCCTGGGTCCAGATGTCGTAGGCCTCGTCGTCCTCGGCGTAGACCGTGGCCAGCAGGCGTTCCTTGGGCAGCTTGTAGACCTCGGTCAGCAGTTCCCAGGCCCACCTGAGCGACTCGCGCTTGAAGTAGTCGCCGAAGGACCAGTTGCCCAGCATCTCGAAGAAGGTGTGGTGGCGGGCCGTGTAGCCCACGTTTTCCAGATCGTTGTGCTTGCCGCCTGCGCGCAGGCAGGTCTGCACCGAGGTGGCGCGCTTGTAGGGGCGCTTGTCGGTGCCCAGGAACACGTCCTTGAACTGGACCATGCCCGAGTTGGTGAACATCAGCGTCGGATCGTTGCCGGGCACCAGGGGGCTCGACTCCACGATGGTGTGGCCCTTGGATGCGAAAAAGTCCAGGAAGCTCTTGCGGATGTCGGCAACGGTGAAAGTGGGTGTGCTCATGGTATCTAGGAGTTCGGAGCGCGCACGCGGGGCGCTGCCCCTGGCGGGAGGGTGTCCCGTCGGGACCAACGCGCATTATAGGTTTGCCCCATGGTTGCGGCAGCGAGCCCTGCCTGGCCTCCATCACGCACCTGGCCAAAGAAGGCCTTGCCTCCCATCTGCCCGCCCTTGAGCACGATCTCCAGCCCGTCGCTGGCCGGTTGCGCCGCCGGGCTTTGCACCCGGACCGCGCCGGCTGCAGCTGTGGGGGGCGCCCCATCTGGGCCGCAGGGCCGGCATTCTTGCGCTGGAGAAATGGCCGGCGCAGGAGATGGGGGAGATGGCCAGCACAGGCGATCTCGCCGTTCCCTGATCCCGCTCAGACTGCGCGCGATGGGCTCCCTGGATAATCGCCAGCCGGAACCACAGCAAGCACACCATGGCGCAACCACAGACACCAGAGCCTCATTCCAGCGAACTGCCCCGCGCTGCCCGCGGCAACGGGGCGCATCCGGCCAAGCCACCGAAAAGCCGCATCGTGCCCTGGCTCATCGGCCTGCCCGTGGCCTTTTTCGCCGTACTCATGCTGGCTGGCCAGCTGCTGTCCACGCCCGAAGGCGAGGCGCGCTGGGTGGAGCGCGAAACCATCAAGATCTGCCGCAAGGAAACCGCGCGGCCCGAGGCCGAGCGCAAGACGCAGCAGTTTGAATCGGTGCAGGACTGCGACAGGCTCGAATTCGACTTCAAGCAGCGCTACGGTGAAAACCCCTGAGGCGAAGGCACAACGGAAAGTGCCCCCACGCCCCCCTGCTTCGCAAGGTCCGCTGCCCCCAGGGCGCCAGCTTTTTGCCTTGGGACGGCCCGGCGACAAAAAAGGCCGGCAGAGCCGGCCTTTCGTTTTGCTGCGCCCGTTCAGTCGCGCGCCTCGATGGCCCGGTTGATGCCCAGCGCCG
This sequence comes from Delftia acidovorans, assembly GCA_031286585.1. Lineage (GTDB taxonomy): Bacteria > Pseudomonadota > Gammaproteobacteria > Burkholderiales > Burkholderiaceae_C > Comamonas > Comamonas acidovorans_A. Next base: position 133,185 of record JAITUC010000019.1, read on the forward strand.
CCAGGGTGCACAGCGCGCCCGACAGCAGATAGATACCGAGCGCCACCAGCCCGAAGCGCGAGGACACACCCAGCGCCACCAGCGGAGCGAAGGCCGCGCCGACCAGCCAGGCCATGTCCGAGGACAGGGCCGCGCCGGTGTAGCGATAGCGTGAGGGGAAGTTGGACGTCACCGTGCCTGCCGCCTGGCCATAGGACAGGCCCAGCAGGATGAAGCCGACGATGATGAACACGTTGTTGCCCGTCGTTCCGCTGCCCAGCAGCCAGGGCGCCAGGAAGCTGAAGATGCCGATCAGGCAGGCCATGGTGCCCAGCGTGTTGCGCCGCCCCACGCGGTCGGCCAGCCAGCCGGAGACCATGATGGCGGCAGCCGCACAGAAGGCGCCCACGATCTGCACCCAGAGCACATGGGTCACCGACTGGTCCGAATACAGCGAGATCCAGGACAGCGGGAAGATGGTCACCAGGTGGAACAGCGCAAAGCTGGCCAGTGCGGCAAAGGCGCCGATCACCACGTTGCGGCCTTCGTCACGCATCAGCGGCAGCACGCCCATGGGCTCCAGCTCACGCTGCTGCAGCAGTTCGGTGTAGGACTGGCCCACCACCAGGCGCAGCCGGGCGAACAGTGCCACGACGTTGATGGCAAAGGCCACGCAGAAGGGATAGCGCCAGCCCCAGCTGAGGAACTCGTCGGCTCCGACATGTGCGTAGATGAAGGCAAACAGCCCTGCCGCGAGCACGAAGCCCAGCGGAGCGCCCAACTGGCCCATCATCGAATACCAGCCACGCCGGTTCTTGGGCGCCGACATGGCCAGCAGCGACGGCAGGCCGTCCCAGGAGCCGCCCAGCGCAATGCCCTGGCCTATGCGCAGCAGCGCCAGCACGATGATGGCGTTCACGCCTGCCTGCTGGTAGCTGGGCAGGAAGGCCATGCCCACGGTACAGATTCCCAGCAGGAACAGCGCCAGCGTCAGCTTGGTGGCCCGTCCCCAGCGCCGCTGCACGGCCATGGACAGCGCCGTGCCCAGCGGACGGGCCACGAAGGCCAGCGCAAAGATGGCGAACGACATCAGCGTGCCGTCGAGCTTGGAAAGGTAAGGGAACAGCAATGCCGGGAAGACCAGCACGCAGGCGATGCCGAACACGAAGAAGTCGAAGTACTCCGAGGATCGCCCGATGATCACGCCGACGGCGATTTCGTTGGGCGTGACATCTTCGTGGGTGTCGGCGCGGGACAGAGATTCCTTGCTCTCATAGCTTCCGTTGGGGAAGCTTGCAGTTGTGTCGAGGCCGCTCATAGATGGATGCTCCTTGTCTCGTCTCACTGACAGCTCTGTTCTACGCCCTCGCTTGATCTGGCGCAAGGCGGTTTCCACCTCGACCGGCCTCGGTGTTTGTCCTGCTGCGCGCGACGCGAAAATGCGGCCTCCGGACCGCCAGGCACCTGCCGTGCACCCGCCCAGGTAGCAGAAAGTTCCCGGGTTCTCCTTGACGTTGGACAAAATGTCCAATGGACAAATTTATACTTCGTAATACATTTGCCCGGATCTTGTAATCCGCGTTTCTATGTAAACGCGCTCTTGTTGCGCCCCTAGCATGCTAAAAATCAAGGAACTCCGTGGGCCTGCGTGGCTCACCGCGGCCGCTTTGACAGCCAGTCTCACTGGCTGCAGCAAAGCCGTCGTGCTCAACCCCGCCGGCGACATCGCCGCGCAGCAAGGCAACCTGGTGGTCACGGCCACCTTGCTGATGCTGATCATCATCATCCCGGTGATCATCCTCACGCTGCTTTTCGCCTGGAAATACCGCCAGTCGAACACCGAGGCCCACTACGACCCCGAATGGCATCACTCCACCACGCTGGAGCTGGTGATCTGGTCCGTGCCGCTGATGATCATCATCGCGCTGGGCGCCATCACCTGGATCAGCACCCACAAGCTGGATCCCTACCGTCCGCTGGACCGTGTCTCGGCCACCAAGCCGCTGAGCACCGATGTCAAGCCGCTGGAGGTGCAGGTCGTGGCCATGGACTGGAAGTGGCTGTTCTTCATCCCTGAAAAAGGCATCGCCACCGTCAACGAGCTGGCCGCTCCCGTGGATCGTCCCATCCACTTCAAGCTGACCGCCACCTCGACGATGAACGCCTTCTACGTGCCTGACCTGGCCGGCATGATCTATGCCATGCCCGGCATGCAGACCGAGCTGAACGCCGTGATCAACAAGCCCGGCGTGTTCCATGGCCTGGCATCGCACTACAGCGGCGCCGGCTTCTCGGGCATGACGTTCAAGTTCCATGGTCTGAGCAACGAAGAGTTCGAGCAGTGGGTTGCCAAGGCCAAGTCCGAAGGCAAGGCCCTGACACGCGATACCTACCTGAACCTGGTCAAGCCCAGCGAGCGCAACCCGGTCGAGCGCTTCGCCACGGTGGACGAAGGCCTGTACGACAAGGTGCTCAACCGCTGCGTCGAAGAAGGCAAGATGTGCATGCACCACATGATGGCCATCGACGCTGCCGGCGGCGAAGCCTATCTCAAGGCCGTGGGCATGAACCTGCCCCAGGATGTGTGCACGGTGCAAAACGCCGACCGCGTCGTGGCCTTCCTGGACCAGCGCGACGGCTCCGCCGCCAGCGCTCAGCAATAAGCAGTTAGCGCAGCGGACGACGGCCAGACCGCCGCCCGCGCGCATCACGACCTAAGAGACTCGATATGTCTGAACATACCTCCCCGGCACAGGCCCACTGGCTGCTGGGACGCATCACCTGGGATTCCATCCCGATGGCGCATGAGCCCATCGTGCTGGTGACCTTCATCGCCGTGGTGCTCGGCGGCCTCGGCGTGCTGGGCTTGCTCACCAAGTTCCGCCTGTGGGGCCCGCTGTGGCGCGACTGGCTGTGCAGCATCGACCACAAGAAGATCGGCATCATGTACATGATCCTCGGTCTGGTCATGCTACTGCGCGGCTTTGCCGACGCGCTGATGATGCGCCTGCAGCAGGCCATGGCCTTCGGCGACAACCTGGGCTACCTGCCTCCGCACCACTACGACCAGATCTTCACGGCCCACGGCGTGATCATGATCTTCTTCGTGGCCATGCCCTTCGTGACCGGCCTGATGAACTATCTGGTGCCGCTGCAGATCGGCGCCCGCGACGTGTCCTTCCCGTTCCTGAACAACTTCAGCTTCTGGATGACCACGGGCGGCGCCGTGCTGGTGATGATCTCGCTGTTCCTGGGCGAGTTCTCCACCTCCGGCTGGCTGGCCCTGTCCAACCTGGGGGCGCAGAACCCCGGGGTCGGGCTTGACTACTACATCTGGGGATTGCAGGTGGCCGGCGTCGGCACCACGCTGTCAGGCATCAACCTGATCGTGACCATCATCAAGATGCGCGCACCCGGCATGAACCTGATGAAGATGCCCGTCTTCACCTGGACCGCCCTGTGCACCAACGCGCTGATCGTGGCCTCGTTCCCCATCCTGACCGCAGCCCTGGTGCTGATGTCGCTGGACCGCTACGTCGGCACGAACTTCTTCACGAACGAGCTGGGCGGCAACCCCATGCTGTACGTGAACCTGATCTGGATTTGGGGCCACCCCGAGGTCTACATCCTGATCCTGCCCTGCTTCGGCATCTTCTCGGAGATCGTCTCCACCTTCAGCCGCAAGCGCCTGTTCGGCTACACCTCCATGGTGTACGCGACGGTGTGTATCACCATCCTGTCCTACCTGGTCTGGCTGCACCACTTCTTCACCATGGGCTCCGGCGCCAGCGTGAACACCTTCTTCGGCATCACGACGATGATCATCTCGATCCCGACGGGCGCCAAGATCTTCAACTGGCTGTTCACCATGTACCGCGGCCGCATCCGCTTCACCGTGCCGATGCTGTGGACCGTGGGCTTCATGTGCACCTTCGCCATCGGCGGCATGACCGGCGTGCTGCTGGCCGTTCCCCCGGCCGACTTCGTGCTGCACAACAGCCTGTTCCTGATTGCCCACTTCCACAACGTGATCATCGGCGGCGTGGTGTTCGGCGTGTTCGCCGGCATCAACTTCTGGTTCCCCAAGGCCTTCGGCTACAAGCTCGACGAGTTCTGGGGCAAGTGCTCGTTCTGGTTCTGGCTGGTCGGCTTCTGGGTCGCCTTCACACCGCTGTACGTGCTGGGCCTGATGGGCGTGACACGCCGCGCCAACCACTTCGAGGACCCCTCGCTGCAGATCTGGTTCATCATCGCCGCCTGCGGCGCAGGCCTGGTGGCCCTGGGCATCGGCAGCTTCCTGATGCAGCTCGTGGTCAGCTACTTCAAGCGCGACCAGCTGCGTGACGTGACCGGCGACCCATGGGAAGGCCGCACGCTGGAGTGGGCCACCTCCTCGCCCCCGCCCCAGTACAACTTCGCCTTCACGCCCGTGGTGCATGAGATCGATGCCTGGTGGGACATGAAGAAGCATGGCTACCAGCGTCCGCTGACCGGCTTCAAGCCCGTCCACATGCCGTCCAACACGGGTGCCGGCGTCGTGATCGCCGCGCTGTCCACGGTCTTCGGCTTCGCGATGATCTGGCACATGTGGCCCCTGGCCATCGCGTCGTTCGCCGCCACCGTGCTGGCGTCGATCATCCACACGTTCAACTACAAGCGCGACTACTACATCCCCGCCGCAGAAGTCGCGGCCACGGAAGAACTGCGCACACAACAGCTGGCACGTCATGTCTGATACCCGTTACACCGCAGGCGGCGCTGCCGCCCTGGCCCCGCGCGAGTACCACCTCGCCGAGGAGCCCCATCCCGAAAATGGCACCGCTCTGGGCTTCTGGCTCTACCTGATGAGCGACTGCCTGATCTTTGCAGCGCTGTTCGCCACCTACGGCGTGCTGGGCCGCAACTACGCTGCCGGCCCCACGGGTGCCCAGTTGTTCGACCTGCCCCTGGTGGCGATGAACACGGCCTTCCTGCTGCTGTCGTCCATCACCTTCGGCTTCGCCATGCTGCAAAAGCAGCAGGGCAAGCTGGGCGGCACCCAGCTGTGGCTGGCCATCACCGGCCTGTTCGGCCTGTGCTTCCTGGGCCTGGAACTCTATGAGTTCTCCCACCTGCTGCACGAGGGCGCGGGCCCGCAGCGCAGCGCCTTCCTGTCCTCGTTCTTCACGCTGGTGGGCACCCACGGCCTGCACGTGACCTTCGGCCTGATCTGGCTGATCACGCTGATGATCCAGATCAACAAGCACGGCCTGACGCACGAGAACAACCGCCGCCTGATGTGCCTGTCGATGTTCTGGCACTTCCTGGACGTGGTCTGGATCGGCGTCTTCACTTTTGTTTATCTGATGGGGGTGCTGTAAATGGCTGCACACGACATCCACGCCGGCCATGGCCACGGTCACCACGACCATCACGGCCATGACGACCACCACCACGACGCCGGCCCGCACAGCACGTTCTCGGGCTACATGTGGGGCTTCGTGCTCTCGATCATCCTGACGGCCATCCCGTTCTGGCTGGTGATGAGCAACGTCATCTCGGACCGCGCAACGGCGGTGATGGTGCTCGGCGGCTTCGCCGTGGTGCAGATCGTGGTCCACATGGTCTTTTTCCTGCACATGAACGGCAAGATCGAAGGCGGCTGGACCCTGCTGTCCACCATCTTCACCGTGGTCTTCGTGGCCATCGGCATTGCGGGCACCCTGTGGGTCATGTTCCACATGAACACCAACATGATGCCCCAGCACACCATGCCGCCCGCTCCCGCGGCGCAGACGGCTCCGGCCTCGGTCACGCCTTGACCGCATCCGGAAACTCCGGGCCCTCCAGCCACGCCGGCGCATCGCGCCGGCGTGGCCCACTCGCTCAGGCGATGCTCATCTCGGTGGGCATCGCCTTGTTTTTGGGCTTCCTCTTCCTGGGCAGCTGGCAGGTCCAGCGCCGTGCCTGGAAGCTTCAGCTCATAGAGCGCGTGGACCAGCGCGTGCACGCCGCGCCTGCCGCCCTGCCTCCGCCCGCCGAATGGCCACGGATCACGACCGCCGACCACGAGTACCGCGCCGTGCAGGCCAGCGGCCACTGGCTGGCCGGCAAGACCGTGCTGACACAGGCCGTGACCGAATTGGGCGCCGGTTTCTGGGTGCTGACGCCGCTGCAGATGGACGACGGCAACCAGGTGCTGGTCAACCGGGGCTTCATCCCCACGGAGCAGCGCGCACGCTGGCAGGCGCAGCCCGGGCAGGCATCCCAGGACCAGGTGACGGTGTCCGGCCTGCTGCGCATCAGCGAGCCGCGCGGCGGCTTCCTGCGCGAGAACGATCCTGCTCAGCAGCGCTGGTTCTCGCGCGATGTGGTGGCCATTGCGCAGGCCCAGGGCCTGGACCATGCAGCCCCCTACTTCATCGACGCAGGCCTGCCGGGCCAGCCCGTGGCAGACGGCACCTGGCCACGCCCGGGCATGACCGTGATCCGCTTTCCCAACAGCCACCTGGTCTATGCGTTGACCTGGTACGGGCTGGCGCTGATGGTGGTCGGCGCGGCCTGGCTGGTCAGGCGCAATGACCGGCAGGCAAGCAGCAAGCCCGTAAAGCCGTAAAGCCGTCGCTGCAAGCAACAGGGCCGCCGATGACATCGGTGGCCTTTTTTACACCAGTCCTCTACAAGACCCTGCCACGCCACGGCTGCCTGCGGTAGCGCACAATCGCCGGCGTGAATTCGCCTTCAGAGTCCCTGTTCCGCGTCGAGCGCACCACCGAACGCCAGAACATGCAGCTGCTGATACAGCTGCGCTGGTTTGCCGTGGTCGGGCAGGTGATCACCATCTCCCTGGTGCACTACGGCTTCGGCATCACCCTGCCGTTGCCGGCCATGGCCCTGGTGCTGCTGGCCAGCGTCTTCACCAATCTGGGCTACATCTACTGGTACCGCAGCCACCGCCGCCAGATCTCGGCGCGCAACCTGTTCCTGGCCCTGCTGGCCGACGTGCTGGCCCTGGCCATACAGCTGTATTTGAGCGGCGGCGCCAGCAATCCCTTCATCTATCTGTTCCTGCTGCAGGGCATTCTGGGCGCCGTGCTGCTGCGGCCCGTGCACGCCTGGATCATCGTTGCCAGCACCTCGCTGTGCACCCTGGTGCTGGCCATCGTGCACTGGCCCCTGCCCATTGGCGCGGCGGGACCGGACGGGCTGCCCGGCCTGTACGTGAGCGGCATTCTGATCAGTTTCGGCCTGACCACGGTGCTGCTGGTCGTCTTCCTGCGCCGCATCGTCTCCAACCTGCGCCGGCGCGACGCACGGCTGGCCAACATGCGCCAGCGTGCCAGCGAAGAGGAGCACATCGTGCGCATGGGCCTGCTGGCCACGGGCGCGGCGCACGAGCTGGGCACGCCGCTGTCCACCATGTCCGTCATCCTGGGCGACTGGCAGCGCATGCCTGCCATCACGCAAGACCCCGACCTGCTGGCCGACCTGCAGGAAATGCAGCAGCAGCTGCTGCGCTGCAAGTCCATCGTCTCCAGCGTACTCATGTCGGCCGGCGAGACCCGCGCCGATGCGCCCCAGGCCACCACGCTGCGCGCCTTCATGGACGGCGTGGTCGCGCACTGGCAGTCGCGCCACGCCGTGGAGCGTTTCGACTATGTCCAGGCCGACGAGGACTTCCCCATTCTTTCCGATACCGCGTTGCAGCAAATGGTTTGCAATGTGCTCGACAATGCGGCCGAAGCCTCCCCCCGCCATGTGGCGCTGCACCTGGCCGTGCGCACCGGCATGCTGTGCATCACCGTGCGCGACCGGGGACCGGGCTTTGCACCCGCCGTACTGGAACAATTGGGCCAGCGCCATATCTCCACCAAGACGGAGCGTCCGGGCCGGGGGCTGGGCCTGTTCCTGGTGCTCAACGTGGCGCGCTCGCTGGGCGGACGCGTTCAGGTGAGGAACACCCCGCCGCGGGGCAGTGAGGTGGAGATCCGCCTGCCCCTGTCATCGATCGCCATTGAACCCGGCGCCTGAAGCGGCGCCCACAGGAACCCGAATCGCCCATGGACAGCTCCCGCCTCCTGCTGCTGGTTGAAGACGATGCGACCTTTGCGCGCACGCTGACGCGCTCGTTCGAGCGGCGCGGCTACCGCGTGCTGCAGGCCGCCAGCGCCGAGGAAGTGCGCGAGCTGCTGCAGACGCATTCGCCCCAGTACGCCGTCATGGACCTCAAGCTGGCGGGCAACGCGTCGGGCTTGACCTGCGTGCAGATGCTGCACCAGCACAACCCCACGGCCGTGATCGTCGTGCTCACCGGCTATGCCAGCATTGCCACGGCCGTGGAGGCGGTCAAGCTCGGCGCCTGCCACTACCTGGCCAAGCCCTCCAACACCGACGATATCGAGGCTGCCTTCGGCCGCCTGGAAGGCCGCACCGACGTGGAGCTGTCGCGCAACCCCACCTCCATCAAGACGCTGGAGTGGGAACACATCCACGAAACCCTGGCCGAGAGCGATTTCAACATCTCCGAAGCCGCCCGCCGCCTGGGCATGCACCGGCGCACGCTGGCGCGCAAGCTGGAAAAGCGGCAGATCAAGTAAGGCGGCAGTCGCCCAATGACAAACCGGGCCTCCTGGGCCCGGTTTGTCATTGCTCGGCTCCGGCCCTCAGGCCATCAGCCCAGCCAGAGGTAGTGATCGACCAGCAGCGCCAGGAACAGCACGCTCAGGTGGATCAGCGAGAAGCGGAAGGTCTTGCGCGACAGCTGGTCCGAGTAATTGCGCCACAGTGCAAAGGCATAGGCACAGAAGCCCACGCTCAGCACCACGGCCACCACCAGGTACAGCCAGGAACTCATGCCGTACATGAAGGGCAGCATGCAGGCCGCAAACAGGATCACCGTGTACAGCAGGATCTGCAGCCGCGTGTACTCGCTGCCATGCGTCACGGGCAGCATGGGCAGGCCGGACTGGCGGTAGTCTTCCACGCGGTACAGCGCCAGCGCCCAGAAATGGGGCGGCGTCCACAGGAAGATGATGAGGAACAGGATCAGCGCCTCGGGACCGACCTGGCCCGTCATCGCGGCCCAGCCCAGCACGGGCGGCATGGCGCCGGAGGCGCCGCCGATCACGATGTTCTGCGGCGTGGCGGGCTTGAGGATCACTGTGTAGATCACGGCATAGCCCACGAAGGTGGCCAGCGTCAGCCACATGGTCAGCGGGTTGGTGCACAGCAGCAGCACCAGGGCGCCCAGCGTGCACAGGATGGCCGAGAAGGCCAGCGCCTGCTGGCTGCTCAGCTCGCCGCGCGCCGTGGGCCGCCAGGAGGTGCGCTTCATGCGCGCATCGATATGGCGTTCCACCAGGCAGTTGAAGGCGGCAGCCGCACCCGCCACCAGCCAGATGCCGATGCAGGCCAGCGCCATGTGCAGCCACTGGTCGGCATTGGGCCAGCCCGGCACGGCCAGCACCATGCCGATCAGTGCGCAGAACACGATCAGCTGCACCACGCGCGGCTTGGTCAGGGCATAGAACTGTGTCCAGCGCGAGGGCTCGACACTCAGGGAAGCTTGTTTACTCATGCAATCTCTCCACGGGCAACCGGCAGACCGTCCCGCAGTGCGCCCGGGCGGCTGGCCGCCAGGCACCAAACAATCACGGTCACCAGCGCAGCTGCGCCGCCCGTATGCAGCACCGCGGCCACCAGCGGCCAATCGAGCACCACGTTCGACAGGCCTGTCAGCACCTGCAGCACCAAAAACGCACCCAGCACGCGGCGCTGCGGCGCCAGTGCGGGTACCTCACCCAAACGCCACCACAGCCCGGCCAGCGCAGCCACCACCACATAGGCCGCCAGGCGGTGCAGATAGTGGATGGCAGTCAGACCCGCAAAGCTGATGCTGCTGCCGTCCTGCAGCAGGCCCAGCGGACGCCAGATCTGCAGCGCCTGCGAAAAATCCATGGCCGGCCACCAACTGCCCTGGCAGGTCGGGAAACTGCTGCAGGCCAGCACCGCATAGTTGGTGCTGACCCAGCCGCCCAGCGCCACCTGCAGCACCAGCAGCGCAAGGCCCAGCCACAGTCCCGCACGCAGAGCGGGTGAAATCACGGTCGCCCCTTGCCGGCGCGCAGCACGGCTCAATCCCACGGCGGGCACGCACAGCAAGGCCAACAGGCCCATGCCGCCCAGCAGGTGCAGGGTCACGATGGCCGGGAAAAGCTTCATGGTCACGGTCCAGGCGCCAAAGGCGCCCTGCAGGCAGACCCAGAACAGCGCCAACGTGGGCCACCAGGGACTCAGGGCACCGCATGTGCCCTCGGACCCTGTACCCGCGGCCCCTGCGCCACCCGCTCTGCCCAGGCGCCGCGCGCGCCGCCAGGCCATGGCGGTCATGGCGATGATGAGCACGCCCACGGTGGTGGCCAGATAGCGGTGGATCATCTCTATCCATGCCTTGCCATGCGTCACCGGCCCGGTGGGCATGGCGGCCTGGGCCTCGGCAATCTGCGCGCGGGCACCCATGGGGCTGGCGCTGCCATAGCAGCCCGGCCAATCGGGACAGCCCAGCCCGGAATCGGTCAGGCGGGTGAAGGCGCCGAACAGCACCAGATCGAAGGTCAGGAACAGCGTGAGCACCGACAGCGCCTGCAGCCGCTTGAGCGAGCCGCCGCTGCGATTGCGCAGCCACACCCAGGCCAGGGGGCCCAGCGCCAGCAACAGGCCCAGCAGCATCAGCTCCAGAACGGGGGCCAGATCGTACAGCGCCTGTTCGTTCACGCCCGCCCTCCGCAACGCGGCATCCGCCGCACGGCGTGGCCCGCAGGCAAGCCCAAAGGCCATGCCGCAGGCGCATCCGGTTGGCGACAGCAGATCTTCATAAATGAGAGCAGTTTGACGAGAAGGCTCAGCCCCATGCGCGAGATTGGATCGCAGGCCGGGCCTACAGAGAATCAGGACATGCACCCAGATACAGGCAGCGGGAGGCGCTCCACATGCGCAAGGCCCGCAAGCGGGCCCGTTCGCTGCAACTTTCAGAGCAGCATGTCTTTGATATGAAACAATTCTACTTGGCTGCGAACGCCTCAAGCTGCCGCGCGCGCAGTGCCCCTAGACCGCAGCCAGCTTTACACGACTGCTCAGATTCGCTCAGATTCAATTGCCCGGCATTCCGTAGATTGTCTGTTTCACTTGGAGACCGGCAGCAGCCGGGTGAAGCCATGATTGCAGGAGGCTCGTGGATGGTGCTGGATGGACGCGGCCGCGAAATCGGCCGTGTCGAAGGCGACGAATTCGTCCGCTGCGGACACACGCTGATCTACCGCATCGAGGGGCCGGAGCTCTATTCGGTGGGCAACGCCGGCAAGCTGCTCGGCTTCATCGAGGGCTGCGAGGTCAGAACCACGCAAGGGCGGATCTTTCTCAAGTTCCTTGCACATTGATCCGCACCGCTCAGATTCGCTCATCTTCGACCGCACAAAGCCGGGGAGACTTCACGCCCATGAAAACTGCCAGGCAATGGACCCTCTTCTGTGCGCGAGCTCTCGAACAATGACTTCAATGATTTCTGGGAAGGCATCGCCCAGGACAAACCCCTGAGGACGCCGGACAAGGGGCGCACCGCATCCTTTACCGTGACCCGCCGCAACGCCACCGGCCTGGAGGTCAGAACGAACAAGGGCAACACGGTGCGCATACGGCGAGAAGCCTTCTGCGCCGTGCTGCGCCATCTTGCCCGGGACCATCACGGCCTGGAGCGCCCCTGCGTTGTGGCATCCAGCTATGACGTGCCGGGCTTTCTGGGCTTTGCCGCCAAGCAGGCCAACGACAACGCGGCCGTGGTGATCACCTACATCCTGCCGATACTGCAGGACGCGGGAATCGTCGGGATCGACGGCAACCGGCCCAACCGCACCTGGCTGCTCTGAGCGCGCCGGCAGCCTCCGGCCCAAGCGCGCCGGGTCGATGACAATCTATGTCAATTCATTCATAGCCAATCACTAAGGCGCACAGATAATTCCCGGCATTCGTGTGAATTGTGAAAGGGGAGCCGGCCGCGCGCCGCCCCTTTGTGTGCTGGAGGATTGGCAGATGAGCGCCCCTGAAATCGAGGCCATACAGGAGCGGCTGAAGAAGCTGCGGGCCGACGAGGTGCTGGTCGCCGAGCAGTTGGACAGGCTGCAGGCCCAGAAGGCTGCGCTGGAGCACAGACAGGCCATGATCCAGGGCGCCATCCAGGTGCTCGAGGAAATGCGGCAGGAGCTGGAGCCATGAACCGTGGCAAGCCCGTATCACCCCCCGCATCGCCCACGCCCACCCTGCCCACGGCTGAAGACTGGCTGGCAAGAATTGCCGCCCTGGATGCCACGCAGCCCCCGCCCGCCCTACCCCGTCTGCACAACACCCGCAAGGCGAAGCGCCGCAAGGCGGTCACCATCGTGGCAATGGCCGTGCTGCTGGTGCTGCTGGCCATCGCCCTGGCCGTGGCGGTCCAGCTGATGTGGGTCAGGTAGCCGCCACGCCGCAGCGCCGAAAAGATCCTTCAAGCGTGAAGCCAACCGAGCCGGTGCTGCTGTATACCCTCACATCCTGGCAAAGTCCCCATATTGTTTGCATGCTCACTTACGCCTAGCATGTGGCCACACTCAACGCAGTGGAGGTGCCATGGCCGATCCCGAAGAACCACTGGAAGTACGCTCCGAACGCTGGCAGTCGCTGAAGGGGCTGGACATCGCCTCCTTGGATCTGGAGCCCATCTGCGTGGTGCTCATGCTGACGCTGATCTGCATGGCCGTGATGATGCTGCTGGCCAAATCCGGCGCCGAGCAAGTCCGGCAGGCCCAGCCATCGTCCCAGGCCAAAGGCCCGGCTCCCCGGCCGAAGCCGGCGCAGCCCGTGACCGAACCCGCCCAGCAGCAGAGCTGGGCGAGGGCCTTGCGCACCTGAGTGCGGCACGGCCAGGCCACGGCAATTTCAGAGCTTGACCGAACGTGTCGCAATGAAGGTCGGCACGAACCTCTCGATCAAAAAGCGGGCATGGGGCTGCCAGTCCTCATGAAAGCCCGTCAGCACCAGACCCGCATCCAGCTGGCCGCCGATCTGGTCGGCCAGCGTATGACCGAACACCAGCGCCTCATTGCGCTCCCGCTTGGCACCGATCGCTGCGGGCGGCAAATCCACCACATCGGAATACGGCAGGCGCCACGCAGGCCGCACGAGCCCCTGCTCGCGCAATGCAGGATCGCGGTCCTCCACGAAAACCACCGGATTCCAGAAGCTGGACAGAAGCCTCCCACCCGCCGCCAGCACCCGTGAGCATTCACGCCATACAGGCCGCACATCCGGCACGTAGAGGTTGGAGATGGGGTGAAAGATCACATCGAAGCTGGCATCTGCAAAAGCGCCAAGGTCACGCATGTCGCCCTGCACGCAGGTCAGCGCAAGGCCTTCGCGCTGCGCTACATGGCGGTCCTGTGCAAGCTGGCCGGCAGAGGCATCGAACACGGTGACCTGCGCACCCGCCGCCGCAAGAATGGGCCCCTGCTGGCCGCCGCCGCTGGCAAGGCAGAGGATGCGCAGGCCGCGCGCATCATCCAGCCAGCCGGCCGGCAGGGGGCCGGGTGTGAGCCGTGCCTGCCAGCTTCCGGCACGGGCCCGGGCTACTTCAGCGCTGTCGACCGGGCGCGACCAGTCGCATTCTTTCGCCGCCTGCAGGTTCCAGGCAGCGGTGTTGTGGGCAAGGATATCGATGGGTTCTGTCATGGGCACTCTTTCAGAAAGAGGCCGCACGGCGACGCGAGGTTGCGTTCAGACAACGCGGAGCAGTCAACGGGCATGCAGGTGGTGACGCGGGCGTCCGCCGTGGGCCGGGAATGGGCTTCGGGGGATCGGTCGGACAAGGGTCCGAAGGCGTCACAGGTTCATGTCAGGCTCGCAGTGGTCGCAGGGATGGAGGCGGCAAATTCTAGGACTGCGCAAATTGCACTGTCAAACCCCTGCGGCGCGCTCCCCACACGGTCATGCGCAAGTCACAACCGTGAGACGGCTTGGCTGTAAGTTGAACACGCACCCTCGATGGCGCCGGCTTCTGCTGCGCCATGGCGCGCCCGCTGACGACCGGCCTTTCCCAACCCGGCGCCCAATGGATACCGAGGAGCAACACTTTGAAGGAGAGCTATGCGTAGTCCCAAGAAAGGCCGAGAGCCGATCCGGCTCATGGATCTGGCCCCCGCCGTCTTCTGCATCCAGTGCGAACAGGAAAAACCCGCCACAGGAGCCCGCCAATTCCACGCGTGGCATGTGTGCAGCGACTGCTCGCAGAAGTTGGCCCAACTCCCCCCGGCGCAAGCACCCATGGCGCACCCCGCGCACTGAGGCAAGCGATTCCCCAAAATGAAAGCCCGCCAGATGGCGGGCTTTCTCATGCCCTCACGGAAATGAGAGCGGGCGCGGGAGCGGGACGGCGATGCGCGCCTACCAGGGCACAAACATGATCACCAGCGCCACAGCCACGATAGCGGCAGCGATGTACATGGCTCGCCTGGTGGCGAACCGGTTGCGGGACGACGAGGTGGGCACTTGGCCAGGGGTGTTGGGAGTCGGTGTGTTCATGGCCTCAAGCATGGTCGCCACCCAGGACCGGCCCTGTCGGACAAGCACAGCTAAGACAATCAGCGCAGAGCAGGACAAGGGCGTCGGCCTTGGCGCATGGTGAGGCGTCCAGACTTCCGGGGGTCCACTGAGCGCTAGTGGCCAGAAAAGAAAAGCCCGCGAGTGCGGGCTGTTGATCAGATTTCGAAGGCAGTTCGGTCCACTGCATCCTTGATCCACGCAGGAGGCTTGCCCCGGCCGGTCCACGTTGCGCCGGAGGACGGATCACGGTACTTGGCCACGCCCGTACCGACGGGCGACTTGCGCTTGCCCGTGCTGAACACGTCTTCCTGGGTCAATTGGAACTGCTGGACGAGTTCGCGAGCCTTGGCGATGGCACCGCCTTTTTCAACTTTAAGGATCTCGGCAATGCGTGCCTCGATCTCTGCCTTTTGCTGCAGGAGGGTCTTGTAATCAGATGTCATGGACTTTTCTCGGGTTGTATGCTAGCGATTCAATATTCTATGCACAAAATGCCGCACTGACATACCTTTGCATCGCAAACCAAAGGTTGCGGACGCAAAAGCACTCCCCAACCTCAAGAGGTATAGAGTGACCCGATGAACAAAGCACTGGAACTCTCAGGAATCGCGCTGGTGGCCCTGGCGCTCAGCGCATGCGCCCAGCAGAAGCTGGCACCCTCCGTCGGCATGGCCAACCCCGCATCGGTCTATTGCGGTGAGATCGGCGGACAAGTTCGGCTGGAGAAGACGCACCAGGGCCAGGAAGGCATCTGCGTGCTGCCGAACGGGACAGAAATGGAAGAGTGGACGCTGTATCGCAAGGACCATCCGGCCAAGTAGCGGGATAGCGCTCTGCACTCAACAGAAGCGAGTCGTTAAGACCTCGCCATCACTGCGTGGATGCACAGGCCATACGCTAGGCTCACGGCAGCGGGCATGCACGGATTGGCGATAGGTGCATGATCGGTACCGGTGCATCGGTTCACGGCCAGCAGCCGCACCGCGCAACCCTCGCGGCGGTCGATCTCGGCCAAGGCCGTAAGAGGGCATTGATGAACGCTGGCCGATTTTTTACTTCGATGTCATTACATATTCGTTGAGAAGCCCCTCATAAGCCTCCATGGGGGGAAATTTTTCAAAGCTGTGAACTGCACCCGTGTCGGCAAAGGGCAATTTCGTGCTTGTATAGGTCTCGACGAAGGGGGAGAACCAGTCAGTCTCATCCAGCAGGGTCGCCCGGCAATTGACAAATGCATCGATCCCGCCAGGGCGGGTGAACATCCACGTCATGCAATGCCCACAAAAGTAGTGGCGATCCGCCCCGTGCATGCCGCCGATGACCGGCTCGCCTTGCGTCAACTCGAAAGCACTGGCGGGGATGGCTGCGCTCAGAGAATAGGCGCTTGAACTCATGCGCTGACAACCGCGGCAGTGGCAGGCCATTGTCAGCAGGGGGGCAGCGGAAATTCTGAACCTTACTTTGCCGCATCGGCATCCTCCCTCAGCGGGGAGAGTGAGCTTAGACATTTTTGAAAGACTTTCCAACCAGGAAACTCGCCGCTTCACATGAACCACGGCGATCCCTTGTGCCAATGTACTATAGGCAAGCACTGGTGGCGCCAAACGAGGCCACGCCATCGTTGAACCACGCATCCCGCATCAGTGCGATGCCAGCGGCGTTGCCAGCAGCAGTTCGATCTCCACCGAGGCAGCCTGGGCGAATGGATCCAGGGATGCGCCTGAGCACAGCTGCTCGGTGGGCATGACCGCGAACCCTGTGCGCTCTTTCGGATTTTGGATCACGACTAGGTGGCAGGCTTGGCAAGAGACTGAGGCCACGCAATGAACGTCTACATAATCGAGTCCGGAAGGGCCTTGATAGCGACTACGGATCGAGTGGCAAGTCGCGGCATGGCATGGCAACGCTCAAAGAACTCGAATAAACCAAAAACGAATCAGTTCAATGAGATGGTCTGTCTTCAAGAAGAAGAGCCAAACCCAAGGCAATAAATACTGTGCCACTTACTCGCCGCATCAGGCGCTGCGAAGATCTACCGAAATTGGCAACAAGGCCCTGCAGACGGTGGGCAACAGACATGAGAGACAGATCCCAGCAGACTTGCAGCAGGACGAACGTCGTACCCAGAACAAGCAACTGATATTGAACATTCCCCAGGCTGCTATCGACATACTGAGGAACAAGAGCGATATAGAAAAGTATTGCTTTGGGATTGGCAGTCTCCACCAGGAATCCCTGAAAAAACGTGCCACACAAGCCCCGTTCCAACCTGGCCTTACCGGTTTCGTTATGCGGTTGTGCACGAAGCGATAACAATCCCAGCAACACCAAATAAACGCCACCAAATGTCTTTAAAACGACAAATGCAGCATGAGATGTTGCAACCAGATGTGCGACGCCCAATGCCAGCGCGACCACAATGACAAGCCCGCCCAGAGCCATCCCGAGAGCATTGCCAACAATTTCACGCCTGCCAGCACGAATGCCAACAGCCATAGCGTAGGCAAAGGATGGGCCTGGAATCGCAAGCACGACGAGGCTGGTAAGCACAAAAGAAAAATAGAGCGTGTAATTCATGTCATCGGGAACGCAGAGCCAAGGATGAGAAGCGGGATCATAGCGATCCCTCAAGGCAACATCAGCTCCACGCAGAAATTTGAACGCGGCAGGTGTTGCCATGCCCAGCACTAAGCGTGACGCCAGCGGCTTGGCCTGGCTCCACTGCTCGATGGTGTTGTCAGCCATGGGGTCCTCTCCGCGCGGGCGCCAGCGCATGGCAGGCTCGGAACCACAGGCCAGGCTTCGCCCAGGGTTTGAACATCAGCTGCGTGCCCTGCACTCTTTGCTGCCATGTCCACATACTCCGCGCGACAGTCGTCATATACGGCGCTGACGGTCGGTCAGCGGCGTGGCGCGTTGGCAAGTCAGCGGCTGAGCGAGGATGAGAAGTGCTCCACTTCCACACCCACAGGCACCGCATCAGGCGCTGAACATGAGAACACCGCTGAGACATTTGCACTGGCGGCCTGACCTGAGCAGCTTCTGCCGGGCCAATACAGGCAGGAGACCTGCAACTTCTTTACATGCCGTAAAGCATTCCTTAAGGAACTGGCCGGCATACTGCCCAGCAACGAATTTCGCCGAGCCTGGGAGCTTTCTCCTCCCTCCCTCTCAAATCCCTTCCCCAGGCACGCCACCACGGCATCGGCATTTTTCTTCCAGGGCCCGCAGCTTCACCGCTTGCGGGCCCTCTTCATTGCCGGATCGCAGCGGCCACACCCCAGCCATTCATCCATCCTGATGACGGACAAACGCTGTTCGCACATGGTGCGCTGATCGAGGCAGTGCGACCCGCGCCTCCTTCAACGACCGCAGTTCCACGCGGACACCGTGTCGAAAGAATTCATACACACAGGACATGCGCGACCTACATGCGCACCCTTACTCGGCTCGCAAAGGGAAGTCTCGCAAGCAGTTGAAATAGCGTCTGTCCCGAAACCCGCAATGCCCTGCTTGATGGAGATAAGCATGAGTCAAGTCGTACCGAGTGAATCCTTCAATCCAGACCCTGATGCCCTCTACCACCGGAGTCTCATGGATGCCTTTCCGGTGAGGGGCAGCTACCAGTTAATTCAGCTGCGCAGCGCCAGATCTCGCAGTCCCTTCCGACGTTTTGCGAAGGCTTGCGTTCGGGCGGTTCGCGCGCTTGTTCAATAACTTGAGGAGGACTGCGATGCGACATATTTTTCTCACATTTTTCTGGTCCGTGGTGACCCTCATCTCTCTGTACATCTCCACGCTGGCTGGGCCGATGTTCCCGGTCACTAGCTGAAATGCAGTTGACAGCCGGGCCTATGGTCGACTCACGGTTCTCCTCCTGGAATTCATAGGCATGCCCTGAAAAGGGCACCGGACTTTTTCTTCCTCGTGCCTGCGCCGCGCAGGCATTCGCAAGCCCGCAGCAGCGCTGACGGGCTTGTTTTTTGTGGGAACCACCTCGTGCTGAATTGGCCCGTTTTGCAGCGATGAAAGCTGGGCGGACCTCGGTGCGCACAACGAAGCGCCACTGCCTTCGGCGCGGCACCAAGGTTCACGCGACCAGGTAGAGGCTTATGCCGGCGCGGCATGAAGGACAGGATGTTGAAGATGCGGAGCGCTGCGCATTTGGTCAAATGCCGGCATCGCGTAAGATGCTGTTCCAGCAGTAGAAGCGGGCGTCGTTCAATGGCAGGACCTGAGCTTCCCAAGCTCATGATGAGGGTTCGATTCCCTTCGCCCGCTCCAGATTTCCTGAGGCAAATTCCATCAGACCAGGATACACATCCGCGACTGATACCCCACGGACCGCCTTCCGCACGGGCCGGGGCTCTTCTCCCCCGCCGACCTCTCCCCCCGCTTTCCTCCGCGATATTTTTTCGCTCCCCCGCGACGGATCTGCGCTGCCCGCGCGTTGAACACGATAAGGCCGCCTGATGTGGCCGATGCAGGAGTCTTTCATGCCCTCATCCCGTTTGACTGTTCGCCGCGCTGTCCGTCCGCTTGCGCTGGCGCTTGCCGCCGGCAGCCTGGCCGCACTGGCCGGCTGCGTGGTAGCGCCTGTTGCGCCCGTGGCGCCCGGCCCCTATGTGGTGCCACCGGGCGTCGCCTACGTGGCGCCCGCCTATCCGATGCCCAGCGTCGGCTTCGTGTGGCAATACCACCCGCGCTACGGCTGGGGCTGGCACCATCCGGTCTACGGCTGGCATCGCGGCTGGCGTTGAGGCGCGCGACACTGGCTGGCCCTGCCACTACACCGACGCCCTTTGGCTGAAATCGATGACCCGGATGCCGACCTGCTGGCGAGACTGGCCCGCGGTGAGCCGCAGGCCGCCCGCGAACTGGTGGAGCGCAAGCTGCCACGCCTGCTCGGCCTGGCCCAGCGCCTGCTGGGCAGCCGGGCCGAGGCCGAAGAGGTGGCGCAGGAAGGCCTGGTGCGCGCCTGGCAGCAGGTTGGCCAATGGCGACCTGGGCAGGCCCGCTTCGACACCTGGCTGCACGAGGTGGTGCTCAACCTGTGCCGCGACCGGCTCCGCCGGCGCGCGGTGCGGCGCGAAGAAGCGCTGGACGAGCATGCCGAAGCCGCCGCCTTCGCCGACCCCGGCCCCACGCCGGAGCAGCAGCTGGACCACGCACAGCACAGCGCCCGGGTCGCCGCTGCCCTGGATGCACTGCCGCCGCGCCAGCGCGAGGCGCTGGTGCTGCACTACTACCAGGCGCTGCCCCAGGCCGAGGCGGCAGCACTCATGGGCGTCTCCGTCGATGCCCTGGAAAGCCTGCTGGCCCGTGCGAGGCGCAGCTTGCGCGCCCGCCTGCAGGACGCAAGCACGAGCGCAATCGCTGCACCCGCAGACCCTGGAGGATCACCACCATGACGCCAGAACGCTTTGAACAATTGGCCGATGCCTGGGGCGCCGACCTGCGGCGCTGGCCGGCACAGGAGCAGGTTGCGGCACGCGCGCTGATGGAACAGCCGGCCTTTGCGCCTGCGGCCCGGGCCTTGCTCGCCCGCGCGAATGAACTCGATGCGCTGCTGGACAGTCATGCCGTCGCGCCCCCCGGCGCAGCGCTGGCAAGCGCGGTGCTGGCCGGTTTGCAAGCTCGCCCAGGCATGGCGACTGCGCCATGCAAACCATCGCCGCATGCATGGCCGCAGCCCCGTCGCACCGCGCCCGCACTGCCGGTTCGCGCCAGCGGCCGCAAGTCCTGGCATGGCTGGCGGCAAGGCGCCGGCATCGCCGGTGCGGGCCTGGCCGGTGTGGCTGCAGGCGCCCTGGCAGTGGCCTTGCTGATAGGCACGGCCTTGCCCACGGCCCGGCCGGCACAGCCCGAGGGCGGCTGGTGGCCGGGCACCGCCTTCGACACGGGCGGCGCCTTGGTGGAAGGAAGCGAGGAATGACGATGAACGAATCCCCCATCGGCGATGCCCCCCGCACGACGCACCTGCGCCGCTGGCTGTGGGCCTCTGCCCTGCTGAATCTGTTTCTGGTGGGCGGCATTGCCGGTGGCACCTGGCGCTGGTGGGCACATCAGGCCGAGGCCCGGTCGGTAGCCGCGTCCACGCAGACAGGAGCACCTGCGGGAGCACAGGCAGGCAGCCCACCGGCCACTGCGCGCGGACTGCGCTTTGCTGCCGACGGGCTTCCACCCGAGCGGCGCCAGGCCTTCCGCACAGGACTGCGTGAAGTGCGGCGCGAGGCTGCTGGGCTGACCCAAGGCAGCCGCGAAGGCCGCGCCGAGGTGGCTCGCCTGCTGGCTGCGCCGCAGTTCGACCGCGCTGCCGTCGAGGCTGCATTGGCACGCACCCGGGCCGCCGACACGGCGGTGCGCGAACGCGTGGAGGCGCACGTGGTCGACTTCGCGGCCCAGCTCACGCTGGCCGAGCGACAGACACTGGTGCAGGGGCTGGCTGCGCAGCAAGGCCCCTTTCATGTGCCCGCATCCCCGGCCAAGCGCTGAGGAGCACGGGACACGCCTGCCCCGCCCGCGATTTTTCGAGGTGAATCCATGAATTCTGCCGCCATCGCCCTGAACCGCTTCGGCCTGGGTGCCCGCCCTGACGAAGCACTGCCCGCCGACCCGCAGCGCTGGCTGCTGGACCAGTTCGCGCGCTACCAGCCGCAGCCTCCTGCCTGGGCCGGTCACACGGACACGGATGCGCTGCTGTCCGACTACCAGTCCCGGCAGCGCGAGCTGCGCAGCCTGTCGGAAGACCAGCGCGCCGCCGCCCGCCAGCAGTTGCGCCGTGGCGCACGCAACGGCTATCTGGACGCAGTGAACGCGCGCCTGGCCAGCGCCATCGACACGCCCGCGCCGTTCGTGGAACGCCTGGTGCATTTCTGGTCGAACCACTTCGCGGTCTCGGTGGAAAAGCCCGTGGTGCTCGACCTGGCCGGCGCCTACGAGGCCGAGGCCATACGCCCGCATGTACTGGGCCGATTCGAGGACCTGTTGCTTGCCGCCGTGCGCCACCCGGCCATGCTGGTCTATCTGGACCAGGCCCAGTCGGTGGGACCCGCCAGCCCCGCTGCACAGCGCGCCGCCCGGCGCAACCCGGACAAGACACGCGGCCTGAACGAAAACCTGGCGCGGGAAATCATGGAGCTGCACACCCTGGGCGTGCGCAGCGGCTACACCCAGCAGGACGTGACCGAGTTCGCCCGCGCGCTCACCGGCTGGAGCCTGGGCAATGACGCAGGCAGCCCGGCCGCCAGCGCCGGCTTCCAGTACCGCCCGCCATTGCACGAGCCCGGACCGCGCCGCCTGCTGGGCCGCAGCTATGCCGCAGGCGGGCAGGAGCAGGCGCTGGCCATCCTGCGCGACCTGGCGGCCTCCCCCGCTACCGCGCTCCATGTCGCGACCAAGCTGGCACGGCACTTCGCGGCAGACGATCCGCCGCCCGCGCTGGTGCAGCGCCTTGCGGCCGCCTACCAGCGCAGCGGCGGGGACCTGACAGCCGTCTACCGCGCGCTGATCGATTCGCCAGAACCCTGGGCCGCGCCAGCCACGAAGTTCAAGACACCCTGGGAATGGGCCGTCTCCTCAATGCGTGCACTGGGCCGGCGCGAGTTGAAGGGTGCTCAGGCCGCCGGCCTGCTCAACCAGCTCGGCCAGCCGGTGTTGCGCCCCGGCTCGCCGGCGGGCTACGACGACATCGCCGCCAGTTGGGCTGCGCCCGATGCGCTGGTGCGCCGTGTCGAGCTGGCGCAGCGGCTCGCAGCCGAGGCCGGCAACAGCGTCGATGCGCGCGCGCTGGCACCCCGATTGCTGCCCGGCGATGCACTGGGCGCGGGCACGGCCGAGGCCATTGCCCGATCCGAAAGCGGCAGCGGCGCACTCGCGCTGCTGCTGGTCTCGCCCGACTTCCTGCGCAGGTGAACACCATGACCACGATCCATACGACCGCCCCGAACATCGCGACCACCACGGCCATCGCGGCCAGCACGATGGCCAGGCGCAATCGCCGACATTTCCTGGGCCTGCTGGCCGCCGGCACCGGACTCGCATTGGCCGCGCCCCACCTGGCGCTGGCGCGTGCAGCCACCGAGCGCCGCTTCGTGTTCATCATCCAGCGCGGCGCGGCCGACGGGCTGGAGACCCTGATTCCCTATGCCGACCCCGGCTACGCCCGGCTGCGCGGCGCCCTCGCCGTGGACACGGCTGCGGCCACGCGACTGGACGGCATGTTCGCGCTGCATCCCTCATTGGCCGAGACCGGCAGGCTCTACGCCCATGGCCAGGCGCTGTTCGTGCACGCGGTCGCATCGCCCTACAGTGACCGCTCGCATTTCGACGGCCAGAACGTGCTGGAAACCGGAGGCAGCGCGCCCTACCAGGTCAAGGACGGCTGGCTCAACCGCCTGGTCGCCCAGTTGCCCCGCCGGGAAGAGGCCATCGCCTTCGCGCCCACCGTGCCCATGGCACTGCGCGGGCCGGCGCAAGTGGCCTCCTACGCGCCTTCCTCCCTGCCCCAGGCCAGTGACGACCTGCTGCTGCGCGTGGCCAGGCTCTACGAGGGCGATGCGCAGCTGCATGCACTCTGGACTTCCGCCATGGACACGCGTGGCGTGGCCATGGACGGTGGCAACAACCGGCCGCGCATGGATGGCACCAGCCTGGGCAAGCTGGCAGCCGGCTTTCTTGCCCGCCAGGACGGGCCGCGCATCGCCATGATCGAAACCGGCGGCTGGGACACGCACAGCGCACAAAACAACCGGCTGGCAACCCAGCTCAAGAACCTTGATGCACTGATTGCGGCGCTGCATGGGGGCCTCGGGGATGCCTGGTCGCAGACCGTGGTGCTGGTGGCCACCGAGTTCGGCCGCACGGCTGCGGCCAACGGCACTGGCGGCACCGACCACGGAACAGGCGCCGTCGCCATGCTGATGGGCGGCGCGGTTCAGGGCGGCCGCGTGCTGGCCGACTGGCCTGGCCTGCAGCCCGGCCAGCTATTGGAGAACCGGGACCTGAAACCGACCACCAGCGTCGATACGCTGATTGCCTCGGCAGCCGGCGAGTGCTTCGGCATCGACCCGCAGTGGCTGGCGCGCAACCTGTTCCCCCAAGGCCATGCCCTGCCGGGCGGTGCCACGGCGCGGTCGCTGCCGCCATTGCTGAGAGCCTGAACGCGGGCCGCGCGCCAACATGAAAAAGGGCCGGCGCCTCAAGGCGGCCGGCCCTTGTGTCATGTGCGCAAGATCTGGCGAGATCTGACCGGTGGCCGCTCAGTGGCCAATCTCACGGCTGACCTGGTTCTCCTGCTGGTTCAGCACATGCTGCTCGCTGCGCGTGATATGACCGCCGTTCTGGCTGGCCATGAGGCGTTCTTCCTGGCGGATCTTGTGGTCCTGCTGGTGCAGCGCAGCCGCCTGGCCATGGCTGATCTCGCCCTTGCGCACTTCGTTGTGGATGCGGCGGTCCTGGTTGGCCAGGCGGCCGTTGACCTCGGCACGGCGCGGATGGGTCTGGTCCCAGGTGGCGGCGGATGCGGCGCTGCCGAGGCCGGCCAACGAAGCAGTGGCAATGACGAGCATGAAGGCTTTGCGCAGGGACATGGTGTTTCTCCTTGAAAGGATGTGGACGGACGTTGCTTGCAGAAAGCCAATGCCGGCTTGCCACATCACTTCAACGCACGGCCAAGGCCAATCCGTCGCGGATCAGGCAAGTCCATCGTCCATCCGGGGCCGCGCACGCTACATTGGCAAGCACCGTATCCGTCCCACCTCACCAGGCAGCATGAAGGACACCCTCTCTTGCGAGAACACCACCGAAGACATCCAGTTGAGCGCCGTGCGCGTGCGGGGCATGAGCGTCTGCAATTGCATCGCACGCATGCACATGGATCTCGAAGCCAGGGGCTCGCCCGATGCACTGGACGTGATGCACCACTTCTTCAATTACTTCTGGCTCAACGACCTGGACCTGCCCTATCTCGCCGAGCTTCTGGATCTGCGCAATCCTCAGGTGCGCGCCGTCAGCCTGCGTGAGGACGGCTGGGCGCAGATGGAGCCAGACCAGCGCCAGGTGCGCATCTGCAGTACCTACGGCGACTCACCCTGTGCGCTGATCGCCTGGGAAGAGTTCAGCGCGGCCATGCAGCTCAAGCACCGCTTTCTTGGCCTGATGCGGCGGTATGAGGGGCAGGGCATTCCTCGCTACAGCGTCGCGGAAGGCTTCAGGGTCCGGCTTCACGCGCCCGGACTTGAGGGGGCCCGCGCACAGGGCCGGTGATCGATGCGGGTCATGCTCGCCCGCATTGCTCAGCTACGGCGCCTCATCCTCCGCGCTCTCGGGCCCTACCCACCAGGCCCAGCCCTCTTCCTCGTCGGGCACGGGCAGTTCGCGGGTCTGCACTGCGTCGATATGACGCCCGGGGCCACCGGCTTGCCATGCGTTGAGCAAGGCATCGACGGCGGTGCGGTCCACTGCGGCGATGCCCAGGTTGCGATCGGTCTGCCAGGACGGTTCGCCCTCGCGTGGCGAGGATTCTTCGGCATGCTGGTGGGGCGTGCCGTAGCTGCAGCGCATGCAGTAGTGGCGGATGCTGGCCGTCCAGTCCTCGGCATAGCCGATGCCCGGGGCTTCGGTACCCAGCAATTCCCGCAAGTCCTGCGCATTGGCGCAGTGAATGAAGACCACGAAGGTCTGGAATGCCGAGGGCTCCAGCCGCTGCAGCTCGTTGAAGACCGGCACTTCGCGCTGGCCGCTGAACCGCTGGCCCGTGGAGGCGCCGTCATGCAGCACGATGTCGCCGAAACGATGGCCGCTTTCGGGCAGCGGCACGTTGAGCAATTGGGCGCGCACGGGGTCGATGCGGCGCATGAACACGGTCTCGCCGCCCTGCCAGGGGTGCAGGCGCACCACGGCCAGGCCGTAGTCACCCTCGATGGGGCCATTCTCGCCGGGCACCTGGATGCCGCAGGCCTTCCACAGCCTGCGCGCCGTGGTCCAGTCGGACAGGGCCGTGGCCGCGATGGCGCCATTCCAGAGGCTGGCTTCTTCGTCTTCGCCTGCCAGTGCAATGGCGCGCAGGTTGTGGTCCAGCGAGGGTTGCCAATCGCGCTGGTACTTGCGCGCCAGGCCCAGCATGTAGTGGTAGTGGCGGTTGTCCGGCATATGGGCTGCCAGCGCCTCGAAGGCCTGGGCAGCCTCGGCCAGCGCGCCGCGCTCCATGTCGGCATAGGCCTGGTCGTGCAGGGCTTCGAATTCGTCGGGCGTGGAGGAGGTCACGGTGCTGCGATGGGGCAATGCTGGACAGCGCCAGGCGGCTATCGCACGCCGGGCGACGAGCTGCCCATGTCGACTTTCAGGTCCGGGAAGGAACTGACCATCTGGACCTTGAAGTCGGGGAAGGAGGTGACGATCTTCCACTCCCCGCAACTGTCTGCAAAGGAGTCCACCACCTTGACCTTGAGGTCCGGGAAAGAGCTGGTGGCCTGGACCTTGATGTCGGGAAAGGAGTGCACGATCTGCACCTTGCCGTAGAGGCGTATGCCTTTGTAGGTGCAGTTTTTCTTGTCGAAGTCTGCGGCGTGAACGAAGGCCGGCAGTGCGAGACAGGCGAGGACAAGGCTGAAACGCGGCAGAAGTTGCATGTGCGGCAAGGGAGTGGGTCTTGAGAAACAAGCCAGGCCATGGCTTGCGGCCGCCCGCATACTAGCAGGCCGACCCACCTCTGCGAATGACGTCCCGCACATGCCGTCCATCCGTCCTCTGCGCTCCCTGCTTTTGCTGTTCCTGGCGATATCGGTCAAGGCGCTGGCGCAGGCGCCAGCTCCCGAACCTGGCCCCGCCGCTGTGTCCGCCACTGCATCCGCCGCAGTGTCCGCCGATGCTTCCGTTTGCAGGCACCGGGCCGACACTGCCTGCCTGCAATCCTTCAACCTGCCGGGCGATGCGGGGCGCATGCGCTACTACGCATCGCAGGCGCCGGGGGCCAGCAACGGCGCCATGCCCCGGTCCGCGCTGGTGGTGATGCACGGGCATCCGCGCGATGCCAACCGCAGCTTCGAGGCCGGCCTGCGGGCCGCCGAAGGCGCGCAGCGGCTGCAGGACACCCTGGTCATCGCCCCGCTGTACCAGGTGCCCGAGGACCAGGCTGCGCATTGCCACAGCCGTGGCGTGCCCGCAGCCGGGAGCGCAGACGCGGTATGGACCTGCGCGGGCTGGCTGGCCGGCGAGCCCTCGCTGGGGCCGCATCCGATCGGTTCTTTCGCCGCGCTGGATGCGCTGGTGGCCGAGCTTGTGCAGCGCTGGCCCGGCCTGCGCAGCGTGACCCTGGCGGGGTTTTCGGCAGGGGCGCAGATGCTGCAGCACAGCGTGGCCTTTGCAGCCGATGCGCCGGGCACAGTCACCTTGCGCTACGTGATCGCCGACCCGGGCACCTGGCTGTATTTCGATCCCGTGCGGCCACAGCCGCAGATGGCCGGGCAGAGCACCGACTGGGCAGCCTGCGGCACAGGCGCGGCGTTTCCGGGGTCCTGCAGCCTTGTTTTCCAGACCCCACCTGCAGGCGCCTGCCCCGGCCATGACCGCTGGAAGTACGGCCTGCAGGACCTGCCCGGCCACCTGGGGCGCGATGCGGCTGCCGCGCGGGCCCGCTATGCGGCCGCGCAGATCGACTACCTGGAAGGCGCCCTGGACAGCAGTGCGGACAAGGGCGCCTTCTATCCCATCCTCGACAAGTCCTGTGCCGCCCTGCTGCAAGGCCCGTTCCGGCTGCAGCGAGGCCACACCTTCGCGGCCTACGAGCGCGAACTGCTGGCGCCGCAGCGGCCACGCCGCTTCGTCGTGGTGCCGGACTGCGCCCATGATGTGGCTTGCGTGCTGCCGTCCCTGGCCGCGCGGCCCCTGCTGTTTCCACCAGCGCCCTGACCCCGCAACGGAGTGCCCCCATGACCCCCACCACCGAACAAAAGCGCGCCACCTTCCGCGCCCTGCACCGCCAGGGCTGCTTTGTGCTGCCCAATCCCTGGGATGCGGGCAGCGCCCGCATGCTGCAGGGCCTGGGCTTCAAGGCGCTGGCCAGCACCAGCTCGGGCCATGCCTGGTCGCTGGGCCGGGCCGATGGCGCCATCTCCCGCGAGATGACGCTGGAGCATCTGCGCAGCCTGGTCGCGGCCACCGACCTGCCCGTGAATGCGGACTTTGAAAGCGGCTTCGGCCTGGGCCCGCAGGAGGTTGCCGAAAGCGTGCGCATGGCCGTGGACACCGGCGTGGCGGGCCTGTCCATCGAAGACTCGACGGGCGATGCAGCCAACCCCTTGCGCAGCATCGAGGAAGCCGTGGCCCGGCTGCGCGCCGCCCGTGCCGCCATCGACGAGGCCGGTGGCGGCACCTTGCTGGTCGGGCGTGCGGAGAATTTCTTCGTGGGCCGGCCCGATCTGGACGACACCATTGCCCGGCTCAAGGCCTATGCCGAGGCCGGCGCGGACTGCCTGTACGCACCCGGCATCCGCAGCGCCGGGCAGATCCGTGCCGTGGTGGCGGCGGTGGCGCCCAAGCCGGTGAATCTGCTGATCGGCGGGGCCAGCGAATGGAGCCTGCAGGATGCCGAGGCCATGGGCGTGCGCCGCATCAGCGTGGGCGGCGCACTGGCGCGCGCAGCCTGGGGCGGCTTTCTGCATGCGGCGCGCTCCATTGCCGAGACGGGGCGCTTCGACGCGTTCGCCCAGGCCACGCCAGGCGCCGAACTCAATGGATTTTTTCAGGGCAAGGACTGATCCGCACGGGCCTGCAGCCGCTGCGCGGTCATGACCCGGGCCGCGATATGGAGCAGCGCTTCCTCGTCGGCCCAGGCGCGGCCGGCGGCCAGGCCGAGCTGTCAGGCAGGCGACTGCCACCGTTGCGGGCCATGGACTGTACTGGAGGCTTTTCGCCCAGGCGTACTGCCCGGCCTCGCAAGTCGGCCGATACCATGGACCACCACATGACACTCGCCATGAAACTCGAACTTGACCATCTCATCGTCGCAGCAGCCGATCTGGACAGCGGCGCCCGGCATGTGGCGGAGCTGCTGGGCATTGCGCCCCAGGCCGGCGGAGCCCACGCCCGCATGGGCACGCACAACCGCGTCATGGGTCTGGCCGACGGCATCTACCTGGAAGTGATCGCCGTGGATCCCGACGCGCCAGCGCCGGCCCATGCGCGCTGGTTCGGCCTGGACGAAGAGGCCATGCGCCGGCGCCTGGCGCGCGGCCCCTTTCTGGCGCACTGGGCGGCGCGCGTGCCGGACACGGCCGATCTCTCGGCCTGGCAGGCGCAGCACCCGCTGCGCATTGCACCCGTGCTGCCCATGTCGCGTGGCGATCTGCGCTGGCGCCTCACCGTGCCGGAAGATGGCAGCCTGCCCGGCTGGGCCGGCGTGGCCGGAGGCGGTGTGGTGCCCACGCTGATCCAGTGGGATGTGCCCCATCACCCGGGCCGGAGCCTGCCGCGCCAGCCCCTGAGGCTCAGGCGCCTCAAAGGCCACCATGCGCAGGCGCCGCTGCTGACGCAGGGCCTGCAATGGCTGGGGGCCGACGGCCTGATGGCGCTGGACACACTGGCGAATGACACCGACACGCCCTGGCTGGAGGCCGAGATGGAAACCGCCCAGGGCCTGCGCATCCTGCGCTGAAACCCCGAACAAGAACCAAGCACCCGGAGACAACACCCCCATGCCCCAGACGCACAAGCTCTTTGACGACGACGCCTACCTGGACCGCTGCGAGGCCACCGTGACGGCCGTCAGCGCCGAGGGCGTCGAGCTCGATGCCACCGTCTGCTATGCCCGCAGCGGTGGCCAGGCCGGCGACACCGGCACGCTGACCCTGGCCGATGGCCGCAGCCTGGCGCTGATCGACACCGTCTATGCCGATGACCGGCAGCGCATCCTGCATGTGCTGAAGACCGATGCCCCGCCCCAGGTGGGCGAACGTGTCCAGGTGGTGATCGACTGGGACAGGCGCCACCGGCTGATGCGCCTGCACACCTGCCTGCACCTGCTGGGCGTGCTGGTGCCTGTGCCCGTGACGGGCTGCAGCATCTCGCCCGACTCGGCGCGCCTGGATTTCGACCTGCCCGAATCCACGCTGGACAAGGCTGACCTGACCGAGCGCCTGAACGCCCTGATCACCGCCAGCCATGCCGTGAACGTGGACCGCATCACCCCAGCGCAATTGGCCGCCCAGCCCGAACTGGTGCGCACCGCAGGCGCGGCGCCTCCGGGCGGCACGGCGACGATACGCATCATCGACATTCCCGGCCTGGACCGCCAGCCCTGCGGCGGCACGCATGTGCGCAGCACGGCCGAGATCGGCACCGTGGCCGTCACCAAGATCGAGAAGAAAAGCCGCACCAACCGCCGCGTGGTGGTGCAGTTCGCATAGCGCTCAGAGCGACCAGGTCTTGCGGGCGGTCAGCTCACCAGTACCGCCTGTGCCTCCCATGCCGCTGTCCATCCCACCGCCCGAATCACGCCCCCACGCCCCACCGGCCGGACCGCCGTACTGCAGCAGCTCGATGATCCGGTCGCGCTGCCTCTGCGCAATGCCGATGGAGTGCATGCGGAACAGCACATAGGGAATGAGGGTACTGGCGCAGGCCATGCCTGCCAGCGCCACCTGCTGCTGCGCGCTGTGCACAAAGAACGCGGTAACCAGAAAAAGGGCGCCGACAACGGCGCCTATCAAAACCATGAATCCCATACATCCCTCCTATTTTCACGGCATCCTATCCAAATGCGCGGGGGATGAGTAGCGCAATCCCGGGAGGCATCCGCTTCGTCGCAAAAAGGCGACGGCAGCCTTTGCCTTGCACGTCAGACAGATTGCGTCAAGCGCAAGTCTTCGAACCGATTTGACTTGATTCAAATCAACCGGCTGCCCCCGATCCTGTCTATGCTTGGAACAGCCATACAGCGCCACCTGCACGCGGCCTTCCGGACCGGACCGTGCCCACGTGGCGCCAGCCACCTCACCCACTATTCAAGGAGAAAACAATGGCAATGCAATGGAAATCCGTCTTCCTGGTTCTGGCTGTTTCTGCAGCTGCCCCCGTCTGGGCCGCCGACTGCGCAGTCGAGATCGAAGGCAACGACGCCATGCAATTCAACAAGCCCACCATCAGCGTGCCCGCCAGCTGCAAGCAGTTCACGGTCAAGCTCAAGCACGTGGGCAAGCTGCCCAAGACGGCCATGGGCCACAACTGGGTGCTGAGCAAGACGGCCGACCTGCAGCCCGTGGCCAATGACGGCATCGCCGCCGGCGCGGCCAAGGACTTCGTGAAGGAAAAGGATGCCCGCGTGATCGCCCACACCAAGGTGATCGGCGGCGGCGAAAGCGATTCCGTGACCTTCTCCACCGCCGCCCTGAAGGCTGGCGAGGCCTACAGCTACTTTTGCTCCTTCCCCGGCCACTCCGCGCTGATGAAGGGCACGCTGACGCTGGCCAAGTAAGCCGGCGATCTGCCTTGTGCGCAGGGGCCTGATACCCCGCGTTCTATCCGGCGGCACTTCGGTGCCGCTTCTCATTTGTGGAGATCGGTGCAAGCGCCTGCCCGCCGCGCTTCATGCCTCTTCAGTGCCGGCCTTCGGCCCTGCCATGCGGGCGGCCCTGCATTTCCACGCAGCCCTTTTGCATGAGGCGCAGCAGCAGCTGGGTCCAGCTGGCATCGGCCCACCTGGCACTTTCCAGCACCAGGGAGCGGGCGGCGTGCAGGCTGTCGCCGGGATGCAGTTCCACGCGAAAGCTGCCGCGTTCGCGCTGGGCCGTGACGGCCACCACGCTGCCCAGCAGGGCAATGTCATGCGAAGGCCTGGGGCCTCGCGGGCCGTCCAGGTCCACGCGCAGCACGCAGCCGGGACGCAGTTCGTAGGTCCAGCGATGGTCGGCGTGGCCGGTCGCACCCATGGCGTTCATCTCGGCAAGCCGCTGCTCCTGGGTCATGTCGTAGGGGCTGATGATGGGCGCCTGCTGCTGCGGGTAGCCCTGCACGCCATCCAGACAGGCGGCCATGAAGACCACGGCCCCTGCGCAGGCCAGCAGTTTCCAGGCGCCGCGCGGCCACCGGCGTTCAGCGCGGGGCATGGACTGCCCCGGCGGGTTCATCGCCGGGCACCTGCAGCGACACGTCCACGCGCATGGCCAGCACCTTGTCGATGGCCTTGCCGTCCATGTCCACCACCTCGAAGCGCCAGCCCTCCCATTGCACGGTGTCGGTGACGCGCGGCAGCCGGCCCGTGAGCAGCATGACCATGCCGGCCAGCGTGTGGTAGCGGCCGCGCTCTTCCTCGGGCACGGAGGCCAGGTCCAGCCGGTCCTTGAGTTCGGGCACGGGAATGTGGCCGTCCAGCAGCCAGCTGCCGTCCTCGCGCTGCAGCGCCCAGGAATTGCGCGGATCACGCGGCTGGAACTCGCCCGTGATGGCCTCCACCAGGTCCTGCAGGGTGACGATGCCCTGGACCTCGCCGTACTCGTCGATCACGAAGGCCATGTGCACGTCAGACAGGCGAAAGCTCTCCAGCAGCTCCATGCCGGTGATGGTCTCGGGCACATAGAGCGCGGTCTGCATGGGCTGGTCCGTGAGGCCCTGCTCCTTGCCCTGCAGCGCGCGCGACAGCCACTGGCGCGCGTTGAGCACGCCGATGATGGAGTCCATGCCGCCGCGCACCACCGGAAAGCGCGCATGGTCCGATTGCTCGATCACGCGCAGGTTGTCCTCGAACGGCGCGTCCGCATCCAGGCAGACCACGTCGCTGCGCGGCACCATCAGCGAGCCGATCTGGCGGTCGTCAAGGCGGAACACATTGCGCACCATGGTGTGCTCGTGCGATTCGATGACGCCGGCCGTCGTGCCCTCGGCCAGCATGGCGTGGATCTCTTCCTCGGTGACGGCGCTGCCGCTGTTTTCCTTGACGCCCAGCAGGCGCAGCAGCGCATGGGTGGACACGGACAGCAGCACCACGAAGGGCTTGGTCAGATGGGCCAGCCAGTTGACGGGACGCGCGATCAGGCGCGCAAAGGTCTCGGGATAGGTCTGGCCTATGCGCTTGGGCACCAGTTCGCCGACGACGATGGAGAAATAGGTGATCAGCACCACGACCAGCGCCGTGGCCGTGTAGCCGCCGTAGGGCGCGGGCACGCCCATGCGCTGCAGCCAGTCGGCCAGCGGGGCGGCCAGCGCGGCCTCGCCGACGATGCCGTTGAGCACGCCGATGGAGGTGATGCCGATCTGGATGGTGGACAGAAAGCGCGTGGGATCGGCTCCCAGCTGCGCGGCGGCGGCGGCGCCGGCATCGCCTTCGTCAATGAGTTTTTGCAGGCGCGCCTTGCGCGCCGTCACCAGCGCGATCTCGGACATGGCGAAGACGCCATTGAGCAGGATCAGCGCAAAAAGTATGGCAATTTCCATGATGCTTGTTCTGGGAACCGGGAGCCGCAGTTGCGGCAGGAAGGGCCCACGCGGCGATGGGTCCGGGAAAAATGCAGGCCAGGAGCCAGCCAGGCAGCCGGGCATTCAGGACAGGGGCCGGAAGCGGCAGAGGCACCGCAGGCGCAGGGCACTGCAGGTCAGAAAAAAGGCAATGGGGAATCAGGCTGCCCGGGGAGGCCGGTCGGGCGGTGCCAGGCTGCGCCACGGGCCTTCGCGCAGGCTGGCGGTGATGTGGCGCCCGGCCTGCAGGCGGGGTGCCGCCATGCCGTCCACGGCGTGCATGACATCGGGGAGGTCCTGCTGGTCGTCCATCAGCGCGTGGTCGAAGTCATCGAGCAGGGAGACCGTGTCCACCCGCGGCGCCGCCGCGCGCTCCGGGCCGGCGCAGGCCGCGCGCGAGTGGACACCGGGCGGCTCGCATGGCTCGTCCGGCAGGGCGCGCCATGGCGCAAGCCCCAGCGTGGACAAGGCCACGCTGACGACGAAGTGCAGGGAGAAAACCGCGATGAACCATCTGGACATGGTCCTCGGATTCTATCCATGCCCGTGACCCGCAGGCAGGCAGGCCGCCTGTCCATCGCTGTTCGCCGCTTCCTACAAGCGGCACGCCGGCGCCGTGGAAACATGCGCCACGGCCCACTCTCCACCCTCTGCCATGAAAGCCATCCATACCCTTTTCACCGTGTTGCACGCCCTCATCGCGCTGCTGTTTTCGCTGGCCGCCATGGCCCTGCTCTGGATCGCAGGCCTGAAGGGCTGGAACGCACTGGCGCATGGCGTGGATGGCGAATCGGGCCTGCGCATCGTCGAGGCGCTGGGCATCCTGGCCTCCGGCGTGGTTGCGCTGCAGATCGCCCAGACCATCACCGAAGAGGAAGTCATCCGCGAGGCCCATATCAGCGGCCCCACACGCGTGCGCCGCTTTCTCTCTCGCTTTCTGGTGGTGCTGGTCGTCGCCCTGGCCGTGGAGGCCCTGGTCGCCGCCTTCAAGACGCAGGAAGAACCCGCCCACCTGCTCTACCCCGCCGCCCTGGTCAGCGCCGTCGGCGTCCTGCTGCTGGGCTGGGGCGCCTTCATCCACCTCAACCGCTCCGCCGAGGAACTGGAACCCGAGGCCATGGAAGAAGCCAAGGGCGAGGACCACAAGGTCAACAAGTCGTGAGGGCCGGGCCCGCGATGGACGGGGCCTTTGCGTTTCTCCTTGCATCCAGGGCATCACCGGAGAGACTCCATGCAGATTCCCGCTACAGCCGCGTCCGCCGCGTCCTCGCCGTCCGCACAGGAAGACCCACTGGTGGCGGATGCCCATAAACCACCGATTCGCCGCTGCTGCGGGCCGAGCTCATCATCGGCCACCACCACCGCACGCTGGACGGCGCCTTTGCGCAACTGATGCAGACTGCGGACTGCCGGTTCTGAACGGACTTCGCGCATGATGGTCCTGGCAGCGCCGCGGATCGTGCCGTGGCAGCCTTGCATCAAGCCAATATGAATGATTCCCGTTCACTGGTTCATGACGTGCGCAAGCCTGGCATCCTGGCCGGCAGCGCACCACAGGAGCGAGCAATGCCCGAACCTCTTGCACCGTCGGCCGGCCCGGCTTTCACCGATGCGCCGCCCTCCATGCCCTGGCAGGAAAAACTGTCCGAGGTCAGCGAGACGCTGCGCATTCCGCTGACCGCCCGCGCCTTGGGCGACCGGCTGTTCCCGGGCATGGCCGTCAGTGACGCCCACGCCTTGGACACCCTGACCCAGCTGGGCGACGACGGCAGCCGATGGCTGCAGGACAGGCAGAGCATCTACGCCGTGCTGGCGCGCACGCACTGCTTTCGTGCGCTGGCGCAGGACTTTCTCCAGCGCCAGCCGCAGGGCCATGTGGTGAACCTGGGCTGCGGCCTCAGCGACTATTTCCAATGGCTGGACAACGGGCAGATGCGCATGACGGATGCGGACCTGGGGCCGGTGGCCGCACTGCGAAGGCAGTTGCTGCCCTGGCAATCGGAGCGCCAGGAGATCCGCGAATTCGACCTGGCCGACGCCGACTGGTGGCAGCGGCTGGGACTGCCGGCCGACAGGTCAGGGCCTGCGGTGTTCATGATGGCCGAAGGCGTTTCCATGTACCTGCAACAAGAGCAGATACAGGCGCTGTGGACCGCGTTCGCGCAGTACAGCCCGCCGGGTTCGGAACTGGTGTTCGACGCCATGTGCTGGCTGGCCGCCGGGCGCGCAAGCCAGCACCCTTCGGTGCGACTCACCCAGGCCCAGTTCCATTGGGGCCTGCGCCGAGAGGCCGATCTGGCGCAAGCCCATCCCCGCTTGCATCTGGTGGCCGCGCACCCGGTGATGGAAAGCTACGGCCTGCCCTACTCGATGCTGGGCCCGGGCTTCCGGTGGACGTTTGGCGTGCACTTCTACGCCATCTACCAATTGAAGTCGGTCGAGACGGCGGCATAGGCCGATACCGCAGCCGCAACGAAAGATGCCCGGTCAAGCCGGGCATCCATTTTTTCAGGGAACCAGGATCAGCCTTCGTCGGCCGCGCTGGGATCCAGGGCCAGGGCCAGGCCTTGCGAAGGTTGCCATTCGCGCACGAAGCGGTCGCGCGGCGGCCGCAGGGCTTCGCGGCCTGCCGAGACGGGCGTGCCCACATACAGCAGGCCGACGAGCCGGTCATGGGGCTCGAATCCCAGGGCTTCGCGCACGCGGGCATCGTGGCTGTTGGCGCCGCTGGCCCAGAAACCGCCAAAGCCCAGGATGTGCAGGGCGTTGAGCATGTTCATGGCGGCAGCGCCACCGGCCAGCAGTTGCTCGCTTTCAGGCACCTTGTGTCCGGGCTGCAGGTGCACGCCCAGCGCAATGATCAGCGGGGCGGACAGGGCCTTGGCGCGGAATCGCTCGGCGTCGGCCTGGGGGTCGCGCGCCTTGGCTGCCTGCACGAATACCTCGCCCAGCGCATGGCGCGCATCGCCCTGCACCAGCACGAAGCGCCAGGGGCGCAGCTGGCCGTGGTCGGGGGCGCGCAAGGCGGCGTCGATGACCGTGTCGATCACGCCGGGGCCGGGCGCCGGCTCCTGCAGCGGCCAGCGCGACTGGCGCGACATCAGCAGGTCCAGCGCGGCGCGCTGCCCGGGAGTCAGGGATCTGTCGTTGGTGCTCATTCGTTGTCCTGCAGCGCAGGCTGTCTTGCCTGCACGGGCTGTGCCGGTGATTCGGGCTGCAGCTGCGAGCACGCGCCGCAATGGCCGTACAGGGCCAGCCGGTGGTCGGCCAGGCGGTAGCCGTGGGCCTGGGCCACCTGGTGCTGCAGCGCCTCGATGTGGTCGTTGCTGAATTCATCCACGCGTCCGCACAGCAGGCAGATCAGGTGGTCATGGTGCGGCCCCTCGTTGAGCTCGAACACCGCCTTGCCGCTTTCAAAGGTCTGGCGCAGCAGCAGGCCCGCCGCCTCCAGCTGCGACAGCACGCGGTAGACGGTGGCCAGGCCCACCTCGGCGCGCCGCTCGGCCAGCAGGCGGAACACGTCTTCGGCATGCAGGTGGCGCGATGCGCTCTGCCTGAAGATTTCCAGCACCTGCATGCGCGGCAGCGTGGCCTTCAGGCCCACGCTGCGCAGTTCGGGCTCGCCGCCCGGGCTCAGGGGCATCTTGCTGCGCGTCATGCGGTGGTGTCTCCGTGTGTCAGTGTCATGGCCGGGTTGTCGCCGCCTTCGGCACCCCGGTGTATGCGGACAATGCGCAGCGCATCGGGCTGCTCCACCAGCACGCAGGTCTTGCCCGTGCGCTGGCAATGGTCCTGCACGCGCCAGTACTCGCCATGGCTCAGGCAGCCGGTCTGGCAGATCACCAGATCGGCCTCGCGCAGGCTGGCCTCGAAGGCTTCGGCATCCTGCTCGGGCTCCAGCGCGTCTGCGGCCGCATCAGGCATGGCGGGCTGTGCCACGGGCGCTGCCGATTGGCGCTGCCAGCGTGCGCGCTCGCGCAGCAGGTCCTGCACGCGCACCAGCAGCGACTCCACGCGCCGTGCCAATGTGACGCGGCGCGAGAGGCCGGGAATGGCCTTTTCCAGCGCCTCGCGCTCCTCGCGCGCCCACAGCAGCTGGGTTTCCTTGGCCATCAAGGCCGCACGCTGGCGGATCACCAGCCTTTGCAGCCTCTCTATTTCCTGGGCCTGAAGGCACAGCAACTCGCTGCTGCGCAACTGGGCGTGGCCGTAGCCACGCAGCAGCACCTGGTGCTCATGCTCCAGTTGCTGAATGTCGTCCAAGGTCTGGGTCATGGTTTCCTCGGCAAACCTGAACATCGCGCGGTGATCGCGCGAAGGCCTTTGCGCATGGCCCCGTGCGGCACGGGCCTGGCTTGCAGGCAAGGCGGTGCGCTGCGGTGCAAGCCGGATGCGTTGGCAAATCAATGAGAATGATTCTTATTAAATCATGAAATGCCGGCCGTCAAACCGATGACCGTACGCCGTCTGGTGCAAAGGCCGCACCGGCGCAGATGCGCTTGCAGGGCGCCTGTCAGCGCCCTGCCCTGTACAGCAACGCAGACCTGCGCCCGGCCTGCCGGTTGCCCCACCGACCCGCTCAAAGACCCTTGAGCAGCCGGCCGTTGACCTCGGTGCCGTACAGCGAGAACGGGGTATCGTGGAACTGCTTGCGCGTGTCGGCCACGTTGCCGGTGAAGCGCGGGTCCTGGGGGCGCTCCATGCTGTTGATGTAGGTGGCCACGTCCCAGGCCTCCTGATCTTCCAGCGTGGGGTTGCCGTAGGGCATGTTGCCCTTGATGAAGCTGGCGGCCTTGTCCACCTCGTGCGTGCCCGCGCCCCAGTTGTAGGACTGCTTGCCCCACAGCGGCGGGAACACGGTCACGCCACCGGCTTCCTGGCCCTGGCCCTGCGCGCCGTGGCACAGCGCGCACTTGGCCTCGTAGACCTTTGCGCCGCGCTCGAAGCTGGGTTCCTGCGCGGCCTTGCCCACCTTGGTGAAGCCCGCGCCGGGCAGCTTCTCGCCCGTGGGCGCCTTCTGGGCCATCCAGTAGGCATAGGCCTCCAGCGCCACGAGGATGTCGTGGCCGTCGTCGGGCGCCTTGCCGTTCATGCTGTACATGAAGCAGCCGCGCACGCGCTCGGCGAAGGTGTCCACATGGTTGGTCTTCTTGCGGTAGGCCGGGTACAGCGGGTAGGCGCCCCACATGGGTGCGGCGCCCTTGAGCCGGCCTGCGTCCAGGTGGCAGTTCACGCAGTTGAGGGTGTTGCCCGAAAAGCCCACGGCGTTGGCCGGCGTGCGCAGGAAGATGGCCTCGCCACGGCGAATCCACTCGCCCATGGGCGTGTCGGGGATGTCGCGGGCGCCGGGGGGTGTGAAGGTGCCGCCGTCGGCAGCCACTTTCACGGCCTGCGCATCGGCCTGGGTATCGATGTTTGCAGCGGCCCTGGCTGCAGTGGCAGCCGCAGCGGGCACCGCGCCCACGCGGGCCGGCGCAGGAGGCATGTCTGGCTGGCTGATGTACATGCCATAGGCGAGCGCGCCCGCCAGGCCGGCGAACAGGCAGGCGACGACTGCGTACTCGGCGGTATTGGAGTTTTGAGAAGCGCGGGTGGGTTGTGTGTCGGACATGTTCGGCTCCCGGTCCATCAGGGTTTGGCTGGCGCGGAGGCCGTGGCTGCGGTGCTGGTGCTGGCGCCGTGCAGGCGGGCGTAGTAGGCCGCAACGGCCTGGATGTCCGCGGGCGTGAGCTTTTGCGCGACCTTGCCCATGAGGCCCAGCGGGCCGGCCTCTCGCTGGCCCTTGTTCCAGGCGGCGACCTGGCTTTGCATGTAGTCGGCCGTCAGGTGGCCGATGGCCGGGAAATCGGCGCCCACGCCCACGCCGCCCGGGCCGTGGCATTGGGCACAGGCGGGAATGCCGTCCGCCCAGCGTCCGCGCTCGACCAGCCAGGCGCCGTCATCGTCCTTGCCCTTGGGCAGGGGGCCGCGCACGGGCTGGATGGGCAGCGGCAGGCTGGCGTAATAGGCGGCCACATCGGCGCGGTCCTGGGCTGAAAGGGCCTTGGCCATGGGCGCCATCACGGGGGCCTGGCGGCTGCCGTCGGCCAGGTGCTGGAGCTGGCGCGCCAGATAGCCGGCGTGCTGGCCGGCCAGGGCCGGAAAGCCCGCCATGCCCTCGCCCTTGGCGCCGTGGCAGGTGGCACATGCCGCCGCCCCCTGGGGCGTGCCCGACTGGGCGATTTTCTGGCCGGCTGCGGCACTGCCTTGCACCGCAGCTGTGGGCGCTGCTGCGGGCGCTGGTGCCTTGGGCGCGGCGTCTTGCGCCCAGGCGCTGCCCATCAGCATGCAGATGCCGATGGCGATGCACGACCGGGACAGGGTCTGTTTGTTCATGCGGATCATCGTGGGAAGAGGCATTTGCCCTGCCATGCGTCCGCGCCACGCACCCAGGAGCGCACGGCTGCGGCGGACAGGATCGAATAGGGATACCGGCCGCCGCCCCGCAAGGCGCAATGCCCGCAGGGCTGGCCAGCCAGGCCCGCACGATACGGAACCGAGATTAAGCCGGCGTTAATGGGCCCGCGGCCGCTGCCTGCGGGCCCGGGCCGTCGGCCAGCGGCAGGTACAGGCGCGCGACCAGGCCGCGGGCCTGGCCTTCCTCGGGCCGCCACAGGCTGCGCGGCTGCAGCAGCAGGCAGCCGCTTGCGCATTCGGCGATGCGCTGCACGATGGGCAGTCCCAGGCCGCTGCCATGCTCCTGGGGACGCTTGCGCCAGAAGCGGCGCGTGGCCTCTTCGCATTCCTCGGCACTCAGCCCCGGGCCGTGGTCGGCCACGGTGAACTCCACGTAGCCCGTGCCCGGCTGCTGCGTCTTGCCCGGCATGGCGCCAATGGGGCGCACGGCCAGTTCCACGGGATGCTGCGGCGCATGGCGCAGGGCGTTTTCCAGCAGATTGCGCAGGGCCGAGACCAGCAGGGGCTCGGAGACGGCCAGCAGCCAGGCGCCATTGCCGGGCTGCTGGTGCGTGTCCAACCATTGCTGCTGCGCTGGCGCAGGTGCCCCGGCATTCACGGCATTCACAGCCAACTGCCAGGCCTTGTCCAGCGCCTGCAGCGCGTCGGCGGGCGCATCGCCACAGGCCAGCGCGGAGGCGGCGCCTGGCTCATGCTGCTCCAGCCGCGCCAGCAGCAGCAACTGCTCCAGCGTGTGCTGCAGGTGCTCCACCCCCTCGCCCGCCTGGGCCAGCGAATCGCGGGCCATGGAGCCGGGCGGCGCGGCCAGGAGGCCGGCAGGCATGCCGGGCGCCGCCAGCGCCATCTGCGCCACCTGCACATGGGTCTTGATGGCGGTGAGCGGCGTGCGCAGCTCATGGGCGGCGTCGTCGCTCCATCGGCGCTCGCGGTCGATGGCGGCGCGCACGCGGTGCAGCAGCTGGTTGAGCGTGCCCACCAGCGGCGCCAGCTCGCGCGTCTGCAACCCCTGGGCCACGGGCGAGTCGTCGCCGGGCGGGCGGCGCGCCAGTTCGCGCCGCAGGGCCTCCAGCGGCCGGAGCCCCTGCGTCACGGCCCACCACATCAGCCCCATGCTGGCCAGCAGGGCCAGCACGAAGGGCAGGACGATGGTGTAGGCGAAGCCGTGGATCAGGCCCTCGCGCACATCGATGCGGTCGGCCGTGGCAATGCGCACGCCGTGGTCCTCCAGCACATAGGTGCGCCAGAGCTTGCCGCCCTTGATGATGGTCGAGAAGCCCAGCGGCATGCTCTGCTGAAAGACGGGGCTGCCCTCGGTCTTGGCCAGTACCTGCGGCAAGGCCGATTCGGGCCGCACGGGCTGGACCTCGCCGCGCACCAGGCTGACCTCGCAGGCCACGCCGTCGCGCGCGATCACGTTGAGCATGGGGCTCCAGTCCTGCGGCAGCTCCCGGGCAGGCCGGAACTGGTGGACGATGCCGGCCACCATGCGCGCCGAGGCGATGAGCCGGTCATCCAGCACGGTGCGCAGTTCGTTGCGCATGTCGGAGAACATCCAGGCCGCCACCCCGCCCCACAGCGTGCACAGCGCCAGGCACAGACATGCCAGCAGGCGCACGCGCAGGCTGCGCATCATGGGTGCAGGCCCAGGCGATAACCCTCGCCGCGCACCGTCTCCACCAGCCCATGGCCCAGCTTGCGGCGCAGGTGGTGCACATGCACGTTGACGGCATTGCTCTCCACGTCCTGGCTGTAGCCGTAGAGGCTGTCGCGCAGTTGCTCGGTACTCAGGATGCGGCCCGGCGACTGCAGCAGCGCGCGCAGCAGCGACCACTCGCGGCGCGACAGCTCCACCGTGCGGCCCTGGCGCTGGATGTGGCCTGCGGCGGGGTTGATGCGCACCTCGCCCAGCTCGATCCAGTCCACGCTGCGGCCGGCCGCGCGGCGCAGCAGCGCATGCAGGCGCGCCGCCAGTTCGTGCAGGTCGAAGGGCTTGACCAGGTAATCGTCGGCGCCGGTCTGCAGGCCCTCGATGCGCTGCGACACGGCGTCGCGCGCCGTCAGCACCAGCACGGGCACCTGCAGGCCCTGGCTGCGCCAGCGCGCCAGCAGCGAGAGGCCATCCTCGTCCGGCAGGCCCAGGTCCAGCACGCAGGCATCGAAATGCGAGGAACGGATGGCCGCATCCGCCTGCCCGGCCGAGGCCACGGTATCCACGCCAAAGCCCTGCAGCTGCAGGCCGGCTCGCACGCCGCTGGCCACCAGCGCGTTGTCTTCCACCAAGAGAACATGCATGTTGTTGTCCGCAGGGCCTGGCGCCAGGCCCCGCCGTCTGTATCCAAGTCGGGAACGAAAAGCGACCGAGCATCGCAGATTTGCCGCGCTGGCGCGGCGGCGTGCGGAATTTCGCAGGCGGGTGCACAAGAATGCGGCCTGTTGATGACGGCGCTGCGGACCCCTGCTGCCGGCCACCATTGCGGCGCCGGTCCT
This sequence comes from Delftia acidovorans, assembly GCA_031286585.1. Classification (GTDB taxonomy): domain Bacteria; phylum Pseudomonadota; class Gammaproteobacteria; order Burkholderiales; family Burkholderiaceae_C; genus Comamonas; species Comamonas acidovorans_A. The sequence continues at coordinate 175,158 of JAITUC010000019.1, forward strand.
GCTGGTGAAACGTCCGATGACCTGGGTCACCCGCCCTTATGCCCCAGCTGCGCCCCAACTACGCACCCGTTACGCCCCCGTTACGCCCCCGTTACGCCCCCGTTAACCCCCCGTTAATTCCCGGCTGCCAGCATCCACGGCCTGTCAGCCTGGCTGGCCGAAACTCCCGTCCATGCACCTGCGTTTCCTCACTCTTCCTGCTCCTGCCCTGCCCTGGCTTGCCGGCCTGCTGATGGTGCCTGCACAGGCCCTTGCCGCGGCGCCTGGGCCGGACTGGCCCACGGCGCTGGGCACCTGGCTGCACCTGCCCGCCAGCCTGGCGCTGGGGCCGCTGGTCCTGCCGATGGGCGTGGTGGTGGCCATGCTGGCCTGGCTGCTGGCGCAGTGGCTGGCGCGCAGGAATGAAAGGCGCACGGGCCAGGCCGTGGACGCGCTGCTGTGGCAAAGCGCCCTGGCCGGCCTGCTGGCGGCGCGCCTCGCCTATGTCGCGCAGTGGTGGACCGGGTACGCGCCTGCCCCCTGGGATTGGAGCGGGATGCCGGCCTTCGCGGGGCGTGTCATCGATATCCGCGACGGGGGATGGAATCTCTGGGCCGGCCTGCTGGCCGCGCTGCTGTACATGCTGTGGCGCAGCCGCCGCGCCCCGGTGCTGCGCCGCGCCACAGGGCTGGCGCTGGGCGCGGGGGCTGCCCTGCTGGTGCTGGGCAGCCTGCTGCAGGCGCTGCCGCCCGCAGATGCGCCGGCCCTGCCGGCCTTCACCCTGGTCAACGGACAGGCGCAGCCGGTCTCGCTGCAGCAGTTGCAGCAGGCCGATGGCAAGCCCATGGTCATCAACCTCTGGGCTACTTGGTGCCCGCCCTGCAGGCGCGAGATGCCGGTGCTGGCCCAGGCCCAGCAGCAGCGGCCCGATGTGCGCTTCATCTGGATCAACCAGGGCGAGTCGGCCGAGACCGTGATGGGCTACCTGCGGCGCGAGCAGGCAGGAGCCCCGCTGCCGCTGGCCCAGGTGCTGCTTGATCCGCAACAGCAGGCCGGCCGCCATTGGCGGCAGCAGGGCCTGCCTTCCACCTATTTTTATGGCGCCGATGGCCGGCTGTGCAGCACGCGCATGGGCGAGCTGTCACGCGCCAGCCTGGCCCAGCATCTGGAGGACTGCCCATGAGCGTTTCCCTCTTGTTCCCCCTGCCCGCGCTGGCCGGGACCCTGACCCTGTCGGCCGCCCTGGCATGGCCAGCTGCGGCGTCCGAGCTGCCATCGGAGGAGTTCCTGGCCCAGCAGGGACTGACCCTGGTGGGGCCACTGCCGGCCGTGGGAGGGCTCAAGGCCTGGGCCGCCTACCGCGACCGCCAGCCCGTGCCCATCTACCGCATGCCCGACGGCAGGCACTGGGTGCTGGGCACGGTGATCGACGCCCAGGGCCGCGACGTGAACGCCCAGGCCCTGCAGGCCGCCGTGCAAAAGCCCATGGGCGAGCAACTGTGGAGCGATGTGCAACGCGCCCAGTCCATACCGGATGGCCGCACCGACGCGCCGCGCACGGTCTATGTGTTCACCGACCCCAACTGCCCCTATTGCAACCAGCTGTGGAACGATGCCCGGCCCTGGGTGGAGAGCGGCCAGGTGCAGTTGCGCCACATTCTGGTCGGCATCCTCAAGCCCAGCAGCGAGGGCAAGGCCGCAGCCATCCTCACCGCGCGCCAGCCCGAGCAGGCCCTGGCCGAACATGCCCGCGCCTACGCCAAGGCCGGCCGCGGCCAGGGCGAGAGCGCAGGTACCGCGCCGCTGGGCACCGTGCCGCAGGCCACGCGCCAGGCGCTGGCCAGCCATGCCTCGCTGATGTCCACCTGGGGGCTGCGCGCCACGCCGGCCCTGGTGTGGAAGGACGACAAGGGATTGGTGCAGGTGCGTACCGGCCTGCCGCCAGGCCTGCTCGAAGAGGTCATGGGGCCGCGTGGCAGGAAATGACGAAAGCGATCATGGATACCCGCCCTTCCCCCAGCGCCATGGACTGCAGCGATCTGTTCCCCGCGCAATCGGACGCGCCGCCGTTGCGCATCGTGCTGCATGCCCCCACACCAGGCGCCCTGGCCCGGGCCCGCAGCAACCTGGCCAACCTGCGCCAGGACCGGTCCGGTGCCGAGGTCCGCATCGTCATCAACGGCCCGGCCGTCGAGGCGCTGCTGGACGCCGCGCCGGGCGCGCCGCAGCATCTGGATACAGTCGCCCTTGCCCATGCGCTGGTGTGCCCCAACACGCTCAAGAAGCTGGGCCGCGAGGCGCCTGCCGGCATGCGCGTGCTGCCGCAGGGCGGCATCGAATCACTGGCCCTGCTGCAGCAGTCGGGCTGGTGCTACGTGCGCTGCTGAGCGGCCTGCGCCAGCGAGGCCAGGCAGCGCGCCTGCCATTGGTATTCGGGCTCGAAAGATTCGCGGTCCGTGACGGCGCCGTGGCCGCCCTCGCCATAGACCATGGCGTAGGCCGCATAGTCGGCCGCCTGCAGCGCCCGGCCCGCCAGCCCATGGGCGGTGGCATAGGTGGCGGACACGGCGGCATGGCCGCAGCCGTCGATGGAGCGCGATCCCTGGTGGTGGTTGGCCAGGCTGGCGGCCTCGCGGGCCAGGCGGTCCAGCTCCTCCCTGTCGATCTGGCCGTCCAGGTAGCGGCGAAGGCCCTGCGCGCAGCGGATGACGTCCGGGTCTTCCAGCAGGTGCGCGATGCGGTCCACGCAGGCCTGGGTGAATTGCAGCCGCAGGTGCTCGCCTGTTTCAGCGGCAAGGTCCAATTCCGCGGCGAGGCTGTTCAAGGCGTGGTTCATGGAGTTCTCCCGTGGCAGTTGCGACAGAAAACAGCGTAGACCGGGGCCGCGCCTGGAAACAAGAGGGTGATTTCCGATACGCCGTGCCGCATGCCCGAGCGGCGCGGTCGCTTTGTTAACCCGCTCTTAATCCCTGCGCCGCACGCTACGGACTGCCCCGCGCCTGCGCCCTGCCGCCCTGCAAAACGCATTGCTTGACCCATATCAAGCCGCCAGAAGCCTGAATTTCATATATTAAATTCAATATAAAAAGCATATTTTTAATGCTTTATTGAGTTTAAGCGACCACCTCCGTGGCCGCAGGACGATGAAAGACAGGCCATGCCAGACACACCCCGCGCCAGCAGCGGCTGCAACGATTGCAGCTGCCAGCCCTCCCCCAGGAACACGCCTGCCCGCCCCGTCTTCGATGCACGGCCCGGCGCCGGCAAGCGCGGCTTTCTGCAGGATCTGCTGGCCGCCGCCATGGCGGCCGTGGCCCTGCCTGCTGCAGCCGCATCGGCCACAGCGACCCTGCCCGCCAGCCCGGGTTTCCAGCCGCCGCGCCGCCCCGGCGAGGCCGGCAAGCGCTACGGCATGCTGGTGGACCTGCGCCGCTGCATAGGCTGCCAGGCCTGCACGGTGAGCTGCTCCATGGAGAACTTGCCGCCGCTGGGCCAGTTCCGCACCACGGTGCTGCAGTACGAGGTGCAGCACGCGGGCCACGAGGACCTGCCGCCGGCCATGCTCAACCTGCCGCGCCTGTGCAACCACTGCGACAACCCGCCCTGCGTGCCGGTCTGCCCCGTGCAGGCCACCTTCCAGCGCAGCGACGGCATCGTGCTGGTGGACAACGAGCGCTGCGTGGGCTGCGGCTACTGCGTGCAGGCCTGCCCCTATGACGCGCGCTTCATCAACCACGAGACGCAGACCGCCGACAAGTGCACCTTCTGCGAGCACCGGCTGGAGGCCGGCCTGCTGCCGGCCTGCGTGGAAAGCTGCGTGGGCGGCGCGCGCGTGATCGGCGACCTCAACGACGAGGGCAGCGAGATCCGCCAGCGCATGCGCGAGCACGCCAAGGACCTCAAGGTGCTCAAGCCCGCCATGGGCACGGACCCGCATGTGTACTACCTGGGCCTGCCCGACGCCTTCGTCGAGGGCGTGGACGGACAGGCCAGCGTGCGGCTGGTCGCATCCCATTGACCGCAAGGAGCACCGCATGCACATCGTCGAACTCCTGACCCCCGCCTACGAATCGGCCTGGCTGCCCTGGGCCGTGCAGTACTTCTTCCTGGCCGGCATTGCCACGGGCGCCGCCCTGCTGGCCGCCGCCTGCGCCTGGGCGCCACGCGCCAGCGCCATGGCGCGCCTGCTGCCTGCCGCCGTGCTGGTGCTGGCCGTGAGCGCCATCGCGGCGCCCGTGTCGCTGCTGGCCGACCTGCACCAGCCTGCGCGCTTCTGGCATTTCTATGCGCACTTCACGCCCTGGTCGTGGATGTCGGTGGGCGCCCTGCTGCTGCCGGTCTTCGTGGGACTGGCGCTGGCCTTCGTGCTGGCCTGGTGGCTGGGCCGGCCGCAGTGGCTGCGCTGGCTGGCACCGCTGCTGGCCGTGTCGGCGCTGACCATTACCGCCTATACCGGCGCCGAGCTGATGGCCGTGCGCTCGCGCCCGCTGTGGAACACGCTGTGGGTGCCGCTGAACCTGGCGCTCACGGGCTGGCTGGCCACCGTGGGCTGCATGCTGGTGACGGCGCGCTTTCTGCCCGCCCGCCACCGCCCCGATGCCGGCGCCCTGCAGGCCCTGCGCGTGCTGGGCCTGGCACTGGCGCTGTGCCTGCTGGCCATGGTGGCGATCTGGACCGTTGCCGGCTGGCTGGGCCAGGGCCGCTCCTTCCAGGCGGCGCTGCAGCTGTGGCAGCAGTTCCCGGTCTGGCGGCTGAGCATGCTGGGCTCGGCCGTGGCGGGCGCCGCCTTGCTGTGGGCGCTGGCCCAGGGCGCAACGCGCATGGCCTGCCCGCGCTATACGCTGGCCCTGGGGCTGGGCCTGGCCCTTGCGGCCTGGGCCTTCCGCTGGGCGCTGTTCATGGGCGTGCAGGGCGTGCCCAAGTACGGCGCGGGCCTGTACATCTACCACATGCCGCTGGGCGGCGACGGCCTGCTGGGCATGCTGGGCGTGGCCGGCCTGTGCATTGCGCTGGTGACGCTGGCCACCTGGGCGCTGGAGCGGTTCCCCGCGCGCTCGGCAACGGCCCGCACCGTCTGACACCGCCGCCCCGGCGGCCCTCCCCCCTTCACGGAGCGCGGCCCGCCCCCTGCCGGCCGCGCCACAGAAAGCATTTCATGACCGACAAGAAGAAACTCCCCCAAGCTCCCGAAGATTCCCTGGATGCCGAGGCCGCCCGCCGGCGCCTGCTGCTGCGCGGGGGCCTCACCGCCGGTGGGCTGGCCGCGTTTGCAGCCGGCTACGGCGAGACGCTGGCGCGCGGCGCCAAGGGCCTGGTGGCAGGCACCTCGGGCACGCAAACGGCCAGCGCCACGCGCGGCAATTCGCTGACGCCCGAGTTCCGCATCGACCCGGCCACGGGCGCGCTCGCCACCCAGCCCGGCCAGGTGGTCAGCCCGTCCAGCTGCCTGGGCTGCTGGACGCAGTGCGGCGTGCGCGTGCGTGTCGATACCGCCAGCAACCGCATCCTGCGCGTGGCCGGCAACCCCTACCACCCGCTGGCCACCACGCGCCCGGCCGCCATGGAGGAGCCCGTGCGCGAGGTCTACGCCAAACTGGGCAAGGAGCTGGGCCTGGAGGGCCGGGCCACGGCCTGCGCGCGCGGCTCGTCCATGCTGGAGCACCAGAGCGCGCCGCACCGCGTGCTCACCCCGCTCAAGCGCGTGGGCCCGCGCGGCAGCGGCCGCTGGCAGAGCATTTCCTTCGAGCAGCTGGTGCAGGAGGTGTGCGAGGGCGGTGACCTGTTCGGCGAAGGCCAGGTCGAGGGCCTGCGCGCCATCTGGGACACCAGGACGCCGCTGGACGCCGACAACCCCGAGTTCGGCCCGCGCTCCAACCAGCTGCTGGTGACCGATGCCTCCAACGAAGGCCGCGCCCAGCTGCTGCGCCGCTTTGCGGGGCCGTCCTTCGGCACCGTGAACGTCAGCAACCACAGCGCCTACTGCGGCCAGAGCTTTCGCGTGGGTGCCGCCGCCGCGCTGGGCGACCTGCCCGGCATGCCGCACGGCAAGCCCGACTGGAGCCATGCCAGCTTCGGCCTGTTCATCGGCGCGGCGCCTGCGCAGTCCGGCAACCCCTTCCAGCGCCAGGGCCGCGAGCTGGCCGAGGCCCGCTCGCGCGAGGACAACCGTTTCCGCTACGTGGTGGTCTCGCCCGTGCTGCCGACCTCGTCCAGCCTGGCTGCGGGCAGCGGCAACCGCTGGCTGGCCGTCAAGCCGGCCAGCGACCTGGCCCTGGCCATGGCGCTGATCCGCGTCATCCTGGACGAGACGCGTTATGACTCGGGCTTTCTGTCCCAACCCGGCCCGGCCGCCATGCAGGCCGCGGGAGAAGCCTCCTGGAGCAATGCCACGCACCTGCTGATCGACGAACCCGGGCATCCGCGCCACGGCAGCTTTCTGCGCGGTGCGGACCTGGGCTGGGCCCTGCCTGCACCGGCCGAAGAGGGCAAGCCGGCCCAGGACGTGTTCGTGGTGCAGCGCGCCGACGGCAGCCTGGCGCCCCACACCCAGGCCGAGCCTGCGCAGTTGATGGTGCGCACCCGCGTGGCCGTGCCCGGCCTGAAAGCCGAAGGCGCGGGCCAGGCTCCCGAGCTGTCGGTCTGCTCCTCCCTGGCCAAGCTGCATGAGCAGGCCAGCCTCAAGACGCTGGACGAATACGCCGCGCTGTGCGGCGTGGCGCGCGGCGAGATCGAGGCACTGGCGCGCGAGTTCACCAGCCATGGCAAGCGCGCCGTGGCCGATGCGCATGGCGGCACCATGAGCGGCGCGGGCTTCTACACCGCCTATGCCATCAGCATGCTCAACACCCTGGTGGGCAACCTCAACGTGCAGGGTGGCCTGGTGCTGGATGCCGGCCCGTTCGGCCCCTTCGGCCCCGGCCCGCGCTATGACTTCGCCAACTTCGAGGGCAAGGCCAAGCCGCGCGGACTGGCGCTGTCGCGCCACCGCCAGCCCTACGAGAAAAGCGCGGAGTTCCAGCGCAAGCGCGAGGGCCAGGCCGAGGACAGCAAGGCCTACCCCGCCGCCCAGGCGCCGTGGTACCCGGCCGTGGGCGGCCTGTCCAGCGAGATGCTGGCCAGCGCGCTGGCCGGCTACCCCTACCGCGCCAAAGTGTGGATCAACCACATGAGCAACCCTGTCTACGGCATTGCCGGCTTTCGCAATGCGCTGGTGGACGATCTCAAGGACCCGAAGAAGCTGCCGCTGATCGTCTCCATCGACCCCTTCATCAACGAGACCAGTGCGCTGGCCGATTTCATCGTGCCCGATACCGTGACCTATGAAAGCTGGGGCATCTCCGCGCCCTGGGCCGACGTGGTCGCCAAAAGCTCCACCGTGCGCTGGCCCGTGGTGGAGCCCGCCGTGGCGCGCACAGCCAGCGGCCAGCCCGTGAACGTGGAGAGCTTCCTCTTCGCCGTGGCGGACAGGCTGGGCCTGCCGGGCTTTGGCGAGGCCGCCATCAAGGACGCCCAGGGCCAGCCCCATGCGCTGCGCTCGGCCGAGGACTTCTTCATCCACGCCCTGGCCAACGTCGCCTGGGCAGGCGGCAAGGCCGTGCCGCCTGCCAGCGATGACGACATCGCCATCACCGGCGTGGACAGGCTGGTGCCCGCGCTGCGCCAGCGACTGAAGGACGACGAGTGGCGCCAGGTGGCCATGCTGCTGACGCGCGGCGGACGCTTCGACCGCATCGAGGACGCGTGGAAGGACGGCCAGACCCGCAAGGCCCACGCGCCGGCCCTGCAGGTCTGGAGCGAGGAGCTGGCCCGCATGCGCCACGCCATGACGGGCGAGCGCTACAGCGGCTGTCCCACCTGGTACCCGGCGCGACTGGCCGACGGCAGCGCCATGCGCACGCATTTTGGCGAGCAGCAGTGGCCGCTGCTGCTGACCTCGTACAAGTCCAACCTGATGAGTTCCATGTCGATTGCCGTCTCGCGGCTGCGCCAGGTGCATCCGCACAACCCGGTGTCGCTGCACCAGGAGGACGCCGAGCGGCTGGGCATCGCCAACGGCGACACGGTGCGCATCCGCACGCCGGGCGGCGCGGTGACGGCCGTGGCCATGGTGCGCGACGGCGTGATGCCGGGGACCGTGGCCATCGAGCACGGCTACGGCCACCGCGAGCTGGGCGCAGGCCGCCACAGCATCGACGGCCAGCCCATGCCGGTCAACGCCGGGCACGCCAATGGCGTGAACCTCAATGACCTGGGCTTTGCCGATCCCACGCGGCCCGGCTGCAGGAACGTGTGGGTGGACTGGGTGTCGGGCGCCGCGGTGCGCCAGGGGCTGCCTGCGCGCATCGAGAAGGTCTGATCAGCGTATGGGGCTGGCGGCTGGCGTGGCGGCGGCCTGCCAGCCCCCGCCCAGCGCCTGGTACAGCGCAATGGCGTTTTCCAGCTGGCTCTGGCGCAGGCGTATCACGTCCTGCTGCGCCTGGAAGAGATTGCGCTGGGCGTCGAGCTCTTCCAGGTAGCTGGCGTAGCCGGCCTCGTAGCGGTCCTTGGCAAAGCCCAGGGAGCGCTGCAGCACCGCCTCGCGCTCGCTGGCATGCTGCCACTGCGACTGCAGGCGCTGGGTGCCGACCAGGGCGTTTTCCACATCGGCCAGCGCCTTGATCACCACGCCGCGGTAGGCGTAGGCGGCCTGGTCGCGCTGGGCGGTCACGGCGTCGAACTGGCCCTGCAGCCGCCCGCCCGTGAACAGCGGCGCCAGCACGCTGCCGCCCAGCGCCCAGACCGTGGCCGGGTGGTATTGCAGGGCGTTGACCAGCAGGCTGCCGGCGCTGGCCGTCAGCGAGACCTGGGGCAGGAAGGCGGTGCGCTGCACGGCCAGGCTTTCGTCCGCCGCCGCCAGTTGCAGCTGGGCGCGTGCAATGTCGGGGCGGCGCTGCAGCAAGGCCGAGGGCAGGCCTGCGGCCGGCGCGGGCGGCGGCGCGCCCAGCGTGGCGGGCTGGGAGCTTTGCTGTGCGGTTTGCGCCATGAGTACTGCCGCCTGCTCGTCACCCTCGCCCCCCGCCAGCAGCAGCAGCGCCGTGCGCTGGCGCGCCAGCGACAGCTCCAATTGCTCCACGGCCTGCTGCACGGCCTGCAGTTCGGCCTGGGCCTGCGTCAGCTGCAATTGCGAGGTGTAGCCCACGCGCGCCTGCTCGTCGGCCAGGCGCAGGGCCTGTTCGCGCGAGCGGACCGTGGCCTGCGCCACGGCCAGCTGCGACTGCAGCGAGCGCAGGCCCACATAGGCCTGGGCCGTGGTGGCGGCCACGGCCAGGGCCACGGCGTCGCGGTCGGCCTCGCTGGCCTGCAGCCGCAGGGCAGCGGCCTTTTCCTGGTGGGCGATGCGGCCCCACAGATCCGGCTCCCAGCTGGCCTGCAGGCCCGGCTGTACCGAACGCGTGTGCGTCAGGCCCCGTGCGCCCAGGCTGCGGCCCGTGGAGGCGCCGGCCGTGGCCGAGACCTGGGGCAGCCCCGCCGCGCCGGCCACGTCCAGGTTGGCCCGCGCCTCATCCACGCGCGACAGGGCCAGCAGCACATCGTTGTTGCGGGACTGGGCCAGTTCCACCCAGCGCGTGAGCAGCGGATCGCCAAAGGCCTGCCACCACGACGCCTGGACGGCGGCGGCCGGCTCCTGCCCTGCCCCGCCCCACTGGGCGGGCATGGCGGGCCGGGCCGCTTCAGGCGCAGTGCTCAGCGGCGGCACGCTGCAGCCGGCCAGCGCGGCAGCGCAGGCCATGGCCAGGACAAGAGCCTGGGCACGGGCACGGGCGGTCATTGCCGGACCTCCTGCGAGGGGGCCGGTTGCGAAGCCTGGGGCAATGTCTGTCGAGGCTCGGGCTGTGCCGTATCCAGCCGCACCACCACCGACATGCCAGCGCGCAGCCGGGCGGCCAGTTCCTGGTCGGGATCGATGGCAATCTTGACCGGCAGGCGCTGCACGACCTTGGTGAAGTTGCCCGTGGCGTTGTCGGCCTTGAGCACGCTGAATTCCGAGCCCGTGGCCGGCGCGATCTCCAGCACGCGGCCCGTGAGGTGGGCGCCGCCCAGCGCATCGACGCTGAAGCGCACGGACTGGCCTATGCGCACCTGGGCGGTCTGGGTTTCCTTGAAGTTGGCCACCACCCACAGCGTGTGCGGCACCACGTACATGAGCTGGGAGCCTGCCGTGACGTACTGGCCCCGGCGCACGCCCACCTCGCTGACCTGGCCATCGCCGGGCGCATGCACCACGGTGTTGTCCAGGTTGATCTGGGCCTGGCGCAGCTGGGCCTCGGCCATCTGGACCTGGGCTTCCAGCGAGGCGCGGTTCACCGTCGTCGCCTTGATCTTCTGGGCATTGATCTCGATGTCGGCCTGGGCCTTGGCCACGTTGGTGGCCGCCAGCCGCGCGGTGGCGCGCACCTTGTCGCGCTCGTTGAACGAGACGGAGCCGCGCTCGGACAGTGCCTGCACGCGCTGCAGTTCGGCTGCGGCACGGTCGGATTCGGCCTGCGCCGCCGCCAGGCCCGCGCGGCTGGCACCCAGCGTGGCGCGGTTCTGGGCCTGGGTCTGGTCGGCATTGGCCAGTTGGGCGCGCGCATTGGCCAACTGGGCCTGCGCCTGGGCCTGGGCGGCTTCGTAGGTGCGTGCATCGATGCGCACCAGGGGCTGGCCGGCCTTGACGTTCTCGTAGTCCTGCACCAGCACCTCGGTCACATAGCCGCTGACCTGGGGCGCGAGCACGGTGACGGCGCCGCGTACATAGGCGTTGTCGGTGCTGACCACGGTGCCCGCGAAGGGAAACAGGTTCCAGGCGCGCAGCACCAGCAGCACGCCGGCCAGCGCAACCACCAGCATGACCAGCACGCTGCGCAGCGAGGGCTTGATGAGCTTGGGCGACGGGGATGGCGCAGGCGGGGATACGGGCGCTGGTGCAGCGGCGGGAGCCGTGGCGGTCGTGCCGCCGTTGGAATTCGTGGAATCACTCATGTTGTTGTCTTTTCTCTGGGCGAACGGATTCAGGCACGGGCGACCGGCTGGGTGGGCGGCTGGCCCGGTGCGTCCTGCGGCGCGGCGGCATCGGTGCCGCGCATGGCCGAGGCATCGGCGGCTGCGGCACGCATGCGCTCCACAAAGGCGCGCTGGCGTGCGCGGCCGGCCAGGGCCAGCATCCACAGCAGGTAGAGCACGGCCACGCCGGCCGTGAGCGCGAACACATCGTTGTAGGCGCGCACATTGGCCTCGCGGCGTGCGGCCTGCGCCAGCTGGGCCGTGCCCTGGGCCGCGCGCAGGGCGGGGTCGGCAATGACGCGGGCCAGGCTTTGCTGCTGCAGGCGCAGGCGGTCGGCCACGATGGGGTCGGTGGGATCGACATCGGCCACGATGGCGGCCGAGTACACCTGCTCGCGGTGCATCTGGTAGGTGCTGAGCAGGGCCGAGCCCATGAGCGCGCCCATGGCCTGGGTCATCGATATGGTGACGATGGCCGTGAGCATGTAGTGCGCCCCGAACTTCAGGCCCTGCACCACGCCGATCAGCATCAGCGGCCCCATGAACAGGCCTGCGCCCACGGCCATCAGGAACTGGCTGCCGAAGAAGTCCTCGGGCCGGGTCAGGCTGGTGCGGCTGTGGTCCAGCCAGGCCGCCAGCGCGAACAGCACGATGGAGCCCACGATCTGCTTGCCCATGTTCTCCAGCCCGAAGGTCAGCGCCGACACGGCAATGCCCACGATGGTGCCCAGCAGGATGACGATGAACAGCGGCTGCATCTGGTCCACCGTCATGCCCAGCATGCGCTGCATGCCGATCACGCCATAGGTCTGCTCGGTGGTCAGAAAGCGCAGCAGCAGCGCGCCGATCACGAAGCGCACCGTGGGCGCCAGCACGAACCAGCGCGTCTGCAGCATGGGGTTGCGGCGGTGGTGCTCGATGTAGAGCGCCACGCTCAGCAGGACGATGGAGCCGATCAGCATCCAGGCCAGCCAGGGCGTGTCCAGCCACCAGTGGTTGTAGCCCTGCACCAGCACGGCGATCAGCAGGCCCACGCCGGGCACCATGAGGAAGAAGGTCAGGAAGTCCAACCGCTCGAAGCTGCGGATATGCACGCCCGGCGGCAGCTTGAGCACCACCACGCCCGCGAACGAGATCAGGGCCAGGCCGGCCTCGAACAGGTAGAGGTTGTGCCACTCGCTGTTGAACAGCAGGCCCGGCGAGAGGATCCAGGCCAGCGGCGTGGCGATCTGCCCCAGGCCCACGCCGATCACCAGCATCTTGAGCACATGCTTGCGCGGCGCCGCCTGCAGCATGTAGAGCGTGCCCAGCGTGCTGCAGGTGGCGCCCGCCAGGCCGCTGGCCGCGCGTAGCATGAGCAGGCTGGTGTAGCTGCCCAGCACCAGGTGCAGCAGCGTCAGCAGCGCATACAGGCCCAGGCCGATCTCGGCGAACAGCCGCATGCCGAACTGCTGGCGGAACTTGTAGACCAGCAGGTTGGCTGTCATGTTGAGCATCACGTAGGCGCCGGTCAGCCACGCGGCCTCGGACGAGGTCAGCCCCATCTGCCCCTGGATGGTGGGCAGGTTGGCCGTGAACAGTGCATTGCCCAAACCGCCCGTCAACGCCACCAGCACGGCGATCAGGCCGTAGGCGGCGCGCACGGCCGGCTGGTGCAGCGGCATGGAGGGCGAGCCCGGCAGGCTGGGCTTTTCATGCTCCTCCCAGTCCGGCGGGGGCTTCAGGTAGACGACGGGGGGCGAAGGGGGCAGCACGGGCCCCGGTGGAGTGGGCGTGGTGGCCATGTCAGGCCTTCAAGCCTTGCCAGACGATCTGCAGCGCCTTGCGCGCCAGGGTGCGGCGCTGCTGCGGCGTCTCGCCGCGCAGCGAGGCGCCCAGCATGCCGAAGACCAGGGACAGCTCGGACTGCGTCAGCGGCTGGCGGCAGTGGCCGCAGGCCACGGCCCGGTCCATGGCCGGGCGAAAGATCTGCCACATGGACACGCGGGCCTGGGCGATGACCTCGTCGCCGCGCTCCACCGTGCGCCAGTAGTCGGTGATGGGGGCCGAGACCGCGATGCGCTCGGCCAGGCGCGACAGCAGCTTGTAGAAGGCATCGTCGTCCTCGGCCATGGCTTCGGCCGCGATGCGCATGTTGTCCAGCGAACGCTCCAGCAGCGCCAGCATCAGCGCGCGCCGATCGGGGAACTGCCGGTACAGCGTGGCGCGGCCGACCTGGGCACGCTCGACCACCAGGTCCAGCGGCGCGGTCACGCCGTGCTCGGAAAACACGGCATCGGCCGCGTCCAGCAACTGGGCGCGGCGGATATCGGCACTGGGTCTCTTGGAAGTCATGCGGACAATTATCGGACAAAGTTGTCCGTTAAATGTCCGCGACCAGCCTATCCCATGGCGGGGCCATGGGCAAAAAACCAGCGGTTTCCGGCAGTGGAAAAGTCTCTACAGATCGGTCAGCGGCAGCAGCTGGCGGCGGCTGTCAAAGCACCGCGCCTGGCCGTCCAGAGGATCGGTGAAGGCCAGGCTGCGCGCCAGCAGCTGCAGCGGGCGCGAGTAGTCGCCCTCGGGCATGTCATGCACCTCGGGGTAGAAGCCGTCGCCCCACAGCGGCAGGTCCAGGGCCGCCATGTGCACGCGCAGCTGGTGGCGCTTGCCGCTTTCGGGCTCCAGCCGGTAGCGTGCCCAGGGGCCGTGCCGCTCCAGCACCTGCATGCGGGTGCGGGTGTTGGGCGCGCCGGCCACCTCGTGCATGCGAAAGAAGTGCCCGCTTTCCTCCATGCGGCTTTCATGCACGCGCGGAAAGGCCACATCCTCGCGCCAGGGCGCGACGGCCTCGTAGGTCTTGTGGATGGCGCGGTCGCGGAACAGCGCCTGGTAGATGCCGCGCGTGGCGCGCTGTACCGAGAACACCACCAGCCCTGCCGTATCGCGGTCGATGCGGTGGATGGGCGACAGCTCGGACAGCCCGAACTCGCGCTTGAGCCGCACCAGCAGCGTCTGCTGCAGGTACTTGCCGGCCGGCACCACGGGCAAGAAATGCGGCTTGTCGGCCACCAGCAGATGCGCGTCGCGGTAGATGACCTCGGCCTCGAAGGGGATGGGCGGCTCGGCCGGCAGCTCGCGGTAGTAGTAGTAGCGCAGGCCCGGCGCAAAGGCCGTGCCTGCATCGGCGGCGCGGCCATGCTCGTCCACCACCTCGCCCAGCGCCAGGCGCCGCAGCCAGTCTTGGCGCGCCACGGCCGGCAGGCGCTCGGCCAGGAAATCGATCAGCAACCCGCCGCCCTGGCTGGGCAGCACCACGCAGCTGGGGCTGACGCCGTCGCGTATGGGAAGAACCTTGGGGTCGTGGGCGTTGTGCATGGATTGCCGCTCTCAGCGCTTGTGCCGCGCCGCCCACTCATCGGGCGTCACGATCAGGCCGGGAAAGCTGTCACGCAGCGCCAGCAGATCGCCGTCGCCCGTGATGAGCGCCTGGGCCCGGCCCACATGCGCCAGAACCAGGAACACCTGGTCCTTGTCGTCCCGGCACAGCGGCAATGCGGGCCAGGGCTGCGGCAGTGTGACGACATCGGCCCAGGGCAGGAAATCCTCCAGCAAGGCCTGTTGTTCGGCCGCTGCCAGCTTGAACTTCGGGTAGGCGAGCACACGCAGCAATTCGCTGGCTGTTTCCCTGCAGACCAGGGGCTGCAACTGCTGGTGCTGCCAGGCCCGGCGTATCCACGCAAGACGGCCGGACGTGAACAGCAGGGCCGAGAGCACGACGTTGGTGTCCAGCACGACGCGCATCATTTGCGCGCCCAGGAGGTCGCCTCCTGCACATCCTCTTCGGTGATGCCCAGTTGCTGCAGCTTGTAGCGGACGGCCTGTGCGCGCTGGACGCGCACGGGCGTGAGCACGATGCGGCCGTTTTCCACGGCCACCTCGAAGTACTCAGCGGCCTCCACCTCGGACACCACGGCCTTGGGCAGGGTGATCTGGTTCTTCGATGTCAGTTTGGCTAGCATGGCCCGCTCCTGCAGATGAGAAAAAACAAGGAAATCTTACTTCCTTACTTCATTCCTCTGCGGCTCACCGGCTTTCCTCACCTGTCGAGGCTCGCCCGTTCAGCCCATTCACGCCGTTCAATCCGCTGTCCGCCGTCACCAGCACGCCCGCCGAAACGATGTAGTCGGCCGCGCTTTCGATGTCGCCGCGCAGCGCCTCCTTCGCGGCTGGCGCGTCGCCGCGGCGCAGGGCCTCGACCAGGCGCGCATGGTGGCCGACCGCCACCTGTTCGCTCACCCGGCGCGAGCCCGAGCGCATGTCGTGGTTGAGGATGGGGCCTATGCGCAGCCACAGCGCCTCGATCATCTGCAGCAGCATGGGCATGCCGGCCGCGCCGTAGACGGCGAAGTGGAAATCCTTGTTGAAGGCGATGAGCCGCGCGCCGTCCGGCGAGGCGCTGGCCATCTCGGCCGCAAAGCGGTCCTGCAGTGCGGCGATGCGTTGCAGCCCGGCGGCCGGCAGTTGCCGTGCCGCCTGCTCCGTGGCCAGGCCTTCGAGGTTGACGCGGATGCGGGTGATCTCGCGGAAGGCGCTTTCCGTCATCAACGGCACGCGCAGCGCGCGGTTGGGCGTGAGTTCCAGCGCCTGCTCGGCCACGAGCCGGTGCACGGCCTCGCGCACGGGCATGACGCTGACCCCCAGCGCGCTGGCCGTGGTGCGCAGCGAGATCTGCTCGCCCGGAATCATCTGGCCCGTGATCAGCAGTTCCCTGAGCTGGGCATAGACATCGCTGCTCAGGGTCTGGCGTTTGAGTGGGGTGACTAGTTCATTGATGGCCATGGCGGCGATGGTAGCGCGGCGCTGCGGCTGTCATGGCACATAGGGTATTCACCATATTTGATCTGTGATCACAGATACAGAATCCACACCCAACCCCGAACCCTTTCATCTTTGTTTCAGTTCCCAAGGAGCTTTCGCATGTGGAAAAACGATCTTCTGGCCGGCCAGCGTGTCCTGGTGACGGCCGGCGCCGCCGGAATCGGCCTGGAAATCAGCCGCGCCTTTGCCCAGGCCGGTGCACGCGTCATGGTCTGCGACGTGGTGCAGGCCAGCCTGGATGCGCTGGCCACCGCCCTGCCCGGCGCCGCCTCCTGCCTGGCCGATGTGTCGGACGCCGCACAGGTGGCGGCGCTGTTCGAGGCCGTGGACCGCGCGCTGGGCGGCCTCGACATCCTGGTCAACAACGCCGGCGTGGCCGGCCCCACGGGCGCGGTCGAGACGCTGGAGCTGGCCGACTGGCAGCGCACGCTGGATGTGAACATCACCGGCACCTTCCTGTGCACACGGCTGGCCGTGCCCCGGCTGCGGCAATCGGCACGCGAGGGAGGGCAGGCGGCCATCGTCAACCTGTCTTCGGCGGCAGGCCACCTGGGCATGCCGGGCCGCTCGGCCTATTCGGCGTCCAAGTGGGCGGTGATCGGCTTCACCAAGTCGCTGGCGCTGGAGCTGGGCGCCCACGGCATCCGCGCCAACGCCATCCTGCCGGGAGCGGTGGACGGCCCGCGCATCCGCGATGTGATCGCCGCCAAGGCCCGCGCGTCCGGCCGGCCACTGGAGGACGTGGCGCGCGACTACACGCACCAGGCCGCGCTGGGCCGCATGGCCACGGCACGCGACATTGCCCACATGGCCGTGTTCGCCGCCAGCCCGCTGGCCGCCCATGTCACGGGCCAGGAGCTGGCCGTCGACGGGCTGACCCAGGCGCTGAGCTGAGCGCCCTCCCCCTGTCTCCCGCCTCTCCCGTCTCTCCCCTTTTCGCCCTTCCCAAGGACCTTCCATGGCCACCCGCACCAAAGCCATCATCACCTGCGCGCCCACGGGCGCCATCCACACGCCCAGCATGTCGCCCCACCTGCCCGTGACGGCCGCGCAGATCGCACGCGCCGCCATCGATGCCGCCGAGGCCGGCGCCGCCATCGTGCATTTGCACGCGCGTGATCCGCGCGACGGGCGCCCCTCGCAGGACCCGGATCTGTTCCGGCCCTTTCTCAAGGCGATCCGGGCCGAGAGCGATGCCATCGTCAACATCACCACGGGCGGCAGCCCGCACATGACGGTGCAGGAGCGCATGCGGCCCGTGACCGAGTTCCAGCCCGAGCTGGCCTCGCTGAACATGGGCTCGATGAACTTCGGCCTCTTTCCCATGCTGGAGCGCTTCCCGGACCTGGAGCACGCCTGGGAGCGCGAGCACCTGGAAAACAGCCGCAACCTGGTCTTCAAGAACACCTTCGCCGACATCGAAGGCATCCTGCGGCTGGGCCAGGCCCAGGGCACGCGCTTCGAGTTCGAGTGCTACGACATCAGCCACCTGCACAACCTTGCGCATTTCGTGGACCGGGGCCTGGTGCAGGGCACGGTCTTCGTGCAATCGGTGTTCGGCATCCTGGGCGGCATTGGCGGCCACCCCGAAGACCTGATGCACATGCGCCGCACGGCCGACCGCCTGCTGGGCAGCCGCTACCAATGGTCCATCCTGGGCGCGGGCCGCAACCAGCTGCCGCTGGCCACCATGGGCGCGGCCATGGGCGCCCATGTGCGCGTGGGCCTGGAAGACTCGCTGTGGATAGGCCCGGGGCAGCTGGCCACCTCCAGCGCCGAGCAGGTGCGCCGCATCCGCACGGTGCTGGAGGCCCTGAACATCGACGTGGCCACGCCTGCCGAGGCGCGCAGCATGCTGGGCCTCAAGGGCGCGGCCAACGTGGCCTTCTGAGCCTCCTTTCCCACCATCCAGCACATAGCACCAGAGCCTGCTGCAGCAGGCCGTGCCGGTCCCTGGAAGGTCCGCCCCTCGCCCCCAAGCCTTGAAGGAGACAAGCACCATGTCCAGCCATTCCGTCCATGCGCCGCCGCCCGTCCCTGGCAATGCGGCCAGCAGCGCCAGCGCGGCGCTCAACGCCAGAATCTTCCGCCGGCTGATGCCGCTGCTGGTGCTGTCCTATGTGATCAGCTTCATAGACCGCACCAATATCGCGCTGGCCAAGACGCACATCGAGGTCGATCTGGGCATCTCGGCGGCCGCCTACGGCCTGGGCGCAGGGCTGTTCTTCCTGAGCTATGCCCTGCTGGAAGTGCCCAGCAACCTCGTCATGCACAGGGTGGGCGCGCGGTTCTGGATCACGCGCATCATGGTGACCTGGGGCCTGCTGTCGGCCGGCATGGCCTTCATTACCGGAGAGACCTCGTTCTACGTGATGCGCGTGCTGCTGGGTGCCGCCGAGGCGGGGCTGTTCCCTGGCGTGATGCTCTACCTGACCTACTGGTTCGGCCGCGAGGAACGGGCCCGCGCCATCGGCTACTTCCTGCTGGGCGTGTGCATTGCCAACATCCTGAGCGGCCCCGTGGGCGGCGCGCTGCTGCAGATGGACGGCATCCTGGGCTGGCATGGCTGGCAGTGGATGTTCGTGATCGAGGGCCTGCCCGCCGTGGCCCTGGCATGGGTGGTCTGGAAGAAGCTGCCCGACGGCCCGGCCAGCGCGCCCTGGCTGACCGCCGCCGAGTCCCGCCAGGTGATGGAGCGCCTGCAGGCCGAGCAGGACCAGCAGGCCCGCGCCGGCCAGGTGGGCCACTCGCTCGGGGACTGCCTGCGCGACCGCCAGATCTGGCTGGCCATCCTCGTCTACTTCTGCCACCAGATCAGCATCTACACGGTGATCTTCTTTCTGCCGGGCATCATCGGCACCTACGGCCAGCTCTCGCCGCTGCAGATCGGCACGCTCAACTCCGTGCCCTGGATCGCAGCCGCCATCGGTGCGGCCTGGCTGCCGCGCTTTGCCACCCACCCGCAGCGCTGCCGGCGCATGCTGCTGGCGGGCCTGGCCACCATGGCCGCCGGCCTGCTGGTGGCCGCGCTGGCGGGCAAGGCCTCGCCAGCCCTGGGCCTGCTGGGTTTCAGCCTGACAGCGCT
This sequence comes from Delftia acidovorans, assembly GCA_031286585.1. Taxonomy (GTDB): domain Bacteria; phylum Pseudomonadota; class Gammaproteobacteria; order Burkholderiales; family Burkholderiaceae_C; genus Comamonas; species Comamonas acidovorans_A. The sequence continues at coordinate 194,104 of JAITUC010000019.1, forward strand.
GATGTTCTTCGTGGTGCAGTCCGTCGTCTTCCTGTTTCCCGCCTCGCGGCTGGCGGGCGCGGGGCTGGCAGGCGGCATTGCCCTGGTCAATACCTGCGGCCTGGTGGGCGGCTTCATCGGCCCCACGGTGATGGGGATGATCGAACAGGCCACGGGCAGCACGCGCAACGGCCTGTTCATCATGGCGGGCCTGCTGGTGGTGGCTGCGCTGGCATCGACCCGGCTGCGCCAGGGCCAGGAGACACCGTGATGACGGTCCTTTTCCCGCTGCAGGCCGCGCTGTAGGCCAATCTCCTGTCTGCGGGCCTGCCGGCTGCCCGCCAGCGCGTCCCGGGCCTTGGCAAGCGGTTTCATGGCGATAGGATGGACCGAACCCCATTTCGCGGCCCCCTGCGCCATGACAGACACAGCGACCGACACAGCGAACCCCAGCCCCGCCACGCCAGCACCCCACCGTCGAGCCCGCAGCCGCTGGCTGCGCGCCCTTTTGTGGACGGTGTCGGCCCTGGTGCTGCTGCTCGCCGCAGTCGTGGTCCTGATCGCCAGCTTCGACTGGAACCGGGCCAAGCCCTGGATCAACGAGCGCGTCAGCGAAAGCACCGGCCGCCACTTCGCCATTGAAGGCGACCTGCGGCTTCGATGGACCTGGCCCCAGCCGCTGGATCAAGGCTGGCGCCACTGGATTCCCGGCGTCACCGTGCAGGCAGAGCAGCTCTCCCTGGGCCAGCCCGAAGGCTGGGAGGTTCCCCAGGAGCCCGCCAAAGGCAGCGACGAACTGCCTGCCCTGCCCGCGCCGCCCGACCACCTGAACCAGGGCCGCCTGCCGCAGGTCGATGACAAAGACAAGGACAAGAACAAGAACAAGAACAAGGAAAAGGGCCCCGCACGCGATATCGACACCGACAGCATCGCCCTCGCCGACGAAAAGCTGGCGCCTCCGGCGCGCGATGCCGCCACCATGGCCACGGCCGCGCGCGCCACGGCCAGCCTGCGGCTGTGGCCGCTGCTGAGCCGGCATGTGCTGCTGGACCATCTGCAACTGGAAGGTCCTGACCTGGTCTTTGCCCGGCGCAAGGATGGCAGCAACAACTGGACTTTCAAGCGCCCCGAGTCCACAGGGCCGCGCTGGCGCTTTCAGGTGGCGCAATTGAGCCTGCGCGGCGGGCTGGTGGGCTGGACCGATGGCGTGCGCCAGATGGCGGTGCGCGCTCGGCTGGACAGCCTCGCTCAAGCGCCTGGTGCCGACTTTCCGTATGGCATGCGCTTCGGCCTGACCGGCCGCATCGCCAAGGCCACGATAGAGGCCCAGGGCCTCACCGGCCCCGTGCTGGACCTGCAAAGCGAACAGGCACGCTTTCCCGTGAAGCTGTGGGCCCACGCGGGCAGCCTGCGCGCCCAAGCGGAGGGCATTCTCGACAATCCCAGGGCCCTCAAGGGCATGGACCTGCAGGTGCGCCTACGCGGCGCCAGCATGGCAGATCTGTTCCCGCTGACGGGCCTGCTGCTGCCGCGCACTCCGCCCTTCGACACCAATGGCCATCTGGTCGGCAGCCTGGAGCCGGGGCGCGCCATCTGGGACTACCAGGACTTCGAGGGCCGCGTGGGCCAGAGCGATCTGCGCGGCACGCTGCACTACGCATCGGGCAAGCCGCGCCCCAAGCTCAGCGGCGATCTGGCCTCGCGCAAGCTGCGCCTGGCCGACCTGGGGCCGGTGGTGGGCGCGCCGTCCACCAAGCAAGGGCAGAAGACCAAGGAGGCGGCCAGCGGCAAGGCCTTGCCCGCGCAGCGCTTCGACACCAGCAAGTGGAATGCCATGGACATGGATGTGCGATTCAAGAGCGACCGCATCGAGCGCCCCCAGGCCCTGCCCATCGAGGACTTCAGCGTGCATGCCGTCATGGACAACGGCGTGCTGCGCCTGTCCCCGCTGCGCTTCGGTATGGCCAAGGGCAGGCTGGACATCGAGGCCGTGGTCGACAGCGGCGCCAAGCCGCCCAAGGCCAGCCTCCAGGGCAAGGTCCAGGGGCTGCAGCTGTCGGCCCTGTTCCCCGAGATCGAACTGATGAAGAAAAGCCTGGGCAGCATGGACGGCGCGCTGGGCCTGGAGGGCCGGGGCCAGTCCATTGCCGAATGGCTGGGCACCAGCTCGGGCGACATCCGCCTGTATGTGCGCGATGGCCGCTTCAGCAAGCAGTTGCTGGACCTGGCCGCGCTGAACCTGGGCAGCGTCATCGTCACCAAGCTGTTCGGCGCCGACAAGGAAGTTCAGCTCAACTGCGCCGTTGCCGACCTGACCGTCAAGCAGGGCATGGCACGCACCCGCAACGTCAAGCTGGCCACGCCCGAGGCCATCATCGAGGCCACGGGACAGATCAGCCTGGCCCAGGAGACCATGGACCTGCGCATCGTGCCCGAGTCGCTGAAGTGGAAGTTCTTCTCGCTGCGCACGCCGCTGTACGTGCGCGGCAGTTTCGCCAAGCCCAAGGTAGGGGTGGAGCCCGGCCCGCTGCTGCTGCGCGCAGGCGCGGCCGTGGCCGCCGCCGTGGTGGCGCCGGCGGCCCTGGCGCTGGTGCCGCTCACGGTGCCGGCTGCCGAGGAAGATGCGCAATGCCAGCGCCTGCTGGCCGAAAGCAGCAAGAAGTAGGCGCGGGGCCCTGATACGGCGCGCGCCGCACTGCATTGGCGCAAAAAGGCTAGCAAACCCGGTGGCAATGTGACGAAATAGCGCCGCGGCACACAGGCATCGAGACGCCGCCCCGGCACCGGCAGCCGCGCGCGGGCCGCCTCCAGGCGGGAACGCGCCGGTCCCGGCAGCCCGTGTGCAGGAACGCACCGCCAGAGCAACCTCCGCTGTAGCGATCCATGCATTGCGTATTTCCCCTTAGCCCCTGTGACGGCGCAAGCCGTTGATTTCGCTTAACCTTGACGTTCGCTTTTCTCCTGTGCCAAGTCCTTTCCCCATGTCCTCCAAAGTCCAGTTCCGCCTGCGCGTATACAACGACAGCACCATTGCCATCGGTCCCGGCAAGGTGCAGTTGCTCGAAGCCATTGCCGAGGCGGGCTCCATCTCGGCTGCAGCGCGATCGCTGGGCATGTCCTACCGGCGCGCCTGGGTGCTGGTCGACGAGATGAACCGCGCGCTGCAGACACCGGCCGTCAACACCAGCGCCGGCGGCGCCCACGGCGGCGGCGCCTCGCTCACCTCCACGGGCGAAGCCATCGTCAGGCATTACCGCTCCATAGAGACCACGGCGCGCATGGCGGCGGCGGCCGATATCGCCGCGCTGACACGCCTGCTCAATCCCCAGGGAACAAGCGCATGAGCGCTTCCGGCTCCACGGCGCAGGCCATCGCCTGCCGCCCCATCGGCCATGTGCGCAGCCGCTTCACCGACCCGGTGGGCATGCCCATACAGACGGCGGGAGCGGCCGAAGAGGCCGGCAGCGTGGAACTGCATCCCGAGTTCGAGGCCGGGCTGCGCGACATCGAAGGCTTTGACTACCTGATCCTCATCACCCACCTGCACCAGGCCGTGGAAAAGCTGGAAGTCGTTCCCTTCATGGACGACAGCAGCCACGGCGTGTTCGCCACGCGCGCGCCGGCGCGGCCCAACCGGCTGGGCCTGTCCATCGTGCGCCTGGTGCGGCGCGAAGGGCGGGTGCTGCATTTCCTGGGCAACGACATGCTGGATGGCACTCCCGTGCTCGACATCAAGCCCTACGTGCCCAGGCTGGATGTGCGCCAGACCGAGCGCATCGGCTGGTTCGGCAAGCGTATCGACCAGATGCCCGACATCCGCGCGGACGGCCGCATGGCCTGAGCCTGCTTCGGCAGCGGCAGTAACGGCAACAGCCCTCAGTGGAAATTGCGGCTGGCCACGCCCGAGCCGCCCAGGCGGCCCAGCCAGCGGCTCATGTCCCGTGCGCGCTGCACGATCAGGTGGCGCACGGCAGGCGGGTCCTCGGGCAAGCCCTCTTGCGGCGTGCCTGGCGCCTGCCGCTCTCCCCAGTCGGCGCTGCTTTGCCAAACCCCTTCCACCGCCAGCAGGCGGGAGCCCAGCAAGGGCTCGCCCCAGCGCGTGACGGCATCGGGCCAGACCACCAGGTTGACCGTGCCCGTCTCGTCCTCCAGCGTGATGAAGAGGGTGCCCTTGGCCGTGGGCGGGCGCTGTCGCACGGTGACGATGCCGCAGGCCCGCACGCGCATGCCCGGCAGCGTGTCGCGCAGCTCCAGCGCCGTGCGCAGCCCGTGGCGGCGCAGGCGCTCGCGTAGCAGGGCCAGCGGATGGCGGCGCAGGCTCAGGCCCGTGGCCGCGTAGTCGAACAGGATTTCCTCGCCCTCGGGCGCGGCAGCCAGTTGCACGGGCGCCTCGTGCACGGGCACGCCCGCGAACAGCGGGGGCTGTACCTGCAGGGCCGCTGCATCCCACATCTGCTGGCGCCGGTGGCCTGACAGGCCCTGCAGCGCATCGGCCGCCGCCAGGGCCTGCAGCTCGGCGCGCTGCAGCCGGGCGCGCAGGGCCAGGTCCTCGGTGCTGGTGAACGGGGCCTGGGCGCGGACCTGGGCCACGCGCTCGCCCGAAGCCTTTGGCAGCTGCGCCACCATGCACAGCCCCAGGCGCACGGCCGGCTGCGGCAGATCGACGCCGGCAATGCGCTCGTGCGGCGCCTCCAGCGTGCAGTCCCAGTCGCTGTGGCGCACATCGACGGGCAGCACGCGCACGCCATGGCGGCGCGCATCCTGGATCAGCTGCGAAGGGGTGTAGAAGCCCATGGGCTGGGCATTGAGCAAGGCCATCAGGAAACAGGCCGGCTCATGGCGCTTGAGCCAGGCGCTGGCATAGGCCAGCATGGCAAAGCTGTAGGCATGGCTTTCGGGAAAGCCGTATTCGCCGAAGCCCAGCATCTGGCGGAAGATGGCCTGGGCAAATTCGGCGCTGTAGCCGTTGGCCAGCATGCCGTCGATCAATGGGCGCTCAAAGCGGTGCACGCCGCCCTTGCGCCGCCAGGCCGCCATGGAGCGGCGCAGCTCGTCGGCCTCGCCCGCCGAGAAGTTCGCCGCGATCATGGCGATCTGCATGACCTGCTCCTGGAAGATGGGCACGCCCAGCGTGCGCTCCAGCGCCTTCTCGAGCGCGGGCTTTTCCAGGACCAGCTTGCCGCCCTGCCGCCGACGCTCGCGCGCCTGCAGATAGGGATGCACCATGCCGCCCTGTATGGGGCCGGGCCGCACGATGGCGACCTCGACCACCAGGTCGTAGAACACGCGCGGCCGCAGCCGGGGCAGCATGCTCATCTGCGCCCGGCTCTCGATCTGGAAGGTGCCCACGGTGTCGGCGCGGCAGATCATGTCGTAGGTGGCGGCGTCATCCTTGGGAATGTCGGCCAGTTCCCAGTGCGGCCCGCGCAGCGCGGCACGTGCCTTCAGGCTGCCGCGCAGCACGGTGAGCATGCCCAGGGCCAGCACATCGACCTTGAGCAGATTCATGGTGTCCAGATCGTCCTTGTCCCACTGGATGACCGAGCGGTCTTCCATGGCCGCCGGCTCCACGGGCACCAGCCGCGTCAGCGGCCCGTCGGTCAGCACGAAGCCGCCCACGTGCTGGCTCAGGTGGCGCGGGCTGTCGCGCAGCTGCAGGGCCAGCTCCAGCCACAGCCGCGCACGCTGGGGCGACAGTTGCGGGCAGTCGTCGCCCAGCCGTTCGCGCAGCCGGGCCAGGCGCAGCAGCTTGGAGCGCACCCAGCCCAGGGCGGGGTCATCGGGTTCGGGATCCGGCTTGGCCGCCTGGTCCTCGGCATCGCTGAACCAGTGGTGCTGCCGGGCCATGGCGTCGATCAGCACCGCATCCACGCCCAGGGCCTTGCCCGCGTCGCGCAGTGCGCCGCGCGTGCGCCAGCAGCTGACCACAGCCGTCAGCGCCGCACGGTCACGGCCGTATTTTTCGTAGATGTACTGGATGACGGTCTCGCGCCGCGCGTGCTCGAAGTCCACGTCGATATCGGGCGGCTCGCTGCGCTCGCGGCTGATGAAGCGCTGGATCAACAAGGTCTGCAAGGTCGGATCGACGGCCGTGATGCCCAGGCAGAAGCAGACCACCGAGTTCGCGGCCGAACCCCGGCCCTGGCACAGGATGTCCCGACTGCGGGCGAATCGCACGATGTCGTGCACGGTGAGGAAGTACATCTCGTAGCCGCACATGGAGATCAGCTTCAACTCGTTGTGCAATTGCTTGCGCACCTTCTTGGGAATGCCTTCGGGATAGCGCCCCGCCGCTCCCTGCCAGGTATGCCAGGCCAGGGTCTGGCGCGCGTCCATGCCGGGCAGCACGGTTTCCTGCGGATAGTGGTAGCTGATCTCGTTGAGCTTGAAATCGCAGCGCGCGGCAATCTGCAAAGTCGCATCCAGCATGGCACGCGGATAGATGCCGCCCAGCCTAAACCGCGAGCGCAGATGCCGCTCGGCATTGGGGTGCAGCTCGAAGCCGCACTCGGCCACCGTGCAGCCCAGGCGCAGCGCCGTCACCAGGTCCTGCAGCGGCTTGCGCGAGCGCGCATGCATGTGCACGTCGCCACAGGCCACGCAGCACAGGCCCAGTAACCCTGCCACATCCTGCAGGCTTTGCAGCCACAGGCTGTCGTCGGGCGCCAGCAGCAGCTCCACGCCCAGCCAGCAGCCCGGCCCCAGCTGCGCCACGGCGGCCTGCACGGCCTCGGCCATGGCGGGCACATCGCCGGGCAACAGCTGCGCACGCTGCGGCACAACGATGCATTCGCAGCCTTCACGCAGCAGATGCCAGGGGCTGTCCGCATCGACCAGGTACTGGCCCTTGTCGGCACGGGCGCGCGCTGCGCTGATGAACTCGCAGAGGTTGCCCCAGCCATTCAGATCGCGCGCCAGCGCCACCACGCGCAGCGGCCCCCAGGCGAATTCGCTGCCATGGATCAGGGCCATCTCGCAGTCGCGCGCAGCCTCGAAGGCGCGCACGGCGCCGGCCACCGAGCATTCGTCGGTCAGGGCCAGCGCCTGGTAGCCCAGGGCCTTGGCGCGCTGCACCAACTGGGCGGGCGAAGAGGCGCCGCGCAGAAAGCTGAAGTTCGACAGGCAGTGCAGCTCCGCATAGCCGGGCAGGCCCGGGCCCGATGCCATGCCGGACACCGGCCCGGTGGCCTGCGGCGGGGGCTGCAGCCGCTGCAGCTGCGGGGGCGGCGGCTCCAGCAGGATGTCCTGTTCAGCCATAGATGCCTTGCGCAAACCAGGCGGCGGGCGCCAGCAGGGCCGGCATGCCTGGCAGCCGTTCCGATGCAGGCGCGCGCTCGCGGTAGATCCAGACATGGCCGACAGCCGCGTTGCTGGCCACGAAATAGTCGCGCACGGCCAGCGCCGCATCCACCTGCGGCTCTCCCCACCAGCCGGCCTCCAGCCGATAGGGGCCGGCCAGCAATTGCAGCGGCCCCTGCCAGCAAGGGCGGCTGCCCTGCAGGAGCAGGGGCTGGGGCGGATCGAGCAGCCAGGGCGGCAGCAGGCCCTGCCAGGGGTTGGCCGCCTTGCGCGCGTGCGCGTGCGCGGGCCGCCGCAGGGCCTGCGGGGTCTGCAAGGCCTCGCAGGCCGGGGTCCAGCGCTGCATGGCCTCGGGACGGTGGTCCGATTGCAGCTGCGCCACCCGCACACCCTGCGCACCACGGCGGGCCGAGACGCGCTCCACCCATTCATGCCAGGCCATGCCGCTGGCCCCATCTGCCCCATCTGCCGCCTCGCCCAGCGGCGCCGGGCCGGGCGCGGCCGGTGGCAGGCAGCTGCCGGCATCGGCCGTGAAAGGCGCGGTGTCCAGCGCCACCAGCTCCAGCATGTCCGCTGGTGCGCGCCAGGGCGTGCGGGCCAGGCGTTCGCGCAGCAGGCGCTCCATGTGCTCCAGCGCCTGGGCGGGCCGGGCCGTGCGGACGTCCAGCGCTTCCCAGGCCGGCAGCTCCGTGCCGTCCACGCGCCGCAGATCGTGGTGCCAGCGCAGTTGCAGGCCCAGCACGCCCTGGTGGCGGGCCTGCAGCCAGGCCTGCAGCGCACGCAGCAGGGGCCGGGCGGCCTGCAGCAGGGCCTGGGCGTCGCTGGCCGGATAGCCCAGGTCGGCGCGCAATGCAAAGTGCTCGGGCAGCTCCAGCCAGTCCAGCGCATGGGGGCTGCTGCCATAGGCCTGGTCCAGCGCCAGCAGGGCCGGCAGCCCGATGCGCCTCGCCAGGCCCGCGCGCGGCAGGGCTCGCAGCTCGCCCCAGCGGCGGCAACCCATGCGCTCCAGGGCCGGCGCATGCGGCTCCAGTGCGGGCAGTGTCCAGATCGGCAGTGCGTCGGCAGACGGCCAGGGCTGGCGCAAATCCGTGCCCTGCATGCGCCAGCGCAGACGCGCCAGCGCCTGCCACGCCGTGGCGCCCCGGGCCCAGGACGGCATCTGGGGGGCGCCCGCCTGCCCGACCTCGGGCTGCTGTTCGCGCAGCGCGCGCAGCAGGCCCAGCAGCATGGCCTGGCGGCCGCCCCACAGGCGCTCCACGCTGCCCACCTCCATCAGCGCCACGGCCTGCCCTGCCCCGCACCAAAGGGCCACGCGCGGCGTCCAGCGCAGGGCCCACCAGGCCTGCTGCGCGCAGGCGCTGCCCGCGCCATCAACGTTGCCGTCGCCATGGCCATTGCCCTGCGCGGCATGCAGCGGCCAGGCAATCCAGTGCAGTGCTTGATTCGGCTGTGCCACGGCATCTCACCCCAGGCTGTGCGCTGCCGCCTGCAGGGCAGGCGCCTCGGCGGGCAGCAGTTGTCCGTGTCCATGGAGCCAGCGCTGCGCCTCGTCCGCCTGCCGGGTGCGCCGCTGGGCCTGGGCCTGCAGCACGTCCTGCCAGGCCCAGTGGTGCAGCGGCAGCTTCAAGGGATGCTCCAGCGCAGGCCCCCGGCGCTTGAGCAACTGCACGCGCAGGCAGGCCGGCGTTCCGCCTTCGCCCGGCTCCCCCAACTCTGTCTCCACGCGCAGCCGCAGCGGCGCGGGCGAGGCCACCGTCTGCAGGGCGGCCGAGGCCTCGCGCCACAGCCACAGAATGCGCCCCTGGGCAGCTGCCGCCCATTGCAGCCGGCGCAGCGTGGCCATGGGCAGGCCGGCTGGCAGCCAGGCCAGCACGGCCAGCACGTCGCGGCAGCGCAGTGCCTGCTCACAGACCCAGGCCAGCCCTGGGCCATCGCCTGCCGGTTGGGTGCCGGGGTGCGCGCCGGGGTGGGTGTCGGCCTCCACGCAGCACAGCCGGTGCGCGGCCACGCCCGCCGCTTCCAGTCCCGGTGCAAAAGGCCTGCAAGGCGGCGCCACCAGCACCACCTGGCCTGCGCTGCGCTGCATCAGGCCCGCCAGGCCCGGCAGCAGCAGCGGCCATTCGGCATGGCCATGGGCGGGTTGCAGCAGCTCGACCATGGCGCCCAGCGGCCAGCCCCCGCCCGGCAATTGCGCATCCAGCAGCGCATGGCCCGAAGGCTGGACCCGCTGCTGCAGCGCCTGCTGCCAGCCATCGCCACGCCACACGCCCTGCAATGAGGGCAGCACACGCGCCGCGCCCGCCATGGGGGCGGGCTGCGCAGGTTGGGAAGCGGGGGGCGTGGTCATGGGGGGAAATCTCAAATACTGTATAAATATACAGCACCCTTGATTTCCGAGAGATCCACGGATGTAAAAAAGCCGGGCAAGCCCGGCTGTCTCAGTGCGCTGGCGCTCTCGCGGCGCCGCCCGGCGGGGGCGCGGCGTCGATCTGCATGCAGGCTTCGCACCACTGCGCGACCGCCGCGTCCACGGCGTGGGCGCGGGCGTTGATGGCGGGCCAGCGGCGCAGGCAGGCGTTGACGATGGCCTGCAATTGCCACAACGCCTCGCGGCTGAGCAGGGCCAGCTCGCTCATGCCTTGCACATCGTCCTTGAGGTAGGCCAGCAGGTCGGTTTGCTGGCTGGGATGCAGGCCGGCCTCGGCCAGCTGCTTTTGCAGGCCGCCGATGCTGGAGTCGATGTAGACGGCTGCCTGGTGGTCGGGCATGGCCTGCCAGCGCTCGGGAAAGGCCTGGCTCAGCGTGTCCCACATCTGGAAGGCGGCCGACAGGGCTGCCACGCTGTGCGTGACTTCGGCCTGCAGCGGCGGCAGCGGCGTGCCCGGCGAGATCTCGTCGTAGAGCAGCGGCAGCAGGATGCCGACCAGATCGGCCGGATAGCGGCGGTGGTTCATGCGCAGCATCAGCGACAGGCGCTGGCCCGGCAGGTCCTGGAATTTGTCGAAGAAGGCGGACACCACCTCGCCCAGGAGCAGGATCTGCCCCATCTTGGAGATGGCATCGCCATGGACACCGCGCGGATAGCCCGTGCCATCCATGCGCTCGTGGTGCTCGAGCACGGCCATTTCCACATCCTGCGAGTACGCGCCCGCGCCCCGCATGATGAGCATGCCGGTGACCGAGTGCGCCACCAGGTGCTTGCGCTCGGCGCCCGTGAGCCGGTAGCTGGGGTTGGTCCAGGCCGGGTCCATGTAGAGCATGCCCACGTCGTGCAGCAGGGCCGCCGTGGCCAGCGGGCCGCATTCGCGCTCGCTCCATCCGCTTTGCAGTCCCAGGTAGACGGCCACCAGCATCATCTGCAGGCTGTGGGCGAACAGCTCGGGCCGCTGCTCGCGCATGACCGTGAGCTTGAAGGCGATCTGCGGCGGCAGCACCATCAGGCGCAGCGGCGCCAGCAGCCGGTCCGTGCCGCCCAGCGACTGCACCAGGCGGCGCATCAGGTCCACGGTCTCGCACTGCACCATGGCCTGGGCCTCGATGGCCAGCACGTCCACGCGGTTGTCCACGCCCAGATGCTTGTCGATGGGGTCGCGCAGCTTGTGCTTGACCAGGCGCTCGTACATGTTGCCGTCGATGCGCGCGCCCTTGTCCACGAGCTTGACGCCCTTGTCGTTGAAGATGGGCTCGCCGGTGACCACGTTGCAATGCTCGGCCATGTCGGTGACGGCGCGCAGGAAATGCACGCCCTCGTCCTTCCATCCCTGCGCTGTCGGTGGATTGCGCACGGCCGCGACATCCGTCATAGAGGCTCCCATTGGCTCGAAATCTGAAATATAAGCAAAAGAGCCCGCGCAAGGCGGGCTCTCGTTGCGCCGGCCTGCCAAGGCAGGCCGTGCACGGCAACATCAGCGAATCAGCGTCACGCCGGTCTTGGACTGGATGTCCTCGAAGCTCACTTCGGGGGCCAGTTCCACGAGCTTCAAGCCCTGCGGCGTCACGTCCATCACTCCCAGGTCGGTGATGATACGGTCCACCACGCCCACGCCGGTCAAAGGCAGGGTGCAGGCGGGAAGAATTTTGAGGTCGGTCGTGCCGTCTTTCTTTTTGGCCACATGCTCCATGAGCACGATGACGCGCTTGACGCCCGCCACCAGGTCCATGGCGCCGCCCATGCCCTTGACCATCTTGCCGGGAATCATCCAGTTGGCCAGGTCACCCTTCTCGGACACCTGCATGGCGCCCAGGATGGACAGGTTGATCTTGCCGCCGCGGATCATGGCGAACGACTGGTCGCTGCCGAAGATGGACGAGCCGGCGATCGTCGTCACGGTCTGCTTGCCGGCGTTGATCAGGTCGGCGTCCACGGCGTCCTCGGTCGGGAAGGGGCCGATGCCCAGCATGCCGTTCTCGGACTGCAGCCACACTTCCTTGTCACCCGTGTGGTTGGCCACCAGGGTGGGAATGCCGATGCCCAGGTTGACGTAGAAGCCGTCTTCGAGTTCTTGGGCCGCGCGGGCGGCCATCTGGTCTTGGGTCCACGGCATGGTCAGGCTCCTTGTTTTTCTGTGATGGTGCGCTTTTCGATGCGCTTTTCGGGATTCGGGTTGTGCACGATGCGGTGCACGTAGATGCCGGGCAGGTGGATGTCGTCGGGGGCGATCTCGCCGACCTCGACCACCTCTTCCACCTCCACGATGCAGACCTTGCCGGCCGTGGCTGCGGCGGGGTTGAAGTTGCGCGCCGTCAGGCGGAACTGCAGGTTGCCGCTCTTGTCGGCACGGTGGGCCTTGACCAGGGAGACATCGGGCACGAGCGAGCGCTCCATCACATAGGTCTCGCCGTCGAATTCGCGCAGCTCCTTGCCCTCGGCCACCATGGTGCCCACGCCGGTCTTGGTGAAGAAGGCGGGGATGCCGGCGCCGCCGGCGCGCAGCTTTTCGGCCAGCGTGCCCTGGGGCGTGAATTCCAGCTCCAGCTCGCCGGCCAGGTACTGGCGCTCGAACTCCTTGTTCTCGCCCACATACGACGAGATCATCTTCTTGATCTGGCGCGTCTCCAGCAGCTTGCCGAGGCCAAAGCCGTCCACGCCCGCGTTGTTGGAAATCACCGTCAGGCCCTTGACGCCGCTGTCACGCAGCGCGTCGATCAGGGCCTCGGGAATGCCGCACAGGCCGAAGCCGCCCACAGCCAGCAATTGCCCGTCGGCCACGACGCCCTGGAGCGCCTGCTCCGCGGAGGGGTAGAGCTTTTTCACACATGTCTCCTTCAGATTGGATGCGCTACGATACTACGTACTTGCATAGGTAGTTTTTCGTAAAGATTTGCCCATGGATATAGATTACCGGCTGGCGTTCGAGGCCGCCCCCGTCGGCCTCGTGATCTCGCGCAATCGCACCATGATCGACTGCAACCGCCAGGTCTGCGAGATGTTCGAGGCCTCGCGCGAGGTGCTGATCGGCCAGACCTTCCAGATCCTCTACCCCAGCGCCGACGAGTACGAGCGGCTGGGCGCGCGCATCGCGCCCATTCTCAACGCCCGGGGTTTCTACTCGGACAACCGCATCATGAAGCGCGCCAACGGCGAAACGTTCTGGTGCCATGTCACGGGCCGCACGCTGGACCGCAGCGACCCGCATGCATCGGGCATCTGGAGCTTCGAGGACCTCAGCGCCCACCGTCCCGTCAAGGCCGAGCTCACCGGGCGCGAGCGCGAGGTGGCCGCCCGCCTGCTGGAGGGCCTGACCTCCAAGGAAATCGGCCGCGCCCTGGCCATCAGCCACCGCACGGTGGAGATCTACCGCGCGCGGCTGATGCGCAAGTACGGCGCCTCCACGGCCGCCGACCTGGTCCACAAGCTGGTCTCTGGCTGACAGGGCGACGGCCTACACGGGCCGTATCCGCCCGCGCAACACAATGCCTTGGCAAAAAGCATGCCCGGCACGGCGCATGCGGGGGGCGGTGAAATTTTTTGGCTATGGCGCAGTTGAGATTTGCCAATCGCCAAAGCCTTGCTGCATCCATAGAACGAAACAACAATAAAAGCAATTCGATAGCACGCAGCTATTGATTTTCCAAGCGCCGCGCTGCCTTGCGCAAACCGGCGCCGCTACCACCCCTCGATCAAGGAGAGACCATGACCCACAAGCTCACCACCGCCGCAGGCGCCCCGGTTGCCAACAACCAGGACTCGCTCACGGCCGGCCCGCGTGGCCCGATGCTGCTGCAGGACCTGTGGCATCTGGAAAAAATGGCCCACTTCAACCGCGAAGTGATTCCCGAGCGCCGCATGCATGCCAAGGGCTCGGGCGCCTTCGGCACCTTCACCGTGACGGGTGACATCACGCGCTACACCCGCGCCAGGGTGTTCTCCGACATCGGCAAGCAGACCGAAGTGTTCGCGCGCTTTTCCACCGTGGCCGGCGAGCGCGGCGCGGCCGACGCCGAGCGCGATATCCGCGGCTTCGCCGTCAAGCTCTATACCGAGGAAGGCAACTGGGACCTGGTGGGCAACAACACGCCGGTGTTCTTCTTCCGCGACCCGCTCAAGTTCCCCGACCTGAACAAGGCCGTCAAGCGCGATCCGTACACCAACCTGCGCTCGCCCGAGAACAACTGGGACTTCTGGACCGGCCTGCCCGAGGCCCTGCACCAGATCACCATCGTCATGAGCGACCGGGGCATTCCGCGCGGCTACCGCCACATGCACGGCTTCGGCTCGCACACCTACAGCTTCATCAACGCCAGCAACGAGCGCCACTGGGTCAAGTTCCACTGGGTCTGCCAGCAGGGCATCGAGAACTTCACCGACGCCCAAGCCGCCTCCGTGGTCGCCTCCGACCGTGAAAGCAGCCAGCGCGACCTGCTCGAAGCCATCGAGCGCGGCGAGTTCCCGCGCTGGAAGCTGTGCGTGCAGATCATGCCCGAGCATGAAGCCGAGACCTACCGCTTCCACCCCTTCGACCTGACCAAGGTCTGGAGCAAGAAGGACTACCCGCTGATCGAAGTGGGCGTGATGGAGCTCAACCGCAACCCGCGCAACTACCACGCCGATGTGGAGCAGGCCTCGTTCACGCCGGCCAACCTGGTGCCGGGCATCGGCCCCTCGCCCGACCGCATGCTGCAGTCGCGCCTGTTCTCGTACGGCGATGCCGCGCGCTACCGCCTGGGCGTGAACCACCACCAGATCCCCGTGAACGCGCCGCGCTGCCCCTACCACGCCTACCACCGCGATGGCGCCATGCGCGTGGACGGCAACTACGGCGGCACCATCGCCTACGAGCCCAACACCAAGGGCGAGTGGCAGGAGCAGCCCGCCTTCGCCGAGCCGCCGCTGGCCCTGCACGGCGCGGCCGACCGCTGGAACTACCGCGAGGACGATGCCGACTACTTCACCCAGCCCGGCGACCTGTTCCGCCTGCTCACGCCCGACGCGCAGCAGCGCCTGTTCGAGAACACGGCGCGCAACATCGCCGGCGTGTCCGAGCACATCGTGCAAAAGCACATAGCGCACTGCACCCAGGCCGACCCCGCCTACGGCAAGGGCGTGGCCGATGCCATCGCCCGCCAGAAGGCCGGCACGCTCTGAGCGGCTGACTTTCTGCCAAACGAAAACGCCCCCGAAACTTCGGGGGCGTTTTTCATGGCACGCCCTGCCCTCAGGCCACGGCCTTGAAGGCGGGAAGCTTGTCGCCCAGCCGCTTGCCCATCTCCGTGCCCAGGGCCTGCAGGCCGCTCATGGGGCGCACCATGACCTCGAATTCCCGGATCAGGCCCTGCTCGTCGAAGCGGATGAAATCGATGCCCTTGAGGTTTTTGCCGCCCACGCTGGCGCTGAACTCCAGCACCACGTCCAGGCCGTCATCGCTGGCCATCTGGCGGTGGTAGGTGAAGTTCTCGAACACCTGGACCACGGTGGACAGCGCCAGCATCAGCGCGGGTGCCGAGGCATAGGGCGTGTTGGCCATGGGCGAGCGGAACACTGCATCGGGATGAACGATGCCTTGCAGCTCGCCCAGGTCGCTGGCGGCAACCATGCGATGCCACAGCTCCAGGGAGCGGGCGACTGCGGGATGGGCGTTCTTCGGGAGCTGGGACATGCTTGTCTCCTGGTGGTTGAGGTTGAGAACGGAATCGGGCGGCGCCCTCAAAGGCTGGCCGCCAGCGTGGTGCCCTGCAGGATGGCGCGCTTGGCATCGAGCTCGGCCGCCACGTCGGCGCCGCCGATCAGGTGCACGCTGCAGCCCGCCGCGCTCAGGGCCGCATGCAGCTCGCGCTGCGGCTCCTGGCCTGCGCAGAGCACGACGTTGTCCACCTCCAGCAATTGCGGCTGGCCATCCACGGTGATGTGCAGCCCGGCGTCGTCGATGCGCTCATAGGCCACGCCCGAGCCCATGGCCACGCCGCGCGCCTTCAGCGAGGTGCGGTGTATCCAGCCCGTGGTCTTGCCCAGCTGGTCGCCCACCTTGGTGGACTTGCGCTGCAGCAGGTGCACGCGGCGCGGCGAGGGCTCGGCCTGCGGCTGCGCCAGGCCGCCGGCCCGGGCGTAGTCCGTGTCTATGCCCCACTCCGCATAGAACTTGCGGGGCGCCACGGCGCCGCTGTCGCCGGCATGGGTCAGGTACTCGGCCACATCGAAACCTATGCCACCCGCGCCGATGATGGCCACGCGCTCGCCCACGGGCCTGCCGCCCTGCAGCACGTCCAGGTAGCCGAGCACCTTGGGATGGTCCACACCGTCGATGTCGGGAACGCGCGGCCGTATGCCCGTGGCCAGCACGATCTCGTCATAGCCGCCCTCGATGAGCTGGGCCGCCTCCACGCGGTGGCCCAGTTGCAGCGCCACGCCGCCCAGCTCCAGCTGGCGGCGGAAGTAGCGCAGCGTCTCGTGGAACTCCTCCTTGCCGGGCACCTTCTTGGCAATGTTGAACTGGCCGCCGATCTCGCTGCCCGCGTCGAACAGCGTCACCGCATGGCCGCGCTGCGCGGCGGTGACGGCGAAGCTCAGGCCCGCCGGGCCGGCGCCCACCACGGCGATGCGCTTGGCGGCGGGCGCGGGCGCAATCACCAGCTCGGTCTCGTGGCAGGCACGCGGATTGACCAGGCAGGAGGTGATCTTGCCGCCGAAGGTATGGTCCAGGCAGGCCTGGTTGCAGGCGATGCAGGTGTTGATCTCGTCGGCACGGCCCTGGCGCGCCTTGCGCACGAAGTCGCCATCGGCCAGCAGCGGCCGGGCCATGGACACCATGTCGGCATAGCCTTCGGCCAGCAGCCGCTCGGCCACCTCGGGGGTGTTGATGCGGTTGGAGGTGATCAGCGGGATGCCCACCTGCCCCATCACGCGCTGCGTGACCCAGGCATAGGCGGCGCGCGGCACCTTGGTGGCGATGGTGGGAATGCGCGCTTCGTGCCAGCCTATGCCCGTGTTCAGCAGCGTGGCGCCTGCCGCCTCGATGGCCTGGGCCAGCGCGATCACTTCCTCCAATGTGGAACCGCCTTCCACCAGATCCAGCATGGACAGCCGGTAGATGATGATGAAGTCCGGCCCCACGCGCTGCCGCGTGCGCCGCACGATCTCCACCGCAAAGCGCATGCGGCCCGCGCAGCTGCCGCCCCATTCGTCATCGCGGTGGTTGGTGCGTGCGGCGATGAATTCGTTGATCAGATAGCCCTCCGAGCCCATGATCTCCACGCCGTCGTATCCCGCATGGCGGGCCAGCGCGGCGCAGCGCACGAAGTCCTCGATGGTCTGCTCCACCTCGTCGCCCGTCAGCGCATGCGGCACGAAGGGGTTGATGGGCGCCTGCAGCGCGCTGGGCGCCACCAGCCCGGGCTGGTAGGCATAGCGGCCGAAGTGCAGGATCTGCATGGCGATCTTGCCGCCCTCGGCATGGACGGCCTGCGTGACGATGCGGTGCTGGTCCGCCTCATGTTCGTTGACCATCATGGCGCCGCCCTTCATGGGCCGGCCGCGCTCATTGGGCGCAATGCCGCCCGTGACGATCAAGCCCACCTCGCCGCGCGCGCGCTCGGCGTAGAAGGCGGCCATGCGTTCGAAGCCATTGGGCGCCTCTTCCAGGCCCACGTGCATGGAGCCCATGAGCACGCGGTTTCTGAGCGTGGTGAAGCCCAGGTCCAGTTCGGCATTCAGGTGGGGGTAGTGGGTCATGCCTGTCTCGCTTTTTTATGCAACTGATTGCATGAATGTAGTCAGCTCCCTTTATTTATGCAACTGGTTGCGCAAAAAATTGCAGAAATGGCTGCAGCGCCTGGCCACGCCTGCATGCAGGCCCGTAAGATGGCGCCCAGCTCCAGCGCCTTCCTTGTTGCCGATGTCCCTGCCACACGCCCTTCTCACTGCCCTGGTCGAGCATCCCTGCTCGGGCTCGGAACTTGCCGAGCGCTTTGACCGCTCCATCGGCTACTTCTGGCACGCCACGCACCAGCAGATCTACCGCGAACTCGCGCGGCTGGAAGAGGCGCAATGGATCGAGGCCCTGCCCG
Organism: Delftia acidovorans; assembly: GCA_031286585.1. GTDB lineage: Bacteria > Pseudomonadota > Gammaproteobacteria > Burkholderiales > Burkholderiaceae_C > Comamonas > Comamonas acidovorans_A. Next base: position 211,882 of record JAITUC010000019.1, read on the forward strand.
CCGAATCCGGCCGGGGCCGCAAGCGCCAGTACCGCATCCTTCCCACGGGCCGCAAGGAGCTCAAGCGCTGGGTGGCCGAGCAGGAAGACCCCAAGCCGCTGCGCGAGGAATGGATGGTCCGCCTGCGTGCCGAGGCGGTGGTGGGGCCCTGCGGACTGCAGGAGGAAGTGCAGCGGCTGCTGGAACTGCACCAGGCGCAGCTGGATGTCTACCAGCGCCTGGAGCAGCGCGACTTCCTGGACAAGCCGCCCACGCGCGAGCGGCGGCTGCAGCACCTGGTGCTCAAGGCCGGCATACAGCACGAGCAGCTGTGGATAGGCCTGCTGCAGGAAGCCAGGGAGATCCTGGACATGCCGGCCAGGCCCTGAGGGACTGACGCGACGGTCGCGACGGCCGCTTCAGCCCTTGTTCAAGCCGTGCAGCGCCAGCCCAGGAGCATCCAGCCGGGCACGCAGAATGCGCCCGTGCGTGGAGTCCGTCACGTACAGCGTGCGGCGGTCCGCGCCGCCAAAGGCCAGGTTGGTGAGCGAGCTTCCCGGCACGCCACGCAGCACCTGAACGGGCTCGGCGCGGTGGTTGAGCACCCACACCAGGCCCAGGCCCGGGTTGGCCACCAGCAGCCGGCCCTGGTCATCCACGGCCAGCCCATCGGGACCGCTGGGGCCGTAGGAGGTGAAGAACTGCCCCACCTTGGCCACGCTGCCATCGGGCAGCAGGGGCACGCGCCAGACGCAGTTGCCGCGTGTCACGGCCAGGTAGAGCACGCGGCCATCGGGCGACAGCGCCACGCCGTTGGGGCTGGGCACATTGGCCAGCAGCAGGTCCAGCCGGCCGTCGGGCCGCAGCCGGTACAGGCGGCCGCTGGGGTCGTGCAGGCCGCTCTGGCCCTGATCGGTGAAGTAGAGGTTGCCCTCGGCATCGAAGACCAGGTCGTTCACCCCCTTGAAACGCTCGCTGTTGCGCCGCTGCAGATACGCGCCGATGCGTCCCGTGGCCACGTCCAGGCGCATCAGGCCGTTCTTGTAGTCGGTGATCAGCAGCGTGCGGGCATCGAGGAACTTCATGCCGTTGGGCTCGCCGTCGTACTCGGCCACCAGGGTCCAGGCGCCTTGAGGATCGATGCGGAACACGCGGCCCCAGGGGATGTCGGCCACGTACAGATGGCCGGCCGCATCGAACACCGGACCTTCGAGGAAGGAGTCGGTCACGGCGCCGCCGCGGTTGGCATCGGCCCAGTCGCTGCGCTCGGGGCGGCGCAGGGCGTCGGGCATGGTGGTGAACGTTTCGAGGTCGCAGACCTGGGGGGCTTGCAGCAGGAACATGGTGTCTGTCTTTCTTGGAGTGTCAGGCCGCGCCGTCGAAACCATACAGCCTTGCGGGGTTGTCCACCAGGATGCGGTCCATGGCCTCGTCCGTGCCCGCCCAGGCCTGCAGCAGGTCCACCAGATCGGCATCGTTGACGGAGCCCGGCGCCTCGGTGGTGTGCGGCCAGTCGCTGCCCCAGACCAGGCGTTCGGGCGCGGCGCGCACCAGGTCGCGGCCCAGCGGCAGCGTGTCGGCATACGAGGGGCCGTGCACCGACGAGCGCATGTACGCGCCCGACAGCTTGACCCAGGTGTTGCCGCCATCGAGCAGCCTGCGCAGCGCGGCATGGGCCGCGCCCGCCGCGCCCTCGGCCGGGTCGATGCGGCCCAGGTGGTCCACGACCAGGGGCACGGGCAGCGCGCCCAGCACGTGCGCCAGCGCCACCAGTTGCTCAGGCTGCACAAAGACCTGCACATGCCAGCCCAGCCGCGCCACGCGCTGCGCCAGCGTGACCAGCATATGGGCCGTGGTCTCGCCCCAGGACTGCGGCGAGACAAAATTCACGCGCACTCCGCAGACGCGCTGCGCGGCCAGCCGGTCCAGCTCGGCATCGGCCACATCGTGGGCGACCACGGCCACGCCGCGCGCCGCATCGCCCAGGCGCTCCAGCGCATCCAGCGTGCAGGCGTTGTCCGTGCCGTAGGTCGATGGCGTGACCACCACGGCACGCGAGGTGCCCAGGCGCTGCTGCAGCTGCCGGTACATGGCCACGTCGGCATGCGGCGGCGTGCGCGGCCAGTGCGGCGACGGTGCAAAGCGCGCATCGAAGATGTGCATGTGGCTGTCACAGGCCAGCGGCGGCAGCGTGCGGACAGGCCGGTCGGTGCCGGCCGAATGCGCAACGGCGATGGTCGATGCGTTCATGGCCATGCGCTCAGTCCAGCACGATGGCGCCCTTGCGCACCACCTCGCCCCACTTGGCGTCTTCCTTCTTGAGGAAGGCGGCGAACTCGGCCGGCGTCGTTCCCATGGGCTGGGCGCCCAGGTCGCTCAGGCGCTGGCGCACCTCGGCTTCCTGCAGCACCTCGGACAGTGCCTGGTGCAGGCGCGCTGCCACGGGCTCCGGCGTGCCCGTGGGCAGGAAGATGCCGTTCCACTCATAGGCCTCGTAGCCGGGAATCACGGTCTCGGACACGGTGGGCACATCGGGCAGGCGTGCCGAGCGCTGTGGCGCGGCCACGGCCAGGGCGCGCAGCTTGCCGCCCGTGACCAGCGGATAGGTGGCCGCCATGGTGCCGAACATGAAGTCCACCTGCCCGCCCATCACATCGGCAATGGCCGGCCCGCCGCTCTTGTAGGGCACATGGACCATGTCCAGATCCAGCCGCTGGCGGAACAGCTCGGCCGCCAGGCGCTGCACCGTGCCGCTGCCGCCCGAGGCGAAGTTGATCTTGCCGGGTTGCGCCTTGGCCCTGGCGGCCAGGTCGGCCACGCTGCGCACGGGCGAATCGGCCTTCACCACGACCACATTGGGCATGAGCAGCACCAGCGACAGCGGCTGCAGCGCGCTGCGCGCATAGGGCAGTTTGGCGAAGAGATGCGGGTTGATGGAAAACGGCGTGGCGTCATACAGCACGGTATAGCCGTCGGCCCGCGCCTTGGCCACCTGGCTGGCACCGATGGTGCCGCTGGCGCCGGGCCGGTTGTCCACGATGATGCTGGTGCCCAGCCGCGCGCCCATGCGCGTGGCCAGCAGGCGCGCCGCCGCGTCGGCTCCGCCACCGGGCGCATAGGGCACGACCAGGGTGATGGGCCGCTCGGGAAAGGCCGCATGGGCCACGGCGGCGGCCAGTGCGCAGGCCGCTATCAGGGTTCTGGCAAGAAAATTCATGGCTTGTCTCCAGGTATTTTTGGGTTGGCCGGTGGGCACCGAACTCCGGCCCGGCCCGGCTTCAGTCGGCCTTCAGGTTCAGCTTCCGGGCGATCTGCGTATAGGACGCCACTTCGCCTGCCACGCGCTGCGCAAAGGCGCTGCCGCAGCTCGACTCGGCATCCATCCCCAGGCCGTGCAGCTTGTCCGCGGCCGATGCGCTCTTGGCAAATTCCACGGCCACGCGCTCCAGCGCCTGGGCCACGCTGTCGGGAATGCCGGCCGGCGCGAGCACGCCATACCAGACATCGGCCGAGTAGTCGCCACCGCCCGCTTCGGCAAAGGTGGGTACCTGGGGCAGCAGGGACGAGCGTTTGGGCGAGGCCACGGCCAGCGCCGCGAGCTTGCCGCTGCGCACCTGGGGCAGCACCGAGCCCAGCGTGGCGAAGGAGCTGTCGAGCTGGCCGCCCATCAGGTCCGTGACCACGGGCGCCGCGCCCTTGTAGGGCACGTGGTTGAGCTTCAGGCCGCGGGCAGCGGCAAACATCTCGGTGGCGAAATGGCCCGAGCTGCCCATGCCCGCCGTGCCGGCCGTGATGCTGCCCGGCCGGCTGCGCGCCTGCTCCATGTACTCCTGCAGGTTGTGCACCTGCATGCCCGGCCCCACGACCAGCACCGTGGCGCTGCTGGCCACCGTGCACAGCGGCCGGAACGAGCGCACCACGTCGAACTTCACGCGGCCCTGGTACAGCCCCGGGATCATGCTGTGGTTGGTGGCCCCGAACAGCAGCGTATAGCCATCGGCCGGCGCGCCGGCCACGGCCTGCGCGGCCAGGATGGTGTTGGCCCCGGGCTTGTTGTCCACCACGAAGGGCTGGCCCAGCGCCTTGCCCGCATGGTCGGCAAAGGCGCGCGCCACCACGTCGGTGGGGCCGCCCGCCGCAAAGCCCACGACCAGCCGCACGGGCTTGGCCGGATAGTCCTTCTGCGCCAGCGCGGGCTCAACGGCCCACATGCCCAGCGCCACCCAGCCCACGGCGCCCAGCAGGCGGCCGCGCAAGGCCCGGCGTCGGACTTCCTGAAAATTCCTGGTCATCTCTTGTCTCCTCAAATCACGTGCCCGGGCAGGCGTTGGCCCGCAGCGCTGGCCGCAGGGCCGCGCCCGTCCCCGGCTCAGGCGCCGGCAGCCGCCGGCACGCGCGCCAGCACCTCCAGCACATTGCGGGCCGCGCCCACGCCCATGTTCACGTAGGCATCGCCGGTCACGCCGCCGATATGGGGGCTGAGCACGAAGTTCTTTTCGCCCTGGAACGGGTGGCCGGCCACCATGGGCTCCACCGCAAAGCTGTCCAGCCCTGCGGCCGCGACCTGGCCCGAGCGCACGGCAGCCAGCAAAGCGGCCTCGTCGATCAGGCCGCCGCGCGCGGTGTTGACCACGATCACGCCGCGCTTGCAGGCCGCCAGCGTGGAGGCGCCGAGCATGCCCCGGTTTTCCTCGGTCAGCGGGCAATGCAGCGAAATCGCGTCGGACTCGCGCCAGAGGGTTTCCAGGTCCACGGGCTGGACGTAGGCGGGCAGGTTCTTTGCGAAGGGATCGAAGCCGATCACGCGCATGCCCAGCGCATCGGCCATGCGCGCGAAGCGCAGCCCGATGGCGCCCAGCCCCACCAGGCCCACGGTGCGTCCGCCCAGCTCCAGGCTCTTGTGCGTGGCCTTGTCCCAGTGGCCCGCATGCATGCGGGCGTCCAGCGCCACCACCGACTTGGCGCAGGCCAGCAGCAGGGCCAGGGCCTGCTCGGCCACGGCGGCCGCATTGGCGCCGGCCGCGGCCACCACGGCAATGCCGCGTTCGGCGGCGGCCACCTTGTCGATGGTGTCCGTGCCGCTGCCGTGCTTGGAGATCACGCGCAGCGAGGGCGCGGCATCCATCACGGCCGCGCCCACCTTGCCGTAGCGCACGATGATGGCCACGGGATCATGGGCGCGGCACAGCGCGACCAGGTCCTCTTCGGTCGGCGTCTTGCCCGCATAGACGATGTCGTGCTGCGCCAGCAGGTCCAGCGCCTGTTGCGCCAGATCGGCGCCGGTGACGATGATGGTGCTCACAGCGATTCCCCTTCCTTGAGCACGCCGGCCGCGCGCAGGGCTGCGGGCAGCCACTTCGATGCCGTGTCGCCGCGCGCAATGGCCTCGATGCGGGCGGCTTCGTCGGCCACCTTCTTCACGGCCAGGTCCAGCATGGCGGGGGCCTTTTCGCGCTCGATGACGACCACGCCGTCGGCATCGCCCACCACCAGGTCGCCCGGGTGAACCGTCGTGCCACCGGCCGAGATGGCGTGGTTGATGCGGCCCGGCACGAACTTGGTCGGGCCTGCGGGGTTGAAGCCTGCGCTGAACACGGGGAAGTCCAGCTCCAGCAGCTCCAGGCGGTCGCGGATGGCGCCGTCCACGATGACGCCGGCCAGGCCCAGCTTCTTGCAGGCGCTGAGCATCAGCGTGCCCATGAGCGCCGCCGTCTGGTCGCCCTTGCCGTCGATGACCAGCACGTCGCCGGGCCGGGCCAGCGCGATGGCGGCGTGGATCATGAGGTTGTCGCCGGGGCGCACCTCGACGGTGAAGGCCGGGCCGGCCACTTTCATGCCCTGGTGCACGGGCGCCACGCGCGAATGCATGGTGCCGCGGCGGCCCGCCACGTCGGCCAGGATGGCGGCCTGGAAGCCGGCTGCGCGTTGCACGACTTCGGCGTCCACGCGCGTGATGTCACGGATGATTTCTGGGAGTTGGCTCATGATGGTCCAGTGAGATGAGTGGAAGGAAACAGGAAGATGAAAGCGGGTCAGTCGGCCTTGATGCCGGCCTCGCGGATGAGTCGGGCCCACTTGGCGGAGTCGGATTTCTGCAGCTCGCCCAATTGCACGGACGTGCCGCCGACCAGGGTCACGCCCAGCCGCTCGGCCAGTGCCACGACGGCCGGGTCCTTGAGCGCCTGGCCGATCTCCTGGTTCAGCCGCTGCACGATGGCGGCCGGCGTCCTGGCCGGCGCAAAGACGGCCTGCCACTGCTCGACCACGAAGTCGCCGATGCCGGACTCGGCCATGGTGGGCACGTCAGGCAGGGCCTTCAGGCGCGCCGCCGAGGTCACGGCCAGCGCACGCAGCTTGCCGCCCTGCACATGGGGCAGCGCTGCCGCCACGGGGGCGAACATGAACTGCACCTGGCCGGCCAGCGTGTCCTGCAGCGCGGGCGTGTCGCCCTTGTAGGGCGCATGGATGAAGCGTACGCCGCCCTTTCTTTGCAGCAGCTCGCCCTGCATCTGCAGGATGGTTCCGCTGCCGCCCGAGGCAAAGGCCAGCTGGCCCGGCTGCGCCTTGGCGGCGGCCAGCAGATCGGCCACCGTCTGGAAGGGCTGGGCCGCACCCACCACCAGCAAATGGGGGATGGCGCCTATGGTGATGACCGGCTCGAAGCCCGCAATCGGGTCATAGGGCAGCTTGCCCATGAGGTGGGGCGCAATCGCCTGCGGGCCGATGGAGGTGCCCAGCAGCGTGTGGCCGTCCGGCGCCGCCTTGGCCACGTAGGCCGCGCCGATGGTGCCCGTGGCGCCCGCGCGGTTGTCCACGATCACGGTGCTGCCCAGGGCCTTGCCCAGTTGCAGAGCCACCTGGCGGCCCAGCACATCGGTGCTGCCGCCGGGCGGGTAAGGCACGACCCAGGTGATGGGCTTGCCAGCCGGCCATGCGGGCTGCGCGTGGACGGCGGCGCTGCACAGCGGCCCCAGCAGGGCGGCGCCGCCTGCGGCCAGCAGCGCGCGGCGCGCGGGATGGAAGGTGTTCATGATTTGTCTCCTGCTTGTGTGCAAGGCGATGGCGGCGCTGCCGTCTCGAAGCCGTACAGCATCCGGGGGTTGTCCACCAGCACGCGCTGCAGCGTGGCGGCGCCGCCGGCACGGGCGGTCCAGTCGGCCAGGCGGTCGATCTGGCGGGCGTCATCGGGCATGGGCTGCATGCCGGCCGAGGCACTGGCATGCGGCCAGTCGCTGCCCCAGAGCACGCGCTCGGGCGCGCAGCGCAGATAGCTGGCGGCCAGGGCGTCCAGCGCCGGGTCTTCGACCGACTGCAGCGCGCTGACGATGTAGCCGCCGGACAACTTGACCCAGGCCCGGCCGCTGCGCAGCAGATCGCGCAGCAGCGCGTGGCCGGCGTGGCGCCCCGCCTGCGCCGGGGCGATGCGGCCGAAATGGTCGAACACCAGCGGCACCGGCAATTGCCGCAGCACGCCGGCCAGGGACGCCAGCAGGTCCGGCGCCATCAGCAGCTGCAGGTGCCAGCCCAGCGGCGCAATGCGGCGGGCCAGCGGCACCAGCAGCTCGGCCGTGCCCGTCACGCCCAGCGACAGGTTCAGCCGCACGCCGCGCACGCCCAGGCCGTGCAGGCGCTGCAGCTGGGCATCGCTTTCGCTGCCATCGATCACGGCCACGCCCCGCGCCTGCGGGCCGAGGGCGGCCAGCCCATCCAACATGCAGCGGTTGTCGCTGCCATAGGTGGACGGCGTGACCAGCACGCAGCGCGAGGTGCCCAGGCGCCGCTGCAGCGCGCGGTAGTCCCCGGCCGAGGCGTCGGGCGGCAGCAGCCGCGCGCCCGGGGCTGCCGGGTAGCGGCCGTCATAGACATGCACATGGCAGTCGCAGGCCTGCGGGGGCAGCGTGGCGCGGGGCCGGGCGCTGCCCTGCGAGAAACGGACGGGCACGGCAAGGCTGTCGCAGTCCATGGCGAGATCTCGATGGAGGAAGGAAAGGGAAGGGAGGAGGAAGCGAAAGGGCTGGCGCCCCTGTCTCCGGGCTCAATCCAGGCTGGCGCCCGAGTCCTTGACGATGCGTGCCCAGCGCGGCACCTCGGCGCGCAGCAGCGCGGCGAACTTCTCGGACGAGCCTCCCAGCACCTCGCCGCCTTCGGAGCGCAGCTTCTCGGCCACCTCGGGCACCAGCAGCGCGTCGTTGATGGCCTTGTTCAACTGCTGCACGATGGCCTGCGGCGTGCCCGCCGGCGCCAGCACGCCGAACCAGGTGACAGCCTCGAAGTCCTGGTAGCCGGACTCGGCCAGCGTGGGCGTCTGCGGCAACTGGGCGGAGCGCTTGAGCGAGGTGACCATCACCGCGCGCAGCTTGCCGTTGCGCACCTGGCCCAGCAGCGTGGGCACGGCGGACATGTAGAAGTCGATCTGCCCGCCCACCAGGTCGGTCATGGCCTGGGCCGCGCCCTTGTAGGGCACATGGCGCAGCTTGATGCCGGCCGCGTTCTCGGCCAGTTCGCCAGCCAGGTGCGCCACCGTGCCGTTGCCCGGGTAGCCCAGCGTGAGGCCGTCAGGCTTGGCCTTGGCGGCCTTGACCAGGTCGGCAAAGGTCTTGTAGGGCGAGTTGGCGGGCGCGGCCATGACGATGGGCGCGGAAGCCACCAGCGCCACGGGCACCAGATCCTTCAGGGGGTCGTAGGGCAGCTTGGCGTACAGCGAGGGGTTGATGGCCAGGTTGCTGGTCTGGCCCATGACCAGGGTATGGCCGTCAGGCGCGGCCTTGGCCACTGCGTCCACGCCCAGGTTGCCGCCGGCGCCGGGCCGGTTGTCCACCACCACGGTCCACTTGTTGTGGTCCGCCAGCCGCTGGGCCACGGTGCGCGCGATCATGTCCGTGCCGCCACCGGGCGGAAACGGCACGACCAGGCGGATGGGCTTGCGGGGATAGGCGTCCTGGGCCTGGGCAGCGCCCATGGGCACGATGGCGGCAACGCCGACCAGGACGGCGAGAAGGCGTGCGTTGAGGCAACGCGAAAGCGAGGGAATCGGCATGGCGGTTTGTCTCCGTTTGTTGTGTCCAACGCCCGCATGTCTGCGGTGCGTGGGACGAACTTTATGAAAACGTTTCAACCCATACAATGCCGTTTCATACAGCGCAACCAATTGCATGCCTTGCACCATGAAAAAGCCCCTGAGCACCCCTTCCCCGGCGCAGCCATCCGATGACAGGGCCAGCGCGGCCAAGGACGGCGGCGTGATCGCCGTCACGCGTGCCTTGCAGCTGCTTGGCGCCTTCGCCCTCGGGGAGTCGCACCTGTCCCTGGCGGAACTGAGCCGGCGCTGCGCGCTGCACAAGACCACGGTGCTGCGGCTGGCGCGCACACTGGCGCAGTCGGGCTTCATGGTGCAAAGAGACGATGGGGACTGGCGCCTGGGCCCGGCCGCCGGCTGGCTGGGTGCGCGCTACCAGGCGGGCTTCGATGTGCAGAACGTGCTGGAGCCCGCGCTGCGCGCGCTCACGCAGGCCAGCGGCGAGAGCGCGGCCTTCTATGTGCGAGAAGGCAATGTGCGCACCTGCCTCGTGCGCGTGGAAGGGCCGCAGGCGCTGCGCCACCATGCACGCATGGGCGAGGGGCTGCCGCTGGACCAGGGCTCGCCGGGGCGCGTGATCCTGGCCTTTTCAGGCGAGCCGGGGCCGGTGTACGAGCAGATCCGCCAGCGCGGCTACCACTGGTCCATCGGCGAGCGCGAACAGGGCGTGGCCACGGTGTCTGCGCCGGTGTTCGGCATGCACTGGCGGCTGATGGGATCGGTGTGCATCTCGGGGCCGGCATCGCGCCTGCCCGAGTCCCGGCTGGAAGCCATGGCGCAGACGGTGGTGGCGGCGGCCAACCAGCTGTCCTATGCGCTGGCGGGCAGCGCCAGCACACAGGCCCCTGCGGTGCGCGCCAGCCAGTGGCATCCCTGAGAACACCTTCCGGGCAGCATCCGCCCGGAAGGTGGATGGCGGCTTACTGCAGCGCGCCCATGGGCAGGGCGATGGGCTTGCCGTTGAGCGTGACCTGCCCGGCCTGCATCTTGAGTGCGCTGACCAGCTTGTCACCTTCCAGGCGGGCATAGCCCGTGGCCTGGGCCATGCCCAGCATGCCTTCCACATCCTCGGCCGTGACATCGGGCTTGCCCGATGCCTTGATCAGCGGCTCCAGCCAGGCCTTGGGCAGGCTGGCATTGGCCTGCAGTGCCGAGGTCTTGAGCAGCGCCGGCATCCAGCCGGCCTGGGCGACCTGTTCCTGCGTGGGCGCGCTTTGCACTTCGGCGCCGTACTCCAGGTGGCCGGTCTGGCCCTGGTAGGTGGCCTGCAGCTTCATGGAGTAGGCCGGCAGGGCCGCGACCAGGCGCGGGGCGTTCTGCATCAGCACGCCCATGCCCTGCTCTTCCAGCGATTCCAGTGCCTTGGCCAGGCCTTCCTTGCGGTAGCCCTCGACCATGATGCGCTGGAAGCCGCGCAGCGCCTCGATGTCCAGGCGCTGGATCTTTTCCTCGTAGCCCACGGACTCGAAATCGATGGGGCCGATGCGGCCCGTGCCCTTGACCTGGGTGGTCATGCCCAGCGTGGTCTTGTCGGACTCGATGACCGAGCTTCCATCCACGTTCTTGAGGTCCAGCAGCGTCTTGGCCTCGCCGCCTTCGGCGGGCGTGCTGCTCATGCCGAAACGCGCGATGCGCACGCTGGCCTTGCCCGGGCCCAGGCCCCACAGGCCGTCGATGACCTTGTTCTCGAAGCTGCTCTCCAGGCCCGTGAGCATGATGCTGGTGCGCTCCACGGGCACTGCGGCCGGCTGGGTGGGGAGGGCCTCGTCGTTGTCGGATTCCTCCTCCTCGCCCTCTTCCTCTTCCGCGCCCATGGACTTGTCGCGGCTGGGCAGGCCCAGCAGGGCCACTTCGGGCCAGCGCCAGGTGCCCTTGACGCTGCCACCGCCCAGGGCCGTGTCCAGCACCATTTCCTGCCAGCGCATGGTGACTTCCTGGTCGCCCAGCTCACCGGCGGGCAGCAGCAGGCGCACATCCTGGCCGCCCGTGAAGTGGTGCACGCTGGTCAGCGTGGGGGCGGCGGCCTTGGCCAGGATCTGCGCGCTCTTTTCGTCCAGGCCGTCGAGCGCAAAGTGTGTCTCGGACACCGCTGCCGCCAATCGTCCACCGGCCAGCGGGCCGTGGCGCACCGTGGTGTCCACCACCAGGCGCACGGGCTTGGATGCAGCGACCGGTTCTGCGGCGGCGGCGGGCGTTTCGGCCGTGTCGGCTGCTTTTGCCACGTCAGCCGTTTCAGCCGTTTCAGCCGTTTTTGCCGTGTCAGCCGCCTCGGCCTCCGCTGCAGGCCACTGCAGCACCAGCTTGGCCTGGGAGGAGAGGAATCCCTTGTGGTACTCGTCGGTCACGACGACTTTCTCGCCCAGCACCTTGCGCAATTCGGCCACGGCCTGCTTGTAGCCAGCCTCGGCCCGCTGGCCGGTATACCAGGTGGTTCCTCCATAGGCCACGACGGCCAATGCCACGGCAGCGGCCACTGCGGTTTTCTTGTTGCTCATTGTGAATATCCCGTGATGAATAAGACCCTCCCCCTCGGGCGGGCCGCGCGACTGTATCAGTTCGGCGTTTCACCACGGAACGGCAATGGCCCGTGCAATGGCGCGCCTGCACCGCCCATGGCAGGCCCATGTGGGCGCACGCCTTTGCGCAGCCCTTGCCAGGCCTTGTCTTGCGCCGTTCTCAAGGCCTGCGTCCACGGCATTGCACAGGCGCGACAGGCGCCCGGGTTTTTCAATTGCTTACCATTGCCGCGAATGATTGGCATGCCAATGGAATGCGCAACGCCCGCTATGCCGCCATGGATATGGCGTCAATCACGCCTTTGCGGAATTCTTCGGCTTTTGCGGTGTCTTCACTTGCAGTCGATGCGGCCTGCCAATGCGGCCTGTCATTGCGCCCTCTATGCTGGTCGTATGCCGGCAGCGCGTCGGCAATGGCCGCATTCACCCGGCCTGCAGCAAGAACGGCAGGGCCGCATCCAGCAGCGCATCGGGCGCCTCCTCGGCGATGTAGTGCCCGCAGGCCAGCGGCTGGCCGCGCACATCGCCCGCCACGCGCTGCCATTCGCGCAAGGGATCGAAGCAGCGGTGCACCACGCCCTCCTCGCCCCAGAGCACCAGCAGCGGCATGGACAGCCTGCGCCCGAGCTGGCGGTCTTCGCGGTCATGCTCCAGATCGATGCCGGCCGATGCGCGGTAGTCCTCGCACATGCCGTGCGCGCTGCCCGGCAGCGCCAGGCAGCGCTGGTACTCGGCCAGCGCCCGGGGATCGAAGGGCGCCAGGCCGGCGCTGCGCCGGCCCATGATCTCGCGCACATAGGCGGCGGGATCGGCCTCGATCAGGCGCTCGGGCAGCGGCGCGGGCTGGATGAGGAAGAACCAGTGCCAGTAGGCGCGCGCAAAGGCCTCGCCGGTCTGCTCGTACATGGCCAGCGTGGGTGCAATGTCCAGCAGCACCAGACGCTGCACGCTGGCGGGATAGTCCATGGCCAGCCGGTGCGCCACGCGCGCGCCCCGGTCATGCGCCAGCACGCTGAAATGCTCATGGCCCAGCCGTGCCATCAGCCGCAGCAGGTCGCGGGCCATGGTGCGCTTGCTGTAGTTCACATGCTCGGGGTCGCCGGCCGGGCGCGAGGAGTCGCCATAGCCGCGCAGGTCGGCCAGCACCAGGGTGAACTGCTGCGCCAGCCGGGGCGCGACGCGGTGCCAGATGGCGCTGGTCTGCGGGTGGCCGTGCACCAGCAGCAGGGCCGGCCCCTGGCCGCCCACCCAGGCGTTGATCTCCACCCCGTCATCGACCGTGATGCGCTGCTGGCGCAGGCCCGGCATCCATGGATCTGTGTGCATCCCGGAGATTCCTTCTACGTTGTTCATGACTGTCAGCCTGCCATGCTAATCAGTAAACCAGGCTGCATAAATAGCAAAATACTGCATTGATCCATCAGTTCAATTTACGAATCAACCATCCACCGCATCCACCATGGACGGCTTTTCCGACCTGCGTTTCTTCTCGCTGCTGATCCGCGAAGGCAGCCTGGCCGCCGCGGCCCAGCAGATGGGCGTGACGCCGCCCGCCGTCAGCCGCCGCCTGTCCCTGCTGGAGCGGCGCCTGGGCGTGCGGCTGCTGCAGCGCACGACAAGGCGCATCCACCTGACGCCCGAGGGCGAAGCCTACCTGCTGGACGGCGCGCGCATCCTGTCCGACCTGGAGACGCTGGAGCGCAGCATCTCGGGCACGCGCGCCACGGCGCGCGGCCCGCTGTCCATTGCCTGCACGCTGGGCTTTGGCCGCCAGCGGCTGGCGCCCGCGCTGTCGGCCTTTGCGCGCGCCTATCCCGAGGTGCAGGTGCAACTGCAGCTGACGGACAGGCCCGTCAACCTGGTCGAGCAGGGCTTTGACGCCGTGGTGCGCTTTGGCGCCCTGCCCGACTCCGCCCTTACCGCCCGCCTGCTGCTGCCCAACCGCCGCGTACTGTGTGCCGCACCCTCCTACCTGGACGCCCACGGCGAGCCGCGCCAGCCCGCCGACCTGCAGGCCCACCGCTGCATCGTGATCCGCGAAAGCGACGAAACCTATGGCAGCTGGCGCCTGAGCCGGCGCACGCGCCAGGGCCTGAGCGAGCAAAGCATCAAGGTCAACGGCGTGATGAGCACCAACGACGGCGCTGCGGCCCTGGCCTGGGCGCTGGACGGGCATGGCATCCTGCAGCGCTCGCTCTGGGATGTGGCCGCGCCGCTGGCCGCAGGCGCGCTGCGCGAGGTCCTTCCCCAATGGCAGCTGCCTGCGGCCGACATCTACCTCGTGCACGCCACGCGCAGCGAGATGTCGGCCAGGATCCGCGCGCTCACGGGCTTTCTGGGCGACTGGTTTGCACAACGGCCTGAGCCGGACATGGCGCCCGCCTGAGCCCGGGCGCAATCTGCAACCTCGGCGGCAGACAGGCTGTCATGCGCGTTCACCCCGCGCAGCGCAGGCCATGCGAACATGGCCCGCAACGACAACCACCACACCCAGGAGACAAGACCCATGGCCACTGCCCGCTATCCCCAGCCCGAACTGTCCAGCCTGCCCGAGGACATCCGCGCCCGCATCCTTGAAGTGCAGGAAAAGGCCGGCTTCATCCCCAACGTCTTCCTGGCCTTTGCGCGCCGCCCCGCCGAATGGCGCGCCTTCTTCGCCTACCACGATGCGCTCATGCTCAAGGAAGAAGGCAGCCTGACCAAGGGCGAGCGCGAGATGATCGTCACCACCACCAGCGCAGCCAACCAGTGCCTGTACTGCGTGGTGGCCCACGGCGCCATCCTGCGCATCTACGAAAAGCAGCCCTACGTGGCCGACCAGGTGGCCGTCAACTACCGCAAGGCCGACATCAGCGCCCGCCAGCGCGCCATGCTGGACTTCGCCATGAAGGTCTGCGAGCGCAGCCACGAAATCTGCGAGGCCGACTTCGAGGCGCTGCACGCCCACGGCTTCGACGACGAGGACATCTGGGACATTGCCGCCATCACGGCCTTCTTCGGCCTGTCCAACCGCATGGCCAGCTTTGCCGGCATGCAGCCCAATCCCGAGTTCTTCCTCATGGGGCGCGTGCCGCGCGAGAAGAAGTAGGCTGGCCGACCTGCGCCTCCTGGCGCGCCGCAGCACCCTCTGCCAACCCCCGGCATATCTCCCCTACCTGCCCCACGGCCCCCAGCAGGCGCGGCGTGGGCTCGTTGGCGCAGTTCAGGCGCAGGTGGTTGGGCAGGTCCGAGCGCGATGAGAACAGCGGGCCGGGGCTGACCCCAATGCCCAGCTCCAGCGCGCGGCGGTGAACCTCCAGTGCATTCACCTGGCGCGGCAGTTCCACCCACAGCAGAAAGCCCGCGCGCGGGGCCGAGACGCGGGTGCCGGGCGGAAAGCTGGCCTCGACCCTGGCCGTGACGGCCTGCACCCCGGCCTGCACGCGGGACTTGAGGCGGCGCAGGTGCCGGTCGTAGTCGCCGCTGGCCAGTACCTCGCTCACGGCAGCTTCCAGCAGCGGCGCACCGGCCCAGTCGCCCGCCAGGCGCACCTGCAGTACCTGGGCATGGAAGCGGCCCGCCGCGATCCAGCCCACGCGCCAGCCCGGCGCCAGGGTCTTGGACACCGAGCCGCAATACAGCACGTTGCCGCTGCCGTCGAAGGCCTTGCAGGCCGGCGGGCGCTGGCCGTCGCCTGCAAGGTCGCCATAGACATCGTCTTCGATCAAGGGAATGCCCGCCCGCTCCAGCAGCGCCACCAGGGCTTGCTTGCGCTCCACCGGCATGCTGGCGCCCAGCGGGTTCTGCACGGTGGGCGATGCCAGCACGGCAGCCGGCCGGTGGCGGGCAATGGCCTCGGCCAGCGGCTCCAGCAGCAGGCCTTCGCGGGGATCGGTGGCAATCTCCAGCGCCTTCAGGCCCAGGTCCTCCAGCAGCAGCAGGCTGCCGAAGTAGGCGGGCCGCTCTACGGCCACGACATCGCCGGGCTTGCACACGGCGCGCAGTGCCAGCCGCACGGCCTGGGTGGCGCCGGCCGTCAGAACCAGGTCATCAGGGCCGAAGCGCGCACCCCATTGCGCAGCCCGGGCTGCGATCTGGCCCCGCAGGTCGGCGCGGCCCGGCGGCATGCTGTAGGTCTGCCCGTGCGCGTCCAGGCGGCGCCCGGCGGTCTGCAGCGCGCGCTGCAGCCGGGCCGTGGGCAGCCAAGCCGGGTCGGGCAATGCCGCACCCAGCGGGATCAGGCGCGTGTCGGGGCTGCTGAACAGCGAGCGCGCCAGGGCCGACAGGGTCACGGGCACGGGGCGCGACGAAGGACGGGACGCCTGCAGCGCCGCGCCGCCGGTTGCCTGGCGCACAAAGTAGCCCGAGCGCGGGCGCGCGACGATCAGGCCCTCGGCCTCCAGGCAGCGCAGCGCCTCCAGCGCGGTGGGCAGGCTGACCTGCTCGCGCTCGGCCAGGCTGCGCGCGGAAATCAGCCTGTCGCCGGGGCGCAGCGCGCCGCAGGCCAGCGTCTGGCGCAGGGACTGGGCAATGCGGCGGTACTGCGGCAAAGGGTCTTGGGAAGTGGGCATACCGATCTGTGCAGGGTGGTTTTCTTGGATTCTGCTTATACAGCCGTTCGCCGTGCGGATTTATCGTTGCAGCCATCAAGCAAACCGAGGAATCCCATGCACGCCAGCAATTTCGATCTCCAGACCTACTTCCGCCGCATCGGCTTCGGTGCCGGGGACTCCGCCCGGGCCGATGCCGCCACCTTGCAGGCGCTGATGCGACAGCAGTTGTTCGCGGTGCCTTTCGAGAACCTGGACGTGCAGGCCGGCAAGATCGTCTCGCTGGTGCCCGAAGACATTGCAGGCAAGATCCTCGGCGGCGCCCGGGGCGGCTATTGCTACGAGGTGAACGGCCTGTTCGCCATGGCGCTGCAGGCCCTGGGCATTGCCTACCGCTTTGTCGCGGCACGGCCCATGTTCTATCCGGCACGCCGGCCCCGCACCCACATGGCCCTGGTGGCCGAGGTCGAGGGACGGCGCTGGCTGTGCGACCTGGGCTTTGGCAGCTACGGCATACGCGCCCCGATGGCCCTGGACGTGCTGGACACCGATGTCCGCCAGGACGGTGACACCTTCCGCCTGAGCCTGGACGACCAGGGCGAGTACCTGCTCCAGGCGCGCGTGGACGGCGAGTGGGCCAACCAGTACGCCTTCAATCTGTCGCCTCAGGAGTGGGTGGATTTCGCCCCCGCCAACTACCTGAACTCCACCCACCCGGATGCCATCTTCGTGCAAAAGCGGGTGGTGGTGCTGCACCAGCCGGCCGGCCGCATGATCCTGGTGGGCGACGCGCTCAAGACCATCACGGCCAGCGGCACCGAGACCAGGCAGCTGGCGCCTGATGAAATCCAGGACGTGCAGGGCAGCCTGTTCGGACTGGCGCCCGAGCGCCAGGCGGCTGCCGTGTGCTGACGCGCTAGAGCGTGTTATGCCGGGCAGGTCGAATCCCGCTCGATCAGCTCGAACCCCAGGTCGAACGCCGAGCGCCCGGCACTCTGGCCCTTGCAGCGTGCCAGCACCAGTTCGGCGGCCAGGCGGCCTATGCCCGGCCCGTCCACATGCACAGTGGTCAGCGACGGCAGCAGGTGGGCCGCGAAATCAGCATTGCCGAAGCCCGAGACGGCCAGGTCCACGGGCACGCGCAGCCCGCGCGCCTGGGCCTCCACCAGAATGCCGTGGGCCAGCATGTCCGAGCTGCAGACCACGGCCTGCAGATCGGGCCGCTGCGCCAGCAACTGGCCCAGTGCCTGCCGGCCCAGCTCCAGGCTGCCGGGCGCGGACACGGTGACCGTGGGCACCTCGCGGCCCCAGGCGGCGAGAAAGCCCTCGCGCCGCTGCTGGGCCCGGTGGTCGCTGCCCGTGGCCATGCCCACGCGCTGCAGGCCGCGCGAGAGGAAATAGCCGGCCAAGGCGCTGCCCACCTTCAGGTGGGAGAAACCCACCACCATGTCCAGCGGCCTGTCGCTGAAGTCCCAGGTTTCCACCACGGGAATGCCGGTCCTGCGCAGCCGCTCGCGCGCCTTGTCGGACTGCACCAGGCCCATCATCACAATGCCGTCGGGCTGGCGCCCGATCATGGCGTTGAGCACCTCTTCCTCGCGCTGCACGTCGTAGAAGGTCTGCCCCAGCAGCAGCTGGTAGCCCTCCTGGGCCAGCGCTGCCGTCAGGGACTGCACCGTGGGCAGGAATTGCGACACCGACAGCGCAGGCACCACGCCCGCCACCATGCGGCTGCGCCTGGACTTGAGCCCGCCCGCCAGCAGGTTGGGGATGTAGCCCGTGGCCTCCACGGCCTGGCGCACGCGCTCGCGCGTTTTCTCGGAAACGATGGCGGGATTGCCCAGGGCGCGCGAGGCCGTGATCAGCGAGACGCCGGCCGCCTCGGCCACGTCGTGCAGCGTGGCGGGCCTGGGAGGTGTGGGTGTGTTCATGGCAAAGCGCGATCGCGGGCAGGCATCGGGGACGGCCATGAAGATAGCAGACCGCCTGCCACGCGCGGCCGCACGGCCTGCCCTGCATCGCAGAAATCGCGATTGACAGCCAAAATGACAACGATATCATTTTGGTGAAGCGCAACTCTTTGCATATACAAACTGGCATCGGCGCTTTTTCATTTCGCTAGAAATGACAACGATGTCACTCACAAATCAGGAGACAAGATGAACCACATTCTTCGCGCCATGGCGCTGGCCCTGGCCGCGCTCACCGCCTTTTGTGCATCGGCCCAGGCCTGGCCGGAGCGGCCCGTCACCCTGGTCGTGCCCTTCCCCGCCGGCGGCTCGACCGACCAGGTCGCGCGCGCCGTGGCCCCTCGGCTGGGCGAGAAGCTCCGGCAGTCCTTCGTGGTGGAGAACAAGGCCGGCGCCACAGGCACCATCGGCGCGGCCTTTGTGCAGCGCGCGGCGGCGGACGGGCAGACCTTTCTCGTCACCTCGCTGGGCCCGCTGGTCATCGTGCCCCACCTGATCAAGAACCTGCCCTACGACGCACTCAAGGACTTCGACCTGATCACCGTGGCCGTGCAATCGCCCAACGTGCTGGTCGTGCCCGCCACCTCACCGCTCAAAAGCGTGGCCGACGTGGTCGCCCACCTCAAGGCCCATCCGGGCAAGATGAGCTTTGCCTCGGCCGGACACGGCTCCAGCGACCACCTGACGGCAGAACTGTTCTGGCAGCAGACGGGCACCCAGGGCGTGCACATCCCCTACAAGGGCGGCGCGCCCGCCCATGCCGACCTGATCGGCGGCCAGGTCGATGCCTCGTTCCAGAACATCAATGCCGTGATCCAGCACATCCGGGCCGGCAAGATGCGCGCCCTGGCCGTGACCAGCCCGCGCCGCTCGCCCGTGCTGCCGGACCTGCCCACGCTGGCCGAGGCCGGGGTGAAGAACGTGGAGGTCGCCTCCTGGCAGGCCATCGTCGCGCCCAAGGGCCTGCCGCCTGCGCTGCGTGACAAGGCGCATGCGGCCTTTGTCGAGGCGCTCAACGATCCCCGGGTGCGCGAGCAGTTCGTCTCCATCGGCTACGAGATGGTGGCTGGCACGCCCCAGCAGTTCGCCGAATTCCAGCGCCAGGAATACGCGCGCTGGAAGACGGTCATCGAGGCCGGAAAGATCAGCATCGACTGAGCCTTTGCTCCCTCCTGCCCTCCCCCTCCAGCTTCCAACGACCGCACCGCGCCTCCATGACCTCTTCAAGCCTTTCCGAAACCACCAGCCAGGACCGCATCCAGTGGATACGCCTGTCGTCCTGCTACCTCCCCCTGGCCCGGCCCATCAGCGATGCCAAGGTGCTCACGGGCCGCCAAAAGCCCATGACCGAGGTCGCCATGCTGTTCGCCGAGATCCAGACCCGCGACGGCCACCGGGGCCTGGGCCTGAGCTACGCCAAGCGCGCAGGCGGCCCGGGCCAGTTCGCCCATGCCCGCGAAATCGCGCCCTCCCTGCTGGGCGAAGACCCCAGCGACATCGCGCGGCTGTGGACGCGCATGTGCTGGGCCGGCGCCTCCGTGGGCCGCAGCGGGCTGGCCGTGCAGGCCATCGCGGCCTTCGACGTGGCGCTCTACGACATCAAGGCGCGCCGCGCGGGCCTGTCGCTGTCCAAGCTGCTGGGCTCGCAGCGTGAATCCGTGCGCTGCTACAACACCTCGGGCGGCTTTCTGCACACCCCGCTCGATGAACTCAAGCGCAACGCCAGCGCCTCGCTGGAGCGCGGCATAGGCGGCATCAAACTCAAGGTGGGCCAGCCCGACTGCGCGCTGGACATACGGCGCGTGGAGGCCATGCGCGCCCACCTGGGCGATGCCGCGCCCATCATGGTCGATGCCAACCAGCAATGGGACCGCCCCACGGCCCAGCGCATGTGCCGTGCCTTCGAGGAGTTCAACCTGGTCTGGATCGAGGAGCCGCTCGACGCCTACGACCACGAAGGCCACGCCGCGCTGGCCGCACGCTTCGACACGCCGATCGCCACCGGCGAGATGCTGACCAGCGCCGCCGATCACGGCGATCTCATACGCCACCGCAGCGCCGACTTCCTCATGCCCGACGCGCCGCGCGTAGGCGGCATCACGCCCTTCCTGCAGATCGCGGCCCAGGCCGAACTGGCCCACCTGAGCCTGGCGCCCCACTTCGCCATGGAGTTGCACGTGCACCTGGCCGCCACCTGTGCCAACGAGCCCTGGGTGGAACACTTCGACTGGCTGGAGCCGCTTTTCAACGAACGCCTGGACATCGCCAATGGCCGCATGCTCGTGCCCACACGCCCCGGCCTGGGACTGAGCCTGAGCGAGCAGGCACGGCGCTGGACGCGCGAAAGCGTGGAGTTCGGGGAGAGGGGCTGAGGGCCGCTACCCATCCAGCCCGTACTTGCGGATCTTGTCGTGCAGCGTGGTCTTGGGCATGGACAGGGCTTCGGCCGTGCGCGCCAGGCTGCCGGCGTGGCGGCGCAGGGCGTCGGCGATGAGGGCGCGCTCGAAGGCCTCGACAGCGGCGGACAGCGGCCGCGGCGCGGCGTCCTGCGCCGTGGCGCCCGCCGGCTGGCCGAAGGGGGGCGAGCCGGTCTCGATGCCCAGCACCGTGCGCTCGGCCACGTTGCGCAGTTCGCGCACGTTGCCGGGCCAGTCGTAGCTCAGCAGTTGCTGAACGCGCGCCGTGGTCAGCTCGGGCACGGGCCGCTGGTGGCGCGCGGCGCCCTGCAGCGCGAAGTGCTCGAACAGCAGCGGCACGTCTTCGCGCCGCTCGCGCAGCGGCGGCAGCGAGACGGTGGCCACGTTCAGGCGGTAGTAGAGGTCGGCGCGGAACAGCCCTTGCCGGCTCAGCTCCAGCAGATCGACCTTGGTGGCAGCGATCACGCGGCAGTCGATGGGGATCAGGGTGTTGGAGCCCAGGCGCTCCAGCACGCGCTCCTGCAGAACGCGCAGCAGCTTGATCTGCATGGGCAGGGGCATGCTTTCGATCTCGTCCAGGAACAGCGTGCCGCCGCTGGCGTGCTCCAGCTTGCCGATGCGCTTCTTGCCCGCGCCGGTATAGGCGCCGGCCTCGCTGCCGAACATTTCACTGTCGAACAGCGTGTCTGGCAGGCCGCCGCAGTTGACGGCCACGAAGTTGCCCTCGCGCCGCGCGCTGGCTTCGTGCAGGCAGCGCGCCACCAGCTCCTTGCCGGTGCCGGTCTCGCCCTGGATCAGCACGTCGGCCGCGCTCTGCGCCAGCCCCGTGAGCATCTGGCGCAGCTGCCGCATGTTGGGCGCGCGGCCAATCAACCGGTGCTCCAGGCTGTCGCGCTGGTCCAGCTGCTGGCGCAGCGCACGCACCTCCAGCACCAGGCGGCGGCGCTCCAGGGCGCGGCGCACGGCGCCGACCAGGGTTTCGGGGGCGAAGGGTTTCTGGATGAAGTCCTGGGCGCCGTCCTTCATGGCCTGCACGGCCATGGAGATGTCGCCGTGGCCGGTGATCAGCACCACGGGCAGCTCCGGGTCCATGGCCACCAGCTCGCGCAGAAAGGCCATGCCGTCCATGCGCGGCAGGCGGATGTCGCTGACCACGATGCCCGCGTAGTCACGCGACAGGCGGCGGCGCGCCTGCTCGGCGCTGCCCACGCTTTCGCAGGCGATGCCTTCGAGCTGCAGCGCCTGCTCGCAGCCGAGCACGATGTCGGGGTCATCCTCGATGATCAGGACTTTGAGGGCGTCGGTCATGGTGTGTCGGCGGATGGGGTGGAGGGTGCCAGGGCCAGGCTGAGCGTGAAGACGGCGCCGCCGCCCGGGTGGTTGCTGCCCGTCAGCGTGCCGCCGCATTCGCGCACGATGCCGGCCGACAGCGCCAGCCCCAGGCCCAGGCCCACGCCCTCTTCCTTGGTGGTGAAGAAGGGCTGGAACAGATGAGCCTGCGCCGCTTCGCTCAGACCCGGCCCGTGGTCGCGCACGGTGACCTGGGCGCGGCCGCCGGCCACGGCGCAGGCCAGTTCCAGGCAGGGCGCGGGCTGGCCGCGCATGGCGTCCAGAGAGTTGTTGATCAGGTTGATCAATACCTGCTCGATGCGGTTGCGGTCGCACCAGGCCACGGCCTCGGGCACGCCGTCATCGCGCAGGATGCGGGCGCCGGTCTCGGCCACGCGCGACTCCAGCACCGCCAGCGCATTGTCCAGCGCATGCGCCAGCGGCACGGCCTGGCTGGCGCCGCTGGACTTGCGCGCAAAGTTGCGCAGCTGGCCCGTGATGCGGCCCATGCGGTCGGCCAGCTGGGCCATGCGCTCCAGGTTGACGCGCGTGGTTTCGGTGTCGCCGCGCTCCAGAAAGCGCTGGCTGTTGCCGGCCAGGGTGCGCAGCGCCGTCAGGGGCTGGTTGAGTTCATGGGCCACGCCCGTGGACAGCTGGCCTATCACGGCCAGCTTGCCGGCCTGCACCAGTTCGTCCTGGGCGGCGCGCAGCGTGGCCTCGGCATGGGTGCGCTCGGCCACCTCGGCCTGCAGCGCCTCGTTGGCGGCCGACAGGTCGGCCGTGCGCTGCTCCACCTTGCGCTCCAGCTCGTCATGCGCGGCCTGCAGCGCCTCGCGGGCGGCCAGGCGGTCGCGCAGGTGGCGGCGGCGCTCGTTGACCATCATCGCCAGCAGCAGCACGAAGGCCGCGCCCACGGCAGCGGCCAGCGCACGGCTCTGGGCCAGTTGATCGATCTGCTCCAGGTGCGAGAGCACGGTGATTGTCCAGGGCGTGCCCGGCAACTGGCGCGACTGGGCCAGGAAGCGGCCGCTGACCGGGTAGACCGCGCCTGGCGACTCCTCGCCATGCCGCGCAATGCGCACCAGGCGCGCGCCCTGGCCCAGGTCGCGCAGCACCTGCAGGCCCAGGGGCTCCAGCGCGCGGCGGTTGTACTGGCGCGTGTGGTCGAAGGCGGCGCGCGTGCCCTCGTCCAGCGTGCGCAGGGTGGTGAATTTCCAGTCGGAAACCGTGCCCAGGATGACGACGCCGTTCTCGTCACCCACCAGCACAGGCGCCTCCACGGTGGACCACGATTGCTCCAGCTGGTCCAGGCTGACCTTGACCACGGCCACGCCCAGCGTGTGGGTGTCGTCGCCCAGCGTGGAGGCAAGGTAGTAGCCGGGCTCGCCGCGCGTGGTGCCTATGCCGAAGAAGCGCGCGCTGCCCGTGGCCATGGCCGTGCGGTAATAGGGACGAAAGCTCAGGTCCTCGCCCATGTAGCTGTCGGTGCGCCGCCAGTTGCTGGAGGCCACGACATGGCCGCGGGCATCGACCAGGTAGGCGGTCAGCGTGCCCGCGCGGTCGTTGAGCTGCTCCAGGTAGGCGTTGACGCGGTTGGTGAGCTGCTCGTCGCCGGGCTCGGCCAGCAGCCTTTGCACATTGCCTTCCAGTGCCAGCACGTCGGGCAGGAAGGCGTATTTGCCGATCTCGCGCTGCAGGCTGGCGCCGTACAGCTCCAGCCTGTGCATGCCCGTGGCACGCAGATCGGCGATGCCCAGCCGCTGGGCCAGCAGGTACGCACCCCAGCCGCTCAGCCCGCTCAGGGCAAGCCATAGCAAGAGCAGGATGAGCTGGCGCAGGGGGCGGCGGGCGGGCATGGTGAAGGCACCGATGTTATCAGCGCCCTCCCGCACCGGCCGGGCCTCAGGCGGAGACAGCGGGCCGCCCTTGCTCGGAATGGTCCGTGGGCAGCAGGGACTCGTCGTCGTCCGTGGCCGTGGTCGGATCGACGGCGCCTTCCCACTTGGCCACCACGGCCGTGGCGATCGCATTGCCCAGCACATTGGTCAGGGTGCGGCCCATGTCCAGGAAGTGGTCGATGCCCAGGATCAGCAGGATGCCCGCCTCGGGCAGGCCGAACATGGGCAGCACGGCGGCCACCACCACCAGCGATGCGCGCGGCACGCCGGCAATGCCCTTGCTGGACACCATCAGCACCAGCAGCATGGTGATCTGGGCCGTCAGCGTCATGTCGATGCCGTAGGCCTGGGCGATGAAGATGGCCAGGAAGGTGGTGTAGACCATCGAGCCGTCCAGATTGAACGAGTAGCCCAGCGGCAGCACGAAGCCGATGATGCGCGGCTTGACGCCGAACTTCTCCAGCTGCTCCATGAGCTTGGGATAGGTCGACTCGCTGCTGGCCGTGGAAAAGCCCACCAGCAGCGGGCCGCGGATCAGGTTCAGCAGGCGGAAGATGTCACGGCCCAGCACGCAGTAGCCGGCCACGATCAGCAGCACCCACAGCGTGGCCAGGGCCAGGTAGAAGCACAGCATGAACTTGCCGAACACCGACAGCATGCCCAGGCCATGGATGGCGATGGTCCCGGCCACGGCGCCGAACACGCCCACGGGGGCGAAGCGCATCACATAGTCGGTGACCTTGAGCATGACGTGGACCACCTCGTCCATCAGGCCCACCATGGAGCGCGCGGCCTGGTTGTGCAGGTTGCCCAGCGCAATGCCGAAGAACAGCGCGAACACCAGGATCTGCAGCACCTCGTTGGTCGCCATGGCCTCGAAGATGTTCTTGGGGAACACGTGGGCGATGAAGTCCTTGAGGTTCAGCGCCGAGGTCTTGAGGTTCAGGCCCTCGGCCGACGACGGCAGGGCCACGCTCAGGCCGTGGCCGGGCTGCAGGACGTTCGCATAGATCAGGCCGATGGCCAGCGAGCAGAACGAGGCCACGACGAACCAGCCCAGCGCGCGGCCGCCGATGCGGCCCACGGCCTTGGCATCGCCCATGTTGGCCAGCCCCGACACCAGGGTGGCGAACACCAGGGGCGCGATGATCATCTTGATCATGCGCAGGAAGACATCGGTGAGGATACCGAAGTAGCTGGCGATTTCCTTGGCGGCCTCGGGCGTGGGCGCGTAGCTGTTGCAGGCATAGCCCACCAGCACGCCAAGGACCATGGCCACGAGCACCATGGTGGTCAAGCGGTTGAATTTCATGCGGATTTTTTCGTTGGACGTGTTTCGGTCTTGCAAGCGAGCCCGGCCACCACGGCTGCCGGCCACGGGCCGGATGCCACAGCGAAGACGGGCCTGTCTCCCTGCATACACAACCACGATGCACGTGGCCTGCGCCTGACAGTGCACAGACCGTGCCAGCCGCATCCGGCACCTGCGCCCCGAGCTAACTGCTTGATTCGCCTATATCGACCTTACTTTTATGCATAAGGTGGCACGGAAATCCGAACGATGGAATGCCTGCATCGTTCGGAAAACCGGATGGCCGGGCATGCCACCTCCGACCCTCCCGACCGGCGCTATCATCCGCACCGGCCCCCTGTCACGGGGCCGGTGCTTCAAAACACCTCCATCACACAGCGGCACAACCTCTTCGAAAGCGAGGTCTGTCAATGCAATTCACGGATCAATGCAATCGCAAAGGCCAGTGAATTCGCTTTGCAATGGAGCATCAAGCATGAACGCCGTTTTCCTCGCACTCGCCTGCGCGCCCTCTGCTGGCGCCGCCCCTTCCACAGGCAGGGCCCAGGCATGAACCCCGCCCAGCCCAAATCCGCCACGGACAGCCACAGCACCCGGCATCTGTCCAATGCCCTCACCCAGGTGGACCATCTGGTGCAGCAAGGCTGTGCAGAGATTTCCTCCATCGCCCAGCTCGCCCTGGCATGGCTGGAGACGCCCAAGGGCCATCGCCACATGGATGTGGTGGCCCGCGCCCTGCAAAGCATCCGCGACAGCGCCGAGACGCTGGCCGACTACGCCGGCACCGAGGCCCAGGCCATGGGCTGCGGGTTTGAAGACGCGGCCGAGATGCGCCGCGCCGAAGCGGCCGAGACAGCCGCCAAAGCCATGGCGCAACTGTTTGAACGCCGGCCGGTGCCCGGGCAGGACGGCAGCAGCGGCTGATGCTCCGGCGCCTGTAGAGGGGCCCGCTCTCCCAGCGGTCCCGCACTGTGTCTTCACCGGTGCGCCAACCCTGCCTCAACCCTGCGCTTGAGGCCCCAGGCGAAAAACGCTCACGGACTGCACAAGGTCATGCGCTTGCTGCCGCAGGCTCGTGGCTGCCGCCGCCATTTCCTCCACCAGGGCCGCGTTTTGCTGCGTCGCCTGGTCCATCTGCATGACCGCCTCGCCCACCTGCGCCACGCCGCTGCGTTGTTCGGCGGAGGCCGCGCTGATCTCCCCCATGAGGTCGGTGACGCTGCGTATGCTCGTCACCACTTCAGCCATGGTGCCCCCCGCGCGGTCGGCCAGCACAGAGCCCTGTTCGACCCGCTCGACGCTGTCGGAGATCAGGGCCTTGATCTCCTTGGCCGCCGCCGCGCTGCGGCCGGCCAGGCTGCGGACCTCGGAGGCCACCACAGCGAAGCCACGGCCCTGTTCTCCGGCACGCGCAGCCTCCACTGCAGCGTTCAGCGCCAGGATGTTGG
The DNA here is from genome assembly GCA_031286585.1 of Delftia acidovorans. Lineage (GTDB taxonomy): Bacteria > Pseudomonadota > Gammaproteobacteria > Burkholderiales > Burkholderiaceae_C > Comamonas > Comamonas acidovorans_A. The sequence continues at coordinate 238,356 of JAITUC010000019.1, forward strand.
TCTGGAACGCGATGCCGTCGATGACGTTGATGATGTCGGCGATGCGGCGCGAACTTTCACTGATGCCCTTCATCGTGTCCACGACCTGGGTGACCACCTCGCCCGCCTGCCCGGCCACGCCGCTGGCCTGCTGCGCGAGCGCGTTGGCCTTGCCGGCGCCATCCGCGTTCTGGGTCACGGTGGCTCCGAGCTGCTCCATGGAGGCCGCCGTCTGTTCAAGCGCGCTGGCCTGGCTCTCGGTCCGCGAGGACAGGTCGGTGTTGCCCTGCGCAATCTGCGTGCTGGCACTTGCCACGGATTCGCTGCCGCTGCGCACGACGGCCACGACCTGCGATAGCGCATCACTCATCTCGCCGAGGCTGCGCAGCAGGGTCCCCACTTCATCGTGGGTGGTGGCCTCCACCCGCTGCGTCAGATCCCCGCATGCCACCGCGCGTGCCACCTGGATGGCCCGGCCGATGGGGCCGGTGATGGAGCGCGTGACCCAGGTGCCCAGCAAGGCGGCCAGCACGACAGCCACCAGCGCGCCCCCCAGCTCGAACGCCAGCGTCATTGCCGCCAGCGACTCGGTGCGCGTCAGGCGCTCGGCCATGAGCTGCTCCTCCTCCCGCACCAAGTCCGCCTGCAGTGCGCGCAGCCCATCCATGGCGGCCTTCTCGCGCCCCAGAGAGAACTCGCGAACCAGATCCTCGACCGTCGCCGAGCCGTCCTGAACTTGCCGCCGCAGCGCCTGCAGCGGCTGCACCGCCTGCACGAATTCACGGTGGCGCAGCCGGATTCCGTCGAGCCGGCGCTGCTGGGCGGGGTTGTCCTCGGTCAGGCGCACGGCCTCCTGCCAGGAGGCCTCGAACTCCTTGAGTCCTTCATCCCAGGGGGCAAGAAAACGGGAGTCCCCCGACAGGAGATAGCCCCGCGAGGCCGTCTCCATGTTGACCATGCCCGTGAGCATGCGCTGTCCCTGGGACATGACCTTGAAGGTGTGCTCGTTCCATTGCTGGGCCTCCTTGAGCCGGGCCTGGCTGCTCACGGCCAGCGCGATGACAAGAAGAAAAATGGCAATGACGCATGCGAAGGCAGCTGCAAGACGGCGGGCCAGTGGCCAGTTGGACAAATTCATGATGATCATCGGTACGGACTGTGTGGCCGGAAAGACTGCACAAGGGCGCGGCGTTCACGGTGTCAAGCCTCGCCTGCGCCTGGGGCCGTCATCTCCTGGCCGGGATCTACAAAGCACTCGCGCCAGCAGCTGCCGGGTGGCGGCCAGTGGGCCTGCGCTTTGTTTCTCTATGTAATATATTGGACAAAACATATTTTTGTCCTAGACAATTCTCAAAATCCCTCAAAACATCCCGGCCATGACCGGACGTTTTGTCCCCTTCAGATCAATGACGCCACTTTCTGACCCCTTGCCTTTGGCGCCTGGCCCCGGGCTGCCCATCTCGGCCGTAGAACGCGAGACCGGACTTGCCAAGGACACCCTGCGTGTCTGGGAAAGACGCTACGGTTTTCCAAGGCCTGAACGGGATTCGGCCGGCGATCGCCGCTATCCGGCAGACCAGGTTCGACAACTGACGCTGATCCGGCGGCTCATGGATACGGGGCTGCGCCCCAGCAAGCTGATGGGTGTGGATCTGGATGGCCTGCAGGCTCTGCTGGCGCGCGCCGACACCTCGTTGGGCGTGGATTTGTCCAGGACAAATTCAGAGAATGCAGCAGACTCTGACCGCTTCGCCCCCATGCTCAACGCCATTGCTGCACATGATCCCGCCCAGCTCAGGCATTGCCTGAGCCTGGCCCAGTCGCGCATGGGCCTGGCCGGTTTCGTGACCACGCTCGTGGCCCCGCTGACCACCGCGGTCGGCGAATTCTGGGCACAGGGGCGTTTTGAAGTGTTCGAAGAGCACCTGTACACCGAGGTGCTCACCGGCGTCTTGAGGCAGGCGATCGTCTCGCTCGCCCCACCTTCCCCGCCGTCCGCGCCCAAGGTGTTGCTGACCACGCTGCCGCAGGAGATGCATGGACTGGGACTGCTCATGGTCGAAGCCCTGCTGGCCCTGGAAGGCTGCAACTGCGTATCGCTGGGCACCCAGACGCCCATCGGCGACGTGGCACAGGCCGCGCGGGCGCATCGCGCCGACATCGTGGGGCTGAGCTTCAGCAGCGCGCACAACGGAGCGATGGCGCAGGCTTGCCTGGGCGAGCTGCGCAGCCACCTGCCGCCGGCCATCGAGTTGTGGGCCGGTGGAGCATGCCAGGCGCTTTATTCCAGCCCGGTCGGGGGCATCACGCCGGTGCGCCATCTCACGGATCTGCAACCGCTGGTCGCCCGATGGCGGCAGACGACAAGAACATCAAGGACATACGCATGAACTTTCCCGCCCCCCGCCCCGTCTTCACCGCCAGGCGGCGCACCCTGCTGGCAACGGCCCTTGGCGCCGGCCTGCTGGTCAGCGGTTGCGCCAGCATGCGCCCGCCCGGCTCGGTCACGCCCGTCTCACCGTTCGATCTGCAACGCTACCAGGGCCTGTGGTACGAACTGGCACGGCTGGACCATGGGTTCGAGCGGGGCATGACCGATGTGACCGCCGAGTACACGCCGCAGGCAGACGGCAGCGTGAAGGTGGTGAACCGGGGGTTTTCCGTGCCCCGGGGCCAGTGGCAGCGCGCCGTCGGCAAGGCCTTGTTCACGGGCAAGCCGGACACGGCTTCGCTCAAGGTCTCCTTCTTCGGACCGTTCTACGGCGGCTACCACGTGGCCGCCCTGGACCCTGACTACCGCTGGGCGCTGGTCCTCGGGCCGGACACGCAGTACTGCTGGATACTGGCCAGGGAGCCGAAACTGCCCCCGCAGACGCTGCAAGCCATCGTCGCCAAGGCCGCGGAACTGGGCGTCGATACCGGCACGCTGATCTGGGTCAGCCATGAGCGGCACCAGCAAGCGCACAGCCAGGAGGCCTTGTGAACGGCGCGCCCCCCGTCGCGGTGATCGGCGCGGGAATGGCGGGTCTGGCCTGCTCGCAGCTGCTGGCCGAGGCCGGCTGCCGCGTGGATATCTTCGAGAAGAGCCGAGGCCCATCCGGGCGCATGAGCACACGGCGCGCGCAGGATCCGCAGGGTGCATGGCAGTGCGATCACGGCGCTCCATCGTTTGCAGCCCAGGACCCGGAGTTTGTGCAGGAGGTGCGCCAGTGGGAGCAGCACGGCGTTGTCACCGCCTGGCGTCCGCGCTCAGTACGCCTGCAGGGCACAGACGTGGTGCCAGCAGATGCAGGCCCCGACCGCTGGGTGGGCGTGCCGCGCATGACCTCTCCCGCAGCGTTTCTTGTCCAGCGGCTTGCACAACAGGGGCATGGGGTGCGGCTGCACCTGCAAACCACGGTTCAGCAGTTGCAGTACGAATCTGCCTGCTGGACTGTGCACTGTGCCGAACACGGGCAGATCGGATCGGAATACTGCGCCCTGGTTCTGGCAGTGCCTGCACCGCAGGCGGCAGCCTTGCTGGGGCCGGTCTCGCCTTATGCGTCGGCACTGGCCGCCAGCGCGCGCATGCAGCCTTGCTGGGTGGCAATGCTGCGCACCGACGCCCCCCTGCCGCTGGACTGGGATGCGGCAGAAATCACGGATGGCCCGCTGTGCTGGGTGGCACGCGACAGCGCCAAGCCAGGGCGGCAAGGGCGGCAAGGGCAGCAAGGGCAGCAAGGGCAGCAGACCTGGGTGCTGCATGCCAGTGCAAGGTGGAGCGAGGATCACATCGAGTCGCACGCCGAATCCGTGGCCCGGCAACTGCTGCAGGCATTCGAGGGCCTGACCGGCCCTCTGCCCGGCTCTCTCCCAGGCGGCCAGCGCGTCACTGCCCACCGCTGGCGCTATGCGCTGCCGGCGCCGCACCTGGTCAACCGCTGCTGGTGGGATGCGCCTGCCGGCCTGGGCCTGTGCGGCGACTGGATGTGCGGCGCAGGCGTCGAAGGTGCCTGGCTCAGCGGACGGGCGCTGGCTCGACGTGCTCTGGCCACGCTGACGCGCTGAACTGCAGGAACGCCCGCACCATGCACAAGAAGCTCCACCTGCCCTCCAAGCTGTGTGCGTGCTGCGGTCTTGCGTTCACATGGCGCAAAAAATGGGCACGTGATTGGGACGAGGTCAAATACTGCTCGCAGCGCTGCCGCAACGCGCGACTGCCGCCTGATCCCGTTCCCCCATCTGCAGGCCGCCAGCCAAGGCGCTGACCTCCAAGCGGGACATTCGTCCCGCACATCCTGGAGCCCGCGGCCGCAGTCATGCCGGCCCCATAATGCGCCACCCATTGATATCAAGGAATTGGCACCTATGTCTTCCGGCGGCTTTCACGTCCACGGCCCACACGATCACGAACTCGAACATGCTGCCCAGGGCGAGCATGGCCAGACCGCCCACCACGGCATCGGTGGCGGCAGCCTGACCAACCAGATCGCCATGTGCACCGCAGTCATCGCCACGGTGGGCGCCATCTTCTCGTACATGGGCGGCGCGACCCAGGCCAATGCCGGGCTGTACAAGAACGATGCGGCCATCAAGAAGACCGAAGCGGCCAACCAGTGGGCCTTCTTCCAGGCCAAGAGCACCAAGCAATCACTGTCGGAGTTCGCGCGTGATCTGGCCACGACGGACGAAAAACGGGCGGCCTACCAGGCCAAGGTGGAGCGCTACGAAAAGGAAAAGGACGACATCAAGCGCGATGCCGACCGCCTGGAAGCCGAGGCCCGGCAATGGGACGAGAAGTCCGAGATGCAGATGCATCTGCATCACCGCTGGGCCCAGGCCACCACCGCGCTGCAGGTCGCCATTGCCCTGGCAGCCATTGCACTGCTGACCAAGAAGAAATGGCTCGAATACGCCATGCTCGGTGTGGCCGTGCTCGGCCTTGGCGTGGGCGGGCTGGCGATGCTGCACATCTAGAGCGCGTGGCAAGGCAGCGTTTCCCCGGCTTTGCCTGAGACTCAGTCCTCGCTGGGACGCGGGTAGCCTGCCTCTGCCCAACGTTGCGCAGACGTCCGGGTGAGCTGATGGTCCGGCCTGACTCCCACCTTGGCCAGCTCGCTGCCGTCGGCGGCCGTGGCGGTGAGAGTGGCGCTGGGATTGTCCTCATCGGGTTCGATATCGAGAGAGATCGTCACACGTGACCCGCTCACCAAGATCTGCACATCCTTGTGCAACTGCGCTGCCAGATGCTGCTCATGCCGGCGCATCACTTCGTGGGCCGTCTTCACGAGTGTGTTGAAGGCGGAAACGTCCAGTGGCTTGGGATTTTTCTTGTCGCGGCCCATGGTCCACGGGCCGACCAGGCTTGGCTCGGCCTGGCCGTCCTGGGTCATTGCAACGGCCCATCCGTCGTCGTCTTCATTCTTGATGACGCGGGCTTCCCAGCCGTTGTGATGCCAAAGGCGGTCTTCGAAGATTGAGACCACTTCTTGTTCGAGTTCTCCGGACATGCCCAGACCTTTGCGGAAACTATCAAGCCCAGGATTTTACTGTCCATCCATACAGCTCACACGCAGGGGTCTATTCCGAAAGCGTCGACTTCCACGGGGGCCCGACGCCCTGCAGACAGGGCAGGCGCGCAGGATGGTCCAGCGGATGGATCGGCGATTTGCCCCGAGGGCAAAGCGGCCAACGGCAGTCGTTGTCTGGTCTGGTCTGGTCTGGAAAGGAAGTCTGCCTGGCGCGCCTCAAGGTCCGGCCAGGGATGGCGTGCTCAACGAAACTCGAAGTGCTCCCTGTGCAGTTGCCAGGAATCCGCTGGCAAGGATTGCTTGAGTTCCTGCTCCAGTTGCCTGCCCATGGCAGCGGGACCACAGAACCACACCCGCAGCGGTTTGCCGGCTTGATAACGTTGAAGCACCTCTTTGGGCGACCAGCGACGGCCGTCGGCAAAGACATCCAGATGCACATCGGGATGGAGCGCTGCAGCCTCTTGCAGAGCCTGGGCCAGAGGATCGGCCGCATGCTGGCAGGCGTATTGCAGCCAGGCCTGGGGCGCATGGCCGTCATAGTGAAGCTGGCCCAGCCAGGACAGGAAAGGGGTCGCGCCGACGCCGGCGCCAACCCAGACATGCACGGCGCCGTCGTCGTGATCGGGAGGCACGAAGCGGCCATAAGGACCATCCAGCTCCACGACGATGCCAGGCTGCACACGTTCGCGCAGGCTGCGGGTCCAGTCGCCCAGTTGCTTGATGTGAAAGCGCACGACGTGATTTTGCTGGTCCGCATCGGACAGCGTGAAAGGATGCGCCTCTCGCTCCCCTGCCAGGCGCAAGAATGCGAATTGTCCCGCGGCATGGCCCGGCCAGGAATCATCCATGCGGCATTGCACCTCCAGCACATCGCCGAGCTGCGTCAACGACAGCACGGTGCCCGCATGGGGATAACGCGGCCGCAGGTCGCGCACCAGTTGCATCAGTGCGGCGGCGACACCGAGAATCATCGTCACCGCCAACAGCCAGCCGCCCACGCCGCCCCAATAGCCGGTGGGAGTCAGCACAATGCCATGGAATACCAGTAACAGGTACGCCACGGGCATGAACCGATGCAGCCAATACCAGCGTTTGTAGGGCACTGCGCGACGCGCAAGCGTAATGACCAGCATCAGGATCAGTGCATAGAAAGTCCACTCGCCCACGGTTTTCGCATAAGGCTTGAGAATACCCACCCACTCGGGTGCAGGCACTTTGGCCAGCCTGCCGACACTGCCAATCGCCGTGGCAATAAGAGGCTTGGATTGTTTGGCCAGCCAATGGGCCAAACTCAACGAAATCGCAATGATTCCCAGCCACTTGTGCAATTGGTAGGCCTTATCCATGCCGCCCAACGGCGACTCCACCCAGCGAGGGCGCAAGGCCAGGACCATGATGGCCGTCATGGCCCCCACAGCCAAAATACCCGTGAGCAGCATGCCTTCTTGCCGCATCACCCACAGCAGGTCACCAGGTGGCGATGGTGAAAGCCAAAAGGCCTCCGCTGCCCAGATGACAAAGAAAAAAGCAAGGACAAGAAGAATGGAACGGCGCAAGACAGCACTCCAATTCGCTCGATGGCCGAAAAAGCAGAGGCAGATATGGATAAACGCATAGCGCTTTATCACTCACCGCAGATGAATTCAAGACATGCGAGTCTTTTCAAGACTGACCGAGGCAAGGCTAACATGGCACTCTGCAGACGCGATACCTATACCCAACCGATTCGCAGAGCAATACTGCCGTTTTTCTGAAAACGATAATGCCGCCTTCTGGCCGTGCCAGATGCTGCGCAAGCATCTGCCAGGGCCGGGAATCACCGAGAGGGATCGCCAGTAGTACGACAGTAGTACGACCGAACTTGGCTGCCTGGCGCACGCCCGGCGCAAGTTCTTCAAGATCCCCAAGGGCCGCCGTCACCTGGACGTGGCGGCCCGCGCCCTGCAAAGCCTCCGCGACAGCGCCGAGGCAGGAGCTTGAACATCGAAGATCGGCGGCGATCAGCAGCTGAACTTGAGGGCCTCTGGCTGCAATCTCCAAGAATCGGCATCCAAGGGTTTCCGCAGCCCTTGTCGGCGACCACCTCGACCCGTCCCCTCGACGACGATTCACCGTGCCTTCAGGCAAAATCCAGAAGATAGGGAAAGCTTGGCGTCAGATCTGCCGGGAGGCCCGACCTGAAGAATGGAACAGTATCAATGGCACTGACGAAGAAGGGCGAGTTCTGGTACGGGACGACTTCCGGCGACACCCAAGCCGAGCTGCGCAGCTACAGCGTTGCGAATGGCCATGAGGCCGTCCGGTTTGCCTCGTCCAAATGCGATTGCGGGTGCCGGACTTTTGCGCTGCAGACAGATGAAGAAGCCGGCGTGGCCATCCGCACCTGCACCGACTGCGGGCAGGAACACCTGATGGGCGACAGCGCGGAATATGTTGAAGAGGCCGCGCCTGAGGCACACGAGTGCGTGTGCGAGAACGAGGCGTTCGAACTGATGTCCGGCGTCTCCGTGTACGAGGGCACACACGACGTGCGCTGGTACTACATCGCTTGCCACTGCGTGGAATGCAATCTAGTTGGTGTCTTCGCAGACTGGAAGTGTGAAGCGGGTGATGCGGCAGCCTTCCTCGCCAAGGTATGAGCGCGTGCCCCCGGGGATCCGGATTGCAGGCTCGAGCGGCCGAGGAGTGTCATGGCGCCCCCTCAACGCCCCCGCATCCCCATCAAGACCTCGATCGTCACCGTCGTCGCGTCGTCGTCCGGCCTTTTCCGATGCGCGATGCCCAACGCCCGTGACAGCGCTGGCCGCAGGGGGCGCGTGGTGATGCGGGGGTCAGGCTGCGGCGCGCCGGCCTCGTGGGGCAGCAGCGCGGCGCCGTAGCCCGCGGCGACCAGGCTTTTCATTGCGTCGTTGTAGTTCAGCTCGATCCGTGCCTGCGGCCGGGCGCCGCCTGCGGCAAACCATTCGGCGGTCTGGCGTGACAGCCGGGTTCCTCGGTCGTTGGCGATCAGGGGGCGGGCTGCGAGCCACTCGGGCGTGACGTGTCGCGGCGGCTTCCAGGCGGCCGGGATGAAGGCCAGCACGGGGTCCTGCCGCCAGGCCTGCACCTGCAGCCCGCGCAGCACGGGCTGCGGCAGCGCGACGATGCCGATGTCCAGGCTGCCGGCAGTCAGGCGCGCCAGGGCTTCCTCACTGGTCATCACCGCGACTTGCACATCGATCTCGGGATGCCGGGCGGCCAGGGCTTCCAGTGCCTGGGGCAAGAGGTGCGCGAGCGCGCCGGTGGAGGCGCCCAGGCGCACGCGGCCTCCGCGCGTGGCGATCTGGCGCTGCACGGTCTGCAGGAGATCGTCGGCCTCGGCCAGGAGCTGGCGCGCCTTGTCCATCAGCAGGCTGCCCGCCGATGTGGCGGTGACGCCGGCCGGTGCGCGGTGCAGCAGCCGTGTTCCCAGACGCTCCTCGAGCTGTGCCACATGCAGCGTCACCGTGGGCGGGGCCAGGTGCAGCACCTTCGCGGCGGCGGCGAATGAGCCGAGGTCGGCCACCGTCAGCAAGGTGCGCAGACGGTCCAGATTGATTTCGCGCATGGTGCGGTGTCCCAGGTTGCCAGCAATTCAGGAATCATGAATCCGTAGTTTGTCAGATTCAACTGGCCTGCATGCGGCAGGCGCTGCACCATGCGCTCCACCCCCAATCGGAGCAACCCATGACCTCTCTTGTTTTCATCGATGGCGACCAAGGCACCACCGGCCTGCAGGTGCGCGAATGGCTGGCGGATCGGACCGACCTACGCCTGCTGCAACTGCCAACCGCCCAGCGCAAAAGCACGGCGCACCGCGCCGAGGCGCTCAACGACTGCGACATCGCCTTGCTGTGCCTGCCGGACGAGGCTGCGCGCGAGGCCGTGGCGCTGGTGCGCAGGCCCGGCGTGCGCGTGATCGATGCGAGTTCCGCGCATCGCACCGCGCCGGGCTGGGTGTATGGCCTGCCGGAACTGGAGGCCGCCCAGGCTGAACGCATTGCCCATGCCCGGCGCGTGAGCAATCCCGGCTGCTATCCGACAGGTGCGCTGGCATTGCTCAGGCCCTTGATCGACGCCGGTCTGCTGCCGCCCGACTACCCGCTGGCCATTCACGCGGTATCGGGCTATTCGGGGCGGGGCCGCGCAGGGCTGCAAGACCATGAGGGCCTTGCCGCCGACACTGCCGTCCCCCTGCAGGTCTATGGCCTCGGGCTGCACCACAAGCACGTGCCCGAGATCCAGCAGCATGCCGGCCTGGCCCATGCGCCGGTGTTCGTGCCGGCCTATGGCCACTACCGGCAAGGCATCGTGCTGACCATCGCCCTGCATCTGCGGCTGCTGCCCGCTGGCGTGACCGCCCGCAGCCTGCACGCTGCGCTGCAGGCGCGGTACCAGGACCAGCCTTGCATCGAGCTGCAACCGCTGGTGGAGGACGCTGATGCGCAGCGGCTCGATCCGCGTGCGCTCAATGGCAGCAACCGGATGCGGCTCGCGGTGTTCGGGCAGCCGCAGGAGGAACAGGTGCTGCTGACCGCCGTGTTCGACAACCTGGGCAAGGGCGCTGCCGGTGCGGCGGTGCAGAACCTTGATCTGATGCTCGGGCTGCAGCCAATGCAGCAGCCACTGCACCGGGGCTCAACGGACCCGTCGCGCATGCCCCTTCCCCACTGAGAAAGGGGCATGCGCCGCTGCCGAACGCGGCGAGCTGGCCGCCGCCTTGCTGCCAGCCAGGCCGAAGCGGGTGCTGCACCAGTTGGCCTGAAACGTGCGGCCCGGCGTGCCCGCCCGGGCCTGCAGGTTCAGCGGGGCAGTCTGTCGATGGTCTGGATCAGCAACTGGGCCAACCTGTCGCTGGCGGCCTGGGTGCGGTGCACGCCATCCGGATTCAGATCCTCGTCACCGCGAAAATCGGCGTCCCAGCCGGCGTGCGGTATGCCTTGCTGCGTGGCGACGTCGTGCATCACCGCGTTCAGGGCGTCCAGGTTGTCCGTCCACTCCACCGGAAAGCGCCCCAGCGGCATGCCGGGCAGGCCCGTGAAGACAGGAGTGGAGCCGCATTCCCGGCTGATGCGCACGGCCTCCAGCAGGTCGGCCCGGTATTCGTCTGGAGGGACCATGCCGAAGCCGTCATTGGCGCCCAGGGCGATGACCGTGACACGGCTGTTGTGCGGCACGTCTGCAAACGTCAGCATGAGTTTTTGCAGCCGCAGGCCGTTGATGCACCTGTCATCCAGCGTCCACCAGGGGCGTGCCGCCTGGATGCGCTGCACTGGCGTGATGTCCACGCCATAGCCGTTGAGAATGCTGTCGCCGTCGAGCTCAATGCTCAATGGACAGCGGTAGCCGAACAAACGGCACAGCAGCTTTTGCAACCAATCCATATGGAACCTCCTGGGGAATGCGGGCGTGGACGACACGGCATGTGTCGTCCACCCGATGATCAGCGAGGTTCCTGCGCCAGCAGGCACCGCCAGCGCCACGGACGAGCGTGCAGGCCCCAGGCACTGCACCCGGGAGGCGTCAGGGCCGCTATGCCACCATCTCCCGCACCCAGCCCGGCAGCTCCACGGCCTTTTGCCTGGGAAAGTCCACCCAGATGACGGTGCCGCCACCGGCCGCGCAGATCACGCCGGGCTCGGAGATGCGCTCCATGGTGGCCCAGGTCTCGAAGGTTGTGCGGCCGGGGTCGCTGACGTACATCTTGAGCAGCACTTCGTCGGGATAGGCCAGCTGCTGGTGGAAATTGCAGAACGCATTGACGATGACCGGCCCCTGCCCGCCCGGCGTGGGCGCCATGCCCGCTTCAACCATCCAGTCGATGCGGGCGGTCTCCAGGTAGCGGAAGTACATGGCGTTGTTGACATGGCCCATGGCGTCCATGTCGCCCCAGCGCACTTTGAATCGCATCTCGTGAACCCATTTTTTATATTCTGGAATCTCTATGCGCATGCCTGCAGTCTCCTTGTTGTAGCGCCACTGCAAGGCACCATGCCCCGCAGCCCCAGGTCACTGTGCAGCAGCCCGCATTCCCGCGCTGTCACCTATCAGCAACGACGGGGTCCACGCACGTCATAGAATCCACCGCATTGCGGCATTTGCGCTGCAGCCGAACAAACGTTCGGTCTGCCGAACATCCTGTTTTTCAATATCCAAGCGAGACACCCCGATGACGAACGAAGAAATCCTGGCCCAGTACGGGCCGCGCGAAGCCATGGAATACGACGTGGTGGTGGTTGGCGGTGGCCCTGGCGGCCTGGCCACGGCCATCCGCCTCAAGCAGCTGGCGGCCGAAAAAGGCCAGGATGTCTCCGTCGTCGTGCTGGAAAAGGGCTCGGAGCCCGGTGCCCACATCCTGTCGGGCGCGATCATGGACCCGCGTGCGCTGACCGAGCTGATCCCTGACTGGAAGGAAAAGGGCGCGCCCCTGAACCAGCCCGTCACCGACGACGCCATGATCTTCCTGGGCGAGAAATCCGCCCTGCGCACGCCCAACTTCCTGCTGCCGGCCTGTTTCCAGAACCATGGCAACTACATCGTTCGCCTGGGCAACGTGGTCAAGTGGCTGGGCGAGCAGGCCGAGGCGCTGGGCGTGGAGATCTTCCCGGGTTTTGCCGCCGCCGAGGTGCTCTACAACGAGGACGGCTCGGTCAAGGGCGTGGCTACCGGCAACATGGGCATCGGCAAGGACGGCGAGCCCACGGGCGAGTTCCAGCTGGGCATGGAGCTGCACGCCAAGTACACGATCTTTGCCGAAGGCGCACGCGGCCACCTGGGCAAGCAGATCATTGCCAAATACCAGCTTGATGCCGGCAAGGACCCGCAAAGCTACGGCCTGGGCATCAAGGAGCTGTGGGAAATCGATCCGGCACGCCACAAGCCCGGCTTCGTGATGCACACGGCCGGCTGGCCCATGGACAGCAAGACCTACGGCGGTGCCTTCCTCTACCACCTGGACGACAACAAGGTCACGCTGGGCTTCATCACGGGCCTGGACTACGCCAATCCCTACCTGAGCCCGTTCGAGGAATTCCAGCGCTGGAAGACCCACCCCAACATCCGCTACTACCTGGAAGGCGACGAGTCCAAGGGCATCAAGCCGGCCAAGCGCCTGGGCTATGGCGCGCGCGCCATCACGGCCGGCGGCCTGCTGTCCCTGCCCAAGTTCGTGTTCCCGGGCGGCGCGCTCGTGGGCTGCGACGCAGGTTTCCTGAACGTCAGCCGCATCAAGGGCAGCCATGCCGCCATCAAGACCGGCATGATGGCCGCCGATGCCGCCTATGACGCCATCGTCGCGGGCCGCCAGGGCGACGAGCTGGGCGCCTATGTGGAGGCCTTCGAGAACAGCTGGCTGTACGAAGAGCTGAACAAGTCGCGCAACTTCAAGGCCTGGTTCAAGAAGGGCCTGACCACGGCCACGCTGATGAACGGCATCGAGCAGTTCGTGCTCAAGGGCAACATCCCCTGGACGCTGCACCGCGACAAGCCCGACCACGCCTACCTGAAGCCTGCGGCCGAGTGCAAGCCCATCGACTACCCCAAGCCCGATGGCAAGCTGACCTTCGACCGCCTGTCCAGCGTCTTCATCAGCAACACCAACCATGCCGAAGACCAGCCGGCCCACCTGACGCTCAAGGACGCCTCGGTGCCCGTTGCCATCAACCTGGCCAAGTACGCAGGCCCAGAGCAGCGCTACTGCCCCGCGGGTGTCTATGAGTTCGTGGACGACACGGCCCAGGGCGGCAAGCGCCTGCAGATCAATGCCCAGAACTGCGTGCACTGCAAGACCTGCGATATCAAGGACCCCACGCAGAACATCGTCTGGGTCACGCCCGAAGGCGGCGGCGGGCCGAACTACGCGGGCATGTGATCCGCACGCCACACCGGCCCTCCTCTGAAGCCTGCCCAAGCCTGCTTGTGCAGGCTTTTTCTTTGAGCGCCGTCAAAGCCAGGCAGACCCAGAAAGCATAGAAGGCCATCCGAAACGCGCCTGCACGCAATAAAAATGCATGACAAAGCCAAAAACAGGCCCTTGAAGACGCAAACCTGCATCGCCAAACCTGTTCAACACGCATGAAAAAGTTGCACCTAGGGCAATCCCCGCAGATTTCATGCCAATTTTTAGATACAAACCTATAGGTGAAAACCGGGTCGTCCAAACGCCAAGGCGTACAGGGCGGCTGCAGTAGACTTTGCCGCGAAGCGCCGCGACCGTCCTGTGCGGCCTTCTGCTGAGCAAACAGGAACAAACACAAGCACGTTGGAGATACACGTATGAAGCACTTGTCTTGGGCGCCCCTGGGCGCGCTGGCCCTGGCAATTTCCGCCATTGCGGGCGGCGCCCACGCCGCTGACGAGAAGTCGGTCGCAGTGACCGCCATCGTCGAGCATCCTGCACTCGACGCCGTGCGCGACGGCGTGCAGGCCGCGCTCAAGGAAGCCGGCTACGAAGCCGGCAAGAACCTCAAGTGGCAGTACCAAAGCGCCCAGGGCAACACCGGCACGGCAGCGCAGATCGCACGCAAGTTCGTGGGCGACAAGCCTGACGCCATCGTGGCCATCGCCACGCCCTCGGCCCAGGCCGTGGTCGCCGCCACCAAGACCGTGCCCGTGGTGTTCTCCGCCGTGACAGACCCCGTGGCCGCCAAGCTGGTGGCCAGCTGGGAGCCCTCCAAGACCAACGTGACGGGCGTGTCCGACCTGCTGGCCCTGGACAAGCAGATGGAACTGGTCAAGCAGGTGGTTCCCACCGTCAAGCGCGTGGGCATGGTGTACAACCCCGGCGAGGCCAACTCCGCCGTGGTGGTCAAGGAACTCAAGGCCCTGCTGCCCAAGCTGGGCATGACCCTGGTGGAAGCCGCCGCGCCCCGTTCCGTGGACGTGAGCAGCGCCGCACGCAGCCTGGTCGGCAAGGTCGATGTGATCTATACCAACACCGACAACAACGTGGTCTCGGCCTACGAGTCGCTGGTCAAGGTCGGCCAGGATGCCAAGATCCCGCTGGTGGCTTCGGACACCGACTCCGTCAAGCGCGGCGCCGTGGCTGCCCTGGGCATCAACTACCGCGATCTGGGCGAGCAGACCGGCCGCATGGTGGTTCGCATCCTCAAGGGCGAGAAGCCCGGTGACCTGAAGACCGAAGTCAGCACCAAGATGGAGCTGTTCGTCAACCCTGGCGCCGCCGAGAAGCAAGGCGTCAAGCTGTCCGACGCGCTGGTCAAGTCGGCCGCCCAGGTGGTCAAGTAATACCCGGGGTTTGCCTGCCCGGGACCAACCCGGGCAGTGCGCCCACGGTGGCAGGCGCCATGGCAACATGGCCCTGCCCTTTTTTTAAGTCGTTTTCCGTCCCCACGCGCCTGTCGCTCTTCCTATGTCTCTCTTTTCATTGCTCGGTGCCGTCGAGATCGGCCTGATCTTCAGCCTGGTGGCGCTGGGCGTCTTCATCTCGTTCAGATTGCTGCGCTTTCCTGACCTTACGGTGGACGGCAGCTTTCCGCTGGGCGGCGCCGTCTGCGCCATCCTGATTTCCACGGGCACCAATCCCTGGCTGGCCACGCTGGCCGGCACGGCCGCGGGCGCGGTGGCAGGCCTGATCACGGGCTGGCTCAATGTGCGCCTGAAGATCATGGACCTGCTGGCCTCCATCCTGATGATGATCGGCCTGTACTCGGTCAACCTGCGCATCATGGGCGGCCCCAACGTGCCGCTGATCAACGAGACCACGCTGTTCACCCTGCTGCAGCCCGACAGCGTGGCCGACTATGTGATGCGCCCGCTGATCCTGTTCGTGATCGTCGTGCTCGCCAAGCTGGGCCTGGACTGGTTCTTCGCCACCGAGCGGGGCCTGGCCATCCGCGCCACGGGCTCCAACGCCCGCATGGCCCGTTCGCAGGGTGTGAACACGGGCGCCATGATCCTGCTGGGCATGGCGATCTCCAACGGCCTGGTCGGCCTGGCCGGCGCGCTGTTCGTGCAGACCCAGGGCGGCTCGGACATTTCCATGGGCATCGGCACCATCGTCATCGGCCTGGCTGCCGTGATCGTGGGCGAGTCCATCCTGCCTTCGCGCCGCATCGTCTGGGCCACGCTGGCCGTGGTCGTGGGCGCCATCGTCTACCGCTTCTTCATTGCAGCGGCCCTCAACAGCGATTTCATCGGCCTCAAGGCCCAGGATCTGAACCTCGTCACCGCCCTGCTGGTGACCGTCGCCCTGGTGATCCCCCAACTGAAGCGCAAGTTTGCACAGCGCAAGTCCTGATCGCCGGAGAACCCTCATGCTGAGCGCACAACAACTCGAAATCACCTTCAACCCCGGCACGCCCATCGAAACGCGGGCGCTGCGCGGCATGTCGCTGGACATTCCTGACGGCCAGTTCGTCACCGTCATCGGCTCCAACGGCGCGGGCAAGTCGACCTTCCTGAACGCCGTCTCGGGCGACCTGTCCGTGGACAAGGGCCGCATCGAGATCGCAGGCCAGGACATGACGCGCCTGCCCGTGTGGGCACGCTCCGAGCGCGTGGCCCGCGTCTTCCAGGACCCCATGGCGGGCACCTGCGAGGACCTGACCATCGAGGAAAACATGGCCCTGGCCCAGCGCCGCGGCACCTTCCGCCGCCTGAGCCGCGCCGTCAAGGCCGAGATGCGCGACAACTTCCGCGAGCGCCTGTCCATCCTGGGCCTGGGCCTGGAAAACCGCCTGACCGACCGCATCGGCCTGCTGTCCGGCGGCCAGCGCCAGGCCGTGAGCCTGCTGATGGCGGCGCTGCAGCCTTCGCGCATCCTGCTGCTGGACGAACACACGGCAGCGCTCGATCCGCGCACGGCCGACTTCGTGCTGCAGTTGACGGCACGCATCGTCTCCGAGGCCAAGCTCACCACCATGATGGTCACCCACAGCATGCGCCAGGCGCTGGACGTGGGCGAGCGCACGGTGATGCTGCACCAGGGCCAGGTCGTGCTCGACGTCAGCGGCGAGGAACGCGCCCGCATGGACGTGCCCGACCTGCTGCACATGTTCGAGAAGGTGCGCGGCGAAAAGCTGGCCGACGACGCACTGCTGCTGGGCTGAGCGCCCCGCACATCAGGGAACAAGGGGCGCTGCGGCGCTCCTTGTTCATGGGGATGGCTACGGGCTAAACCCACACATCGTTCAACGCCGTCCTCTCGCCGCCCTCCTCCCCGGTGTTCAGCACGCCGCGCGGCTCGATCAGCATGAGGCGGGCTTCCCGCTCGGCGCCGGGCTTGTGTTCCTTGCCCTTGGGGACCACGTACAGCTCGCCCTGGCGCAGCAGCACATGGCCATCACGGAAGTCGATGCGCAGCTCACCATCCAGCACCAGGAAAGCTTCATCCGTTTCGGCATGCGAATGCCAGATGAACTCGCCCTGCACGCGCACGATCTTGAACTGGTAGTCGTTCATCTCGGCAACGACGCGCGGGCTCCACTGGCCGGTGAAGCGGCTGAATTTCTCGGGGAAGTTGATGGCCTGGTAGGGGCGGTTTTCAACGGGGAACGTCATGGGCAGACCTTGTGAAAGCGTGTGAAGCCTCCATGCTAGGAAGCGCCATCCTTTTGGTCTTGCACGATCGTGCAGTTCAGGCCGCGCCCAGGCGCCTGAGCCAGCGTGCGGGCGGCACGCCATAGGCCATGGCGAACTGGCGCGCCATGTGGCTCTGGTCGAAGAAGCCGGCCTGCAGTGCGGCATCGGCCACGCCCTGCCCCGCCAGCAGCAGGCGCCGCACGGTGTCCAGCCGGCGCATGGTCAGGTAGCGGTAGGGGCTGGTGCCATAGAGCGCGCGGAAGTCACGGCACAGCCGCCAGCGGTCCAGGCCGCTGGCCTGAGCCAGCGCCTCCAGGGTCACGCCCTGCTCCAGCGAGTCGTGGATGCAGGCGCGGGCACGCTCCACGGCCCCCAGGTCGGGCAGACGCCGGACATTGCGCCGGCCCGCCACGGCGTCCAGGGCCCATGCCAGGTCGTAGATGGCGTCGTCGCGCGCCAGCGGTTCCAGGTCTTCATCCAGCCCCTGCAGCAGCGGCAGCAGCGCGGACTTGAGCCGCGGATCGGCAGACAGGCCGCCCTCGACAAAAGGCAAGGGCCTGCCGCCCAGCACCTGCTGGATCAGGGCCGGCTCCACATAGACCATGCGGTAGCGAAAACCTGCGTCGGTGCCCGCGTGGCCGTCATGCAATTCGTCAGGGTGCAGCACCATGGCGCCGCCGGGCAGGCTGTGCCGCTGGCTGCGGCGGTAGGCAAAGCTTTGCACGCCGGACAGCGTCAGGCCCAGTGCATAGGTGTCGTGCCTGTGGGGCGCATAGCCGTGCCCGCCGAAGTAGGCCTCGATGCGCTCCAGGCCAGCGCCCAGTCGCGAATGCCGGACCCAGTCGCTGGAGATGCTCGTTTCTGCCATGTGGGTTGCTGGTGAGGGGGTGTGCAAAGCAGCTGCAGATGTTAACTGCGGGCCAGTGACCTCAAGGCGAGCAGGCCGGCTGCTCCGCGCCCGGCACGGCATGGCTTGCCGGTGCGCGCCGCATGCCCGCCGAAACCACCCACCCCAGCAGCGCGATCAGCGCCGCACCCCATTCGGCCTGCTGCAGCCCCCTGGCCGTGGCCTCGCGCAGCGCATCGGGCGCGGTGATGCCGGCCAGCGGCGCGGTGGCAACCATGACCAGCAGGGCCAGCCCCAGCGCCGCGCCCACTTGCTGGGCCGTGGCTGCAATGCCCGAGGCCACTCCCTGCTGAGCAGCCGCCACGCCCTGGCCTGCCACCACCCACATGGCGGTCCAGCACGCGCCCTGGCCCAGGCTGAGCACCACGAAACCCGGCACCAGCCAGACATAGCTGCCACCCAGCGGCAGCGCCCAGGCCATATAGGCCAGGCCGATGGCGCCTGCGGCCCAGCCGCCCATCAGCACGGCGCGCGGTGTGGAGCGGTGGAGCCAATGCTCGGCCCAGCGGATACCCAGCGTGCAGACCGCCGTGGGCAGTAAAAAGGCCATGCCGGCCTGCAGCGGGCTCCAGCCGAAGATCTGCTGGAAATACATCGCCAGGAAGTAGTACTGCACGCCAAAGCTGCTCATGAAGAGCATGGTCAGCAGCATGGCCGAGCGCAGGCTGGGCACGCGCAGCAGGGACAGCGGCATCAGCGGCGAGGCAATGCGCGCCTCGATGCGCCAGAAAAGGGCCAGCGCCGCCAGGGCCACGGCCAGCGTCCCCAGCGTGGCGGCGCTGGCAAAGCCCCATTCAGGCCCCTGCACCAGGGCCGTCACCAGCAGGCTGCTGCCCACGGTCACGCTCAGGCAGCCGGCCAGGTCAAAGCCCTGGCCCGGCGCGGCACGCCCGGTCTGGGCCGAAGGCGGCAGAAAGCGCAGCGCCGCCATGGCGCAGGGCCAGGCCACGGGCACCAGCACCCACAGCACCCAGTTCCAGCCCAGTGTCTGCGTGAGCACGCCGCCCAGCAGCGCACCCGCCGCAAGCCCCCCTGCCGAGGCCATGCTCCACACGGCCAGGGCGCGGTTGCGCTCGGGCCCTGCCGCATACAAGGTATTGATCAGCGACAGCGTGGCCGGAAACAGCAGGGCCCCGGCCACGCCCTGCCCTGCGCGGCCCAGCACCAGTTGCCAGGGCTGGGAGGCAAAGCCGCCGACCAGCGAGGCCAAGCCGAACAGCGCCATGCCCGCCACATACATGCGCCGCTTGCCCAGCAGGTCCGCACAGCGCCCGCCCAGCAGCAGGCAGCCGCCGAAGGCCACGCTGTAGGCACTGATCACCCACTGCAGATGACGGGCGTCCATCTGCAGCTGCTGGCCCATGGCGTCGAGCGCGACAAAGACGATGGTGGCATCCAGCGCAATCAGCAGCTGGGACAGGGACAGCAGCGCCAGGGCGGCGCGCGGGTGGCGCAGGGCGCCGGGGGAATCGGTCATTGGCATGGCGCCGATCCTAATTAATGCACCCATGAAGATAAACAGCAGATTTTCATTTTTCTTATGCAAAATTGCATCAATCGAATCTGGAGACACGCCATGGATCTCAACGCCGTGCACCTGCTCATCAAGGTGGCCGAAAGCCGCAGCTTCACCCAGGCCGCCACGCTGCTGGGCACCAGCCAGCCGCGCATCTCGCGCGCCGTGGCCCAGCTGGAAAAGGACCTGGGCACGCGGCTGCTGCACCGCAATACGCGCAGCGTCTCGCTCACGCCCGACGGCTGCGCGCTGGTGGACCGCTGCGCACCGCTGATTGCCGGACTGGAAGAGGCGCGCCAGCTGGTCAGCGACCGGCGCTGCGCGCCCAGCGGCGTGCTGCGCATGACGGCGCCGTCCATGCTCGGCCGCATCGTGCTGGTGCCCTTGCTCGGCCAATTGCTGCGCGAGCATCCGCAACTTCAGATCGACACCAGCTTCACCGACCGCCTGGTGGACATGGTGGAAGAAGGCTTTGACGCGGCCGTGCGCATCGGCCCGCTGGCCGACAGCCGCATGATCGCGCGCGCCCTGCCGCCGCTGCGCTGGGTCACCGTGGCATCGCCCTCCTACCTGGCGGCGCGCGGCACGCCGCAGACGCTGGAGGAGCTGGCGCAGCACAGCTGCCTGGCCGTCCACAACCACTACCTGGGCCGGCGCGTGCCCTGGCAGTTCCTGGCCGGCAATGGCGAGATGCTGGACTGGCCTGCACCGCAGACCGTGACCTTCGACAGCGGCGACCCGCTGGTGGAAGGCTCGCTCGGCGGCCTGGGCGTGGCCCAGGTCATGGAGTTCGCGGTGCGCGAACACCTGCAGGCGGGCCGGCTGGTGCGGCTGCTGCCCCAGCACGAGGGCCGTGCCCGCGAGCTGTCCCTGGTCTACCCGCGCACGCGCCAGGCCTCGCCGCGCATCAAGGTCCTGGCCCAGCTGCTGCTGGCACGCACACAGTGGTGAACCCACAACCAGCCAGCGTGGCGCAGCGCACACAGTGGGTGGTGGTTCAGATCCGCTTATGCGCGTGAAGGGAGATTAAACTCCTGCCTTTCCGCGATGGCAGCGTTCTCGGACAATCACGCCTTTCGCGGTGCATGCACCTTGATGGGGCCGCGCCAGCGCGGCTCTTTTGCTTTTACCTGTTTTGCTTTTTGCCCCTGCGGCGGCCACCGGCCGCGCGGGACCTGATCCACCAACCAACACCTCCATGGCAGCCGACAACTCCAAGAACGCCGCTCCCCCAGCGCTCAGGCGCGAACTCAAGGCGCGGCATCTGTCCATGATCGCCATCGGCGGCTCCATCGGCACCGGCCTGTTCGTGGCCTCGGGCGCCACCATCTCGCAGGCCGGCCCCGGCGGCGCCCTGCTGGCCTACATGATCGTGGGCCTGATGGTCTACTTCCTCATGACCAGCCTGGGCGAAATGGCCGCCAACCTGCCCGTCTCGGGTTCGTTCGCCACCTACGGCGCACGCTATGTGGACGAGGGCTTCGGCTTCGCGCTGGGCTGGAACTACTGGTACAACTGGGCCGTCACCATCGCGGTGGACCTGGTGGCCGCCCAGCTGGTCATGGCCTACTGGTTTCCCGACAGCAACGGCATGCTGTGGAGCGCGGCCTTCCTGGCCATCATGTTCGGCCTCAACGCCATCTCGGTCAAAGGCTTCGGCGAGGCCGAGTACTGGTTCGCCGCCATCAAGGTCACCACCGTCATCCTCTTCATCGGCGTGGGCCTGCTCATGATCCTGGGCATCGTGCGCGGCGGCGCGCCTGAAGGCGTCTGGGGCAACCTGGCCCTCTGGAGCCAGGGCGATGCACCCTTCGCAGGCGGGTTCTCGGCGCTGATCGGCGTGGCCATGATCGTGGGCTTCTCCTTCCAGGGCACGGAGCTCATCGGCATTGCCGCAGGCGAGTCAGAGAACCCCGCCAAGAACGTGCCACGCGCCGTGCGCCAGGTGTTCTGGCGCATCCTGCTGTTCTACGTCTTCGCCATTCTGGTCATCAGCCTGCTGATTCCCTACACCGATCCGCACCTGCTCAAGAATGATCTGGGCGACATCAGCGTGAGCCCCTTCACCCTGGTCTTCGAGCGCGCAGGCCTGCTGTCGGCCGCCGCCGTGATGAATGCCGTGGTGCTGACCTCGGTGCTGTCGGCCGGCAACTCGGGCATGTACGCCTCCACGCGCATGCTCTACACGCTGGCCTGCCAGCGCATGGCGCCGCGCATGTTCTCGTATGTCAACAAGCGCGGCGTGCCCACGCTGGCCCTGCTGGCCACCACCGTGGTGGCGGCGCTGTGCTTCCTGACCAACATCTTCAGCCCTCAGCTCGTCTACATCTGGCTGCTGAATCTGTCGGGCATGACGGGCTTCATCGCCTGGCTTGGCATTGCCATCAGCCACTACCGCTTCCGCAAGGGCTTCGAGGCCCAGGGCCTGGACCTGAACCAGCTGCCCTACCGCGCATCCTGGTTCCCGTTCGGGCCCATCTTCGCCTTCGTCCTGTGCATGGTGATCACGCTGGGCCAGAACTACGAGGCCTTCATGGCCGACCGCATCGACTGGACCGGCGTCGTCGCCACCTACATCGGCCTGCCGCTGTTCCTGCTGATCTGGGGCGGCTACCGCCTGGTCAAGGGCACGCGCATCGTGAAGTACAAGGACATGCAGCTGGGCTCCAACGTGAATTGAAGCCCCCGCCCGGTCCCCCTGAAAAACAGCCCGCAGATGCGGGCTGTTGTCTTTCAGGCCTCGGCCGACCACACGGCCAGTTCGTAGCCGTCCGGATCGGTGAAGTGGAACCTGCGGCCACCCGGGAAAGCGAACACCGCGCGGCTGATCACGGCACCCGCCGCCTCCACGCGGCGCTGCGCCTCGGCCAGATCGTCGGCGTAGAGGATGACCAGCGGGCCGCCGGGCCGTACCTCCTCGCCGGTGGTGAAGCCGCCCGTCAGCCGGCCGTCGCTGAACTCGGTGTAGCTCGGCCCGTAGTCGGTGAAGGTCCAGCCGAAGGCCTCGCCGTAGAACGCCTTGCTGCGCGCAATATCGGCCACGTTGAACTCGATGTTGTCGATCTGGTGGTTCTTGCCCCTGATGCCCATGTGCTGCTCCGTTGGAATGCTGGTAAGCCTCCATCATCGGCCACGCAGCGGCAGCGGTCTTGAACAAAACGGCCAAACAAATCGGCCGGTCGGGCCGCTCAATCCAGCAGCTGCGCCATGGCGGCCTGCGCCGTGATGCCGCACAGCGCCCTCACCTCGCGCGAAAGATGTGCCTGGTCCGCATAGCCCGCGTCCAGGGCCAGCACCGCAAGACCTGCCTGCCGGTCCGACCGCGCCAGGGCCAGCAGGCGCTGAAAGCGCAGCACGCGCTCCAGCGTCTTGGGACCATAGCCAAACTGCGCGTGGCAGAAGCGGCGCAGGCTGCGCTCCGGCATGTCCAGCTGCGCCCGCATGGCAGCCAGCACGCCGGATTCATCCCGCCCGGCCGCAGCCGCCAGGTCGAACAGCTGCATGGCCTGCCGGTCCGGCGCCGGGGCCTCGCGGCCCATTTGCGCCAGTCCCTGGAGGAACACGGCCTGCCGTCCCTCCGGCTGCGCATCGTTGATGCGATGCACCCACTCCCGCGCGCGCGGCCCCAGCAGATCGTCCAGTTCCACCGCCTGCCCCACGATCTCGTCCATGGGCAGGCCCAGCCAGGCACCGGCCGCACCGGGGCGGAAGCGCACCCCCCATACCTCGGACCCCGGCACCAGCGCGGGCCGCGCAGCCACCCGGTCCGGCCCCACGGCCAGCAGCCGCCCGCCTTTGCAGACGATGTCCACGCAGCCATCGGGCACCACGAGAAAGCCGCCGGCGTAGTCCCTGGCAACGGTGCTGTTCCACAGGCACTGGAAGTGCGGCTGCAAGACAGGGGGCGGGGAGTGTTCGCGGTAGGGTGCGGGCGGCGGCGCCTGGTCAGAAGGCATGGGTTTCACACCCCCAGCGGCAGGTCTGCCTTCTTCAGCGTGCGCAGCACAAAGCTGGACTGGCTGTGGCGTATGCCCTTGATCTTGTAGAGCTTCTCGCGCAGCAGGCGCTCGTAGTCACGCGTGTCCTTGACGACGACGCGCAGCAGGTAGTCGTACTCGCCCGAGACCAGGTGCGCCTCCACCACTTCGGGAATGGTCGCCAGCATCTCGCCGAATTTCTCCAGCGTGTTGTCCGAGTGGCTGTCCAGCGTGACCTGCACCAGCACCGTATCGCCCAGTCCCAGCGCCAGCGGGTTCAGGCGCACGGTATAGCCCTCGATCACCCCCGCCTCTTCCAGCTTCTTGATGCGCGCCCAGCAGGGCGAGGCGCTCAGGCCCACGGCCGTGCCGATTTCCTGCAGGCTGGCGCGCGCGTTGGCCTGCAGGGCGGAAAGAATCTTTCTGTCGAGGGTATCCATGGCCGGCAATCTACTGCAAAACAGGCAGGTGCAGAATAATTTTCTGTAGCAACGCCTGTTTTGAAGAAATAAAGCAGCATTTTCTGAGACCAAACGCGCACACTGGTCTGCATGGAAGCACGCTTACCGGCGCAGCAAAACCATTCACCCAGCCCCGCCGACCACCGCCAGCGCCAGGATGCGTGATCCAGACCAGGAGCCCGTTACAGGCCGCCCCGCTTATCCGCAGCGGGGCGGCCTGTTGCATTGGGGCGAGGTCTGAGGGAGACTCGCACCGCTGCGCCCTCGGAATGCGCTACCGCTGAGCAGCCGCACTCTCCGCACTGGCCGGTTCCTTGACCTGGCCGCCCTGCACCACCAGGAACACGCCGCCCAGGATCAGCGCCACCCCTGCCAGCCGCGACCAATTGACCGGTCCGGCACCCAGGCCCATCAGGCCGAAATGGTCCACCATCACCGAAACCACGGCAAGGGCTTGTGAGCGGCTGCAAAGACTCGCCCGTCAAACACGGCTCTCTCAACGGGCCGCTCTGTCAAGAAAATCCGCAGGCTTCAGGATCTCGACGCCGTGGAAAGGATGCAGGACAAGCAAGTCCTGGTCCCCCGTGACAATCATTTGGGCAGCGCCGTTGAGCGCGATATCGAGGAATTTGTCATCCTTGGGATCACGGCATACCGAAACCTTCCGGGTGATGGAAACCCATCGCACCACGCCGTCAAGCAGCAGCAGAAAGCGCTGCCTGTCCTCGCGGGAAACATACCGGTCGAATTTGGGCCGCAAGAGGACTTCGCTCAATTCCGCCTGTGTCTCCTGGGACATCAATACGGTCGCGCAACCCAGTGCTTGGTCCACGGCCTTGGCTGCAGCGCCACCGGGCATGAGCAGGCGACTGATCCACAGATTCGTGTCGATCACCAGCCGGAGATCAGTCCTCACGGCTCAGCAACTCCCGAAGCACGTCATCGGTCATGCCGGCCTTGCGGGCCTTTGCGCCTACCGAGTCACTGAAGCGCTGGAACTCCGAAAGATTGGTGTGGATGAGCCGCTCGTACTCCTGCACCGACATGACGACCGCCACATCCTCGGCTTGCTGCTGGATCAGCACAGGGCCTTCGCGGACGGCCTCGATGACCTCCGCGAAGGCCTTCCCTGCCTGGTTTGCCGTCATGGTGCGCATCTTGGACCTCGCAATGTTGCCTGCCCATTGTGCGAGTGCAAAGGCGCAGGTTCAAGCATTGCCCTGGCTGCAGGCGCGAGCTTTGCCGCGCATTCAGGCCGCCACCACCCTCAGCAACTGCTTCTGTATCTTCCCGCTGGCCGTCTTGGGCAGGGCCTCGCGGAAGTGGTAGCGGCGCGGGCGCTTGTAGGCGGCCAGGCGGTCGCCGTGAACCAGGAAGGCGTCCAGGGCCTCGGCCGTGGGCGTAGCGCCGGGCCTGGCGACCACGTGGGCGGCGACGATCTGGCCCCAGCGCTCGTCAGCCTCGCCGATGACGGCGACTTCGAGCACATCGGCGTGTTCGACCAGCGCGTCCTCCACTTCGCGCGGATAGACGTTCTCGGCACCCGAATTGATCATGTAGTCGATGCGGTCGCGGATCCAGAGGTAGCCATCGTCGTCGATGTGGCCCAGGTCGCCCGTGTGGTACCAGCCGTGCGCCAGTGCGCGGGTGTTGGCGTCGGGACGGTTGAGGTAGCCGGCCATCATGCAGGGGCCGCGCACCAGGATCTCGCCTACCTCGCCGGGCAGGCAGGCTTCGGCAGGATCGGTGGGGGCGTTGTCCTCGCGCAGGCGCGCCACGATGAGGTCATGGCCCATGGAGGGCAATCCCGCCGAGCCCGCGTGCGAGAGTTGCTCGCGCGGCAGGAGGATGGACATGCAAGGCCCCATCTCGGTGGTGCCGTAGACCTGGACCAGGTCGCTGCCGACCCTGCGCGTCCATTCGCGGATCAGGTGCGGCGCCATGGAGGCGCCGCCGTACTCCACCAGCCGCAGCGCAGGCGCCTGCTGCGGCGAGGCGATGGGGTCGGCCAGCAGCATGGTGACCATGGTGGGCGCGGCAAAGAAGAAGCTCACGCGCTCTTCGCGGATCAGGCGCCAGGCCTCGGCCACGTCGAAGCGGCGCAGCAGCACCTGGGTGGCGCCTGCCTGCAGGCGCGGCAGGAAACTGGTGTGCAGTTCGGCCGTGTGGTTGAGCGGCGCCATGGCCAGGCCCACGTCGTCGCGCGTGAACTGCATGGTCTGGTGCATGAGGGCGTTGTGCGCCAGCTTGCTGCGGTGCGTGTGCAGCACGCCCTTGGGCCGGCCCGTGGTGCCGCTGGTGTACATGAGGATGCAAGGATCGCTTTCGCGCACATGGGCCTGGGGCTGCGCGCTGCTGCGGCCCCTGGCCAGGGAGGACAGGCGCTGCGTGGCCCAGATCGGCACCGGGTCGGCCTCGGCATCGTCGGCAAAGATCCAATGCGCAAGGCTGTGGCCGCCCTCGGCCTTCAGCAGGGCTTGGGCACGGGCCACGGTTTCGCCGCCTTCGCTCTCGAAGACCAGGGCGCGCGCAGTGCCGTCCTTGAGGATGAAGGCCAGCTCCTGCGCCGCCAGCCGGTAGTTGATGGGGTTGAAGATGGCGCCCAGGCGCGCGGCCGCCAGCATGGTGAAGACGAAGGCCGGCGTGTTGTAGAGAAAGGCCGCGACCACATCGCCATGGCCTATGCCCAGTTCGGCCAGGCCGTGGGCGTGGCGGTTGACTTCGGCATCCAGCTGGGCGTAGGTCCAGGCGCGGCGCTCGCCGCCCTCCCAAGCGACCAGTGCTTCCTTGTTCGGCAGGTAACGTGCCGGCCAGGCCAATGTGTCTCCCAGCGTCTGCTGCATGTGCGCTTCTTCCTTCTCGCTCACGAGATTCATATATCGATGCATCTCAATGTAGGAGATTTTTTAGACAGTTATGCAATTTGCAAATGCATCCATGCAAGAGAGCGCATGCCACCGCCGGCGGCCCGCGGAAATCCCGCAACCGCGCAGGGGCCGGCCGCAGCTAGAATGCGCCGGTCAGGAGAGAGTGCCCGCCCGGCCGCAATGGTCACAGGCAGCGGCACCGCCGAAGGCGCAGGGTTCGTCCCGAACGCTCAGGCAAAAGGACTGGCACCGCCTGCCGCCACGGCCGCAGGCGTTCCTAGCTGGAGAGAGATGCAGGGCACGGCGGCGTGCCCCATCCACCGAAGGAGCAAGCCCCACGCATGGAAGGTGCGGGTGAATCTCTCAGGTAAAGCGGACAGCAGGGCAGGACATCCCGGGATTCCGGGATGGCGTTGTGCCTTGCCCCTTGCCGAGAAGAGAGTCCCTCCTTGACCGCTGCCTCCACCACCGATCTGCTCAAGACCCCGCTGTTCGACCTGCACCAGGAACTGGGCGCGCGCATGGTGCCGTTTGCCGGCTACTCCATGCCCGTGCAATACCCGCAGGGGCTGATGGCCGAGCACCTGCACACGCGCGAGGCGGCAGGCCTGTTCGATGTCTCCCACATGGGCCAGATCAGCCTGCGCGGCCCGGATGCCGGCGCCGCGCTGGAATCGCTGCTGCCCATGGACGTGCTGGGCCTGGGCGAACACCGCCAGCGCTACGGCCTGCTGCTCAATGATGCGGGCGGCATTCTGGACGACCTGATGTTCGTGCGCCGCGAGGACGACCTGTTCCTGATCGTCAACGGCGCCTGCAAGCACGAAGACCTGGCACACATCCAGGCCCGCATCGGCCAGCGCTGTGAAATCGAACCCCAGTTCGACCGGGGCCTGCTGGCGCTGCAGGGCCCGCAGGCAGCAGCCGCCATGGAGCGCCTGCTGCCGGACACAGCCGGGCTGGTGTTCATGACGGGCGGCTACTTCGACTGGGAAGGCGCCGAGCTGTACATCACGCGCAGCGGCTATACCGGCGAGGACGGCTTCGAGATCTCCTTGCCCGCCAGCCATGCCGAGGCCTTTGCCCGCGCCCTGCTGGCCCAGCCCGAAGTCAGGCCCGTGGGCCTGGGCGCGCGCAATTCGCTGCGCCTGGAGGCCGGCCTGTGCCTGTATGGCAACGACCTGGACACGACGACCACCCCGGCCGAGGCCGCCCTGAACTGGTCCGTGCAGAAGGTCCGCCGCATCGGTGGCGAGCGCGAAGGCGGCTTTCCCGGCGCGGCCACCGTGCTGGCCCAGCTGCAGTCGCCCGAGCTGCTCAAGCGCAGGCGCGTGGGCCTGGTGGCGCTGGAACGCGTGCCCGTGCGCGAGGGCACGGAACTGCTGGACGCCAGCGGCCGCAAGGTCGGCCAGGTCACCAGCGGCCTGCTGTCGCCCACGCTGAACCAGCCCATTGCCCTGGCCTATGTGGAGCCGGGCAGCGCGGCCATCGGCGCCACGCTGCAGGCCATGGTGCGCGGCAAGGCCGTGCCCATGCAGGTGCAGGCCACGCCCTTCGTGGCGCCCCGCTATCACCGCGGTTGAGGACGGCCTGCGCGCTTGGCGTGGATCGAGTTCGGCGGATTCGTTTTTCCTGCCATCGCATGCCGCTACAGTGCGCACTGACCTTTCTCAAACCGCCTTTCACAGGTTTTTTCAGTTTCTATCGGAGCAAGCCATGAGCATCCAGTATTCCAAGGACCACGAGTGGATCAACGCCGCCAACCCTGACGCGGCCATCGTCGGCATCACCCTCCACGCGCAGGATGCGCTGGGCGACGTGGTGTTCGTCGATCTGCCCGCCGTGGGCACCAGCTTCAATCAGGGCGATGTGGCCGGCGTGGTCGAGTCCGTCAAGGCCGCCGCCGATGTCTACATGCCCGTCAGCGGCGAGATCGTCGAAGTCAACGAAGCCCTGCGCGATGACCCGTCCCTGGCCAACAGCGACCCGCTGGGCGAAGGCTGGTTCTTCAAGGTCAAGCTCAGCGACGCAGGCCAACTGGCCGCGCTGCTCGACGAAGCCGCCTACACGGCCTTCGCACAGAGCAACTGACGCCACTTTCCGGCCAGGACGGGCGCCAGGGCCCGCCCTGGCGCTTTTCAGCTTTTGAGACAGGTCCCTCCATGCTGATGTCCTCCACCCAGCCCCTTGCCGCCCTCGAGAACGCCACCGAATTCGTGGCCCGCCATATCGGCATCGCGCCCGAAGACGAGGCCCACATGCTCAGCGCCATTGGCGCGGCATCGCGCGATGCGCTGATCGACGCCATCGTCCCGCCCTCCATCCGGCGCCACCAGCCCATGGCGCTGCCGCCGGCCGCCACAGAGGCCCAGGCGCTGGCCGAGCTCAAGGCGCTGGCAGGCCGCAACCAGCTGCTCAGGAGCTTCATCGGCCAGGGCTACTACGGCACGCACACGCCCGGCGTCATCCTGCGCAACATCCTGGAGAACCCCGCCTGGTACACGGCCTACACGCCCTACCAGGCCGAGATCTCGCAAGGCCGCATGGAGGCCCTGGTCAACTTCCAGACCATGGTCTGCGACCTGACGGCCATGCCGATTGCCAACGCCTCCATGCTGGACGAGGCCACGGCCGCCGCCGAGGCCATGACGCTGGCCAAGCGCTCCGTCAAGAACAAGAGCAACCGTTTCGTGGTGGCGGGCGATGCCCACCCCCAGACCATCGAGGTCATCCAGACGCGCGCCGCGCCGCTGGGCATCGAGGTGCTGCTGGCCAACTCGCTGGAGGAATGGAACCAGCTGATGGACGGCGACTACTTCGCCGTGCTGGCCCAGTACCCCGCCACCAGCGGCCGCATCGATGACCTGAGCGCCGACGTGGACAAGGCCCATGGCAAGCAGGCCGCCTTCATCGTGGCCACCGACCTGCTGGCGCTGACCCTGATCACGCCGCCCGGCGAATGGGGAGCCGACATCGTGGTGGGCACCACCCAGCGCTTTGGCATGCCCATGGGCGCCGGCGGCCCGCACGCCGCCTTCATGGCCTGCCGCGACGAGTTCAAGCGCTCCCTGCCCGGCCGCCTGGTCGGCGTGAGCGTGGACGTGCACGGCAAGCCCGCCTACCGCCTGGCTCTGCAGACGCGCGAGCAGCACATCCGCCGCGAGAAGGCCACCTCCAACATCTGCACGGCCCAGGTGCTGCCCGCCGTCGTGGCCAGCATGTACGCCGTCTACCACGGCCCCGAGGGCCTGGAGCGCATCGCCCGCCGCGTGGCCTCGTACACGGCCATCCTGGCACGCGGCCTGGCCGAGCTGGGCGCGCCGCTGCGCGAGGTGCCCAGCTTCGACACGCTGAGCCTGCACACGGGTGCGGCCACCCAGGCCATCGCCGCCCGCGCGCGCTCGCTGGGCGCCAACCTGCGCGTGTACTTCGGCGAATACCTGTGCATCTCGCTGGACGAGACCACCACGCGTGCCGATGTCGAACTGCTGTGGAAGGTGTTTGCCAAGGACGGCCAGCCGCTGCCGGGCTTTGCCGCCTTCGAAAAGGGCGTGGAGCCGCTGATCCCCGACGGCCTGCGCCGCAGCAGCGACTTCCTCACGCACCCGGTGTTCAACACCCATCGCTCCGAGACCGCCATGCTGCGCTACATCCGCCAGCTGTCGGACAAGGACCTGGCGCTGGACCGCAGCATGATCCCGCTGGGCTCCTGCACCATGAAGCTCAACGCCACCAGCGAGATGATTCCCATCACCTGGCCCGAGTTCGCCCAGGTGCACCCCTTCGCCCCGGCCGACCAGCAGCAAGGCTATGCGGAGCTGGACAAGCAGCTGCGCGACTGGCTGTGCCAGGCCACGGGCTACGCCGGCATCAGCCTGCAGCCCAATGCCGGCAGCCAGGGCGAGTACGCGGGCCTGCTGGCCATCAAGGGCTGGCATGCGAGCCGGGGCCAGTCGCACCGCAACGTCTGCCTGATTCCCAGCAGCGCCCATGGCACCAACCCCGCCAGCGCGCAGATGGTGGGCATGCAGGTGGTGGTCACCGCCTGCGACGCCAACGGCAACGTCGATATGGCGGACCTGGCGGCCAAGTGCGAGCAGCACAGTGCCAACCTGGCCTGCATCATGATCACCTACCCCAGCACGCACGGCGTGTTCGAGACCCAGGTCAAGGCGCTGTGCAAGCTGGTGCATGACCATGGCGGCCGCGTCTACGTGGACGGCGCCAACATGAACGCCCTGGTGGGCCTGGCCGCGCCGGGCAGCTTCGGCGGCGATGTCAGCCACCTGAACCTGCACAAGACCTTCTGCATCCCGCACGGCGGCGGCGGCCCGGGCGTGGGCCCGGTCTGCGTGGTCGAGGACCTCGTCCCCTTCCTGCCCGGCCATGCCACGGCGGGCCTTGCGGGCGGCACGGGGGCGATCAGTGCCGCACCGCTGGGCAATGCGGCCGTGCTGCCGATCAGCTGGATGTACATCCGCATGATGGGCGCCCAGGGCCTGACCCTGGCCACCGAGACCGCCATCCTCAGCGCCAACTACATCAGCGCCCGGCTGCGTGACCACTACCCGACGCTGTACGCAGGCGAGCACGGCCATGTGGCGCACGAGTGCATCCTGGACCTGCGCCAGTTCAAGGAAAGCACGGGCGTCATGGCCGAGGACGTGGCCAAGCGCCTGATCGACTACGGCTTTCACGCGCCCACGCTGTCCTTCCCCGTGCCCAACACGCTGATGGTGGAGCCCACCGAAAGCGAAAGCCTGTACGAGCTGGACCGCTTCGTGGACGCGATGATCGCCATCCGCGAGGAAATCCGCGCCATCGAACAGGGCCGCCTGCCCCAGGACGACAACCCGCTCAAGAACGCGCCGCACACGGCCGAGACGCTGCTGGCCCCGGAATGGGCCCACCCCTACGGCCGCGAGGCCGCCGCCTACCCGGTGGCCGCCCTGCGCCAGTCCAAGTACTGGTGCCCCGTGGGCCGCGTGGACAACGTCTACGGCGATCGCAACCTGTACTGCAGCTGCATCCCCGTGGACGCTTACCTGAGCTGAAGCACCTGCCACCGAAAGGGGCGCTTGTGGCGCCCCGCCTGGCGCGCGTACACTGCGGCCCTGCCCGCGCCGGGCTCCGGTAAATCTGCCGGACGCCGGGCGCGGGCCACCAGGATTCGTGCGGCATGTGCCGCTTTCCCCAGCGCCAGCCCGCGATGAGCAGCCCAGACCTTTCCGATCCGCCTCGCGACGACGAGCACCTGCCCCTGCATGCGCTGCTGGCGCCCGGCGCCGACCTGCCCCCCGTCGAACGCTTCCCTCCCTTCCAGCCCGAAGACGACCCGCTGCAGGCCCTGGTGGCCGAGCTGCGCAACTACCAGCGCGAACTGGAAATCCAGAACCGCGTGCTGGACTACAGCCAGGCCGTGGCCGAAAGCGCCTCCGAGCGCTTCGAGGCCCTGTTCGCCAGCATTCCCCTGCCCCTGCTGGTGGTGGACGAGCACGACATGGTGGTGCAGGCCAACGCCATGGCGCACAGCGCCTTCCAGCCCACCGAGCATGACCGGCTGCTGGTGAACTTCGCGCCCTTCGTGCACCCCGATGATGCCGAGCGCGTGCGCGAGGCCTTCTCCGCCGCACGCGAGCTGGGCCGCACCGAGGCCCACGAGGTCTGCTTCGAGATCACCGAGCAGCACCAGCTGCGCGCCGACCTGCACGTGGCGTGCATCGCCATCCCCCAGCAAAGCGGCCCGCCCATCGCCCAGTACCTGTGCGCCGTGGTGGACCAGGGCCCGCTGCTGGCCGAGCGCCTGGCGCTGCAGCAGCGCAACCACCAGCTGTTCCTGAGCGAGCGGCGGCTGGAGTCGGTCATCAACTCGGCGCTGGACGCCATCATCTGCCTGGACCCGGACCAGCGCATCACCGTCTTCAACCCCACGGCCGCCGCCCTGTTCCTGTGCCCGCCCCACGACGCGCTGGGCAGCCCGCTGGAGCGTTTCCTGCCCGACGCGGCCCAGGCCCTGTCCTTCGCGCCGCTGACCACGCAGGCCGTGCTGGGCGAGATGACGGCGCGCACCGCCAGCGGCCGCGAGATCCCGGTCGAGGTCAGTGTCTCCTTCGAGCACCACAGCGGCGGCGAGACCACCACCGTGTTCGCGCGCGACCTCACCAGCCGCAAGAAGGCCGAGGCCCAGCGCAACGAACTGGAAGAACAGCTGCGCGAATCGCACAAGATGCAGGCCCTGGGCACCATGGCCGGCGGCATTGCGCACGACTTCAACAACATCGTGGGCGCCATCCTGGGCAACGTGGAGCTGGCCAAGGCCGACTGCGGCGGCAACGCCGCTGCCATGGAAAGCCTGCAGGAGATCGAAAAGGCCGGCCGCCGCGCGCGCGACCTGGTGCGCCAGATCCTGACCTTCAGCCGCAACGAGCCGCCCCAGCGCAAGCCCGTGCAGGCGCGCGAAGTCATGGGCGACACGGCGCGGCTGCTGCGCGTGACCCTGCCGCCCGCGGTGGAGCTGCAGGTGCATGTGCCGCCGCAGCTGCCCCCCATGCTGGCCGACGCCATGCAGGTGGAGCAGGCCCTGTTCAACCTGTGCACCAACGCCATGCACGCCCTGGGTGAGCGGCGCGGCCTGATCCAGATGGACGCCGACCTGGTGCGCCCCGACCAGCGCCTGTGCGAGCGCCTGGGCCTGCCGCCCGTCAGCTACGTGGCGCTGTCGGTGCAGGACAACGGCCCCGGCATGGATGCGCGCACGCTGCAGCGCATCTTCGAGCCCTTCTTCACCACCAAGCCCGTGGGCCAGGGAACGGGCCTGGGCCTGCCCGTGGTGCACGGCGTCATGCGCAACCACGGCGGCGCCGTGGACGTGTACAGCATTCCCGGGCAAGGCAGCCGCTTCACGCTGTACTTCCCCCCGGCCGACGCCCTGGCGCATGCCGAGCCCGCACCGGCCCAGGCGCCCGCGGGCGAGGCGCCGCCCGGCCTGCCGGAGCCGCTGGCAGCCGCGGAAACCCCGACCGGCCCGCAGTTCGCCCTGCTGCCCGATCCGCAGGCAGCGCAGCAGCATGTGATGTACGTGGACGACGACCAGGCCCTGGTGTTCCTGGTGCAGCGCCTGCTGCGCCGGCGCGGATACCAGGTCAGCGGCTTCACCGATCCGCACGAGGCCACCGAGGCGCTGCGCGCCGCCCCCCAGGACTACGACCTGCTGGTCACCGACTACAACATGCCCGGCTACAGCGGCATCGACCTGGTGTATGAGGCGCTGTCCATACAGCCCCTGCTGCCCATCGCCCTGGCCTCGGGCTACATCACCGCCGAGATCGAGCAGGCCGCCATGGCCGCAGGCGCCCGGGCCCTGGTGCACAAGCCCAATGACGTGGAGGAGCTATGCGCCACCGTGCACAGGCTCCTCAGCGAACGGTGAGCGGCCTGAACGCTGAACGGCGGCAGGAGTGCATCGGTGCCGTTGCAGGTGCCGGTGCAGATACCGATGCAGGTGTCTCCTGCCTGTACGAGGACGCCGATCTGCTGGTGCTGGACAAGCCCTCCGGCCTGCTGTGCGTGCCCGGGCGCGGCCCCGACAAGCAGGACTGCCTGAGCGGACGCGCCCTGCAGCGCTGGCCCGATGCGCTGGTCGTGCACCGGCTGGACCAAGCCACCTCGGGCCTGGTGGTCATGGCGCGCAGCCTGGCCAGCCAGCGCCTCCTGGGCGAAGCCTTTGCGCAGCGCCGCGTGCACAAGCGCTATGTGGCCGTGGTCGCGGGCCGCCCTGCCGCGCAGCAGGCCGGCGCCTGGCAAAGCATCGACCTGCCGATAGCCGCCGACTGGGAGCGGCGCCCGTTGCGCATCATCGACGCCGTGCAGGGCAAGCCCAGCCAGACCCTGTGGCGCGCCCTGCCTGACGCAGACCAAGGCCCTGGCCCGACCATCACTCGGGTACAACTGCAGCCCGTGACGGGCCGCACCCACCAGCTGCGCGTGCACATGGCGGCGCTGGGCCACCCCATCCTGGGCGATGCGCTCTATGCCGATGCCGCCGTTCAGGCCCTGTCGCCGCGCCTGCTGCTGCATGCGCACCAGCTGGAGCTGGCGCATCCCCTGTCGGTCCGTACGCTGCGTTTCGAATCCTCCGTGCCGTTTTGATCCACCGCAGAAACACGTGAACCGGCGCCCTCTGGCGCGTTGCTGCAATGCAACATTCCGTGTACGTGTTTCCCCTTCTTGCAGTCGGTCATATTGGTTTCATGAAGCACCGCCAGGGTGCACCGTCGGCATCAGGCGTTTTCGTCGCCCAAAACCGGCGTTGACAAGCGGCCTGCGATGTCATCCAGCCCTTAGCGAAAAGCCTGCATGCGCGCCAGCCCCGGGATACCCTGTTGCCATTGGTAACCAGGAGATTAATCTGTGCTTCTTTGCGCGGATCGCCCCTACAGGAGCCACCGCGTTTTTCAGAACGCTTTACCCAAAGTTGAAGGAAGTACTCATGAGCATTCCGTTCCGCATGCACACCGTCGTCGCCGCCCTGGGTTTGGCTGGTGCCGCCTTGTTCTCCACAGCGCATGCGCAAATCAAGATCGCCATGGTGGTTCCCACCACCGGCCCGCTGACGCAGTACGGCGACATGGTCAAGGAAGGCGTGAACACCGCCGTGGAAATGGCCAATGCGGCTGGCGGCGTCAATGGCAAGAAGATCGAGCTGGTGTCCGTCGATGACGCCTGCGAACCCAAGCAGGGCCCCGTGGCCGCCAACCGCGTGGTCAACGCCAAGATCGGCTACGTGATCGGCCCCGTCTGCTCGGGCGCATCGATTGCTGCCGCCCCGATCTACAACAACGAAGGCGTGGTCGTCGTGACCCCCTCGGCCACCTCCCCGGCCCTGACCGACGGCAAGAACTACCACTTCATCTTCCGCACCATCGGCCGCGATGACCAGCAGGGCCCGGCCGCCGCCAAGTTCATCCTGGACAAGGCCAAGCCCAAGAAGGTTGCCGTGCTGCACGACAAGCAGTCGTATGGCCAGGGCATTGCCTCCTCCGTGCGCGACGACCTGAAGAAGGCCGGCGTGGAAGTGGCCCTGTTCGAAGGCATCAATGCCGGCGACAGCGACTACTCCGCCGTCATCACCAAGCTCAAGAGCGCCGGCGTGGACTTCGTCTACTACGGCGGCTACCACCCCGAAATGGGCCTGCTGCTGCGCCAGGCTTCCGAGCAGGGCCTGAAGGTCCGCATGATGGGCCCCGAAGGCGTGGGCAACCCCGAAGTCAACGCCATCGCCGGCAACGCCGTCGAAGGCATGCTGGTGACCCTGCCTGCAGACTTCTCGGCCAACCCCAAGAACGCCGCCGTGGTCAAGGCCTTCAAGGACAAGAAGCGCAATCCCTCGGGCGCCTTCCAGCTGACCTCCTTCGCCGCCACGCAAGTGCTGCTGGACAGCATCAAGGCCGTGGGCGACAGCCCTGCCAAGGTGGCTGACCACCTGCACAAGTCCAACTTCGAGACCGTTCTGGGCTCGGTGGGCTGGAACAAGCAGGGCGACCTGAAGTCCTTCGACTTCCAGGTGTTCGAATGGCACAAGGACGGCAGCAAGTCGGTCGCTGCCAAGTAATCCCCCTCGTTGACTGGCCGGGGCACGCTTACAGCGTGTCCCGGTTGTCTGCATCCTGGCCTTTTAGGCCTTTTCCTGTTTTGGGGCGGCATTACACCATGTCAGAACTCTTACCTCAGCTGATACAGCAGCTGTTCAACGGACTGTCCCTGGGCGCCATCTATGCCCTGATCGCCATCGGCTACACAATGGTCTACGGCATCATCGGGATGATCAACTTCGCCCACGGCGACATCTACATGATCGGCGCCTACATCGGCCTGGTCACGCTGTCGGCCATCGGCACGCAAAGCGGCCTGCCCGTGTGGGCCATCATCGGCCTGATGCTGGTGGTGTCGGTCTTCGTCACCGGGGTCTACGGCCTGGTGGTGGAGCAGGTGGCCTACAAGCCGCTGCGCCGCAGCCCCCGCCTGGTGGCCCTGATCTCGGCCATCGGCATGTCCATCTTCCTGCAGAACTGGGTGGCACTGGGCCAGGGCGCGCGCGACATGGCCGTGCCCTCGCTGCTGCCGGGCGCGCTGCGTTTCGGCGCCGAAGGCAGCTTCGAGATCTATGTGCCCTACTCGCGCATCCTGATCATCGTGGTCGCCATCGTGCTCATGGTGCTGCTGACGCTGTACATCCGCCATTCCCGCATGGGCCGTGCCTCGCGCGCCTGCGCCCAGGACATGCACATGGCCAGCCTGCTGGGCATCGATACCAACCGCGTGATCTCGTTCACCTTCGTGCTGGGCGCCATGCTGGCGGCCGTGGGCGGTGTGCTGATCGCGCTGGCCGTGGGCAAGCTCAACCCGTTCATCGGCTTCCTGGCCGGCATCAAGGCCTTCACGGCGGCGGTGCTGGGCGGCATCGGCTCCATCCCCGGCGCCATGCTGGGCGGCGTGCTGCTGGGCGTGGCCGAGACCTTTGCGGCAGCCTACATCTCGTCCGAGTACAAGGACATCGTGGCCTTCGGCCTGCTGGTGCTGATCCTGCTGTTCCGCCCCACGGGCCTGCTGGGCAAGCCTGAAGTGGAGAAGGTCTGATGAAAGCCAAACCCACCTTGAACCTGCGCGACGCCCTGATCGCCACGGTGATGACGGCCGTGGTCGTCACGCCCATCTTCGGCCTGCACCTGGAGCGCGCCGGCACCCGCACCATCATCAACTCCGACTGGACGGTGGTGGCCTGGGCCTGCGCCCTGGTCTTCCTGGTGCAGCTGCTGCGCCCGCTGATCGCGGCGAAGATGCCCAAGGTCTCGCTGCCCTCGCTGCCACACGCACGCCCCAGCCACCGCAACGGCCTGATCCTGGCCGCCCTGCTGATCGCCGTGTCCTGGCCCTTCTTCGCGGGCCGCAACGCGGTGGACATCGCCACGCTGGCCATGATCTACGTGATGCTGGGCCTGGGCCTGAACATCGTCGTGGGCTTTGCCGGCCTGCTGGACCTGGGCTTCGTGGGCTTCTACGCCGTGGGCGCCTACACCTATGCGCTGCTGTTCCACTGGGCCGGCTGGTCCTTCTGGGAAGCGCTGCCGCTGGCCGGCGCCGCTGCCGCGATGTTCGGCTTCGTGCTCGGCTTTCCGGTGCTGCGGCTGCGCGGCGACTACCTGGCCATCGTGACGCTGGGCTTCGGCGAAATCATCCGCCTGATGCTGGTCAACCTGACCAGCATCACGGGCGGGCCGGACGGCATCTCCAGCATCCCCAAGCCCACGGTGCTGGGCCTGGAGATGACGCGCACCCCCTCCACCGAAGGCGGCACGACCTTTCACCAGTTCCTGGGACTGGAGTTCAGCTCGCTGCACATGGTGATCTTCCTGTACCTGATGGCGCTGCTGCTGGCCGTGGTCACGCTGTGCATCTCCAACCGCCTGGTGCGCATGCCCATAGGCCGCGCCTGGGAGGCGCTGCGCGAGGACGAGATCGCCTGCCGCTCCCTGGGCCTGAACCCCATGAAGATCAAGCTGTCCGCCTTCACGCTGGGCGCCATGTTCGCCGGCCTGGGCGGCGCCTTCTTCGCGGCGCGCCAGGGCATCGTCAACCCCGAATCGTTCACCTTCATCGAATCGGCGCTGATCCTGTCCATCGTGGTGCTGGGCGGCATGGGCTCGCAGCTGGGCGTGATCATCGCGGCCATCCTGCTGACGGTGCTGCCCGAGCTGGCGCGCGAGTTCTCCGAGTACCGCATGCTGATCTTCGGCCTGGTGATGGTGCTGATGATGATCTGGCGCCCGCAGGGCCTGCTGCCCATGCGCCGCCACCATGTGGAGGTGCGCTCATGAGGCATGCCGACACCATGATTTTTGGGACAACAGATAGCAGCAAGGGCCGGCAATGAGCGAGTATTTGCTAGAAGTCAAAGACCTGTGCATGCGCTTCGGCGGCCTGCTGGCCGTGGACCATGTGGGCTTCAACGTGCGCCCGCAGGAAGTGTTTGCCATCATCGGCCCCAACGGCGCCGGCAAGACCACGGTGTTCAACTGCATCAGCGGTTTCTACCAGCCCAGCAGCGGCTCCGTCACGCTGGACGGCAGCGCCATCGAGGGCCGCAGCAGCCACCACGTGGCCAACCACGGCGTGGTGCGCACCTTCCAGAACGTGCGGCTGTTCAAGTCCATGACCGTGCTGGAAAACCTGCTGGTGGCACAGCACCGCCGCTCGGGGGTCAACCTGCTGTCGGGCCTGTTCAACACGGCAAGCTACCGCCGCAGCGAAGAGGAAAAGATCGAGAGCGCCCTGCACTGGCTGGACGTCATGGGCCTGCGCGAGTTCGTCAACCGCGAGGCGGGCAACCTGGCCTACGGCCACCAGCGCCGCCTGGAGATCGCGCGCTGCATGATCACCAAGCCGCGCGTGCTCATGCTCGACGAGCCGGCCGCCGGCCTGAACCCGCAGGAGAAGAAGGACCTGCAGGGCCTGATCGACCAGCTGCGCCGCCAGTACGGCATTGCCGTGCTGCTGATCGAGCACGACATGGGCCTGGTCATGGGGGTGTCCGAGCGCATCCTCGTCATGGAGTACGGCAAGCCCATCGCCATGGGCCTGCCCGATGCCATCCGCAACGATGAACGGGTCATCAAGGCCTACCTGGGAGAAGCCTGATGCCTGCCATGCTGCAACTGGAGAACATCTCCACCCACTACGGTGCCATCTGCGCGGTCAACAAGGTGAGCCTGCACGTCAACCAGGGCGAGATCGTCTCGCTGATCGGCTCCAACGGCGCCGGCAAGACCTCGCTGCTGATGACGGTGTGCGGCAACCCGCGCGCCAGCTCGGGCCGCATCTCCTTCGAGGGCGAGGACATCACCCAGCTGCCCTCGCACCACATCATGCGCAAGGGCATCGCGGTCTCGCCCGAGGGACGGCGCATCTTCTCGGACCTCACGGTCACGGACAACCTGAAGATGGGCGGATTCTTCCTGGACAAGGCGCAGATCGAGGCCGGCATCGAACATGTGTTCGGCCTCTTCCCGCGCCTGCGCGAGCGTGCCCACCAGCGCGCCGGCACCATGTCGGGCGGCGAGCAGCAGATGCTGGCCATCGGCCGCGCGCTGATGAGCAAGCCCCGCCTGCTGCTGCTGGACGAACCCACGCTGGGCCTGGCGCCGCTGATCATTGCGCAGATCTTCGAGATCATCCAGACCATCCGCACGGCCGGCGTCACGGTCTTCCTGGTCGAGCAGAACGCCAACCGCGCCCTGCAGATCGCCGACCGCGGCTATGTGCTGGAAACCGGCAAGGTGGTGCTGGAAGACACCGGCGCCAACCTGCTGACCAACGACGCCGTGCGCCGCGCCTACCTGGGCGCCTGACAACGCACAGGCGCCTGGCGCTCCACGGGCCCGCCCTTCGGCGGGCCTTTTTCTTTGCACGTGCAGATCGCACAGTGGTCTGGTCATGCGCGGTGGATTGTGGGGCCCGGGGCCGGCATGCAGGCCTTATAAAGGCCGTCTCGATCAGCACTTGCCTGCAGTAAACACCCATGAACGCCCCCGCCCCCCAGGACATGCTGCAACCGCTGGCCATCGACGTGGTGTCGGTGCAGTCCCAGGTCGTCTACGGCCGCGTCGGCAACAACGTGGCCATGCCCACGCTGCAGGCGCTGGGGCTGGCGGCAGCGGCCGTGCCCACCGTGGTGTTCAGCAACACGCCGCACTATCCCAGCATCCACGGCGGGGCGATTCCCGCCGAGTGGTTTGCGGGCTATCTGCAGGACCTGGGCGCGCGCGGCGGGCTGCGGCAGCTGCAGGCCGTGCTGGCCGGCTACCTGGGCGGGCCGGCCCAGGCCACGCTGCTGGCGGACTGGGTTGCCGGCCTGCTGGCGCAGCGGCCCGGCCTGCGCGTGGTGGTGGACCCGGTGATCGGCGACCACGACAGCGGCATCTACGTGGACCCCGCCATGATCGAGGCCTACCAGCGCCACCTGCTGCCGCTGGCCGACGGGCTGACGCCCAACCATTTCGAGCTGGAACGGCTGACCGCTCGCCCTGTGCGCGGCATGGACGATGTGGTCCAGGCGGCGCGCAGCCTGCTCAAGGGCCGCACGCAGTGGGTGGCCGTGACCAGCGCATCGCCCGAGCTGGACGGCGAGCCTGCCCAGCGCATGCGCGTGGCCCTGGTCACGCGCGAGGACGTGCATGTGATCACCCACGCGCGGGTGGATGCGGTGCCCAAGGGAACGGGCGATCTGTTCAGCGCCGCGCTCACCGGCCACTGGCTGCAGGGCGCCAGCCTCCACGAGGCGGCCGAGCGGGCCTGCGAACGCATCGTGCAGGCGCTGGAGCGCACCCGGCAGGCGCACAGCGCCGAGCTGCTGCTGCCATCGGACCCTGTCGCCGGCCAGGCAGCGGCCGGGCCGGCAGCACGGGCACAAGCGATACCATCGCCGGCATGAACAATGCATCGCCTCTTCCTTCCCTGACGATTCTTACCGGCGCCTCGCGCGGCATGGGCCTGGCCATGGCCCGGCAACTGCTGGAGGCAGGCCATGAACTGGTCACGCTGTCGCGCTCCACCAGCGAAGACCTGGCCCAGGCGGCTGCCAAGGCGGGCGCGCCGCTGCAGCAGTGGAGCGTGGACCTGGGCGAGCCCGAGGCTGCGGCCCGCAGGCTGGGCGACTGGCTGGCCGGCCTGGACGCCACACGCTACGCCAGCGTCACCCTGATCAACAACGCGGGCGTGATTCCGCAGATTGCGCCGCTGTCGCAGCTGCAGCCCGCCGACATTGCCCAGGCCATGCGCGTGGGGCTTGAGGCGCCCATGCTGCTGACGGCCGCCTTCCTGGCGGCCACCGAGGGCTGGACGGCCGTGCCGCGCAAGGTGCTCAACATTTCTTCGGGCCTGGGGCGGCGCGCCATTGCCTCCCAGGCCTCCTACTGTGCGGCCAAGGCCGGCATGGACCACTTCAGCCGCAGCGTGGCGCTGGACGAGGCCCTCAAGCCGCACGGCGCGCGCATCTGCTCGCTGGCGCCCGGCGTCATCGACACCGATATGCAGGTTCAGCTGCGCAGCGCGGATGCCGCCGCCTTTCCCGACGCAGGCAACTTCGCCCAGCTCAAGGAGGGGGGCAAGCTGTCCACGCCCGAGCAGGCTGCGGCCCTGGTGCTGGGCTGGCTGCAGCGAGCGGATTTTGGAGAACAGGTCGTGGCCGACGTGCGCCAGCCCTGAGCGGTTTTCGGATGGCAGCTTCAATGCGGCGATGAATATCCGGCAATGGTAAAAGACATCGCCGTACCGACCTGAATAATCCGAATACCACCCTGGAAAATGTTCTGCAAGAATTACCGATGCCGGGCAGCATTTTCCATATCCGGCCTGCGCATTCCCTTGAAATTCGTCATCTGGCAAAGGATGACGTTTTTCATCTGCGTTTGCCAATCCTGCATTTCCAATCCTCCTACAGCGGCGTCTATGGCGACTGGCAAGAATGGGGCACTCAACTCCAAGAAAGCCGGCCATGTCCATTGCCTATTCCGAATCCGCGACCCTGGCTGAAGCGCCAGTGGTCAACACGGTCGCCACCGTAGATACCTCACGCAGCGGCGTTTCATGGGCCGCGATATTTGCCGGCGCCATGGCGGCGGCATCGCTGTCGCTGCTGCTGTTCATTCTGGGCACGGGCCTGGGCCTTTCCTCCGTCTCCGTATGGTCCGGCGAAGGTCTTGGCGCCGGGGCCCTGGGCCTGACGGCCGTGGCCTGGATCGCCTTCACCCAGCTGGCCTCGGCCGGCGTGGGCGGCTACCTGGCCGGGCGGCTGCGCACACGCTGGCAAGGCGTGCACACGGACGAGGTCTACTTCCGCGACACGGCCCACGGCTTTCTCTCCTGGGCGCTGGCCACGCTGGCCATGGTGGCCCTGATGGGCGCCGCCGCAGGCGGTGCCGTGTCCGGCGCCTTCAAGGCCGCGCAGACGGTGGCCACCAGCGCCTCCAACGTGGTGGGCGGCGCGATCGGCGCCGCGGGCGGTGCCGCTGCAGGCGGTGCCGCAGCCATGGCCGGTGCCTCGGGCGCCGAGGCCTCGCCCCAGGGCCTGGCCTACTGGACCGGCAGCCTGTTTCGCAATTCCGGCGCCGCCACCAGCAATGCCACCCCCGCCGACCTGGCCAGCGCCACCCGCGAGGCTGGCGTGATCTTTGCCCAGTCGCTGCGCACCGGCCAGCTGTCTCCAGCCGACGAGCAATACCTGGCCCAGTTGATTGCACGCAATTCCGATATGTCCGTGGAAGATGCGCAAAAGAAAGTGCGCAGCACCTTTGACTCCGTGCAAATGCAGATAAAGCAGGCCGAGCAAAAGGCTGAAGAAGCCAAGCAAAAGGCCAAGCAGGCTGCCGAAGAGGCGCGCAAGGCGACGGCCCATTCCATGCTCTGGCTGTTTGTTTCCCTGATGCTGGGCGCTTTTGTGGGCAGCCTGTGCGCCACCTGGGGCGGTCGTCAACGCGATGCCTTCTGATAATCCCCGGCACTGAAACCTGATCAATCCCATTCACCCATTCATTCAACGGAGGCTTGCCATGCGATCCATACTGCTTTTTCTGCTGGGCGTTCCCATTCCCATCATCATCCTGATCGCGCTCATCCACTGACGGATGCCGCCATGCCGGCCACGCGCAGCAAGTCCGGGGCCTCCCGCCCTGCCAGCCCCTCCAGGCGAGTGGCCAAGGCGGGGCCTGGCCAGGCCTCGCTCGCGGTGTACCGGCAAAAGCGCGACTTCACGCGCACACCGGAACCTTCGGCAGAACCATCCAGTGAGGCGATTGCGGGGCAGCCCGGCGCGGGTACCCTGCAATTCGTTATTCAAAAGCACTGGGCCAGCCATCTGCATTACGACTTCCGCCTGGAGCTGGACGGCAGCATGAAGAGCTGGGCTGTGCCCAAGGGACCCAGCTACGACCCGGCCGACAAGCGCATGGCCGTCCAGGTGGAAGACCACCCCATGGCCTACAACCGCTTCGAGGGCCAGATTCCACCGGGACAGTACGGCGCGGGCAAGGTCATCATCTGGGACCGTGGCACCTGGCTGCCCGAGGGCGATGCGGCCGAAGGCTATCGCAAGGGCAAGCTCAAGTTCACGCTGCATGGCCACAAGCTGCGGGGCCGCTGGACCCTGGTGCGCATGCGCGGCAAGGACGATGCCAAAAAGCCCGCCTGGCTGCTGATCAAGGAGCACGACGGCCTGGAACGCGCCACCAGCGAATTCAACGTGGTCGAGGACATGCCCGACAGCGTGTCCGGCCTTCCCCTGCCCACCGTCGCCACGCCCATCACCAAGCCCGTTACCACGCTCATGCCGCAGAGCATCGCCCCGCAGTTGGCGACCTTGGTGGACCATGCGCCTGCAGAGGCCGGGCAATGGATCTTCGAGAGCAAGTTCGACGGCTACCGCCTGCTGGCCCGCATCGAGGACGGCACCGTTCGCCTTTTCACGCGCAACGGCAAGGACTGGACCACCAAAATGCCCGCCCTGGCCCGCGCCCTTACCACACTGCCCCTGCAATCGGGCTGGGTGGATGGCGAGGTACTGATGCTGGACAGCGACAGCCGCCCTGACTTCCAGGCCCTGCAAAACGCCTTTGACGGCGAGCGCACCGACCGCCTGGTCTTCTTCGCCTTCGACCTGCTGTGGCAGGACGGCCGGGACCTGCGCCAGCAGCCCGTGGAGCAGCGCCGCGAGCAGTTGCGGGCCCTGCTGCGCAAGGCGCCTTCGGACCGCCTTCGTTTCAGCGAGTCCTTTGACGCCCCGCCCGCCGACCTGGTGGCAGCCGCCTGCCAGCTGGGCCTGGAGGGCGTGATCGGCAAGCGGCGCGGCAGCGCCTATGC
Source organism: Delftia acidovorans (assembly GCA_031286585.1). Lineage (GTDB taxonomy): Bacteria > Pseudomonadota > Gammaproteobacteria > Burkholderiales > Burkholderiaceae_C > Comamonas > Comamonas acidovorans_A. The sequence goes on from JAITUC010000019.1 coordinate 283,039, forward strand.
CTCGCGGCGCAGCGCGGACTGGATCAAGCTCAAGTGCGGCCTGCGCCAGGAATTCGTGATCGCGGGCTACACCGATCCCCGGGGCACGCGCACGGGCCTGGGCGCCCTGGTCCTGGCCTTGCATGACCAGGACGGCCAGCTGCGCGCCGCAGGCAAGGTGGGCACGGGATTCGACAGGCGCACCCTGGCCGACCTGCGCCAGCGCCTGGAGCGCCTTGCCACCAGCGCCTCGCCGCTGGCGGACAGCCGGGGCCTGGGCAGTGCGGTGCACTGGGTGCGCCCCACGCTGCTGGCCGAGGTCTCGTTCGCGCAGTGGACCGAGGACGGCCAGGTCCGTCATGCCGTATTCCAGGGCCTGCGTGCGGACAAGCCGGCACGCAGCATTGTCAAAGAGGAGCCACAACACGTGCCATCGACCGCATCTTCCGCCAGCGCTGCAGCCACGCCTGGCGCTGCACGACCGGAAACCCGCAATGCCAGGGCGGCGCGACTGCCCGCCTCGATGACCATCACCCATCCCGAGCGGGTCATCGATCCCTCCACCGGCATCACCAAGATGGATCTGGCGCGCTACTACGCCACGGTGGCGCCTTTCATGATCACCCACCTCAAGTCCCGGCCCGTGGCCATGGTTCGGGCGCCGGACGGCATCGAGGGCGAGCTGTTTTTCCAGAAACACATGGACCAGGCGCCGCTGCAGGGCATCACCGCCCTGCCGCCGGAACTGGACCCCGGCCACGCCCCGCTGATGGAGGTGTCCCGACGCGAAGGCCTGGTGGCGGCTGCGCAGATGAACACCATCGAATGGCACACCTGGAACGCGCGCAAGGACCGCATAGACCGGCCCGACCGCATGACCTTCGACCTGGATCCCGGCGAGGGCGTGCCCTGGCAGCAGGTGCAGGAGGCCGCCAGCCTGCTGCATGTGCTGCTGAAGGAGCTGGAGCTGCCGGCCTTCCTCAAGACCAGCGGCGGCAAGGGCCTGCATGTGGTCGTGCCCATCAAGCGGCTGCTGGACTGGGACACCGTCAAGGCCTTCTCGCAGGCCGTGGTCCAGCACCTGGCCGACACCGTGCCCCAGCGCTTCGTGGCCAAGAGCGGGCCGCGCAACCGCGTGGGAAAGATCTTCGTGGACTACCTGCGCAACGGCTTCGGCGCCACCACGGCCTGCGCGTGGACGGCCCGCGCGCGGCCGGGCATGGGCATCTCCGTGCCCGTGGCCTGGAACGAGCTGGACAGGCTCACGGGCGGCGCGCACTGGACCATTCGCTCGGTGGACCAGCGCCTGCGCCTGGGCAACTCCCCGTGGGAGCACTACGGCACGGCCGCCGTGGGCCTGGGCCGCGCCATGAAGGCGCTGGGCTTTGAGGCGCAGCGCTGAGTGCCGTCCAGCAGGGATAGAAGAAAGCACCACCATGAAGAAAACCGCCTCCCCCAAATCCAGCCAGCCCACCTCCACGCGCAGCATGTGGAAAGGCGCCATCAGCTTCGGCCTGGTGCACATTCCCATCGGCCTGTACGCGGCAACGGCCAGCTCGGACATCGACTTCGACTGGCTGGACAAGCGCAACATGCAGCCCGTAGGCTACAAGCGCATCAACAAGGTCACGGGCAAGGAGGTGGCCACGGCCGACATCGTCAAGGGCGTGGAATTCGAGGAAGGCCGCTACGTGGTGCTCAGCGCCCAGGAGATTGCCGACGCCTTTCCCAAGACCACGCAGACCATCGAGATCGAGGCCTTTGTCGATGCCCAGGACATCCCCTTCATCTACCTGGAACGCCCCTACTACACCGCACCCCTGCACCGTGGCGAGAAGGTCTACGCCCTGTTGCGCGAGGCCCTGCGCAAGAGCAACAAGGTGGGCGTGGCCAAGGTGGTCATCCAGACCAAGCAGCACCTGGCCATCCTGATCCCCTGCGGACGGGCGCTGGTGCTCAACCTGCTGCGCTGGGGCGGCGAGATCCGCTCCTTCGAGCAGTTGGACCTGCCGCCGCTGGACCCCAAGGCCGCCGGCATCAAGAGCGCCGAGATGTCCATGGCCATGGCCCTCATCAAGGACATGAGCCAGGCCTGGGACGCCGACCGGTTCCGCAACTCCTTCAGCGAGGAAATCCACCAGCTGGTGCAGGCCAAGGCGCATGCGGGCGATGTGCAAAGCGTGGACAAGCAGGAGGCCGCACCCGCCGCACCGGCCAACGCAGCCGTGCTGGATCTGACGGCCCTGCTCAAGAACAGCCTGGGCAAGGGCGCGGGGGAGCCGTCCGCCAATGCCGCCAAGGCAAAAAATGCCTCGGCAACGGTAAAAAATGCAAAGTCTACGGCGCCCAGAAAATCGACAAAATCCACAAAAACCCCAGCCAGGCCGCCTGCAAAAAGCCCCGCCGCCAAATAACCCCATATTTGGCTGGGCTGCATTTTTTACAAACGCAATTTCATTATAAGAAATACATCCATTTGCACTCACAAAATGAGACAAGGCCACTCCATAGCAAATTCCAATGCTTTACCAAAAGTAATCTTCCAAATATCCTACAAGCCTGAGATTTTCACGGTCGCACAATGAAATTGCAGTGATGACGGCATCGCTGTTAACTTAAGGAGTACGGAAATGACGCAACAGACCAACAACCCTCAAGGCAACACGGCCAGCAACCAGCAAAACGACAAGAACAAGCAGCAGCAGCAACAGAACAATCCGGGGCAGCAGCAGCAAAGCAATCCCAACAACCCGAACAATCCCAACCAACAGCAGCAACAGAGCAATCCCCAGCGCAACCAACCAGGGGAACAGCAAAAGCAGGGCAGCCATCAGCAGCGCTAAGCTGCCGATAGCGTGAACTGGCAAAGGGCCCCCTGGGCCCTTTTTTTATCCCGAACGCTTTGCTGACGATGCCCTTTGCTTCAGCCAATCGCCTCTTCCAATAACTATTGCCTCATACGACAGGCCGTCCTCTTGCTTTCAAGGAGTAAATCGTGGCTAAGAAATCCCCTGGTGAAAAGAAATCGTCCAAGCAATCCCCCATTGGCCATGGCGGAGAATTACAGCAACAGGCCGACGGACAACACCCCGGATTGACCACGCAGCAAGGCATTCCGGTTCCTGATAATCAGAACTCTCTCACTGCCTGGGAAAAAGGTCCCACGCTGCTGGAAGATTTCATCCTGCGCGAGAAAATCACGCATTTCGACCATGAGCGCATTCCAGAGCGGATCGTCCATGCACGCGGCACAGGCGCGCATGGGTATTTCCAGCTCACAGATTCGCTGGAGCAATACACCACCGCCAAGGTCCTGACCGAAACCGGCAAGCAGGTGCCGATCTTTGTGCGCTTCTCCACCGTGGCCGGTGGCGCAGGCTCGGTGGACACGCCGCGCGATGTGCGCGGCTTTGCCATCAAGTTCTATACCGAAGAGGGCAACTGGGATCTGGTGGGCAACAACATCCCGGTCTTCTTCATCCAGGACGCCATGAAATTCCCCGACCTGGTCCATGCCGTGAAGATGGAGCCGGACCGGGGCTTTCCGCAGGCCGCCACCGCGCACGACACGTTCTGGGACTTCATCTCCCTCATGCCCGAGTCCATGCACATGGTCATGTGGATCATGAGCGACCGCACCATCGCGCGCAGCCTGCGCATGATCGAGGGCTTTGGCGTGCACAGCTTCCGGCTGGTCAATGCCCAGGGTGAAAGCACCTTCGTGAAATTCCACTGGCGGCCCGAGCTGGGCATCCAGTCCACGGTCTGGGACGAGGCCCTCAAGCTGCAGGCCGCAGACAACGACTACCACCGCCGCGACCTGTTCGAGGCCATCGAGGCGGGCGACTACCCGGCCTGGGAGCTGTGCGTGCAGCTGTTCTCGCAGGAACAGGCAGACGCCCTGCCCTACGACCACCTGGACCCCACCAAGCTCATTCCCGAAGAGGAAATTCCGCTGCGCAAGATCGGCCGCTTCGTGCTGGACCGCTGGCCCGACAACTTCTTCGCCGAGACCGAGCAGGTGGCCTTCTGCCCGGCCAATATCCCGCCCGGCATCGATTTCAGCAACGACCCGCTGCTGCAGGGCCGCCTGTTCTCGTACCTGGATACCCAGCTGTCGCGCCTGGGCGGACCCAATTTCACGCAGCTGCCCATCAACGCGCCCAAATGCCCCTTCGCCCATCACCAGCGCGACGGCCACATGCAGACCGAGGTGCCCAAGGGCCGCGTGGCCTACGAGCCCTCCAGCCTGCAGGCCGACAGCCCGCGCACCTCGGCCGCCCGCGGCTTGCGGCACTTTGCCCAGCCCGCGCAGGAGGGCGCCAAGGGCCGCATCCGCCCAGAGAGCTTTGCCGACCACTACAGCCAGGCGCGCATGTTCTACCAAAGCCAGAGCGCGCAGGAGCAGGCCCACATCGCCAGCGCCCTGGTGTTCGAGCTGTCCAAGGTAGAGACGCCGCATGTGCGCCTGGCCGTCGTCGGCCACCTGCAGGTGATAGACGCCGACCTGGCAAAGCGCGTGGCAGACGGCCTGGGCCTGCCCCAGTTGCCGCCTGCCGCCAAGCCCGCCGTGCCCCCGCAAAATCTGCCGCCCAGCCCGGCCACGCGCATCATCGACCGCATGAAGCCCACCCTGCAGGGCCGCTGCGTTGCCATCCTGGTGGATGAAGGCTCCAGCGCCCGGCACGTTGCCGCCTTCCACAAGGCGCTGGTGGCGCAAAAGGCCAGCGTGAAGATCATTGCGCCCAAGATCGGCGGCGCCACGCTGGACGACGGCAGCCACCTGCAGGCCGACGGCCAGCTGGCCGGATCGCCCTCCGCGCAGTTCGATGCCGTGGTCTCCATCATCACGCTGGAGCGCGGCCAGGCGCTGGCCCATGAGGCGGCCGCGCAGGACTGGTTCCGCGACGCCTTCGGCCACCTCAAGGCCATTGCCGCCTGCAAGGCCACGCAGCACATCATGAAGACGGCCGGCATCACGCCGGACGAAGGCGTGTTCCCCATCGACAAGCCCGAACCCTTCATCGAAGGCGCCAAGCAGCGCTTCTGGGCCCGCGAAGCGAAGCTGAGAACGCTGGCCTGAGCAACACCAGGGCCGACCCGGCCTGCCCACCTCACAGGAACGACTTCCCATGATCACTTCGGTACCCGCCCCCCCTGTCACCCCACCCATCGCGCCACCGGTCAATCCGCCGCCCACCGAGCCGCTGGCCCCCCCCGTGGGCGACCCGCCGCCCGCCCCGGCGCCTTCGCCCTACTCCGATCCGCCCATTGCCCCGCCGCCGCCACCGCCTCAGGGGGTGCACTGAGCTCCGCGCCTGCCAGGGGCAGTGGCGCCAACGGAGATGTCCCCGGCCCTGCCCTGACCTATGTGAACGACCGCATGCCCGGCTGGCGCCGCGTGCGGCGTGGCAAGGGCTTTTCCTATGTGGCACAGGACGGCAAGCCCGTGCGCGATGCCCAGGCGCTGGCGCGCATCCGCAAACTGGCCATTCCGCCGGCCTATGTGGATGTCTGGATCTGCCCCGACGCCCAGGGCCACCTGCAGGCCACGGGCCGCGATGCCCGGGGCCGCAAGCAGTACCGCTACCACCCGCAGTGGCAGGAGCAGCGCAAGCAGGTCAAGTTCGACCGCATGCGCGCCTTTGGCCGCCATCTGCCTGCCATCCGGCGGGCGGTGGCGCGCGACCTCAAGCCCGGCCGGCCGCAGCTGGACACCGTGGTGGCCGCCATCGTCTGGCTGCTGGACTGCACGGCGCTGCGCATAGGCAATGACGAGTATTCCGAGAGCAATGGCTCCTACGGCCTCACCACGCTCAGGAACCGCCATGCCCAGGTGCACGCGGGTGAGCTGACGCTGAGCTTCAAGGGCAAGAGCGGCGTGCTGCAGCAGGCCCGCGTGTCCGATCGGGCCGTGGCCCGCATCGTCAAGCGCTGCCAGGAGCTGCCGGGCCAGCGGCTGTTCCAGTTCATCGGCGATGACGGCGAAGTCCACCATGTGCGATCCGAGCATGTGAACGACTACATCCGCAGGATTTGCGCCAGGGCCGCGGCCCATGGGGCAGATGCCGCAGATATCGGAGACGGTCCGGATTTCAGCGCCAAGGATTTCCGCACCTGGCATGCCAGCGTATACGCGCTGGAACTGGCGCTGGCCGCGGGCCAGGCAGCGCCGCAGGAAGGCACAGGCACCAGCGCGGCGGCCGTGAACGAACTGGTCACGCAGGTTGCCCGGCGCCTGGGCAATACCTGTGCGGTGTGCCGCAAGTTCTACATCCATCCCCAGGTGCTGGCCCTGTGCGAGCGACCCGGGCAGGGCCTTCCCGCCGCACCGGCCAGGCGCCCGCGCGGACTGAATGCCAAGGAATGCCTGTTCCTGGGGCTGCTGCAGCCACGCAGCGGCCGGGGAGCCCGCCGCCGGCCTGCCGCACCTGCGCAGCCTGCATAGGGCATGCCTGTCTGATGCCACCTCCCGCACGCCCGGCAAACACTGTGCCTGTGGACTGACACAGACGCCTGCATGCACGCCCTTAAACTGGCAGATCATGAAATTTTGTCAAAACGCGTTGTGGCGAGGACCCCTGGAGACCATGGAATGAACCACGTGCTGATCGTCGATGACGATGCGGATTCCGCAGCGACCATGCGCGAACTCGTGGGCGTGGACCGCTTCTCGGTCGCCGTGGCCCACACCCTGCGCGACGCGCGCCGGCAGATGGCCATGCAGCCGCCCAGCCTGGTGCTGCTGGACCTGCAGCTGCCCGATGGCAACGGCATGGACCTTTTCGGCGACCAGCAGGTGCCGCAGGACTCGCAGATCGTGCTGGTGACCGGCCACGCCAGCCTGGACTCCTCCATCGAGGCCCTGCGCCGCGGCGCTATGGACTACCTGGTCAAGCCCGTGGGCATCGGGCGGCTGGAAGACATTCTTTCGCGCTTTCTGATCCCCACGGCAGGCCTGCCGGAGACGGGCACCAGCACCGTCACGGGCGCGGCCTTCGACAGGATCACCCCGCAAGACAGGCCAGCCGCCACGCCCGGCACAGGCTACAGCGCGCAGGAAGGGCGCTTTGGCCGGCTGTGGGGCGGCTCGGCCCCCATGCAGCGGCTGTACCAGCAGATGGAGCGCGTGGCGGGCACCTCGGTCACGGTCTTTCTGACGGGTGAAAGTGGCACCGGCAAGGAAGTCGTGGCACAGACCCTGCACGAGCTGAGCCAGCGGCGCAGCCGGCCCTTCCTGGCGGTTAACTGCGGTGCCATTTCTCCGCACCTGATCGAAAGCGAGATCTTTGGCCACGAAAAAGGCAGCTTCACCGGCGCCGACCGCCAGCACCAGGGCTTTTTCGAGCGAGCGGCCACGGGCACGCTGTTTCTGGACGAGATCACGGAAATGCCCATGGAACTGCAGGTCAAGCTGCTGCGCGTGCTGGAGACCGGCCGCTTCATGCGCGTGGGCTCCACCCAGACGCTGCAGACCGATGTGCGCGTGATTGCCGCCACCAATCGCTGCCCCTACACGGCCGTGGCCAGCGGAAAGCTGCGCGAGGACCTGCTGTACCGCCTGAACGTCTTCCCCATCGAGCTGCCGCCGCTGCGCGAGCGCCTGGCCGATGTTCCCTTGCTTGCCCGGCATTTCATGGAGGCCATCTCCCAGCGCGAGGGCCAGGCCAAGCAGTTCACGGCGTCGGCCCTCAAGCAGCTTGCGCAATACAGCTGGCCCGGCAATGTGCGCGAGTTGCGCAATGCCGTGCAGCGCGCCTATGTGATGGAGCCCGGCCCGCTGGTAGGTCAGGAATGGCTGCCCCGGCCGCCCGTGGCCATTGCCCAGCAGCCGGCTCCGGTGCGTATGGCGGCCCACGCCCTGCACCTGCAGCAGATGCCGGAAATGCCGCCGGCGGGGTCCATGCCGATGAGCGCGCCAACGACAGCGCCCATCCCCCCCACCGTCACCGCCCATGCATCCGCCGACCACGCGCATGCAGCCGCCACCTATGACCTGCCTGACACGGAGCCGGCCACGATACAGCTGCCCATCGGCATGACCATGGCGCAGGCCGAGCGGCTGCTCATCCAGGCCACGCTCAAGCAGTGCAAATACCAGAAGGAACGCACGGCGGCCGTGCTCGGCATCAGCCTCAAGACCCTGTACAACCGGCTCAGGGACTATGCCGGCGGCAAAAAGGGCGAGACGGACGCCGAGCCCGGCTGACACCCGCTTGCAGGCACGCCGCTTGCCACCTTGCTTGCACCTTTCGAGCAACCAAGGACAAGCCCATGGATTCCTCTCCTCCCCGCGCCTATGGTGTCTTCAAGCCCGTGGGCCACATGGTGGTCTCGTTTCCCACGCCTGCGCAGGCCGATGACGGCGTGGCCGCGCTGCAGGCGCTGGACCTGCCCGCCCAGGACATCCAGCGCTATACCGACCGGGAAATGCTGGCCCAGATCGATGAAGACCTGCGCCAGGCCAGCCCCGTTGCCGCCGTGGGCCAGGAGCTCAATCTGGTCAAGGCCCACCAGGCACTGGCCGAACGCGGCTACCAGTGGCTGGTTGTGCGCGTGGACAACGACGAGGCCGCGCGCACGGCAGCCGAGGCCATGAAGGCCATCGGCGCCGAGCGCGCCCAACTCTATGGCCGCTTCATCATCGAGGAATTGATAGAGCACGCCGCCGACATGCCCCAGGTCAGCGAATCGCCTGACCGCGGCCTGGATGCCCAGACGCCTTCAGGCCACGAGGGTGAGCGTGCAGAGATACGCCCTGCCTCGGACCGGGACGCCGACCCTGCCAGACCAAGGCCCTGAACGGCCTGCGGGAGCCAGGCACGCCGATTGCCCTTGAATACCAACCGTAACTTTTTTCAAGGGCAATGCCATGGACTTTCTCATCTGGCTGATGGTGGGTGGCCTGATCGGCTGGATTACCAGCATGGTCACGAACACCCAGGCCGAGCAAGGCATTTTGCTCAATGTGGTCATAGGCGCCATTGGCGCACTGCTGGGCGGCTGGCTGCTGGCGCCGCTGCTGGGGCCTTCGGCCATGAATGCGCAGACGGAGGCGCCGGCCACCTCCATGTCCATCTTCGTGTCTCTGGCCTGCGCCGTTGCGCTGCTGGCCATCTTCAACCTGTGCAAGCCGAGCGTGCCGCGCTGAAAACGTCCAGGCAGGCTGTTAGTCCAGCCTTTGCGCCAGGCAGTCCTGCGCCGCCATGGCCACGCGCGGCAACACCAATGACACCGCAAGGCAGCGGCCGTGCTCGCCCTCGGCCCGCGCCACGCCACCACGCTCCAGGCACAGGCGGCGCGCCAGGCTCAGGCCGCAGGTGGCGTCCGCGTCGGCATCGCTCAATGGCGTGATGACAAGGGACGGGTCCTGCCGTTCCACGATTTGCAGCCGTGGCGCACCCGCCTCGGCCGGGCTACTGGTGCCGGGGCCGCCCGCCCCGTGGGCCATGGCCTCGATGCGGATCTCCACCAGCTCCTTTCCACGAGACGGTGCGGCCTGGCCCTGGCTCTGGTCGTGGGGCAGGGGCCGGGCGGCCATGTGCACCTGCGCGCCATCGGCCATTGCTTCGCGGATGGCGAGAAAAATGCTGATCAGCGCCAGCTCCAGCTCATCCGGGTCCACGTGCACGCCCAATCGCGGCGCCGGCTGGCCGGGCTGGCTGCACTCGGCAGATTCGGCCACCTCCAGCGCCATGCGCTTGCCCAGCACCACGGCCAGCGTGCCCTGCAGGCCGGGCAGCCATCGGTACAGGTCCACCACCAGCGCATGCGTGCAATGGCGCGCCCCAAAACGCAGCAGTTGCTGCGTGAGGCGGCTGGCCGTGTCCACCGCGCGCAGGATGGCCTGGGCGGGCAGGCGCAGGTCCGGGTCCTCGGAGCGCCGCTCGATCAGATAGGCGCTGTTGCTCAGAATGCCAAGCTGGTTGTTGAACTCATGGGAAAACCGGCCTGCCAGCCGCCCCACCACCTGCAGGCGTTCACTCTGGAAATGGGCGGCAGCCTCTTCGTGCCCGGCAGCATCCACCGCGGCGCCTTCGGACAGGCCGGCATCACCGCCGCCCTGGCCTTGCGCCTTGCCGCCCGTTGCCGGCAACACCCGGGCACCGCTGCCCCGCAGCGCCAGCCGCGCCAATCCCAGGCCCGCCACCGCAAACAAGGCGATGGCCACCCAGATCACGCCCTTCAGGGGCCTGGAGCATGCGGGGTCCAGCGCAGAACAGGGTACCCAGCTCACCCAGGTCCAGCCCTGGGCGGACCTGCTGAAGAAGGCCCGCAGCGGACCGCCCTGCGCATCGGGCAGATCCAGCCAGCCCTGCGAAGCACCTTGCCCTGCGCGTTGCCCTGCACTTTTCTCGCCGGGCGCAGCGTGCGCCAGGCGCTCGCTGAAATCGGCGGGCAAGGCAGGCAGGTCGGCTGCCGCGCCGGGCCCGGCCGGCAGGGCACGGCCTGTGCTGTCCACCAGAAAGCCGGGCCAGCCCGTGTCCAGCAAGGGCCTCAGGGCCGCCAGCACCTGGTCGGCGTCGGCCGTGCGCGGCTCCTTGTCCAGCAGACGGGCCACGGCCATGCTGCCGACGCGCGCGGCCTGCTCCTGCGCCGCATGCTCGGATTGGTAGGCGCGCAACAGCAGCCAGGACGAGGCCGCCAGCACGAAGACCAGCAAGGCCAGCAGCAGCAGCACCAACCTCAGGCGTATGGACATGGGATCGTCAGGCAGGGCCTCACGCGGCGCCTCCCGTGCAACGGAATTCTCGGCCCCCGGGGGCGGGACCGTATGGAAGCTGGTGGACTGGTACATGGCAAAGTTTGCAGAAAACCTTGCGCCCTGGCGGCAATTTTTGCCGTGGACGCCATGACCGGCCCCGCTGTTCCAGAACCGATCCCCCGCAGCGACGGCAAAACCCTGGGCCCCGTGCCGCCTGCGCGGGGAGACCACAGCAGGTTTCGTGCCCAAAGTGTATCCAGACGATTCGCTGCCCGCATGGCGGCATGGAGCTTGCGTCTTCGGGTCATCGCACCAAGGAGATGAAATGGGTTCCATGCACCTCAGGGCGGACATACGCCAGTCCCAGACGCTTTCTCCCCGCCTGCAGCTTGCAGTGCGGATGCTGCAGATGTCCTCGCTGGACTTTGCCGCCGTGGTGCGCAGCAAGCTGGAGGACAACCCTTTCCTGGAAGACCCGCGAGATGCGCAGGACGGCGAGCAAGCACAGGGGTCGCTCCACGGCAAGGAGCTCGGAGAAGAGAACCAGGAAGGCAGCATGGGCCGGCTGACCATGGAGGCAGGCCTTCCCCCCGAAGCGGGCATGGAGGACGGCCTGGGCATCGGCATGGACATGGATCGCGACTTCCACGGCATGCAGCACCCGCCCGACCCGGACGACCACCTGCCCGGCCCCGCCACCGAACCCGCCGACGACCGCGACCTGTGGCTGGCCGACATGCATACGGGCTCGCGCCAGGGAGCGGAGGGAGAAAACACGGCCATGGACCTGGCGGCCTGCGAGACCACGCTGGCCATGCACCTGCACGGCCAGCTCAATGTGATGGCGATGACGCCGCGCGACCTGTGCATGGCCCGCGCCATCGTGGAGTCGCTGGACGACGACGGCTATCTGCGCACCGACCTGCAGGAACTGGCCGGCCTGCTGGACCTCAGTCCCGCTCCTGACACGCAGGAAATGCTCATTGCCCTGCGCCTGGTGCAATCGCTGGACCCGGCAGGCGTGGCCGCCCGCAGCGTGGCCGAATGCCTGTTGCTGCAATGCCCGCAGATCGGCGATGCCCACCTGCGCCAGCTGGCCCAGGCCATGGTGCAGGACCACATGGATGCGCTGGCCGCCCGCGACGTGCCCCGGCTGGCGCGGACGCTGCAGGTGCCGCCCGCGCAGATCACGCAGGCGCTGGACTGCATACGTCGGCTGAACCCCAGGCCGGGCTGGAACTTCGGCTCCTCGCACGTGGACTACATCGTTCCCGACGTGATCGTGCGCCGGGGCCGGAACGGCTGGAACGTGCAACTCAACCCCGCGGTCGTGCCGCGCGTGCGCCTGAACCGCGTCTACGAGCAACTGTTTCAGCGCCACCGCCGCAGCGGCCAGAACCAGCTGGCCGACCATCTGCAGGATGCGCGCTGGACGGTGCGCAATGTGGAGCAGCGCTTTTCCACCATCCTCGACGTGGCCCAGGCCATCGTGCGCAAGCAGCAGCTGTTCCTGGAGTTCGGCGCCATGGCCATGAAGCCGCTGGTGCTGCGCGAGATTGCAGAGGAAGTGGGCGTGCACGAGTCCACGGTCTCGCGCGTGACCAACAACAAATACATGGCCACGCCCACGGGGGTGTTCGAGCTCAAGCATTTCTTCTCGCGCCCCATGCTCAGCGCCAGCGGCAATGCCTGCTCGGCCACGGCCATCCGCGAGCTGATCGGCGACCTCATCGCGGCCGAGTCCGAAGCCAGGCCGCTGTCGGATGTTGAAATCGCGCGCCAGCTGGGTGCCCAGGGCCTGGTCGTGGCGCGCCGCACCGTCACCAAATACCGCCAGCTGCTGCGCATAGAACCGGCCGACCGGCGCAGGCGCCACGCCTGAACCCTGGGGTGGTGGCAAGCGGCGTGCCTGTCCGGAAGACTGTCCGGCGCGTCCTGCCAAGCCCCACTGCCGTGCAGCGGCTTGTCGCTCCCGCAGGTCATGCCTTGTCCGACAGTTGCAGGCCACGGCCCGGCCTAAGGTGAAAGCTCATGGACTGAAGGAGCCCGCCATGGACAACCCACCCCGCCGAATGCATGCCCCTCTCGAACGCCAGCGCAGCGAGGACAACCACCTCCGCGACGGACGCTGGCCCCTGCGCATTGGCGCACTCACCGCCACCGTCGCGCTGGTCCTGGTGCTGATGTTCAATTTCATGGCCCCCAAGGGCCGGCTGGATGCGCCCAGCGCCACGGGAACGTCCCCCTCCTCGCCCGCGCCTTCCGCCACGCCGCAGCAGGCTGATCCAGCCACGACGCCTGCCCCCGCACCCACACCTTCGCGTTGAGCCGTCATCCACCCCTTCATCAACACACCCTCAAGGACACGCCCCATGAACCACCCCCTGCCCCACGCACCCCATGTTCCCCAGGTACCCACCACGCCTAACGACCCCGTGGCACCTGATGATCCCAACCGCCAGCCCGGCCGCCCGCGCGGGCCCGAGCCCATCGACCCGCCCACCACGGCGCCGCCCATAGAGCTTCCCCCCTCCCCGGAGCAGGAACAGATGCGCAAGGGAGAGTGACATGCCACAAGGTGACAAATCGGCCTATACCGACAAGCAAAAGCGACAGGCCCGGCATATCGAAGACAGCTACGAGTCGCGCGGTGTGGGCCACGAAGAAGCTGAAAAACGCGCCTGGGCCACCGTGAACAGGCAAAGCGGCGGCGGCAAGCTGTCGGGCTCTGGCCGGGGCAGGCAAGCGGGCCCCTCCACGCCAAAATAACCGCGACTGCGGCCACGCCCGAGACCCCGAGACCCGCAATTGCCGTGGGAGAAAGTGTGAACACAGAAGACCGTTTTCGATTCCTGCCGCAGCGCGGCGAAATGCCGGCACGGGTGCGCTCGCATGACTGGGCGGCCACGCCCCTGGGAACGCCGGACCGCTGGCCTGAGAACCTGCGCAACGCCGTGAGCCTGGCGCTGGGTTCGCGCTTTCCCATCACCATCTGGTGGGGCGACGACTTCCGCCTGATCTACAACGATGGCTACATCCCCTTCCTGGGCACCAGCAAGCACCCCAAGGCGCTGGGCCAGGCCGGCGCGCAATGCTGGAGCGAGATCTGGAGCGAGATCGGCCCCATGCTGGAAGGCGTGATGCGCACCGGCGAGGCCACCTGGTCCACCGACGCCCGCTACTTCTTCGACCGCGACCTGCCGCAGGAGGAGGTCTTCGTGACCTTCACCTACGGCCCCATCCTGGCCGATGACGGCGTCACCGTGCAGGGCGTGTTCTGCCCCTGCACCGATACCACGGAAAAAATTGTCAGCCGCAGGCGCCTGGAGACGCTGCACCGCCTGGGCATACGCACGCTGGACATGCACAACGCCAGGGATGCGGCCCAGAAAGTCTGCGCCGTGCTGGACGAGAACCCCTATGACGTGCCCTTCGCCATCATCTACGAGTGCGTGGATGGCGCAGGCGCCAGCGGGCCGGCCTTCAGGATGCTCTGCGCCACGGGCATGGGTCTGGACATGGACCTGGCGGCCGACGCCTCCCGCTGGCCGCTGGACCAGGCGGTACGATCCGACCAATCGGGCCAATCGGACCGAGCGGAACGAGCACATCCAACGGGCCAGCCCGCCAATGTGGAACTGGCGTCCCTGGGCCTGACCTTGCCCGGCGGCCCCTGGCCCGAGGCCTCGCGCCTGGCGCGCGTCGTGCCCGTGCGCTGGTCGGGCGATGGCCAGGTCTCGGGCGTGATGGTGCTGGGTGCCAGCCCGCGCCGCCCGCTGGATGCGGACTATTGCGCCTTCCTCGACATGGTGGCAAGCCACACGGGCAGCGTGGTCGCACACGCCCAGGCCTACGAGCAGGAGGCACGGCGCGCCAAGGCCCTGGCCGAGGTGGACCACGCCAAGACCGTGTTCTTCTCCAATGTCAGCCACGAGTTGCGCACGCCGCTGACCCTGATCCTGGGCCCGCTGGAAGATGCCCTGCGCGAACACGGCGGACAGGTGCCTGCAGGGCAGACGCAGATGATCCACCGCAACGCGCTGCGCCTGCAAAAACTGGTCAACGCCCTGCTGGACTTCTCGCGCATCGAGGCCGGGCGCATGCAGGCCAGCTACGAGCCCACGGACCTGGCCCGCACCACGGCCGAGCTGGCCAGCATGTTCCGCTCGGCCGTGGAGCAAGCCGGCCTGCGGCTGCGCGTGGATTGCCCGCCCCTCGACGGGCCGGTCCATGTGGACCGCGACATGTACGAGAAAATCGTGCTCAACCTGCTGTCCAACGCCTTCAAGTCCACGCTGCACGGCGAGATCGCCGTGGCACTGCGCGATGTGCACGAGGCGGAGGATCCGGATGGTGCGGTGGAGCTGTCCGTCAGCGACACCGGCTCGGGCATTGCGCCCCAGCACCTGCCCCATCTCTTCCAGCGTTTTCACCGCATTCCCGGCAAGCCGGCCCGCACCCACGAGGGCACGGGCATCGGCCTGGCCATGGTGCAGGAGCTGGTGCGGCTGCATGGCGGCACCGTCACGGTCAGCAGCAGGGAAGGCGAAGGCAGCCGCTTCACCGTGCGCCTGCCCAGGGGGCGTGCACATCTTCCGGCCGAGCATCTTCCGGCAGAGCACCAGCCCGCCCGCCCGCCTGCCGCGCAACCGCAGGTGGATGAGGCCCTGAGCTGGCTGCCCGGCGAGACCGCCCCGGCTGCCAGCCACGAAGCCAGGCCCATGCGGCAAGACATGCACCCTGCCCAGCCCCCGCGCGCCCGCATCGTCTGCGCCGATGACAACGCCGACATGCGCAGCTACATCACCCAGTTGCTGGAGCCGCTGTATGAAGTGGAGGCGGTAGGCGATGGCCGCGCCGCGCTGGCCAGCATCCGGCGCCGGCGGCCCGACCTGGTGCTGGCCGACGTGATGATGCCCGTGCTCGACGGCTTCGAGCTGCTGCATGCGCTGCGCAGTGACGAGACCCTGCGCGCCATCCCCTTCATCATGCTGTCGGCGCGGGCCGGCCAGGAGGCCCAGGTCGAAGGCCTGCGCGCGGGCGCGGACGACTACCTGGTCAAGCCCTTTTCGGCGCGCGAGCTGCTGGCGCGCATCGCATCGCTGCTGCAGCTGGTGCGCGTGCGCGAACAGGCCCGAGCCGCCGTGCAGACCAACGAGAAAAAGCTGCGCGCCATCATCGACCAGCTGCCTGCGGGCGTGGGGGTCTCGGACATGAGCGGCGCCATGGTGCTGAGCAACGCCCTCATGGATCGCTTCGTTCCGCGCGCCATTCCTTCCACCCTCCCGGACCGCATGGCGCGCTGGAGAGGGTGGGATGAGAAGGGCCAGCCCATTGACCCCGAGAACTGGCCCGGCAAGCGCGCGCTGCGCGGCGAGGTGGTCATGCCGGGGCTGGAGATGCTGTACACCGACGACGATGGCCGCGAATGGTGGATGCGCGTCAGCTGTGCGCCGCTGCGCGATGACGAAGGCCGGCTCATAGGCACCTGTTCGGTCATCCAGGACATCACCGAACTCAAGCGTGCCGAGCACCACCTCAAGGAAGCCGACCGGCGCAAGGATGAATTCCTCGCCACGCTGGCGCACGAACTGCGCAATCCGCTGGCGCCCATCAGCCACGGCCTGCAAATCCTCAAGCGCACCGCCAGCGGAGACGACAGCGTGCGCCACAGCCACGAGATGCTGGAGCGCCAGGTCAACCACATGGTCCGCATGGTGGACGACTTGCTGGAGGTTTCGCGCATCACCACGGGCAAGGTCCAGCTGCGCAAGGAAATCGTGGACCTCAACGATGTGCTGCAAGGCGTGGTGGCCGCCAGCAGCCCGGTCATCGAGGCAGGCGCCCACCATTTGCACCTGGAACTGCCTGCCGGGCCCGTGCTGCTGCTGGCCGATCCCGTACGGCTGGAGCAGATGGTCTCCAACCTTCTCAACAATGCCGCCAAGTACTCCGACTCCGGCGGCCGCATCGTTCTGTCCGCCTGGACCGAGGGCACGCAGGCCGTGGTCTCCGTGCGCGACAACGGCATCGGTATCCCGCCCGCCCTGCTGGACAAGGTGTTCGACCTGTTCATGCAGGTGGACCGCAACGGCCGCCGTGGGCAGGGCGGCCTGGGCATCGGGCTGACCCTGGTGCGCAGCCTGGTCGAGATGCATGGCGGCAGCGTGCAGGCGCTCAGCGAGGGCAAGGGCCAGGGCAGCGAATTCAGGCTGCACCTGCCTCTGCCCGCCCAGGCGCAGCCCCTGGCGGGACAGGCACCGAATGCCCAACCCGAGGATGCAACGGCCTTCGGCCGCATCCTGGTGGTCGATGACAACATCGACGCTGCCGACACCCTGGCCATGCTGCTCAGGCTGCTGGGCGCCGAAGTCGAGATTGCCCGCGACGGCCCCGGCGCCCTGGCCATGCACGCGGCGTTCAGGCCCGAAGTGGTGCTGCTGGACATCGGCCTGCCCGGCATGGACGGCCTGGAGGTCGCCCGCCGCATCCGTGCAGAGCACGGCCGCGACCAGGTCGTGCTGATCGCGCTCACGGGCTGGGGGCAGGAGGAGGACCTGAGACGATCGCGGGAAGCCGGCATGGACCACCACCTGGTCAAGCCCGTGAGCTTCGACACGCTCGAGCGTCTGCTGGCGGGCCTGCGCCCCCTGCCGTGAGGACTGCTTTTTTCGCGCGAGAATTCGGGCTGCCCGATCCAGCTGCTCCAGATTCCACCGAGACCGATGACCGCCCTGCCCGCGTCCTCCGCCCCCAGCCTTCCTCCCATCAACGCCGAGCGCCTGTGGCGCCGCGTGGAGACCCTGTCCACCTTCACCCTGCCCGACGTGCCGTGGACCCGCCGCGCCTTCTCCCCTGAATTCGACCAAGCCCGCGCCTGGCTGCGCGGGCAGTTCGAGGCGGCGGGCATGCAGGTCCATCTGGATGAAGGCGGCAACCTGATGGGCCGCCTGCCGGCTGCCCCAGGCACGGTGCAGCGCGTCCCCATCTCCACCGGATCGCACTGCGACACCGTGACGATGGGCGGTCGCTTCGACGGCATCATCGGTGTGCTGGCCGGCATCGAGGTCGCGCACTGCCTGCACGAAAACGGCATCGCCCTGCAGCACCCGTTCGAGGTGATCGACTTCCTGTCCGAAGAACCCAGCGACTACGGCATCTCCTGCATAGGCAGCCGCGCGCTGTCGGGCAAGCTGGACGCCGCCATGCTGGCCGCACGCAACCCGCAAGGCGAAACCCTGGCCGAGGGCATGCGCCGCATCGGCGCGCGGCCCGAGGCGCTGGACCGCCCGCTGCGCGGCGCCGGCGGCACGGCCGCCTTCGTGGAACTGCACATAGAGCAGGGCCCGGTGCTGGAGCAGCGCGGCCTGCCGATCGGCGTGGTGACCAACATCGTGGGAATACGCCGTGTGAGCTTCACCGTGCACGGCCAGGCCGACCACGCAGGCACCACGCCCATGGACATACGCCAGGACGCGCTGGTGGGCGCGGCGCGCATCATCGATGCCGCCAACCGCAAGGCCGCTGCGCTCAGCGGCCAACCCCACTATGTGGTGGCCACCGTGGGCCGGCTGTCGCTCACGCCCAATGCCTCCAATGCCGTGCCCGGTCTGGTCGAAATGATGATGGAAGTGCGCAGCGACCACGCCGGCGTGCTGGAGCGCTTCCCCGAGGAACTGCTGGCCGAAGTCCTGCCCGGCCTGACCGCCTTGCGCGTGCGTGCCGAGATGGCCGACGTGAGCCGCTCCCGGCCCACGGACTGCGCCGCGCTGGTCATGCAGGGCGTGGAGCAGGCCTGCGACAACCTGGGCTACGCCCACATGCGCATGCCCAGCGGCGCCGGCCATGACGCCGTCTACATGGCGCCCACCGGCCCCATGGGCATGATCTTCATCCCCTGCCTCAACGGTCGCAGCCACGCGCCCGAGGAGTGGATAGAACCCGCCCAGCTGCTGGACGGCACGCGCGTGCTGTACGAGACGGTGCGCGTGCTGGACAGGCAGTTGGCGCAGGGCTGAGCGCCTGGCCTGCGGCCAGGCACCAAGGCGGCATAAAATAGCCCGCTTCCCTCTGGAGCAGGCACAAGCTGCTCCTTGGTGGAAGCCCCTGTGGCACAGATTGCGGAAATCCGCCCAAATAGCGGGTTTCCCAATGCAAGATGGCGGAAACACCCTCCCCGATCATCGACAACCCACCGCCTCGGCGGCCCGGTCGCACGGGTCCGCCGCGAGTGGGTTGCGCCGCCCCATCAGACCCTGGAGTTTCTTCTTTCATGTTCCGCCAACTGATCACCTGCACCGCCATGGCCGCTGCCATGGGCATGAGCTTCTCCGCAGCCGCCCAAGGCGCGGCTGCCGACTACCCGAACAAGCCCGTGCGCATGATCGTGCCCTTCCCGCCCGGCGGCGGCACCGACATCCTCGCGCGCGTGGTGTCCAACAAGCTCACCGAAGTCAGCAAGTGGACCGTGGTGCCCGACAACCGTGCGGGCGCAGGCGGCACCATCGGCATCACCGAGGCGGTCAAGGCCGCGCCCACGGGCTACGACATGGTCATGGGCCAGAAGGACAACGTGGTCCTGGGCCCCTACCTCTACAAGAACCTGCCCTGGAACCCGGTCAAGGACCTGGTGCCCGTGGCCCACGTGGCCTACACGCCCATCGTGATCGCCACCAGCGTGAACTCGCCCTACAAGACCCTGGCCGACATCGTGGCGGCTGCCAAGCAGCACCCCGGCAAGGTGACCTACGGCTCGCCGGGCAATGGCACCAGCATCCACATCTCGGGCGTGCTGCTGGAGAAGGCAGCGGGCATCCAGCTGGTGCACGTGCCCTACAAGGGCTCCAACCCGGCCATGATGGATGCGCTGGCGGGCAACGTGGATCTGCTGGTCTCCTCCGTGCCCTCGGCCCTCGGCCAGATCAAGGCCGGCAAGCTGCGTGCCATCGCCGTCACATCGGCCAAGCGCTCGTCCTCGCTGCCCGACACGCCCACGCTGGCCGAATCGGGCCTCAAGGGCTTTGACGTGAGCACCTGGTACGGCCTGTTCATGCCCAAGGGCACGCCTACGGCCGTCGTGACCAAGGTCAACGCCGAAGTGAACAGGCTGCTGGCCATGCCCGAAGTGCGCGACGCCATCCAGACCCAGGGCGCCGAGCCCCAGTCCATGAGCGTGGCCGACTTCGACAAGCTGTTCCAGGCCGACTTCAAGCAGTCCAAGCAGATCGTGGAGTCCTCGGGCGCCAAGATCGAGTGACATGCCTGCGGTGCCAGGGCTCCATGCCCGGCACCGCCCGCAACGGCGAACGCCGCATTTCATTGATGCAGATCAGCCTGATCTGCATCAAGGAGTTTTGTGACAGTCCCGTGAATACTTCTCTGGAAATCACCGAATTCCTGGAGAACGTCATGGCATTGCTGGTCTGGGTCCCCGAGCTGGACACCGGGATTGCAGAAATCGACCGGCAGCACCGCCGCATCGTCGATTACATCAACAAGCTCTACGAGCTGCGCTCCTCGCCCGACCGCGAGGCCCTGGGCGATGTCATCGGCGAGATGATCGACTACACCGTCTCGCACTTCGTGTTCGAGGAAAGCCTGATCGAGAGCGCCGGCTACATGTTCGCCGGCCCGCACAAGAAGGTGCACGAGCTGTTCACGCGCCGCGTGCTCGAGATGCAGACCCGCTTCGATGCGGGCGAGGACGTGGCCGCCGAACTGCATGGCATGCTCTCGCGCTGGCTGTTCAACCACATCCGCAACGAAGACACCGGCTACGTGGACTCCGCCAAGGCCTATCTGCGCATGGCGCGCGAGTCCAGTCCTGCCGCCGAGAAGGAACGGCTCAAGCACGAGGTGCTGCAGGAGCTGGAACTGCAGCGCAAGAAAAAGGGCTGGCTGGCACGGCTGCTCAATCGCTGATCGCCCCTCCCCTTGCAGCGCACCAAGCAAAACGGCTCCCGAGGGAGCCGTTGCAGTTCCACCCGGCGAAGGGCCGGGCGGCCCGGTGATTACTCGCGCACCACCAGCACCGGCACGCGCACGGCGCCCAGCACGCGCTGGGTCACGCTGCCCAGCACCAGCTTTTCCAGGCCACGGCGGCCCTGCGAGCCCATGATGATCAGGTCGGCGCCCGTGCTCTCGAGCACGCGCACGATGCCTTCGTGCACGGCATGGCCCTCGCCGACCACGGTGGTGGCATTCACACCGGCCTCATCGGTGATCTTCTTGACGGCATCCAGCGTGGTGTTGGCCTCGGCCGTGGCCGCGCTCAGGTACTGCGACTGGCCGTAGGCGAAATCGGCCCCCACGCCCGTGAACGGATAGGGGTCCACCACGTAGACCGCCGTCAGCGTGCTGCCAAAGGCCTTGGCCAGCTCCACGCCCTTGTGAACCGCCAGCATCGAGCTGTTGGAGCCGTCCACGGGAACCAGGATGTGCTTGAACATGCGTTTTCTCCTTTGTGCTTGGCCGCCATCAGAAATCGGAGGCGGCCGGGTCGATGAACCAAAGTGTGCGCCCATCATGCGCCGGCGTCTTGAGCTGCATCAATCCTTCTGGCGACGCGTCAGCTCCGAGCCCTGGAAACCCTGGCGGCGATAGGTCAGCACCAGGGTATCGCGCACGCCGCCCGGCTGCTCAGGCTGGATGGGCGTGGTCTCGTGGATCATGCGGGCATCGTCCAGCAGCATCACCGACCAGGGCTCGGTCAGCGTGAAGCGCTGGCCGCTGGGGCCCGTGGCCTCGAAGATGCGTGTCTCGCCACCCTTCACGCCCTCGCGCCCGACCAGGATCACCGCCACCAGGTCCACGCCATCGCGGTGCGCGCCTTCGGGCGTGGGCCGGCCAATGCCGTCCGTGGTGTCGATGCGGAACTGGTGGGATTCGATGAACCAGCGCTCGTGCCGCACATCATCGCCCTGGGCGCAGAACACCTGGTCGGACAGGCCGGCCAGTGCCAGCAGCAGCCGGCTCCAGGTGGCGCTTTGCGCCGTGGCGTCGCGCATGGGATCGAACATGCGCAGCATGCCGCCATGCAGGGCGTTGTATTCCACCGGCTGCCAGTGCGCGCGATGCTCCACCTGCTGCAGCTCGCCCTGCGCTGCGATGAAGCAGGAATGGCGGCGGCGCCGGTAGCGGCCGCCGTCCTTGAGGAAGGCATCGGGCGGCAACTGGGCCCAGTCGGCATCGAGCGCATGCAGCTCGGTCAAGGACACGCCTGCCCAGGCCGCGAATTCATCGGGGCGCAGCACCGCATAGCCTGCGTCGCGCAGCGACTGCGCTGCATTCTGGGGAGCGATATAGGGAGGAGGAAACGTGATGTGCGCCATAACCCGCCAAGCTTACTCCTCGCCCGCCCCCGTCCGGGCGAGGCGGGCCGCAAATTTGCGCAATGCTGTGGCGACAGACGCGCATCGATGCAGGCGCCGCCCCCGCTGCCCGCGCTGTTGCCCTGGGCTCACACCAGCGGCAACCCCACATAGTTCTCGGCCAGCGAGGTCGAGCCTGCACGGGAGTTGACGATGTAGTCCAGTTCCGCCTCCTGCACCTTGGTGTCGAAGCCGCCCGCATCGGGGAAGCGGTGCATGAGCGAGGTCATCCACCACGAAAAGCGCTCGGCCTTCCAGACGCGGCGCAGGCATTGCTCGGAGTAGCCGTCGATGCCTTCGGGCGCCTTGTCGCGGTAGTACTGCGCGAAGGCGCTGGACAGGTAGCCCACGTCCGAGGCGGCCAGGTTCAGGCCCTTGGCGCCCGTGGGCGGCACGATGTGGGCCGCGTCGCCGGCCAGGAACAGGCGGCCGAAGCGCATGGGCTCGGTCACGAAGCTGCGCAGCGGGGCGATGCTCTTTTCCAGCGAGGGGCCGGTCACCAGGCGCTCGCGCGCCTCGGGGTCCAGGCGCAGGCGCAGCTCGTTCCAGAAGGCTTCGTCGCTCCAGTCCTCGACTTTTTCGGTCAGCGGCACCTGCAGGTAGTAGCGGCTGCGCGTGGCGCTGCGCTGGCTGCACAGTGCGAAGCCGCGCTCGGTCTGGGCGTAGATCAGTTCGTGCGAGACGGGCGGCGTGTCCGACAGCAGGCCCAGCCAGCCGAAGGGGTAGACCTTCTCGAAGGTGCGCACCTTGTCCTGGGGCACGCTGGCGCGGCAGATGCCGTGAAAGCCGTCGCAGCCGGCGATGAAGTCGCATTGCAGCTCATGGACCTGGCCGTCCTTCTCGTAGCGCACGACAGGGCTGTCGCCATCGAAGCCCGCGGGCTGCACGTTGCTGGCCTCGTAGACCGTGGTCAGGCCCTCGGCGGCGCGCACCTCCATCAGGTCGCGCGTGACCTCGGTCTGGCCATAGACCATGACGCGCTTGCCGCCGGTCAGGCCATGCAGGTCGATGCGGTGGCGCTGGCCGCCGAACAGCAGCTCGATGCCGTCGTGCGGCAGGCCTTCCGCGCGCATGCGGGCGTCGGCACCGGCCTGCTCCAGCAGGTCCACGGTGACCTGTTCAAGCACGCCGGCACGGATGCGGCCCAGCACGTAGTCGGCACTGCGCTGCTCGATGATGACGTTGTCTATGCCCGCGCGGTACAGCAGCTGGCCGAGAAGCAGGCCGGCAGGGCCTGCACCGATGATGGCGACTTGGGTGCGCATTGATTTGTCTCCGTTGCGTTGTTCGATGTCATGGCCGGTTCATGCCATGGCCTGCGCCCAAGACTAGTTTTGAGACAGCGCAAAGACGAGGGACTGCAGCACGCATTGCGCGGTGATCGCGCAATCTGCGCGACAATCGCGCACTACCTGCATGCCCACCCTCCCCGCCCATGAACCAGCCCTTTCCCATCGACCCGGATGACTTCATCGCCGGACTGGCCAAGGGCCTGGCCGTGCTGGAGAGCTTCGACACCGAGCGCCAGCGCCTGAACGCCACCATGGCGGCCGAGCGCTCGGGCATCACGCGCACGGCCGCGCGCCGCCATCTGCTGACCTTGACGCACCTGGGTTATCTGGAGACGGATGGCAGCCATTTCTGGCTGGCGCCCAAGGTGCTGCGGCTGTCGGGCAGCTACCTGGCGTCGGCGCGGCTGCCGCGCATCGTCCAGCCCGTGCTGTACCGGCTGGCGGCGCAGACCCAGCTGTCGTTTTCCTGCGTGGTGCGCGATGGCCATGAGGTGGTCATCGTCGCGCGCAGCGCCCTGCACGAGCGCGGCCAGCGCCTCATGGCGCACGGCCTGCACCTTGGCAGCCGCCTGCCCGCCCATGCCACCTCCACGGGCCGCGTGCTGCTGGCCGCCCTGCCCCCGGCCGAGCTCAGGCAATGGCTGGCATCGCACGATCTGCGGCGCCTGACCGCCCACACGGTGACGGACAGCGCCGCGCTGGAAGGCGTGCTGGACGAAGTACGCCGACAGGACTTCTGCCTGGCCCTGGAAGAGCATGAGCTGGCCGTGCAGGCGCTGGCCGTGCCGCTGCGCAACATGGAGGGCCGCACGGTGGCCGCGCTCAACATCGTGACCTCGCCCCAGCGCATGGCACCCGCCGACATGGCGGCCGAGCTGCTGCCGCTGCTGCAGGAGGCGGCGCGGGAGCTGCGGCCACTGCTCTGAGGCCTGCTGACCTGCCGCTGCCGCTGCCGCTGTCGCTACAGCCGCTCAGAGCGGCGCGCACACCTGCTGGCTCAGTTCGCGCAGGGCCAGCGAGGTCTTGCGGATCAGCGGCGTGGCTTTTTTCTTGGCCGACTGCGCCAGGCACAGCGTGCTCACCACATGGGGCGATTCGATGGGAATGCCCACCAGCTCGGCATCGGTCAGGTGGCTGCGCATGGCGCTGTCAGTCAGCGCGGCGTAGCCGTAGCCGCCGCGCACCAGGTCCAGGATGGCCGGCACGCTGGACACCTCCCAGACCACGTTGAGCTTGACCTGGGACAGCGTGGCCTGCGCCTCCATGAGCTTGCGGAAGATCTGGCCGTGCTGCGGCATGATCAGCGGGAACTGCGACAACTCGTCAAAGCGCACGCCGCTGCGCCCGCCGAGCGTGCGCGCCGGGCCGATCAGGCACAGGCGCTCCTCCAGCACGGGCGTGACCTCGATGTGCGGATGCGGCTCGGGCGTGTAGACCAGGCCCAGGTCCATGCGGCCCGAAGTCAGCCACTCGGCGATGTTCATGGAAAAGCCCTCGACCACGGCCAGCCGGGCCTTGGGCATGTCCTTGCTGAACAGGTCGATCAGCGGCAGCGTCAGGCGCCGCGCCAGGCTGGGCGGCAGGCCCACCACGATGCGGCCCACGGGCTCGTCGCGCTGGCTGCCCAGGTCTTCGCGCGCCAGGGCCACGCGCTGCATGATGGCGTGGCCGTGCTCCAGCAGGCGGCGGCCTGCGTCAGTCAGCGTCACGCCGCGGCCGGTGCGGATCAGCAGGGTTTCGCGCAGTTCTGTCTCCAGCGCCCGCACCTGGCGGCTCAAGGCGGGCTGGGCCGTCTCCAGCAGCACGGCCGCCTTGCTGAAGCTGCCGGTCTCGGCCACATGCACAAAGGTCTCTATCTGCTGCAAATTCATGCTCTATCGTCTCCTCACTTATGCCATTTTGCTATAGCTGCTAGCGGCGGCCATGGCTAGGTGCTTTGCGGCGAACTGACACAATGCGGCGACTGGATCGTCCAGCCGCTCCTGCAAAAGAGCGAAAAACAAGAGCAGCCCGTGCATTCCCGGCATAGGGCCAAGCCACCCAGCAAGCCCAACAGCGACTCGGAGACAGACAATGAAAGACAGCGCCTTCAGCATCAATCGCCGCCAGGCGGGCCTCGCCCTTGGCGCCCTGGCCCTGGGCGCGCTGGCGCCCGCGCGTGCCCAGTCGGGTGCCGCCGCCAACTGGCCCACCAAGCAGGTGCGCATCATCAATCCGTTCCCCGTGGGCGGCGGCCCGGACGGCACTTCGCGCCTGGTGGCCGACAAGCTGGCGCGCCTGTGGAACCAGCCCGTCATCGTGGAAAATCGCCCCGGCGGCAACGGTTTCATCGCCATCGAGGCCTTCAAGCGCGGCGCCACCGACGGCACGGACATCATCCAGCTGGACAACGTCCACCTGGCCGCCTATCCCCATCTGTTCAAGAAGCTGCCCTACAGCATCGACAAGGACTTCGAAGTCGTCCTGCCGCTGTTCCGCACCTTCTTCTTCGTCTGCGTGCCGGTCAACAGCCCCTACAAGACCGTGGCCGACCTGATTGCCGACGCCAAGGCGCGTCCCGGCAAGCTCAACTACGGCTCGTGGTCCGTGGGCAACCCGGTGCACCTGGGCTCGGCCCTGCTGGAGTCGCTGACGGGCACCAAGATGGAACACGTCATCTACAAGGAAACCAGCCAGCTGTACACCAGCGTGGCCACGGGCGAGCTGGCCTTTGCGCTGGGCTCCTCGGGCACGGCCGGCCCGCTGATGCGTTCGGGCAAGCTGCGCTTCCTGGCCGTGCTGGCACCCCATCGCCTCAAGGGCTACGAGGATGTGCCCACCGTGGCCGAGTCGGGCGGCCCGGCCGACGCCGTGGTCACCGGCTGGAATGCCTTTGCCGTCTCCAAGTCCACGCCGCCCGCCGTGGTCGAGAAGATCCGCCAGGACACCATGAAGGCGCTGCGCGAGCCCGACATCCAGCCCAAGTTCCAGACCTTCGGCTATGAGAACTACTTCCCCACGCCCGAAGAGTTCAAGGCCTTCATCGTCGAAGAGAACAGGCGCTTTGGCGACGTGATCCGCCGCGCCAAGATCGAGCTGTAAGCCACAGGCCACAGCAGGGCACAGACGCAAAAAAGCCGCCGTGCCCCAGGGCCGGCGGCTTCTTTCATGCCGTCTTCAGCGCGACAGCCCGCGCGCCGCAATCGGCCACAGCGCGCGCACCACGCCATCCTGCAGCACCACCAGTTCGTCGTGCAGGTTGAACGTCGGGTCCACATGGGAGGGCAGCAGCTGCAGCACGCTGCCCAGCGCCGGCGCCTGGGCGCCCGGCTCCACGCGCACCACGCTGTGCTCGTCGTTGATGGCCACGCAGCGCAGGCCCGGCGTGCCGTGGACGGCAGGCGGCCCGCATTCGGCCGAGGTGGACTTCAGGCCCGCGTCCAGGATGACGCGGTCCGGCGCGGGCGTGCTCATCACCGTGGACAGCAGGAACAGGCTGCTGCGAAAGGCCAGCGCCCCGTCCCACTCGTTGGCGCCGTAGTCGCCATCCATGAAGGCATAGGAGCCCGGCTGCAGCTCGGTGTAGACACCGCTGGCCGCATCGAACTCCACGCTGCCCGTGCCGCCGCCCGTGATGGAGTGGCAGGCCATGCCGTTGTCGCGCAGCAGTTGCGCGCATGCCGCCGCCTGGCGCGCCGCCTCCTGGCAGACCTGCGCACGCTCTTCGCGGCTGCGCCGGTGCTGCACCGCGCCGTGGTAGGCCTGCAGGCCCGCGAAATTCACGCCCGGCAGGCCGTGCGCCTGCCGCGCCAGGGCCAGCACGGCCTCGGCACCCGTGACGCCGCAGCGGCCCTGGCCCACATCCACCTCCACCAGCACGTCGATCTCCACGCCCGCCTGCGACATGGCCTCGGACAACTGCACCAGGTTGGCCGCGTTGTCCACGCACACGGCCATGCGCGCCGTGCGCGCCAGCCGGGCCAGCAGCGCGTGCTTGGCCGGGCCCACCACCTCATTGCTGATCAGGATGTCGCGCACGCCGGCCGCCACGAAGGGCACGGCCTCGCTCACCTTCTGGCAGCAGATGCCGCGCGCGCCCAGCGCCAGCTGGCGCAGCGCGATCTGCGGGCACTTGTGCGCCTTGGCATGCGGGCGCAGCGCCACGCCATGGCGATCGGCCCAGTCCTGCATGGTGCGCAGGTTGGCGTCGAAGACGGTCAGGTCCAGCGCCAGGCTGGGGGTATCGACCCGGTCGAGCGGATCGCCGGGCCGTGCGGCAGGCTCCATTGCCAGGCCGCTGGAGTCATCGTGCAGGGGCATGGGACTGTGCCTCATTCCTGCGGCGGCGCGTACTGGGCGATGACCTCGGCCTCGGTCATGGTCGGCGTCTGGTTGGCGAAGTCGTAGTAGCCGGGCTTCTTGTCGATGTAGATCTGCGCGGCCAGCTCGAAGTCCTGCGACTCGAAGGCGCCGGCGGGCACGAAGTACTCGCCCGTCGCGTGCAGCCGGTAGTACAGGTGCGTGCCGCACTGCTTGCAGAAGGCGCGCTCGGCCCATTCGGAAGAGGCGTAGGTGCCTATGTGCTCACTCCCTTCGAACCTCACCTCCGGCCCGCAATGCACGGTCAGCATGGGGCCGCCGCCCCAGCGCCGGCAGTACCCGCAGTGACAGGCCCCGATTTCCCGGGCCCGGGGAGAGACAAAGCTGACTGCGCCGCAAAGACAGTGACCGTTCATGGTGCGTGGACCTTTCCGTGGGTTGCAAGTAGCTGTGATTATTCACAGGTGCCGCGCATCATAGGCGATGGCGCAGCGCCTGCAAGCTGTGGCGCCCTACACTGCGCCCCATTCCTCTCAACCATCCATCTCCCTTGTCAGCCATGCCCCGCAATGACAACCGCCTCAAGGTCCTCTTCGTCTGCAGCCGCAACCAGTGGCGCAGTCCCACGGCAGAGCAGGTCTGGCGCAGGCACCCGGCGCTGCAGGTGCGCTCGGGCGGCACCAGCTCCGGCGCCCGCCATCGCGTGTCGGCCGACGATGTGGCCTGGGCCGACGTGATTCTCGTGATGGAGGAAAGGCACCAGTCCCGCCTCAAGGCCGAGTTCGGCCGCCTGCTGGAGCCAAAGCGCCTGCATGTGCTCGATATCCCTGATGAGTACCGCTACATGGACCCGGAACTGGTGGAGGTGCTGGAGAACACCGTCAGCGCCCTGCTGCAACTGGATTGAGCGCAGGGGCGGCCCAGCGATGGCAACCACAGGCAACCAAGTTGGCAAAATCAGGCAATTGCATTCGGACGTACGCTATAGTAACGAACGGTATCAGAAGCACGGTCTGCCGTATGACAAATGGACGACTGGATACCTCCAGGAGGATCCCCAACCGAGGCTGAAATGCAGGATGCCATCACCAACCCCACGCAAGCTGCGGTGACCCCGGTGGCGCCAGCCCCCTTGGTAATCCCCGACTACGAACTGCTGGAGACCTTGGGATCGGGTGGCTACGGCACCGTCTACCGTGCCCGCCACCGGCGCACGGGCGCGTCGGTGGCCATCAAGGTCGTGAAGCTGCAGGAGGGCGGCCGGCAGGTGGAGCGGTTTCACCGCGAAACCATGCTGTGCGCGTCCCTGCACCATCCGCACATCGTCCAGTTGCTGGACAAGGGCGAGCAAGGCGACTGCGTCTATGGTGTCTTCGAGTATGTGCCCGGTGAAACCCTCAAAAGCCTGATCGGCCGCCAGGGCGTGCTCAGCGCGGCCGAGACCGGCCGCCTCATGGGCGAGGTGCTGGATGCACTGGACTGCGCGCATGCGGCCGGCATCGTGCACCGCGACCTCAAGCCCGATAACGTGATGGTCACCTCCACGGGTGCCGTGCGGCACGCCATGGTGCTGGACTTCGGCATCGGCACCGTCATTCCGCAGTTTGCCGGCCCGCAGGTCTCGCAACTCACCATGGGCGACGAATGCCTGGGCACGCCGGCCTACAGCGCGCCCGAGCAACTGCGCGGCGAGCCGCCCAGCGCCCGCACCGATCTCTATGCATGGGGACTGATGTTCCTCGAATGCCTGACGGGCACGCCCGCCGTGCAGGGCGCCTCGGTGGCCGAGATCGTGCACCGCCAGCTCAGCCCCCAGGAAGTGCAGCTGCCGCCTGCCATCTCCACCCATCCCATCGCCGCCCTGCTGCGCAAGGCGCTCAAGAAGCGGCCCGCGGAGCGCAGCGACTCGGCGGCGGCCCTGCTCAGGGACCTCATGCGCGTGCGGCTGGACGATCTGGTGGGCGAGCTGCCCGCCGCCGCCCAGGTGCAGCAGGCAGACCTGACACGCACCGTGGCCACCACACGCGTGTTCTCCGAAGTGCGCCAGCTCACCGTGCTGTGCTGCAGCGTGTCCCTGTGGCCGGGCAGCGACACCCACGGCATGGACGGCACGGCCGGCACCACAGGCCAGCCCTCGCAGGGGCTGAACATCGAAGACATCGAACTGCTGCAGCGCGAAGAGCTCACGCTGTTCTCCGACGTTGCCACCCGGCGCGGAGGCATGCTGGCAGGCACGCTGGGCGACCGCATGCTGGTGCTCTTCGGCTATCCGCACACCAGCGACACCGATGCCCGCCAGGCCGGCATGACGGCGCAGGAGCTGCTGACGCTCAGCCGCAGCCGCGCGGCCGCCATCGAGCAGGTCCACGGACTGCACCTGGGAATCCGCATGGGCCTGCACACCGGCATGGCCGTGGTGGTCGGCGGCGAAGCGCCCTCGGGCCATGCCGTCAACGTGGCCATGCGGCTGGAGGCCATGGCCGATGCGGGCACCCTGCTGGCCAGCGAAAGCAGCCACCGCCTGCTGGCCCGCCATGCGCGCTTCGAGAAAGCCGGCAGCCTGCGCCTGCCGGGCCAGCCCACGGGCATGCAGACCTATCGCCTGGAGCTGGAACAGCCGGCCGAGCCAATGCCGGGGCCTGTGTCCGATGCGGCCCTGCAGTGCATAGGCCGCGAACCTGAACTGCAGCGCCTGCACGGCGCATGGGAGCGGGCCCGCGAAGCTGGGGGCAATGCGCTGTGGATTCGCGGCGAGCCGGGCATCGGCAAATCCTGCCTGGCCGACATGCTGCTCGTCCACGCCAGGACGCAGGGCGCGAACACCGTGGTGCTGCAATGCCAGCCCGAGCACCGCAACACCGCGCTGACCCCTTTCCTGGGCCTGATACGGCAGCGGCTGGAGGCGGCCGATCCCCCGCAGGACCACCGCGAGCAGATGCGCGAAGCCCTGCGTGCCGCAGGCTGCGATGCCGAGGCCGCCCTGCCCATTCTGTGCGCCTGGCTCTCGCTGCCGCTGGGCGACTGCGAGCCCAGCCGCATCTCGGCCGTCATGCAAAGGGCGCTGCTGCTGCAGTCCACCGCGCAATGGCTGCTGCACATGTCCGAAGCCGAGCCCTTGCTGCTGGTCGTCGAAGACGTGCACTGGGCCGACCCGACCAGCATCGAACTGCTGGAGCAACTGGTGGCGCGCCTGCCCGGGCGGCGCGTGCTGCTGGTGCTGACGGCGCGGCCGCAGTGGCAGCCGCCCGAAGGCCTGCAGGCCGAGTGCGTGGACGTGCGGCGCCTGGAAGACGCGCAGGCCACCGAGCTGGCCCGCCAGACGCTGGCGCCGCGCAGGCTCAGCCCCGCCGTGATCCGCCACGTGGTGGACCGCACCGACGGCGTGCCGCTGTTCATCCAGGAAATGGCGCGCATGCTGCTGGACGCCCACCTGGTGGAACAGGACGGCGTCTGGGATTTTCGCCACGCCGGACTGCCGGCCGCCATCCCGCTGACCCTGCGCGAATCGCTGGTCAGCCGCTTCGACCGCATCGGCCCGCTCAAGCCGCTGCTGCAACTGGCAGCCACCATGGGCCGGCACTTCGACTTCGACCTGCTGTGCGCCTGCGTGGAACGCCCGCAAGGCGAGGTCGAGCAGGAACTGGCGCAGCTGGGCCAGGCCGGCCTGGTCATTGCCGATGAACGTGCGGGCGCCGGCGCCTTCATGTTCCGCCACGCGCTGATCCGCGATACGGCCTACGAATGCATGCTGGCATCGCAGCGCCGGCTGCTGCACCGCGACGTGGCCCTGGCCCTGATGCAGCACCGGCCCCAGCGCGTTGCCGCGGAACCCGCAGGCGTGGCCCAGCACTGGGCAGACGCGGGCGACCATGCCCAGGCCGTGGCGCTGGCGGTGCGGCAGTTGCGCATCACGCAGTTGCGCTCGCTCAACGATGAAACCATCGCCTACGCGCGCCACATCGACGACTGGCTGCACCAACTGCAGGGCGTGGCCCAGCGCGAGGCGCGGCTGGACGTCAACAGCTACGTGACCCAGGCGCTGATGAACAAGCACGGCTGGGCCCATGCCCAGGTGGTGGAGCGCATCGCGCTGTCGCAGGAGCTGCTGGCCGGCCCCGGCGCCAACGCGGTGGCCGACTACAAGCAGGTGCAGCACCTGTGGATGCTGATCACCTACCACCACGTGGCCAGCAACCGCGAGGAAGTGCGCCAGCTCAGCCGCCGCCTGCTGGAGCAGGCCGTGCGCCAGCAGGACACGGGAGTGCTCGTGGCCGCGCAGACCTACCTGGGCCTGGCCCACTACTCCGACGGCCGCTTCGACCTGGCCGAGGAAGCGCTGACCGACGCCATCACCCGCTACGACCCCGTGGCCCATGCCCACCATGCGGCCGAGTTCGGCTTCGACACCCGCGTCTGGGCCACGTGCGGGCGCGCCCTGGTGCGCTGGTTCTCAGGCTTTGACCAGGCCGCGCTGGCCGATGCGGACAACGCCGTGCGCCTGGCGCACGAGGTCTCGCACATCCCCTCCCTGAGCATGGCCCTGCTCTACCAGGCCCTGGTCCACCAGGCACGTGGCGACAAGGAAAGCGCCTTGGCCACCACGGGCGAGCTGCTGGACATCACGGCCCGCTATGGCCTGCCCGCGTTCTCGGGCTATGCGGACATCATCCGCTGCTGGGCGCTGGGTGACAGCGCAGGCAGCGCCAGCGCAGAGGGCATTGAACGCGCCAGCGGCACGGCGCAGCTGCTCTGGGACATGGGCTGCCGCTACTGCCAGACCTACTACCGCTCCTTCGTCGCAGAAATGCTGGCGGCCAGCGGGCGCTGGGCCGAGGCCCTGGACAAGATCGACGAATGCCTGCGCCTGGCCGACGTGCTGGACGAGCGGCTGCACAGCAGCGAGTTGCATCTGAAGAAAGCCCGCATCCTGCTGGCCATGGGCGGCGGGCCTGCGGATGTGCAGGACAGCCTGGGCCAGGCGGCCGCCATTGCGCGCACCGCCTGCAAGTACCGCACAGAAACCGAGGCGCTGGCCCTGTCGCTGGCCCTGGCACCCGCCAGGCCGGACGTGGCCGCGCGCCTGAGTGAGCTGGCCGCATTGCGGCCTGAACTGTCCGTGCACCTGTCAGGGCCCCGGCCCGGCCAGACGCACTTTTCTTGAACCGAGGATGAAGTCACATGACCACCCAGCTGCAGAATACTGAACCGTTGCTCGCATTCCGCCTTGCCTATCTGCGGGCCATCGCCCGCTCCTGGCAGGATGACGCCTACCGCCGTGATCTGCTGGGGCAGCGCGACATCCAGCCCATGCTGCACCGCGACTTCAGCCTCCCCACGCAGTGGCCCCAGGTCGATGTATCGCTGCGCCTGAGCGACGACGCCAGCCAGCGCGCGGAATGGAAGCCCACGCTCACGGCCGGCTGGATCGGTCCTGACGATGAATTCGTCATCGTCCTGCCCCAGGCTCCCCAGACCCACGCCTCCGAGGCGCTGGCCGCCTACTACCAGCTGTTCCCCAACTTCATGGGCGTCAGCACCTCGTTCGAGGAACCGAGCAACGGCACGCTCAAGGCCGCCCTGCCCACGGGCCTGGGCATTCCCGGCGGCGGTCCTGACTCGCTGCTGGCCTTCGGAGGCGTGGTGCTGCGCGCCATCGCCCTGGCCTGGCAGTCGCCCGAGTTCCACGCAGAGCTGACGCGTGACGACGGCAAGGACAAGGCCCCCGTGCTGAGCCAATGGCTGGGCTACAACAACCCGTTCAACTTCCAGGTGCGTTTCGAGACCGAGCAGTCCTTCACCTGGGATGCGGCGCGCGGCGAATGGAACCTCCGGCGCGCAGACGGCACGGCCATCAAGAACGGCATCGTGCTGAACTACCCGGTGGCCCCCGCCGAGCAGGACCTGTGGGCCATCGCCCTCACCTCCTACAACAACACCGGTGACGCCTATCCCTTCACCTGCTGATACGGCACCGGCGCAGCTGCAAGGGGCCACGGCCACCTTGCTGCTGACGCTGGCGGCACGTGCCCGGGCGGCAGGTCCGGCAGCTTCCACGGAACTGCCGGACCTGCCGCCTTTTTCCGACCCCGAGGCGCGCCGCATTGCCGCCGCCCTGCCCCAGGCCAGCGAGGCCCATGCGGCCGACCCCGCCTTTGTACGAAGCGTGGTGCTGCGCTCGCAGCTGTTCGACCGGCTCACCACGGAATTTCTGACCGCCCATCCGTCCGGCCTGTGCATCGCGCTGGGCGCAGGCCTGTGCACGCGGCGCAACCGCCTTGCACCCGAGACCGGCACCGCACGCTGGCTGAACGTGGACCTGCCCGACGCCATCGCCCTGCGCGCGCAATACATTGCAGGCCCTGAAACCAATCTCGCCGGCTCCATCCTCGACACCTCCTGGCTGGACACCGCCGCCCTTCCCGGCAACCGGCCCGTCCTGGTACTGCTGGAAGGCGTCTGCCCCTATCTTCCCCAGGCCGCGCTGGACACCATGCTGCAGCAGCTGGCCCAGCGTTTTGCCGCGCCCGGCAGCCCGCCGTGCACCGTCGTGCTCGACCATGTGCACCCGGCCCTTGCGCGGCTGCCCATGCAGGTGGGCGGCATGCGCCTGCCCGTCGTCTCGGGCTTTGCGGACGGCGCGCAGATAGAGCGCCTCCACCCCGCCATCCGCATCAGCCTGCAAGAGCACCTGTATGCCCGGTTCTCGCAGCAGCACCTGCTGTTCGAGACCGCCTTCCACGCCACCACCGGCCAGCACCCCTATGCCGTCGTCCGCCTTGAACTCGGAGCACCGTCTCTTGCCTGAGCCCACGGCCCCGGACCTGTTCGCCCACGCCTTTCGCTGGCACGAGAAATTCCTGCCGCCCGTGCAGCAGGGCGACCGCCTCTTGCTGGACAGCGAACGCGAGACGCTGGCCCTGGGCTCCGCCGCCGTGCTGGCGCTGAACGCCCCGCTGCAGGCCGGCACCAGTCTCATGCAGCACTGCGCTGCGGTGCCCGATGCGCCCCTGGCACAGATGCTGCACGCCCTCGGCGCCCTGCTGCGCCAGGGTCTGGTCCAGCCGGTGCGGCCCAGCGACGTGAACGGCCACGGCTATCTGCAGCCCGACTTCTCGGCTCCGCCCGTGCGCCGGCAGGCCTCGGAGCAGATCGACATCGTCCTGCTGACTGCAGCCCTGGACAGCACGGCGGCCTGCCGCTGGGCTGCGGCCGTGGCCACGCAGGCACCCGCCCACGCCCCGCTCACCATCGTTTTCTGCGACGACTATCTGGACCCGCGCCTGGGCGCCATTGATGCCGGCCAGCGCGCCGCAGGGCGGCCCTGGTTGCTGGTGCGGCCGGCGGGCGAGCAGGCCATGGCGGGGCCGCTTTTCAAACTCCAGGCAGCGGCCTGCTGGCATTGCCTCGCGCACCGCTGGCAACGCAACCATCCCGCACGCGGCGGCAAGCACGGTCAGCCTCAGGACAGCGACCGCTGCCCGCCCGTGCGCGCCGGCGCCGACCTCATCGCCACGCGGCTGCGGGCCCTGCTGCCCATGGTGCAGCGCCTGGTTGCACACACCGATGCGGCGCAAACCGTGTGGACACTGGCGCCTGAGCAGCCCCACCCGGTGGCCGCCCGCCCGCAATGCCCGCATTGCGGCACGCCAGGGCTGATGGCCCTGCGCCAGCGCGAGCGCATTGCGCCAGTTCCCGGCACGCATGCCGCGCGCGCCGACGGCGGCTGGCGCAGCGTGCCGGCCGAGACCACGGTGCAGCGCCTGTCGCAGCACGTCAGCCCGCTGACCGGCGTGATTGCCAGGGTCACGCCCCTGACAGCCGAGACAGACGAAACGCTCACCGTCTACCGCAGCGAAATCTTCAGAACACCGGCCCCCGGCAGCACCCGCCTGGCCGGCTCCGCAACACAGGTGTGCCTGGGCAAAGGACTCTTGGCCGTGCAGGCCCGCGCCAGCGCCATGTGTGAAGCGGTGGAACGCTATGCCGCCTTCCACCAGGGCGACGAAGCCGTGGTCGTCGGCCCCGCTGCCGAGCTGGACGCACCCTGCATCGCGCCCACGGAACTGGCCCGCTTCAGCGACCGGCAAACCGCCGGCTTCGCCACCGACAAGCCACCGCATGCCGTGGCGCCTTTCGCCAACCAGCCCGATCCCCTGTGGTGGGCGCCCGCCTGGTCCCTGACCGCCGATGCGCGCCGCTACCTGCCGCTGGCCTTCTGCCTGGCCCATGCGCCCGCGCAAAGCCTGCACCATGTCGGCTGGACCTCCAACGGCTGCGCCGCAGGCAACACACGGGAAGAGGCCATCCTGCAAGGCTTCATGGAACTGGTGGAACGCGACGCCGCCGCCATCTGGTGGTACGGCCAGATCCGCAGGCCCGCCATTGCGCTGCAAGGCATTGCCCAGGCCACACGCCAGCGCCTGGACCGCAGCTGCGGCCCGCAATGGTCGTACTGGCTGCTGGACATCACGCATGACTTCGGCATACCCGTCGTCGTCTCCGTGGGCCGCCATGCAGAGACCGGCCAATGGGCCGTGGGCTTTGGCTGCAGCCTGGACCGCGCACTGGCCTGCGAACGCGCCCTCACCGAAATCAGCCAGCTGATCGCCGCCGGCAAAAGCTTTGTCGTGCCCGAGCCACTGCAGGCCTTCCTGCACCCTGCAGACAGCGCCGATGCGCCGCCGCCACAGCCTGCGCAACTGTCCGGGCACAGGCCGGACACCGCGCCACCGGACATTGCCCAGGCCATTGCGCGCTGCGTGGACATCGCACGCGGCCTGGGCCTGGAAACCATCGTCTACGACCACTCGCGCCCCGACATCCCTTTGCACACCGTCAAAGTCGTGATTCCCGGCCTGTGCCATATCTGGCCGGAACTGGGCAATCCACGGCTGCGCGACGTGCCCGTGGCCCTGGGCTGGCGCAGCCGGCCGCTGCAGGAATCCGAACTGAATCCGCAGGCCCTGTACGTCTGACAAACTGAAACGCGCAGCGGGCATGTACTCTCTCAGCTTGGCAACAGGCTGCAGGCCCCGGGCCCATGCGCCCCCGGCCCACCCCCTGTTCACACAAGCCCCAAGGAGAATTCGAGGCGATGGCCCTCTTTCGTAACCAACTCGACGGTCGCATCGTCGTGCTGCGGCCCCTGCATACCTTCGGCCGCCATCCCTCGGTCTGCCAGACCGTCATGAAGGCGCCCGACGTCTCCCAGGTCCACGCACTGTTCCGCTGGAACCGGCAGACCTGGGAAATCGTGGACCAGAGCCGCAACGGCACCATGCTCAACGGCGTGCGCCTGGTCGCGGGCCGCTGGACCGTTTTGGCGGTGGGCGCCAGGATCAGCATGGGCGAAGGCGCGGAAGCGGCCTGGACCGTGGAAGACCTGGGACCTCCCATCACCTGCCTGAGCCCCGGCCCGGGCCTGCCCCAGGACGGCCCCCTGGCCCTGAACCCGCGCGGCACCCTGCTGCCCGACGCACAGGAGCCCGAAGCCAACGTCTTCTTCGAGGACGGCCGCTGGCTTCAGGAGTCCGGCGACGGCACCGAGCCCCTGGTGGACGGCGCCATGGTCCATACCTCCGCAGGCAGCTGGGAATTCGTGCAATGCGATGACCTGGAATCCACGCGGGAAAGCAGCTTCGACCCGCGTGCGCCCAAGCCGCCGCGGGTGTCCTTTCGCTTCACCGTCAGCCAGAACGAAGAGCACGCCAGCCTCACCGTCCTGTGCGACGACAAGCCCATCGCGCTGGGCGAACGCATACACCACTACACCCTGGTCACCCTGGCCCGCGTGCGCCAGCAGGACGCAGAAAAAGGCCTGGCTCCCGCAAGCCAGGGCTGGATAGAACTGGATGCGCTCTCACGCATGCTGGGCGTGGAGCCCTCGTACGTGAACATCCAGATCTTCCGCGCCAAGCACCAGATCCTCAGCGCCCTGCCCGAATGCGCGGCCTCGCCCGCCCTGGTGGAGAGGCGGCGCGGCAGCCTGCGCTTCGGGGACTTTCCGTTCGAGATCGAAGGCGGGGCGCGCAGCACCTGAACGGCGAACTGGAACGGAGAGCGGCAGGCACACGGCGCATCGCTCGCCGCATGTAATCAGCTGTAATTTTCTTGTTGTGCACACGTGAATAAAGTGGGAACCGGTTCTTGCCGCCTGCGGCGCGACCCCCCCCACCCTCCTCCCGGACCGGGTTGCCCGAGTCCACTGGCGCA
The DNA here is from genome assembly GCA_031286585.1 of Delftia acidovorans. Classification (GTDB taxonomy): domain Bacteria; phylum Pseudomonadota; class Gammaproteobacteria; order Burkholderiales; family Burkholderiaceae_C; genus Comamonas; species Comamonas acidovorans_A. The sequence goes on from JAITUC010000019.1 coordinate 320,895, forward strand.
CCTGGAAGACGCAAATGAGCATGGACATGCGACGTGTACTGTTGATCCCCGCCAGCGCGCGGCCTGTTGACCCTGGCCTGGCCAGCCTTTCCATGGACGCACAGGTCTGGGAAAACGGCTATCCCCTGGTCGTAGGCAAGGCCCGCCACGGCCTGCTGCAGGACTTCTGGCGGCACTACTACGGCGAATCCGCCGCCATGTTCGTCGCTGCCGACCAGCTGCTGGAACTGCACAACGACATCATGGCCGCCATCCCCGCCTGCGTGGGCGAGATGCCCGTGCTGCGCTTTCTCAACGACCTCGGAAGAATGTGCCTGCAGGCGCATGGGGACGGCAGCGGGCTGCAGGTCATCGGCGACTGACGAAACGGATGACTCCTGGGGTCGCCGCGCATCCCTCTCGCGGCATTGGGCGCATGCACAATGGCATGCGCTTTTTTTCGCCCCCGCCTGACCATGAGCAACGCCCCGGACAGCCTCCCTCCTCACTTGACTGGCAGCTGCCTGTGCGGCGCCATCGCCTACGAACTGCGGTCCACGCCCAGGGCCGTATCGCACTGCCACTGCCGCATCTGCCAGAAGGCCCACGGCGCCGCATTCGCCACCTACGGCAGCGTGCCGGTCAAGGACCTTGTCTTCACCCAGGGCCGGGAGCAATTGCGCTCCTTTGCCTCATCGCCCGGCATCACGCGATGCTTTTGCCAGCAATGCGGCTCATCGCTGTCATGGCACAGCCAGCATTACGAAGAAGGCGCATGGATCTCCGTCGCACTGGCCACGCTGGATTCGGAGTTTGTCGTGGGCAGGCAGCGGCATGTGAACCGGGGGGCGGGGATGGGGTGGGTGGATTGAGGAATAGGGCGATCGGATGGCGGGGTTCGGCCAGGAGCAGACCTCACGGACATCCCGGCAGGTGACGGCTTCCGGCTGGTTGACGACGCTCAGCGAAGTCATCCAGAAGACGGCTTGACGCTCAAAGCAGACATTGCACACACCCATTTCACCAACTCTGCGACATTTCCATTTTTATCGAAATATTGCATAATTCTCCGCATGGATGAACCCGCAGTCGTTGACTCCCTCGCCGCACTCGCACACCCGCTGCGCCTGCGAATCTTTCGCGCCCTCGTGGTAGTCGGCCCCGAGGGCCTGACACCCGGCGTCATGGCCGAAGCTCTGGGAACTCCGGGCACGACACTCTCGTTTCACCTCAAGGAACTGACCCGCTCCGGGCTGGTGACGCAGGAGCGGTCGAGCCGCCACCTCGTCTACCGCGCTGCGTTCGAGCACATGAATGGTCTGCTCGGCTACCTCACGGAGAACTGCTGCCAGGGGGTGGAGTGCGCCGTGTCGCAGGACAAGGCCAGCTGCTGCTGACCAGGACGTCTTCCTTCTCCCACTGATTCTTCCGCCCGCGCGCTGCTCAGCGCGCCAACCTCCCTGCGCCCATGCTCCTCGCAGCCCTCATCTTCGTTGTCACCCTGATCTTCGTCATCTGGCAGCCTCGCGGCCTGGGCATCGGCTGGAGTGCCAGTGCAGGCGCTTTGCTCGCCCTTGCCTTGGGCGTCGTGCACCTCTCGGACATCCCGGTGGTTTGGGGCATCGTGTGGAATGCGACGGCCACGTTCGTCGCCGTCATCATCATCAGCCTGCTCCTCGACGAGGCGGGATTCTTCGAGTGGGCAGCATTGCACGTTGCACGCTGGGGCAACGGCAGCGCAAGGCGCCTGTTTGCTTTCATCGTGCTGTTGGGGGCCGCTGTGTCGGCCGTGTTCGCCAACGATGGCGCGGCGCTCATCCTGACGCCCATCGTCATGGCCATGCTGGTGGCGCTGGGCTTCTCGCCGGCCGCCACCCTGGCGTTCGTGATGGCCGCAGGGTTCATTGCGGATACGGCCAGCCTGCCGCTGGTCGTGTCCAACCTGGTCAACATCGTTTCTGCCGACTTCTTCGGTATCGGATTCAACCGGTATGCCTCGGTGATGGTGCCGGTGAACCTGGCTTCGGTAGCTGCCAGCCTGGTCGTTCTGTACCTGTACTTCCGCAAGGACCTGCCCGCCACCTATGACCGAGCTTCGCTGAGGCCTGCAGCCGCTGCCATCAAAGACCAGACCACCTTCCGGGCTGGCTGGGTGGTGCTGGCCCTGCTGCTGCTCGGCTTCTTCGTGCTGGAGCCACTGGGCGTCCCGGTCAGCATCGTGGCAGGCGTCTGCGCGGCCGTGCTGCTGGCAGTCGCGGCACGGGGGCATGTCATCAGCACGCGCAAGGTCGTGATGGGAGCACCATGGCAAATCGTGCTTTTCTCGCTGGGCATGTACCTGGTGGTCTACGGGCTTCGCAACGCCGGGCTGACCAGTGCGCTGGCGGGCCTGCTGGACCGGCTGGCAGCGGGTGGCGTCTGGAGCGCGGCCATGGGAACAGGCTTCCTTGCCGCCGGGCTGTCCTCCGTGATGAACAACATGCCGACCGTGCTGGTCGGCGCGCTGTCCATTGACCAGTCCTCCGCGACAGGTCTGGTGAAGGAGGCCATGGTGTACGCCAACGTCATCGGCTGCGACCTGGGGCCAAAAATCACGCCCATCGGCAGCCTGGCGACCCTGCTGTGGCTGCACGTGCTTGCCCGCAAGGGAACCACCATCGGCTGGGGACCGTATTTCCGCGTCGGCGTCGTCCTGACCGTTCCTGTGCTGGCGCTCACGCTGGCCGCGCTCGCTATTCGCCTGACCTTGGCGTAATACCCATCCTCAAGGAGTCCCATGGGCCACATCACCATCTTCCACAACCCTGCGTGCGGCACATCGCGCAACACGCTGGCGATGATTCGAAATTCCGGCGAAGAGCCCACGGTCATCGAGTACCTGAAGACCCCGCCAGACCGACAGACGCTCCAGGCGCTCATCGCCGCCATGGGGGTTCCGACGCGCCACGTCATGCGCCAAAAGGGAACGCCCTATGACGAGCTGGGCCTGGACGACCCGAAGTGGACCGATGAGCAACTGGTGGACTTCATGCTCCAGCACCCCATCCTCATCAACCGCCCCATCGTTGTCACCCCGCTGGGCACGCGGCTGTGCCGCCCCTCCGAACTGGTCTTGGACATCCTGCCGAATCCTCAACAGGCTGCCTTTGCCAAGGAAGACGGCGAACAGGTCATCGATGCGGAGGGTCGCCGTGTCGCACAGTGAGTTCCCCAGCCTGGATACGGCATCGTTTCAATCGCTGGACCGAGCCCGGCTGTTTCCCGCTCAGCGGGCCTCGCATCCGCCGCGCATCCTGCTGCTGTATGGCTCAGTCCGGGACCGGTCGTACAGCCGCTTGCTCGCCGAAGAGTCCGTCCGGCTGTTGCAGGCGATGGGCGCGGAGACGCGGATATTCGACCCGCGCGACATGCCTCTTCCGGACGGTGCCCCTGACGACCATCCCAAGGTGAAGGAACTGCGAGAGCTGGTGCTTTGGTGCGAAGGCATGGTATGGAGCTCTCCCGAGCGCCACGGCGCCATGTCGAGCGTCCTGAAGGCACAGCTTGACTGGATTCCCCTGTCGATGGGTGCGGTGCGGCCCACGCAGGGCAAGACGCTGGCGGTCATGCAAGTGTGCGGAGGCTCGCAGTCGTTCAACGCCGTGAACCAGATGCGCGTGCTGGGTCGATGGATGCGCATGCTCACCATCCCGAACCAGTCTTCCGTAGCCAAGGCGTTCCTGGAGTTTGACGAGGCCGGGCGAATGAAGCCTTCCTCGTACTACGAGCGCGTGGTGGACGTGATGGAAGAACTGGTGAAGTTCACCTGGCTGATTCGCGACGCGAGCCCGTACCTGGTGGACCGCTACAGCGAGCGCAAGGAGAGTGCCGAGGCGCTCTCGGCGCGGGTGAATCTTCGGAGCATCTGAGCCTCCACCAAACCCACTCCAACACCGGACAGCCACAGTCCCTTCCAGCCCACGCCCAGCCGCAGGGCAAGCGTGCTAGCCAGAACTGGAAGGGTCAGAACGATACCGACGCGCAGGCAGCACCCCAGGGCATCGTGATGCCCTTGCGGGCCAGCTCAGGCGCCCTGCGGCAGATAGCTTGGCCGGGCTGCCGTCATGCCACGCTTGACTTGCTGGGTGAGCTCATCGGCCAGCACTTCATCGAGCCCGGCTTCGAGGCCGTCAAGCGCGCGACCGACGATGTCCTCCGGGCGGGACTTCGGCGCGTCAAGCCCGCGCGTGAGGTCCGTATCGACATAGGCCATGTGCAGTCCCAGCACCTGGGTCTTCTGGCCCGCAAGCTCGCTGCGCAGGGCATTGGTGAGCGACCAGGCGGCCGACTTGCTGGCCGAGTAGGCGGCCAGCTCGCCGCCGTTCACCCAGGAGGCCACCGACAGCACATTGAGCAAGGCCCCGCCGCCGTTGGCCTTGAGAACCGGAGCAAAGGCCTGGCTCATGCGCAGCACGGCGAAGAAGTTGGTCTCGAAGATGCGCCTGGCGACTTCCTCGCTGTCGGGCGCCAGAAAGCCGCCAGGCTGTGCAATGCCGGCGTTGTTGATCACCAGCGTGACATCCGACGCCAGCGCGGCGGCGGCGGCCACGTCCTGCGGGCGGTTCACGTCCAGCTGCAAGGCATGCACGCCGGGCTGCGTGACCGTTGCGGGGTCGCGCGCGCCGGCGTAGACCTTGCGGGCGCCACGGGCAAGCAGCTCGCGTGCGAAAGCCAGGCCGATGCCGCGATTGGCACCGGTGACGAGAACCACAGCGTTTTCAATTTTCATGGAGCACTCCAGGGGTGGGGGAAAAACAGGTTCAACGGATCTTGATGACGACCTTGCCCTTGGCATGGCCGGCTTCGGCATACGCAAGGGCCTCGTTGGTGGACTCGAATGCGAAGACCTTGTCGACGACCGGGCGGATGGCGCCCGCTTCGATGAGGCGGGTGATCTCGCGCAGCTGGCCGCCGTTGGCCCGCATGAAGAGGAAGGAGTAGTCAATGCCACGGCCTCGCGCCCGGCGCCTGATGCCGGAGCTGAGCAGCCGCATCACCAGCCGCACGAATGCGGGCGCCGCGATGTTTCTGCCAAACGCGGGATCGGGCGGGCCGGAGATGGAGATCAGCTTCGCGCCGCCCTTGAGCACGCGCAGGGATTTGCCAAGCGTCTTGCCGTCCTGGCTGTTGAGCACCACGTCGTAGTCGTGCAGGACGTCCTCGAAGTCCTGCGTGCGGTAGTCGATGACGACATCCGCACCCAGGCTCCTGACCAGCTCGAAGTTGGCCGCGCTCGTCGTGGTGGCCACGGTGGCGCCCAGGTGCCTGGCCAGCTGGATGGCGAACGTGCCCACGCCGCCGGAGCCGGCCTGAATGAAGACCTTTTGCCCCTTCGACAGCTTTGCCGTCTCCACCAGTGCCTGCCAGGCCGTCAGGCCCACCAGGGGGATGGAGGCCGCCTCTTCCATCGTGAGCCCCTGGGGTTTGGGCGCCAGCGACGACTCCTTGACCGGCACGAACTCCGCGAATGTGCCGATCCGGAAATCGTCCGTGCGTGCATAGACCTCGTCGCCCGGCTTGAACTGCCGCACGCGCGGGCCGACCTTGACCACCACGCCGGCCACGTCGTGGCCGAGGATCAGGGGCAGCCGATAGGGCAGGATGAGCTTGAACTGGCCATCCCTGATCTTGGAGTCCAGCTGGTTCACGCCTGCGGCATGGACCTGGACCAGAACCTCGTCTTCACGCAGTTCCGGTTCGGGAACGTCTGCCAGCCGCAATGCGCGCTTCGCTCCATAGCTTTCCAGAATGAATGCCTTCATGGCTTTCCTTTATATGATGATCATCATATGTAACGACAAAAAAAACCAGGCACATGCACAGGGCATGCGCCATCACTGGCCGGCCGGCGCCAGGTGCTTGAGTGCTGCCTCGCGCAGGCTGTCGGACAGGGCCGGATCGTCCACCGCCCGTGCCAGCAGCAGGCTGCCGACCATGGTGGACAAGGTGACGAGCGCGCGCTCATGGGCGCCGGGCTGTCCCCAGTCCGGCGATTGGCGGGCGATGAGATCGACCATTTCCTTGATGTGGCCCGTGGCCACGCGGCGCACCTCAGGCGCCTGGCGCGAGGTCTCGGAACCCAGGGCCGCCAGGGGGCAGCCCACCTCGGCGCGCTGGACATGTTCCTTGGAAAGATAGGCGGCCAGCATGGCCTGCAGCACCATGCCTGGCGGCGCCTTGGCCACCACGTCGGCGACGGCGGCACAGGACTCCGCGCAGGCCTTGCCCGCCGCTTCGGCCAGCATGGCGTCGCGCGAGGCGAAATGGGCGTAGAAGGCGCCGTGCGTCAAACCTGCCTCCTTCATGATGTCAGCCACCCCGGTGCCGGCATAGCCGCTGCGGCGGATGGCCCGGGCCGCCACGGACACGATGCGCTCATGCGTGGCCTCCTTGGCGGAAGCCCGGGCGCTGGAATTTGTTTTTCGCATGATGGCCATCATACATTTTTTGCGCCATGCGCGCGCTGCAGATGGGACATCCGCCCGCAGCCATTGCATGGACAATCCCGGCATGTCTGCTGCTGCTTCTCACCACAATCCATCCCGCCCCGTGCTCATTGCCGGCGGCGGCATCGGTGGCATGGCCACCGCCCTCACGCTGCACCAGATCGGCGTGCCCTGCATCGTGTTCGAGTCGGTGGCGCAGCTGCAGCCGCTGGGCGTGGGCATCAACCTGCAGCCGAACGCGGTGCGGGAACTGCATGACCTGGGTTTCGGCAACGATGTGCTGGACACCATCGGCCTGCAGGCGCGGGAATGGGCGCTGGTGGGCCGCAACGGCAACGAGGTGTATGCCGAGCCGCGCGGGCTGCAGGCGGGCTACCGCTGGCCGCAGTACGCGGTGCACCGGGGGCAGTTGCAGATGATGCTGCTCGATGCCGTCAGGCAACGCCTGGGCGACGAGGCCGTGCAACTGGGCCGGCGCGTGACGGGCTACCGGCAGGATGCCGATGGCGTGACCGCGCTCATCGATACCCGCGATGGCGAGCGGCTGGAGGTGCAAGGCTCGCTGCTGGTGGCAGCCGATGGCCTGCATTCGGCCGTGCGCGCGCAGATGCACCCCGCACAGCCGCCCATCCAGTGGGGCGGCGCCATCATGTGGCGCGGCACCACGCCCGGGGTGCCGGTGCGCACCGGCGCGTCCTTCGTGGGCGTGGGCTCGCTGCGCCATCGCGTGGTGCTGTACCCCATCACGCCACCGGACCCGGCAACGGGCCTGGCCACCATCAACTGGATTGCCGAGATCACGGTGGACAACGACGGCGGCTGGCAGCAGGGCGACTGGAACCGGCGCGTGGCACTGGAGGAATTCATCCACCACTTCGACGGCTGGGACTACGGCTGGCTGGACGTGCCGGCCATGCTGCGCGGCGCCACGGATGTCTTCGAGTACCCCATGATCGATCGCGACCCGGTGCCCACCTGGGTGGATGGCCGCGTGGCCTTGCTGGGCGATGCGGCGCATGTGATGTACCCCGTGGGCTCCAACGGCGCCAGCCAGGCCATCGTGGACGCGCGCGTGCTGGGCGCTCAGTTGCTGGACCACGGCGTGGGCCCGCAGGCGCTGCGCGCCTATGACGACAGGCTGTGCAAGGACATCTCGGCGCTGGTGCTGCGCAACCGCGGGGCCGGCCCCTTCGGCCTGCTGGGGCTGGTGGACGAGCGCTGCGGCGGCGTCTTCGACCATATCGACGAGGTGCTGCCGCGCGAGGAGCGCGAGGGCTTCATGGCCCGCTACAAGGCAGCGGCCGGCTATGCGATCGAGACGCTCAATGCCGCAGCCCCCACCATCGCACCCGGTCGGCGCGTAGCCGGGGACTGAGCCCTTGTGCGGCGGCAAGCGCCGCGAGTCGCCATAATCGGCCCTTGCCCCTGGCAGCCATCCCCCAGATTTACATCACAGACCAAGCAGGAAGACCCCATGCCGATCAAATCCGTTCTGAAATCCACCGTGGTGACGCTGGCGATCATGGGCAGCGGATCGCTTTTTGCGCAGGGCGCGCCCCTGAACGCAGCGGCGTTTGATGCCCTGGTGGCGCAGGGCCCCGTGGCCGATGCGGCCACCATCGCCTCCAGCACCTGGGCCAGCAAGATCAAGCAGACCGGCACGCTGCGCCTGGGCAGCACCCAGACCTCGAATCTGTTTTCCCTGCTCAACGAGAAGGACGGCAAGATCCGCGGCTTCGACGCAGGCCTGGCCCAGCTGCTCACGCGCTACATCCTGGGCGATGCGTCCAAGTACCAGTTCGCGCAGGTGACCTCGTCCACGCGCGAGCAGGTGCTCATCAACAACCAGGCGGACATGGTGATTGCCACCTACTCCATCACCCCCGCCCGCGCCGAGAAGATCTCGTTTGCCGGCCCCTACTACACCTCGCAGGCCGGGGTGCTGGTCAAGGCAAGCAACAAGACCGTGCAGTCATACAACGATCTGGCGGGCAAGAAGGTGGCCACGCAGGCCGGCTCCACGGGCCCCGCGATCCTGGCGCAGCATGCGCCCAAGGCGGTCGTGCAGGAGTTCCAGACCCACCAGGAAGCGCTGGACTCCCTGCGCCAGGGCCGTGTGGACGCCTACGTGACCGACTACACCCTGCTGCTCAACACCCTGAGCCTGGGCACTGGCGACGCACGGCTGGCAGGCGCGCCCTTTGGCGCCCAGGATTCCTACGGCATCGGCCTGCCCAAGGGCTCGGACGGCGTGGCCTTCATCAATGCCTTCCTGAAGAAAATCGAAGCCGATGGAACCTGGGCCAAGCTCTGGACCATTTCCATCGGGCAGCGCACCGGCAGCACGACCGTTCCCACGCCGCCTGCCCTGCCCTGAACGATGGGTGACATCTCCCGGCTCCTCACCGACCACGGGCCTGCCTTCTGGCAGGCCCTCTTGCTGACCTGGAAGCTCACCGCCCTCTCCTTCGTGCCCGGCGTTTTGCTGGGCGTGGTCGTGACGGTGCTCAGGCTTCTCCCGCTGCCGCCGCTGCGCTTCGTGCTGACCGCCTACGTCGAGATCTTCCGCAACATTCCCAGCGTGGCGCTGCTGATCTTCATCGTGTTCGCGCTGCCGGATCTCAACGTCGTGATCGACTATGAGCCCAGCGTGATCCTGGCACTGACCCTGGTCTGCTCCGCCTTCACGGCGGACTATCTGCGCGCGGGCATCAACACCATTGCCGGCAGCCAGATCGAGGCCGCGCTCAGCCTGGGCATGCGGCCCCTTCAGATCATCTCGGCCGTGGTGCTGCCGCAGGCGCTGCGCTCGGTGGTGCAGCCCATGACGTCGCTGCTCATTGCGCTGATGCTGTCCACCTCGCTGGCGTCCCAGGTGCCGCTTGCGGGCCGGGAGCTCACGGCGCTCGTGTCCAAGATCGCCAACGACTCCGCTGCCGGCATGGCCGCGTTCGCCGTGGCCGCCGCCCTGTACGTGGCCACCGGATTGCTCATTGCCTGGGCGGGCGCCATCCTGGAAAAGAAGCTGCGGATACTGCGATGAGCCGTTCTCTGGAAGACATTCTGTTTGGCGCGCCCAGCCCGCAGGCCAGGAAGACCACGCAGGTGGTCAGCCTGATCGCAGCGGCCGGGCTGCTTGCGCTGGCTGCAGGCATCGTGTGGCGCTTTCATTCCGCAGGCCAGCTCGAGGCCCGGTTCTGGGAATTCTTCGCCTGGCCCACCACCTGGGCCTTTCTGGCCAAAGGCCTGCTCGGCACGCTGGCATCCTCGGCCATGGCCGCCGTCATTGCGCTGAGCCTTGGGCTGGTGCTGCTGGCGGGGCGCCTGGCGCGGCCCCGCATCGTGCGCTGGCCCAGCATCGCCGTCATCGAATTCCTGCGCGGCACGCCTACGCTGCTGCTCATCTACGTGTGCTTTCTGGTGCTTCCCGCCGCCGGCATCAAGCTCGGCACGTACTGGATGCTGACCCTGCCCATAGGCCTGAGCACCGCCGCCGTGGTGGCCGAGGTCTACCGCGCGGGCGTGCTGGCCGTTCCTCGCGGCCAGACCGATGCCGCGCGAAGCCTGGGGCTGACCGAGGTCCAGGTCTTCCGGTTCGTCGTCTTCCCGCAGGCCCTGCGCTACATCGTCCCGGCCCTGGTCGCGCAACTGGTCATCGTGGTCAAGGACACCACCTTCGGCTACATCGTCACCTACGGCGAACTCATGCAGAACGCCAAGGTGCTCATCGCCAACTACCACGCGCTGGTGCCCGTGTACCTGGTGGTGGCGGTGCTGTACTGCCTCGTGAACTACGCGATATCGAGGGCCAGCAGGCGGCTGAACCGGCCGGTGCATTGAGGTGGGCGGCGCCGGTCAACCGAAGGCGGTGCAAGTTGGCCCGGTGATTCAGGAGCAGGCCCCGGCACCGGCCAGCAGACGGGTCTGCGCCCGTCTCAACGTGCGGCAAAGTCCGCTGGACCGTTATCGAAAATCCGCCTCTGTGGCTGCGCGGCATGGCGCTGAACACCGTCCACGGCTATGCTCACGACCTTTACCGCTCCGCGGCCGGTGCCCGCCGGCTATCCAACGGACCTTGCCTGTTCAGGACCTCCCATGCACATCGAACCCGGCGTCGTCAGCCCCGAGAAAATCGCCCTCAGTTATGTCACTGCCGCAGCGGCCTTCGGCCTGACGGCCTCCCTGGCACGGCAGAGCCTGCGCGACAACGGCGGCGCGCTCGCGCTGCTGGTGCGCAGTGTGATCACCACCGCGCTGGTGTTCAGCTTCTTCGAGGTGTTTCCCCATGAGCCGGTGGGCGTATCCGAGGTCCACTTGATTCTGGGCTCGACCTTGCTGCTGATGTTCGGCGCGGGCGCTGCGGCCATTGGCCTGGCCTGCGGCCTGCTGGTGCAGGGCCTGTTCTTTGCCCCCTTCGACCTGCCGCAATACGGCATGAACGTCACCACCTTGCTGGTGCCTCTGTATGCGGTGAGCCAGCTGGCGCGCCGGCTGATTCCGGCCGGCACGGCCTATGTGGACATCAGCTACCGGCAGGCCCTGGCCCTGTCCACCACCTACCAGGGCGGCATCGTGCTGTGGGTCGCCTTCTGGGCCATCTACGGCCACGGCGCCAGCCTGGCCACCATGACCGAGGTCGCGAGCTTCGGTGCCGCCTACATGTGCGTGGTGCTGGTGGAGCCCCTGGTGGACCTGGCCGTGCTGTGGCTGGCCAAGCGTCTGGCCGCCTTCACGCAAGGGCCGCTTTTCAATACCCGCCTGCACGCAGCGGCCCTCTGACAGCCGGCTCCCCGGTCACCGCACCCTCGGTACTCCGATCTGGCTGGCTGTTCATGGCTCCAGCCGCATCCGCGCTGACCAGCCCCACGGCGGCTGCGTCACGACGATCAGGCCACGGGCTCCCATTCACGGGCAGCCCGATCCGTGATGTCCACCCAACGGACAGCAGCGCAGCAAGGGCCTGAAGGCCCGCATCCTGCGACAATTCGGCCGCGCGCTCCGCTCCATTCCAATGCGACGGCCCCGACCTCCACCGCATTGCTCCTTGCATGGCAGCTATTGCCCGGGGCCTGCCTGCGCCGATATCTTCATCGTCCATGGTTCTCGATCCCTTCACCCTGCTCGTTCTCACCACGGCCATGGCCGCCGCCTCGGCGCTGTATCTGGCTGCGGAATGGGGCAGCGTGCGCGAACGCTCGCTGCTGCTCTGGAGCGGGGGATTTGCCATCATCGCCGTGGGCTGTGTGCTGGCGCTGCTGCGCTCCGGCGGCCATGTGCTGCTGGGCATCTGGTTTCCCAACGGCTTGCTGATCTGCGCGCATTGGCTGTTCCTGGCCGGCGTCGCCGCGTTCACGCACACCCGGCTGCCGCGCTCGTGGTGGCTGGTGGCCCTCGTCTGGCTGGCAATGCTGTTTCTGCCCAGCGGGCCGTGGTGGTCCCGGGCCATGCTGGGCATGCAGTCGCTGCTGATCGCCGTCATCAGCCTGCGCGCCGGACTGCTTCTGCGCCCGCAGGGCGGCACGCCGGGCGTGGGCGCGGCGCAGTTGCGCTGCGTTTTGCTGGCCCACGGCCTGTTCTATTTCACCAAGGCCGCCTCGGCCGTGGCGCTGGACAGCTTCATCAACCTGGCCCATTTCCACGGCACGGTGATCCTGGTCTCGCTGGTGGAAGGCGTGATGGCGATCATGCTGCTCGCCATGTCCATGACCGGCACGGAGCGCCATCGCCGCGAGGAACGCATCGCGCAGATTGCCGCACGCGACCCGCTCACCTCACTGGACAACCGCCGCGCGCTCTATCTGCGCGCACCCCAGTTGCTGGAGCAGGCCTCGCCGGCCAGCCCCTGCGCCCTGCTGCTGATCGATATCGACCACTTCAAGCAGGTCAACGACCTGCACGGCCACGATGCCGGCGACCGCCTGCTGCTGACCCTGAGCGACCTCATCCGCAGCGCGCTGCCGCGCGGCGCACTGGCCGCACGGCTGGGCGGGGACGAGTTCGTGATCGTGCTGCGCGGCGTGGGCCATGCGGCCGCGCAGGCGCTGGGCCAGGAATTGCGCGAGGCCTTCGCGCAGCAGGCACGCGCCATGTTCGAGACGCCGGAGCCGGTGTCGCTGAGCATCGGTGCCACCCTGTTCGACCAGCCCGGAGTTGAGCTGTCCCACTGGCTCAAGCAGGCCGACGAAGCACTCTATACCTCCAAACGCAAGGGACGGGACCGGATGGAACTGGTCCCGCTGGCGCCCGGGCGGCCGCACTGAGGGTGCCAAGGGTACCCTGGCCTTGGGCGGGCATCTCGCCTGCCGCCTGTTGCCCATCCTGACCTGGCACAAGCCAGGCCCGGCACGCCTCACACCAGCTCTTCATCCTGCAGGCCATGGATATCCCGCAATCGGCGTGCCTGCTGCGCGTGCGCCCCCTGCAAAAATCGGGCGCCGTCCACCACGCCCGGCAGGGTTGCCCTGTCACACCCATGAAACATGGGCTGCAGAGAATGCCGGACTTTGTCAATCAAAGCGCCCCGCGCAACACGAAGAATGCAAGTCTGGAAATTGGGAATGGTGGCCGGTGCCGCAGCGCTGGCCCTGGCGGGTTGTGGTGGCAGCGGCGGCGACAGGGCAGATGGGGGAACGAACAGCCAGGCCGTGGCCTTCATGGCCGACGTGCACTTCCAGGACGTATACGGCGACCTCAAGAACAGCAGCTTCAAGGGCGTGCCCACGGCCAATGGCATGTTCGCCACCATCCGCACCATGTATGCGCAGCTGACTTCCACGCGGCTGTTCAACGAGAACTACTTCGCCTTCCGCGCCGCGCTGGACGATGCGCTGGCCAAGGGCGTGAAGCTGGTGGCCTTTCCCGGCGACTTCTCCGACGACGGCCAGCCGCTGAACGTGAACGGCTTTCGCGCCGTGCTGGCCGAGTACGAGAAAAAGGGCATGCGCTTTTTCATCGCGCCCGGCAACCATGACCCTGTCGCCCCCTACGACGATGACGAAAAGGGCAAGGACGACTTCATGGCCGCCAACGGCAGCACGGTCAAGGTCTACGCCAGGAACTACCAGGGCTGCCTGAACGCCGAAGCCAACGTGGTGTGCACCGACCAGCTGATGGAGCAAGGCTATGCCTCGCTGCTGCGCGACCTGGCCCCCTACGGCCTGATGCCCCATGAAAAGGACGTGTACTGGGAGACCCCCTACAGCACCTACGCGCAGGACAGGTACAGCTATGCCGAGGCCGCCAGGCAGGCCCAGCTGGGCCAGCGCAGCTACGAGATCTGCAAGGAAGGCGAAGGCGGCAAGTTCAAGCAGGCCGGCTACACCAACTGCACCAGCATTGCCGATGTGAGCTACCTGGTCGAGCCCGTCAAGGGCCTGTGGCTGCTGTCGGTGGACGCCAACGTCTTCGTGCCGGACAAGCTGGACCCCGCCAAGCCCAACTCGCCCAAGGGCTTCACCGGCGCCGGCAATGCGGGCTGGAACAAGATGACCACGCACAAGAAGAGCGTGATGGCGTGGATCGAGTCGGTGAGCGCGCGCGCCAAGGCCCAGGGCAAGCAGCTGGTGGCCTTCTCGCACTATCCGACCATGGACTTCTACGCCAACCAGACCGACGCCATCAAGGCCGCCTTCAAGCCCGGCGCCTTCCAGACGGCGCGCGTGCCCGAGCAGGCCACGGCCGAGGCGGTGGCCGCCACGGGCCTGCCGCTGCACATCGGCGGCCACATGCACTTCAACGGCACCAATGACTACCTGAGCAAGAGCGGCAAGTACCTGGTGAACGTGCAGTCGCCGTCGCTGGCCGTCTATGGCGCCGCCTACAAGATCGTGCGCTTCGACACGCCGCGCAAGGTGGATGTGCAGACCGTGGCGCTGAACAATGTGCCGCGCTTCAACGAGCTGTTCCCCCTCTACGAGATGGAATGGAAGTACGTGGAGGGCAGCAGCAAGCCAGAGGATGCCAAGCGCCGCTGGGACAAGGCCATTCTGTCCAGCACCAGCTATGGCGACTTCACCAGCCGCTACTTCGGCGAGCTGTCGCGCCTGCGCTTCCTGGACGAGTACTGGGCCTGCGACATGAAGGACCTGGTCAGCCAGCTCAACCTGCAGCAGATGCTGACCATGGCCCAGCTGGACACCAAGGTGACCTACGCCCAGCTCGCCGGCCTGGCCGCGCAAGGCGTTGCCGTGCCCTTCAAGCCCAGCGCCGGCTGCCTGCAAGGCAGCCCCGTGGCCGGCAACGCCGCGCAGTGGGCCGCCGACTGGAGCGTGGCGGAGAACGCCGCACGCGCCAAGGCACAGGCGGCGGGCGTGGACTTCAGCGCACTGGCCAAGGTGTCGGCCTATACCTTCTACGGAGACTTCCACCGCACCGTCTACGCGGGCGGCCTGTCGCTGAACGACATGGGCAAACAGCGCGTGGAGCAGTACCGCCTGCTGATGAGCGCCTTCCCTGCCCTGACCTCGGCGCCGCAGAAGACGGGCGACAAGCTGGCCGACAGCACGCCCGTGGGCCAGCCCTTCCAGTACAGCTTCAAGCAGGTGTTCTCCATCCTCAAGGGCCTGGGATCGGGCAAGCCCAGCGACCATTTCTCGGTGGACTTCGATGCAAAGACCCTTCGCGCGGAAGGCAGTGACAGCATGAAGTTCTGACGAACAAGGCGCGGCCTGTACAGCGCTGACCTGTGCCGAGGGGTGCCCAGCCCCTGCGTGCAGGCCAGCGCTTTCTTGCATTTGCGCAGGCTTGACTACACGGCTTCCGATCTTTCCTACACCCGGATTTCACGGCGCGCCACACACTTGCTGCATTCCTTCCGCAACCCCCAGACCGGTGACATCGGCCCCAGCCACCAGCCGGGTCAGGAGTTCTCTCCATGAAGCAGCTCATTCCCATGGCAGGGTCCCATCGCCGTTCGTATGTCCCCATGCAGATGGGCCAGCCCATCAGCGACGGCAACTACTCCCAGCAGCAGACCAAGGCCAACCAGCGCCAGATGGGCCAGCCCCTGCCGCAAAGGCAACAGCAATGACGGCGGTGCCGCGCCTGTAAATCAATCCAGTCGCTCCCTTCCACAAGCTCCCAGCAAACCCTGCCCACCAGGGCTTGTGGGGGTTTTTTGCCATTGGACCCTGTAGCCGCCAGGACCCGTGGCACCGAGCAAGATGGTTACATATGCAACAACGGGTTCCGCACCTACGTGACCCCCTTCGCGCAACGCATACCATCGCCGCCCTGCAACTCAGAAAGGGGGAGGGATATGCAAGAAAATTCTCTCGAATGTTTCATTTATCACAGCCAGTTGGCCCCAGGGGCCGACACCACATGCATCGCGGCGATCATCAAGGCGGCACGCACCTTCAACTGGTCGGCCGGGATCACCGGCATGCTGGTTTTCGACGGTGAACGCTTCTTCCAGTATGTCGAAGGGCCGCCGGAGCAACTGGGTCTGCTGGTGGAGTCCATCTCGCGCGATGAACGGCACATCAACTTCACGCCCCTGTTTCCGCAGGCACGCCTTGATCAAAGGCGTTTTGCCAAATGGTCCATGGCCTATGTGATTGTGGAAGACACGGAGCCGCTGGGCACCATCTCCGAGCTCAAGGGCCCCGGCGCGCTGGACAAGCTGCAGGAGCTTTTGCCGCTTCTGGACTCTCAGTAATCCCTTGGATCCCAAAGGCACGGCAGTTTCACTGTATGGATTCACTGAGGCATGAAATCGATGCTTACCCGTTGGACTACTGAATCCGAGAAAGAGCAACTGCTCGGGCTGCAGACCGCTGAAATCCTGGACCTGAACGCCAGAAAGGAATTCCAGCGCATCACCCAGTTGACCAGCCGGATGTTCATGGTTCCGATTGCCATCATCACGGTTCTGGACGAGCACAGGCAATGGTTCAAGGCGTCCGTGGGTGTGGATATGGATGGCAGCCTGCGCACGGATGCATTCTGCGACCACACCATCAGAAACGAAGGAATCATGGTGATTCCCGATACGCACCTGGACAGCAGATTTTCAGAGAATCCCCTGGTCACCCACAAGCCCAATATCAGGTTCTATGCCGGCGTGCCTTTGACAATGGAATCCGGCCACGCCATCGGCAGCCTGTGCATCATCGATACCCAGCCCAGGACATTCTCCGAAGAGCAAGGCCAGCAACTGGAAGCCATGGCTGCCATCATTCAGGCACAGCTTCAATACCATCACAGAATTGGAAAAATCAACGAAGTCACGGGCCTGCCAAATCGCACGCAACTCAGGTTGGACCTGAAAGGCCTTTGCCTTCTGGCCCCGGGAACGGCACGCGGGCTGGTACTGATGGAAGCGCTCAACCACGCCAGCCTCCTGGAAATGAGCAATGCGCTGGGCTTGAACTATGTCGAGCAGCTCATGCGTGATATTGCCAAGGCAGTCACGGACATGACGGGCCCGCACGCAACCGTCTACCACGTGGGCCTGGCCAGGTTTGCCTGGGTGATCAGCGCCGGCAAGGAGGAGGATGAGGAGGCACTGGTCAATCAATTGCTGGAGCATCTGCAAAAGCCCGTCACCAGCGCCGATCTGCGGTTCGAACTTCAACCCAGGGCCGGCGTGGTGCGGTTCCACCTGAACCAGGCCGAGGTAAACGATGTCATTCGCAAGGCGATGGTGTCCGTGCAGCAGGCCGGATATAACGCACGCTCGTTTCACCGCTACGAGGTGAATGAGGACAGTCTCCAGCGAAGATCCTATCGGCTCTTGCGGGACTTCGGACATGCGCTGGGCAATGGGCAGCTGCGGCTGGTGTACCAGCCAAAATTCGACAACCACAGTTTCAGCTGCAAGGGGCTGGAGGCTCTCATCCGCTGGACACATCCACAAATGGGAGAAATCCTGCCCAGCGAATTCATCCCGCTGGTTGAAGCCACGCCATTGATCCACAGCCTGACACGGTTCGTGATCAAAACGGCGCTGGCGCAGGTGGCGGCCTGGAAAGCCGAAGATATCGATCTTCAGGTCTCCATCAACATCTCCCCGCGCAATCTGGACGAGGTCGATTTTCCGGACTACCTGAACGCCATGTGCAACCAGCACGGCGTTCCGCTGAAAAACATCGTGATCGAGTGCACAGAAAGCGATGTGCTGACAGGCCATGGCACCGTTCAGGCACTTCAACACATCAGAAAACTCGGCATACAGGTTGCACTGGATGATTTTGGCGCCGCATATTCCAATCTTGCATCGCTCAAGAATCTGCCTGCCGAGATCTTGAAGATAGACCGCTCCATGGTCTGCGACATCGATACCAATGACCGGGCACTGTCCGTATTGAAATCCATCATGACCATGGCCTCGGATCTTGGCTATCGCCTGGTGGCAGAGGGTGTTGACAGCGCCGAAGTCTTCGATTTGCTGGTTTCCCTGGGATTCGATGAAATACAGGGCTACTACTTCAGCAGGCCCATTGAGGCGTCGGAAATCAAGAAATTCGTTGAAGAGCGCAATCGGTACGCCAACGGAAGATAGCGGCAGCCACGAAGATACGAATCATTTCCAGAGAACTGCACGCCGATGGGGGCATATGCCCTGATCAAGCCCTGCGCTCCTAGAATCACGCATCCCTTGGGGAGTAGCCTGCTTGCAACCTGCAAGCGCCTGCGTCAACACACTCGGCATCCTGCATGCTGTGGCGCAGGCATCCGTTCTTCGGTTGGCGAGACCATCGGCATTTCACCGCGACACAGGTCACAAGGTCGGGCAGCGGTGAAGTGCCGTTGTGCGCTTGCCCGGCCGTGAAGAACCCCTCCCAGATGAACGCCGCATCCATCCTGCTCCTGGCCTTTGCCATGTCCACCGACGCCTTTGCCGCCGCCGTGGGCAAAGGCTCCGCCCTGCTCAAGCCCCGCTGGTCCGAAGCCCTGCGTACCGGCGCCATCTTCGGCGTCATCGAGGCCCTGACGCCGCTGGCCGGCTGGGCGCTGGGCTATGCGGCGTCCGACTACGTCAAGGCATGGGACCACTGGATTGCCTTCGTGCTGCTGCTGGTGCTGGGCGGCCGCATGCTGCTGGGCGCCCTCAGGGCCGCTCACGGCGAAGAAGAGGCCAAGCCCGCCCGGCACGGGTTCTGGCTGCTCGTGGCCACCGGATTCGCCACCAGCATCGACGCCATGGCCGTGGGCGTGGGCTTGGCCTTCCTGGATGTGAGCATCACCACCGTGGCCCTGGCCATCGGCCTTGCAACCTTCGCCATGGTGACCCTGGGCGTCATGGTCGGCCGCCTGCTGGGCAGCATTGCGGGCCGCTGGGCGGAAGCCGTTGGCGGTGTGCTGCTGATCGGCATCGGCTCGGTGATTCTGTATGAGCACCTGAGCGTGATCTGACCGGAAACATGCCGCCCGCCAGCGCACTGTTGCGGGTGCTTGTAGGCAAGCTCCTCGCCGCGCCGCTCGATTGGCTGACAGGCCTTTGCTTGCTTTTCCGATCTCGGTGCGCCGGCGCAGCACTCCTAATGAGGGCTTCAAATTTTGTTTTCCAGGAGTTCTCTATGACAGGTCACAAGACGCTGAAGATGGGTTTGATCGCTGCCGCACTGATCGCAGGTGCAGCCTCCACCAGCTGGGCCCAGCCCGTGGCGGGCACCACCACCCTGGGCGTGGCGGCCACTGAAGTCCAGGCCGTGGCCACGGGCTGGAGCCTGAAGAAGTCCGTGCTGGGCAAGAGCGTCTACAACGAGGAAGGCAAGGCCGTGGGCAAGATCGACGATGTGATCGTCGCACCCGACAAGGCCGTGTCGTACGCCATCATCGGCGCGGGCGGCTTCCTGGGCATGGGCAAGCATGACGTGGCCATTCCCGTGAACCAGTTCCGCGTGGAAAACAACAAGATCACCCTGCCCGGCGCCACCAAGGACGCGCTGAAGGCGCTGCCTAAGTTCGAATACGCGAAGAAGTAAGCAGGGCGCGCCCTCCCGCCTCATTCACAAGCCCTGCACTGCAGGGCTTTTTCGTGGGCGCCTGGCTGGCAGCCAGGCAAGCATCCCGGGTGGCCGTGGAAGGCAATATGATCGCGGCGGATCAGATTCATACCAAAAATCCACGAGCAAATGAAAATACTCTTCGCCGCGTCATTGGGAATATCGTTGGTCATTCAGGCATCGCCCTCCTTTGCGGACAACAGCAATGGGAAGCAGCTCTATTCATCGAGATGCGCCATGTGCCACGGAGCCGACGCCAGGGGCACGGGCCCGCTGGCCAGCAAGAGCAATCCTCCCACGCCCGACCTGACGACCGCCGCCTTCAGGAAAAGGCTGCATGATTACCCGGGCGTGATTGTCTCGTCCGTCATTCTTCGCCCGAATGGAGACTTGATTCCCAGGACCTTGCGGGAAAATGGCGTGAAAGTACCGCCCCATGCCTGGACGGTGAAGGATTTTCGTGACCTGAATGAGTACTTCAGTGGCCTGATCACGAAGAAATAAACGCAAGTTGCGATTTCCTGCCTGCGCACATGCTCGCGCACTGCATCGACCAGGATGCGCGCAAGGCGGTCCACGGGCTCCGGGGCATCCCGTGCTCCCCACCCCGCCACCGATGCCGTTTGCACGGGCAGGCGCCATTCGCAACGCCAAGGCCGCGAAGACTCCCCAATTGCACGAGAATATCGGCTGTCTTTCCCCTCCGATCTCCCCCCGATCATGACCATCGCCCACTGGCTCGTTTTCTGCGGCGTCTCGCTGCTGATGTGCTTCACCCCCGGCCCCGCCGTGCTGCTTGCCATCTCCAACTCGGTGGACGTGGGCGCCAGGCGAACGGCACTGAGTTCACTGGGCAGCTCGGTCGGCATCTTTGTGATATCCGGGCTGGCAATGATCGGCATGGGGACCATCCTCGCCATGTCGGCCCATGCGTTTCTGGTCATGAAGGTGGCAGGCGCCATGTACCTGATCTGGCTGGGCATCAAGCGCTGGCGCAGCAAGGAAGGCTTGCTGGGCAGCGATGCGGGCCTGGCACCCACCCAGCGGCGCGAGCGCGGGAACTGGCAACTGGTGGCCCAGGGCATGGGCGTGTCGCTGACCAACCCCAAGGCCATCCTGTTCTTCTCGGCGCTTTTCCCCCAGTTCATCGTCCCGGGCGAGCCGCTGCTCACGCAGTACCTGGTGCTGACCACCACCTTCGCGGTCTGCGCCCTGATCTCGCACGCCTGCTACGTGCTGCTCATCTCCCTGATCAAGGGCCATCTGGTGGCACACGCCAAGCTGTTCAACCGCATCGTGGGCGGCACCTTCATCGCGCTGGGCGTGGGACTGCTCAGGACACGGCACAAGCTGGGCTGAGTGCGTGCGCAGCCCTTGCCCGCACGGGCTGGCCCGCTGCTACTCACCCTCTTCGAACAAAACGGCGGCGTAGTCCATTGCGCCGTGCAGGATGTGAAGAATGATGGTACGCCCTTCTTCTTCGGCCACGCGGTAGAAGATCAGATAGTTGCCATGCACGCGCCGGCGAATGCCATGGCCTTCATACCGGGGTATCAGCGGAAAAGCGAGTGGGCTCCGTGCCAGGGCTTCGCACTTGGCACGCAACTCCTGCACAAATGACAGTGCGCGGCGCGGATTGTCCTGGGCTATGTAGTCCGCGATGTGCTCCAGGTCGCATTCCGCATTGCCCGTGAATTCAACAATCATGCGGACTGGTTGGTCTTTTCGGCCTGCTCGGTCATTGCGCGGTACTTGGCTTCCAGTCTGTCGAACACATCGCCAGCCGGCTTTGTACGCCCCGCGTCCACGTCAGCCAATCCGCGCCTGATGGACGCGTCGAGTGCAGTCAGCCTGGTTTCCCTGTCCTGCACCAGCCGAACCCCCTCACGCAACACTTCGCTTTTGGATCCATAACGCCCGGTGTCGACAAGCTGCTGGACATAGCCTTCGAGTTGCTTGCCCAAATCTGCAGAAATCATGTGGCGCCCTCCTGGTGGGGTTGGAAACTGCACCAAAGCCTAGCGCATTTATCAACAGTTATCAAATCAATACATTGCTGCCGGTGTGCCATACCTGCCTTGAAACGCTGCATATGGAAAAGGATGAGACGAATGCAAGCCCGTACCCAGCGCCCGCCGCGCCCGCGACGGGCGGGGGGCGCGGCCGCAGATGCCAGGCTCAGGTCGCCCGCGCATCCCGAACCACGAAATGCTCCACATGCGGTGCCTGCGCGAAGTACGGTCCGATGATGGCGCGCCACTGCGCGAAGGCGGGTGACTCGCGAAAGCCGACGGTGTGGTCTTCCAGGGTCTCCCAGTTCACCTGCAGCACGTAGCGGCCGGGCGTTTCCATGCAGGCAAGAATGCTGTGCCCACGGTATCCGCCGGCCTTGGACAGCACGTCGGCCACGGCCTGGGTCAGGGCCTGGCCGAATTCCTCGTGCCTGGCGGGATCGACCCTCAGTTCGGCGATTTCAACAATCATGGATATCTCCTTGAGAGGCGGCTCGATGCCGGCATGCAGGGCGGCCGGAGTCATCGCTCCTGGTTGAGAGACTGGATCCGCGCAAGGGCGGCGCGCATCCGGAGACTCGGAATATTGCAGAACTTGAGCATTTCTGCCCGGGGGTTGCGCGCCCCGGGCAGGCGCTTCACTGCCCGGCCTGCTCAGGAATCAGCAGCAGCTTGCCCACGCTCTGGCCCGATTCCATGCGCCGGTGCGCCTGCGCGGCCTCGGCCAGCGGCCAAGTGCTGTCGATCACCGGGCGGATGGTGCCGGCCGCCAGCGCGGGCAGCCAGCGCTGGGCGAATCGCTGGACCATGGCCTGCTTGACTTCGGGTGGGCGCGACTTCATCACCGTGCCGAAGATCCGCAGGTGCTTGTACAGCAGCACATCCATGGGCACGGCCGCCGCCAGCGCGCCGCCCAGCAGGCCCACGCAGACCATGCGCCCGCCCATGCCCAGCGAGCGCATATTGCGCTCCAGGTAAGGGGCGCCGATGAAATCGACCACCACGTCCACGCCCTTGCCGCCCGTCCTGTCGGCCACCACGGCCTGGAAGTCTTCGCTGCGGTAGTCGATGAACACGTCGGCGCCAAGGCCCTTGACGGCGTCACGCTTGTCGCCGCTGGCCGTGGCAAACACGCGCGCGCCGGCCGCATGCGCCAGTTGCACGGCCGCCGAGCCCACGCCGCTGCCAGCCGCATGGATCAGCACCGATTCGCCGGGCTGCAGGTTGGCCAGGTGGAACAGCGCCTCATGCGCGGTGACGAAGACTTCGGCCACTGCGCCGGCGTCGGTCAGCGACAGGCTCCCGGGCACATGCATGGCCATGCGGTGGTCGATGCGCGACAGCTCGGCATAGGCGCCGCCGCCCACGATGCCCATGACGCGGTCGCCCACGGCAAAGCCGCGCACCTGCGCGCCCACCTCCACCACGGTGCCGGCGATCTCCAGGCCCATGAGGTCGGATTCGCCAAAGTGGGCGCGGCCATAGGCGCCCTTGCGGTGGGATACATCGGCACGGTTCACGCCAATCGAGGCGTTGCGCACCAGAAGGTCATGGGGCCGGACTTCGGGCCGGGCCACGTCGCGGGCCACGAGCACTTCGGGGCCGCCGAATTCGTCGAAAACAATGGCTTGCATGCTTGTGCTGTCTTTCATTGCGCAATGAGTGTTCAAAAAAATGTGGAAAGTCGGATACCCGAAGCTTACGACCGCTCCAGGCCGCTCAAACGCAGCGATTTCGCTCTACAGTGCTGCAAATCTGCAGCACCAAAACCGCCATGAACTGGGATGACACCCGAATCTTTCTCGCGCTGACCCGCGCACCCTCCCTGCGCGCCGCCGCGCGCAGCCTGGGCGTGGACCAGGCCACCGTGGGCCGGCGCCTGAACGCGCTGGAGGCCGAGCTGGGCAGCAAGCTGTTCTTGCGCGCCAGGGATGGCTACCTGCTCACTGCCGCTGGCGAAGCCGCGCTGGGCGCCGCGCGGCGCATGGAAGGCGCGGCGCTGGACCTGCGCACGCGCATCGAGGGACTGGACGACAGTCCGGCCGGCCTGGTGCGCGTGACCAGCACCGACTCGATCGCCACCGAATTCCTGCTGCCCGCCATCGAGCGCCTGCAGCAGCGCTGGCCAGGCATCCGCGTGGATCTGGAGGTATCCACGCACATGCTGAACCTGGGCCGCCGCCAGGCCGATATCGCGTTTCGCAACGTTCGCCCCGAGGCACCCGAGCTGGTGGTGCGCCGCGTGGTCGCCTGGCCCGTGGGGCTGTTTGCGAGCGCAGCCTATGTGGCGCGCTTTGGCCAGCCGTCGGCAGAGGACGAATTGCGCGGCCACCACCTCGTGGTCTATGGGCCCTTTCTGGAACAGCGGCCCGTTCCCACCATGGTCGATGTGCCCGCGCGCCAGGCCCGGATTGCCATGGCCGCCAACTCCAGCCTGCTGGTGCGCAAGGCCGTGGCGGCCGGCATCGGCCTGGGCGAAATGCCCGTGAGCATGGGCGAGCGCGAAGGCCTGCTGCGCATCTGGCCCCAGCGCCAGCGCTCGGACGACTACGAGGTCTGGCAGGTCATGCATCCCGACCTGCAGCGCACGGCCAGGGTGCGCGTCACGGCGGAGTTCCTGGCCGAGGCGCTGGGCGCGAAGCCTGTGTGATGCAGGCCAGCCGACGCGGCGGCTGGATCAGCCCTGCTCCAGCAGCACCCGGATGAGCAGGTGCGGCTGCAGCGGCTTCTCAAGATAGTGGTCAAAGCCGGCCTGCAGCGCCTGGGTGCGATCCTGCTCCCGGGCAAAGGCGCTGAGCGCCACGATCTTCACCTGCCTGGCGCCGCCAAATTCGCCGCCAAAGTGCGCGGCCTCCGCTTCCCGCAGGGCCTTGACCAGCTGGAAGCCGTCCTTTCCCGGCAGCCCTATGTCGCTGACGATGAGGCTGGGCCACTGCGCATGGACCAGGGCCATGGCCTGGTCGAAGTTCTCGGCACTCCTGACGGTGGCGCCCTGGTCGGTCAGCACCACTTTCAGCATTTCACTGGTGTCCGCATTGTCTTCAACGATGACGATGTCCTTGCCTTGCAGGGATTCGCCATTTTCAAGATGCGCATTCATGGGGTCGGCCTGGGCGGCGCTTGCCTCGTGCAGCGGAATCTCCACCCGCATGGTGACGCCCAGGCCCACGCCTTCGCTGTAGGCGCGAACGGTGCCCCCATGCAATTCCACCAGGTGCTTGACGATGGACAGCCCCAACCCCAGGCCGGAATGGCCACGGGTGGCAGGGGCCGAAGCCTGCGAGAAGCGCTCGAAGACATGGGGAAGGAACTCGGGCGCGATCCCCACGCCCTCGTCCGCCACGCTCATCACCAGGCTTTCGTCCCCGATTTCAAGGCCCACCTTCACCACGCTGCGCGCATTGGAGAACTTGATGGCGTTGGAGACCAGGTTCCACAGGATTTGCTGGAATCGCGTGACATCGATCCACGCCATGATTTCATCGGACGGTGCCTCGAACTGCAGGGCGATGTTCTTGTCGGCCGCGTTGTCGCGCAACGGCTCCAGGCTTTGCACGGCCAACGAGCAGACATTGACCTCCTCGCGGTGCAGATTGAGTTTTCCCGTCGTCAGGCGCGAGATATCCAGGATGTCCGCAATGATGCGGCTTTGCGCCTTCACGCCTTTCTCGATGGCATCGATGCCTTTCTTGAGCATGGCCTCGCTGAGGTTGGCGCGCTTGAGCAAATGCGTGCCCCCGTTGAGCAGGGACAGCGGCGTGCGCAGTTCATGCGAGAGCACGGCGACAAAATCATCCTTGGTGCGGCTGATGCGCTCTGCGGCCACGCGCGCCGCCTGCTCCTGCTCCAGCATCTGCTGGCGCTGCCTCTCGAACTCCAGCGACTCCGTCAGGTCCTGGGCCACGGCCAGGCGGATGCCGGGCTCGATGGGATCGGAGAACTTCCAGGAGATCAGGCGCTCCTGCCCGTCTGCCTGGAGGATGGGGAACTCGCCGCGCCAGGATTTTTCGGGGTCTTCGGCCAATTGCTGCGCGGCTCTTTCACGGACGGCCTGCGGGACAAAGCCGGCCAGCGGCCTGCCCGCCAGATCGTCAATGCCGCGCTGCAGCAGCGCCTGCGCCTGGGAGTTGGCATCGCTGATCAGGCCGCCGGCGCTGACCAGCATCATGGCCGCCGGTGCCTGGTCATAGATGGCGCGAAAGCGCGACTCGCTGCGGCGCAGCCCGTCTTCCGCCAGGCGTGCGCGGATCAGGGCATGCAGCGTGGCAATCAGCAGCTGCGGCTCCACGGGGTGCACCATGTAGGCGTCGGCCCCGGCGTTGAGGCCGGCCACCTGGTGGTTGCTTTGCACATACTCGGCCGACAGGTGCACCACGGGAATCAGGCTGGTATGCCGTGCACCGCGGATGGTGCGGCATACGTCGAAGCCCGAGATATCGGGCAAGTGCACATCCAGCACCACGGCTGCCACGCCGGTCTCCGACAGGGCAATGGCCTTTTCCCCGGTTTCCGCCTCGACCGTCTGGAATCCCGCCGCCCTGATGACCCGTGCAGTGGAGTAGCGCGTGGCAGGGTTGTCGTCAACGACAAGAATGGTGTGCAGGCTTCGGTCGAATGAGGGAAGAATCATTCCAGTCGTGTTCTTGGGCATGATGTTCCTGTTGTTTTTGATGGGATGAAGACCGGCCTGGCCGTATCAGGCCTTCGGCTCCTTGGTATCGACCGGAAGATGCGCGGGAACGATCACGGAAAAAGTGGACCCTTCGCCCAGGGCGCTTTGCACTTCCACCCAGCCCCCCAGAAGCTGTGCCAGCTGCTTGGACAGGGCCAGGCCCAGGCCCGTGCCACGCAGGCGCTTCTGGATGGGTGAATCGAGCTGGGTGAAGTCATTGAAAATCGCGTCGTGGAATTCCGAGGCGATGCCTATGCCGGTATCCGCCACCGAGAATTTCACCAGCATGTCTCCTACCAGTTCTGCCGACACCTTGATCTCACCCTGGGGCGTGAACTTCAGCGCATTGGAGATGAAGTTTCTGAGGATCTGCGAGAGCTTGCGGTTGTCCGTGTAGAAGCGCGGCAGATCCCCGGGCTCTTCGAACACCAGGCTCAACTGCACGTTGTCCGCCATGGCCTTGAACATGCCGCGCAAGGCGGCGAACAAATCCATCATCTCGAACCAGCCCGGCGAGATTTCCAGGCGGCCCGCCTCGATCTTGGCCAGGTCGAGCAGGTCGTTGACCATCTCGGAAAACTCGGCGGCCGTGTCCTGGATGAACCCCACCTGGCGGGTCTGCTCCGTGGTCAGCGGTCCATCCACATGGTCCAGCAGAAGGCGCGCATTGCTGCGTATCGCGCCAATGGGCGTGCGGAACTCGTGGCTCATGTAAGAGAGAAAACGGCTCTTGAGTTCGGTGGCCTTGCGCAGCTTTTCGGCTTGAACGTCCAGCTCGGCATACAGCGCGACCACGCCGCGGTTGGTTTCATCCAGCTCCTCGCGCAGGGACCGGACCTCGGCCTGGGACAGTTCCAGTTCAGTCTGGAGATCGCGTTCGTTCATTGTTCTTCCTCGGCCTTGAGGACGACCACGGTGGCATCGTCGCGGCTGCGGGTGTTGCGCCAAAGAATGCAGGCAGCCAGCAGGCCCGGGTCCCGTCCCAGCAGGCCCGCGTAGTCGGCGTGCTTCCAGCGTGCCGATACGCCGTCGGAGTGCAGCACCAGGACGCCGTGGGGCAGGCCGGCACAGTCGGCCATCTTGGGTGCCGAGACCTGTATGCCCACCGTTCCGTGCTGCCCTATCAGGGTGCGATCGGTCACGCCGTTGAAAAGTCTGCCGCTGATGTTGCCGGCCCCGCAGCACTGCAAGCCCTGCGCGCCGCTGCGCGCCACGAACAGGGCCGCGCCGCGCGTGCCGCGCAGGGCTTCATGGGCCTGGGAAACGAACTCGTCCAGCGGCATGCCGGCGTCCGCATCGCCAACGCCAGGCGCGCCTGGCGCAAAGACCTCGACTGCGCACCGGGCTGCCTCGCCTGCCAGCGGACCATGGCCCAGGCCGTCGACCACCAGCACATCGGCCTGGCCCGCACCCGCCTTGACCGCCCAGGCGTCGCCACTGACGGTCTCGGGCGCCACGGCCAGGCACACGGCGCCCATGCGCAACGACAGGGCCGATGGCGCCCTGCGACCTGCGCGCACGCGCGCCAGGCTCACCGTGCCTGCAGGTTCGGAGAAGACAAAGAAATCATCGGCCACCCTGGAGATGGCCCCCAGGCCCGTGCCCGGCGAGCCCGAACCCGTGCTCACCCCGTCCTGCATGGCGTTGGCGACGTCGGCAATCCCCGGACCGCGGTCCGCGCAGATGATTTCAATGTCATGGAAAGGCGGGCGCGCCGCCATCCAGATCTCAGCGCCCTGGGCATGCCGCAAGAGGTTGGTGGCCAGTTCGGTGGCGACCAGCCCCACCCGGCCCGCATCGGCCTCGTCCCAGCCCATGTCCGAGGCCAGCGCGCCGGCATGGCGCCTGACTTCGCCCACGCGGCTGGCATCGCCCATAGGAAATGAACGATGGGTCCAGCCTCGGATTACTTCCACTTGGTGATACTCACTCGTGTGCCCCGACCCGGCTCGGTCTCGATCCTGAAGTCGTTGACCAGCCGCTTGCTTCCGGGCAGACCCAGGCCCATGCCCGAGCCCGTGGTGAACCCATCCGTCATGGCAAGCTTCAGATCCTGGATTCCCGGACCTTCATCCTCGAACACCAGTTCAAGCGCCTGCCGTCCATCCACGTCCACAATGGCCCAGCACATGCGGCCGCCCTTGCCATGGATCAGCGTATTGCGGGACAGCTCGCTGGCTGCGGTGATCATCTTGGTCTGGTCGACCAGCGAGAACTTCAGCATCTGGCAAAGCGAGCGCACTGTCTGCCGCGTCGCCACGATCTGCTGCTCGTTGTGCAGCGGCATGTTGCCGCAGGATTGCGGTGTCAAGGCGCACTCCCTTTTTGCAGGGTGCGCAACAAGGCCATGCCTCGCTCCACGGTGAGTGCCGTCCTCACCCCGCCCAGGGACAGTCCCAGCTCCACCAGCGTGATCGCCACCGCCGGCTGCATGCCGACCACGACCGTGGCGGCAGACAGCATGCGGGCAATGCCCGAGATGGTCACGAGCATGCGCCCCACGAAGGAATCCACCACCTCGACCGCCGAGATATCGATCATGACGCCGCTGGCGCCCGTGCTCGCGATGCGCTCGGCCAGGTCGTTCTGCAGGGCCAGGGCGGTCTGGTCCTGCATGTCTATCTGTATGGACACCAGCAGCACGTCACCCATGCGAAGGATTGGAATGCGTTCCATGGAAGGCTCACTCCTGCGCGTGGCGGCTGATGCGCCAGCCGGTCTTGCTCATGGCCAGCTTGAGGGCGTCGGCCAGGGTGGCCTTGGTGCTGATGTCCCGCATGTCGATGCCCAGGTGCACCATGGTCTGGGCGATCTGCGGGCGGATGCCGCTGATGATGCAGTCCGAGCCCATCAGACGGATGGCGGTCACGGTGCGCAGCAGGTGCTGGGCCACCAGCGTGTCCACCGTGGGCACGCCGGTGATGTCGATGATGGCCAGTTCGGACTCGGTCTCGACGATGGACTGCAGCAGGGACTCCATCACCACCTGCGTCCGGTTGCTGTCCAGCGTGCCGATCAGCGGAATCGCCAGCACGCCCTCCCACAGCTTGACCACGGGGGTGGACAGCTCCAGCAGTTCTTCCTGCTGGCGGATGATGATGTTCTCGCGCGCCTGCTGGAAGCTGCTGACCGTGTGCTGGGCCATGTTGTCCACCAACACCGTGGCGAGCCAGATTTCCTGGATGGCCGAAGCCGGGTTGTCCGACAGCCTGCGCTGGATGTGCTCGAACAGCGGCTTTTTCAGCGACAGGATGAACTGGCTGGTTTCCCCGGCACGCTGGCCTTGGGCCGCGCGCGTGCGGGACAGCTCGGACAGCAGACGGCGCGCAGCACTCCAGCCCTCGTCTGAAAACCGCTCCGGATGGGCGCCGGATGCCAGGGCACCCACGATGGCATTGAGAATTCCCAGCGCTTCCTTTTCCGCATTCCTTCCCAGTGTGGAATCGCCGATACTGGCCTGCGCAATCCAGTCATGGATCAGAATGTCGATATCTTGTTGCAGTGCTTGCTGGATAATTCCGGCCATAAGAATGTTTTCTAGGTTTCAGACAAAGAATGAATTCAGGCGCCCTGAATAAATGCTTTCAGCAAAATACAGCTGGCGTGCCAACCATGTTTTCACGCGAATTATTCAACGACGCGCATGTCACACGGGACACATTTTGTAATATGAAATAGTGTTCGCTTGTAAGGGTTTTTCTACACATGCGTGCTGGAGCCCGTTCTCGCATGGTGGTCATGGCCGAAGGGGCCTGCGAGCTGCCGGCCCGCGACCACAGCTCAGCCCGGCTGCAGCCGATGTGCCCACAGCTTTCCCCATGCGTCAAATCACGACCTGCATGCCCTTGGAAAATACCAAGGTCATTCCACACACGCGCATGGCAAGGGCATACACTGCCCAGCCTTTCCGGAATACGCCGCAAGCGCGCATGCAGGACTGAATCAAAAACTTGCCTGCCTGATATGGACCATGAAAACAGAATCTTCCACCAAAACCATTGTCAACAGGATATTTGACCAGGACAGTTTGACGGAATTATTGAAACAAGAGACCGCCCATGGCCTGAGTTTCGAGCAATGCGCATTCGACGGATTGAGTCTTTATCGATTCAATATGCAGGGAGCGCAATTTGTGGAATGCAGCTTCGCGGATACCTGCTTCGAGAGCTGCCAGCTGGCCGAGACCCGCTGGCTGCATTGCAAGGCGGGCCGGGCCGATTTCAGGCTGGCCGATCTGACGGATGCGCTGCTGTGCCAGAGCGATCTGAACAACACGAACTGGGAGCTGGCCAAGCTGGCTTCGGCGCGTTTTCTGGAGGTCAAGCTGACCGGCGCCAGGTTTCGCGGCGCAGAAACCCTGGGCGTCGAATTCCACGAATCCCTGCTCATTGGTGCCGATCTGCGCGGCATGTCCTTCCGCAAGAAAACGCTGGAAGGCCTGAACTTCAGCGATGCCGATCTGGCCGGCTGCGACTTCCGCGATGCCGTTTTCCACAAGGCAAGCCTGCGCGATGCCAACCTCAGGAATGCCCGGTTCGATGGCGCGGACCTGCGCTCGGTGGACTTGCGCGGCTTGACGATTGCCTCGCTCGGCCAGCATTTCAAGGGCAGCCTGATCTCGCATGAGCAGGCTGCCGAGCTGGTGGGCGGGCTGGGCGTGCGCGTGATGTGAGTCGGGTGCGGACCAGCAAAGCTCAGACGGCCGACCCGGGCCTGCGCCTGTCCTTGCGCAGCATGTCCAGATAGAGCGCTTCCACCTTCTCGCGCGCCCAGGGCGTCTTGCGCAGGAATTTGAGGCTGGAGCTGACGCTGGGGTCCAGCGTGAAGCAGCGCACCTGAACCTGCCGTGCCAGGGCGGGCCAGCCATAGCGGGCCTCCAGGGCACGGACGATGGCTTCAAGCGTGACGCCGTGCAGCGGATTGCGGGGCTGGGCGGCGAGGGGCGGGGTTTCTTGCATGGGGTGATTTTCCCTTGTGATGGCAGGACCCGGAGCCAGGCAGTGCGATGCACGAACTGGCGCTGTGGTTGGCAGCGGCAGGACAGTTGCGCAGAAGCGGGGGCGCACCGACACTGTACGAGCGCGGAAAAATTTGTAAACACATGAAACCAAAGAAGAAGTTTCTGTAGCATTCACAGCGTCCTTGCCCCTTCTTCGAACCCGCTTCCATGCCTGCCCTGTCCCTTCGCCAGAAACTGCTGGCTCCGCTGGTTTTCTGCCTGCTGGCGCTGCTTGCGCTGACCTTGTTCAACGCCTATCAGGCACGCAGCAAGGCCTATGAGGCCCGGCAGCAGGCGCTGCGGGACTTTGTCGATTCGGCCGACAGCCTGATTGCCGCCATTGCGGCAGAGGCCAAGGCCGGCAAGCTGCCTGAAGAAGACGCCAAGGCCACGGCCATTGCCCGCGTGGGCCAGCTGCGCTATGCCGGCGGTGCGGGCTACATCACCAGCATCACGACGGATTCCGTGGTGCTGAACAACCCGGCCAGCCCGGGAATCAATGGCAAGAACATGGCCGGCTTCCAGGATGCCAAGGGCAGCTACCTCTACCGCAGCATTGCCGCGGTGGGCGCTTCAGCCCAGGGCAACGGCTACCTCACCTACTGGTGGCCCCGTCCCGGCGCGAAGGAGCCCAGCGAGAAGCTGGCCTATGCCAAGCGATCCACCTCCTGGAACTGGGACCTGATCGCCGGCGACTACGTGGACGACATCCAGCAGGCCTTCATCGCCACCATCATCAAGTCGGTGGCGGCGCTGGCGGTGCTGGGCGCGCTGCTGTCGTTGATCGCCTGGATGGCCACGCGCAGCGTGCTCCATGCCATCGGCGGAGAGCCGGCCGTGGCGGCAGCGATCGCCAACCGCATCGCCGCCGGGGATCTGTCGCACACCGGGCTGGAGGGAGCATCGCACGCGCCGGAAGGCAGCGTGATCGCGGCGGTGCAGCGCATGAGCGAGCAGCTGCGCCAACTGGTGACGCGCATCCATGACACGGCGGGCATCATCCACCGCTCGGCCGGCGAGATCGCCACGGGCAGCCTGGACCTGTCGCAGCGCACGGAGCAGCAGGCCAGTTCGCTGGAGGAAACGGCGGCGTCCATGGAGCAGTTGACCGCCACCGTGCACCAGAACGCGGAAAACGCGCAGCAGGCAAGCCAGATCGCCTCGGGCGCCTGCTCGGTGGCCGAGCGCGGCGGCGCCGTGGTGGACCAGGTGGTGAGCACGATGGGCGAGATCAATACCTCGTCGCGCCGCGTGGTGGACATCATCGGCGTGATCGACGGCATCGCCTTCCAGACCAATATCCTCGCCCTCAATGCAGCGGTCGAGGCTGCGCGCGCAGGCGACCAGGGGCGCGGCTTCGCGGTCGTGGCGGGCGAGGTGCGCACCCTGGCGCAACGCAGCGCCTCGGCCGCGCGCGAGATCAAGACGCTGATCCAGGCCTCGGTGGAGCGCGTGGATGCCGGCGCCACCCTGGTGGACCAGGCCGGGCAGACCATGCGCGAAGTGGTCACCACGGTGCGCAACATCACGGGCATCGTGACCGAAATCGCCTCGGCCAGCCGCGAGCAAAGCAGCGGCATCGAGCAGGTGGGCCATGCCGTGACCGACATGGACCGCGTGACCCAGCAGAACGCCGCGCTGGTGGAGCAGTCCTCGGCCGCCACGCAGGTGCTGCAGCAGGAGTCGGAGAAGCTCTCGCGCCTGACGGCATCGTTCAAACTCTAGGCTTCGCTTCCCTCCCCCTCTCTTCACACATGATCACCTGCTACCTGCGCTACATCATCGATCCGTTCAAGGCCAAGGAATTCGAGGAGTACGGCAAGACCTGGATTCCGCTGGTCGAGAAATTCGGCGGCAAGCACCACGGCTACTTCCTGCCGTCCGAAGGTGCCAACAATGTGGCGCTGGCCATGTTCAGCTTCCCCAGCATGGCGCTGTACGAGGAGTACCGCATCAAGTCCATGCAGGACCCCGAATGCCAGGCCGCCTTCCGCTACGCGGAGGACACGCGCTGCATCCTCAGCTACGAGCGCAGCTTCATGCGCCCGGTCTTCGGCTGAGCCTCTTGCATGCCGCGCCCATGTGTGCGGCATGCACGCATGCACGTGCGCTGCATGCGTTTGCAAATACGGAATCGGTATTTTCACAACTGAAGCACGCTAACTAGCATCCATCCCATTGCAATCTTTTGAGGATGGAGCGCGTGAACAAGCGTCGTTTCCTGCTGGCCGGCCCTTCTTTGCTGGCCGCTGCCGCCCTGGCTTCCACCCACGCCGCCCAGGCTGCGGCGGACCCCCGGACCCGATTGGTCGTTGCCGACCAGAGCGAACTGCTGCGCCACCTGCTGGATGCCAGCGGCGAGCGCAAGCGCCTGGGCTTTCAGCTGGAGCTGCCCAACTTCGCGGGCGGCCCGGCCATCTTCGAGGCCATACGCGCAGGCGCGCTGGACATTGCCTATGTGGGCGACACGCCGCCCATCCAGGCGCGCGCAGCCGGGGTGCAGCTGCCCATCATCGCCACCTTCACGCGCGAGCGCGCCCAGTACCGCCTGGTGCAGCGCGCCGATGCAGGCATAGAGCGCCTGGCCGACCTGCGCGGCAAGCGCCTGAGCTATGTGGAAGGCTCGGGCCGCCAGGTCTTCCTGATCGAGGCATTGACACGCGCGGGCCTGACGCTGGCCGACGTGAAGCTGGTCAACCTGCGCGTGGCCGAACTCAATGACGCGCTGCGCGCCAAGGCGGTGGACGTGGCCGTGCTCATGGAGCCCCATGTCACGCGCCTGGGCAAGCAGATCGGCGCACGGCCCGTGCCTGATCCGCAGGAGCGCGCGCTGCTGCCCGCCACCTCGTACATCTACGCACGGCCCGACGTGCTGGCCGACCCGGCCAAGTCCCAGGCCATCGTCGATTTCCTGGGCGCCTTCGTGCGCGCAGGCAAGTGGAGCAATGGCCACGAGCAGGAATGGGGCCGCCACTACTACACGCAGTTCCAGCGCATCGATGCCGAGAGCACGGCGGCCATCCTGGCATCGCAGTCCGACCTGCTGTTCCAGACGGCCGCCGAGGCGCAGCCCCACCACCAGAAACTGATCGACATCCTGCACGCCGCAGGCAGCCTGCCGCAGCGGCTGGATGCGGCCGGGTCCTTCGTGTCCACCTACGACCGCGTGATCGTGGCCAACCGATGAACCGGCAAGAAAACACACGATGACGCAAGCGCAACTGGACATCAACGCGGCCGGTCTGGCACCGGCCACTGCAGCCACCGCTCAATCCGGGCCCGCCACCCGGGCAGCCGTGCAGCTGGTGCCCGCACGCCTGTCGCAGGGCGCGCTGCTGGTGGGCCCCGGCCTGCTGCTGGTGCTGTGGGAGGCGGCCTCGCGCCTGGGCTGGCTGTCGCCCGAGACGCTGACCGCACCCTCGCAGGCCCTGGTCGCCGGCTACGGCATGGTGGCCGACGGCAGCCTGCTGCCCCACCTGCTGGCATCGGCGGGCCGTGCCTACAGCGGGTTGCTGCTGGGCGTGGTGGCTGGCGTGCTGCTGGCCCTGGCCTCGGGCCTGACGCGCACGGGCGAGGCCCTGCTGGACGGCCTGGTGCAGATCAAGCGCGCCGTGCCCACGCTGGCGCTGATTCCCCTGGCCATCATCTGGCTGGGCATTGGCGAGTCCATGAAGATCTTCCTGATCTTCACGGCCGTGCTGGTGCCCGTCTACATCAACACCCACGCGGCCCTGCGCGGCATCGACATCGGCCATGTGGAGCTGGCACAGACCCTGGGCCTGTCGCGCGCCGAATTCATCCGCAAGGTGGCGCTGCCGGGCGCTTTGCCGGGCTTCTTCGTGGGCCTGCGCATCGCCGTGTCGCTGTGCTGGACGGCGCTGGTGGTGCTGGAGCTGATCAACACGCAGACCGGCATCGGCTACCTCATGAACCGCGCCCGCGACTGGGGGCAGACCGATGTGATCGTGGTGGGCATCCTCATCTACGCCCTGCTGGGCCTGCTGTCCGACGCCGTGGTCCGCCGCATCGAGGCGCATGTGCTGTCCTACCGGAGGTCGCTGGGATCATGAACCATCACCCCACCCCGGGCGCCGTGCGACTGCAGCGCTTCACGCGCAGCTTTGGCGGCAAGAACGTGCTGGACGCCATCGACCTGGACATTGCCCCGGGCCAGTTCGTGGCCCTGCTGGGCGAGTCCGGCTCGGGCAAGACCACCTTGCTGCGCGCGCTCGCCGGGCTGGACGGCCATGCGCAGTCCAGCGGCGCGGCCAGCGCCCAGGGCAATGTGTCCGTGCTGTTCCAGGACGCACGCCTGCTGCCCTGGCTGTCGGTGCTGGACAACCTCACGCTGGGGCTGGACGCCCGTGCCGTGCGGCCCGCAGCCGAGCAGATCCTGGCCGACGTGGGCCTGCAGGACAAGGCCGGCGCCTGGCCTGCCACGCTGTCGGGCGGGCAGAAGCAGCGCGCATCGCTGGCCCGCAGCCTGCTGCGCGACCCGCACGTGCTGCTGGCCGACGAGCCGTTCGGCGCGCTGGACGCGCTCACGCGCATGCGCATGCACGGACTGCTGCTGCGCCTGGTCGAGCGCATCCGGCCCACGGTCATCCTCGTCACCCACGACGTGGACGAATCCCTGCTGCTGGCCGACCGCATCCTGGTGCTCAGGGATGGCCGCATTGCCGAGGACCACGCCGTGGACCTGCCCCATCCCCGCCGCCCCGACCATCCTGCCTTCATGCAGCTGCGCGCCACCTTGCTGCGCAGCCTGGGCGTCGAGACAGAGATCGCCTGACGCCGGCCCCGCCCGCGAAACACCTCACACAACAAAGGACTGCTCCCATGTCTCGGCAACTGCACCTGAACCTGTTCCTCATGACGCGCGGCCACCATGAAGGCGCCTGGCGCCATCCGGGCGCCAACCGCAAGGCGCTCACCGACCTGGAGCTGTACGTCGATGCCGCACGCATCGCCGAGGCCGCCAAATTCGACGCCGTCTTCCTGGCCGACAGCCTGGTCGGGCCCGAGAACGGCCAGCAGATCACCTCGGGCCTGCTGGACCCGCTGGTGCTGCTGACGGCACTGGCGCTGCGCACCGAGCGCATCGGCCTGATCGGCACCGCCTCCACCACCTACAGCCATGCCTACACGCTGGCGCGCCAGTTCGCCTCGCTGGACCATCTGTCCAAGGGACGTGCCGGATGGAACATCGTCACCTCCTGGGCGCCCAACGCGGGCCTGAACTACGGCCTGACCGACAGCGTGGACCACGGCGACCGCTACCGCATCGCTGAGGAATTCGTGTCCGCCGTCGATGCACTGTGGCGCAGCTTTCCGGCCAGCGCCCTGCTGGACGACACGGCGGCCGGCCAGTTCCTGGACGCCTCCCAGATCAAGCCCATCCACTTCGAAGGCAAGTACATCCGCACGCGCGGCCCGCTCAACGTGCCCGGCAGCCCGCAGGGCCGGCCCGTCTTCGTGCAGGCCGGCCAGTCCGAATCCGGCCGCGCCTTTGCCGCGCAATGGGCCGAGGCCATCTTCACTGCCCACGGTTCGCGTGAATCGGCCCAGGCCTTCTATGCCGACATCAAGGCACAGGCCCGGCAACGCGGCCGCCGCCCCGAAGATATCGCCATCCTGCCCGGGATCAGCGCCGCCATCGGCTCCACCGAATACGAGGCGCGCCAGGTCTGGGAAGAGCTCGACAGCCTGACCAGCACCGAGGTCGGCCTGGCCCGCCTGTCCGCCCGCTTTGGCGGCCACGACTTCTCGGCCGTGCCGCTGGACCGCCTGCTCACCCGCGACGACTTCCCCGATCCCGACAAGGTCGAAGCCTCACGCAGCCGCGCCGTGGGCTACGTGGAGACCAGCCTGCGCGACGGCCTCACCCTGCGCGGCCTGCTCCAGCGCCTGGCCGGCGCCCGCGGCCACCTGGCCGTGGCCGGCACGCCCGAACAGGTGGCCGACATCATCGAAGACTGGTTCAGGAACGGCGCGGCCGACGGCTTCAACGTCATGCCGCCCATACTCAACCAGCAGTTCGAACTGTTCACCAGCGAAGTCGTGCCGATCCTGCGCAAGCGCGGCCTGTTACGCGAGGAATACGACAGCGATACGCTGCGCGGGCATTTGGGGCTGGGGGAATTGACGGGGACGGGGGGCGCCCCAGCCGCCCGCCCAAGGGAGCAAGCGCTGGCGGCTTGACCGATGCGGCGATGCGGCTGCACCGACAGGCCTACAGCAGAATGTCCGCCGTGGGGTACTTCCAGAAGTCGCGCAGCAGGTAGCTGATCGGCAGGTTCAGATTCGTGGAACTGGGTGGAATCGGTTGCAGGAACCACTTCTCGTAGATCGGGTGGATTTCGCGGCTGGTGATGATCCGCTTCATCTCTTCATCGACCAGTTTCTTGAACGCGGTATCGGCCTTCGGCAGCATGATCGCCAGGGGCTCGGTGGTCAGGAACTTGCCCACCACCTTCAGGGCGCGCGGATCGGGCCGTGCTGCGGCCAGCCCGTTGAGAAGCACGTCATCCATCACGAAGGCATCGGCCTCGCCCTTCTCCACCATCTCCAGCGCCTTCGCGTGATCGGGCGCCTCCAGGATGGTGATGCCCAGGAGGCGCTGCTTGTTGGCCTGCACCGCCACGGCCATCGGGCTGGTGCCCTTGGTCGAGACCAGCTTCTTCCCCTTGAGATCCTCCAGCACGCTCACGGTGCTTTCGGCCTTCACGAGCAGCCGGGCGCCGGTGATGAAATGGGGCACCGTGAACGCCACGGTCTGGCGCCGTTCCGCGTTGTTCGTGGTCGAGCCGCACTCCATGTCGGCCTTGCCCTGCTCGATCATGGCCATGCGATTGGCGGGCGTGACCATCAGGAACTCCACTTTCATGTCCTTCCTGCCTGTCTGCTTGCGCACCGCCTCGGCCAGGCGAAGGCACAGATCCAGCGCGTAACCGACGGGCTTGCCGCTGCGCGTGTCGATATAGGAGAAGGGGACCGACGATTCCCGGTGCGCAATCACCAGCGCGCCACCGGCCTGGACCTTGTCCAGCACACCGGCTTCAGATACACCGCTCAAGGCCGACAGGCCCAACGCACCCAACGCAATTCCCCACTGACGAAAGATCATCGAAGTCCTTGGAACGCAAGCGCTGGGCGGCGCCCAGCAGTGTGGTGACAGGTTATACACGTATTGTTACCGAATGCGCAAACGGGGCTGCCCCCGGTCTTGATGGCACCTTAACCAATGGCTTTTACGCATGCTTCGTTATGGCAGGATCACCCGTACCAGAATTTCCGAGAGTTCCCCATGCTGATCAACTGCGTCGCCTACGAAAACGGGGCCAAGCTGGCAGACATACCCGTCGCCGACATCAGCAACTACATAGAGCGCCCCGGCTGCTTCGTCTGGGTGGCGCTGGCCGACGCCACGCCGGCCGAGCTGGAGGAAATGCGCCAGGAGTTCGGCCTGCACGCCCTGGCCGTGGAGGATGCGCTGCACGGCCACCAGCGGCCCAAGCTGGAGGAGTACGGCAGCTCGCTGTTTGCCGTGATGCACCTGCTGGAGCCCGAGCCCGAGCGGCCCGGGCATTTCAACCACGGCGAGGTCGATGTCTTCGTGGGGCCCAACTACGTGCTGTCGGTGCGCAACCGCAGCAAGCGCGGCTTCCTGGGCGTACGCGAGCGTTGCGAGAGCGAGCCCGAGCTGCTGCGCCACGGCTCGGGCTTCGTGCTGTATGCGCTGATGGATGCGGTGGTGGACCGCTACTTCCCCATCATCGATGCGCTGGAAGTGGAACTGGAGCAGATAGAGCAGCAGATCTTCACCAAGGGCGCGGCGCGCGACAACATCAAGCAGCTGTATGAACTCAAGGGCCGCGCCATGGAGCTCAAGCATGCCGTGGCCCCGTTGCTGGAGGCCGTGGGCAAGCTCAACGGCGGGCGCGTGCCGCAGATCTGCGCGGGCTCCAAGGACTATTTCCGCGACGTGATGGACCACCTGGGCCGCATCAACAGCCAGATCGACACCATGCGCGACACCGTGGGCACGGCCATCCAGGTGAACCTGTCCATGGTGTCCATCGAGGAGAACGAAGTCACCAAGCGGCTGGCGGCCTGGGCCAGTATCTTTGCCATCTGCACGGCCTTCTTCGGCGTGTGGGGGATGAATTTCGAGGTCATGCCCGAGCTGAAATGGCAATACGGCTACCCGGCTGCCCTGCTGTTCGTGCTGGGCGTGTGCGGAGTGCTTTACTACAAGTTCCGCAAGGCGGGGTGGCTGTAGGCGGCGGGAAGGTGTGCGGTGTCAGGGTATCCACCCAGCCGCACCGTCACAGCCGCGTCACACATCCACGCCACCATCCCAGGCGCCAACTCCTGGACGCCCGGATTCCCCACCATGTACGACGAACTTCTGCCCGACCACCATGACTCGCTGATGCAGCGCATCGAACGCGATCTGCTCGACAGCTACGACGAAGAACTGGAGATGGAGATAGACGACGCCCGCCTGGGCGGCGACGATGTGGACGGTGCCGACTCCATGAGCCGCCAGACCTACTTTCGCGAGCTGCTGCGCCTGCAGGGCGAGCTGGTCAAGCTGCAGGACTGGGTGCAGCACCACAGGAAAAAGGTGGTCATCCTCTTCGAGGGCCGCGATGCGGCCGGCAAGGGCGGCGTGATCAAGCGCATCACCCAGCGCCTGAACCCGCGCGTGTGCCGCGTGGCCGCCCTGCCCGCGCCCAATGACCGCGAGCGCACGCAGTGGTATTTCCAGCGCTATGTCTCCCACCTGCCTGCGGGCGGCGAGATCGTTCTCTTTGACCGCAGCTGGTACAACCGCGCGGGCGTGGAGCGCGTGATGGGCTTTTGCTCCGACGAGGAGTACGAGGAGTTCTTCCGCTCCGTGCCCGAGTTCGAGAAGATGCTGGTGCGCTCGGGCATCACGCTGGTGAAGTACTGGTTCTCCATCACCGACGACGAGCAGCACCTGCGCTTCCTGGGCCGCGTGCACGACCCGCTCAAGCAGTGGAAGCTCAGTCCCATGGACTTCGAGAGCCGCCGCCGCTGGGAGGCCTACACCAAGGCCAAGGAAGCCATGCTGGAGCGCACCCACATCGCCGAGGCGCCCTGGTGGCTGGTGCAGGCCGTGGACAAGAAGAAGGCCCGGCTCAACTGCATCTCCCACCTGCTGACCCAGCTGCCCTACGAAGAGATAGAGCACCCGGCCATCGTGCTGCCCGAGCGCACGCGCAACCCGGAGTACACGCGCAACCCGGTCCCTCAACACATGTACGTTCCGGATCTGTACTGAGCGGCGGCCGGCAGCGGGCTGCCGGCGTTCTCACGCCCCGTCTTCTCAAGACCCGTTTCCTCAAGCCTTCTGCGCCTCGCCATCCTCCACGGATGCCTCGGGCCACTCAGAGGACGCGGAGGCCTCGGAGGACGCGGACGCCTCAGGCGTCTCTGGCGCTGGCTCTGCCCCGGCGACTGCAGCCGCCTGCGGCACCTCGGCAACCTCGGCAACCTCGGCCGCACGTTTGCGCCGGTCCTGCTCCAGCAGCGTGGTCAACGCCGCGTGGATGCGCTCCAGCGTGCCGCCCGGGTTGACCCACCAGTCCGTGGACCAGATGCGCAGTATCTGCCAGCCCAGGCCGCGCAGCACCTGCTCGCGCAGCTTGTCGCGGTCGCGTGCCGTGGCCGAGCGGTGGTAGGTGGCGCCGTCGCACTCCACGCCCGCCAGGTAGCTGCCCGCTTGGTCCGGGTGCACCACGCCCAGGTCCACGCGGAACGAGGATGCGCCGATCTGCGTGTGCACGCGCCAGCCCTTGCGCTCCAGCGCCTGGGCCACGCTGGCCTCGAAGGGGCTTTCGAAATCGCCCTGGCTGCCATGGTGCGACTCGGCCAGCGCGCGCGGGCCGCGTTCGGCGAATTCCAGGAAGTGCTTGAGATCGCGCACGCCCGCCGCCTGAGTGCGCGACAGGTCCATCTGCTCGCCGCGCAGGCTGGAGAAGATGCGCAGTTCCTGCCGCGCCCGCGTCACTGCCACGTTCAGCCGGCGCTCGCCGCCGTCGCGGTTGAGCGGGCCGAAGTTCATGGACACCGCGCCCGAGATATCGGGCCCGTAGGTGATGGAGAAATACATGATGTCCCGCTCGTCGCCCTGCACGCTCTCCAGGTTCTTGACGAAGACGGGCTCCAGCAGCGCGTCGGAGAAGAAGGGCTCCAGCCCCGGGTCCTTGCGGCGTTCCTCGTCCAGCAAGTCCTCGATCAGGCCTTGCTGCTCGGAGTTGAAGGTGACCACGCCGATGGTGGCACCCGACTGCGCAAACCCCGGCGACTTCAGGCGCGCCACCAGGTCGGCCACCAGGGCCTTGGCCTCGGGCTGGTTGATGCGGGCGCCGCCCTTCTCATAGCGGCCCTGCACGGCGTGGAAGCTGACGGCGCGGTCGTCGGTGACGGGCGAGGGAAAGGTCACCAGCCCGCCGCCGTAATAGCGGTGGTTGCTGAAGGCGATCAGGCTTTCATGGCGCGAGCGGTAGTGCCACGACAGGTTGCGCGTGGGCAGGCTGGCGCCCAGGCATTCGTCGAGGATGCTTTCCATGTCACCCTCCACCTCGGGCGAGTCCTCGTCGGAGGTCTCGGCGCGGCCGAAGAAGCTGGTGGGCGGCAGCTGCTTGGGGTCGCCCACCATGACCACCTGCCTGGCCCGCGCCATGGCGCCAATGGCGTCCCAGACGGGGATCTGCGAGGCCTCGTCGAAGATGACGATGTCGAAGTTGCTGGTCTCGGCGCTCAGGTACTGGGCAATGGACAGCGGGCTCATCAGCAGGCAGGGCGTCAGGCGCAGCACGGCCGACGGGATCTGCTCCAGCAGCTGGCGCAGCGGCAGGTGCTGGCGCTTCTTGGTGATCTCGCGCCGCAGAATGCCCCACTCGCTGTTGCGCTGGATGCTGTCGGCCGCAGGCAGGCCCGCGCACAGCCGCGCGCGTATCCACTGGCGCGTGACCGAGGTGAATTCATCGTCCAGCGCGCGGAAGTCGGCAATGCGCCGCTCATGCTCGGCAGAGACGAAGCGCTTGAGCACTTCGTCCTCGTCCACGGCCAGCGCCAGCCACCAGCGCGCGTAGTTGACCTCGAAGGCCTGGGGCGCCTGGGCCGGCTCCAGGCTGCCGGACTCGACGGCATCGGCCAGCGCCCCCAGGCCGGCCGCGCGGGCCGCGGCCTGGGCATTGCGCCAGGCGCACCAGGCATGCAGGCCGCCCTGCTCGGCCAGCAGGCCGGCCGCCGTGGCGGCCAGCTGTTCGGCCGTGCGCTGGGCAAAGCTGCGCTGCAGTTCTTCGCCATGGGCTGCCGCAGCGCTGAAGGGCCCGGTGGCCGCATGCAGGGCGGCCAGCCTGTCCAGCAATTGCTGGCAGGCCTGGCCCACGGCCGCGCCCTCGCCCAACTCGGCGCTGCGCTGGGACAGTGCCTGGCGCACCGTGGCAAGTCCGGCGTCCTGCAGGCCCAGGCCTGCCAATGCCGCCTGCAGCGATCCGTGCAGGCGCAATGCTTGCTCCACGGCATCCGCCTGCGTATCCAGTCCGTTCCAGACGCCGGGGCAGCGCGCCCGCAGGTCGTCCAGCGCCAGCAGTTGCTCCTCCAGGGCGGTGCGCTCCAGCAGTTGGGCATGGGCCTGCTGCAATGCGGCGCCGCAACGGCCCTGGCCCACGGCGGCGTGCGATCCCATCAGGCCACCACGCTGCGCCAGCTGCAGGCGCTCACGCTCGAAGGCCAGCGCATCCTGCAAGGGCTGGGCATCGGTCTGCAGGCCACGCCACAGGCCGTGGCTGGGTTCAGCCAGGGGCAGGCAGGCATCCAGCTGGCGGTCGATCCGGTGCAGTGCCTGCAGGCGCTGCACCTCGGCCGTCCAGCGTTCGCCGCCATGGCCTTCGGCCACAGCCTCCAGGCCGTC
Organism: Delftia acidovorans; assembly: GCA_031286585.1. Taxonomy (GTDB): domain Bacteria; phylum Pseudomonadota; class Gammaproteobacteria; order Burkholderiales; family Burkholderiaceae_C; genus Comamonas; species Comamonas acidovorans_A. Next base: position 363,942 of record JAITUC010000019.1, read on the forward strand.
GAGCGAGAAGGATTTCTGCGCGCGCGCGGCCAGCAGGGCCGCATTGGCTTTCAAGGCGCTGCGCGCATGGTCGGTGCGCGTGCGGTGGCCGGCCCACAGGCCGTCGGCCGCCGCGCCGGGCTGGATCTGGTCCAGCTCTTCGCGCAGGCTCCTGATGCGTACCAAAGCGGCCAGGTCGTCGGCGATGCGCGGCTCGCCCGTGCCCTCGATGGCGGCTTCCAGCGCCGCGCGCACCCTGCGCCGGCCCAGCCAGGACAGCGGCCAGAAGGACTTGCCGGCCTTGGCCCATTCGCGCTGCAGCTGCGCCACGTTGAGCTGGCCCACGCCCGCGCCGTACTTGACGGACAGGCCCTGGCGCAGCGCCGCGATCTCGTCAATGCACTGCAGGCCGCGCTCCAGCTCGTCGCCCAGGGCCACGGGCCAGGGCGCGCCCAGTTCGGCCTGCAGGCGACGGCGCTGCGACAGCAGGTCCAGCGCCTGGGCCAGGCGCGCCTGCAGCTCGGCCGGCCAGGGAGCCGGCATCTGCAATGACAGTTCGGCGTGCCGGGCCAGCAGTTGCAGGCCGGATTGCAGGGATTCGCAAATGCGCGCGCTGTCGGGCAGTGCGCAAAACGCCAGATTGCGGCCTGCGGCCGAGGGCAGCGCCCGCGCCATCACGCCCAGCGCCGAGCGCGCCTGGCGCCCCAGCAGCGGCCACTCGATGCGCAGCAGCCTGCCCAGTTCCTGCGCGGCAGCGGCAAAGCCCCGGCCTGCCTGGTCCAGCGCCTGGGCGGCATCCACCATCTGCTGCTGCCAGCGCACGGACCAGTCGGCGGCCTGCACCGTGGACAGCGGGCCATCCTTCAGATGGCGGGCACCCACGGCCTGAGCATTGGCCTGCAGGCGCCCCGCGGTCTCGCGCAGCAGGGCCAGGCCCGCCTCGTCATGGGCCTGGGGCGTGGGCCAGTGAAAGCCCAGGCGCGGCAGCGTCTCGCCGCCCGCCACGGCGCCAATGGCGCGGTAGATGGTCCAGCCGTTGGCATGGCGCCGGTGCAGGCGCTCCACGTAGGCCGACAGTTGCTCGCGCAGCCGGCCCAGTTGCGCGGCCTTGGCGGCCCAGGCCTCTGCATCCACCTCGCCGTGCGAGTCCCAGGACCTCTGCAGCTGGCCCAGCACGTCAAGCTTGCGGCTTTTGTTGGAGTGCAGCTCCAGGCAGAACTCGCCCAGGCCCACTTCGCGCAGGCGGCGGTAGACCACGTCCAGCGCGGCGATTTTCTCGGCCACGAAGAGCACGCGCTTGTCCTCGGCCAGGCACTGCGCGATCAGGTTGGCAATGGTCTGGCTCTTGCCCGTGCCCGGCGGGCCGATGAGCACGAAATCCTTGCCGCGCGCGGCAGCCATCACGGCCGACAGCTGCGAAGAGTCGGCGGGCAGTGGGCTGAAGACCTGTTGCGGCGCAAACTCCTGGTCCAGCCGCCGCGTGTCGGGGAACGGCGTTTCGGAGCGATAGGGCTCGCGCGGCGTGTCGATCAGGTGGGCGACCACGGGCGAGTTGCGCAGCTGGTCGGCGCGCTCGGCCAGGTCTTTCCACATCAGGTACTTGGCGAAGGAGAACATGGACAGCACCACGTCCTCGCTGACCTCCCAGCCGCGCACGTCCTTGATGGCCTCGCGCACGCGCGCCCAGATGCCGGTGATGTCCAGCCCGGCCTCGTCGCGCGGCAGATCGCCTGCCGGCACGTCCAGCTCCAGCTGGAAGTCCTGGCGCAGCATTTCCACCAGCGTGGGGTTGAAGCGCGGCTCGTCCTCATGCGCCTGCAGCGTGAAGCCCGAGCGCGCGCTCTTGCGCTCCAGCGTGACGGGCAGCAGGATCAGCGGCGCGCGCACGCGCACATCGGGCTTGTCGGGACGGGTCCACACCAGAAATCCCAGGGCCACGAACAAGGTGTTGGCGCCGCCTTCCTGCAGCGCGTTGCGTGCGCCGCGAAACAGCTCCACAAAGCGGCTGTCCAGCTCCAGCGGCTCCAGGTCGATGAAGACCTCGCGCCGCTGCAGCGCCTCTTGCGCGTGCGCGCGCCGCAGGTCTTCCAGGCTGCGCGCCTCGTGCAATGGCTGGCTGCGCGGGTCCTTGCCCTGCATGAGCTCGGGGCTGGGCAGCAGCTTGAGCACCTGGCCCTGGGCCAGCGTGTCCTCCAGCGCGGGCGCGGCCACCTGCAGCAGCAGCGATTTCTTGCCAGGCTTGAAGTTGAGCAGGGCATTGCGCAGCGACAGGTCCAGCAGCCGGCGCTGCCAGCGCGCCAGCCTGTCCTTGGGGTCCAGCTGGGACGTGGGCACTTCGCGGGCCTGCGCCGGCGGCAGAAGCTCGGGCGGCGGCTCCACGGTAAAGGTTGGCTGGGCCTCGCCTTCACCGGCCTCGGGCGCGGCGTCCTGCGGCCGCGCCAGCGCCAGCGGCTTGATGCGCTGCATGCGCGCGCGCCGCACGTCCACCAGCAGCTCGAACTGGTCCTCATGCTCCTCCGCCAGCTGGCGCGCCCCCTGGGCAATGGCCTGGCTGAAGGCCACGGCCTGGCCTTGCGCGGCCAGCGTGGTCTCGAAAACCACCAGCTCCTGCAGCTTGAGCCGCTTGCGCACGGCCGTGACGTCATCGACCACGGCGGTCGAGAATTCCTGCTTGCCCAGCCACAGTCCCACAAAGGCATGGCCCCGCGTGAACGCCAGCAGCGGATGCAGGTGCGCCTGCTCCAGGCAGGAGGCGAACAGCAGCGCCAGGTCCATGCAGGTGGCCAGCCCCGCGTCCAGCACCTGGGCCGCGCCGCGGACCTTCTGGCCCGCATGCTCGAAGCTGGCCGGTGGCAGCGCATAGTTGAGCTTTTTCTGGAGCACCGACGTCCAGATGGCAGAGGCCAGTTCCCAGGCCCGCTGCGGACCCTGCTCATAGCCGTTGATGGAGCCCGACTTGCCCACCGCCTCCAGCGCCTGGGCCGCGCCCTTGAGGATGCGGTCCACGGCCGGGTCGTTGGGTTGCACGAAGGCCGCCACCATCTCGGGCAGATGCCCCAGCCCGCCCCACTGGTTGCGCGCCAGCAGCTCCATCGGGTGCTCGTGGCGGGCCAGCACCGTCTCTGCCGGCTGGCCGCTGCGCAGCTCCAGCCGCAGCACGGCAGGCTCGGCCTCGGTCAGGCGCGAGAGCAAGGCGCCGTCCAGCGCCACGTCCAGGTCGGTCAGCGCATAGGTGCTGTGCGCGGCCACCGACTCCAGGCGCCAGGTGCGCGGCTTGATGAAGGCAGGTTCCGAGACCAGCTGCAGGCTCAGTTGCTGCAGGGGCAGATCACCCTCGTTGACGACGGCCAGCTCCAGCAGCGCGGGCACGGCGTTCTGGAAATCGGCGAGATTGAGCTTGGCGACGGTGCCGATGCGCAGCTGTATGGCCGGCTGCGGCGCCAGGGCGGCGGCGGGTGCGGCATCTGCGGGGGAATCTCGGCGGGGGTCTTCTGTCATGCGCGGTAGTCCTTGGCTGGCCAGCAGGCGGCGGGAACTGTCGAAATCCCGTCATATTCCTGGCCCGACGATTGTCCGCTGCGAATGGGGCGCCGTGTCCGAGATGGGCGGTTTTCAGGGGTCACTCTTTGCAAAAAATGAGAGCAAAGAACCGTGTTGAGAGCGCCAATCCGCAGTGCCGGCCATCACTTCATGTACGAGCGCATCACCGACAGCACCAGGTCCACATCGGCGTCACGGGTCTCATGGGACTGCCCGCCTGCCTCGCCTTCGCCCAGATGGGTGCGCACATGGCCCTCGAGCACCTCGAAGATCATGCCGTTGACGGCGCCGCGCACGGCTGCCAGTTGCTGGAGGATGGCCGCGCAGTCGTGCTCGGCCTCGAGCGCGCGCTCCAGCGCCTGGGCCTGGCCCTGGATGCGGCGGATGCGCGTGAGCAAGCGCTTCTTGTTCTGAATCGTATGTGCCATGAGGGCCATTGTAGGCACCTGCACATACTGGGGTACAGTATCCGCATGAACAGTATTCCATCCCTATCGGCCGCCGGCGGCGCCAGCCCCAGGCAGCATTCACACCGTTTCGACGAAGGCAACCCGCTGGGCGAGCGCCGTGCCATGCTGGCTGCTGGGCTGACGGCGGCCATGATGGTCGGGGAGATCGCAGGCGGGTACGGATTCAACTCCATGGCGCTGCTGGCCGATGGCTGGCACATGGGATCGCACGCGCTGGCGCTGGGGCTATCCGCTGGCGCCTATGCGGCCGCGCGCAGATTGGCGGGCGATACGCGCTTTGCCTTCGGCACCTGGAAGATCGAGGTGCTGGCCGGCTACACCAGCGCCATCTTGCTGCTGCTGGTGGCGGGCGGCATGGCCTGGCAGTCGGTGCAGCGCCTGTTCTCGCCCTCGCCCATCCACTACGAGCAGGCCCTGGGCGTGGCCGCGCTGGGCCTGCTGGTCAACCTGGTGTGCGCCTGGCTGCTGAAGGGCGGGCACGGGCATCACCATGGTCATGGTCATGGTCACGACCACGGACATCACCACGGGCACGGCGGGCATGCGCACGGCGACCATGCGGGCGACCGCGATCACGGCGGCCATGGCAACCACGGCGATCTCAACCTGCGCTCGGCCTACCTGCATGTGCTGGCCGATGCCGCCACCTCGGTGATGGCCATCGCCGCCCTGTTCGGCGGCATGGCCTGGGGCCTGGGATGGCTGGACCCGGCCATGGGCCTGGCCGGCGCCGTGCTGGTGGCGGCATGGGCCCTGGGCCTGCTGCGCGACAGCAGCCGCGTGCTGCTGGACGCCGAGATGCACGCCCCCGTGGTCCGCGAGGTGCGCGAGGCCATCGCCCAGGCGCCGTTTGCCGCGCTGATTTCCGACCTGCATGTCTGGCGAGTGGGCAAGGCGCGCTACGCCTGCATCGTGGCGCTGGACGCGCCCGCAGGCGTGGACCCCGATGCCGTGCGCCAGCTGCTCGGCGTGCATGAGGAACTGGTCCACGTCACGGTGGAAGTCAACCGGCCGCAGCCGGCTGCGACACACTGAGCCTACTGCGCGCCGGCCACCGCCGCCTGGCGCGCACCGGGCTGCTTGAACAGCTTGAAGTACGGCGTGTTCGACGGATTCACCGGGATGTCGAACTTGCGCACCATGGCGTAGGTCTGGATCTGGTCGTGCAGCGGCAGGTAGATCAGCTCCTTTTGCACCGTGGTCCAGATGGAGTGGATGGTGGCGTCGCGCTTGCGCGCATCGCCCTCGGAGGCCAGGGAGACGATCTGGCTGTCCAGCTCGGCGTTGCTGTAGCGCGTGGCATTGGTGTTGCCCCGGCCGTTCTTGCCGCGCGTGTGCACCAGGTAGTCGAAGACATAGGCCGAGTCATAGGTGGGCACGCCCCAGCCGTAGAGGTAGAAGTCCGTCTCCTGGTTGTTGATGGCCGCCGTCTGGATGGCCAGAGGCCGTGACGACACGGCGGTCTTCACGCCGATGCGGCCCAGAAAGCCCGCAATGGCCTGGCAGATGGCCTCATCGTTCAGGTAGCGGTCATTCGTGCAGTGCAGGGTGATGCCGAAGCCGTTGGGATAGCCGGCGTCGGCGAGCAGCTTCCTGGCCTGGACAGGATCGGTCTTGCCCACGGCGCCAAAGGATTTCTCGTAGCCATGCACAAAGGGCGGCGCAATGATGTTGGTGGGCACGGACAGGCCGCGCATCACGGCGCGCTGGATGGCCTGGCGGTCGATGGCCAGCTGGAAGGCCTGGCGCACGCGCAGGTCGGCCAGCGGGTTTTTGTCCTTCACATCGGAATGCGACAGCGGGGCGGCGCCAACGTTCAGGCCCAGGAAGATGGTGCGGTTCTCGGCGGCCTGGTTGATGCGAAAGCGCGGGTCGGCGCTCAGGCGCGCAATGTCCTGGATGGGCAGATCCTGCACGAAGTCCACCTCTCCCGACAGCAGCGCCGCCACGCGCGTGGCCTGGGACTTGATGGGCAGGTAGACCAGTTCGTCGATCTCCAGCGGGAACAGGCCCTTGCCCCAGTAGCCGGGAAACTGCCGCAGCACGGTGCGCGTGTCCTGCTCGCGCGAGGCAATGACATAGGGCCCCGTGCCATTGGCGTTGCGAGTGGCGTAGTTCTCTTCCTTGGCCAGCGCGTTCTGCGGCTGCTCGGCGCCATGGGCCTTGGCCCAGGCGGCGCTCAGGATCTGGATGTTGATGAGGCTGGCCGGCAGCAGCGGGTTGGGCCCGTTGGTCTTGATGTGCACGGTGAAGGCATCGACCTTGGTCACGTCGGTGATCGAGGTCAGCAGCGAGCGCATGTCCGAGGTGGGCGAGCGCGCACGGCGCAGCGAGAACAGCACGTCGTCGGCCGTGAACAGGCTCCCGTCATGGAATTTCACACCCTTGCGCAGCTTGAACTCCCAGACCGAGGGATCGGCGGTCAGCGCCCAGGATGTGGCCAGGGTGGGCACCAGCTTGCCATCGGCCGTGCGGATGATCAGCGGCTCGTAGATCTGATGCAGCAGGTTGTGGTTGGGGCCGTTGTTCAGCGCATGCGGGTCCAGCGTGGATGCGTCGGTGGAGCGCGCCCAGCGCAGGGTTTCGGCCTGGGCGGGCGGTACGCACAGCAGGGCTGCGGCCAGGGCGGGAAGCAGCGCGCAGGTGCGCAGGGCGGTGCTCAGCAAGGAAAGGCGGGGCAGGAAGCGTCTTTGGGTCATGAGGTGTCCTGGCAGCCGGAACAAGATCGCAGGAAGGCGGCGGCGGGTGCCGCGCCGGCTGCACCAGACGGCCGATTGTGTGGAGCCACCGGCCCGCCGCAAAGCCTGATTGCGCCTATGCAAATGCGCTGCGCGCAGATGCAAAGCGCTGCGACAGCAGTGCGTACAGCGCGCGCAGGCCCTGGGCCTCGCCGCCCCTGGGACGGCCGGGGCGTTCCTCCAGATTCCAGGCGAACAGGTCCAGGTGCAGCCAGGGCAGTTCGGGCGGCACAAAGCTCTCCAGAAACAGCGCGGCCGTGATGGCGCCGCCCTGCGGCGTGCTGGCGGCGTTGAGCAGGTCGGCCTGGTCGGAGCGGAGCATGCGGCGGTACGGCGCCCACAGGGGCAGGCGCCACAGCGGGTCGGCCTGCGCGCGGCCCTGGGCCAGCAGGGCCTCGGCCCAGTCGTCATGGTTGCTGAACAGCGCGGGCAGGTCCGGCCCCAGCGCCGTGCGCGCGGCGCCCGTGAGCGTGGCCAGGTCGACCAGCAGCGCGGGCGGCGTGGGCGCGCTGCGAATGGCGTGGTGCAGCGCATCGGCCAGCAGGAGCCTGCCTTCGGCATCGGTGTTCTCGATCTCCACGCGCCGGCCATCACCGGCCTCGATGATGTCGCCAGGCCGCAGCGCACCCGCCCCTGTGGCGTTCTCCACCGCAGGCACCAGCAGCTTCAGATGAATGGGCAGGCCCGCCCGCATCACCAGATCGGCCAGGGCCAGGGCGTGTGCGGCGCCGCCCATGTCCTTCTTCATCCAGCGCATGCCTGCGGCGGGCTTGAGGTCCAGCCCGCCCGAGTCAAAGCACACGCCCTTGCCGATAAGCACCACATGGGGGAGCGCGGCATCGCCCCAGGTCAGCTCGGCCACGCGCGGCGCCTGGGCCGCGGCCTGGCCCACGGCGTGCACCAGGGCAAAGCCTTCGGCGGGCAGTTCGTCGCCCACCCATTGCCGGTAGCGCGCGCCATGGCGCGCAGCCAGGTCGGCCACGGCCTGGGCCAGTTGCTCAGGACCCAGCTGGTTGGCGGGCAGGTTGACGAGCCGGCGCACCTCGCCAATGGCTGCGGCCATGGGTGCGACGGCGGCCTGCTCATCGGGGCTTGCCACCAACTGAGCTAGCGATGGACCGGTTGCCGCACCCGACTGCCGCGCCTGGCGGGTCGATGGCAACGCGCCCAATGCCCAGCCCAGCAGCAGATGCGGCCTTTGAGCCTCATTCGCATCGGCGAGCGCATAGGTGCCGGGCGGCAGCGCAGTTGGGAGGCCGGCCAGTTGCCACAGCGGCTGGTCCGGGTCCACGCCGACCAGCACGCCGGCGAGGCCCGTGCCCTCGCCCTGCCCTTCACCCTGCATACCGGGCAACAGCAGAATGCGGCCCGGCTGCGCATCAAAGCCTGCGGCGCGCGCCCATCGTGCCTGGGCCGGGGGCAGTTGTTCCAGCACGGCCTCCAGCGTGGCCGGCGTGGCCCGGTGCAAGGACGTGGCGGGTTGGGGTGAGACGGCAAATGCGCCGGGGCGGGAATCGGAATGGCAGGTTGTTGCAGGGTTGGACATGGCGTGGTCAAAGCGCGCCAGCCTAAAGGCCTGCCCGGCTATCGCAAACAAGCCTGCCGCATATGGATATGCGCAAACCCCGGATGGAAGGCAGCGCCCTGGCGCAGCCATCGACGGCACAGGCTGCATGCCATGGTGTCAGCATATAATTAGCCACCATACAATATGCCAACACTACACCCGGCGCATAGCGCCTCAACCCCAGGAAACACCATGTCCCACTATCTGGTCGAGCTCTATTCCCCCAACCCCGCCTGGCTCGCCCTGCCCGCCGCGCAGCGCCAGCAGTTTCTGGAGGGGGTTGCCAGCGCCATGGGCGGGCTGGCTGCCATGGGCGTGCAGGTGCTGGCCCTGGCCGAGACCGAGCGCGGCCTGAACCAGGCCAGCCCGCACCGCTTCCTGGGCATCTGGCGCTTTCCCGATATCGCCGCCCGCGATGCCTTGCTGGCTGGCATCAAGGCCAGCGGCTGGTACGGATACTTCGACCATGTGAACGCGGCCAGCGGCACGGGCGGCCTGGAAAGCCATCTGAAGGCGCTGGCCGAGGCCTGAGGCGGACGATCAATGGGTGCTGTCGCGCAGGGCGCTACGGCTCAATCGGACACCCCAGACGCTTGAGCGTCTCGTCGATCCACGGCGCGCTGTAGGTACCGGCAGCGATGTCGGCCACCATCCTGGCCTCAACGACCTGCTTTTCGTGTGCTGCATCCAGCAAGGCCTGCGCCTGCGCATACGGTACGCACAGCACGCCATCGTCATCGCCGATCATGAGGTCACCGGGCTCGATCACCATGCCATCGATGGCGATAGGCACATTGATTTCGCCAGGGCCGTCCTTGTAGGGTCCGCGGTGCGTGACGCCCGCGGCGAATACCGGGAAGCTGCCTGCACGAATCCATGCCGCGTCCCGGATCGCGCCATGGATCACGATGCCGCCCAGCTGGCGACGCATGGCGTCTCCGACCATGATTTCTCCGATGAGTGCGTTGGTGAGGTCGCCACCCGCATCCACCACGATCACATCCCCTGGGCTGGCCAGTTGAAGTGCCTTGTGCAGCATGAGGTTGTCGCCCGGGCGTGTCTTGATGGTCAACGCGGGGCCGGCCATGCGCCCGCCGCCGTGCATGGGGCGCAACCGCGCGCCGCCAGCCGTCATGCGAGCCATGCAGTCGCTGACGTTGGCAACAGGCACGTCGAGATAGCGCCTGGCAATATCAAGGCTGACGGCGCGTTGCCGCTTCAGAATTTGAAGACCGATCATGGTGTGTGCTCAGAGTGGATGGGATGAAAGCTGTGCCGCTCAATCCAGCGTGGTGCCGGAGCTCTTGACGATGGGCGCCAGGCGTGCGCGGTCGCTGGCGTAGAGCCTGGTCATGTCCTGCGGCGTGCCGGTGATGAGCTCGGCGCCGGAGTCGGCGATCTTCCTGGCCGTGTCGGGTGCGTTCACCACCTTGTTGATGGCTTCGTTGAGCTGCCTGACGATGGCGTCGGAGGTGCCGGCCGGGGCCATCACGCCCCACACGCTGGCCAGCTCCACGCCCTTGATGCCGGATTCTGTGTAGGTCGGCACGTCGGGCAGCAGCTTGGAGCGGCTCGCGGTGGTCACGCCGATGGCGCGCACCTTGCCGGACTGGATGTGCGACAGCAGCGTGGGGATGGAGCCCATGTACATGTCGATGCGCCCGCCCAGCAGGTCGGGCATGGCCTGCGCCATGCCGCGAAACGGCACGTGGGTGAACTTCACATTCGAGCTTTTCTGCCAGGCCTCGCTGACGAGGTGCGAAATGGTGCCGGTCCCCGGCGTGGCAAAGCTCAGGCGCCCGGGCTCTTTCTTCGCCGCCTGGACGATGTCGTCCAGGGACTTGTACGGCGAATCGGCATTCACCACGAGCACGGCCGGGCCGGCTGCGACCAGGGCCACGGCGCGCAGGTCCTTGTCGGGGTTGTAGGTGAGCTTGGAGTACAGCAGCGGGTTGAGCACCACGTTGTCGGTCTGCGCCATCACCAGGGTCAGGCCGTCGGCGGGGGCCTTGGCCACCTGGTCCAGAGCCAGGTTGCCACCGGCACCGGGCTTGTTTTCCACCACGACGGCCCACCCATGGGCCTCGGTGAGCTTGGTGCCGACCAGGCGCGTGAGGTTGTCGGTGCCGCCACCAGCCGGAAAGGGCACGATGAACCTGATGGGCCGCTGCGGATAGGTGCCCTGGGCATGGGCATGGGCCGGGGCCATGGCGGCAGCGGTCAGTGCCAGCAGGCCGGCGAGGGCCAGGCGGCGTCGGGTCGGGGTCGTCATTGCGGATGTCTCCTTTGGTGGTGTCGGTTGGCGCAGGGGCGCGTGGATCAGGCTTGGCTGGCGAGCACGTGGCTGCCCAGCCAATCGATGGCCTCGTCGGTGGAGGTGCCGGTGAAAGGCCGGGCCGCATGCGCCCGGGCCGTGGCGGCGAACAGCGCCTCGACGGCGGGCAAGGCGATGGGCGCCAGGCCGTTGCGGGCCATCTGCTGCCGGGCCTCGGCCACCTCGTTGCGGCGGCGTGCGGAGTGCGGGATGTGCGTGCGCACCATGGACTCCATCAGCGTGCGCAGCGGTGTCTCGTCGATGTCCTGCAGCACGGCATGCAGCTGCTCGCGCAGGCCCATCTGCTGGGCCGTCACCAGGCACTCCACGGCCAGTGCCTCGGTTCCCTTGGTGTAGATGCTGCGCAGGAGCTTGAGCGCGGCGGCATCGCCCGGTTGTTCGCCCACCACGCGAACCGAGCCGCCAAGGGGCAAGAACAATTCCTGTACAAAACCGGCCTTGCCGCCGGCCACGAGCAGCGGCGTCTTCCTGCCGCCCAGGTTGACCGCGCCGGTGATGGCCACGTCCACGAAGTGCACCACCCGGCCCCGGGCGACGCGCCGGGCCAGCTCGCCGCATTCGCGCATCTCCTGCGGGTCGGCCGTGGTCATGTCCACGTACACCACGCCATCGCGCAGATGGGGCAGGCAGGCCTCGAACAGGCTGCGCGCCACGGTGCCGAACACGGCGCTCACCACCACGTCGGCCCCGGTCAGCCACTCGCCGGGCGCGGCATGCACCTGCGCACCAGCGGCCTGTGCAAGGTCGGCCGCCGCAGCGTTGGGCTGCAGGTCGCACAGGCCCACCAGGCTGTGTCCCTGCTCCACAAAGGCCTGCATATAGCAGGCGCCGACCATTCCACCACCCAGTATTGCGAGCTTCATAAAAGTACAAATTTAAAACATTGAGCGCAGTCTATGGAACGCATCCTCAATTCATCCCTAGAGATTTCCCGTAGAGATGCGAATATTTGTACTTGTTTTGTATTTTTTCGAATGCAGCGAAGCGCAACACCCCTTTCCTTCGTCACCTAGAATCGGCGCACCATCCCCACCCACTCGGTGCAAACACAGTGCAAAACGTGAAAGACAAGGCGTACGAGGTTCTGCGGCAGCGGCTCATCGGCGGCCACTACCGACCCGGCGAACAGCTCAAGGAGGAGCCCATTGCCCGCGACCTGGGACTGAGCCGCACACCGGTGCGCAATGCGCTGCACCGCCTGGTGGAAGATGGCCTGGCCACCGATGGCGCGGGCCAGGGTATCCGCGTGTCGGAGTGGAGCGACTGGGATGTGGAGGAAACCTTCCAGCTGCGCCTGCTGCTGGAGCCGTACGCCTCGTTCCTCGCGGCCACGCGCGGCGGCGAGGGGCTGGCCGATGAGCTGGAGGCCAGCAACCAGCGCATGGAGGCCGGCATTGCCGCTGGCCACGACGGCATTGGCGAGGTGCAGTCAGCCAACCGGGATTTCCACCATGCGCTGATCGAGGCATCGGGCTCGCCGCGCCTCAAGACCATGCTGGCGACGATGATCGACATGCCGATCATCAAGCGGTCGTTCTACATCTACACGCCCGAAGAGCTGGTGCAAAGCCTGCACCACCATTGCGACCTGGTGATCGCCGTACGTGCCAGGGATGGAGAGCTGGCACGCCAGGTGATGCAGCTGCACCTGCGCATGTCCTACCACCGGTTCATGAAGCATCGGGGGGAATACCGCGCGGATGCATGAACAGTGTCATGACCGGGGCTGAAGCTTTTGCGCTGACCGCAACCGGTACAGCCACGGCAGCCAGACAAAGGCGATGAGGACCAGCACAACGCCTGCCAGCGCCATGGGCAACACCATCGGCCAGGCACCGTGGCGCATCGTCGGATCGACAAAGTGCGCCGCCAGCTGGCCGGCGCAGAAGGCCACGCACATGATCGCGAAGCCCGAACACGACACGGCCCGCCCGGCCAGCTGCGGCGGCAGGCCACCCACCGCGCCCGCCTGGCCGCAAGGCTGGTGCAGGCCATGGCCCAGCGCATACACCGCGTGCCCCAGCAGCAGTGGAAAGGGCGAGGCTGGCGCCAGCACGCAGCCGGTGATCTGAATGCACGGCCCCAGCAGACTGAGCGAAGCGCCCAGCTGCACCGTGCGCACCGGCCCGTGGCGCGACAGCAGGCGCCGGCACCATGTGATGCCCAGGATGTAGACCAGCGAGCCGCCCGCTGGAATCCAGCCGTAGAGCACGGGCGACAGGCCGAACAGGTCGACGTACACCATCGGCGACAGCAGCAAAAAGCAGAAGATGCCGCCGTAGGTGGCTGCGGCCAGTGCCGTCCAGGCGCAAAAGCCGGGGTCGGCGATCACCTGGCGCACACCGCCAGCGGATACGGATACGGGTACGGATGCGAGGACCGGGGCCGACTCCGCTGGCGCTTGCTGCGTCTCGCTGAAAGTGCGCCAGCACAGTGCCAGCAAAGCCAGCGAGTAGACGCCCATCGCCACCAGCACCCAGCGCCAGCCGGTGGCCTGGACTCCCCATGCACCGGCAATCGGCGCCACCAGGGCCACCAGCCCAAGGCCCATCAGGCCGCGGGCCATGATGCGCGGCCCTTCATGGGCCGGATACAGGTCGCGCACCGCAGCCCGTGCGCACACCAGGATGGCCGCCATGGCCGCGCCCTGCACGGCGCGCCAGGCCACCAGTGCGTCCGCGCTGCCCGCCAGCGCACAGCCTGCCGCCGCTGCCGTGTAGCAGGCCAACCCCGTCAGCAGCACGGGCCGGCGCCCGAAACGGTCTGCCAGCGGCCCGCACACCAGCTGGGCGATACCGAAGGCCAGCATGAACACGGTCAGGCTGCTGCTGGCCGAGCCCAGGTCGCGCGCGATCTCGGGCAACGCCGGCAGATAGCCATCGGTGGCGACCGGCTGCGCGGCCAGCAGCAGCGGCAGCAACAGGAGGAAGGAAACGGAGCGGCGCGGGCCGGAATCGGCGAAGTTCATCTCAATGAAGCCTGGTCACGGCATGCAGCGCGTCGAGCGAGGGAGTTCGAAGGACGATACATGGCCAGTTGCGCGCCATGCATCCTATGCGACGGCGGACAGCACGGCCCGCAGGCCCAGCAGATAGCTGCCCGCGCCGAAGCCGCAGATCTGGCCCCGGGCGATGTCGGCAAACACCGAGTGGTGGCGGAAGGGCTCGCGCGCATGGATGTTGCTCATGTGGATCTCCACCACGGGCACGGTGAGCATGGCCAGCGCGTCGCGGATGCCGTAGCTGTAGTGCGTCCAGGCGCCGGCGTTGATGAGCACGCCATCGACACCGTCCCTGAAGCCCTGGTGGATGCGATCGCACATGGCGCCTTCGCAATTGGTCTGGAAGCTGTCCACCTCGCAGGCCAGCCGGCTGCCCAGGCTGCGCAGCGAGGCGTCGATCTCGGCCAGCGTGACCGTGCCGTATTGGGCGGGGTCGCGCTGGCCGAACATGTTGTGGTTGATGCCGTGCAGCATCAGGATCTTTTTCATGGTGGCTCCGTGGCTTGATGTCATGGATGGAGGATGGCGCGCCGGTGGTGCCCGGGTCACGCCGTGGTGTCGATGGCGGCGATATGGGCCTGGCCGATCGCGCCGGCGCCGGCCACGGCAATGCGAAGCGGGTACAGCTGTGCCATGGCATGCCCCCTCAGAAGCGGTGCAGCACGCCCAGCTGCACGCCCTTGATGGTGCGGCCGTTGACGTCGTCGGCCGATGTGAAGTTGGGCTTCATGCCGCCCGAGGCCGCCAGCCGGAAGCCCGCGTTGCGGTCGTTCTTCAGCTGCTCGGCCACCGCGTAGAGCATGGTGCGCTTGGACAGGTCGTAGTAGGCCGCGACCGCGCCGCCCGATGCGCCGCGCCCGCTGTCCGAGCCATCCTGTATGCGGCCCCACAGTGCGCCCACGCGCAGTTGCGGCGTCACGCGGTAGTCGGCCGACAATTGCCAGACGCGGTAGAAGCGGCGCACATCGGCATTCGTGCCCGCCACCAGCCCGCCCACATTGCCCAGCACCGTGCCCGTGTTGTTGCCCGCCGAGCCTGCCGTGCTGTTGTTGGACCGCACGAAGGCCAGCTGGACCTTGCCCTTGCCGTAGTCGTAGTTGGCGTAGAGGTTGTCGTAGCGGACGGCATCGGTATAGGCCGCGCTCTGCGGCGCACGCGCATACAGGCCTGCATAGCCCACGCGGTAGGGGCCGTTCAGGTAGTCCAGGCCCAGCTGGTAGATGGCCTGGCGTGCTGGAGCACCGGTCTCGGCCATGGCGTAGTGGGCCTCGAACAGGAAGCCGGCCACGCGCGGCGAGGTGTAGGAGATGTCGTTGTCGAAGCGCGAGGGCACGCCGAAGTTGTTGACCATCGATCCCAGCGTGCGCGAGGTGAAGTCGATGTAGTCGCCGCGCCCGAAGATCACGGTGTTCTGCCGGCCCAGCCGCACCTCGCCCCAGCCGCCGCCCAGGCCTACCCAGCTTTGGCGGTCGAAGCCGCGCGTGCTGTCGGCCTGCGTGCCGTTGTCGGCGTTGATGCCCATCTCCAGCTGGAACTTCGCGTACAGGCCACCACCCAGGTCTTCCTGCCCGCGAAAGCCCAGGCGGCTGCGCAGCAGGGCGCCGTCCTCCAGCGTGGTCATGGATGCGCCCGAGCTGCTGCGCATGTGGTTGATGTACTGGTCCACGCTGCCGTAGATGGTGACCGAGGACTGGGCGTGGGCGCCCGCGCCCCAGGCGCCCAGCACGGCGGCCAGGGCCAGGATGCGAAGGGCCCCGCGCTGCGGCACTCGCGGTGTCTGGTGCATTTGCTGTTGCATGGTCTTGTCTCCTTCTCTATGAAAAATGCTTTTCTGGGCGTGGCTGCGCCCTGCCCTGGACGCATCCGGGGCCGCTCGTCTGGCGGCTGGATCAGTAGGAAATGCGGGCGGTGGCGCGCAGCTCGTCGGGCGTGGCGCTGCCGAAGCCGAAGAACTCGAGGTAGGCGGGAATCATCTCGAACAGCATGTCCGTGCCCACCTGGAAGTCGCAGCCCTTGTCGCGCACGGCGCGCAGCAGGGGCGTGAACTCGGACTTCATCACCACCTCGCCCACAAAGGTGGTGGGCGCGATGCGCTGCACATCGAACGGCAGCGGGTCATCGGCCTTCATGCCCAGCGGCGTGGCGTTGACGACCACGTCGAAGCCCTGCGGGTCCCTGGAGCCCGTGCCCACCTTCATCCTCGGGTAGTGGGCAGCGAGCCGCCCGGCCAGGGCCTGCGCGCTCTCAGCCCGCGTGTCGAACAGCATCAGCTCGCCCACGCCGGCCGCCGCCAGCGAGGCGGCGATCGCCGACCCCACGCCGCCCGCCCCGGAAATCAGCACCCGCGCGCCTTGCAGCTGCCGTCCCTTGCGCAGCATGCCGCGCACAAAGCCCGCGCCGTCGAACTGGTCGCCCAGCAGCGTGCCATCCTCGCGCCGCAGCACGGCATTGCAGGCGCCTGCAATGTGCACGGCGGGCGTGACCTCGTGCACCAGGTCCACCACGGACACCTTGTGCGGCATGGTGATCAGCGCGCCCCGCAGGTTGGTGAAACGCATGATGGCCGCGAAGTCCGGCGCGAAGTGCGCCGCCTTCACGCCCATGGGCACGACGCAGGCGTCTATGCCCCGGCCGTCGAACCATGGGTTGTAGATCATGGGCGACTTGAAGGTCTCGGTGGGATCGCCGATGTGCGCGATGAGGGTGGTTTTTCCGGAAATCATTCCCTGGGCTTTCGAATGCTTGGGTTGCGGTATGTGGCGTGTGAAATTCAGCGGCCGGACCGGGCCAGCGCCTGGGTGCGCAGGCGCTCGTACTCGGCGGGGTCCACAGGCTGCGCACCGGCTTCGCCCAGGTCTTCCATGCGCACGCGGTAGGTCTCGCGGGCGCTCCAGGCAGCCAGCGCCGCGACCACGGTGATGCCGAAGGCGATCAGCCCCACGGTCAGCCAGATGTTGTGGGACCCCGGAGGCGCCACGGCCGTGAACAGCGCAGGCAGCATGGCGGTGATGGCCGTGCCCACGTTCTGCGAGATGGCCATGGCCGAGACGCGCGTGCGGGTCGGGAACAGCTCGGGGTAGAAGCTGGGGAACACCGCGTTGTAGCCCTGGTAGACCACGCCCCACATCAGGATGGACATGGCGAAGGCCAGCGGCATGTTGCGTTCGCTGATGGCGTAGAGGTAGCCGATGGCCAGCAGCCCGGACAGCAGCGCGCCGAAGATGATGGGCGGGCGCCGGCCGATGCGGTCGGACAGGTTGCCCACCATGGGGATCACCAGCACCGCGACGATGTTGCCCACCACGGGAATCCACAGGTACATGTCCTTGGCGAAGCCGATGCCGTAGGCGGGCTGCACCGCATAGGCGGCACCGAAGATGGTGGCCACCACGGGGATCACGTTCATCAGCGCCATGCAGACCACGCGCAGCATGTCGGGCGAATGGTGGCGGAAGGCCTCGACCACGGGCGAGCGCGGGCGCGCCTCGCTGCGGCCTGCGGCGGTGAAGGCCGGGGTCTCGTTGACCTCGCGGCGGATGATCCAGCCCGCGATGATGACGACGAAGCTCAGGATGAAGGGAATGCGCCAGCCCCAGCTGTTGAACTGCTCGGTGGGCATGTAGTGCGCCAGCGGCAGGAACACGGCGGCCGCCAGGATCTGGCCGGCCTGCACGCCCTGCAGCGTGAAGCTGGCGAAGAAGCCGCGCCGCCCGAACGGGGCATGCTCCAGGATCATGGAGCTGGCGCCCGAGATCTCTCCGGCCACGGCAAACCCTTGGATCAGCCGCATCAGCACCAGCAGCGCGGGCGCCCACAGGCCGACCTGGTCATAGGTGGGCAGCAGCCCCACGGCGATGGTGGAAAAGCCCATCAGGAACATGCACCACACCAGCACCTGCTTGCGCCCGTGCGTATCGCCCAGATGGCCCAGCACGAAGGCGCCGATGGGCCGCGCCACATAGCCCACGCCATAGGTGGCCAGCGAGGCGATGATGGCAATCGCCGGATCACCCTGCGGAAAGAAGATCTGCGGAAAGATCAGCGCCGCAGCCGTGGCGTAGATGAAGAAATCGTAGTACTCCAGGGCCGAGCCGATCCAGCCGCTGGTGGCGGCCTTCCTGGGTTGGTGCTGTGTTGGCTGCGTGTGTATCGGTGTTGCACTCATGTGTTGTCTCCTCCAGGCAAAAGAGCCCCGCTGCGGCAAGTCATGGATGCTTGCGGCCAGGCCAGCGGGATGTAAAAAATGTAGTTCCCGCCTATGAATGCACCCAAGCCAATTTCCAATGGCATGTGCGCTGATCGCACCGTACGGTTCGATAATCGCACGCACCCAGGGTTAACACGGAAAACTCAAGCTCGCCATGACAACACCTTCCACCCTCGCCCAGCGCGACTGGATTGCCGGACTGGAACGCGGCGTATCGATCATCGAAGCCTTTGACGACGCCCACCCGCGCATGACGGCCGCCGAGGCCGGCCAGCGCACGGGCATGACGCGCACCGCCGCGCGGCGCTACCTGCTGACGCTGCAGCACATGGGCTATGTGGCGGGGGACGGCAAGCTGTTCTGGCTCACGCCGCGCGTACTGCGGCTGGGGCAGTCGTACCTGGAGTCGGCGCGGCTGCCGCGCATCGTCCAGCCGTTCCTGCAGCGCGTGGCGGCCGGCACCCATGAAACCGCCTACCTGGCGGTGCTGGACGACGACGAGGTGGTCTACATCGCGCGCAACGGCCCCAACCGCAACATGAACACCGGCTACGTACTGGGCGCACGCGTGCCGGCCCAGGTCACGGCGGCCGGCATGCTGATGCTGTCCATGCGCAGCGACGCCGAGCTGGAGCACTGGCTGGACAACCGCGCGCTGACGGTCTTCACCTCGCACACCATCACCTGCCCCGCCGAAATGCGCCGCGAGCTGGCCCTGATCCGCAGCCAGGACTGGGCGCTGTGCGAGCAGCAGCTCAACCTGGACTCGCGCGGCATTGCCGTGCCGCTGCGCGACCGCCACGGCGCGCTGGCCGGCGCCCTCAACATCACCATGCCCATGGGCCGCGAGACCGGCAAGGACGCCGTGGCGCGCGTGCTGCCCATGCTGCGCGAGACGGCGCAGGCGATGCGGGACCTGATTTGAAGGCGGGCCGGCAGGCATGCGCGGCGCGGCGCGGACTCAGACGGTCTCGAACGCGTACTTTTCCGTATCCACCTCGCGCTGCGAAGCCACGGCATAGCGGTCGCCGTGGATGCGCTCGGGCTTGAAGAGGTCATCCAGTTCGGCCAGCAGGGCCGCGTCCAGGCGCACGGCACCGCCGCGCAGGTCTTCGTGCAGATGGTCCACGCTGGTGGTGCCCGGCAGGGCAATCACATGCTCGCCCTGGTGCAGCACCCAGGCGATGGCCAGCTCGGCCAGCGTGCAGTCGGCACGCTCGGCAATCGACTGCATGGGCGCGAGCAGCTGCAGGTTCTTCGCATAGACCTCGGGCGCGAAGCGCGGCATGGCGGCGCGGATATCGCCCTTGACCAGACCCTCGACCTCCTGGAGCTTGCCGGTGAGGAAGGCGCGGCCCAGCGGGCTGAAGGCCACGTAGGCGATGCCCAGTTCCTTGCAGGCCTGCAGCGTGCCCAGCTCGGCATTGCGCGACCACAGCGAATACTCGCTTTGCAGCGCGGCGATGGGGAAGGTGGCATGGGCGCGGCGCAGCGCATCGGCGCCGATCTCGGACAGGCCCAGGGCGCGCACCTTGCCCTCTTCCACCAGGCGCGACATCTCGCCCACCGATTCCTCAATGGGCACACGGCGGTCCCAGCGGTGCAGGTAGTAGAGGTCGATCACATCGGTGCCCAGGCGCTGCAGGCTGTCTTCGCAATTGCGGCGCAGGGTCCTGGGGTGGCCATCGATCACGCGGCGCACCACGCCGTCGTCGCCGCGCACGCCGGCCATGCCGCATTTGCTGGCCAGGGTGATGTGGTTGCGGTGGGACTTGAGCACGGGGCCGACCAGGGATTCGTTGGCGCCGAAGCCATACAGGGCCGCCGTGTCGAACAGGGTGACACCGGCGTCCAGCGCCGCATGCAGCACGGCCCTGCCCTGCTCGGGCGACGGCGGATGGCCATAGGCGTGGCTGAGGTTCATGCAGCCCAGGCCGACGGCGCTGACGGAGAAGGGACCCAGATGGCGTGTGGACAGGTTGGTCATGGTTTTCTCACAGGGAAAAGAAGCAAGGGAGCGGCCAGCGCTCCCTTGCAATGTCGAAGGTTCATTTTGCCGTCAAACCGACGCTGCCCGCACGCCCGTGCGCGCCCAGGCCGGCAGCGGCACGGGCCGGTGCAGCACGTCGTCGTTGAGCCACATGGCACTGCGGCGCGCACGCTCGGCCACGGTATCCAGCGGCAGTTGCTGGTAGTCGTCGTTGAAGACCTCGAAGCTGTAGTCGCCCCGGTAGCCCAGGCGGTCCAGGCGCAGCACCAGGTCGGCCAGGCGCTCGCTGTGCACGCCCTCGCCCGGGAACACGCGGAAGGTGCGCGCCGTGGCCATGCGTTCCTCGAAGGTGGGGGCGTCGTGCCACATGAAGTCGGACAGCTGCACGAGGAAGATCTTGTCGCGGTCGATCAGCTCCAGCGCGTCCAGCGGCGTCTTGGCGGCCAGGATGTGGAAGGAGTCCAGCCCGATGCCCAGGTTGGACGTGTCGGCACGGCAGACCACGTCCCAGCTGGTGGTGAACTCATTGACGGAACGGCCCCAGGACAGGCCCTCGTAGGCGATCTTCACGCCCAGCGGAATGCCGAGCATGGCCAGCTTGCGCAGGTCGCGCGCAATCACGTCGAGATCGCCCGTGGCATGGCGCGAGGTGGACGAGCAGGCCAGCAGCACGGGGCTGCCGATCTCGGCGCACATCTCCAGCATGGACTTGGCGATGTCCACCTTGTAGTGGTGCAGGTGGTCGGACAGGCCCTCGAAGTCGCGCAGCACCTGAAAGCCCGTGGGCCGCAGGCCGCTGGCGCGCACGGCCGCCGCCGCCGCCTTGACGCCGCCGGGGTGGCCGGCCAGGTCGCGCGCACTGAGCATGACCTGGGTGAAGCCGGCGCGCCGTATGGCGTCGAGCTTGGCCTCCAGCGAGCCATTCAGAGTGATGGTGTCCATGCCATAGCTGTCCAGCAAGCCCATGCTGCCCTCCAGGATCGTTGTGTGTATCGGCGGTTGAATCGGACGGCGGCGCGCCAGGCTTTGCGCTAGGCGTCGCGGTGCACAAGCTCGAACACCACGGTGCCCATGGCGTTGCGCGTGAGCGCGCCACGGTCATCGGGGTGCAGGCGGCTCGATTCCACGAACTCCACGCCGCGCTGGCGCAGCGCCTGCACGGCGCCAGGCACGTCGGTGGTGCCCAGGCCGATGCGCTGCAGGCGCTCGGGCATGTCGTCCCACTCCAGGCCCGGATCGGGCTCGATGAGCTGCCACAGGAAGCGCTTGCAGGGGCTGCGCATGAGCTTGCCCTTGGGCAGGATGCCGAAGCGCTGCGCGTCGGGCAGCAGGTGGAAGTCGAACATGCGCTCGAAGTAGGTGATCCAGTCGGCGCTGCGGCCACGCCCTATGTACTGGACCACGCCGAAATAGCCCAGGCCGGCCAGCGCCGGTGGATGGGGATCGGCCCCGGCAAGGGGCTTGAAGTCGATGTCGTAGATGGAGAACTCCTGCCATCGATCGACAAAGTAGAAGCGGCTGCCACCCGGGCCGTGGATGGCCGGGATGTGCAGCTCCATCGCCTGGGCCTGGCTGGGCGCCGCCCAGGCTCCCAGCTCGATGCAGCGCGTATGCGCCTGCAGGGCATCCTGCACGCGCAGCGCCACGGCCGAGATGACGGGCTGCCCGTCCGAGGCGGCATTGGCCAGCGCATCGGCAGCGCCCGCATTGACCACCAGGTTCATGTCCCCCTGACGGTACAGCGTCACCTCGCGCGAGCGGTGCCGCGCCACGGGGCGAAAACCCAGCCCCTCCAGCACCTGGCCCAGGGCCTGGGGCTGGCTGGTCGTGTACTCGATGAACTCTATGCCGTCGATCCCGAGGCGATTGGACGCCTCGGGCACGTCTTCCCGGCTGCTGGAGGAGGAATCGGTCATTGCGGTACTCCGGATGGAAACATGATCGTCGTGCCGCGCCCAAGCGGCACCGCTCTCGCACGACCAAATACGCGTAAAACTGGCGCGGCCCAACTCAGAGACACCGAGGAAGGGCCGCCCCGCACCGAGGGTGTCGTCCCCCTTTCAGGGGGAAGACGCGAAGCGGCTCAGGGGGTGAGCTGTTTTTCCAGATCGTGCAGGACCTGATAGCAGGGCAGGACCTGGGCCACGCTGGCATTGGGCTCGCGGCCTTCGCGGATGGCGGCGAAGAACTCGCGGTCCTGCAGCTCGATGCCGTTCATGGAGACATCAACCTTGGAAACGTCGATCTTCTCTTCCTTGCCGTTGACCAGGTCGTCATAGCGCGCGATGTAGGTGCCGGTGTCGCCGATGTAGCGGAAGAAGGTGCCCAGCGGGCCGTCGTTGTTGAACGACAGGCTCAGCGTGCAGATGGCGCCATTGGCGGCCTTGAGCTGGATGCTCATGTCCATGGCAATGCCCAGCTCCGGATGGATGGGGCCTTGCACGGCGTTGGCCTTCACGATGGGGCTGCCGGCCTGGTAGGCGAACAGGTCCACGGTGTGGGCGGCGTGGTGCCACAGCAGGTGATCGGTCCAGCTGCGGGCCTGGCCCAGCGCGTTCATGTTGGTGCGGCGGAAGAAATAGGTCTGCACATCCATCTGCTGGATGTTGAACTCGCCGGCCTTGATCTTCTTGTGCACCCACTGGTGGCTGGGGTTGAAGCGGCGCGTGTGGCCGCACATGGCCACCAGGCCGGTCTGCCTTTGCAGATCGGCCACGGCCTGGGCGTCCCTGAGGCTGTCGGCCAGCGGGATCTCCACCTGCACATGCTTGCCGGCCTTCAGGCATTCGATGGCCTGGGCGGCGTGCATCTGCGTGGGCGTGCACAGGATGACGGCGTCCACCTCGGGCAGGGCCAGGCTGTCGGCCAGCTCGGTGGTCACATGCTGGATGCCGTACTTGTCGGCCACTTCCTGGGTCTTGGCCAGCTCGCGGCCCACCAGGGAGACGACTTCCACGCCGGCTATGTTCTTGATGCCGTCCAGGTGCTTGATGCCGAAGGCACCGGCGCCCGCCAGGGCGACTTTGATGGTCTTTTGGGTCATTGGGGGTTCTCCAGTATGAGGTGGCCGACAGCCGTGTTCGATGCCGGCACATGGTAGAAGCGGTGGTTGACCTTGGGCAGCGGCGCGGGGCCATCCACATCGGCCATGGCGCCGCGCGCGATCAGCCACATCACCAGCTCGATGCCTTCGGAGCCGGCCTCGCGCACGTAGTCGATATGCGGCATCCTGGCCAAACCGGCCGGGTTCTCGATCAGCAGGTCCAGGAAGCGGTTGTCCCACTCCTTGTTGATCAGGCCCGCACGCGCGCCCTGCAGCTGGTGGCTCATGCCGCCCGTGCCCCAGATCTGCACGTTCAGGTCTTCGTCGAAGCTTTCCACGGCGCGGCGGATGGCGCGGCCCAGGTTGAAGCAGCGCTGGCCCGACGGCACGGGGTACTGCACCACGTTCACGGCAAACGGAATCACCGGGCAGGGCCAGGCGCCCGTTCGAGCATCCTGCTCGCCGCACATCAGCGACAGCGGCACGGTCAGGCCGTGGTCCACGTCCATCTTGTTGACGATGGTCAGGTCGAAGTCCTGCTGGATCACCGACTGCGCGATGTGGCTGGCCAGCTCCGGAGGGCCGATGACCTTGGGCACGGGGCGCGGGCCCCAGCCTTCGTCGGCGGGCTGGTACTCGGCGGCCGTGCCGATGGCAAACGTCGGGATGAAGTCCAGGCTGAACGCGGTGGCGTGGTCGTTGTAGACCAGGAAGATCACGTCGGGCTTGTTGTCCTTGAGCCATTGGCGCGAGTGCTCGAAGCCCTTGAACAGCGGCTGCCAATAGGGTTCGTCGGTCTTGCCCAGGTCCATGGCCGCGCCGATGGCGGGCACATGCGAGGTGTAGACGGATGCGGTGATGCGCGCCATGTCAGTTGCCTTCCTTGTGGTGCTTTTCAGCGCTGGCGGACTTGCCCTGCGGCTGGCGGTGGGCCTGGGCATCGCCCTCCTCGCCCAAGCGGCGGTTGCCTTCGGCCGAACGGCCTCCGCCCACCATCATGTTGCGGTATTCCTCTTCGGACATGCCGGTCATGGAGCCGGCCATCTGCTGGAAGCTCTTGCCGTCCGTGGCGCCGATCTTGGCCAGAAAGTAGATGTTGCCGCCCGTGCGCATGCACCAGTTGAGGTCGCGGGCCAGCACGGCCTGCTTCTGTTCCTCGGTCATGGCCCATTCGTCCAGGTAGGCACGCTCGTCGGCCTTGAAGCGCTCGCGGTTCTCGGCCTTCATCAGCGACATGCAGAACTGGTTGAGCCAGTAGCCTTTGCGGGCCTGCTCGGCATCAAAAATGATAGTGCCGGGCACGTCCAGATAGGGTTTGTCCAATGCCATGGATATCTCCTTGAATATGTCCGGCACCCAGGCCGGACATGGTCGCCTTCAGGCCTCTTCGGGCCAATAGAGGCGCATGGGGTTGTCGACCAGCAGCTTCTTCTGCAGCTCGGCAGTCGGTGCAATGTGCGGGATGAAATCGACCAGCAGGCCGTCATCGGGCATGTGGTCCTTGAGGTTGGGGTGGGGCCAGTCGGTTCCCCACAGCACGCGGTCGGGAAATTCCTCGACCACGCGGCGGGCGAAGGGCACCACGTCGCGGTAGGCATTTTGCTCGCCGTCCAGCGCCTTGGGGCCGGTGACGGACAGGCGCTCTGGGCAGCTGACCTTGCTCCAGACGTTCTTATGCTCGCGCATGAACTTGAGGAACAGCTCGAACTCGGGGCCGTCCACGGGCTTGCTCACGTCGGGGCGGCCCATGTGGTCCACGAC
This sequence comes from Delftia acidovorans, assembly GCA_031286585.1. GTDB lineage: Bacteria > Pseudomonadota > Gammaproteobacteria > Burkholderiales > Burkholderiaceae_C > Comamonas > Comamonas acidovorans_A. The sequence continues at coordinate 388,573 of JAITUC010000019.1, forward strand.
CACGGTGGTTGGCAGGCTGGTGAAGAAGTCCCACAGCTCGGGCAGGTCCACGGCCTCGAAGTAGATGACCACGTGCCAGCCGAGCCTGGCGATGCGGCCCGCGATCTCCATCAGCTCATCCTTGGGCGTGAAGTCCACCAGGCGTTTGACGAAGTTGAAGCGCACGCCGCGCACGCCGGCGGCGTGCAGTTCCTGCAGCTCCTCATCGGTCACGCTGCGGCGCACGGTGGCAACGCCGCGCGCCTTGCCATTGGCGGCCTTGCAGGCATCGACCATGGCGCGGTTGTCGGCGCCGTGGCAGGTGGCCTGCACGATGACGTTGCGCGCAAAGCCCAGGTGGTCGCGCAGCGCGAACAGCTGCTGCTTGCTGGCGTCGCAGGGCGTGTACTTGCGCTCGGGCGCAAACGGGAATTCATCTCCGGGGCCGAAGACGTGGCAGTGGGCATCGACAGCGCCTGCGGGCACCTGGAACTTCGGCGTGGAGGGGCCGGCGTACCAGTCCAGCCAGCCGGGGGTCTTCTCGAAATTGCTCATGCGCTTCTCCTCCTCAATCGATATAGCGCAAGCCGGCCTTTTCCAGGGGCTCGCGCATCTTGTACATGTCCAGGCCCAGCACGCCGCTGGCCAGCTTGGCGCGCTTCTCGCCCTCGAAGCTTTCGCGCTTTTGCGCGGCGGCCAGGGTCTCGGCGGCCTTGGCGGCGGGCACGCAGACCACGCCGTCATCATCGGCCACGATCACGTCGCCGGGCGTGACCCACATGCCTGCGCAGACCACCGGGATGTTGACCGAGCCCAGCGTGGCCTTGATCGTGCCCTTGGAGGAGATGGCGCGGCTCCACACGGGAAAGTGCATCTCCTGCAGCGTCTTCACGTCGCGCACGCCGGCGTCGATGATCAGCGCCCGCGCGCCGCGCGCCTGGAAGCTCGTGGCGAGCAGGTCGCCGAAGTAGCCGTCCGTGCATTCCGAGGTCACGGCCGCGACCACGATGTCGCCGGGCTGGATCTGCTCTGCGGCCACATGCATCATCCAGTTGTCACCGGGCTGCAGCAGCACGGTGACGGCCGTGCCCGAGACCTGCTGGCCCGCATAGATGGGACGCATATAGGGCTTGAGCAGGCCCACGCGGCCCATGGCCTCGTGGACGGTGGCCGAGCCCAGGGCGGCCAGGCCATCGGCGGCCGCGCGGTCGGCGCGCTGGATGTTGCGGTAAACCACACCGAGTTCGTACATGGTGTTCTCCTTGATCTGTGGTGGCGGCCTGCTTACAGGCCCTTTTGCTTGAGGGCGGCGTCCAGGCGCGGGAACACGCGGCGCGCATTGCCTTCGTAGACCTGGTAGCGCTCCTCTTCGGTGAGGTTGGCCGTGGCCTCGATGTAGCGCTTGGTGTCGTCGTAGTAGTGGCCCGTGGTCGGGTCGATGCCGCGCACGGCGCCGATCATCTCGCTGGCGAACAGGATGTTCTTGACAGGGATCACCTTGGTCAGCAGATCGATGCCGGGCTGGTGGTAGACGCAGGTGTCGAAGAAGATGTTGTTCAGCAGGTGCTCGTCCAGCAAGGGCTTCTTGAGCTCCTGCGCCAGGCCGCGGAAACGGCCCCAGTGGTAGGGCACGGCGCCGCCGCCATGGGGGATCAGGAACTTGAGCGTGGGAAAGTCCTTGAACAGGTCGCTGGTCAGGCACTGCATGAAGGCCGTGGTATCGGCATTCAGGTAGTGGGCGCCCGTGGTGTGGAAGCACGCGTTGCAGCTGGTGGAGACGTGGACCATCGCGGGGATGTCGTATTCCACCATCTTTTCGTAGATGGGATACCAGGAGCGGTCCGACAGCGGGGGCGAGGTCCAGTGGCCGCCTGAAGGATCGGGGTTCAGGTTGATGCCCACGTTGCCGTACTGCTCCACGCACTTGACCAGTTCGGGAATGCAGGTGGCGGGGTCCACGCCCGGCGACTGCGGCAGCATGGCGGCGGGGATGAAATGCTCGGGGAACAGCTCGCTGACGCGGTAGCACAGCTCGTTGCAGATGGCGGCCCAGGTGCTCGATGTCTGGAAGTCGCCGATGTGGTGGGCCATGAAGCTGGCGCGCGGGCTGAAGATGGTGAGATCGGAGCCGCGCTGCTTCATCAGCTTGAGCTGGTTGGTCTCGATGGTCTCGCGGATCTCGTCGTCGCTGATCTTCAGGTCGCTGGCCCTGGGGGCCTTGGACGGGTCCTTGAGGCCTGCGATCTGCAGGTCGCGCCAGGCGCCCAGGGCCGCGGGCGCGGTGGTGTAGTGGCCGTGTACGTCGATGATCATCGGAGGGTCTCCTGCGTCTTTATGGGGTGGGAATGTGTCAGTGGAGGGGTCAGTGAAGGGGTGTGGCAGGCGCCGCGCCGCCCTGCGGCTCGGGACTGCTGTACTGCTTGATGATGAGGGCGGCCATGGCGATCACGCCCGGAATGGCCACCACGGCAAAGATCTCGCTGAAGCCCAGCTGGCGCGCCGACAGCTCGGCCACCAGGAAGGAGCCCGCAATGCCGCCGAAGCGGCCAATGCCCAGCATCCAGGCCACGCCCGTGGCACGGCCGCGCGTGGGGTAGTAGGCGGCGGCCAGCGCCGGCATGGACGATTGCGCGGTGTTCATGATGGTGCCGGCCAGGAAGACGGCCACCACCAGCCAGCCCAGGTGACCGGCCGTCTGGCCGATCCACCAGATGGAGGCCGCCGTCAGCGCATAGCCGATGGCGATGATGCGGTTGGCATTGAAGCGGTCCATGAGCCAGCCGAACAGCACGGCACCCACGCCGCCCAGCGGGAACAGCGCGGCCACCAGGGTGCCGGTCTTGGGGTCCAGGCCCGCTTCCTTGAACAGCACGGGCATCCAGTTCATCAGCGCGTAGAAGATGACCAGGCCCATGAAGTAGGCGGTCCACAGCATGATCGAGCCCACCCGGTACTCGCGCGACAGCACCACGCCCATGCCGCTGCGGGCCTGGGATTCGGGCTGGGGCTTGGCCTCGGTCATCACGAAACGCTGCACGCCCTGCACGGCATCACCGGCAATGCGCGCCAGCACCTTGCGGATGCGCTCGGCCGGGTAGTTGTTGGCCACCATGTGGCGCACCGATTCGGGCAGCAGCACGATCAGGGCCACCAGCAGCAGCAGCGGCGCGGCACCGCCCAGGATGAGCACGCTGCGCCAGCCGAAATGCGGAATCATCCACGCCGCCAGAAAGCCGCCGAAGGCCGCCCCCAGCGGAAAGCCGCAGAACATGGCATTGGTCAGCGTGGCGCGGCGGGAATCAGGGCAGTACTCGCTCATCAGCGTGACGGCATTGGGCATGGCGGCGCCCAGGCCCAGGCCGGTGACGAAGCGCAGCGCGGCCAGCGTCCAGATGTCGGGCGAGAAACCCGAGGCCAGGCAGGACACGGCAAACACCGCCACCGAACCCACCAGCACAGACTTGCGGCCCAGCCGGTCGGCCAGCGGGCCAGAGAACAGGGCGCCTGCGGCCAGGCCGAACAGCGCCGCGCTGAGCACGGGCGCCAGCGCAGGCTTGCTCACGCCCCACTCGCCGATCAGCGAGGGCGCGATGTAGCCGATGGCCGCCGTATCGAAGCCATCGAGCAGAACGATCAGAAAACACAGCGCAAAAATGACCCACTGGAATCCCGAGAACGGGTGCTCGTTGAGCAGGGTCTGCACATTGACGCCGGGCTGGCCGGCGTCCTTTTGGACGGATGTCATGACTTGTCTCTTCCACTGTCTCTGGGCTTGGCGGATAGCGCACGCGCAGGCGCGGCCCGTCCCCTGGAACCGCGGGGGCCCGGCCCCCGCGCTGCCCGTTCTTACCGTTCCTGGCTGCTGCCGTCCCAGACCGAGCGCGGCACCATCACCTCGCCGCGCATCAGCAGGCGCGCCGTGCGCAGCAAGGCGGCCTTGGTCACCACCTCGGGATGCGCCGGATCGCTGTCCAGCGTCACGCTGAATTCGCCCGTGGGATGCTCCACCGACACCGTGAGCGGGCCCGCGCCCTGCGCGAGCTGCGCCACGCCGTCGCACACGGTGCCGGGCATCTTCACGGCCGTGCCGACGGTGACGGCCGCCAGCACGCCGATGGCGTCATGGCAGACGTGGGGAATGAAGCTGCGCGTGGTCAGAGCGCCGCCATGCTGGGGCGGCGCGATCAGCGTCATCTTGGGGTAGTTCTTGGCCGAGACATCGCCCAGGCCCATGGTCCGGGAGATCTGCAGGCGCAGCGCCTCGATGCGGCGCTTGAGATCGGTGTCGGCGTTGAGCTCGGCCACGGTCTCCAGGCCGGTGGCGCCCACATCGGCGGCCTTGAAGATCACCAGCGGCATGCCGTTGTCTATGCAGGTGACGTCGAGCGTGAAGTCTTCGAACCCCTCGCCCGTCACCGTGACCGTGTCCCGGGGCTTGCCCGTGGGCAGCAGGCCCGAGCAAACCGAGCCGGCCGTGTCCAGAAAGCTGATTTCGATGGGCGCCGAGCTGCCGGGCGCGCCGTCGATGCGGGCCGAGCCTTCGTACTCCACCTGGCCGCCGGGCGTCTGCACGGTGATGTCGGCCGCCATGCCGGTGTTCAGCGTCAGCACGCGGAAGGTGCTGGTCTCGCCGCGCGAGGAGACCATGCCGGTCTCCAGCGCAAAGGGAACCACGCCGGCCAGCATGTTGCCGCAGTTGGGCGTGGTGTCCACCGTGTCCTTGTCGGGCTGCAGCTGGGCGAAGAGGAATTCGAGGTCGATGCCTTCCTTGTCGGAGAGGCTGACGATGCCGACCTTGCTGGTCAGCGGATGCGCGCCACCCACGCCGTCGATCTGCCGCTTGTCGGGCGAGCCCATGGCCGCAAGCAGCACGCGGTCGCGCGTGGGCAGGTCGGAGGGAAGATCGGTGGCCCGGAAGAAGGGGCCTTTGGAAGTACCGCCCCGCATCAGCAGGCAGGGAATGGCCGTTTGCATGGCTGTCTCTATCAATATGGGTATGACAGCTATTGTGAGCATGGCGCGGGCCAGGCACCACTGAGCAAGCCCGCTAGCAGCTATAGCAAACCGGCATAGCTCCGTGCCAGGCTCGTGCAACGGGTTGCGGCGCCCGTGCGCCGCAACTGCTTGATACAACTTATTTTTATGCGGTGCCGCTCAATCGCGGCCATGGCCCCGGCCGCGATCATGGTCATGCCCGCGGCCACGATGATCGTCACCACGCCCGCCATGGCGATCGTGGCGGTCGTCACGGTCCCAGCGGCGGTCGTCGCGGCGATGTTCCCATTCGCGGTGGCGGCGCTCCTCGCGCCAGCGCGGGTCGGGACGCGGCGGCCCGGCATGCCAGTGCGGCGGCGGGTTGCGCAGGAAGTACACCGGGCGGCCGCAGGCGCCATAGCGGGCGCAATGCTTGCCCCAGTGCTTGGCGTGGCCGGGGGGCACCCACATGTAGACAGGCGGGGGCGCCATGGGGGCCGGCGCAATGATCACGGGGCGCTGGTACAGCAGCGCTGGAGGCGGCGCGTTGCCGATATCCACGGTGCCGTAGACGCCCGGTGCCAGCTGGCCCGAGACCGAGCCGCTGATGTAGGTCTGCGCCTGGGCCGCAAGGGCCGAGCAGGCCAGCGCAAAGGCAGCCGCGGCGCGCAAGGTGGTTCGCAAGGTGGGCAGGGCCATATTCTTTTGAAGTGGGTGAAACAGGAAAGGCCCCGTTTCTACCAAGCGCGCGGGGCCGCGTGGGCCGCTGCGCCTGAAAAGGTGTAAGAACCCGTTCAAGCCAGCGCCCGTTCCTGTTCAACGCGCCAGGGCTGCCTGCGGTGTACAGCAGACCGCAATGGTCCGCTTTCTGGCCGGCACGCTCAGTCCAGCTTGAGCCGGGAATCCTTCACCACCTTCTGCCATTTGGCGATCTCGGCGCGGCGGAATGTCTCCAGCTCGGCCGGCGTGGAGCCTATGGGCTCGGCGCCTATGCCGGCCAGCCTCTCCACGATGGCGGGCTCGCGCAGCACCTTGGCCAGCACCGTGGAAAGCCGGTTCACGATAGGCTGCGGCGTGCCGGCCGGCGCGAAGATGGCGTTCCATTCATAGGTCTCGTAGCCGGGCACGCCCGACTCGGCGATGGTCGGCAGTTCGGGCGCGGCCTTGGAGCGCTCCAGCCCGCCCACGGCCACCGCGCGCAGCTTGCCGGTCTTCACGTGCTGCCACGCCGAACCCATGCTGGCAAACATCAGCGGCACCTGGCCCGACATCACATCCATCATGGCCGGGCCGCCGCCCTTGTAGGCCACATGGTGCAGCTGCGTCCTGGCCAGCAGGTTGAACAGCTCGCCCGCCAGGTGCTGCGCCGAGCCCGGGCCTGCAGACGCAAAGTACAGATGCCCGCCCCCCTCGGAGCGGCCGGCCTGGATCAGGTCCTGCACGCTCCTGATGGGCGACGAAGGCGCAACCACCAGCACATTGGGCACGCGCAGCAGCAGCGAGACCGGCGCGAAGGCCTTGAGCGTGTCGAACTGCATGCGTGCGTGGATGGCGGGGTTCTGCGCGTGGTTGGAGGCATCGAGCATCAACGTGTAGCCGTCGGGCTGCGCCTTGGCCACCTGGGCGCCGCCGATCATGCCGCCTGCCCCGCCCCGGTTTTCAATCACCACGGGCTGGCCCAGCTCGGCAGACAGCCTGGGGCCGATCAGGCGCGCCACGACATCGACGGTGCCGCCCGGCGGATAGGTCACGACCAGGGTGACGGGGCGCTCGGGGTAGTTGGCCGCTGCGGCCGCAGGGGTGGCCGCAAGGGCCGGCGCGGCCATGCCGGCAACAGCCGAAAGCAGGCCTGCGGCCGCCCACAGGCCGGCGGTGCGTCTGGACAGGGAATTCATGGTGTGTCTCCTTGGTTTGGCATGTCGTTTTGGAATCGGAACAGCTCGAAGGCAGTGCGGCCCAGCACGGCCTGCAGGGGGCCGGCATCGTCCAGCCAGTCCTGCAGCCAGCGCACGGCCGCCGGATAGCTGGCCTGGCCGGCGTGCTGCGTGTGCGGCCAGTCGCTGCCCCAGAGCAATCGCCCGGCCGTGAAGGCCTGCAGCAATTGCGCGGTGGCCTGCCGGCCCGAGGCGGCGCAGCCGGCGGCCTGCCAGATGCGGTAGGGCGCGGACAGCTTGACCCACACACGGCCGCTGTCGGCCTGTCGCAGCAGATAGCCAAAGCCCGGGTCGCGCACGCCCAGGGCCGGGTCGGGACGCCCGAAGTGGTCGACCACCACGCGGCAGCCAGCCGCCAGCAGGGTGGGCAGCAGATCCGGCAAGCGCTCGGCCTGCAGGTGCAGTTCCACGTGCCAGCCCAGGGCGTTGGCCTGCTCCAGCACGCGGCGCCAGCCGGGCGCATTCAGGTCGGGCAAAGGCAGGCCGATCAGGTTCAGGCGCATGCCTGCCACGCCGGCATCGGCCAGGGCCTGCAGTTGTTCATTGCCCGTGCTCTCGTCCACCACGGCCACGCCGCGCAGGCGCTTCGGCCGGGCGCGCAGCGCCTGGAGAAGGTAGCTGTTGTCCGTGCCCAGAAAACTGGGCTGCACCAGCACGCCATGGGCCAAGCCGTGCGTGTCCAGGTGCTGCAGATAGGTGGCCAGGAGCGCGTCCTCGTCGGGCGCGTAGCGGCGCACATCCGGCATGGGCAGGCCGCGCTCGAAGACATGGGCGTGGGTATCGACGCTGGAAGCAATGGCGAACCGGGGCACGGCAGACACGGGAAGCACTCCTTGTGGATTGCGCCGCGCAAGATGCGGCGCTGGGGGCATGCGGCCGGATTCTAGGAACGGGGGGTATATATTTCCATTCTTCAAAATGGATTTATTCATACCGGATCAATATGGAAACCCGGCATCTGCGCTACTTTCTCGCGGTGGTGGACCAGGGCAGCGTCAGCCGCGCAGCCGACTGGCTGGGCATTGCACAGCCGGCGCTGAGCCAGACCCTGGCCCGCATGGAAAAGGACCTGGGCGTTCAGCTGTTCCAGCGCTCGCGCCAGGGCGCCCTGCCCACCCCGGCCGCCCTGGCCATGCTGGACGATGTGCGCACCAGCGTGGCCCGCATTGACGCAGCCGCCAGCCGCGCGCGCGAGATCGCCAAGGGCAGTGCGGGCCAGTTGACCGTGGGGCTGGTGTCCTCGGCGCTTTTCGGCACCCTGCCCCGCGCCTTGCGTGCATTGCGGCAGCAGGCGCCCGGCGTGCGCGTCATCCTGCGCGAGATGAGCAATGCAGAGCAGGCCGAGGCCCTGCAGAGCGGCGCCATCGACATCGGCCTCATGCACACGCCCGTGGCCGTGGGCGGCCGCATGCGGGAGCGCCAGCTGCTGCGCGAGCGCCTGGTGGCCGCCGTGCCCGATGAATTCCAGATCGGCGAGGACGGCCGGGTCAGCCTGGCCCAGATCGCCGAGGCCGGGCTGGTGATGTACCCGCAGGCGCAATTGCCCGTGCTGCATGCCGGCATCCTGGACGCGCTGCGCAAGGCCGGACACGAGGCCCATGTGGCGCAGGAAGCCAACCGCACCCTCACCGTGCTGGCCTGCGTGGCCGGCGGCTGCGGCGTGGCCCTGCTGCCCAGCTGGATACGCTCCATGGACTTTCGCGGCGTGCGCTTTTGCGAGGTGCGTGACGGCCAGGCCCTGCCCAGCCTGGACCTCAGCGCCATCTGGCCCGCACGCTCCACGCCCACGCTGGCCGACCTGTTCGCGCACCTCGATCTGGGGGAAGACTGAGCGCTCCCGAGCCCGCTGCGACCATGTGCAGCCCGGCTCCACCATGCGCGGCACGGCGCCCGTGCAAGAAGCGGGATGCGTTCCCGGCTGCGCTGCACTACAAACCGCTTTCCCTTATTCACGGAAAGAAAAGGTGCGAGATGCAGCCATCGCCACAGCAACTCCACGGAAAAGTCGCCCTCATCACGGGCGCCAGCTCAGGCATAGGCCGGGAAGCCGCCAGGCTGTTTGCCCGCCACGGCGCCAGGCTGGTACTCACGGCCCGCCGCCAGCCGGAACTGCAGACACTGGTGGCAGAGATCGAGCACGACGGCGGCCAGGCCATCGCGCTGGCCGGCGACGTGCGGGAGGAACCGCTGGCCCAGGCGCTGGTCGAGACCGCCACGGCACGCTTTGGCGGGCTGGACATCGCCTTCAACAATGCAGGCATGACCGGCGATCCCTGCGCCCTGCCCGATCTCCCGCTGCAGGCCTGGCAGGAGGCCATCGCCACCAACCTCACCAGTGCCTTTCTGGGGGCCAAGCACCAGATACCGGCCCTGCTGGCACGCGGCGGCGGCTCGCTGATCTTCACGTCCACCTTCGTGGGCCATACGGCAGGCCTGCCGGGCATGGGCGCCTATGCCGCCAGCAAGGCCGGCCTCGTCGGCCTCACCCAGGTCATCGCAGCCGAATACGGCCCCCGGGGCCTGCGCGCCAACGCCCTGCTGCCCGGGGGCACCGACACTCCCATGGGCCGCGCCAGCACCCCCACGCCCGAGGCGCGCGCCTTCGTCGAAAACCTGCATGCCCTCAAGCGCCTCGCCACGCCCGCAGAAATCGCGGCGGCGGCGCTGTTTCTGGCGTCGGACGCCTCCAGCTTCATCACGGGGACGGCCATGGTGGTCGATGGCGGCGTGTCCATCAACCGGACTTGACCGAGTTCCCTGGCCGGAATGCCCAGGCCAGGGCCTCAGCGCCTGGACCCCATCTGTCCCATGCGGCTTACTGGTAGGTCCTGGCCATGCCCGCTCGCGCAATTTCGGAGTTGTCGCTTCAATGGCGGCCCGGTTTGATTTCCTGCTCCAGCCCAGGCGTGCGCGAGACAAAGTCGCAATCGCTTTCGTTGTATTGAACGCAGTAGTCCCAACTGCGATAGGCGCGCGTGAGTTTCTTTTGCAGTGGGTGGCCATAGGCGCCCAATACCTGCTCGATGATGTCGGGCACGGTCTGGTTCTGGAAGATGCGAAAGTCGCTTTGGCGCGTGGCCAGCCACAGCCAGAGGCTCAGTCGGGCCTCGCAGGCGTAGTGGCGGTGGTCCTGGCCCTGCATGCCAAAGCGGGTGACGATGCCATCGATGAAGCGCCTGCCGCCGCCCTGGGTTTCCATTTCGATGGTGGCGTTTTGGCCCAATAGGGCCTTGGGATCGATGCTTTCGCTTTCGCTGAGAATTTCCACATCGAGGCTGAAGAGCTGGCTGATGTTTTCCTGACCGCGCAATTCACGCAAATCCAGCCACTCACCCAATCGCATATGGATGTGGCATATGGACGATGACTGGGCGTGTGATTGCCTGAACCGTACTGGAGGCTCAGTTCTGGGGCGACCTCCTCTTCCCTTTCAAGGGAACGGATCATAGACAAATGAAGCGCATTCAGGCAATCTGTCTGAATTGGAAATACACTGTCCATGCAAGCAACCGCACCTTATCTTGGACCAGTGCCATCTGTTGCAGCCCGGACATAAAGCGCCATACACCGCCGCATTCCAAGCACTCTTCAAGCAATAGATCAATTACATCCCATTACAGCATTGTTGACGGCTATGGCATTTAACCATCGCATAAGCCCCATCGAATGCGCACCACATATACTCGCGAAAACTCGCAAGAATGGAAGATGTGATGCTTGTCAAATGGACTTTCTTCTCCCTGGGGCAGAGATCCACTGCACACACTGCATCTACATGCTTGTGATCCCCGCAGGTAAACACAGTGTAAATTTCAGCTGTGAGCGTTTGTGAGCACTGATTGATCGCGTCGAGATTGTTATAGTAAATAACGGAATCACCATGACTAGACACACTCAGCCCATCGTGGAGCGCTTGTTCAGGCCTATGGAACGCTCGACCCGCCAGCGCAGCTCGATACGCACGGTCATGGAAGAGGCCGGACGCCCCCTGCTTCCGGCCGAGATCCTGGGCGCGGCGCAGCGAGAGGTGCCGGCCATCGGGCTGGCCACGGTGTACCGCAACATCAAACAGTTGATGGAGGCCGGCGAAGTGCAGGCCGTTGACCTGCCCGGCGAGGCCACACGCTACGAACTCAGCGGCCGTGCCCACCACCACCATTTCCGCTGCATGAGCTGCAACCGCGTGTTCAACGTGCACGGCTGCCCTGGCGACATGCAGCGCATCGCCCCCGAAGGCTTTGTGGTGGAGCGCCATGAGATGACGCTGTACGGCGTCTGCAGCGACTGCCACCAGAACGTGCAATAACAGGAAGCCGCCCGCCCCAGGGCCGGCCTCGGGCCCACGGATCAAGAAGATGACAGCCATGGTGCAGGCCCGGCCTGAACCATGGCTGTTTCTTTTTTCACTCGCCCTTTGCCTCAGCGCCTGCCCGGCCGCACGCGGCCTGCGGCAACGCCGCCGGCCAGCAAGGCCAGCCCAGCCGTCACCCACAGCATTGCCGTCTGCCCCCAGGCCTGCCGCGCAGGCCGCGGGCTGGCCGTGAAGACGGGCTGGGCTGCAAAATCCTGCGCACCGAATTTGCGGTCCTCGAACAGATAGGGATAGAGGAAGGCGCGCAAGCGCGCGTGAAAGGCGGCGATGTCGTCCTGATAGGCCAGTTGCGCCAGCAGGTCGGTGGCGGCCTCGCGGTGCAGCGCGGCCTGCACGCCCACGCCGGGCAGCAGCCAGCCCAGGCGCCCGGTCCAGGCCTGGCGTGCCTGCAGGCCGGCGCGGTAGGCGGCGAACTGGGGCGCGACACTTTCATCGCCGAGCTGCTGGAAGGCGTAGTACCACTTCCAGTGAAAGCCTGCGGGCAGCGGCGCGGTGCCGCGCCATTCGGGGTGGCTGCGGAAAAAACGCTCCATGGTCTGCTCGCGCGGCAGGTCCCAGGCGCCATGCACGGTCTGGCGCTGGGCCAGCATCAGCTCCACGCCCTGGCTCACGGGGATGGCGCGCGACAGTGCGGCATGGGCCAGCGTGGGCAGCACCAGGGTCAGCACGGCCCAGCAGCCCATGAGGGCCATGGCATTGGCGACCGAGCTGCCGCCCAGCGCGGCAACCACCAGGCACAGGCCGCTCCAGAAAGCCACGTAGGCCGTGGCGGACAACAGCACCGTGGCAAGGGAGCCGGCCACCGCCCCGCTGGCCAGGGCACCTGCCAGGGCAGGCAGCGCCACGCAGGCCAGCACCAGCACGGAACGCAGCCCTGCGCGGCGCAGCCACAGCCACCGCCCGGTGCCAGGCATGGCCTGCAGCGTGCCCAGGCGGCCCGATTCGCGCTCGCCCGAGACCAGGTCGTAGAGCAGCGCGATCAGGAACAGCGGCACCAGATAGACCAGCACAAAGGCGAAGTCGAAGCGGCCCGCCAGCGCCAGCTCCGGGTTGAAGCTTTCGCCTTCATGCAGCTGCGCCTGCAGCGCCAGGGCGCGCACGCGCAGCACATAGGGCGCGGCATCGCGCAGGCCCAGGGCAAGAAAGGCCGTGGACGATGGCGCATCCCAGGTGGCGTGAAAGCCGTAGTAGGCCGCCGAGCCCGCGTCGCCGGAATGCGCATGCCGCCCTGTCTGGGCCGCCATGTCCTGCTGCTGCAGTTGCGCAAGGCGGTCCAGGGTCTGGCGTTGCGAGGCGATCTCGCGCAGGCCCGACAGCACGGCCAGCGTGGACAGGAGCAGCAGCAAGGCCAGGGCACACAGCGCCAGGCGGGAGCGCGTCAGAAGACGCCATTCATGCAGGAGCCAGCTCATTGCGCCACCCTCCCCAGCCGTTGCGTGGCCAGCAGCAAGGCAAACGCCAGTGCAGCCAGCCATGCCAGCAGCACGCAGGCGGCAGGCGCCGCACGGCGCAGGGCGGCCTGCGGGGGATCGGGATCGTGGTGGAAAGCGGAGACGCCGCGCCAGTGCTCGTGGCCGATGCGGTTGTCGCGGCTCGATCGGTCGCCCGCGTAGCTGAGCTTGTCCACCTGCAGGCGGTTGAGGGCCTGCACCATGCGGTAGCGATGCTGCTCGGCCTGCTCCAGAAAGCGCCGGTAGCCTTGCAGGTCGGTCCCGGCCACGGCCATGGACAGGCGGCGCAGCGCGATCACGGGGCTGATCAGGGCAAATGCGTCGGCCCGGCGCAGTTGCTCGGCCTGCAGATCGAAGCTGGCCTCGGCATGTCGCCTGAAGAGTTCACTGGTCAGCCGCTCGCCTTCCATGCCGACCAGGCCCTTGTAGTTGACGGGCAGATCCTCGACGCGCGAGACACCGTACTGCGCCAGCACCCTGGCGCGGAAAGCGGCGAAATACGGATCGTCGGGATTGTGGCTGTCGCCCAGCGCCGCCAGCTCGCGCGCGGTGGCGATGTCGGTCTCGAAGCGCGTGGGAAGTGCCAGGGCAGACCCCACCAGTTCAGGCACCAGACGGGGCAGCAGCACCACGGCGACGGCCCAGGCCGCCAGCAGGGCCAGCAAGGCATCACGCCCGCGCCGCACGAAGGCCGAGACAGCGACGATGCCCACGGCCCAGAGCATCAGCCACAGCACATGGCCTGCCGCCAGCGTGGCCACCAGGCTGATGGGCACCGGCACGGCCACGGCCATCCAGGCCAGGGCCAGCAGGGCCGGCAGCACCACCAGGGCCGCCACGCCCGCCAGCGCCAGCAGCTTGCCGGCCACGAACTGCCGCGTACCCACGCCCTGGGCCAGCAGCACGCGCAGAGTGCCGGCCTCGCGCTCGCGTGCAATGCAGGCATGGCCCATGAAGATCAGCAGCAGCGGCGCCAGCACCTGCAGAACAAAGGCCGGCGTGAGCTGGCCGAACCGCAGCAGCAGCGAGGACTGGCGCACATCGCCGAAGTTGGCGCTGTTCTGGCGATGGCCCTCCAGAAACAGCGTGTGGCCGGTGTAGGCGTCGATGCCCGCATCAAAGGCCGCCAGCGGATTCAGCGGGCGAAACACGAAGTGGCCGTAATGCACCATGCGGTGCGGATGGCGGTCGGGCTGGGCTTCGAACTCGCTGTCCACCTGGGACTGGTGGCGCTCGCGCTGGGCCTGGGCCGCGCTGCGCTGGTCCCAGGCGGTGAAGGCGGCAGCGGCGCTGAGCAGCAGCCACAGCGCCATCCCCAGCACGGCCACGCGGTCGCGCAGCAGCAGGCGCCATTCCTCGCGCGCAATGGTCCAGGCCGCGCTCATGCCGCCGCTCCCTGCGTGTCGGCTTCAATGTGTGTGTCCGTGCCCACCCCTGCATAGTGGCGGTGCAGTGCGCGCACATCGAAGCGCTCATCGCCGCTGGCCGCCACTTCCTCGACCAGGCGCCCGCCTGCGATGAAGCCCATGCGGTCGGCCACATCGGCGGCCCCCAGCAGGTCGTGCGTGACCATGAGAATGGCCACGCCCTGGCCGCGCAACTGCATGAGCAGCCGGCTGAACTCGGCCGTGGCCTGCGGGTCCAGGCCCGAGGTGGGCTCGTCCAGCAGCAGCGCCGGCACCTTGCGCGCCAGCGCCAGCGCAATCGCCACTTTCTGGCGCATGCCCTTGGAAAAGCCGGAGACACGCCGGTCGTGCGCGGAGGCGTCCAGCCCTGCGGCAGACAGCGCCCGGCCGATCGCGCCGGCCGCAGCCGGCTGGCCCGCCAGCTCCAGCAGGTAGGCTACGTTCTCGCGCGCACTCAGGTGCTCGTACAGCGCCACGTTCTCGGGGATATAGGCGATCAGGGCACGCGCCTGGGCAGGCGCCGTCACCGGGTCCACGCCCTGCACGCGCACCTGTCCGCTGCGCGGCCGCACAAAGCCCAGCAGCAGGCTCAGCGTGGTGGTCTTGCCCGCGCCGTTGGCGCCCAGCAGCGCATAGATCTCGCCCGCATGCACCGCCAGGTCCAGGCCCTGGAGGATGGTGCGCTCGCCGTAGTCCACCACGGCGCCCAGCGCTTGCAGCACGGGCGTGGGGGAAGGAACCGGGGAGGAATCGGAAAGGATGGAATTCATGGCAATACTCAAAACTTCGCCTGCAGGCCTACGGTGACGGTGCGGGCCGTGCCCGGCGTCACCCATAGCCGGCTGTAAGAGCTGGTGTAGTAGGTCCTGTCGAAGAGGTTGTCCACGTCCAGCGTCAGGCGCAGCGTGGGGCTGATGCGCCAGTAGGCAACCAGCTTGGACGTGGTGTAGCCGGGCAGCTCGAAGGCGGCCTTGCCGGCATCGGCCTCGGCCTGCGTGCGGGCCTGGCCCAGGCGCTTGCCCATGTGGGTGATGCCGCCGCCGATGCCATAGCGCTGGCCGTTGGAGAAGGCGTTCTCATAGACGGCCAGCACGCTGCCGTTGGCCTTGGGCACGTTGAGCAGGCGCCCGCCCACCTCCAGCGTGTTGTCGCGGGAGATCTCCACATCGTTGAGCACCAGGCTGGCGTTCAGGCGCCAGCGCTGCGTGACCTGGCCGGCGAAGTCGAATTCCAGGCCCCGGCTGCGGATCTCGCCGGCCGAGACCGAGTAGCCGGCGTTGCCCGGGTCGGCCGTCAGCACATTGCGCTTGCGGATGTCGAACAGCGCGGCCGTGGCACCCATGCGCCGGTCGGCGCTTTCCCACTTGGCGCCCAGCTCCATGGAACGGCCGGACTCTGGGCTGAAGCCCGCACCGGCCACATCGACACCCACGTTGGGCCGGAACGAGCGGCCCGCGTTGGCATAGAAGGTCCATTGCGGCAGCGGCAGCCAGCTCAGGCCCAGGCGCGGCGAGGTCGAGGCCGGGTCCTGCTGCGTGGTCACCCCCGTGCGGCGGTTGTGCAGCGACTGGTCGTAGCGGTCCATGCGCAGGCCGGCCACCACGCGCCATTGGGGCGAGAGCTTGATGGCGTCCTGCAGGTAGAAGGCCGTGTTGCGCTGGCGCTCGAAGGTGTCGGTATTGGCCGTGGGCACGGGGCGCGCGCCGCCGTAGATGGGGTTGTAGATGTTGATGGCGTAGGGATTGGCCGCCGTCGGGTTGGCGCGCAGCATCAGCGTGTCCATCTCGAAGCGAAAGCTCTCCAGTCCCAGCAGCAGTTCGTGCTCGACGGCGCCCGTGCGCACCGTGCCCTGCAGTTCCGCCTGCACGGCGATGTCGTCGGACTGGTAGTCGCGGAAACGCCGCTGGCGCGTGAGGTCGCCATTGGCCAGCAGCGCGTGCGGCTCGGTGGAAAAACCGTTGATGGAGGTTTCGCGATAGGACAGGCCCAGGCGGCTGCGCCACTGCGCGTTCCACTCATGCGAAAGGATGAACTGGTGGGTGCGGTTTTCCACCGTCACATCGCCGTCGCCCGGCTCGCCCAGGAAGCGGCTGCGCGAGATGGCACCCAGCCGGTCGCCCACGGCCACCACGCCGCGGTCCAGCGGCGTCTTGTGGCGCAGCAGTTCGCCCGCGTACTCCAGCACCGTATCGCGCCCCAGCTTCCAGGTGAAGGCCGGCGCGATCACCTGGCGGCTGGCGCCCACGAAATCGCGGACGCTGTCGCGGTCCTCCACGGCGATGTTGAGCCGGTAGGCAAAGTTCTCGCCCACCGGCCCCGTGGTGTCCAGCGCGCCACGCCGCAGGCCGTAGCTGCCTGCATAGGCTTCCACGGAATGCGAAGGCGTCCACAGCGGGCGCTTGGAGACCACGTTCAGCGTGCCGCCCGGCTCGCTGCTGCCGTAGAGCGCGGCCGCCGTGCCCTTGAGGAACTCGATGCGCTCCACGCCGGCCAGGTCACGCGGCGCATTGAAGCCGCGCCCCGAGGAAAAACCGTTGAACAGCGTGGCCATGCCCACGTTCTGGTCGCCGGGCAGGCCGCGGATGACGATGTTGTCCCACAGCCCGCCAAAGTTGTTCTGGCGCGAGACGCCACCCACGTAGTCCAGCACGTCGTCGAGCCTGGTGGCGCCCAGGTCGTCCATGGCCTGGCGCGTGATCACGCGCACCGACTGGGGGAGCTCGCGCAGCGGCAGGTCGGTCTTGGCGCCTGCCGCCTCGTCGGTGTGATAGGCGCCCGAGGCCGTGCGGCCCACGACCTCCACGGCAGGCAGCAGCGCCTGCTCCTGCGCGGAAGCGGCGGCTGGGGCGGGGTCGGAGGACGGATCCTGGCCTTGGGCCAGCGCGGGCATGGACAGGAAGGCGGCAGCGCTCAGGGCAAGCGGCAGCGGGCGAAGGCGGTGAAGCGGCTTCGCGGGGAAGAAGAAGGCAGTCATGGTGAAAACGGGCACAGGCGCATGCCGCCGGCATCCACAGCCGGCGCGCGCAAACACGGACATGCCGCCAGCACCAACGGGTGCTGGCGGCAGAGAAGGAGAAAAGTGCTTGCGGGTTCAGCGCGGCGGGTCGCGCGATGCAAAGGCCCAGCGGTTCTGCGAGGGGATGGCGCCGCCCACGGTGCGCGGCGGCACCCTCTCAGGCGGCGCGGCCACGGCCAGCGGCAGGCCGAAGTGCGGCAGCCAGGCCGCCGCCTGCGGTGCATGGCCCATGCACCATACGCAGACGGCTTCGGCGGCTTCGACGACTTCAGCCTTTTCGCCAGCCTGGCCGCGTTGGCCAGCCAGGCCGCTCAGCGCATCATCTTCGCAGCCGTTGAGGCCCGCAAAAGCCTGGGCAGGCCCGGCCACCGCCTGCCGGATATGCGTTGCGCCGTGCAGGAGCATGCCAATGGCCGTGTTGAAGAACACGGCCAGCAATAGCAGGCGCAAAACAAGCAGACGCATAAGGCGACGATCTTACTATTGACAGTTGAATATCATTAACAACCCGCCGCCATTTTCTGCACAGGGCCAGGACAGCAGCGCGGGAATATGCCACCGGCATGTGACAGGCTGATTGGCGATTTTCAGCCTTGCGCCTATTTATCTGCCGGTCCCACGCCCCGGAAGAACATGTCGCAGATCTGGTCCGCCACCTTCTCCAGCGAGCCCTTGCGGGGGTTGAACCAGGACTGTATGGAGTTGATGCTGCCCAGGATCATGATGCGCGCCAGGTGGATGTCGGCGTCGGCCCGCAGGCGGCCTTCGGCGCGCAGGTCTTCCAGCAGGCCGCTCCAGAATTTCTGGTGGCGCTCGCGGCGCTTGATCTGGCGCTCGCGCACCTTGTCGGGCAGCTGGCCCAGCAGCCGGCCGTGGGCCAGGGCGAAGTCGCCATGCTTCACCAGCC
Organism: Delftia acidovorans; assembly: GCA_031286585.1. Taxonomy (GTDB): domain Bacteria; phylum Pseudomonadota; class Gammaproteobacteria; order Burkholderiales; family Burkholderiaceae_C; genus Comamonas; species Comamonas acidovorans_A. The sequence goes on from JAITUC010000019.1 coordinate 406,612, forward strand.
CGGCCATCTGGCCCAGCACGGCTGCGCGAAAGCGCTGCTCGGCCGTGGCGTCGGCGCCCAGGGCGGCAAGGCGCTCCTGCTGCTGGCTGATGATGCGGTTGCCGCCCTGCTCCATGACCTCGTCCACCAGCTCCTCCTTGGATGCGAAGTGGTAGTAGATGCTGGCGGCCTCGATCCCGGACTGCTCGGCAATGTTGCGCATGGTGGTGGCAGAGTAGCCCTGCTCACCGAAGGTGCGGGCGGCCAGCTTGAGAAGGGTCTCGCGGGTCTCGTTGCCGTCGTGGGCGCTGGTCTGCCTTCTTGCCATGTCTGCCAGGTGGTGGAGCGTTGTAGTGCGGCGATCCTAACAGGCTGTTGGTAGCGCGCCAATCAAGCGTTCGGTGCCTGCCTCCCGCCGGTCGCCGCATGGCCGGGCCGCGAAATCCGATTCAAGAATCACCCTTGAAACAACTGCAGACTGCAATGGCACCGCCAATCGGGAAGCAGATGCCTTGTCCTGTATCGGCAGAAGGCGTCGCCATTCACCATTCGGACAACCGGTCTTTTCCAATACAAAAAACCTATCCTGCAAATCGATTATTCAAATGAAACCACAGGTATCAATCGATGCATTGAATAACACGATCAAATCACATGTAATATAATTTATAAATCGATTTCATGCATCGATTGATAAAATGCAAAAGATGCTTGTTTTCCATAAGCATGGCGGAACTTTCGCAGCCAACGCTGTTCACTTCATCGCAAAAGTCATGGCAGTACGTCATCTCCAGAGGAGGAAGCGCCAACCACAATGCTTTCCAAATGTAACAACGGCGCAACAGCTTTTGTAAAGTGCCGGTTATCAAGATTGCCCTGGATATAATGCGGATCGCCTTGGAATATGTCCGGGCATGAGAAGAAGCGCCCTACTCTTCATAGAGCGCCCACATCATCAGTATTTGTACTTACGGTGAGTTCTTCAGCCCCACTGCGCATGCACCAGAATTGAACATTCTGCAAAGAGTCCTGGGTCCAGGCTCTTGCTGCGCAGTTTTCACACAAATAGCCGCACTTAGAAATTCTTCCATCAAGATGACTACATACCAAGAGCTGATTGCCCAGAAAAAATTGCTCGACCAGCAAATCGACGATGCCCGCAAGCTGGAGTCCAAAGCGGCCCTGGCATCGGTGCAGGAACTGGTCCGTGAGTTCGGCTTCACGGCGCAACAGGTCTTCCCCTGGAAGCCCGATGGCAAAAAGAGCGCTCCCGCCAAATACCAGGATCCCGAGTCCGGCAAGACCTGGACCGGCCGCGGCAAGCCGCCGAACTGGATCCTGGGCAAGGACCGCACCCTGTTCGAAATCAAGTGAGTCCCTGCCGCGCATGCGCCCGCCCGCTTGGCGGCACGCATGCGCGGGCATTGCGCGGATGGTGCACGCATGGACATCAGGCCGGCACCACCGCCGTGACCTCGATCTCCACCTTGGCACGGTCTTCCACCAGATCCGCCACCTCCACGGCCGTCATGGCAGGGAAATGCCGCCCGATCAGCGCGCGGTAATGCTTTCCTATGGCGGGATAGGCCGCCACGTATTCCTGCTTGTCGGTCACATACCAGGTCATGCGCACGATGTGCTCGGGCCTGGCGCCGCCTTCGGCCAGGATGGCGACGATATTGGCCAGCGCCTGCCGCACCTGTTCGGCAAAATCGTCCGACTCGAATTGCTGCTGGCCGTTCCAGCCGATCTGGCCGCCGACGAACACCAGCCGGGAGCCGACCGTCATCTCGGTCAGGATGCCATTGGCATAGCCTCGGGGCGCCAGCCAGTCCGGGGGTTGCAGAGTCTTCATTGCTTCATCCTGTTCTCGTTGAATCCATAAAACCGTCCTGCGGCACCAGATAGGCCAGCAGGCGCTCGCGCAGATCGGCAGGCAGTGGCGTGGCCTTCATGCTGTGCAGATCCATGGTGACGATGGTCATGCGCGCAGACAGCCGGCGTTGGCCATCCGGCCCCTCGAAACGCACATCGAACTGAAACGATGCCCCGCCGATGCGGCGCACCTCCAATACCTGGCGCAGCGTGTCGTGCCAGCGGCTGGGCGCCGTGAAATCGCATTGCACCGACACCGTGGGCGTGCCCACCTGGCGCTGTACATGCAGGGTGTGGAATGGCAGGCCCATTCCCCTGTCGAACCATTCCTCGACCAGGTCGTTGACCATCTCGAAATAGCGCGGGTAAAAAACGATGCCGGCCGGATCGCAATGGCGAAACAGCACCTGCACCTGGCTGACGAAGGCAGAGGCCATGGCGCACGCTCAGGGCATCTTGCGCAGCACGAAGCGCTGCAGCTTGCCGGTCTCGGTGCGCGGCAGGGCCGGCACGAAGACAATGGCGCGCGGGTACTTGTAGGGCGCAATGCTGGCCTTGACGAAGGCCTGCAGCGTGGCGGCCATGTCGTCACCGGCCGCAAAGCCGGGCTTGAGCACCACAAAGGCTTTGACCACCTGGCCACGCTCGTCGTCGGCCGCGCCGATCACGCCGCATTCGGCCACGGCCTCGTGGCGCAGCAGTGCATCCTCCACCTCGGGGCCGGCGATGTTGTAGCCGGCCGAGATGATCATGTCGTCATTGCGCGCCTGGTAGAACAGATAGCCGTCGGCGTCGCGCACAAAGGTGTCGCCGGGCAGGTTCCAGCCGTTTTGCACAAAGCGCTTCTGGCGCTCGTCGGCCAGGTAGCGGCAGCCGGTCGGTCCCTTGATGGCCAAGCGCCCCGGCGTTCCGTCGGGCACGGGCTGCATGTCGTCGTCCACCACCTGGGCCACGTAGCCGGGCACGACCTTGCCGATGGCGCCCGCGCGCACCTCCTCGGGCGGGCTGGACACGAAGACGTGGATGAGCTCGGTGCCGCCGATGCCGTCGATCATCTCGATGCCCGTGGCCTGCTTCCACAGCTGCCGCGTGGCGTCGGGCAGGGCCTCGCCCGCCGACACGCTTTTCCTGAGCGACGACAGTTCGAAGCGCGCTGCCTGCGCCGCCATCTGCCGGTAGAAGGTGGGCGCGGTGAAGACGATGGTGGCGCGGAAATCCTGCACCAGCTGCAGCAGGCCCTCGGGCGTGAGCTTTTCGGCCAGCACGGTGCTGGCGCCCACGCGCAGCGGAAAACACAGCAGCCCGCCGAGCCCGAAGGTGAAGGCCAGCGGCGGCGTGCCGCAGAAGATGTCATCGGGCCCCGGCCGGATCACATGGCGCGGGAACAGGTCGCACATGGCCAGCACGTCGCGGTGGAAATGCATGCAGCCCTTGGGCGCGCCCGTGGTGCCGCTGGTGAAGGCGATCAGGCAGACATCGTCTGCCGCCGTGTCGCAGCAGGCGAAGGTGTCGGGCTTGGCGGCGGACAGGGCGTCCAGCGCGTCGGGTGCGCCGTCGTTGAAATACAGCACGCGCGACAGGTCCGGGCAATGGTGTTCATGGCCGGGCTGCAGGCACAGCTGCACCTCGTCCTTGAGGCGCACATCGCACAGCACGGCCTGCACCTGGGCCTTGGCGATGATCTGCTGCAGTTCCTTGGCACGCAGCAGCGGCATGGTGGGCACCGTCACCAGCCCGGCCTTGATGGCGGCCAGCCAGGACGCGGCCATCATGGCGTTGTTGGGGCCGCGCAGCAGCAGCCGGTTGCCGGGCACCAGGCGCAGGTCTTCCACCAGCACATGGGCGATGCGGTTGGTCAGCGCCTGCAGCTCGGCATAGGTCATGGCGGCCTGGTCCGCGCCCTGCCTCCAGCGCAGGGCCACGCGGCCGCCCTGGCCGCGCGCCACCATGGCGTCGACCAGTTCGGCCGCGCAGTTCAGGCGTTCGGGATAGGCCACGTCCGGCCCGTCGAGCAGGAACTCGGGCCATTGGTCGGGCGGCGGCAGGTTGTCCCGGGCGAAAGTATCGATGTGGGCGGAGGCTTGCATGCGATGTTCCCTGGCTTTGCGTTGAATGGGCAGCCTGCCGCTCAGGCCTTGAGCAGCTCGCGCGCGATGATGAGCTTTTGCACCTCGGTCGCGCCTTCGTAGATGCGCAGCGCGCGGATCTCGCGGTACAGCGTCTCCACCGGCATGCCCGAGACCACGCCCGCCCCGCCGAACATCTGCAGCGCCCGGTCGATCACGGCCTGGGCCGATTCGGTGGCCGTCATCTTGGCCATGGCGGCCTCGCGCGTGGTGCGCGTCTTCTTCACATCGCGCATCCAGGCGGCGCGGTAGGTCAGCAGGGCCGATGCGTCGATGGCCGTGTCCATGTCGCCCAGCGCCGCCTGGGTCAGCTGCAGGTCGCCCAGGGTCTGGCCGAACATGCGGCGCGACCTGGCGCGTGCCAGGCCTTCGTCCAGCGCGCGGCGCGCAAAGCCCAGTGCGGCGGCGGCCACCGAGGCGCGGAAGATGTCCAGCGTCATCATGGCCAGCTTGAAGCCCTGCCCCGGCTCGCCCAGGCGCTGCGACACGGGTATGCGGCAGTTGTCGAAGCGGATGGTGGCCAGCGGGTGCGGCGCGATCAGTTCGATGCGCTCGCCGATCGAAAAGCCCGGCGTGTCCGCATCGACCACGAAGGCGCTGATGCCGCGCGCCCCCGGCGCCTCGCCCGTGCGGGCGAACACGCAGTAGAAGTCGGCGATGCCGCCGTTGGAGATCCAGGTCTTGGCGCCGTTGAGCACGTAGTGATCGCCCTCCAGCCGCGCATCGCAGGCCATGGCGGCCACGTCGGAGCCCGCATCGGGCTCGGACAGCGCAAAGGCGGCAATGGCCTCGCCGCGCGCCACGTGCGGCAGGTAGCGCTGGCGCAGCGCGTCCGACCCCATGAGCGATATCGCACCGCTGCCCAGGCCCTGCATGGCAAAGGCGAAGTCGGCCAGTCCTTCATGGCGGGCCAGGGTCTCGCGCAGGATGCAGACCGCGCGCGAGTCCACCTCGGGCAAGGCCCCGCCCCAGGCGCCGCCGGGGCCGGACGGCACGGCATAGCGCAGCCAGCCGGCCTGGCCCAGGGCCTTCACCAGTTGGCGGCAGGCCGCATCGGCATCGTGGTGGTCCACATCGCCCAGGGATTGGGCGCACCAGGCGTCGGCCTCATGCGCCAGCGTGCGGTGGGCGTCGTCGAAGAAGGGCCAGTCCAGCCAGGAGGAATCACGCATTTTCAGTTTCCTTCAAAGACAGGCTTTTGCTTGGCCACGAAGGCCTCGTAGGCGCGGTGGAAGTCGCGCGTCTGCATGCAGATGGCCTGGGCCTCGGCTTCGGCCTCGATGGCCTCGTCCACGCCCATGTTCCATTCCTGGTGCAGCAGCTTCTTGGTCACGCCATGGGCAAAGGTGGGGCCTGCGGCCAGCTGGGCGGCCAGCGCGTGGGCGGCTTCGCCGATCTGTTCGGCGCCATGCAGGGCATTGAAGAAACCCCAGGCAGCGCCCTCCTCGGCCGTCATGGCGCGGCCCGTGTACAGCAGCTCGGAGGCGCGGCCCTGGCCGATCATGCGCGGCAGCAGCGTGCAGGCGCCCATGTCGGCACCGGCCAGGCCCACGCGGGTGAAGAGAAACGCCGTGCGCGCCGCGGGCGTGCCCAGGCGCATGTCGGCCGCCAGCGCGACCATCGCGCCCGCGCCCGCGCAGATGCCGTCCACCGCCGCCACGATGGGCTGCGGGCAGGCGCGCATGGCCTTGATCAGGTCGCCCGTCATGCGCGTGAAGTCCAGCAGCTCGGGCATGCTCATCTTGGTGAGCGGGCCGATGATCTCGTGCACATCGCCGCCCGAGCAGAAATTGCCGCCCGCACCCGTGACCACCACGGCCTTGACGTCGGTGGCATAGACCAGGGCGCGGAACAGGTCACGCAGCTCGGCGTAGGAGCCGAAGGTCAGCGGGTTCTTGCGCTCGGGCCGGTTCAGGGTGATGGTGCCGATCTTGCCGTCGGCCGATACCTGCCACACAAAGGTCCTGGCCTCGTAGCCGGCCAGGGGGCGCTTGTGGTGCTTCATGCTGTGTTCTTCGGGCTGGGTGCTCATGGTGTCTCCATCAAGAATTCAGAAAACGGGAGGAGTGGACCGGGTTCAGCCGGTCATCACCTCGCCGCCATCGACGGCAATGGACTGGCCGTTGACCGAGGCCGATGCCGGCAGGGCCAGCCAGGCCACGGTCTCTGCCACTTCCTCGGGCTGGACCAGGCGGCCCTGCGGGTTGCGTTCGGCCAGCCGGGCGCGTGCCTCATCCGCCGTCATGCCGGTCTTGTCCACGATGCTGGCCACGGCACCGCGCACGATGTCGGTCTCGGTGTAGCCGGGGCAGACGGCGTTCACCGTGACGCCCTTGCCCGCCGTCTCCAGCGCCAGCGAGCGCGTCAGGCCGATCACGCCATGCTTGGCCGCGCAATAGGCGCTGACATAGGCATAGCCGATCAGCCCTGCCGTGCTGGCCACATTGATGATGCGGCCCCAGCGCGCAGCCAGCATGCCCGGCAGCGCGGCCTGCATGCAGTGGAAGGTGCCCGTGAGGTTGACGGCCAGCATGCCCTGCCACAGTGCGGCGTCGGTGCGCTCGAACTTCTGGCTGCTGGCCTGACCCGCGTTGTTGACCAGCACCTGCACGGGGCCGAAGGCCGCCTCGGCCTGCGCGAAGGCCTGGCGCACCGAGGCCTCGTCGGCAATATCCGCCTGCACGGACTGCACCATCTGCGCTGCCTGTGCTGCCTGTGCTGCCTGTGCCGTGCCGCCCAGCTCGCGCACGGCAGCCTCCAGCGCCGCGCCATCGCGCCCCAGCAGCGTGACCCGCGCGCCGCGCGCCAGCAGCGCCCGCGCACAGGCCAGGCCTATGCCGCGCGCCCCGCCCGTCACCAGGGCGTGGCGCCCTTCAAGAGGATTCAAAGATGGGGTCATTTGGCTTCCGGTTGCGCCATGGCGGCGGCGCGTTCGAAGTTGGTTTCCAACTGGCGCTTGCCGGGCTGGTACTGCGGCGGCCAGTCCACATCGTGGGCGCCTAGGCGTGCGGCCTCGCGCAGCGTCCAGGCCGCATCGGCCAGGTGAGGACGCGCCAGCGCGCACAGGTCGGCCCGGCCCGAGGCGATGATGGCGTTGGCATGGTCGGCCTCGAAGATGGCGCCCACGGCAATGGTCGGTATGCCGGCCTCGTTGCGGACACGGTCGGCAAACGGCGTCTGGTACATGCGGCCGTACACCGGTTTCTGGTCGGGGCTGACCTGGCCTGAGGAGCAATCGATCATGTCGGCGCCCGCCGCCTTGAAGCGGCGGGCGATCTCCACCGCATCGTCGGGCGTGATGCCGCCTTCCACCCAGTCATGGGCCGAGATGCGCACCGACATGGGCCTGTCCTGCGGCCAGGCTGCGCGCACCGCCTCGAACACCTCCAGCGGAAAGCGCAGGCGGTTGTCCAGGCTGCCGCCATATTCGTCATCGCGCCGATTGGTCAGCGGCGAGATGAAGCTGGACAGCAGATAGCCGTGGGCGCAGTGCAGCTCCAGCCAGTCAAAGCCCGCTGCCGCGGCGCGCCGCGTGGCGGCCACGAAGTCCTCGCGCACGCGGTCCATGTCGGCGTGGGTCATGGCGGCGGGCACTTGCGAGAGGCCCTCGATATAGGGCAGGGCCGATGCCGACAGCAGCGGCCAGTTGCCCTGCTCCAGCGGATGGTCGATCTTTTGCCAGCCCAGCTGGGTCGATCCCTTGCGCCCCGCATGCCCCAGTTGCACGCCGATGTGCGCACTGCCCTGCGCGTGCACGAAATCGACAATGCGCCCAAAGGCCTGCGCCTGCGCGTCGTTCCACAGCCCGGGGCAGCCGGGCGTGATGCGCGCGTCGGGCGAGGTGCAGGTCATCTCCACCATCACCAGGCCGGCTCCGCCCATGGCGCGCGCGCCCAGGTGCACCAGGTGGAAGTCGCCAGGCACGCCGTCGGTGCAGGAATACATGGCCATGGGCGAGACCACGATGCGGTTCTTCAGCCGCAGGCCGCGCGCCTGGTAGGGCGTGAGCATGGGCATGGGCGGGCGGCGGCCTTCGGGCACGGTCTCGCCCGCATGCTCGGCAATCCAGCGCTCGAAGCCCTGCAGCCAGGCGGCATCGCGCAGGCGCAGGTTCTCGTGCGAGATGCGCTGCGAGCGCGTCAGCAGCGAATAGGCGAACTGCTCCGGCTCCAGGCCCGCATAGCGCTGCACGTTCTCGAACCATTCCGTGGAATTGCGCGCCGCGTTCTGGATCTTGAGCACTTCCACGCTGCGCACCTCCTCGTAGTGGCGCAGGCCGGCCTCGATGCCTCCCGCAGACCGCAGGCTGCGCGCCAGCTCGATGGCATCCTCCAGCGCCAGCTTGGTGCCCGAGCCAATCGAGAAATGCGCCGTGTGCGCCGCATCGCCCATCAGCACCACGGGCACGCTGCGCGGGCCGCGCGGCGTGTCCAGCGCATTCCAGTGCACCCAGGTATTGCAGATCACGCGCGGAAAGCGGATCCAGATGGCCGAGCCGCGCAGGTGCGTGGCATTGCTGACCAGGGCATGGCCGTCCAGCCAGGGGGCAAACAGCTTCTCGCAATAGGCAATGCCCTCCTCCTGGCCCATCTGCCCTATGCCGGCGGCCTGCCAGGTTTCCTCGGGCGTCTCCACGATGAAGGTGGACATGCCGTCCTCGTAGCGGTAGGCATGGGCCTGGAACCAGCCGTGCTCGGTCTGCACGAAGGCGAAGGTGAAGGCATCGAACACCTTGGTCGTGCCCAGCCACACGAAGCGGCAGCGGCGCTGATCGATATCGGGCCGAAAGGTATCGGCATAGCGCGTGCGCACCTGGCTGTTGATGCCGTCCGAGGCGATGACCAGGTCGGCGTCGTACTCGCGCGCCATCGCCTGGTCGTCCTGCACGAAGTTCTCGAACACCAGCTTCACGCCCACGTCCTCGCAGCGCGCCTGCAGGATGTTGAGCAGCTTCTTGCGGCCTATGCCGATGAAACCATGGCCGCTGCTGCGCAGGCTGCGGCCCTTGAAGTGGATGTCGATATCGTCCCAGTGGTTGAAAGCGTCGCCAATGGTGCGGGCCGACACTGGATCGGCCTCGCGCAGGTTGTCCATGGTGGCGTCCGAGAACACCACGCCCCAGCCAAAGGTGTCGTAGGGCCGGTTGCGCTCCACCACCGTGACCTCGTTGGCGGGGTCCTGCAGCTTCATCAGCAGGCCGAAGTACAGGCCGGCGGGACCACCGCCGATGCAAACGATCTTCATACCGCAAACCCTTTTCTCGCAGGGCGACGGCACAGGACGCCCCAGGTTCAGAATCCAGGCCCAAGAACTTTAAGCCTGAATAGTTTAGGTTTGAAATATATAGACGAAACGCCGGCACGAACCTAGGGAGAACACGCATGAGCCCCTCGACAGCCGCTACGATGCCGGATCGCCAGGAGGATCTCCCTTGGAAAAATACCGGTTCAATGTCTTCGGCCGCATCATCGCCATCGAACGCGCGCAGGGCCAGTGGCGCTGCTTCAACGTCGGCGCCGACGGCAAGCGCGCCCCCGCCCTGCTGGCCATTCCCTGCGATGTCACCCACGCCGAACTGGCTCAGTACCTCTACGACATCTACCACGAGAGCGCGGCCGCATCGGACCAGGACATCTTCGAGATCACCCCCGGCGCCACCATCCCATCACCCAGGAGTCCCTCTTGACCCAGCAAACCGAAGTCCGCGAACTGAAGCCGGGCCTCACCCCCTTCCCCGACGCCGCCGACATCTTCGTGGCCGACCAGCCCTGGCTGGCAGAGCACCTGCTGCCGCTGATCTCCATCGACCTGGGCCTGGTGCGCCCCGAACTGGCCGGCACCGTGGTCCACATGCTGTGCCCCGTCGAGCCCTTCGAGGGCTGCATAGGCGATGAGACAGAAGCGCACCACAACGCCTTCACCGCCCCCAACTGGTTTGCGCTGGAGCTGACGCCCGACAACCGCTATCGCTTCCTGGGCAACGAAGGCTTCTTCCAGCGCGCGCCGCAGCATGGCGGCCAGTTCACCAAGGATGCCTTCGCCTGCGAGCACACCGACGAAATGCTGGCCAGCCACGAAAAGGCACGCGCCTACTACGCCGAGCACGGCCGCCTGGCCAGCTACTCGCGCTACGGCAAGGGCGAGCCCATGGAGCAGGACTACCTGGACAGCCTGGGCGGCGGCATCTGGTACGGCAACTGGACCAGCCACCCGCCCATTCCCCCGGCCTTCCAGCTGGACGAAGCGGAGAACGCCGGCATGGGCGATGAACTGGAAGACGACGGCATCCGCATCACCCGCGACGGCAAGCCCTTCTTCCACGTGGCCAACGTGGCCGGCTACAACTGGTGCGCCACGGGCGCCGACAGCATCCTGCTGTTCTACGAGCCGGAAAGCCGCACGGTGCTGTTCACGTTCGACTGGACCTGAGCCGCCCGAGCAGCGCCGCTCAGACGCGGCCCTGCTCGGGCGTGACGATCAGGTGCGCCAGCAGCGGCCGGATGCGATCGTCCTGGTAGTAGCCGCCGTATTCCGTGTAGCGCAGAAAGGCGGCATTGCAATGGCGGCAGTGCCAGAGCGTGCAGCGGTTGTACGGGTGCCAGCCCAGGGCGATGGGGGCATCCGGCGACCACTGGTTCGTGCCCTCTGGGTGATATTCATCGAGCATTTCCCGTGTCTCCGGCGTGCCCAACGCACCAACCTGCTGCAGATGCGAAGTCTTGTCCGCCCCCGACAAGGACTCCCAGCCCGGCCTCCACAGCACCGCGCAGTCCGTGCATCGCTGCTGCTCGGCCGCCGCTGCGGCGAAGGCTCTCAATTCGGGTTCGGGAAGGGGGGTTGAAGTTGTCATGGAACGGTGCCTTGGTTTCCATGGATTGTCCGGCAGGTTTGGGGGCGGGCTACCAGTGGAAAACATCTTGTTGTTCCACGAACCTGGCAACGCTACGGTACTCTTCACCACCGACTGGACATCACGATCAGCCATGGTCTTGCCCCGGCCAGTCGGCTGGCGGGCATGCCCGTTTCAATCCAGCGGCTCGGGGCAGCCAGCGGCGTTACTCCCCTCCAGACAATCGAACGCCCTTTCGGCACAGGCCACTACTCTCGTCCATTCGGCAACTTGCATATAGAAGCCGTCTCACATGTCCGAGCCGTACGCCTCAAAGACGGCATTGATGGCATCCACCAACTGCCCCATCAGTGCTGCCTCCTGCCCATCGAGAAGAATTTCACCGATCGCCATACGAGCATCACCGCCAATATCCGTATCGTCAAAAATGAAATGTATGGCCAAATCAAGATGGTCGTATTGAACGTCTGCAGGAAAATCCTGATTCACCCAGGCTTTCATTTGATACTTCAAATCCTTGAGTTCCCTCAGATATCCGAGCAATTCCATCCTCATTTCAGGATATTTCAAGCGATGCATCTCAATATCTTCCTATCCTGTTGCCCGCCGATTGTGAGTGGCCCTAGAGCGTGTTATGCACTTTATAAAATCCAGAAGATTTTATCTTCTTTATTAACTAGATTAATAATTAAATTAACGACAGCATTAAGACGAAAGAAACTTATAATACCCCGTTGGCAGCACCTTCACGATCTCTCCTGTAGATTCCAAATAAATCAAGGCAGATTTAATCGCATCGTCTGCATCTTGGTTTTTGAAATTAAATTTAATCGATTCAAAATAGAAAAATAATCTATTTGCGCTAAAAAAATCTGCATTTGACAGGAAATAATCATTTATATCAATAATCGTACCTTCATGAGAAAATTCATAACCACACCCATGCTTTTTAAATTCCCATTTATTCATTTCTTCATCAAAAATAAAGCCGCTACGAGGAAGAAATTCTATATTTGATAGCTTGACAATATCACTATAGGTTCTCATGAAAGAAATATGTAGAATCTCCTGTTTTTCTACATATTTTTTAATACCAAAAGCAATATTTTTGATGAGAGAATAATCTACCATAATCAATACCTTGTTCTATTTGAACGAGCAGCGTCTTGAGCCTGTTCCCATCTTATCTTTGCGATATCGGGAGGAACATCAAGCACTCTAACAGGCACTTCGTCAAGTCCAACTTTCGCATCTATTCCCAATTTGAGTCTCTTATGTAAATTGATAGATTGATTCCGCCACTCAATCCCATCGGATCTTGATTAATATAGGCCCCACCACCGGATCGTAATAACGATGCCACTTGTAATACAGCCCCGTTTCCCTGTCATGGTGCTGCACCGGCAGCCGCATCGCCTGGTGGATGCCTTGCGGGTTGTATTCCTGCAGCACATTGCCCCAGGGTTCCAGCTTTGCGGTCCAGGTCACCTGGCCGGTCTGGTCCGTCAGCGCCATTGGCGTGCTCAGGTGGTCGCAGTGGTAGTGCTGGATAGCAATGCACTATTACTACTATTGTGTCTGTGCGTCACTAGGCATGCGCTTGGTGCTTTCGGTCTATTAGCTCCGGACGGGTGTGCTGGGTGTCCCATATTTTCCGAGCTTATGCCATATTTCAGCTTATGTATTTTGCGGGCAATTTCTATAAAAATACAGTCTATCAAACTTAATGAAATTGTTATTTTTTATTTGAGTGATTTTTTTCAAAAAATAATTTATTTATCTCAACATTATCTTTCCATTTCTTTGCTAGCGAATTTGCTTTCCTTTTGTTTCCGTTGTCATAAAAATGCTTCACATAGTTGAATTGCGCTAGTTCATGACCTAACGAGGCAGATTTTTCCAGCCAACGCATGGATTCCTCTTCATTGTATTCAGAGAGTGTATAGTATTCGTAAAGCCTATAAGAAGCCTTGGCATCAGTTTCGGCCTTCCTTTTAAGGTCAAATATATCATTTGAATTTAAATGATATATTGATCCGGATGATTGATCTGAATTGGCAATATTGGTCATTGTTACAAGCATGAATAATATAAAGATGTACCGCATCATTTCCCCTTTGGCGAAGGGTTGAAATCTATCATCTTTCCAGGGGCAGTCTTATCTTGAGCTCCTGCCGATGTCATTCCCATCGGCGTAGTGCTTCCAACACTGGAATACCACATATATTGATCAGGGGCAGTTACTTTTGCTCCCAATTCGTTTGCTAGTTTTTTCGCATATGGGTCATTTCCTTTTCCAGTATTACAAGAAAGTAATTCCACAGGCGTTCCACTTTTATAGTTTGGATCGCTCTTGATTTTCTTCGCCAAATCTGAGGGGGACAGAATTTTTCCCTTGTCATCAACGATCAAGCTAGGGTTGCCATGTGCTCCTACTTGATAAACCCCTGACTTAGGTGGAACCTTGTTTGCAAAATCTCGAATATTTTCAGACTCCGGAAAGAGATTTAAATCGACCAGTCCCCATGGATCTATGCCAATATTTTGGTTGTTTGGGTAATTGTAATAATTAACACCTCCCATCAACCCAATAGGATCCTAATTGATATAACTCCCCACCACCGGATCGTAATACCGATGCCGGTTGTAATACAGCCCCGTCTCCCGGTCATGGTGCTGCCCCGGCAGCCGGATCGCCTGGTGGATGCCTTGCGGGTTGTATTCCTGCAGCACATTGCCCCAGGGGTCCAGCTTTGCGGCCCAGGCCACTTGGCCGGTCTGGTCCGTCAGGGCCATGGGCGTGCCCAGATGGTCGCAGTTGTAATGATGGATGGCTACGGAGCCCTGTTGCGCTCGCTCCTGCTTTTGCAGTTACTTGCGCATCTCCTGCAGCATTTTTATGGTGTGCTCGTCGTGGATACCCAACATGACCAAGCGATCTGCGCGCGTTTTGGACCCATCTTGTTATAACCCATGGGGCTGAACAATCCACGCATATCGAGACTCACTGTGACTGGTGATCTTTATTTTCAACAATCTCTTTACTTATTAGAAAATCACCGTATGGCCATACGGTTATGGTGGTCGTTCTAATAAAATTTTTATTTCCGTCAGATCTTGAGTGTTTTGATAATTTGAAATAATGAGTTTCTTCTCCCAATGTATTTGAAATACTTATTGATGCAGGGAAAGCAGTTGGTTTAATTTTCGATTCTTTTATCCTAAGTTCGACATTTTGACGAATTAGATAACGATGGCTTTGCCATCCCAGTATATCTTTGACACTCAAATCATAGCCTGGATTTCCCAGTTTATTAAAAATATAAGATAAATTAAATCCCTCTATATCCGATAAATCAATTTTCATTGGTACCATCAAAAAAGTTAGCAAAGATATTATTTGAAAACCAAGCGTTGCGGCTATTATGTAAATTACTGTCTTCATCATCTTTTTCAATCTTTGCATCTTCTATATATTGGATTGCCTTTAGGCGATGCCCCATTCCATGGCCAACCTGTTGAATGTGATCCGTCTTCTGAGCCTGCGCCAATGGTTGTACTACTACCTGTCACGACTGCCACATGTCCAGTAGCGTCCCCATATGGATATGCTACCGCAACAATATCACCAGGCTTTGGAGACGTAACAATTTCGAATCCGGGAATCGCTTTTTGTGGATTTGCCCAATCTCCAGCAGTTGCTGGTCCTCTTGGGATAATTCCAAATCTGTAGCGCGAGGGAGATTCGACATCTGCATTTTCTAGCACTTCATGAACAAAGAGATTACATTTATTTCTCTTTGTCACAAAGCCATAATTCGAGGCGTATGAATATCTTTCTTGATTTTTTAATTTCTCCGCTGCTTTTAAAACTCTCTCTGCACACGTTTTTTACGGGGGCCAAGCCCAAAGGATCCATAGAAATCATGGGATTTATCGCATATATACTTTTGTTAATCCCACCTGCCAACCCAATCGGATCCTGATTGACATAACTCCCCACCACCGGATCGTAATACCGATGCCGGTTGTAATACAGCCCCGTCTCCCTGTCATGGTGCTGCCCCGGCAGCCGGATCGCCTGGTGGATGCCCTGCGGGTTGTACTCCTGCAGCACATTGCCCCAGGGGCCCAGCTTGGCAGCCCAGGCCGCCTGGCCGGTCTGGTCCGTCAGGGCCATGGGTGTGCCTAAATGGTCAAAGTGGTAGCGATGGAGGCGATGAGCAACTGCTACGCTTTTGCCTGTTCCTGCAGTTGAGCTTGCAAGCATGCCGAGCACGCGTGCGGTGTCCTCGGCCTGTTCGTCCAGAGCACGGGCTCAGGATTACTCGCCCATCTGCGTTGGAAGACTTTGAGCGCATCACAATTCTTAGAGAAATTTGCAGTAAAACTGCCCTAAATATCTTGCAAATACTGAACCAAGCGATTCATACAAATAAAACAGGTTACTCTCCCTAAAATATTTAAGCAAAAATAATCAATGAGACAGTTTTTTATTTTTCGATGCCACCAAGGTATATTTTATACCTTCTAAATTTCCGAGGATTTTCATAATTTAGCAAATTATTTCAAACTAATCTTTCTGCTTTGAATTTCCAGCCTTATCTTGATATTTAACAAATTCCTCCAAAACAAAAACATTATCAGAACTTATTAATACACCAATCTCCATCAAATAACAAGATAATTTAGGATAAAGAATAATGCCACATTCATGAGAACTTATATTTCTCTTATGCTTCATGGTTTTTGTCACAATGGATTCTTTTTCTTTATTTCTTCTTAAGTCAAGAAGGCTTAACGCATTTAATTCACCATCAATTTCTGATTTACATAAGATTGTTGCAAAACCCAGGTCATCATCATAATTCAAATAACTTAATTTGCAAAAATCTGGAATATAAATTTCATAATCATTAATATTAATGATAGAATGTTCGTGAATATTATTGTTTTTCGATTTATATTCAACCGACTGAATACAGCCAGATATAATAAATACTGTTGAGAACAATAAAATTACTACATGAAGTATGGTCTTGATTTTTTCGTAGTAAAAATTAATCATCACGCCAGATTTATTTATGGAATTGGTTTTGCAAGCGGTCCTCCGGTCAGCGTTCCGGGAACCTTCAAGCCACTTTTATATGCTTCACGTATAGCTTTGATAGCTTCTTTTTCGGATTCTCCCACTTGTTCATTCATTGCCTCAAGATCTTGAGCGGATTTCGGACAATCGGGAGGTGTTGGTACAGCAATACATTTGTATAAATCTGCCTTTTCCTGATTGGCTTTTTTCGTCTTTTGATGTGCATCTGCCACATCTTTCCCAAAATTTGCAGATTTTCTTGCTTTATTTGCTGTACTTGCAGCGGCACCAACACCTCCTTGTCCTTGCAACCCCAGTGGATCTATCCACGAGATCGGATCTGCTGGGTAGTCATAGTGATTAGTGCCTCCATTCCATCCAATCGGATCCTGATTCACATAACTCCCCAGCACCGGATCGTAATACCGATGCCGGTTGTAATACAGCCCCGTTTCCCTGTCATGGTGCTGCCCCGGCAGCCGGATCGCCTGGTGGAT
>JAITUC010000036.1 GCA_031286585.1 Delftia acidovorans
CTGGACGCTATCGTTGCAGCGTGCCCGCGTGGCGGCAGACGCCGGCGCGCAGCATTTCGTCCAGCAGGTGCGCGCCGTTTTCTCCCTCCAATACATGGTGCGAGGCGTTCGATGCCCGCTGGCGGCGCTGGGTGGCGAGCAACCGGGCGAGCCAGGCATGGGACGAGGGATCCAGGTGAGCGCGTGCCTTTTCGGCGGACGTCCCATGGAGAGGGCGCCCGGCGGCATCCTGTTGCTGGTAGGCGACGGGCCGGCCAAGCAGGCGCGGCAGCCGGCCCTTTTCGGGGGCGCTGGGCTGGAGCAGGCAGGCGAACGACCAGGGCGGCGATGGCGCGGCCGGCGCGTCGGGAAGTTCGTGGAGGGCGCTTTGCCAGCGTTCCAGCGCGGTCATGGCGCGCGGCCAGTCGAGCAACTGCTGCAGCCGCACGAGCAGGGCGGCGGCGTGCGCGCAACGGACGTGGCCGCATGTGCACGTCGTGTCCAACTGCAGCTGGCCAAGGAGCGGATAGAGATAAGCGGTGGCGCAGAACACGCCGTCTTCCAGCGCCACCTCGCCTTGCAGGGCGTCCGCGCGTCCGGCGTCCGGCTGGAACCAGGCAAGCGGCTTGCGCCAGGCGTGGCGCTGGCCGGCCAGGCGTTCGGCGGTCTTGAGCGTCGCGCGGTTGAAGTGGGAGGCCAGCGCGAGCTGCCGGACGTTGTCCATGAGTACGCGGCGCGCATCCTCGGGCACGCAGGCGCCGCAGGTGGCCGTCCTCGGTTTCATGGCCGTTCCGGCGGCGCCTCCGGCGGGTTCGCGGCGGGACGGTAGGCATCGATGGCGTGGATGATTTCCTCGCGCGCCGCCTGCGCGTCCCGCCAGCCTTTCAGGCGTACCCACTTGCCGCTCTCCAGGTCCTTGTAGTGCTCGAAGAAATGCTGGATCTGCTTGAGGGTGATCTCGTGGATGTCTTCCAGCGAGTTGATCTTGTCGTAGGCGGGCAGCAGCTTTTGCGTGGGCACGGCCAGAACCTTGCCATCCACGCCGGACTCGTCTTCCATGTGCAGGATGCCGATGGGGCGGCAGGCCACCACCACGCCCGGGGGCAGCGGGAAGGGCGTCATCACCAGCACGTCCACCGGGTCGCCGTCGCCAGCCAGGGTCTGCGGCACGTAGCCGTAGTTGGCCGGGTAGTGCATGGCCGTGCCCATGAAGCGGTCCACGAAGACGGCGCCGCTTTCCTTGTCCACTTCGTACTTGATGGGATCGGAGTTGGCCGAGATCTCGATGACCACGTTGAAGGTTTCGGGAGCGTTCTTGCCCGGTGTGACTTTGTCGAAAGACATGATGGATGAGGAGAGTTGAAACAAAAAAGCCCCCGCAGGGGGATAGCAGCGTGATTTTAGGCGCAGGCACACGCCCCCACGGATGGCTCCGCAGGAACGCCTGCCATGCTACGGCGGCAAGCCTGCGCCAAGCTTGCAGCGCGCGGGCCGCTTTCAGGCGTGTGCGCCGCCCGCGCGCCGCTGCACGTGACCGCTGCGCTGCTCCACCGCATGCTGCACTTCGCGGCGCAGGCCCAGGGCAAAGCCCAGCTCGGCCAGCACGAACAGCGGCCCGATGACCAGGCCCACGATGTCATCCAGGAAAGCCGGCTTGCGGCCCTCGTAGTAATGGCCCACGAACTGGATCACCCAGCCCACGGCGAAGATGCCCAGGCCCCATCCCAGCCAAGCCCCCATCGGCAGCATGGCGATGGGCTGGGCCAGCGCCAGCATCAGGGCAAGCACCAGGGCCATGGCGATGCCGTAGCGCAGGTCCAGCAGACAGTAGTAGAGACCTGCCGCCAGCGCCGCCAGCAGGGCCAGGCTCAGCGGCAGTTCAGGCAGCCCGTCGCCCAATGGCACAGCCCACTGCAGGCGGGCCAACAAAATCACCACCGCCCACATGATCAGCGGCACGCCGACGAAGTGCGTGAGGATGTTGCGTGGATCACGGTGATAGTCCGCGTACTGGGACAGTTGGTCGATGAGGGTTTTCATAGGCTGCACCTGCGGTGGATGTTGCGCAACCATGGTGGTGTCATCAAGGATTGGCGTCTGTCATGGATCCGACACAAGCCTCATCACGCACCTCGGGCTTACCCGCACCCGCCCCGGCAGCTCCGGCAGCCCACGCCGCCCCGCGCGGCATACGGCGCCGTGCTGCGGCCGGCCCGCCGGGCATGGCCGATCTCTGGGCCACCGTCGAGGCGGGCCGCTGGTTCCACGCCCTGCCACCGGAGCTGGGCGCACAGCTCAAGGCCCTGGCCCAGCCCCGCACGCTGGCGGCAGGCGACTGGCTGTTCCGGCGCGGCGACCCGCCCTGCGGCCTGTATGCGGTGGCGCGTGGTGCGCTCAGCATCTCGGGAACGGCCGCCTGCGGCGAGCAGGCCCGCACGGCGCTGCTGACCCTGGTGGAGCCTCCCATGTGGCTGGGGGAAATCGCGCTGTTCGATGGAGCCGAGCGCACCCACGACGCCCAGGCTGCCACGGCCTGCACCGTGCTGCACGTGCCCCAGGCCCCGTTGCAGGCATGGCTGGTGGCCCATCCCGAACACTGGCAGGTGCTGGCCTTGCTGCTGACCGACAAGCTGCGCGTGTGCCTGATGGCGCTGGAGGAGCACACGCTGCTGCCTGCGCCGCAGCGCCTGGCCCGGCGCTTGGTGCGCATGGCCGAAGGCTTTGACCAGTGGCAGCCGGACGGCCAGGGCCGCCAGCGCTGGCGCCGCGAGCTGGATGTTTCCCAGGAACAGCTGGCGCGCATGCTGGGCCTGTCGCGCCAGACCACCAACCAGATCCTGCAGGAGCTGCAGCAGGCCGGCTGCCTGCAACTGCGGCGCGGCAAGATGGAGGTGCTGGACAGGCAGGGCCTGCGCGACGCGGGCTGGCCCGAGGGCTGAAGCTGCCGGGGCTGCTGGAGCCGCTGTAGCCACCAAGGCGATCGAGGGGACGCAGCAACGCCCGGGACTGGACAAGCGGCGCGGGCACCCCACAATCGGGCTCCATGCAATACCACTACATCGGCAATGCGTCCGTGCCCACGGAATCGGGACGCACGATCCCCGTGCTGGACCCGTCGGACGGGCAGGCCTTCGACGAGCTGCAGCGCGGCTCGCCACAGGACATCGACCTGGCCGTGCGTTCGGCGCGCGAGTGCCAGGACAGCGTATGGAGCAAGCTTTCTGCCGCAGAGCGCGGGCGCCTGCTGATGCGCCTGTCGGGCAGCGTGCTCCAGCATGCCGATGAGCTCACGGCCATCGAGCAGCGCGACTGCGGCAAGCCCACGCGCCAGGCCCGGGCCGATGTGCTGGCGCTGGCGCGCTACTTCGAGTTCTATGCAGGCGCCTGCGACAAGCTGCACGGCGAGACCCTGCCCTACCAGCAGGGCTACAGCGCCCTGACCTGGCGGGAGCCCCACGGCGTGACCGGCCACATCGTGCCCTGGAACTATCCCATGCAGATCCTGGGCCGCAGCGTGGGCGCGGCGCTGGCCGCGGGCAATACCTGCGTGGTCAAGCCTTCGGAAGATGCCTGCCTGTCCGTGCTGCGCGTGGCCCGGCTGGCCACCGAGGCGGGCTTTCCAGCCGGCGCCTTCAACGTGGTCACCGGCCTGGGGCACGAGGTAGGCGAGGCCCTGGCGCGCCATCCCGGCGTGGACCACCTCAGTTTCACGGGCAGCCCCGGCGTGGGCACGCTGATCCAGCAGGCGGCTGCCGAGCGCCACTGCCCCGTCACCCTGGAGCTGGGCGGCAAGAGCCCGCAGATCGTGTTTGCAGATGCGGACCTCGATGCCGCCGTGCCCGCCATCGTCAACGCCATCGTGCAGAACGCGGGCCAGACCTGCTCGGCAGGTTCGCGCGTGCTGATCGACTCGCTGATCTACGAGCCGCTGCTCGAACGCCTGGGCCAGGCCTTCGAGGCGCTGCGCGTGGGCCCGGCCGCCATGGACCTGGACCTGGGGCCGCTGATCCGCGCCAGCCAGCAGCAGCGCGTCTGGGATTTCCTGTCCGACGCCCAGGTGGCCGGCATTGCCGTGGTGGCGCAGGGCCAGATCGTCGAGGATGCTCCCGACAGCGGCTTTTATCAGGCCCCCACCCTGCTGCGCGACGTGCCGCCTGAGCACCGGCTGGCGCAGGAAGAGATTTTCGGCCCCGTGCTCTGCGCCATGTCCTTCCATGACGAGGACCATGCCGTGCAACTGGCCAATGGCACGGCCTACGGCCTGGTGGCCGGCCTGTGGACGCGCGACGGCGCGCGCCAGCTGCGCATGGCGCGGCGCCTGCGCTGCGGCCAGGTCTTCATCAACAACTACGGCGCCGGTGGCGGCGTGGAGCTGCCCTTCGGCGGCGTCAAGTCCAGCGGCCATGGCCGCGAGAAGGGCTTCGAGGCGCTCTACGGCTTCACCACGCTGAAGACCGTCGCCATACGGCATGGCTGATCCTGGCGCATGACGGAAAATCGCGGGATGCCCGGCGCCAGCCGGCAGCCCGCGACAGAAAGAACAGCTTCCCCCATGCCCTTGTCCCCCATTCCCGACCGCACGCCCCAGCATGAACGCGACGTGCGCTACCGCAGCTACGCCCGCGCCGACGGCCTCTGGGATATCGAAGGCGAGCTGCGCGACAGCAAGACCCATGACATCGAACTGAGCGGCGGCCGCCACATGCCAGCCGGCACGGCCATACACCACATGTGGATACGCACCACGGTCGACGCCCACCTGGCGGTGCAGGCCATCGAGGTCGTCATGGACTCCCACCCGCTGGGCCACTGCCCCGAGGCCACGCGGGCCATGCAGAAAATGGTCGGCTGCAGCATGGCGCGCGGCTGGCGCAAGGCCATCAACGAGAACCTGGGCGGCGTGGCCAGCTGCACGCATCTGCGCGAACTGCTGTTCAACATGGCCACGGCCGCCTTCCAGTCCGTTCCCGGTGTCTTTGGCGATGCCGACCCCAGCCGGCCGCCACGCCACCTGGGCCAGTGCCTGGGCTGGGACTTCAACGGCCCCGGCGTGGCGCGCTATTACCCGCAATTCGTGGGCTGGCAGCCAAGCACGGGCGGCGCGATCCCGATCCCGTCGACCCCAGCAACCACCGAAACCCAGGGGGCTTGACCCCCGACCGAGGAGCAAAGCCCGATGCGTGTCCAGGACAAATCCATCATCGTCACAGGCGCCGGCAGCGGCATCGGGGCCGGCATCGCCCAGCGGCTGGCCGCCGAAGGCGCCCGGGTCATCGTCAACGACATCGACCGCGAGGCCGGCACGCGCGTGGCGCAGTCCATCACCGCCGAAGGCGGCCGGGCACTTTTCGTGCAGGCGGACATGACACGCAGCGAACAGGTCAAGGCCCTGGTGGAGGCCACGCTGCAGGCACATGGCCGGCTCGATGCCTTCGTCAACAACGCGGGCTGGACGCACCGCAACCGCCCCATGCTCGAAGTCAGCGAGGCCGAGTTCGACCGCGTCTACGCCATCAACGTCAAGAGCATCTACCTCTCTGCCGTGCACGGCGTGCCCGCCATGCGCGCCAACCCGGCGCTGGCCGGTGGCCGCCCTGGCGGCGGCAGCTTCATCAACATCGCCTCCACGGCCGGCCTGCGCCCACGGCCGGGGCTGACCTGGTACAACGGCTCCAAGGGTGCCGTCATCATCACCAGCAAGTCCATGGCGGCCGAGCTCGGGCCCGAGAACATCCGCGTCAACTGCATCAACCCCGTGTTCAATCCGGACACCGGACTGGCCGCCGAGTTCGCCGGCGGCCCGGTGGACGAAGCGCGCCGCGCACGCTTTCTGGCGACCATTCCGCTGGGCCGCTTCTCCACAGCAGGGGACGTGGCCAATGCCGCGCTGTATCTGGCCAGCGACGAGGCCGCCTTCATCAGCGGCACCTGCATCGAGGTGGACGGGGCACGCTGCGTCTAGACACAGATCAAGAAGCCTGAACTTGCGCCGTGCCTGGACATAGGCATTCGGGCAAAATCGCAGGCATGGCAGAACGAGTGATCCCCCTGGTCGACGAGCGCGCCCCCACGCGCCCGGCCGCCGTGCCAAGTCTGCTGCAGACGCCCACCGGCGACCTGCAGGACAGGCTTGGCCGGTCGCTGCGCGACCTGCGCATCAGCATCACCGACCGCTGCAACTTCCGCTGCAGCTACTGCATGCCCAAGGAAGTCTTCGACAAGAACTACAGCTACCTGCCGCACGGCTCGCTGCTGAGTTTCGAGGAAATCACGCGCACGGCACGCCTGTTCGTGCAGCACGGCGTGCAGAAGATCCGGCTGACGGGCGGCGAGCCGCTGCTGCGCAAGAACGTGGAAACGCTGGTGGAGCAGCTGGCCGCCCTGCGCACGCCCGGCGGCCAGCCGCTGGACCTGACGCTGACCACCAACGGCTCCCTGCTGGCCCGCAAGGCCCGCGCGCTCAAGGACGCCGGCCTGAACCGCGTCACCGTGAGCCTGGACGGGCTGGACGACGCGGTGTTCCGCAGCATGAACGACGTGGACTTCCCGGTCTCCGACGTGCTGGCCGGCATCGAGGCGGCCCAGGCCGCGGGCCTGACCAACATCAAGGTCAACATGGTGGTCAAGCGCGGCACCAACGAAGACCAGATCCTGCCCATGGCGCGCCACTTCCAGGGCACGGGCGTGACCTTGCGCTTCATCGAATACATGGATGTGGGCGCGACCAACGGCTGGCGCATGGACGAGGTCCTGCCCTCCGACGAGGTCATCGCCCGGCTGCGCGCCGAACTGCCCCTGGTGCCGCTGCAGCCCAGCGCCACCGGCGAGACGGCCGTGCGCTGGGGCTATGCCGACGCGCGCGGCCTGCACGACCCGTCGCTGGGCGAGGTCGGCGTGATCAGCAGCGTCACCCATGCCTTTTGCGGCGACTGCAACCGCGCGCGCCTGTCCACCGAAGGCCGGCTGTACCTGTGCCTGTTCGCCTCCGAAGGCTGGGACCTGCGCAGCCTGCTGCGCAGCGGCGCCAGCGATGAAGAGGTCGCCTCCGCGCTGGCCCCCATCTGGCAGCAGCGCAGCGACCGCTACTCCGAACTGCGCGCCAGCCTGCCGGCCAGCACGGGCACGCAGCGCAGGCGCATCGAGATGAGCTACATCGGCGGCTGATCCGTGCGGTGTGCGCGGGGCGCCGGCGCCCTGCCATCGCCGCCTCGCCCGCCTTCCCTTCCCTTTCCCCTCCTCTCCCTCCCGCCTACATGCCTCCTTCTTTCCAGTCCGCCACCCTGCCCCTGAACGACATCACGGGCTGCGTGCTGGCAGGCGGGCGCGGCATGCGCATGGGCGGCATCGACAAGGGGCTGCAGCCCTTTCTGGGCCAGCCACTAGCAGCCCATGCGCTGGACCGCCTGGCGCCCCAGGTCGGGCATCTGCTGATCAATGCCAATCGCCATGCCGAGGCCTATGCGCAACTGGGCGCTGCCCATGGCGCGCCGGTCTGGCCCGATGCCGAACCCGACTATCCCGGCCCGCTGGCCGGCTTCCTGAGCGGCCTGGTGCACTGCCGCACGCCCTGGCTGGTGTGCGTGCCCTGCGACACGCCGCTGTTCCCGCTGGACCTTGTGGAGCGGCTCGTGCAGGCGGCGCTGTCGCAGCAGCCTGCGGCCGACATCGTCGTCGCCCATGGCTGGGAGCGCTCGCTTGACGCCGATCAATCCACCCTGCGGGCCCAGCCCGTGTTCTGCCTGATGCGGTCATCGCTGCGTGATAGTCTGCAATCGTTCATACGTTCGGGTGGCCGCAAGATCGATGCGTGGACGGGCCGGCACCGCTGCGCCAAGGCCCTCTTCGACCGCGCGGACGACAGCCCGCTGGCCTTTGCCAACGCCAACACGCAGCAGGAGCTGCAGGCGCTGGCGCGCGCCGCAGCCACCCCGTCCTAGTGCCCCGCGCCGCCGGCCCGCACGCCACCTTGCCCAACCGGACTCCGTTCTGATGACCGCATCCTTCCAGCCCGCATCCCCCATCCCCGCATCCACCCAAGACCTGGGGGTCGATCAGGCCTTGTCACAGCTGGCCAGCCTGCTGCAGCCCCTGGGCCCGGTGACGGACGTGGAGACGCTGGCGCTGGCCGACGCGCTGGACCGCGTGCTGGCCGAAGACATCGTCTCCCCCGTCGATGTGCCGGCGCATGACAACGCCGCCATGGATGGCTATGCCTTCGATGGCTGCCAGCTGCAGGCGGCTCCGTCCGCTGCACCGCTGGCGCTGCGCGTGGTCGGCCAGGCCCTGGCCGGCAAACCCTGGCACGGCACCGTGCAGGCCGGCGAGTGCATCAAGATCATGACCGGCGCCGTGCTGCCTGCCGGGCTGGACACGGTGGTCGCGCATGAACGCACCGTGCCCGCAGGCAGCGACCGCATCGGCATTCCGGCAGGCAGCGTGCGTGCCGGGGACAACCGGCGCCTGCGCGGCGAGGACCTGAGCCGGGGCCGCGTGGCCCTGGCAGCGGGCCAGTGCCTGCATCCCGCGGCCCTGGGTCTGGTCGCCAGCCTGGGCCAGCCCCAGGTGCGCGTGCGCAGACGGCTGCGCGTGGCCTATTTCTCCACGGGCGATGAAATCCTCCACCCCGGCACGGCGCCGCGCGAGGGTGCGGTCTACGACAGCAACCGCTTCAGCCTCATCGGCCTGCTGCAGCGCATGGGCGTGCAGGTGCTGGACCTGGGCGTGGTGGCCGATGAGCCCGAGGCCCTGCAGGAGCGCCTGCGCGAAGCCGCCTCCCTGGCCGACATGGTGCTGACCAGCGGCGGCATCAGCGCAGGCGAGGCCGACCACACGCGCGCCATGCTGCAGCGCATGGGCTGCGTGCACTTCTGGCGCCTGGCCATGCGGCCTGGCCGGCCGCTGGCCGTGGGCCTGCTGCAGCCCGATGCGGGCACGCCGTTTGCCGCAAGCCGCACGCCTGCGCGCACCACGGTGCTGATGGGCCTTCCCGGCAATCCCGTGGCCGCCATGGTCAGCTTTCTGGTCTTTGTCCGTCCGGCGCTGCTGCAGCTCATGGGTGCTGCGCAGGCGGCTGCCGGGCCGGCCGCCCTGCCCCAGGCCGTGGCGGAGCATGCGCTGTCCAAGCGGCCGGGCCGCACCGAGTACCAGCGCGGACTTCTGTCCGCAGGCGCTGATGGCCGCTGCCTGGTCCGCACTACCGGGCCGCAGGGTTCGGGCGTGCTTCGATCCATGGCCGAGGCGGACTGCCTCATCGTGCTCGAACATGAGCGCGGTGCCGTGCAAGCCGGCGAAACCGTATCCATCCTGCCGCTGCAGGCCTTTCCCTGACAGGAGATTCCCATGCCCTTCCAGCCCAAGCACCTGACCGACGTCCCCGATCGCAGCACCGTCGACACGCTGCCCGGCGCCACCTTGCTGGAGTTCGGAACCGCCTGGTGCGGCCACTGCCAGGGTGCGCAACCGCTGATCGCCCAGGCGCTGGAGGCCGCCCCGCAGGTGGCCCACATCAAGGTGGAAGACGGCCCCGGCCGGGCCCTGGGCCGCAGCTACCGCGTCAAGCTCTGGCCCACCCTGATCTTTTTGCGTGACGGGCAGGAGGTGGAAAGGCTAGTGCGGCCCCAGCAGGCCCGCGAGATCTCGGACGCGCTGGCCCGCATCACCGCCCGGCCCTGACAACTGCGGCGCAGTCGCCCGCAGCCGCCCCCTGTGTATCGCCGACAATGGCCCGCATGCCGCCCCCAAAGAAGCCGACCGAATCCGCTCCCAAGAAGCCCCGCCGCAACAGCGGCCGCCCGCTGGCCGACGATGCCGTGGGACGGGACATCATCCTGCAGACCACGGTGAACCTGCTCAAGACCCGCACGCCGGAGCAGCTGAGCATTCTGGAAATCGCGGCGGCAGCCGGTGTCACGCGTGCCCTGGTGCGCTATTACTTCAGCAGCCTCAAGGGCCTGCTGCAGGAAGTGACGGAGTCCCTGATGCGCGAGTTGCAAAACCGCATGGAAGTGGCGCTCAGGACGCAAGGCACGGTGGAAGAGCGCGTCTACCAGCGCCTGCTGCTGCGGCTGGACTTCATGCGCGAGCACCCGCAATTCGAACGGCTGGCGCTCTCCGAGATCTACCACTACGAAAGCGAAGAGGAGCCGCCGCCCTCGGGCACGCCGCTGCAGCGCATCACGCGGCGCGGGCTGGAACTGACCTCGACCATGCTGATGGACGGAGCGCAGGCCAGCCACCCGGCACAGGTGGACCCGCGCTTCATCCACCTGGCCATCCTCAGCATTTCGGCCTTCCTGCCCACGGCACGGCCGCTGCTGGCCGAGCTGTTCGGCGAAGGCCCCGAGGCAGACCAGCAGATCGAGCACTACCTGCGCTTCATGTCCCATCTGCTGGCCGAGCGCATCAGGCAGGATGCGCCGGCGCAAGACCACCCTCCGTCCCCGGGCCACCACCCGGGATGACTTGCGCCGGCGCCCGCTGCTTCCTCCTTTCGTTCAGCGCCTGTCCAATCTAGTCCGGCTGTATGCCCAGTTCCTTGACCAGCCGCCCGAAGCGCTCGAAATCGCCGGCATTGGTCCTGCCCAGGCGCTGCGGCGGGCCGCCGACAGGAACGGTTCCCAGCGTGGCCATGCGCGCCACCACGTCGGGCATCCTGAGGATCTCGTTGAGGTGCGTATTCAGGAGCTTGACCACCTCGGAGGGCATGTTCCTGGGGCCGAACAGGCCGTACCAGGCGCTCAGTTCCACATCCTTGTAGCCCAGCTCGGCCAGCGTGGGCACGTCGGGCGCCAGCGGCGAGCGCCGGGCGTCGGCCACGGCCAGCGCCACCAGCTTGCCGCCGGGCAGGTAGGGCGCGATGGAGCCCAGCGTGCTGTAGGTGAAGGGCACGTGGCCGCCCACCACATCGGTGACTGCCGGCGCCACGCCCTTGTAGGGAATGGCCTCGAAGCGGGCGCCCGTGGCGCGCCGGACCATCTCGCCCAGGAAGTGCATGGGCGAGCCATTGCCCGGCGTGGCATAGCCCAGCGAGCGGCCTTGGCTGGCGGAGATGGCCTCCTTGAAGGTGCGCACGCCCGCACCGGGCCCGGCGACGAGGAACAGCGAGGTGGAGCCGACCTCGATCACGGGCGTGAAGCCATTGAGCACGTCGTAGCCATGGCCCGCGCCCAGCTTGAGCACCAGCTGGGCCATGGCGAAGGTATTGGGCGCCAGCAGCAGCGTATAGCCATCGGCCGGCGCCTTGGCCACAAAGCTGCTGCCTATGGTGCCGCTGGCGCCTGCGCGGTTGTCCACGAGCACCGACTGTCCGATGCGGGCCGACAGCTTCTCGCCCAGCAGCCGCGCCAGCGCATCGGTATCGCCGCCCGCAGGATAGGCCACGACGATGGTGACCGGCTTGTGGGGGTAGGTCTGCGTCTGGGCCTGGGCCGGACCGGCGAGCAGCGCCAGGGCCATGGCCGCGCCCAGGGCGAGCGTTCTGCGTGTCGCTTTCATGGAGAGGGCTTTCATCGTGGTTTTTTCATTGTCAGCAAAGGCCGTTGCCGGGCTCACGCCTGGCGTATCGCCACACGGTGCATCCGCCGCGCTGCAGGGTGGTAGTCATTGACCGCGTAGTGCTGCGTGGCCAGGTTGTCCCAGATGGCCACCGAGCCCTTGCGCCAGCGAAAGCGCACCTGCCACTCAGGCACCTTGGCCAGGCCGCTGAGCATGGCGATCAGCGCCGCGCTCTCGTCGCTGGTGACACCCTCTATGTGCGTGGTGTAGAGCGAGTTCACAAAGGCCACGGGCAGGCAGGTCACCGGGTGCACCAGGACCACGGGCTGCTCCAGCGGCGGGTGCTTGAGGCGGGTGGCGCGGTAGGACTCGCCGGATGGATCGCGGCGCATCAGGCTTTGCCTGAGCGCTGGCGCCTCCCAGTTGTGGGTGGCGCGCAGCTTGCGCAGATAGGCCTGCAGCTCGGGCGCCAGCGAAGCAAAGGCCGTGGTCATGCTGGCCCACATGGTGTCGCCGCCCGTGGGCGGCACGTCCACCGCATAGAGGCAGGCGCCTGCGGGCGGCTGGGCCTGCCAGGTCAGGTCGGCATGCCAGATGTCGGTGCCGGTGCGCGTGCCCTGGCTGATCAGCAGCTCGACATGGGGATCGTCCGGGTGCGAGGGAAAGGTGGAGGACACGGGCTCGACCTTGCCGAACACCTGGGCCACGCGCACCTGCTGCGCGGGGCTCAGCGTCTGGTCGCGGAAGAAGATGACCTGGCGCTCGGCCAGGAGCTTGCGCAGCGCGTCCGCATGGTCGCGCACCTGCGCCGGGTCCGAGAGATCTATGCCGTGAATCTCCGATCCTATGCTCGGGGTGATGTGCTCGACTTGCATGAAATTCCTTTGCTGAAAAAACGGGGGATGGATGGGTGATCAGGCGGACGCGATGTCCTGCGGCAGCGGCATGGAGCGGAACCGGCGGCCCGTGGCATGGAACAGGGCCGTGGCCACGGCGGGCGCCGTGGGGCCGAGGGCCACTTCGCCGCAGCCCTGGGGCGGCCGGTCGCTTTCGACCAGGACCACCTCCACGCGGGGCATTTCGGCCAGTTGCAGCAGCGGGTAGTCGTGGAAATTGCTTTGCTGCACCGCGCCCTTGTCAAAGCCAAGCCGGCTCTTGAAGGTGTTGGTCAGCGCAAAGCCGATGCCGCCTTCGACATTGGCCTTGACCAGGCCCGGGTTGACCACGCGGCCCGCGTCGATGGCGCAGATGGCGCGCTCCAGCCGCACGCGGCCTTGGACAATGCGCAACTCCATCACCAGCGCGACGAAGGTCTGGAAGCTCTCGCCCCGCCCCGTGTAGACGTTGAAGGTCATGGCGCGGTGCAGGCCTGCCGGCGCGGGCTGCTCCCAGCGCGCGGCCCGCGCCGCAGCATCCAGCACGCCCAGCGCCAGCGGCTGGCTGGCCAGCAGGCGGCGCCGGTACTGGTAGTCGTCCGCGCCTGCCGCATGGGCGAGTTCGCTGATGAAGCTCTCCAGAAAGAACACGCTGGACGTGGTGCCCACGCTGCGCAGATAGCTCAGCGGTATGGGCTGCTGCACGTCCACGGCATCCACCAGCAGGTTGGGGACGCCGTAGATTAGGTCGTAGATGGACTCGACCATGGTCTCGTCCCAGCCGCCTGCATCGGCCATCTTCCTGGGGTTGATGGCGCCGTACAGCGACTGGCCCGAGATGCGCGCATGCAGCGCGGCCGGCAGGCCGTCGGCGCCCAGCACGGCACTCAGCCGCCCCGAGGCACCGGGCCGGTAGTAGGAATGCCGTATGTCGTCCTCGCGCGAGCGGATGACCTTGACGGGCCGGCCCACGGCCTTGGACGCCGCTGCCGCATGCAGGGCGAAGTCCGGCATGTACTTGCGCCCGAAGCTGCCGCCCAGGAACGTGGTGTGCACGATGACCTTGTCCGCAGGCACCCCGCAGGCCTTGCCGAGTTCGCCGCGCAGGAAGTCCTGGCCCTGGTAGGGCCCCCAGGTCTCGACCTCGCCGTCGCGCACATGGACGGTGGCGGCCAGCGGCTCCATGGTGGCGTGCGTGATGTAGGGCGAGTGGTAGTCGGCCGTGATGGTCTTGCCGGCCGCCAGCACTTCACGCGGCTTGCCCAGGCTGCGAGCCACGACAGCCTTGTCGCTGGCCAGGCCTGCGACGAATTGCGCATGGATGCGCTCGCTGTCCACGGCTGCCGCCGCGCCGGCGTCGAATTCGATGTCCAGCGCATCGGCGGCCTGCTTGGCAATCCAGTACGAATCGGCCACCACGACCACGGTGCCGGGCTCGGGGTCGGGCCACTGCGTGGTGCGCACGACGGCATGCACGCCGGGGCGCGCGCGCACCTCTGCCTCGTTGCGGATGCGCACGATGCGCCCCGTCACGCTGGGCGCCATGCGCACGGCGCCGATCAGCATGCCGGGCACCTCGACGTCGATGCCGAAGACCGCGCTGCCATCGACCTTGGCCGGGGTATCCACCCGGCGCAGGCTGCGGCCGATCAGGCCCTGCTCGGAAGCCGACTTCATGCGCGGCCGCGCGGCCAGGGGCAGCCTTGAGGCATCGGCCACGATCTCGCCATAGCCCACGCTGCGGCCCGTCGCGGGGTGCAGCACGCGGCCGGCGCGCGTGCTGCACTGGGATACCCGCACGCCCAGCCGGGCCGCGCCGGCACGCAGCAGCACATCACGGGCCTGGGCACCTGCCAGGCGCATGCGCTCGTAGAAATAGTTCATCGACATCGACGCGCCCACGAACTGCTGGAACGGCATCTCGCCCGCATCGTTGCGATAGGCGTCGCGCCCCGTGACGAAGCGCACGGTCACGCTGGCCCAGTCGGCATCGAGCTCGTCGGCCAGCACCTGGGGCAGGCCCGTGTAGATGCCCTGGCCCACCTCGCACTGCGACACGCCGATCACCACTTGGCCCGAAGGCTCGATCCAGACCCAGTCGCCGATGGCCGAGGCCGTGGACGGTGCCGCCTGCGCCAGCGGAATCAGCAGGCTGCCGGCAGCAGGCGCCACCAGCAGCGCGGCCGCGCTCTGGAGCAGATGCCTGCGCCGCAGCGAGATGGCAGAGCCGGCCGTGTGGGCCCGTTCATTGCTTGGACGCTGCGGCATGGATGGCCTCCCGGATACGGTGGTAGGTGGCGCAGCGGCACAGGTTGGTCATGGCCTCGTCGATCTGCGCATCGGTGGGCTGCGGGTGGGACTTGAGCAGCGCGGCAGCGGCCATGACCATGCCGGACTGGCAGTAGCCGCACTGCGGCACGTCCTTGTCCATCCAGGCCTGCTGGATGGGGTGGGAGCGGTTGCTGGACAGCCCTTCGATGGTCGTGACGGCCTTGCCGCCCACCGTCGAGACGGGCAGCACGCAGGAGCGCACCGGCTCGCCATCGACATGGACCGTGCAGGCCCCGCACATTCCGATGCCGCAGCCGAACTTGGTGCCCGGCAGCTTGAAGTGATCGCGCAGCACCCACAGCAACGGGGTCTGCCCGTCGCCGTCAAAGGCCACGCTTCGGGAATTGAGGGTGAATTTCATCGTGGAGTCTCCAATGCGCCCGCATCGACCGGGCTGCATGTCTCATGCCTCTCAAAACGAGTGGTGAATGCCTGCCGCGATCACGGTCTGCGTGCGCCCGCTGGCAACGCCCACGGAGTTCATCGCCGCCACGCCGTCCGAGGCGCGCTGGTGCGTGACCGAGGCATGCAGCTGCGTGCGTCTGGAGAAGGCATAGCGCGTGCCCAGGTGCAGCTGGTTCCACTTCGTCTGCTCGAAGCGGCTGAAGGAGTAGCCCGTGTTGATGGTCACGGCCTGGCTGGTCTGCCAGGCCAGGCCCAGGTCAAGGGCGCTCATGTGGCTGGAGGCCCCGCCGTACTTGAGCGTGGAGCGCGTCAGCAGCGCGTTGAGCCGTACTGGAAGCGCGTCGAGCTGGTAACCGCCGCCTATGCCCAGTACCTGGAAGGTATCGAGCACCAGCGGCCGGCCCGCCACCAGGTCCTGGCCCAGCGCATTCGCCAGGCCCGTGCGCCCGGCAATATCGAAGGCACGCCCACGCGCATCGGTGTAGGCCACGGCCAGATTGAGCTTGGCACTGGAATAGCTGCCCATGACGCTGTAGGTACGGTTGGCCTGCGAGCGGCCCGGCACCTCGCCAAAGCCGTACTGCGCGCCGAACTGCATGCCGCCCATGCCGGGCGTCAGGTAGACCACGGAGTTGTCCACCGGAAACTGGCTGGACAGGCCATCCAGATTGCCGGGGTGGTAGAGATAGAAGTTGTAGAGCTGGTAGCCGTTGCCCCACTGGCTCAGCGTGCCGGCCGTGAAATCGACCTGGCGACCCAGCCGCACCGAGCCCATCGAAGCGCTGTCCAGCCCCACCCAGGAAGCGCGGTTGAAGTAACTGGTCGGCGAGATCGGCGAGCCGATGTCCGAGAGAAATCCGTTCTCCAGCTGGAACGAGGCCTTCATGCCACCGCCCAGATCCTCCGAGCCGCGCAGGCCCCAGAGGTCAGGCTGGGAAATGGCCGAATCCATGCGTGCCAGCCGGCTCCCGCGCACATCGCTGATCCAGGGCATGGTCAGGTCCATGCTGCCGTACAGCGTCACCGAACTCTGGGCCAGCGCCGCTCCCGCGCCGCCCAGCATCGCCAATGCGGCAATTGCTTTGTATTTCATCGCAAGGCTCTTTCATCGTAAGATGGGTAAAAATTCCACAAGTGGCAATTTTGAACACCACGCCACGGAAGATGCCTGGCAGGGCGCGAACTAATTTCCACTTATGGAAATATTAGCTGCGCACGCCGAATCCTGGTTCTGGGGTTTTCATCTACCGCGTTGGAGGTAGGCCTCGGGAGGTACTCGCAAGGGACGGGCATTGCACCCGCCCCCGCACCAGGCGCTCAGCGGCCCAGTGCCAGGTCCACGCCCTTGTTGGCCAGGGCATCTGCCCGCTCGTTGCCAGGGTCGCCTGCGTGGCCCTTGACCCAGCGCCAGTCGATGCGGTGCCCGCCGCCCTGGACCAGGGCGTCCAGCCGCTGCCACAGCTCGACGTTCTTGACCGGTTCCTTGGAGGCCGTCTTCCAGCCCTTGGCCTTCCAGCCATGGATCCATTCGGTGATGCCCTTGAGCACGTACTGGCTGTCGATGTAGAGCACCACATCGCAGGGCCGCTTGAGCGCGGACAGCGCCTCGATCACGGCCATCATCTCCATGCGGTTGTTGGTCGTGTTCAGCTCGCCGCCAAACAGCTCTTTCCTGGCGCTGCCGGCCTCCAGCACCACGCCCCAGCCGCCGGGGCCCGGATTGCCCTTGCAGGCGCCGTCCGTGTAGATAACAACTTGATTCAAAAAATTTCCTTGGATTGAATGGACCGGCCTTCAGGCCGGTTGGAATGCGGATCGCTGCCTGGCGCCGCCTGCGCCGGCATGCGGTGGGCCACGGGCACGGAGGCGCCCGACACGGCCGCGCGGCCGCGCCAGGCAGGCTCCAGAATGCGGGCGCCCGGTACGCGCTTGACGGCCACCACGCAGTACACGCCGCCTAGCATGGGCCAGCCCAACCGTCCCACGCGGTCCATGAACTGCCAGCGCCGCAGCCAGCGATCCGTCTGCACGGCAGGACGATAGCAGCCGAACTGCACGGCCTCGATCTCGAAGGCCAGCAATCGCAGCCAGTCGCGCAGCCGCCAGTAGCCCACGCCCCAGCCCACATCGGGCAGGTACACGCCGCGCTCGGCGCGACGCTGCACGCCCAGCAGACTCGCGGGGTTGAGCCCGCACACGACGATACGGCCTTCGGGCATCAGCACCCTGGCCGCCTCGCGCAGCACGGCATGCGGGTCCGGCGAGGTCTCCAGCGTGTGGGGCATGACGACGAGGTCAAGGCTGGCCTCGGAAAACGGCAGCGCGGCCGGATCGGCCAGCAGCGCCACGGGCACCTCCAGCAGCGGAGCCCCCTCGGCGGGCGCCGCATCCTGCGTGGAATCCAGGGCCAGCCAGCGGTGCGGCATGCGATTGGCGCGCAGCCCCTGGAGCATGGGCATGCCCAACTGCAGGCTGTGATAGCCGAAAATATCGGCCACCGCCTCGTCGCAGCGCTGCTGCTCCCATTCCAGCAGGTAGTGGCCGAGGGCAGATTGCGTCCAGTGATGCATCCCTATAATTTTGCTGCTCATGAACCTGTTGCCCATCCCCGCTTTTTCCGACAACTACATCTGGCTGCTGTACGACGCAGGGCAGGCACTGGTCGTCGATCCCGGCGATGCAGCGCCCGTGCTGGCCAGCCTGCGCCAGCTGGACTTGCAGTTGCAGGGCATTTTAGTCACCCACCACCATGCCGATCATGTCGGCGGCGTGGCGCAGCTGCGCCAGGCCACGGGCGCCCAGGTCTGGGGCCCCGCCTACGAGCAGTTGCCCGAACCCGTGCAGCGCGTGCAGGGCGGCGAGACCGTGCAGGCCCTGGGCGGCCCCTGGCAGGTCATTGACGTGCCCGGCCACACCAGCGGCCACATCGCCTTCTACAGCACGGCGGCGCAGGCGCAGCCCGTGCTGTTCTGCGGCGATACCCTGTTTTCAGGGGGATGCGGGCGCCTGTTCGAAGGCACGCCGCAGCAGATGCAGCAATCGCTGGACGATCTGGCCGCGCTGCCGGACGACACCCTGGTCTGCTGCGCACATGAGTACACAATGTCCAACCTGCGCTTTGCGCAGGCCGTGGAACCCAACAACCAGGCCCTGGCTCACTACCAGAGGCATTGCCAGGCGTTGCGCGAGGCCGGCCGGCCCACGCTGCCTTCCCTGATGGAGACCGAGCGCTCCATCAATCCCTTTCTTAGAACGCGCGAATCCGCGGTGGCCGCCGCCGCCGCCGGCTTCGACGCACAGGTGAGACAGCAGGACCCCGCCAGCGTGCTGGCCGGCCTGCGCCAATGGAAAAACGTCTTCTGATGAAACTGCTACACACCCTGCTGCTGGGCAGCCTGCTGGTTCTTGCGGGCTGCGCCACCACCGGCAGCCCGGACCTGGCCAGCACGGCACCCGCCTCCAGCCCCGCACCGCACTCCCCGATGTACCCCAACGGACCCCTGAGCCCGCTGGGCACAGGCAGCGCCGGCAACGGCGGCGTGGCTTCGCTGGAGACCACGGGCGATCTGTGGGTACGCATTCGCCAGGGCTTTGCCATGCCCGACCTGGACCAGGATCTGGTCAAGGACCGCGAGCAGTGGTACGCCAGCCGGCCCGACTACATACAGCGCATGACCGAGCGCTCCAGCAAGTACCTGTTCCACATCGTCGAGGAACTGGAGCGGCGCAACATGCCCACCGAGCTGGCGCTGCTGCCCTACATCGAGAGCGCCTTCAACCCGCAGGCCGTCTCCACCGCCAAGGCGGCCGGCATGTGGCAGTTCATGCCGGCCACCGGCACCTATTTCGACCTCAAGCAGAACGCATTCCGCGATGACCGCCGCGACGTGCTGGCCTCCACGCGCGCCGCGCTGGACTACCTGCAAAAGCTCTATGACATGTTCGGCGACTGGCACCTGGCCCTGGCCGCCTACAACTGGGGCGAAGGCAGCGTGGGCCGCGCCATCAAGCGCAACGAGAAGCTGGGCCTGCCCACGGGCTACACCGACCTGCAGATGCCGGCAGAGACCCGCATGTACGTGCCCAAGCTGCAGGCCGTCAAGAACATCGTGGCCAACCCCGATGCGTTCAACACCGAGCTGCCGCTGATCGAGAACCACCCCTACTTCCAGACCGTCACCATCACCCGTGACATCGACGTGGAACTGGTGGCCAAGCTGGCCGACGTGTCGACCGATGACTTCAAGGCGCTGAATCCCAGCTTCCGCAAGCCGGTGATCTTTGCAGCCGGCACGCCGGAAATCCTGCTGCCCTGGGACAACGCCAAGGTGTTCCGCCGCAACATGCAGGCCTTCGACGAAGGCCAGTACGCGAGCTGGACCGTGTGGACCGTGCCCTCCACCATCAGCGTGGCCGAGGCGGCCCAGCGCGTGGGCCTGGGCGAGTCCGACCTGCGCGCCCTCAACAACATCCCGCCGCGCATGCTGATCAAGGCCGGCTCCGCGCTCATGGTGCCGCGCGGCGCCAACGTGCGAGCCGACGTGGCAGGACACGTGGCCGACAACGGCCAGATCAGCTTTGCCCCCGAGATCGTCACGCGCCGCACCACCATCAAGGCACGCAAGCGCGACACGCTGATCAGCGTGGCCAACCGCTACGGCGTCAGCGCCTCCAATCTGGCGGACTGGAATGACCTGAAGTCCTCCGCCACCCTGCATGCCGGCCAATCGCTGGTGGCCTATCTGCCGGTGCGTGCCAGCAGCGGCGGCAATGCCAGGGCGGCCAAATCCACGGGAACCGCGCGCAAGGTGGCCGTGCAACCGCAAAACCGCAACGCCAAGGCGTCGGTCACCACGGCACCGCGCGGCGGCAAGCCATCCAAGGTGAAAAAGCACTGAAGGCGCTGAAGGTGCCGTCACCGCCCCACTCCACAGAGCCCGCTTTCGCGGGCTCTTTTGCGTGCGGTCCAGAGGCTCAGGTGTGGAAACGCTGGCGTGACTGCCGCACGAATTCGTTGGTGAACGAGCGCTCCAGGTCGATGCCGCTGCGCGCCAGCGCAGGGTTGAGCCGGACCAGGGAGCGCAGGGCCGTGGCGGGCCCGTCATCGGGCATCAGGCCATCGGGCGAGATGGTGGTGCGCATGTGCTCGAAGGCCGACAGATAGGCGCGCCGCGATCCCAGCAGATAGGGAGCGGGCACGGCCCTGAGCACATCCATGGGCGCGGCGGTCTGCAGCCACTTGAGCGATCGGACCATGGCATTGCTCAGCGCCTGGGCCTTGGCCGGGTTCCTGCGCAGGAAGGCCTGGGTCGCGTACAGCGTGCCCGAGGGCATGGAGCCGCCGTACAGCTGCGCGCTGCTGCGCAGATCACGCAGATCCCTGACGATGCGCACGGCACCCTTGTCCTCCAGCACGCTCATCAGCGGGTCCGCATGGCACAGCGCGTGCACGCGCCCGGTGCGCAGCGCCTCCATGGCGTCTGGCCCCGAGCCCACCCCCACCAGTTGCACCAGATCGGGCTCCAGGCCGTCGCCCAGCATCATCAGTTGCACGGCCCGGGCCGTGGATGCGCCCAGCGAGGACACGCCCACGCGCCGCCCGCGCAGATCGGCCAGGGTCTGGTAGCGCGGCATCCAGCGCGAGGACACGCCCAGCGCGATCTGCGGCGCACGCCCCTGCACCACAAAGGCACGCAGCAGACTGCCGCGCTGCTGTGCCATAAGCGTGTGTTCATAGGCACCCGCGCACACATCGGCAGCGCCCGACTCCAGCGCCTGCAGCGACTGCGACCCGCCCGGATAGTCATCGATGCGCACGGTCAGGCCCTCGGCCTCGAAGTACCCGAGTTGCTGGGCAATCACCAGCGGCAGGTAATACAGCAGGCCCTGGCCGCCCACGGAAATCGTCACCAGCTCGGCCGAACCGAGGGAAGGGAGCGACCAAAGGGAACCCAGCCCCATGAGGCTCAACAAGGTTCGGCGATCAAGCACGTGGGAAGACATGATGGTTATTTTGCTGCAGTGCAGCACGATCATGCCCAGAGCCCGCATGCACAGCATCGGTGCTTGCCCGTATGTGAAACGCCGTAGGCTTCAGGGCCAGCCCCGCGCGCGGTGGACGCGCGCCCGGCCCTGGCACGGGCCTCAGTGGTAGCCCGCGAAAAACAGCAGCAGATTCACCACCAGCGCCAGCGCCCAGACCAGACTGCGCAACGTGGCGCGGTCCGTCACATAGAAGGCGATGTAGGCAATGCGCAACACAACAAAGACCACGGCCAGGCCATCGACACGCGCGGACGGCGCGCCCAATTGCCAGGCCACCAGCAGGGCGCCAATGAAGAACGGCAGGCACTCGAAGCTATTGGCCTGCGCCGCGTTGGCCCGTGCCTGGTAGCCGGTTTGCTGCGCCAGCCAGGCCCGGGGATCGTGATTGTCGAAACCGCGCTGCCCCGGCCGGTGCTTCATGCCGGGCGCCTTGGCGATGTAGGCGCAGGCCAGCGGCAGCAGGGCCGCCACCAGCAGGCACCAATGCGCGATGGAGAAGCCGCCGGGCGGCAGGATGACAGAGGTCGGCATACAGGCTCCTGATGAAAATACAAGAAACGACAGCCGCCTCGGCCACTAACGGCGGTCTACCAGCGCATGGGCGATCGTACCCAGGTCCACGTATTCGAGTTCGCTGCCTATGGGCACGCCGCGCGCCAGCCTCGTCACATGGATGCCGCGCGCCTTCAAGGCCTCGCTGATCGCATGGGCCGTGGCCTCGCCCTCGGCCGTGAAGCTGGTGGCCAGGATCACCTCCTGCACCTTGCCGTCGCCAGCGCGCTCCAGCAGGGATGACAGGTTCAGATCGCGCGGACCTATGCCGTCGAGTGGCGACAGCCGTCCCATCAGCACGTAGTAGTAGCCCTGGTAGGCACCCGTGCGCTCCATGGCCGCCATATCGGCGGGCGCCTCCACCACGCACAGCCGGGCCGCGTCACGCCCTTCATCCTGGCAGATGGAGCAGATGCGGCCTTCGGTGAAGGTATGGCAGCGCTCGCAGTGGCTGACCGACTCCACGGCCGTGGTCAGGGCACGCGCCAGTTGCCGCGCGCCGTCCTGGTCGCGCTGCAGCAGGTGGAAGGCCATGCGCTGCGCCGACTTGATGCCCACACCCGGGAGCCTGCGCAAGGCCTCGATCAGGCCATCGAGCGATTGCACGTCCGACATGGCAGCTTCCTTTCAATGGAGAAGGTTCTCAGAAAAAAAGCGATCTGCAGGGGCAGATCGCTCGATGGTCGCTTAACGGCCATTCAGCGGCCATTCAGCAGTCACTCAACCGCATCGGGCGGCAGGAGAAACCGGCATGGCCTCTCCCGGCAGTCCGGCCCGCGGTCCGGGTGTGGCCCAGGACGCGGCTCAGAACGGGAACTTCATGCCGCCGGGAAGACCGGGCATGCCGGCCGTGAGCTTGCCCATCTTCTCGTTGGAAGTCTCTTCGGCCTTGCGCACGGCGGCATTGAAGGCGGCAGCCACCAGGTCTTCCAGCATGTCCTTGTCTTCGGCCAGCAGGCTGGGGTCGATGGTGATGCGCTTGACGTCGTGCTTGCAGGTCATGACCACCTTCACCAGGCCCGCGCCCGATTCGCCTTCCACCTCGATGTTGCCCAGTTCATCCTGGGCCTTCTTGAGGTTGTCCTGCATGGCCTGGGCTTGCTTCATCAGGCCGGCCAGTTGTCCTTTGTTGAACATGTGAGTTCCTTCTTCTGTAGGGTAAAAACGAAACGCTCTAGGGCGTGTCAGGGCTGAATGGATACGGGCTTGATACTGCCAGGCACGATTTTCGCGCCATGGCTGCGGATCAGGGTCTGCACCAGCGAATGATTCATCACGATGTCTTCTGCAATGCGCTGGCGCTCATGGCTGGCCACCGCATTGCGCCGCGCGGGGCTGTCTGCCACGGCGCCCTGCTCGACATGCAGTTGCCGCGCCAGGCCAGCGGCCTCCAGCGCCGCACGCAGGCGCTCGCGCGTGGCGGGCTGCGCCAGCGAGCTGCTTTCCACGCGCAGCGTCCATGCATCGCCATCGCGCGCCACCAGTTGCGACTGCAGCGCCAGTTGCCGCGCCAGCGCCGTGACGGCCTCGGCCTGCACCAGTTGCTGGACGGCAGCGTGCCAGACATCGCCCTCGGGCGTGCGCTCCACGGTCGGCGCGGGTGGCGCATCGGGGGACTGGCGGCC
The DNA here is from genome assembly GCA_031286585.1 of Delftia acidovorans. Classification (GTDB taxonomy): domain Bacteria; phylum Pseudomonadota; class Gammaproteobacteria; order Burkholderiales; family Burkholderiaceae_C; genus Comamonas; species Comamonas acidovorans_A. Next base: position 23,306 of record JAITUC010000036.1, read on the forward strand.
ACGTTCGGGAGCGAAGTCCTGCACATCGATCTGAGTGTCGGTCTGCGGTTCGGCCTGCCGTGCCACGGCAGCGGCAGGCGGCTCCAGGGCCAGATCCCCGTCATCGCTCCAGCGGCCTTCGTCGGCCCAGCCTTCATCGGGCATCCCGGCCCACGCGCCCTCGTCCGGCGCATCGGCGTCCTGCGCCAGCGGCGCCTCGTCGGCAGAAGAGTCTTCGTCTTCCTGCCCCGCATCCACGGGATCGGCCACGGTCTCTTGGGCGGCACCGGCGACCGGCTTCACCTCCGGAGCAGCGGAAGGCCTGGCCTCCTGGACAGGCGCAAGCACGGGTTCTGGCCTGGCAACTGCAACCTCGGCTACCTGAACAGGCGCTGGGGTCGCAACGGCTCGCACGACGGGCGTGGCCACGGCGGGCGCAGCGGTCACGGCAGAGGCGACGGGCGCGACAGGCGCAGGAGGTGCAGGAGGTGCGACCGGGACGGGCATGGCCGCCTTGGCTGGCACAACGGGAGCCTCGGGCACAGCGGGCTGTGCGGGCCGCGCCTGCGCTACGGGCGCAGGGGATTCAGGCTTCGCCGTGGAGGGGGTCAGCGCTGGAGTTTTTTTTTCAGCCGCGCCCGGGGCAGGCTCTGCAGATGGCGGCTTGAACGCCAGCAGCCGCAGCAGTGCCATGGTCAGCGCCGCGTATTCGTCGGGCGCCAGGCCCAGTTCGGCCCGGCCATGCAGGCAGATGCTGTAGAGCAGCTGGGTTTCGTCACGCGGCATCAGCAGCGCAAGGCGGGCGATCTCTGCGGCCTCTGGATCGCTGGCGTCGGCGGCCATCTGCGGCACGGCCTGGGCCACGGCCATGCGTTGCAGCACGGCGCACATTTCCTCCAGCGTGGAGGCGGCGGACAGGCCATTGCGGCGCAGGGCCTCGGCGGTTTCCACCACCACCTGGCCATCGGCCTGGGCCAGTGCCTCGATCAGGCGGAACACATGGCTGCGGTCCACGCTGCCCAGCATCTGGCGCACCGTGGCCTCCTGCAGCTGTCCGCTGCCAAAGGCAATCGCCTGGTCCGTCAGCGACAGCGCATCGCGCATGGAGCCACGCGCGGCGCGCGACAGCAGGCGCAAGGCCTGGGGTTCGAAGGCCACGCCTTCCTGCCCCAGCACCTGGCCCAGATGCTCCAGCACGGTCTCGGGCGCCATGGGCCGCAGGTTGAACTGCAGGCAGCGGCTGAGCACGGTCACGGGCACCTTCTGCGGGTCGGTGGTGGCCAGCACGAACTTCAGGTATTCGGGCGGCTCCTCCAGCGTCTTGAGCATGGCGTTGAAGGCCGTGTTCGTGAGCATGTGCACTTCGTCGATCATGTAGACCTTGAAGCGCGCATCCACCGGCGCATAGACCGCGCGCTCGAGCAGCGCGGCCATTTCGTCCACGCCACGATTGCTCGCCGCGTCCATCTCGACATAATCGACGAAGCGGCCCTCGTCGATTTCCCGGCACGCGCGACAAACGCCGCACGGCCTGGACGTCACGCCAGTCTCACAGTTGAGCGCCTTGGCGAAGATGCGCGAGAGCGTCGTCTTGCCCACGCCGCGCGTGCCCGTGAAAAGGTACGCGTGATGCAGACGCCCGCCGTCGAGCGCATGCGTGAGCGCGCGCACTACGTGCTCCTGTCCGACGAGCGAAGCGAAATCCTTCGGCCGCCACTTGCGTGCGAGAACTTGATAGGTCATCCGGAAATTGTATCAGCAACGCCCGCGCGTTCCGATGAATCGAAAAGCGCCGCGCGCCCCGCGCACGGGCGCGCCGGGCCGCCTGCGCCGGATCGCTTCGGGACATCTCGCGTAGACCTTGCCGCCCCGCTTTCATGCACACCATCGCCATGCGCGGCAATGCCGGGAACGGACACGACGAACGAGAACCGGCGACGCAGAAACGGCGCGCTCAGCGGGAGAGATCAACTACGAGGAACGAGGAAGGAATAACGGAAACGGCGAACAGCGAAGAAAAATGGAAGGTGACGAGCCTGACCCTCGGCACTGGCGGAAAACGGCTGTGGCTGCTTCGTTCCCGACCTGACCAGGTTGACCGCCCCTCCATGCGAGGAGGCCCGTCACGGCGCATTCTAACATTGGTTGCGCCGCATTGCGAATGCCGCATCGCAAAAGTCTTCAAACGGCCCTCGGATTACCGCCACGAATGAAACACGAGCGACGTGAAAGAGACGCCAAAAGAAGCACCGACGAAGCACCGACGCGGGACAAGCAGCAGGACAACACTTATAGACGTGCGCGCTCTTGCAAACGCGCGCCGCATCGCCATATCCGGATTGTGAAGGACATGCAGCCGAAGGCCGTTGGCGAAAAGCAATTTTAACGCTGCCGAAACCGCTGCCGGCTGCATCGAGAAGTCCGTGCAATCCAGGCGGCAAGCGGCGGAAAACGTCAGGAAGTGCCGGGAAACCCTGCTGCCGATATGCGTACTATCACCGTCGGCAACGCATAGGGATTTAGGCTACACTGGCGTCGACCGTTGCCGGAGCGGCCTCGGCGGCCCGATCCGGTCCCGCCTGGCAAGGCTTGGCACCCCCGGATATATTTTGAGTTTTGGTGTATCGTGGCGAGCAATTCAATCAGCCTCGATCCGAAAGAGGTATTCATACAATGAGCGAACAAATCAAGCACATTAGCGACGCATCGTTCGAACAGGACGTCGTGAAATCCGACAAGCCCGTGCTGCTGGACTTCTGGGCCGAATGGTGCGGCCCCTGCAAGATGATCGCGCCGATTCTCGACGAGGTTGCGAAGGACTACGGCGATCGCCTCCAGATTGCGAAGATCAACGTTGACGAGCATCAATCGACGCCGGTGAAGTTCGGCGTGCGCGGCATCCCCACGCTGATCCTCTTCAAGAACGGCGCCGTCGCGGCGCAGAAGGTCGGCGCGCTCTCGAAGTCGCAACTCACCGCGTTCCTGGATAGCCACCTGTAAAAAGCGCTTCACCGCCCTGCCGCACGAGCCGGTCTTTGTTCCTGCCGGCTCGAGCCGCGAAAGCCAGTAGCGGCAAACGGCGAATCGGCGGGCGAATCAAAGGTGCGTGTTGTCCACCGACAACACGCACCGCAAAAACATGCCGAAACTTGCCGCCGGGCTCGACTGGCGGCTTCCGGCGTGTGCTATGCTAGAATTCATAAAGCGTCTACCCGGCGCCCTTATATAAGTCCTTGAGCGGTTCCGCTCGCTTCTTTCCCCCAGACTTCTTTTCGTCGCATCCTCCCCGACGGGTTCTCCGTATGCATCTTTCCGAGCTCAAGTCTCTGCACGTGTCCGAATTGATCGAGATGGCCAATGGCCTCGAGATCGAAAATGCGAACCGCCTGCGCAAGCAGGAACTGATGTTCGCGATTCTCAAAAAACGCGCCAAGACGGGCGAAACGATCTTCGGCGACGGTACGCTCGAAGTGCTGCCGGATGGCTTCGGCTTCCTGCGCTCGCCGGAAACGTCGTATCTCGCGAGCACGGACGATATCTATATCAGCCCGTCGCAAATTCGCCGCTTCAACCTGCACACCGGCGACACGATCGAAGGCGAAGTGCGTACGCCGAAGGACGGCGAGCGCTACTTCGCGCTCGTGAAGGTGGACAAGGTCAATGGCCAGCCGCCCGAGGCCTCGAAGCACAAGATCATGTTCGAGAACCTCACGCCGCTGCACCCGAACAAGGTGCTGCTGCTCGAGCGCGAGATGCGCGGAGAGGAGAACGTGACGGGCCGCATCATCGACATGATCGCGCCCATCGGCAAGGGTCAGCGCGGCCTGCTGGTCGCCTCGCCCAAGTCTGGCAAGACCGTGATGCTCCAGCACATCGCGCACGCCATCAAGCAGAATCACCCCGACGTGATCCTGTTCGTGCTGCTGATCGACGAGCGTCCTGAAGAAGTGACCGAAATGCAGCGCTCGGTGGCGGGCGAAGTGATCGCCTCGACCTTCGACGAACCGGCCGCGCGTCACGTGCAAGTGGCCGAAATGGTGATCGAGAAGGCCAAGCGCCTCGTCGAAATGAAGCACGACGTCGTGATTCTGCTCGACTCCATCACGCGTCTCGCGCGTGCGTACAACACCGTTGTGCCCGCATCGGGCAAGGTGCTCACGGGCGGTGTGGACGCCAACGCGCTGCAACGTCCGAAGCGCTTCTTCGGCGCCGCGCGCAATATCGAAGAAGGCGGCTCGCTCACCATCATCGGCACCGCGCTGATCGAAACCGGCAGCCGCATGGACGACGTGATCTACGAAGAGTTCAAGGGCACCGGCAACATGGAAGTGCACCTCGAGCGCCGTCTCGCGGAAAAGCGCGTCTACCCGTCCATCAACCTGAACAAGTCGGGCACGCGCCGCGAAGAACTGCTGATCAAGCCGGACATCCTCCAGAAGATCTGGGTGTTGCGCAAGTTCATCCACGATATGGACGAAGTCGAGGCCATGGAATTCCTGCTCGACAAGATTCGCCAGACGAAGAACAACTCCGAGTTCTTCGACATGATGCGTCGTGGCGGCTAAGGCCTCGCCCATCCCGGCTCCAGTGCCCCGCAAACGCCCGCTCACGCGGGCGTTTGTCATTTCTGGCCGGGTTTCCAGCAGCGCCTGATCGGCACAGTCTCATTGTGCCGGGTCAATCTCACAACCTGTACGTGAACGTTCACGTTGAACTATAATCCGGCTGTTGTTGTTTTCGTCGCCGCCCCATGCGGCCACCCACCCATGTCCAGGGATTCCAGCACGCTGCTGACGGTGCGCGACGCCGCCCAGCGGCTCAACGTCACGCCGCGCACGCTCAAGTACTACGAGGAGCGCGGCCTCGTCACGCCCACGCGCAGCGAGGGCCGCTACCGCCTCTATGACGAGCACGACCTCGAGCAATTTGCCCGCATCCTGCGGCTGCGCGCGCTGGGCTTCTCGTTGCATGGCATTACCGAGATGCTCAAACGCCCGCTCGAATCGGTCGGCGACGGCCGCCGGCGCTATTCGCAGGAATCGCTGCAGCAGATCGCCGACGCGCTCGCACAGCAAATCGGCACGCTCGATGCGCGTATCGCTGCCGTGCGCCGCGAATTGAAGGAAGCGCAGACGGTGCGCACCGAGCTCGCCGACGATCTCGATTATCTGCGCCAGCGCCTCGCCGGCGTGCCATCGGAGACGCTGATCGGCGAGCGGCTTGCCGCTACGCGCCGGAACAAGGAGGTGGCCAAAACCGCGGAGCCGCAAGAAGGCGATGACGGCGAACGCGCCAGCGGGCACGGGAGCGCTCGCAAATGAGCGGCGCGTCCACGCGCGAGCCGGTCCCTGCCATGACGACGCGGCTGCGAGGTGACTTTTTCCCCTGGGTGCTCGCGCTCGCAACCGGCCTCGACTACTACGACAACGCCATCTTTTCGTTTTTCGTGAGCTATATCGCCGGCGGCATCAATGCCTCGCCCGACGAACTCGTCTGGGCGTCCAGCGCCTACGCCGTGTGTGCCGTGCTCGGCATCCTGCAGCAGCAGTGGTGGGTCGAGCGCATCGGCTACCGCCGTTATGTGGGCGGCTGCCTGCTGCTTTATTCCGCAGGCGCGGTGGCGGCGGCGCTGTGCGAATCGTCGATCGAACTCGCTTTCGCACGCGGTTTCCAGGGCTACTTCATCGGCCCGATGATGGGCACCTGCCGCATCCTCATCCAGATTTCCTTCACGCCACAGCAACGGCCCGTGGCCACGCGCGCGTTTCTGATCCTGATCGTGCTCTCCAGCGCGCTCGCGCCGCTCGCGGGCGGCTTTCTCGTCTCGCATTTCGACTGGCGCGCCCTCTTCGCGTTTTCCGCGCCCGCGGGCGTGCTTTATGCGGCGCTCGCCCTGCTTGCGCTGCCCAACGCCGGCCACGTGCTCCCCGAAGAGCGTGGCGACACGCATTTCTGGCCCTATATCATCTTTGCGCTGGCCCAAGGCGCGCTTCAGATCGCCATGCAGCAGGTGCGCTTCTCGCTCTTCAGCACCTCGCCCGGCATCATTCTGCTGACCCTGGGCGGTATGGCGGCGCTCGCGTGGTTTGTCTGGCACCAGTGGCATCATCCGAAGCCGCTCATGCGTCTGCATGCGCTACGCGAGAAACCGTTTCGCGTGGGGTTGCTGCTCTACATGGTCTATTACTACCAGAGCACCGCGCTCAGTTATCTGGTCTCGCGTTTTCTCGAAGGCGGGCTGAACTATCCCGTGGAGAATGCCGGGCGCCTGACCGGCATCACCTCGCTGATCTCGGCCTCCGCGCTGTTCTTCTATTTCCGCTACGCGAAGTTCATCACGCACAAAAAGTGGATCATCGTGCCGGGCTTCGTGCTCGCGGCGTTCATCTCGTTCTGGATGACGCACCTCACGCCCGACACCAGCGAAAGCTGGCTCATTTTCCCGCTGCTGCTGCGCGGCTTGCTGCTCCTCTTCATCGTGCTGCCGGTGGCGAACCTCACGTTCCGCATCTTCGCCATCGAGGAGTTCACGCACGGATATCGCTTGAAAAACGTCGTCCGTCAGTTGACGATATCGTTCGCGACCGCAACGATTATCATCGTCGAGCAGCACCGGCTCGCGCTGCACCAGACGCGGCTCGCGGAATTCGTGAACCCGCTCAACCCGATCTTCCAGAACACGTACGCGACGCTCTCGCATGCCTTCGAAGCGCTCGGCCGCTCGCCCGGCGAGGCGCACGGGCTCGCGCTCGCGCAGATGAGCCGGATGGTCGCGCAGCAGGCGAGTTTTTTGAGCTCGCTCGACGGGTTCTATTTCCTGATCGGCGTGGCCGTGTGCGGCGGCATTTTCGCCGCCTGGCAAAAACAGATCGACTGAGCCGCGGAGCCCCCGGGACGCAGTTGAAGACGTAACCCAAGACGCAATCGAGCGATGCTTTCGAAACTGACCCACTGGCTAGGCGCGCGCCGCCGCGAAAAGGCGCTGCGCGCGTATGCGATCGACGATGCGCTCTGGCAGGCGACGCTCGCCGGCCTGCCGTTCCTTGCGCACCTCAGCGCCGCCGATCGCGCGCGCCTGCGCGAGCTCACGAGCCTCTTTCTTGCACAAAAGGAATTTTCCACGGCACACGAGCTCGAGCTCACCGACCGGATCGCGGTGGCGATCGCCGCGCAGGCATCGCTGCCGGTGCTCAATCTTTCACTCGATCTCTACAAGGGCTGGGTTGGCGTGACCGTCTACCCCGGCGAGTTCGTGATTCGCAAGACCGTCGAGGACGAGGACGGCGTGGTGCACGAAGTCGAGCACGACGCGAGCGGCGAAGCGTGGGAAGGCGGACCCGTGATCCTCTCGTGGGAAGACGCGCAGATGACCGACGGCAGCGACGCCTACAACGTCGTGATTCACGAGTTCGCGCACAAGATCGACATGCTCAATGGCGAGCCCGACGGCCATCCGCCCCTTTTTCGCCGCTGGCACGCGCCGATCGACGGGCAAGCCTGGGCCGATGTGTTCGACAACGCCTACGACCAGTTCTGCGACAAGGTGGACGCCGTGCCCGAGCGCCGCTGGGCACGCTTCGAGCGCGATTCGCTGATCGATCCCTATGCCGCCGACCATCCCTCGGAATTCTTCGCCGTGTGCAGCGAAGCGCTGTTCGTCAAGCCCAAGGCGTTCGAGGCGGAATATCCCGAGCTGTACCGTTTGCTCGCGTGCTATTACCGGCAGGATCCGGCCAGGGTGGGCGCCCTGGACACGCTTTCCGCCCCACCTGTGTGAACTCGCCACGCGAGACGGCAAAAATTCGCCAACCGGCTGATTTTCTGGCATAATCGCCGTTTTTCGACCTTGGGCAAGTGGCTCGCGCCGAAATGACCTTCATCCTGAAGGCACGCGGGTTGGCTACCGCCAGATTTAAGGAAAGACCATGAAAGAAGGCATTCACCCGGATTACCGCGAAGTCCTGTTCATCGACGTTTCGAACGACTTCAAGTTTGTGACCCGTTCGACCATCCAGACGCGCGAAACCGCCGAATTCAACGGCAAGACCTACCCGCTCGCGAAGATCGAAGTCTCGTCGGAATCGCATCCGTTCTACACGGGCACGCAAAAGATCATGGACACGGCCGGCCGTGTCGAGAAGTTCAACAAGAAGTTCGGCGCGCGCGCCACGGGCAAGGTTGCAAAGTAAGCTCTCGAAGCAAACTTCGCACGCCGGCCTCACAGCCGGTCCCGCACAAAAAGGGCAGCGTACGCTGCCCTTTTTTGTTTTCGCCAGGCTTTGACAACACTGTTTCATCGGTTTCCTTGTATTGGCATCCAGACTGCGCCGTGACGCGCGCCGGCGCAGGCGGCTAGAATGCCGGATGCTCCCGACCGGTGGCGCACGACAGCGCGCCGTGGCAATCACCCGGCTGCCCGACGTTCCGCCCCGCGGCAAGTGCCGCATCCCGGTCCGCTTACCCGAATTCCTTCGCACTGCATGAAGCCTGCCATTCGCCTGACCGCCTCCGCCACCAGCGCCTTGCCGCGCTGGCTTCTGCTGACCATCTGTATCGTCTTCGCTTCGTTTGGCCTGTTCGGCCGCGACCCCTGGAAGAACGAGGATGCAGCCGGCTTCGGCGTGATGTGGACGATGGCGGGCGGCACCACGCACGACTGGCTGCTGCCGAACCTCGTCGGCAAATACATCACCGCGAACGGCCCGCTCGGCTACTGGCTCGGCGCCCTCTGCATCCGCCTCTTCGCGCCCTGGGTGGACGCGAGCAACGCCTCGCGCGTGGCCACCGGCGTGCTGTTCTGCTGCGCGTGCGCCTTCGTCTGGTACGGCGCCTATCTGCTCGGCCGGCGCCCCGAAGTGCAACCGTTCAAATACGCCTTCGGCGGCGAGCCCGAGCCGCGCGACTACGGCCGCACCCTCGGCGACGGCGCCTTGCTCATTCTGCTCGCCTGCTTCGGTCTTGCCGAGCGCGGCCATGAAACCACGCCGCAACTGATGCAGTTCATGGGCATCGCGATGCTGGTCTACGGCCTCGTGCGCGCCATCGACAAGCCCGTGCAGGGTGCGCTCTGGTGGGGCCTTGCGCTCGGTGTGGTGATGCTCTCGAGCGGGCCCGTGCTGGTGGGCGCGCTGCTCGTCGGCACGCTGGTCATGCTCGCTGTCGCGCCCGAGACGCGCTCGCGCTGGCTGCTCGTGGCCGGCTTGCCGGTCGCGCTCGCGGTCTCGCTCTCCTGGCCGCTCGTCACGCTGTACCTCTATCCCACCGACGGCGTGTGGTTCCTCGATCAATGGGCACGCATGAGCGTCAATGCGTTCGCCGGCCCGCCGGGCTCGGTGCTGCGCTACGCGGCAAAGAACCTGCCGCTCTTCACGTGGCCGGCCTGGCCGCTCGCGATCTGGGCCTGGATAAGCTGGGCAGGGTTGCGCCGCGCGCCCCATATCGCGATTCCGCTCTCGGTCATCGTGCCGCTCCTGATCCTCGTGATCGTGCAAAGCCACGAAACGAACCTGCTCTTCATGCTCGTGCTGCCCGCGCTCTCGATGCTGGCGACTTTCGCGCTGCCCACGCTCAAGCGTGGCGCGATCAACGCGATCGACTGGTTCGCGGTGCTGAGCTTCACGATTCTCAGCACCTTCGTGTGGCTCGTCTGGCTCGCCGGCATGACCGGCTTCCCGGCGCCGCTCGCGCGCAACCTCGCGCGCCTCGTGCCCGGCTTCGTGCCGCAATTCAAGATTCTTTCGTTCGTGTGCGCGGTGGCCGTTACCGTGTGCTGGGTGGTGCTCGCGCACTGGCGCGTCGCGCGGCACCCGAAGGTGCTCTGGCGCAGCGTCGTGCTTTCGAGTGGCGGCACCACGCTCATGTGGGTGCTGCTGATGACGCTGTGGCTGCCGGTCGTCAACTACAGCCGGACCTACAAGGACGTCGCGGAGCAAATCGCCGCGCACCTGCCCGCCGACTATCAGTGCATCTCGCCCGTGCGCCTCGGCGACGCGCAGATCGCCACCTTCGCGTACTTCGGCAAAATGCACTTCTCGTTCAACGACGACTGCGACGTGATCCTGCGTCAGGATACGCAGGACTACGGCGAGCCGAGCTCGATGTCGAACTTCGTCTGGAAACTCGTCTGGGAAGGCCGTCGCGCGGCCGACCGCGACGAGCGCTTCCGCCTCTACGTGCGCATCGACCGCCCGCAGCCGCCGCTGAAGAAGCACATCTGGCGCAAGCGGCCGGATTGAGGCCCGTGAGAGCAACCTTCTTCGGCGATATCCGGCGCATCGCCGCGCTCGCCTGGCCGGTGCTGGTCGGCCAGCTCGCGATCATCGCGTTCGGCGTGATCGACACCGCCATGGTGGGCCGCTATTCGGCGCTCGATCTCGCCGCGCTCGGGCTGGGTTCGTCGATCTACGTTTCGGTCTATATCGGTCTGACCGGGATACTCACGGCGCTGCAACCCGTGGCGGCGCAGCTCTACGGCGCCCGCAAGGACGCCGAGATCGGCCTGGAAGTGCGCCAGGCGTTCTGGCTCGCGCTCGTGCTGATGGTCATCGGCTTCACGATCCTGTATTTCCCCGGCCCGCTGCTGGATCTCGCCCGCGCGCCCGAAGCGCTGCGCGAGCGCACTGTCGCTTATCTGCGTATTCTCTCCTTCGGCTTGCCCGCGAGCCTCGCGTTTCGCATCTATAGCTCGCTCGCCAATGCCGTGAGCCGGCCGCGCCTCGTCATGTTCCTGCAGGTGGCCGCGCTTGCGATCAAGGTGCCACTGAACACCTGGCTCATTTTCGGCGGTCTGGGCGTGCCCGCGCTGGGCGGCCCGGGCTGCGCGCTCGCCAGCACGTCGATCAACTGGGCGCTCGCCCTGTGCGCCGCGATCGCGCTCACGCGCGTGGATGTGTTCGCCCCGTTCGAAATCTTCAAGCACTTCTGCTGGCCCGAATGGAAGCGCCAGGCGGAACTGCTCAAGCTCGGCATTCCGATGGGGCTCTCGTATCTCATCGAAGTGACGTCGTACACCTTCATGGCGATCTTCATCGCGCGGCTCGGAACGACCACGCTCGCGGGCCATCAGATCGCCGGCAACCTGGGCGCGGTGCTCTACATGACGCCGCTTTCGATCGGCGTGGCGACTTCCACGCTGGTGGCGCAGGCGCTGGGTGGCGCGCGCCCCGCTGAAGCGCGCACGCTCGCGCGGCACGGCGTGATGACCGCGGGAGCGATCGCGTGCGGCTATGGCGTGATCGTGTTCGCGCTGCGGCCGCTCCTGATCGAGGGCTACACGCCCGATCCGGCCGTCGCGGCGGCGGCGATGCCGCTCGTCGCCATCGTCACGCTCTATCACGTGTTCGACGCGCTGCAGATCACCACCGCGTTCGCGCTGCGCGCCTACAAGGTCGCCGTGGTGCCCACGGTGATCTATGCCATCGCGCTCTGGGGCGTGGGCCTCGGCGGTGGCTATGCGCTCGGTTTCAACGTGCCGGGCACCCTGCCCGCCTGGGCGACGGGCGCGCGCGGCTTCTGGCTCGCCAATGCGTCAAGCCTTGCGATTGCGGGCCTCGGGCTCGTGATCTATCTGTCCCGTGTCAGCACGCGGTATCTGCGCGTGAAGGCGTGAAGAACCGCCGGGCAAGCTTCGAAATGCCTGCCCGGCTTGGCTGTTAGTTGCGAAATTCGCCGCGCTTTCATACAAGCTCAGGGCGATCCCGCGCGGCCTCCACGGTCTGCGCCGCGTGATACGAGGAACGCACGAGCGGCCCGGCGACCACCTCGCGAAAACCCATAGCGAGCCCGGCCTCGCGCAGCGCCGCGAACTCATCCGGATGCACATGGCGGCGCACCGGCAAGTGATAGCGCGACGGCGCGAGATACTGTCCGATCGTCAGCACTTGCACGTCGTGTTCGCGCAGATCGAGCATGGTCGCGCGCAGTTCAGCATCGGTTTCTCCCAGCCCCACCATCAGCCCCGATTTCGTGACGAGCGGCCCATGCGCGGCCTTTGCGCGCGCGAGCAGTGCGAGCGAGCCGCGATAGTCGGCGCCCGGCCGCGCCGCCCTGTAAAGCGACGGCACGGTCTCGACGTTGTGATTGAAAACGTCGGGCCAGGCCACCGAAAGCGCATCGAGCGCGCGCTCGATGCGCCCGCGAAAATCCGGCGTGAGCACCTCCACGCCAATGCCCGGCACGCGCTCGCGCACGCTGGCGATGCAGCGCGCGAAATGCGCGGCGCCGCCGTCGCGCAGGTCGTCACGGTCGACCGAGGTGATCACGACATGACGCAGGCCGAGCGCGGCAACCGCCGCCGCGAGGTGCGCAGGCTCGTCTTCGTCGAGCGGCGCGGGCCGCCCGTGCGCGACGTCGCAAAACGGGCAGCGCCGCGTGCACAGCCCGCCCATGATCATGAAAGTGGCGGTGCGCTGCGCGAAACACTCGCCGATGTTCGGGCACATGGCCTCCTCGCACACCGAGTGCAAGCGGTGTTCGCGCAGCACGGCGGCCACACTGGCGACGGTCGTGCTCATGAGCGGGCGCGCGCGCAGCCAGGGCGGCTTGGGCAGCGCCGCCCCCTCGCTCGCCGGCACGATCTTCACCGGAATGCGCGCGAGCTTCTCGCGGCTGCGCAGGCCGTGCTGGCCGAGCGCGGTGTCGCCGGAAGACGCGCCGCCCAGTGCGCCCGGCGCTTCGGCGGCGCTCGTCCGCGCCGATTCAACCGTGACGGCGCTCATGGCTCAGCCCCCCGTCTCGAAGAACGCCTTGAGCGCGCGATTGACCTCGGCTGCGGCCTCCATCTGCACCATGTGCCCCTTGCCCGCGATCACCTCGACGCGCACCTCCGGCGACAAGCCTTGCGCATGCCTTGCCGGAATGATCTGGTCGGCCTCGCCCCAGATCACCAGCACCTTCGGCGCCAGTGTCGAAAGCCGGTCACGGAACACACGCCGCTGCGCGCCCCCCTCGAAGGCCTGCGCGGAGATCTTTCTCAACGCGTCCTGCACGCCTTCGAGCCGCTTGTACTTCACGAGGTCCTCCACGAGCTGGCGCGTGACGAGCGCGGGATCGGCAAAGAGCTTCGTCACATGCGGCTTGAGCGCGTTGCGGTTCGCGGCCGCGACGAACCCCTCGATGTACGCGCCATCGATCTCTTCGCCGAGCCCCGCGCTCGCGATCAGCGCAAGCGAAGCCACGCGTGCGGGCACGCGTTCGGCCACCGCCATCGAGACCGCACCG
>JAITUC010000015.1 GCA_031286585.1 Delftia acidovorans
CAGACAGCTTTTGCGCTCTTTCGAGCCAAGTGCTGCAAACTTGGCGACCCTACGGGGATTCGAACCCCGGTACTCACCGTGAAAGGGTGATGTCCTAGGCCTCTAGACGATAGGGTCAATCCTAGAACTTGCGTAAAACCCAAGTCTCAAATTTTGGTGGAGGTAAACGGGATCGAACCGATGACCTCTTGCATGCCATGCAAGCGCTCTCCCAGCTGAGCTATACCCCCTTCATGCTGCAATCGCTGCTTCTTGTCAGTTGCTGCGTTTGCATCAGAGACTCGAATTATAGACAGGTTTTCAGCGGTTTTTCAAACGGGCCAGAATTTTTTCACGACCCAGCAGCTCCAGCACCGCGTCCACCGAAGGCGTATGCGCCGTGCCCAGCGTCAGCACGCGCACGGGCATGGCCAGTTGCGGCATCTTCAGGCCCTGGGCCTTGAGCACTTCCTTGATCAGGGCGGCAATGGCTTCCTTGCTCCACTCCACCGAGGCGATGCCTTCGGCGAAGGCGTCCAGGGCGGGCGCCACGGCGTCGGTCACATGCTTGGCCAGGTCTTCGGCGTTGCGGTCGAAGGCGTCCACATAGAACAGGCGCACCCAGCCCGCCAGATCGACCAGGGTTTCGCAGCGGTCCTTGAACAGGGCGCAGATGCGCGGCAGGCGGTCGTCGGCATCGAGCAGCGCCTGATCCAGGCCGGTCTTGAGCACGAAGGGACGCACCAGCTCCGCCAGGGCCGCATCGTCCAGGGCCTTCAGGTGCTGGGCGTTGACCCAGCGCAGCTTGGCCTCGTCGAACTGTCCTGCGCTGCGGCCCAGGTGGTCGAGGTTGAACCACTCCAGGAACTGGGCGCGGCTGAAGATTTCGTCGTCGCCATGGCTCCAGCCCAGGCGGGCCAGGTAGTTGACCATGGCGTCGGGCAGGTAGCCTTCGTCGCGGTACTGGGTGACGGCCTTGGCGCCGTTGCGCTTGCTCATCTTCTCGCCCTGCTCGTTGAGCACGGTGGGCAGGTGGGCGAACACGGGCACGCTGGCGCCCAGCGCCTCGAAGATGTGGATCTGGCGCGGCGTGTTGTTGACGTGGTCGTCGCCACGGATGACATGGGTGATGGCCATGTCCATGTCGTCCACGCAGACGCAGAAGTTGTAGGTGGGCGTGCCATCGGGGCGCGCGATCACCAGGTCGTCGAGTTCGCTGTTCTGGAACTCGATGCGGCCCTTGCACTTGTCTTCCCAGGCCACGACGCCGCCCTGCGGCGTCTTGAAGCGCAGCACGGGGCGCACGCCTTCGGGCACGGGCGGCAGCACCTTGCCTTCTTCAGGGCGCCAGGTGCCGTCGTAGCGCGGCTTTTCCTTGTTGGCCATCTGGCGCTCGCGCAGGGCGTCGAGTTCTTCCACGCTCATGTAGCAGGGATAGACATGGCCCGAGGCCTGCATGCCGGCCAGCACCTCCTTGTAGCGGTCCATGCGCTGCATTTGGTAGAAGGGACCTTCGTCATGGTCCAGCTGCAGCCAGGCCATGCCCTCGAGGATCACGTCCACCGAGGCCTGGGTGGAGCGCTCCACGTCGGTGTCCTCGATGCGCAGGATGAAATCGCCGCCCGTGGCGCGCGCGAAGGCCCAGGGATACAGGGCCGAGCGGATGTTGCCCAGGTGGATGAAGCCCGTGGGAGACGGGGCGAAGCGGGTGCGTATTTTTTGTGTCATTGCAGGGTATCCAGTCCGCGGGACAGATCGTTCTTGATGTCGCCCAGATGTTCCAGTCCGACGGAGATGCGCAGCAGGCCCTGGCCGATGCCGGCAGCGCGGCGCTGCTCTTCGCTCAGGCGGCCATGCGAGGTGCTGGCAGGGTGGGTGATGGTGGTCTTGACGTCGCCCAGGTTGGCCGTGATCGAGCACACCCGGGTGCTGTCGGCCACATGGAAGGCGTTGGCGCGCAGTTGCTCGGCGCCCTCGCCCACCACGTCGAAGGACAGCACGCCGCCGCCCATGCCGTTTTGCTGGCGCATGGCCAGCTCGTGCTGCGGGTGGCTGGCCAGGCCCGGGTAGTAGACGCGGGCGACCTTGGGATGGGCTTCCAGCCAGGTGGCCAGCTCCAGCGCGGAGGCGCTTTGCGCCTTGACGCGCAGGGACAGCGTCTCCAGGCCCTTGAGCACCACCCAGGCGTTGAACGGCGCCAGGTTCAGGCCGCCGCTGCGCAGGAAGGTGCCCATGACCTTGTCCACCAGCGCCGTCGTGCCGCAGACCGCGCCCGACATGACGCGGCCCTGGCCGTCCAGCAGCTTGGTGCCGGAATGCACGACCAGGTCGGCCCCGAACAGGGCGGGCCGCTGCAGCGCGGGCGAGGCAAAGCTGTTGTCCACCGCCAGCAGCGCGCCATGGGCGTGCGCCAGCTCGGCCAGCGCGGCAATGTCGCACAGGTCGGTCAGCGGGTTGGTCGGCGTCTCGGCGAACAGAAGGCGCGTGTTGGGGCGGATGGCCGCCTTCCAGGCCTGCACATCGGTCTGCGAGACAAAGCTGGTCTCGATGCCGAAGCGTGCCATCTCGCCGCCCAGCAGCTTGATGGTGGAGCCGAACATGGACTGCGAGCAGATCACATGGTCGCCCGCCTTGAGCGTGGTCAGCGCCACCAGCAGGATGGCCGACATGCCGGTGGAGGTGGCCACGGCGCATTCCGTGCCCTCCATGGCGGCCAGGCGCTGCTCGAAGCTGGTCACCGTGGGATTGGAGGTGCGGCTGTAGGTGTAGCCGGGCTCTTCGTTGGCAAAGCGGCGCGCCGCCGTTGCGCAGTCGGGCTGCACGAAGCTGCTGGTCATGTACAGGGCTTCGCTGTGCTCGCCCCACGGGCTTCGTTCCACGGCCACGCGCAGGGCCAGCGTATCGGGATGCAGGCCTTCGGGGAGTGTCTTGTTCGTCACGTTGATGGTCCTTGGGGTCGGGCGCGGCCCGCCGATGGTGGCGGTGCCCGGAAAAAAGGAGCTAGAAACACTTGTCACCTGGGGACTTCCAGGGCGTTGCAGCCTGCAGTCCTCCAGCACCAGCGCTTTTAGCTCATTTGTCAAAAAAGGGCGGGCCTCAGGCCCGCCCCCGCATTGTCACTGAAGCCCGATAGCCCGGGCTCGGGCTCAGGCCTCCTGGGCGTTGGGCAGGGACAGGCGCGAGGCGTCGCTGGACTCTTCCTCGCCGCCGCGGTTGCGGCCCTCGTTGAGTGCCGTGACTTCGTCCTCGGAGATGTCGCCCGTGATGTAGACGCCGTCGAAGCACGAGGCCTCGAAGCCCTGCACCTGCGGGTTGATCTTGCCCACGGTCTGCTTCATGGCGGACACGTCCTGGTAGATCAGCGCGTCGGCGCCGATGACCTGGCGGATTTCCTCGACCGTGCGGCCATGCGCCACCAGCTCGGCGCGCGTGGGCATGTCGATGCCGTAGACGTTGGGATGGCGCACCGGAGGCGCTGCCGAGGCCAGGTAGACCTTGACGGCACCGGCATCACGCGCCATCTGCACGATTTCCTTGGAGGTGGTGCCGCGCACGATGGAGTCGTCCACCAGCAGCACCTTGCGGCCCTTGAACTCGCTGCCGATGGCGTTGAGCTTCTGGCGCACCGATTTCTTGCGCGAAGCCTGGCCCGGCATGATGAAGGTCCGGCCCACGTAGCGGTTCTTGACGAAGCCTTCGCGGTACGGAATGCCCAGCAGCTGGGCCAGCTGCATGGCGCTGGGGCGGCTGGATTCGGGAATCGGGATGATGGCGTCGATCTCGCTGGGCGGCACGGTGGAGACCACGCGCTTGGCCAGCGTCTCGCCCATGTTCAGGCGGGCCTGGTAGACGGAGATGCCATCCAGCACGGAGTCCGGGCGGGCCAGGTACACGTACTCGAACACGCAGGGGTGCAGCTCGCTCTTTTCGGCGCACTGGCGGGTTTCGACCTGGCCGTCGCTGTGCACGAACACCGCCTCGCCCGGGGCGACATCGCGCTCGAGCTGGTGCAGCGTGCCTTCCAGGGCCACGGACTCGCTGGCCAGCATCACCGAGCCGTCGGCAGCGCGGCCGATGCACAGGGGGCGGATGCCGAACGGGTCGCGGAAGGCCAGCAGGCCATAGCCGGCGATCAGCGCGATCACCGCATACGAACCCTTGATGCGCTTGTGCACGGCGCTGACGGCCTTGAATACGTCTTCGCTCTTGAGCGGCGCGCCGCTGCTCGCACGGGCCAGCTCGTGGGCCAGCACGTTGAGCAGGACTTCGGAGTCGCTCTCGGTGTTGGTGTGGCGGTGGTCGGTATCGGACAGCTCCTCGCGCAGCTGCTTGGCATTGGTGAGGTTGCCGTTGTGCACCATGACGATGCCGAAGGGCGCGTTCACGTAGAAGGGCTGGGCCTCTTCCTCGCTGGTCGCGTTGCCGGCCGTCGGGTAGCGCACCTGGCCCAGGCCCACCGTGCCCGGCAGGGCACGCATGTTGCGGGTTCGGAACACGTCGCGCACCATGCCCTTGGCCTTGTGCATGAAGAACTTGCGCTCCTGCTGGGTCACGATGCCTGCGGCATCCTGGCCACGGTGCTGCAGCAGCAGCAGGGCGTCATAGATCAGTTGATTCACGGGCGCGGTGCTGACTACACCAACGATTCCACACATAGTTGCGTTCCATCCGTTTGCGAAGGTCGCCCTTCGCTGTCTGGGCCGTAGCAGCCACCCATTGGCCACGCCTGCGCCCGATTTCTCTATCCAAACTGTTTCTGCCAGCCGACTCCTGCGCTGCAGCGCCTTGTCATGCAGCCGGCAGATAGCGTCCCCATTCCTGCGGCAGCTGCGGCAAAACCACGGCCAGCGCCTGCATCAGCCATGGCGCCAGGGCTGAATCCTGCCACCACTGCCCCTGGTGCAGCGGCGTGTGGCTGATCACCATCGTTGCCACCAGGGCCAGCAGCAAACCGCGCAGCACGCCGAACAGCGCGCCCAGCGTGCGGTCCACGGGCCTCAGGCCCACCGCCTCGATCAGCCGGCGAGACAGCCAGGACACCAGGCCCCAGCCGAACAGCGCCAGCACGAACAACAGCACAAAGCCTGCGGCGTAGCGCAGCTGCATGTCCCAGTCCTGCATGGGCAGCCACAGCGCCACGTCGGCAGCCCAGATGCGGGCCACGACAAAGGCCACCAGCCACCCCACCAGGGACAGCACCTCGTACACCAGCCCGCGCCAGGCGCCGAGCAGCATCGACGCCAGCACGCAGGCCAGCAAAACCCAGTCCACCGTGGACATACGCTATTTCTGTGCGCCCGTGCCGCTTTGCAAGATGCCCGTCACCACGTCACAGCTTGATCACCGAGGCCGGCAGGCCCTGGCCCTTGGCACGCGCGGCCGCCTTGTCGGCATCGGCGCGGCTGTTGAAGGGACCGACCCGCACCCGCGTGCGCTTGCCATCCTTGGTGTCCACCACCTGCGTGAAGGTCTTGAGGCCCGCCAGCTCCAGCTTGGCACGGACTTCCTGGGCCTTGCTGGCCTCGGCAAAGGCGCCGATCTGCACGATGAAGCGCTCGTCCGCCGATGCCGCTGCCGCCGCAGGCGCGCTGCGCCCTTCCAGCAGGGCGCGTGCACGCGCCGCCTCGTCGCTCTTGGACGGCTCGGGCTTGGGCTCCGGCTTGGGTTCCGGTTTAGGTTTGGGCTCGGGCTTGGGTTCCGGCTTGTGTTCGGGCTTGGCCGGCTCGGGCCTGGGCCTGGGTTCCGGCTTGGGCTCGGGTTTGGTCTCGGGCTTGGCGACGGGCTTGGGCTCCGGCCTTGCCTCGGGCTTCGCTTCAGGCTTGACCGGAGCCACCTGGGAGACGGCAGGCGCCACAGGCACGGACGGCACGGAAGGCGCCGAGGGCCTGCCCATGGGAACCTCTTCCTCATCGGCACCCAGCGAGGCCTGCGCCGACACGCGGCCCGTCGGCGCAGCCGCGCCATGCGAATGGGCGTCCACGGCATTGGCGCCGGGCACGACCAGGGGCGCAACCTTGTCGCGGTCAGGAATCTCGATGGGAATGTCTACGGGGATCGGACGCGGCTGGGTGTCGAACAGCAGGGGGAAACCCACCACGCCCGCCAGGACCAGCACGGCAGCACCGATGAGGCGGTGGCGCGCCCGGCGGCGCATGACATCGACGCTTTCCGCCTGTCCCAGCCGCGTGGGCCGCCTCGATGCGGACGACGAATCACCGTCGTCTTTTTTGCCGGGCCAACGAAAATTGAAAAATGCCATGGAGTGCGGACTCGTTCAGATCGGCCACCACAGCGGCCACGATGGCCGCTTGCGGTGCGGATCACTGGATTCAGGTGCCCAGATGCTTGGCGTTCAGCCGGGGCGGGCCGTCCTGCAGCACGCCGCCCACCGTGAAGAACGAGCCAAAGACCACGATTCTATCAGTGGGACCTGCGGCCAGAACCGCTGCATCCAGCGCCAGTTGCGGGTTTGCGAAGGTGGCCACCGACAGCTCGCGGGGCACGCCGGGCGCGGGCGGCAGGGCTTCGATCTTCTGGCGCAGCACTTCGGCGCTTTCGGCGCGCGGCGTGGGCAGGTCGGTCAGGTACCAGCGGTCGATCAGCGGTGCGATCTTGCCCAGCATGGGTGCCAGGTCCTTGTCGTGCATGGCGCCGAACACCGCATGCGTGCAGGGAAAGTAGCCCATGGCGTCCAGGTTGGCCGTCAGCGCCGCCACCGAATGCGGGTTGTGCGCCACGTCCAGCACCAGCGTGGGCTGGCCCGGAATGATCTGGAAGCGCCCCGGCAGCTCGACCATGGCCAGCCCCGTGCGCACGGCCTGGGCCGTGACCGGAAGGCGGCTGCGGATGGCCTCGAGCGCGGCCAGCGCACCCGATGCATTGACCAGCTGGTTGGCGCCCCGCAGCGCCGGATAGGCCAGGCCCGCATAGCGTCGCCCGCGTCCGGCCCAGCCCCACTGCTGCTTGTCGCCCGAGAAATTGAAATCCTGGCCCAGGCGCCAGAGGTCGGCGCCAATGGCCTGTGCATGGTCCAGCACGCTTTGCGGCGGCATGGGATCGCTGACCACCACCGGCCGGCCGGCGCGCATGATGCCGGCCTTCTCGCGTCCGATGCTCTCGCGGTCCGGCCCCAGGAACTCCACATGGTCGATGTCGATGCTGGTGATGACGGCGCAGTCGGCGTCGATCACATTGGTGGCATCCAGGCGACCGCCCAGCCCCACTTCGAGGATCGCCACATCCAGCCTGGACTGGCTCATCAGCCGCAGGATGGCCAGCGTGGTGAATTCGAAATAGGTGAGTGCCACTTCCGTGCCCTGCACGCGCGCCTGCTCCACGGCCTCGAACTGCGGCAGCAGCTCGGCAGCCTTCACGATCTCGCCGCCCACGCGGCAGCGCTCCTCGAAATGCACCAGGTGCGGCGAGGTATAGACGCCGGGACGAAAGCCCGACTGCAGCGCCACGGCCTCCAGCATGGCGCAGGTCGAGCCCTTGCCGTTGGTGCCCGCCACCGTGATCACGGGGCAGTCGAAACGCAGGTCCAGGCGCTGGGCGACTTCGCGCACGCGATCCAGGCCCAGCGCGATATTCTTGGGGTGCAGGCGCTCGCAATATGCGAGCCATGCATCCAATGTGGGAAATGAGGTGTGCATACTGCGCGCTATTGTTACCCAGGGACAGTGTCCTTATGGGGTCCTCGCCATCCGCGGACTGCGGCAACTGCAACCAATCATGACCACCTCAAACACCGTGACGCTCTACGGCATTCCCAACTGCGACACCGTCAAGAAGGCCCGCGCCTGGCTTGCCGGCCAGGGCATCGCCTACGAATTCCACGACTTCAAGAAACAGGGTGTCCCTGCCGCGCAACTGCCCGCCTGGATGCAGGCCGTGGGCTGGGAAAAGCTGCTCAACCGCCAGGGCACGACCTGGCGCAAGCTCGATGCCGACACCCAGGCCAGCGCCCAGGATGCGGCCGGTGCCGCAGCCCTCATGCAGCAGCAGCCCAGCGTCATCAAGCGCCCGGTCGTCCAATGGCCGCAGGGACGCATCACCGTGGGTTTTGCGCCCGACACCTGGGCAGAGATGGCCCACGGGGGCAAGCGCTAACACTGCCGTCAAGCCTGGAACAGCTTATTACGTGGATTTACGCAGCCGCAAACCGCTTTTCAGGCCCGAGGAATACACTTGCATGGAGCCTGGCAGGAAGTACCGCCAGCGCAACAGGAGTGCAATCATGAAATCCCTGGTTCTTTTGACGCTGGCGGCCACGACCGCCACCGTAGCCCTGGCCCAGGAGCAAGGCCGGGTGCTGTCCGTGACCCCGGTGACGCAGCAGGTGGCCGTGCCCCAGCAGGTCTGCCGCGATGAGAACGTCTACTCGGGCCAGCGCGGCACCTCGGGCGCGGGCGCCGTGCTGGGCGCGCTGGCGGGCGGCGTGGTCGGCAACGCCATCGGCCACGGCGGCGGACGCGCTGCGGCCACGGCGGCTGGCGTGATCGGCGGCGCCATGCTGGGCAACCAGGCTGAAGCCTCGGGACAGCAGCCCCAATACCAGACGGTGCGCAACTGCACCACCCAGACCTACTACCAGAACCGCGCCGTGGCCTACGACGTGGTCTACGAGTACGCGGGCCGCAACTACACGACGCGGACCGCCACCCCGCCCGGCGACTGGATTGCACTGAGCGTACAGCCTGCCGCCAACAGCGGCGCCTACGGCAGCAATGGTTACTACAGCACCAACCAGCCGCCCCAGGCCGCGTACTCCACTACACCCGTGCCGCCGCCCGTGGTCTATGAAAGCAATTACTACGGCGGTGGTTACTACCCGGTCCAGCCGGTGCAGCCGGTGTATTCGGCCGGTGACTATGTGGCGCCCGTGGTGATTGGCGCGGCCTTGGCCGCCGGCGTGTACTACGCCTCGCGCCCCAGCTATCACGGCTGGCGCGGCGGCTACCGCCATGGCTGGCGCCGCTGAGGCTTCCATGCGCTCTCCCCATAAGCCCCGACAAGGGGCTTTTTGCATGGCGGCGGCCCGCACGTACGGGCAGCGGCCGGGTGCTGGCCTAAAATGGGCGGTTTAGTCCACCCTCTGCCCAGCTTCCATGACCACCGAAACCATCTCTGGCATCACCCTGACCACCAAGGCCAATGTCTATTTCGACGGCAAATGCATCAGCCACGGCTTCACGCTGGCCGATGGCACGAAGAAGTCTGCCGGCGTGGTGCTGCCCAGCCAGCTGACTTTCGGCACGGCCGCCGCCGAGATCATGGAATGCGTGGCCGGCTCCTGCGAGTACAAGCTCGACGGCTCGGACCAGTGGCTGACCTCCAAGGCCGGCGAGTCCTTCCAGGTGCCTGCGAACTCCAAGTTCGACATCCGCGTGACCGAGGCCTACCACTACATCTGCCACTACGCCTAAGCGCCTGAGCGCCTGAGCAGACCGACGCATTCGACCTGACGGCGCCAAGGCGCCTTCCGTGTTTTCCGGCAGCCGCGTCCCGCACGCCAGCCGCCATCGTTATTGAGAGAAGCATCGTATGGAAACCATCCTGCAAAACGTTCCCGTCGGCCAGAAGGTCGGCATCGCCTTCTCGGGCGGCCTGGACACCAGCGCTGCCCTGCGCTGGATGAAGAACAAGGGCGCCCTGCCCTACGCCTACACGGCCAACCTGGGCCAGCCCGACGAGGCCGACTACGACGAGATCCCCCGCAAGGCCATGGAGTACGGCGCCGAGCAGGCCCGCCTGATCGACTGCCGCGCACAGCTGGCCGGCGAAGGCATTGCCGCCATCCAGGCCGGCGCCTTCCACATCTCCACGGGCGGCATCACCTACTTCAACACCACGCCCCTGGGCCGTGCCGTGACCGGCACCATGCTGGTGGCCGCCATGAAGGAAGACGACGTCAACATCTGGGGTGACGGCTCGACCTTCAAGGGCAACGACATCGAGCGCTTCTACCGCTACGGCCTGCTGACCAACCCCGCGCTGAAGATCTACAAGCCCTGGCTGGACCAGGCCTTCATCGACGAGCTGGGCGGTCGTGCCGAGATGTCGGCCTTCATGACCAAGGAAGGCTTCGGCTACAAGATGAGCGCCGAGAAGGCCTACTCGACCGACAGCAACATGCTGGGCGCCACGCACGAGGCCAAGGACCTGGAGTTCCTGAACAGCGGCATCCGCATCGTCAACCCCATCATGGGCGTGGCGTTCTGGAAGCCCGAGGTCGAGGTCAAGGCCGAGGAAGTGTCGGTGACCTTTGACGAAGGCCGCCCCGTGGCCATCAACGGCAAGGAAATCGCCGATCCCGTGGAGCTGTTCCTGGAAGCCAACCGCATCGGTGGCCGCCACGGCCTGGGCATGAGCGACCAGATCGAGAACCGCATCATCGAAGCCAAGAGCCGCGGCATCTACGAAGCCCCCGGCATGGCCCTGCTGCACATCGCCTACGAGCGCCTGGTGACCGGCATCCACAACGAGGACACCATCGAGCAGTACCGCATCAACGGCCTGCGCCTGGGCCGCCTGCTGTACCAGGGCCGCTGGTTCGACCCGCAGGCCATCATGCTTCGCGAAACGGCCCAGCGCTGGGTGGCCCGCGCCGTGACCGGCACCGTGACGCTGGAGCTGCGCCGCGGCAACGATTACTCCATCCTGAACACCGAATCGCCCAACCTGACCTACGCTCCCGAGCGCCTGTCGATGGAAAAGGTCGAGGACGCGCCTTTCAGCCCCGCCGACCGCATTGGCCAGCTGACCATGCGCAACCTGGACCTGATGGACACCCGCGACAAGCTGGCCATCTACTCCAAGGCCGGCCTGCTGTCGCTGGGCAGCAGCACCGCCCTGCCCCAATTGGGCGGCAAGGAATAAGCCACCCTGCGGCGCCCTGCCGCAGATTGCCAGGAGCCGCCGCAAGGCGGCTTTTTTACGCCCCTGCTACCAGCGCGCGCCCTCGAAGCGCTGCACGAGAAAATCCAGCAGCGCGCGCACGGCCACCGGCAGGTGGCGGCGCGAGCTGTACAGCGCGTGCACGGTCAGCGGCTGCGGGCGCCAGTCCGGCAGCACCAGTTCCAGCTGGCCGGCCTGCAGCATGGGCTGGACCAGGTAGGTGGGCTGGAAGGCGATGCCGGCGCCCTCGACGGCAGCGGCGGCCAGCACGGTGGCTTCGTTGGCGTTGAACCAGGTGGTGACGGCGATCTGCCGCTCATCGCTTTCGTCGTCACGCCGCGCCAATTGCCAGACATCGCGGCCCACGCGCATGTGGCCCAGGCAGCGGTGCGCCTGCAACTGGGCCGGCGTCTGCGGCCGCCCTGCCGCATCCAGGTAGGCGGGCGAGGCCACCAGCACCGATTCGCACACGGCCAGCGGCCGGCCGATGAGTGCTGCGCCCGGGTCGGCGCTGATGCGTATGGCCAGGTCGATGCGCTGCTGCACCAGGTCCAGCGCGCCGTCGTCCACCAGCAGGTCGATCTTGAGGTGCGGGTGCAGCCGCATGAACTGCGCAATGGCCGGCGCCATCTGCGCATGGCCGAAGGACATGCTGCAGGTCACGCGCAGCAGGCCGCGCAGCTGGCTGTCGGCCGCGCGCATTTCGCCTTGCACCTCATCGGCCAGGGCCAGCATCTGCTGGCTGTAGCGCAGGCACTGCGCACCGGCATCGGTGAGCGAGACGCGGCGCGTGGTGCGGTGCAGCAGGCGCGCGCCCAGCCACTGCTCCAGCGACTCCACATGCCGCGTGGCCATGGCACGCGACAGGTCCAGCCGCTCGGCCGCCGCCGTGAAGCTGCCGCACTCGGCCACCGTGGCAAACACCTGCATCGCCAGCAATCGGTCCATGAATCTGCTCTATTCCTGCAACAAACAAGCGCATATTTTGCGGTTTATCTGCTCGATTTCAAAAACTAAAGTACGACCCATGGCAGCACGGCGCTGCCACCCGCTTTCTGTCCCGTGCTTTTTTCCAAAGGAAATCGACATGCTTCGCACCACCGTGCTTTCGCTCACCCTGGCCCTGTCGGCCGGCCTGTCCCACGCCCAGGCGCCCGCCCCGCTGCAGATGAAGGTCTACCAGGCCGACGAACACAGCTTTGCCGTGACCTCCACACTGATCACCGGCGCCAAGGAGGCCGTGGTCGTGGACAGCGGCTTCACCCGCGCCGATGGCCTGCGCATTGCCGCCAATGTGCTGGACAGCGGCAAGCAGCTGACCACCATCCTCATCAGCAATGCCGACCCCGACTACTACTTCGGCGCCGAGGTGCTGAAGAACCTGTTCCCGCAGGCCAAGGTCGTGGCCACGCCCGCCGTGCGCGAGAAGATCGAGTCCAAGCTGCAGGGCAAGCTGGCCTTCTGGGGCCCCAAGATGGGCGCCAACGCACCCGGCAAGCCGGTCCTGCCAGAAGCCCTGCACGGCAATGCGGTGACCGTGGACGGCCAGACGCTGGAGCTGCGCGGCACCACCGGCCCGCTGGCCCACCGCCCCTATGTCTGGGTGCCTGCGCTGCAGGCCATCGTCGGCAACGTGGGCGTGTTCGGCAACCTGCATGTCTGGACTGCGGACACGCAAAAGCCTGCCGAGCGCAAGGCCTGGCTGGCACAGCTGGACGAGATGCAGGCCCTCAAGCCCGCCGTCGTCGTGCCCGGCCACATGCAGGCCGGCACGGCCATGGATGCCAGCGCCATCGCCTATACACGCGACTATCTCCAGCGTTTCGAGGCCGCCGCCGCCCAGGCCGCAAACAGTGCCGAGCTGATCGGCGCCATGAAGCAGGCCTACCCGCAGGCCGGCATGCCGCTGTCGCTGGACATTGGCGCCAAGGTGAACAAGGGCGAGATGCCCTGGTAAGCAGGCACTTTCATAAAAATCCTCATGGAACCTGCATGCTGCGCCCTTGATCAAACCAGTTGCCGCCCTCATTCGTCGTGGCGGCAGGAGGTGCAGCCATGAAATACATGAAGCATTGGCAGGACCCGATCAACGTCCTGCTGGGAGCCTGGTTGGCGGTCTCGCCCTGGGTGCTCGGGTTCCAGGACCAGATGGCGCCCACGGCCAATGGCGTGGTCATCGGCCTGGCGCTGATCGCCGCTGCGCTGGGGGCCATCTTCATGCCACGCGCCTGGGAGGAATGGACCGAAGGCCTGCTGGGACTGTGGATGGTGATCTCGCCCTGGGTGCTGGGCTATGCGGGCCAGATGGATGCCATGCGCAATGCCGTGGTGTCCGGCGTGGTGGTCATGGTGCTGGCGCTGTGGGTGCTGATGACCGACAAGGACTATATGAGCTGGCGCGGCAGCCATTCAGCCCACTGATGCACTGAAGCACTGATACAAAGGCAAAGCGGCCCGCAGGTCTCCATGGCCTGCGGGCCGCTGTTTCTTTGTGCCCGTCGATCGATCAGACCACGACGGGCTCGGGCTCCAGGCGGATGCCGAATCGCTCGTAGACGCTGGTCTGTATCGCGCCGGCCAGCGTCATGACCTCGCCGCCGGTGACGCTGCGGTCCACGCTGTGCCGGTCGCCCCGGTTGACCAGCACCAGGGCCTGCTTGTCATACACCCCGGCGCGGCCCATGGATTTGCCCTTCCAGCCGCAGGCATCGATCAGCCAGCCGGCGGCCAGCTTGATGGAGCCGTCGTCCATGGGGTAGTGCACGATCTTGGGCTCGCGCGCAATGATGTCGGCGCACTGCTCGGGCGTCACCGTCGGGTTCTTGAAGAAGCTGCCGGCGTTGCCGATCTGCTCCGGGTCGGGCAGCTTGGCGCGGCGGATCTCGCAGACCCAGTCGAAGATCTGGCGTGCCGTGGGCTCGGCCACGCCGGCCTCGGCCTGGCGGCGCTGCAGGTCCAGGTAGCCCAGGCCGGGCTTCCAGTCCTTGGGCAGGGCCAGGCGCACGCGCGTGATCACGGCGCGGCCCTTGAGGCCCATGCCGCGCGGCGGCACGCCGCTCATGCGCGCCCGCGCCACGGGCGTGGGTTCGGCCGGGGCGTGCTTGAACACCGAATCGCGGTAGCCGAAGGCGCATTGCGCGGCATCCAGCGTGAAGGACTCGCCCGTGGCCAGGTCGATGGCGTCCAGCGATTCGAAGCGGTCCTGCAGCTCCAGCCCGTAGGCGCCGATGTTCTGCACCGGCGATGCGCCCACGGTGCCGGGAATCAGCGCCATGTTCTCCAGGCCGCCATAGCCCTGCGACAGGGTCCAGGCCACCAGGTCGTGCCAGCGCTCGCCGGCACCGGCCTCGACGATCCAGTGTCGATCGGTCTCGCGCAGCAGGCGCATGCCCGCTATCTCCATCTTGAGGACCACGGGATCGACATCGCCCGTGATCACCACGTTGCTGCCGCCGCCCAGCACGAACACGGGCTGGCGGCCCCACAGCGGATCGGCCAGGAAATGGCGAACATCCTCGTCGCTGCGCACACGCACCAGGGTGTGGGCACGGGCGGCGATGCCGAAGCTGTTGCAATGCTGCAGCGGAACATTTTTCTCGACTAACATCAGCCGGATTGTCGCACCGCGTCACCACGCCTCCGGCACCGTGCCCGCATCGCCCGGTCCCGCGCTGCGATACTTTTTCGGAACATTTACAGGAAATATTTGCCATGCCTTCTTTTGACACCGTGTGCGAAGCCGACTTCGTCGAAGTGAAGAACGCCGTGGAGAACACCGCCAAGGAAATCGGCACCCGCTTCGACTTCAAGGGCACCTCGGCCGCCATCGAACTCAAGGACAAGGAAATCACGCTGTTCGGCGATGCCGACTTCCAGCTGCAGCAGGTCGAGGACATCCTGCGCAACAAGCTGACCAAGCGCAGCGTGGACGTGCGCTTCCTGGACATCCAGAAGGCCCAGAAGATCGGCGGCGACAAGCTCAAGCAGACCATCAAGGTCAAGAACGGCATCGAGGCCGAGCTGGGCAAGAAGCTGCAAAAGCTGATCAAGGACAGCAAGCTCAAGGTGCAGGCCGCCATCCAGGGCGACGCCGTGCGCGTCACGGGCGCCAAGCGCGACGACCTGCAGGCCGCCATGGCCCTGATCCGCAAGGACCTGGCCGACCATCCCCTGTCATTCAATAATTTCCGCGACTGATCGCCCGGTATCCGCCCCTGCACCACAAGCCCCATGCGTCCCCTGCGTGCCGTACTTCTGAGCCTGGCCGGCGTGGCCGCCCTGCTTCCGCCGCTGGCGAATGCACAGTCCGTGGCACTCAGCGGCGTGCTGGGCAAAAAGGCCTTGCTGGTCATCGACGGCGGCACGCCACGCGCGCTGGCGGCCGGTGACAGCCTGCAGGACGTGCGCGTGCTGCAGGTATCGGGCGATACGGCCGAGGTGGAAATCAAGGGCCGCCGCCAGACATTGCGTCTGGGCGAGGCGCCCATCAGCCTGGGCGGCCGGGGCGCGGCAGCGGGCGATCCCGCGCTCGGCCGGCGCGTGGTGCTCAAGGCGGACAACCGGGGCCATTTCATCGAACGCGGCCAGATCAATGGCAAGACCATGGTCTACATGGTGGACACGGGCGCCAGCTCGGTCGCCATAGGCCGCACCGACGCCGAACGCATGGGCCTGCCCTTTCTCAAGGGCCAGCCCGTGATGATGCGCACCGCCAACGGCGACGCCCAGGGCTGGAGCCTGCGGCTGGACTCGGTGCGCGTGGGCGATGTGGAGGTCTTTGGCGTGGACGCCGTGGTCGCCCCTCTTGCCATGCCCTATGTGCTGCTGGGCAACAGCTTCCTGGCCCACGTGCAGATGACCCGCCAGGGCAGCGAGATGGTGCTGGAGCGGCGCTGATGCAGCCTGCAAGCGCCCCGCCTTCCCCACCCCGCCACCGATGAGCCGACGCCCCGACGATTCCTACGAAGACCTGCTGGGCCTGTGGTCCGACCTGGAGGCCGCGCTGTCCGTGCTGCTGTCCGCGCCGCTGCAGGTGCAGGGTTTCCTGATCAAGCTGCAGCAGGTCGACATGTGGCTGCAGGAGCTGATCGCCCACGACAGCGATGCCGCGCTGTACCTGATGTTCCAGCGCGCCTGCTCCTCCACCGTGGGCTACAGTGCCTCCCACGCCCTGGTCTGCGCCTGCCTGTGCCATGTGCTGGCGCGCGAGCTGCGCCTGGACGAGGCCGAGCACCGCACCCTGGTGCGCGGCGCGCTGACCATGAACATCGGCATGAACGCGCTGCAGGACGAACTGGCGCTGCAGCGCGAGCCGCTGACCCCCGCCCAGCAGCAGGCCGTGCAGCGCCATCCGCTGCAAAGCCAGGCCCTGCTGGCGCGGCTGTTCGTCAACGACGCGCTGTGGCTGGAGCTGGTGGGCCGCCACCACGAGGCCGTGCCCCAGCAGCCCCTGGCCACCCTGCCCCCGGTGCAGCGCCTGGTGCGCATCCTGGGCACGGTGGACCGCTACGCGGCCCTGATCAGCCCGCGCAAGTCACGCGAAGGCCGCAGCGCCGCCGAATCGCTGCGCGCACTCACCCAGCAGCAGCGCTACTCCGACGAGGTCGGCTTTGCGCTGGTGCGCGCCGTGGGCCTGTGCCCGCCGGGCACCTATGTGCGGCTGGACAACGGCGACATCGCCGTGGTGCTGCGCCGTGGCGAGCCGCCGCAGCCCCCGCTGGTGGCCAGCGTGATCGGCGCCGATGGCGCCAGCCTCTACCCGCCCGTCATCCATGAAGGCGAGGACGGCCCGCGCATCCGCTCGGCACTGGCGCGCGCCGCCATCACGCTGGAGCTGGACCCGCGCACGCTGGCGCAACTGGGCGTGCTGGCCGCACGCGGCAGCCAGTCGCTGTACCGCATGGTGCAGGTGCCGGGTCCGCTGTAGCGCGTCCTGCCGGCCGCCAATCGGCCGTCAATAGGGGCCGTCCATCGGTCATCAATCGGCCTTGATGCCCGCCTGCCGGATCACGGCACTCCAGCGCTGTATCTCGCCCTGCACCCATTGCGTGGCCTGCTCGGGCGTGTTCGCCACCACGGACAGCCCCATTTCCGCCACCTTCCGGCTGGCCTGCGGCTGGGCCAGTGCCGCGTTGAATTCCTTGTTCAACCGCGCGACGGCGGCCGCAGGCGTGCCGGCCGGGGCGCCTATGCCAATCCAGTAGTCGATGTCCATGGCAGGGATGCCGGCCTCTTTGGCACAAGGCACATCAGGCAGCGTTGCATTGCGCTCCGGGCCCGTCACCATCAGGGCCCTGAGCTTGCCGCTTCGGATGTAGGGCAGCGCCGTGGGGACCGAGGTGATCAGGGCCTGCACCTGGTTGCCCATCAGGTCGGCCAGCACGGCGCCCGCGCCCTTGTACGGCACATGGACCAGGTCGGCGCCCGTTGCGCTCTTGAACAGCTCGCCGGCCAAGTGGGTGTTGGTGCCGTTGCCGCCGGAGCCGTAGTTGAGCCTGCCGGGCTGCGCCTTGGCCAGCGCAATGAACTCGCCCACGCTGCGCGCCTGCACCTGGGGGTTGACCACCAGCACATGGGGCACTTTCACCGCCGTGGTGACCTGGGTGAACGCCTTGCGCGGATCGAAGGGCAGGTTGGGCATCAGGCCGGCGGCAATGGCATAGGACAGCTCCACGGTCAGCAGCGTCTGGCCGTCGGGCGCGGCACGAGCGGCCGCGCTCCAGCCCACCACGCCGCCACCGCCGGTGCGGTTGTCCACCACCAAGGCAGAGCCCAGGCCCGGCGCGGCGAACTGCGCGATCACGCGCGTCACCAGATCGGCGCTGCCGCCCGGCGCATACGGCACGATGATGGTCACGGGCTTGCCCTGGGCAGCCGCCCAGGTGGGGGCGAGGCAGGCTGTGCCGGCCAGGGCCAGCATGGCGCGGCGGGAGATGAGGGATGGCATGGCGGTCTCCTTGGAATGATGCGTCAGACGAGGGAATCGGATGAGTCGGGTGGGATGGGGTCGACGGGGCAGGCGAGGCAGATGGCCCCGGTGATGCGGCGTCATTCGGGCTGCGACTGTCCCAGCCGGTACACGCGGCTTGCCGTTCCTTCGAAAAGGGCCTGGCGCTCGGCGGCGCTTGCGCCCGCCGCCAGCCGCTTGAAGGCGTTCCAGCAGGTGGCGTAGCTGAAGGAGCCCTTGTCCACCGGGAAATTGCTCTCGAACATGCAGCGGTCGGCGCCGAATGCCTCGATGCAGGTCTCCATCCACGGCCTCCAGGCCGCAGCCAGTTGCTCCGAGGCCGCAGGCCTGTCCGCCTTCTCGAAGCCGAATCCGTTGATGCGCATGCCCAGCCCGCCGAGCTTCACGTACACATTGGGCAGCCGGGCCAGGGCCTGCATGGAGGTCTTCCAGCGCTCGAACACCTCGGCATGCCGGCCTTCATAGGCGCCGATGCGCGCCACGCCCCCGCAGTGGTTGATGATCACGGCCGTCTGCGGAAAGGCCCGTGCCAGGTCCAGCAGTTCCGGCAGTTGCGGAAATAGCAGCCAGGCATCGAAGGAAAGCCCCAGTGGCGCCAACTGCGCCACGCCCTGCCGGTAGGCCGGGTCCAGCAGCAGGCCCTGCGGCGCGGCGGTCAGGGGATTGACCAGGGAACTGTCCGCGTCCCAGGTCGCCAGGTGCCGGATGCCGCGAAAGCGCCCCTTGCCGGCCTCCAGATGGGCCAGCAGCACCTCGCGCACGGCCGCACCGGCGCGCAGGTCCGCATATCCGACGATGCCCTGCGCCAGGGCGCAGGCCGCATGGCCTTGCCTGTGCTCCTGCACGTCCTGCACGCCCTGCGCCGCCTGCACCACGAACTCGGTCTCGCCCACCGGCTGCATCGCCTGCGGGCCGGCCGTGCGGTAACGCGTCAGCGCCTGCATGTAGACCGAGGCCCGGACCCTGTGGCCCGAGCCCGCGTCGGCCAGGTATTCATCCGCCAGGTAGCGCCAGCCCGGTCGATCGTAGAAATGGTGGTGGGCATCGACGATGGCCAGCGATGGCTCAAGGATCTCCTCCTCATGCAGGCCCAGCCAATCCGGTCTCACCGGTAGATAGTTGCCCATATGCGTTTCGTGCCCTTTTTCAAAGTTCTATCTAACAGAATCAAGATCCATCAAATAGAACTATAGCCAGGCATCTGCGGCACACGGACAGGGGCAAACCCGCTGACGCAAGCGGCCAGCGACGAACCGGCAGCAGCCTGGCCGGCGATCAGGAATCCACGGAAGGGGTCGGTGAAGGGATCAGGCGCCGGCCCACAGGCCTGCATGGTGGCCGCGCGTGAAGGCCTCTTCCAGCACCGAGTAGCCAGCCCAGTCGGAATGCGCGAACCATAGGCGGCGCGTGCCCGGCGTGGGCAGCAGGGCCACGCGCTCGCCGGCGCACAGCGCGCTGCGGCCACGGTGGCGCGACTGCAGCGCCACCTGGCTGAGCAGCTGCTGGTCACCAGGCCGGGGAATGGCCATGGCATGGCCATAGCGCGTGATTTCCATGCGCGTGGCCTTGTACAGCAGGTCGGGATGGGGCACGAGCAGGCTGCCGACGATGCGGTCCCGCCAGAAGCCGAACGGCTGGCCCAGCAGTTGCGCGCGCCCGTCCGGCCAGTCGCCCAGCGCCTGGTAGTAACTGAGCACCGTGGGCCGGGGCGTGAGCCGGTCCAGGCCCTGGTGGCCCGCGTCCACGTAGCCCAGGCCGCCTGCATTCGGGTCGGCAAAGAGCACGTTGTCCCAGGCCGGATCGGCACCGGGCCGGTCGGCCAGGGGCTGCTGCAGATGGATGTTGGCCACCAGCCAGGGCGCCCAGTCCAGCCGGCCCGCCACCGCGCGCAGGAAATCCGGCGCATCACGCACCACGCGTGCCGCGATGAAGCTGGGCAGGGCCACGACGCAGCGCGCGGCCAGCCAGCGCTCATGCTGCTGGCGGCCGTGGTGGTAGACGTCGATCTCCGCACCGTCGGCACCTTCGGCCATGGCCAGCACGCTGCAATCGGCCTGCAGGTCGGTGGCGTTCAGACCGGCCACCAGCTGCTGCGACAGCCAGCCATTGCCCTGGGGCCAGGTCAGCACGGCATCGCCGGCCTCTTCGGCCGTGCGCTCGTCCTGGCGGCGCGGGGCCGAGAAGCCATGGCGGCTGGCGAAATAGTGGATGCCTGCCCAGGCCGATACGCGCGCCAGGCCCGCGCCAAAGTCGTCGCGGCAGCAGTACTCCAGATACCAGAGCAGTTGCGCATCGTCGATGCCCTGGCTGGTCAGCCAGGCCTGCATGGTCTGGCCATCCAGCGCGGCATGGGCGGCGGGCAGCCGGCCTTCGCGCTGCCAGACACGGATGGACGGCATGGCAAAGGCCGCCCTCTCCATCTCCTGGGCCACGCTGCGCGCAAAGCGTTCGTACTGCTCCAGCGTGCGCGGCGCCACGCCATCGACGGGCAGCAGGCCCTCATGCCAGGCACCCTGCCAGAACAGGCGCTCCTGCGGGCTGTGGCACAGATGGCGCTCGTCGTACTGCCAGCGGCCCGCGCGGCGCTGGCGCAGGCCCAGGGCCTCCAGCCAGTCCTGCACCTCGGAGGCATCGTCGCCGGGCAGCGGCAGATAGTGGGCACCGAGCGGACAGGGCAGGCCCGCGATGCTGCCGCCCTGGCTGTTGCCGCCCATGGCCTGCTGCGTGTCCAGCAGGGCCACGCCCTGCACACCCGCCAGCTCCAGTGCGCGCGCGGCGGCCAGGCCTGCCATGCCGCCGCCGGCAATCACCACCTTGGCGCGGTGCACCACGGCCGGTGCCGGCAGCGCCAGGCCCTGGGCCAGGCGCTGCCAGAACGCGCGCAAGGCATGGCCGCGCTCCAGCGCCACGCCGCTGAATCCGCCGGGCAGGTCCTCAAGCCGCGGTGGCGTTGGCGTGCAGCCGGGCAGGCCCAGGGCTGCGCCGCCCGCCAGGCACTGCAGCCATTGGCGCCGGCTCCACAGGGGCGAGAGGCCGGTGCTCAACGCTCCACCCTGCCCCATTCGCGCTCGTAGGTGTTGACCAGCACCTGGTTGGACAGGCGGTTGACCTCGGCTGGAACGCGCGCCATGTCCAGCGGGAAGTCGAACATCAGCGCCATGGTCTGCGCGCTCAGAAAGCGCAGGCCCGCAGGCAGGGCCTCAGGCTCGCGCCAGGGCCGGTGGCTGGCGATGACGAAGCCCCATTCGCCAAAGCTGGGCACATGGGCGTGGTAGGGCGTGGCCTGCAGGCCGATGGATTCGATGGTCTGCACCACGGTCCAGTAGCTCTTGCGTGCGATCAGGGGCGAGGTGGTCTGCACCACGGCGTAGCCGCTGGCCGCCAGGCGCTTGTCCAGCAGGGCATAGAAGCTGTTGGTGAACAGCTTGCCGATGGCGAAATTGGTCGGGTCGGGGAAATCGACGATGACCACGTCGAAGGTCTCCTGGCCCTGCTGCAGCCAGTGGAAGGCATCGGTATTGAGGATGTGCACGCGCGCATCGCTGAGCGCTTCGCCGTTGAGCCGGCGCAGCATGGCGTTGTCCTTGAACAGGTCCGTCATGGCCGGGTCCAGTTCCACCAGGGTGACCGACTCCACCGAGGGGTACTTGAGCACCTCGCGCACGGCCATGCCGTCGCCGCCGCCCAGCACGGCCACGCGCTTGGGCGCGCCATGCGCGGCCATCACGGGGTGGACCAGGGCCTCGTGGTAGCGGTACTCGTCGCTTTGCGCGAACTGCAGGTTGCCGTTGAGGTACAGCCGCGCGCCCTGGCGCCCCTGCGTCACCACGATGCGCTGGTAGGGCGAGCTGCTGGAGAGCACGATGCGGTCCTGGTAGAAATGGTCGTCGGCCAGGCGCGTCAGATGGTCGGCGCCCCAGATGCCCGTGCCCAGCACGGCCAGCACGGCAGCGCAGGCCAGGGCATGGGCGCGCGGGCGCCGCAGTTCATGGCGAAACAGCAGCAGCGCCCAGACCGCCACCGCCGCATTCATGAAGCCGAACAGCAGCCCCGTGCGCACCAGGCCCAGCTTGGGCACCAGCAGCAGCGGAAATGCCAGCGACACGGCCAGCGCGCCCAGGTAGTCGAAGGTCAGCACCTGGGATACCAGGTCCTTGAGCGTCACATTGCGCTTGAGGATGCGCATCACCAGCGGAATCTCCAGCCCCACCAGCGTGCCCACCACCAGCACCATGCCGTACAGCAGGAAGCGGAAGGCGCCGGGCGCGTAGGCATTGGCAATGAACAGCGTGGCAGGCAGCGCGCCGCCCACCAGGGCCACCATCAGCTCGATGCGCAGAAAGTGCGCGGGCAGATGGTCCTCGAAATACCGTGACAGCCAGGAGCCTATGCCCATGGCGAACAGGTAGCTGCCGATGATGGTGGAGAACTGCAGGACCGAGTCGCCCAGCAGATAGGAAGCCAGCGCACCCGCAGCCAGTTCGTAAAGCAGGCCGCAGGCCGCGATCACGAAGACGCTGACCAGCAGGGCGATGTCGATGGGACGCGCCGGCTGCGCGCCGGCAAGAGGGGCTGAGGTTTGCACGGCCGGTATTGTGCGCGATGCGCCCCTTGCCGCGTGCAACGGACACCGTGCAACGCGGGAAGGAGCGCAGCGCCTCGGGCGCCGCCGTCAGAACTGGTAGTTGGCGCTGACCAGAACGCTGCGCGGTGCGCCCGGCATGGAGCTGGAGCGCCAGTACTGCTTGTCGAACAGGTTGGACAGCGCCACGGTCACCGTCCAGGCGTCCTGGCGCCAGCCCACCAGCGCATCCCAGCGCGTGTAGCCGGGCAGGAGGGCCGTGTTGGCGGCATTGGTGAAGCGGCTGCCCGTGTAGGTCACGCCGACTTCGCCATACCAGGGCCCCTTGGGCGCATAGCGCAGGAACAGGTTGCCGTTGCGCTTGGCCGTGTCACGCAGGTACAGGCCCGCGTTGGCGGGGTTCTGCGCGTCCTGCGCCACCTTGGCCTCCATGAAGGCCACGCCGCCGCGCACATACCAGGAACCGGCCACGCGGCCGGCCGCGCTGAACTCGATGCCGCGCGAACGGTCCTTGCCCCGGATGGCCCAGGTGTAGGGATCGTTCTCGGGATCGGGGCGGTAGCGGATGTTGTACTTCTCCAGCTGGTAGACGGAGACCTGGGTGGACAGCGCACCGCCGAGCCAGTCGCTCTTGACGCCGACCTCGGACTGGCGCGAGTACTGGGGCTCGTCGTCCGGCACCGCGCCCACGGCGGTATCCACGGTCAGGATGCCGCGGCCGCCATAGGGCGAGTAGCTCTTGTTCCAGGACGCATAGAAGCTGTGCTCGCGCACCGGCTGCCAGACCACGCCCACGCGCGGGCTGAAGCCGTTGCCGTCGGTCTTGCGCGTGAGATTGGCGATCCTGTTGGTGCTCTGGAAGTCGTAGCTGTCGTAGCGCAGGCCCAGCAGCAGCTTCCACTGCTCGGTCAGGCTGAGCAGGTCCTGCATGTACAGCGCCTGGCCCTTGCCCTTGTGATAGTTGTCCTGGGTCGGATTGCCCTGCACGGGACGGCTGGGCCAGACGATGGGCTGGAACGGATCGTAGGAGAACGTGCTGCCGGGCTGGCCGACGCGCGGCGCGCGCTCTTCCTCGCTGGCCTCCAGGCCCACCAGCAGGTCGTGCCGGATGCCACCCGTGCTGAACTTGCCTGTCAGGTCCAGCGTGTTGGACACCGTGGTGTTGCTGGTCTGCTGCCAGGCGTAGTTGGGCGTGATCTTGCCGGTCGCGGCTCGGTAGGTACCGGCGAAATAGTGGTCGAAGTCCTGGCTGGCCTCGCGCTTGCTGGCCACCCAGCGCAGGTTCCATCGGTTGTTGAAGTCGTAGGACAGGTCGGAGCGCAGCACGCGCAGGCGGTCTTCCACGTAGTCGCCCGGTGCCGCGAAGCCCTTGCGGATGGACACGCCGGCCGGCAACTGGTCATAGACCGGGCCGCGATCGGGCACGCGCCAGACGTTGTCATAGGTGTACTGGCCAGTCCAGCGCCATCCCGTGCGGGTGTCCACCAGGATGCTGGGCGAGACCATCTCGTTGCGATTGCGTATGCCCTCGCGGAAGCTGTGGGCCTGCTCGCGGTCGGCCGTCAGGCGCACGGCCACGTTCTCGTTGAGCACGCGGTTGATGTCGATGGTGCCGCCCACGTTGTCCCAGGAGCCGCCGCGCAGCGTGATGCTGCTCTTGGCGTCGAAGCGCGCCTGCTTGCTCACCATGTTGACCACGCCGCCGCCCGCGCTGCGGCCATAGAGCACCGAAGCCGGGCCCTTGAGGATCTCGATGCGCTCCACATTGGCCGTGCTGCGGCGCACCTGGCCGCTTTCGCGCACGCCGTCGCGGTAGATATCGCTCTCGTCGGCCTTGAAGCCGCGGATGTACACGCCCTCGCCACGCATGTCGTAGGTGGTGTTCACGCCCGGCACGCCGTCCAGCATGGTGGCCAGATCGTTGATGCCGTAGCTCTTGTACTTGTTGACCTCCAGCGTATCGATGGTCTGCGGGATGTCCTTGGGCGCCAGATAGGTCTTGGTCGCCGTGGTCACGCCTTCGGGACGCACGTCGTCAGGGTCGTACTGGGAGGCGTTGACCTGCAGCGTGGGCAGGGTGTGGGCCTGGTGAGGCTGCGTCTGCGTCTGTGCCTGTGCCGGATCGGCTGGCACGGTCTCCTGGGCATGGACCGCGCCCGCCAGCGCGGTAGTGATGATGCCAGCGGTCACACCCGCTGAAAGCCTGGCCCTGCGGACGGCTTGATGGTCTGTCATGGAAACCCTCTCTTCGAATGAAGGGGGCGATTCTATTTAGAATGCAAACGAATATCATTTGCAAACTCATTACCAACAAGGAATTTGTTGCAACGCGGCAACGCCGACATGCGCAGCGCAGCCGCACCTTTTCAGGCGGGCTGCGTGCGGGCAGGAGATGGGGAGTGCGGGAGGAGGCCAGGCAGCCCCGGTCAGTGGATGGCGGCCGCGACGATGATGCTGATGCCCAGGCACATGGCGGCCACCACCATGGCCAGGGCCTTGTTGTGCTTCTCGACGATCTCGGCCCACATGTCCACGGGCGTGATCTTGTCGATGATGATGAAGCACAGCCAGAACACCACCACGCCCACCAGCGCATAGAGGATCGAGCCGAAGAAGGCGGCGGGATTGAACCAGTCGAAGTTCATGATCAGTTTCTCCGTTGTTTACTTGTGGCTGCCGCCCGAGGTGTAGCCACCCCAGGAGCCGCCGCTGCTGCGGGTGTAGCTGTTGCAGTTGGGGTCGGTGTTCGGGTCACAGCCCGGGCGCGACATGCAGCCGCGCAGCATGACGAACACCAGCCACAGGATGACCAGGCCGATGACGATGGTCCACAGGCCGAAGCGGCTGCCCGACATCACGCCGACCTGCGAGCGGTCCCGCAGCTGCTTGAGGCCGAAGGCCATGGCCAGCGTGGTGGCCGGGACGGCGCTGCCATGCGACCAGGTGGTCTCGCCGTTCTCGGTCTCGCTGGCCAGAAAGGCCTTGTTCTGCGCGCCTGCGCTCACATAGTCCACATTGCGCGTGGTCTGGCCGCGCTGCACGGGCCAGTAGAACTCGCCCAGCGCATAGGTGGTCTCGGCCGTGTAGCGCGATTCCAGCTGGTACTGCCGGCCCATGTACTTGGCCGTGCTGCGGTTCTTGGAGAGCTTGGGCACGCCCGTGGTCACGCGGGCCATGCTCCAGCCATCGGAGGAATCGACCAGGAAGG
This sequence comes from Delftia acidovorans, assembly GCA_031286585.1. GTDB lineage: Bacteria > Pseudomonadota > Gammaproteobacteria > Burkholderiales > Burkholderiaceae_C > Comamonas > Comamonas acidovorans_A. Next base: position 25,633 of record JAITUC010000015.1, read on the forward strand.
CGAAGCCGGCCTTCTGGTTGAACAGCAGGTATTCCTCCCAGCCAAAGCTCTCGTCGTCGCCAGGCTCCTCGCCCATGCGGTGCTGAAAGCCCACCACCTGCCATTGCAGGCCTTCCAATGCACCCCTGCTGCCCAGGGGAATGGCGGGGCGCACGGGCTCGTTCTGCTCGGCATAGGACAGTTCCTTGCCAATGCCCTGGCTCAGGTCCACCAGCGATCCGCAACTGGGGCAGCTCAGGCTCTTGGTGGTGGAAAAGCGCACGGGCACCACGGCGCCGCACTTGGGACAGTTGAAGTGCCGGCCCTGCTCGCCCTTGAGCGAGGCGCCGTCGCGCAGGCCCTGCATCCTGAGGTCGTCCAGCACCACGCGTTCGCCCAGGCTCAGCGCAGGCGGCTGGGCCGAGAAGTCCACGGACAGGACCTGGCCCTGCTCGCTGCGCAGCTCGACCAGCCAATAGGGAGCGCCGGGCTCGGGCAGTTGTGCCAGCTCGCCCTGGGCCGATACCAGCCGCGCGTTCTGCACGCTGCTGACCGTGAAGCTCTTGCCGCCCAGCACGCGCTGCGCGCCCAGCAGCCAGTCGGAGGCCTTGAACGGCCCGTTGCGCACGGCCTCGGCCTCCCAGGGCCAGGACCAGACGAACTGGCCGTTGTCCTCGCTCAGAAAGCCCAGCGCACCGTCGCTGAAGGCGGCCACCCATTCGCTCCAGGCGCCCGCCTCGCTCTTGAGTTGCAGCCGGCCGACCAGGGTGAAGTGCTCGGGCTTGCCGTTGCGCAGCATCTGGCCCGTGGCGCCGATGCGCAGGGGGCTGTAGTCCTCGAAGACCTCGGCCATGGAGCCGCGGCGCTGCAGCACATCGCCCTGGCGCACCACGGTGCTGCGGCAGAACTCGCAGACGGCGTAGCTGGCCTGGGCGCTGGCGAATTCCACGGGCGCGCCGCAGCCGGGGCAAGGTGCGCGGTAGACGCGCTGCGATGGACTCGATGCCATGTAAGAAGGGTCAGGTCGTCAGTGAAGGGATGATGGCCTGGAGCGCGGCCGGCCGGCCACGCCCTGCACGCAAGCTGCACCCGTGGTGCGCAGCGCGGCGGCGACGGTCAATGCGGCTTGCCCTTGCCCGTGCCGGGCTTGGCTGGCGCAGTGGCGGCATCGGTCTTCTTGCTGCCCAGCCTGGATTCCTTGCCGGCCATCAGGCGCTGGATGTTCTCGCGGTGGCGCCAGATCAGCAGGGCCGCCATGGCGACGATGGCGGCGGCAATCGGCGTCTCGGCATACCAGACCACGCCGCTGCACATCAGGTAGTAGACGGGGGCGAAGACGGAAGCCACCAGGGACGCCAGCGAGGAATAGCGGAAGAACACGGCAATGATCAGCCAGGTCGCCGCCACCGCCAGGCCCAGCCAGCCGCTGATGCCCAGCAGCACGCCCAGCGCCGTCGCCACGCCCTTGCCGCCCTTGAAGCGGAAGAACACCGGATACAGGTGGCCCAAGAAGGCGGCCAGCGCCACCATGGCCAGCGTGCCGTCGCCCAGGCCGAAGCGGCTGCCGAACCACTGCACCAGGGCCACGGGCAGCCAGCCCTTGGCGGCGTCCAGCAGCAGGGTCACGGCTGCGGCCGCCTTGCTGCCGGAGCGCAGCACATTGGTGGCGCCGGGGTTGCCGCTGCCGTAGGTGCGCGGGTCGTTCAGGCCCATGGCCCGGCTGACGATGACGGCGAACGACAGCGAGCCGATCAGGTAGGCCGCCACGGTGGCGAGAAGGGGGTAGAGCGCGTTCAATGGGTGTCCTTGGCCGGTCTGTGGAGCGCCGGCGCGCGATCCGGCCGGCCGCAATGGCCCGCCCTCCCTGATCGCCGACGCATGTTTTTCATCAGGTCCTGCGCAAGTCCGGTGGAGGCGGCAGCCTCCTGCCTGTCTGCGCAAGTCTGTTCATTTCTTCAGGGCGTCTATTCTGCCAGCGCGCAGTGCACGGGCCGCGCATCCAGCAGCTGCACGCAGACCCGCGGGTCCAGCTGGACCAGAAAGCCCCGGCGCCCGCCGTTGATGGCGATGCGCGGCAGCGCCAGGATGCTCTCTTCGATATAGACCGGCATGTCGCGCCGCGTGCCGAAGGGCGAGGTGCCGCCGACCAGGTAGCCACTGTGGCGGTTGGCGACTTCGGGCTTGCAGGGCTCCACGCTCTTGGCGCCGATCTGCCGCGCAAGGTTCTTGGTGGAGACCTTGCAGTCGCCGTGCATGAGCACGATCAGCGGCTTGACGTCCTGGTCCTGCATCACCAGGGTCTTGACCACCATGTGCTCGTCCAGGCCCAGGCTGGCCGCGCTGTGCTCGGTGCCGCCGTGCTCCAGGTATTCATAGGGGTGCTCGGTGAATTCCACCTTGTGGGCGCGCAGCATCTGCGTGGCCGGCGTCTCGCTGACATGAGAGTTTTTCTTGGACATGAATTTTTTATCGTTTTACAATAATTTTTTATCGACTCATCAATACGAATCTCTGCCATGAACTATACGCTCCACGCCCCGGGCAGCGCACTGAGGCGCCACTCCCAGGCGGCGCGCATCCTGATTGCCCTCGGTGCCGTCGCGCTGCTGGCCCTGCCCGCAGCCGCCCTGCTGTCGCCACAGGATCTTCCAGGCCAGGCGGAAGGCCTGCTGGGCATGCCGCCCGGCCAGCCGCTGGACATGGCAGCGCGCTGGCGCACCGCGCTGGTCAGCCTGCTGCCCGTGGGCTGCGGCCTGTATGCGCTGCGCCAGTTGTGGACGCTGTTCGGCGAATATCTGCAGGGCCGGGTCTTCGGCATGGGTGCCCAGGGGGCGCTGATGCGCTTTGCCTGGACGGTGCTGGCCGGCGCGCTGGCCCTGCCCTTCACGCGCGCGCTGATGTCGGTGGCAGCCAGCATGGGCAACCCGCCAGGGCAACGCTTCGTCACGGTGGGCCTGTACTGGCACGACGGGCTGCTGGTACTGCTCGGCGTGGTGCTGGTCTCCATCGCCCATGTGATGCTGCAGGCCCAGCGCATCGCCGAAGAGAACGCGGGATTCGTCTGAGCATGCCCATCATCGTCCACCTCGATGTGATGCTGGCGCGCCGCAAGATGCGTTCGCGCGAACTGGCCGAGATCGTAGGCATTACCGAACAGAACATTTCACTGCTCAAGAGCGGCAAGGTGCGCGGCGTGCGCTTCGACACGCTGGAGCGCATCTGCGAAGCGCTCCAGTGCCAGCCCGGTGACCTGCTGGAATGGGTGGCGGAGCCCGGGGCGTGACCCAGGGACGCGGCCGCCTCGCCACGGGGCTGCTGCTGTCGTTGCTGATGCACGGGGTGCTGCTGTGGCAAGGCCTGGCGCCGGACATTCATCGGCCCGAAGCCGCCCGGCCCGGGCTGCCCCGCCTCCAGCTGGTCTGGATGGAGACGCCAGCGCCGACACCGGAGCCGGCGCCGGTACGGGCCAGCCACGCGCCCTCCCCGCTGCCAGCAGCCGCCCGACCCGAGCCAGCCTCCGGGCCCAGGCCTGGGCGACAGCCGCAAGGTGCCGCCGCCGCGCCGCCCTCAAGGCCAATCCCTGCGGCCACAGACGCCCGAGCGGCAACCGCCGAGCCGCCGGCGTCCGCCGCGCCGGCACCTGCGCCAGCCGACAACGCAGCCATCCCGGGCACTGAGCGCAGCGCCAGGGCCATGGGCCGCCTGCTGGACTCTGCCGCAGGCCGCCAGGCCGTGCAGGCGGCGGCCCGGCAAGGCCAGGCCGCGCTCCAGACACCTGTGCAGCGCGAGGACCCGCTGGCCAGCGCCATGCGCGAGGCCGCCCATGGCGATTGCATGAAGGGCGAGTTCAAGGGCGGCGGCATGGGCCTGCTGAGCCTGCCCATGCTGGCGGCGGCCGCGCTCAAGGGCGAGTGCAGCCGCTGAAGACGGCGCAGGAGCCCGTGGATGGCCGGACCGGCCCGCCTACTGCGCAGGGTCGCGCACTTCCCAGCGGATGGCGTCGATGGCTGCCAGCAGCTCGGGCGACAGCTGGGTGCCCCAGGCGTTCAGGTCCTCATCGAGCTGGGCCACCGAGGTCACGCCGATGATGGTGCTGGCCACCTGCCACTTGGTATAGCAGAACGCCAGCGCCATCTGCGTGGGCGTCATGCCGTGTTCGCGCGCCAGCGCGTTGTAGCGGCGTGCGGCGGCCAGGGCTTCGGGCCGGCCCCAGCGCTGCCTGCGCACCGATTCATAGCGCGCAATGCGCGCGGCCTGCGGTGCTGCGGGATCGGTGGGCGCATGCACGTCGAACTTGCCCGTGAGCAGGCCGAAGGCCAGCGGCGAGTAGGCCAGCAGCGACACGCCCAGGCGGTGGCAGCTTTCGTCCATGCCGTTTTCCCAGCTGCGGTTGAGCAGGCAGTAGGCGTTCTGCACCGAGGCCACGCGCGGCAGGCCGTGCTGCTCGGCCAGGCGCACGAATTCGTGCACGCCCCAGGGCGTCTCGTTGGACAGGCCGATGTGGCGCACCTTGCCTTCCCGCACCAGGCGGCCCAGCGCTTCGAGCTGCTCGTGGATGCCGGTCTGCGAGCTTTCCCTGGACGGGTCGTAGTAGAGCTGGCCGAAGGCCGGCACATTGCGCTCGGGCCAGTGGATCTGATAGAGGTCGATCACGTCCGTGCCCAGGCGGCGCAGGCTGCCTTCGCAGGAGGCGGCGATGTCGGCCGCCGTCAGCCCCAAGCCCTCGCGCACCCAGGGCATGCCGCGCGAGGGGCCTGCCACCTTGGTGGCCAGCACCACCTTGGCGCGAGCGCCGGGACGCTGGGCGAACCAGCGGCCGATGATGGTTTCGGTGGCGCCGCAGGTTTCGGCGCGTGCGGGCACGGCATACATCTCGGCCGTGTCGAAGAAGTCCACGCCGCGTTCCAGCGCGCGGTCCATGATGGCAAAGGCCTCGGCCTCGCCGACCTGCTCTCCGAACGTCATGGTGCCCAGGCAGATGGGGCTGACTTGCAATGCGCTTTGACCGAGCGCCACCGGTTGCATGGAGGGGGAATTCATGGGCACCGAGTGTAGGGCCGCCCGTGTTTACCCTGACGACAGCGCGCCCACCCGGCCAGGGCCGGGCGCGCGCGCTGCGTCTGTCGGGATCAGGCGCCCTGCGGTGCCTCGGCCTGCAGCACGCCGCGGTTGATCTGGTCGCGCTCCATGGACTCGAACAGGGCCTTGAAATTGCCTTCGCCGAAGCCTTCGCGGTAGTTGCCCTTGCGCTCGATGAACTCGAAGAACACGGGGCCCAGCATGGGCTGGGAGAAGATCTGCAGCAGCAGTCGCGGCTGGCCGCCCTCGGTCGTGCCGTCCAGCAGGATGCCGCGCGCCTGCAGCTCGCCCACGGGCTGGCCGTGGCCGGGCAGGCGGCCTTCCAGGTTCTGGTAGTAGATGTCATTGGGCGCGGTCAGCAGCGGAATGCCGGCCATCTGCAGCTGGTCGATGGAGTCCAGCAGGTTGTCGGTCAGCAGCGCGATGTGCTGGATGCCCTCGCCGTTGAACTGCATGAGGAATTCCTCGATCTGGCCGCCGCCCTGGCGCGATTCCTCGTTCAGCGGAATGCGGATCAGGCCGTCGGGCGCCGTCATGGCCTTGGAGGCCAGGCCGGTGTACTCGCCCGAGATGTCGAAGTAGCGGATCTCGCGGAAATTGAACAGCTTGCTGTAGAAGTCCGCCCAGTAGGTCATGCGGCCACGGTAGACGTTGTGCGTCAGGTGGTCCACCACCTGGAAGCCGTGCCCCTTGGGGTTGCGGTCCACGCCGGGCAGGAACTCGAAGTCGATGTCGTAGATGGACTTGCCTTCCTCGAAGCGGTCGATCAGGTACAGCGGCGCGCCGCCGATGCCCTTGATGGCCGGCAGGCGCAGCTCCATGGGGCCCGTGGGGATCTCCACCGGCTGGGCGCCCAACTCCAGCGCGCGCTTGTAGGCCTGGTGCGCGTCCTTGACGCGGAAGGCCAGGCCGCAGGCCGAGGCGCCGTGCTCGGCCGCGAAATAGGCGGCCTGCCCCGGCTCATTGTTGATGATGAAGTTGATGCCTCCCTGGCGGTACAGCAGCACGTTCTTGGAACGGTGCCTGGCCACCAGGGTGAAGCCCAGCTTCTCGAACAGCGGCTCCAGCACGCCGGGCGCGGGCGACGCGAATTCCACGAATTCGAAGCCCATCAGGCCCATCGGGTTGTCGAACAGGTCTGCCATGGTTGGTTCTCCTTGAAGGTTTCAGCGGGGGATGTGCGCAGGCTCCAGTACGGATTCCAGCACAGGCGTGGGACGTTGGCGGAACACGAGGCGATAGGCCACGTAGACCACCAGGACCCAGATCGGAATGGCCAGCGCGGAGGACCGCACCGACGGTGTCAGCAGCATCACGCCCACCACCAGGGCCATGGCGGCCAGGCAGATGGCGTTGGTCAGCGGCGCGGCCGGTGCGGGAAAGCCCAGCACGGTCCTGCGCGCCACATGCGCCCGGCGAAAGCGCCAGTGCGCCACGATGATGATGGTCCAGGTGATCACCAGTGCCGCCACGATCAGCGACATCAGCAACTCGAGCACGCCGGCCGGCGCCACATAGTTCAGCACGATGGCCAGCGCCGTGAAGACGGCCGGATAGACGATGGCCCGCACCGGCACGCCGCGGCGGTTGACCTGCATCAGCGAGCGCGGCGCATTGCCTTCGCTGGCCATGCCGTACAGCAGGCGGCTGTTGCTGTAGACCATGCTGTTGTAGACCGACAGCGTGGCCGTGAGGATCACGAAGTTCAGCAGATGGGCGGCCGTGTTCTCGCCCAGGCCCGAGAACACCAGCACGAAGGGGCTGCTGCTGTAGGTGTCGCCGCCGGCCTTGAGCTGGCCCAGCAGATCGGTCCAGGGCATGAGCGACATCAGCACCGCCATGGAGCCGATGTAGAACACCAGCACGCGGTAGATCAGCTGATTCACGGCCTTGGGGATGACGGTGCGCGGCTGGTCGGTCTCGGCCGCCGCAAAGCCCAGCATCTCCACGCCACCGAAGGCGAACATGATGAAGGCGAAGGCCATCACCAGGCCCGACAGGCCGTTGGGGAAGAAGCCGCCGTGCGTCCACAGGTTGCGCACCGTCTGCTCGGGCCGGTCGGCGTTGGCCAGCAGATACACGCCCGCAGCGATCATGGCCAGCACGGCCGCGATCTTGATCAGCGCGAACCAGAACTCGAACTCGCCATAGGCCTTGACGTTGATGAAGTTCACGCCGTTGATCAGCACGAAGAACACCGCCGCCGTCACCCAGGTGGGTATGCCGGGCCACCAGAACTGGATGAACTTGCCTGCGGCCGTCAGCTCCAGCATGCCCACGAGCACATACAGCGCCACACAGTTCCAGCCCGCCAGAAAGCCCGCGAAGCGGCCCAGGTAACGGTTGGCGAAATAGCTGAACGAGCCCGCGTTGGGCTCCTCGACCAGCATCTCGCCCAGGAAACGCATGATGAAAAAGATGATCAGCCCGCCAATGGCGTAGCCAAGCAGCAGGGACGGCCCGGCCAGCTCGATGATGCCGGCCGAGCCCAGGAACAGGCCCGTGCCTATGGTGCCGCCCAGCGCGATGAGCTGGATGTGTCGGTTCTGCAGCCTGCGCTCCAGGTGGCCCTGGGAAGAATTGCTGTGCATCGGTGGGGTGCTCCGGCTTTCAGCAAGGCGCGCGGCGGCGCAGGGGTTGGAACACTTCGGTGGTCTTCACGGCAATGTCTCCTCGTGGGGTGCCTGTTGGAATGCGGGGCCTTGTGCGCCCCTTGTTGATGGGTATCAACTATAAAAAACAATAAATTATTATTTCTTGTAATTTATCCCTATGGACAAGCCCGGAAAGAAGGAGTAGCGAAGGCGTTCGACGCATTGCCGCCCGCCATGCCGCACTCCGCCAACGGTTGAACGCCCGCAACAAACAAAAACAATCTACTATTATTTTTTTGCCCTCTGGAGCCCAGAACATGACGACGTCCGCCACGCAGCGGCGCGCACGCACGCCGCAGACCGAGCGTGTGGAGACAACGCAACGCAAGATCATCGACTCCGCACTGGCGCTGCTGCGCGAGGGCGGCTTCAAGAGCGCCACGCTGCAGGCCATCGCGCGCGGCGCCGATGTGTCGCTGGGCGCGCTGCAGCACCACTTCGAGAGCCGCGATGCGCTGATGGAGCGGCTGGTCATCGAGGTCATGGAACCGCTGAGCGACCAGGGCACGGTCTGGCCCGACAAGGCCCTGCCCCTGCGCGAGCGCGCCGAAACCTTCGTCACCCTGGCCTGGGACAACATCTTCGGCGCGGCCAACTACCAGGCGGCCTGGAGCATGTTCTTCGGCTGCAAGGCCTCCCCCTCGCTGTTCGACCGCGTGGACGCGCGCCGGGTGCATGTGGACAGCGTGTTCTACACCCGCTTCCTGGACGTCTTCCCCGAGATCGCGCAGCACCATCCCCGCCCGCAGGGCTTTGCGGCCATGGCCTTCGCCATCCTGCGCGGCACCGGCGTGCTGGAGCTGTTCGAGGTGGGCGAGCAGGAACGCAGGGGCAGCCTCGATGCGCTGGTCGAGGCCATCGTCCAGGCAGGCACCCCTCAGACCGGCGGCGGCGCCGCCGCCTGAACCTCGGTCAGTCCCCAGACCCTGCGCAGCTGCGACAGCGTGGCCACCAGGGCCGGGTCGTGCTCGGCCTCGCGCGGGTGGATGAAGCCCAGCTGCGCCGCCACGCGCGCATGCGGCCAGATGGCCACGCAGCCATGCTCGGCCGCGGCCAGGGCGCGGTCCTCGCGCAGCAGCGCCAGGCCCAGGCCGGCACGCACCAGGCTCTCGGGCGCGGCGGCGGCATCGCTTTCCACGATCTGATTGGGGCTCAGCCCCTGGCGGGCGAACAGCGCCAGCAGCAGGGCCTGCTCATGGTGCTGCGCGGGCGCACCGATCCAGGGCAGTTGCGCCAGATCCTTCCAGCCCGATTGCAGGATGCGCTCGCGCAGCGCAGGCGGCGCCGCCACGCGGTAGTGCAGCGTCTGCAGCACCAGGGCGCCCAGGTCGCGCGGCATGTGGGCGCCGATGTAGAACGCGCCCTGCAGCCCGCCTGCCGCGACCTGCGCACGCAGCTCCTCGGCCCAGCCCTGGCGTGTCTTGATGTCCAGCAGCGGCAGCGCCTCCACCAGGCCATGCAGCAGCGAGCCCAGGCGAAGCGCCTCGGGATCGGCCACCGTGCCCAGCAGCAGCTGGCCCGTGATCTCGCCCTGCAGCTCGCGGGCCTGGCCCTGCAGCCTGCCCGCCGCATCCAGCACCTGCCGGGCGGGCTCCATCAGCGCCTCGCCGGCCCGCGTGAGGCTGATGCGGCCCGGGCGCCGGTCGAACAGCGCCACGCCCAGCTCTTCCTCCAGCGCCTTGATCTGGGCCGTGATGGCGGGCTGCGTCAGGTGCAGGGCCTCGGCCGTGCGCGTGACGCTGCCCAGCGTGGCCGCCGTGACGTAGGCGCGCAGCTGATACATCTCCATGGGCGGCCAGCCTAGCGCAGGCGCCAGGGCCTGCGGCCCGGGCAGGCCCGGGTTACAGGGAACATCCCTAGCCGTCTCATCGTTCACTCGTCGAGGTAGCGCAGCTGCGTGGGCTCGATGCCCAGGCGCACCGGCATGCCCATGGGGAACATGGCAATGCCCGCGTAGTGCGCTTGGTCGGCGACCACGGCCACCTCGCCCACGCGCACGCGGTAGCGCGAGAACTCGCCCAGGAACTCGGCGCTTTCGATCTGCCCTTCCACCCACACGCGCGAGGCATCGCCCGCATCGTCGCGCACCGCGATCTGCACCTGGTGCGGCCGGAAGGCCAGCGCCGCGCGCCCCGGCGCGGGCGGCTGGGCCGAGCGCGGCAGGGTCAGCGTGCCCAGGCCCGGCACCTTGAAGGCCAGCGACTCGCCGCCCGTCGGCAGCACCTCGCCCTCCAGCACATTGGCCGTGCCCACAAAGCCCGCCACGAAGCGGTTGGCCGGATAGTCGTACAGCCCGGCCGCCGAGCCCACCTGCTGCAGCACACCCTTGTCCAGCACGGCCATGCGGTCGGCCGTTGTCATGGCCTCCTCCTGGTCGTGGGTGACGAAGATGGTGGTCAGGCCCAGCTTGCGCTGCAGGCTGCGCAGCTCCTCGCGCATCTGCACGCGCAGCTGCTTGTCGAGGTTGGACAGCGGCTCGTCCAGCAGCAGCAGCTTGGGCGCGATGACCACGGTGCGCGCCAGCGCCACGCGCTGCTGCTGCCCGCCACTCAAGTCGGCCGGTTTGCGTCCTGCATAGCCGGTCAGGTTGACGATTTCCAGCATCCGATTAACGCGCTGGCGGATAAACTCCGCTTTCTCGCCAGCAATTTGCAGGCCGTAGGCGACGTTATTAAAGACGCTTTTATGGGGCCAGATGGCATAATTCTGGAACATCATGCCCAACTGGCGTTTCTCCGGTGGTAGCATATAGCGTGGGCTGGCGGCGAGGCGGCCGTTCAAATGAATTTCGCCCGAGTCTGGCTGGATAAAGCCTGCAACCATGCGCAGCGTGGTGGTTTTCCCGCAACCGCTTGGTCCCAGCAGAACCACCAGTTCTCCAGGGGAAATGGCAAGATCGATGCCGTTCACGGCGCGGTGTTCACCCATAGACTTACTCAGCGCGCGCAGCGCGAGACGAGGCGAGGTGTCTGTTACTTCCTGGGGCAATGAAAATGCAGAAGCCAAAATACCACTCCGAATAATAATTAATCACATTACTGGGCTACTATAGGCAGCGTCGTTTTATTGCTTAACTGTTTAAATCGGCAAAGTTAATGCGCAGATGTGCTAAGCGCGGTCAGGAGTGCACATCCTGAGTGAACCACTCGTCCGGTAGTTCTACGCCGCGGCCCGCCGCCAGCGCTTTTTCCAGCAATACTGCACCCGCAGCGGCAAACTGGTAGCCCAGTCCGTGGTAATTGAGAAAGGCAGTGATTTCTTCCGGCTTCTGCCGTGCGGGAGTCTGGCCAGCAACCAGGTCCGCCAGAGACGGCGCGTTATCCAGGACGCGCATTAACGGTGACGATTTCTCACGATGGTCAATGCCGCTGGCGACGACCAGATGATCGTTGGTTATATTGCCCGGATCGTGCACAACGATGCGGTCATAGACACTGAATTCTTCAGCAGCCAGTTCCCCTTCGCGGATCGAGCCGACATGTACGCCGGGACGCAACCAGTCGCGCGATAACACTGGCTGTAAACTGTTAGTGGCACATAACACCATATCCGCCAGACGCACCGCCTGTTCGGCGCTGCTCATCGCTTCGACGGCGATATCCAGCTCCTGATGGAGCTGCTGCGCAAATGCCCGGCGGTGGCTTTCATCCGGGCTGTAGACATAGAGTTTTTCCAGTGGGCGAACCGTCACCGCCGCCAGGGCCTGAGCGCCTGCCTGCCATCCGCAGCCGAGGATCGCCGCGCTTCGTGCATCCTGTCGAGCCAGATAACGCGCGCCTAATCCGGTGGTGGCCCCTACGCGCATTCGCT